>JAESII010000009.1 GCA_016756725.1 Synergistaceae bacterium | reverse complement strand
TGCTTTATGAATCTTGAGTGAGATTCGAGCCTGAATTTGGATTTACACCCTCGTCAGAGCCTGTCGGTTCTTCATGACATCCACAAACCATGAAACCCTGCGGGAGTTATCCACGGCAGAGGAGGTCCCGGCTAGGGGCGGTTCGCAAGGTTTCTTCAGGGCTGGAGTCTGCAAAAACGCTCCAGGCTCCATTGAGCCTGCTCCAGCAGGGCAGCCGCCGGGGCATGCCCGCTGAGTTTCACGGCCCACTGCCTGGCATGGCGAACCAGCCGTCCGGCCACGGCAAGGACCCTGAACCGCAGGGTTTTGGGGCGGCACCTGGCCCACCGGGCCGGCAGGACCTGTCTTCTGAAGATGTTCATGACGTTCAGGGCCAGCACGGAGATCCACCACCAGGCGGCACAGGCTCCGAAGTGCCTGGAGGGCATGCTGCCCCCGGCCAGCTCGTCCTTCAGGATGTGGTGCATCTCCTCGGATTTTCCGCAGCGCTGCCGCTGCCAGCGGATCAGCTCTTCTCCGTCCCAGTCCATGTTGGTGACGATGCTGAAGATCTTGTAGCACTTCCCGTCCAACACTTCGAGATGGAGTTTCCTCAGGCTCGGGAACTGCTCTTCCGCCACTTCGGGAAGCAGCTGCTGGCCCGGCGCTTCTCCGGAAAAGCCGGCGAAACGGTCCAGGTCGATGAACCGTTCCCGTAGGGCCAGAAAGCGGTAGTCGGGGCCGTCCCTTTTCGTGCTCAGGCTGTTCGTGACGTAGGGAACCTCGGCGTATTCCTGGCCGGAGAAGACGCTCCTGGCGTTGCGGCCTTTCCCCACGGTCTTGTACAGGGGGGTCCAGGCCTCTTCCGGAAGGGCTTTCACCGCTTCCCGGAAGTCCCGGCCGACGGGGTGGGAGATGGCGAAGTCGATCCTGCCGAACCGCTCGTCCCTTCCCTCGGCACAGTATCTGAGCAGATTCGTCTGGTAGCCGGCCGTGTCGCTGCGAAGACGGACCGTCTTCACCCCTGCGGGCAGCTGGCTCAGAGATTCCCGGAAAAGACGGAGCTGGTCATAACCCGGGGGCACGTTGCCGTCTCTGAACTCGCTGTGGATCATCATTTCCTGTTCCGCCCAGTAGGTGTTGAAGGCCTGATAGGACTTCTCCCCCTTGTAGCTGTAGAGCGCTCCTTCGTAATCCGTGGGAAGGAACGTGGCGTCCTGGTCCAGCGTGGCGACTGACTCCGGTGACTTCCGCTGGAGCGCGGCCAGAAGATCCCGGATGACCCCCCTGAAGCCCGACAGGTGCCCCTTCGGGAGGGGGACGAAGGCCTTCCCCTTCCCCCGATTCGACGAGTCGCCGGGATCGTCGAAGGTCCGGAGGTAGGACCGGATCGCCGAAGGAGAGGGGAAAGAACGCTCCGTTGCGGATCTCCATCTTGAGAGAAGGGCTTTTCCCCGGGGAAGGAGGTCGCGGGCGGCGGCAAGGGCATGCAGCTTCGATAACCCCGCGTCGCCTTCCAGGTGGTCGATATCGTCAACGGAGCTTCCTCCCGCGAGGTTCAGCAGGACAAGAGACAGAATCTGCTCAACATCGCTGTAGCCCTGAGTGGGCCTGGCTTTGATGTGTTTCCCGATGGAGTGATGGAGACCCAGGCCGTAGAAAAGACCTTCAATGGCCAGCAGACCCGCCCAGGCAGTGGCTCCCCTGGATTGATTTTCCATTTCGTAGTGGAAGGGGAGAGCATTTTGAGATACCATCAATATCACCTCGTTGGTGTGGGTTTGGGTATGGCAACCAAAACTCTACCACCGCTCTAGCAGCGGTGCCAACGAGGTTTTTCTATGTCTTTAGCCTGCGGATCTAGGTGAGGCAAGGGGCCGTTTTTCTCCAACGAGAACAGAAATCAGGGGCCTTTTTTCAGAAAGATTCTCTTCTCGCCAACCCTTCGCGTGATCCCCCGACCATCCCAGGACTCCAGGAGGGGGAGGATAAACCGCCGGGTGCTTCCCGTCAGGTCCCTCACCGCAGCGAGGGTGATGGGCCCTTCCAGGGCAGCAACGCGTCTGCGCAGCTTTTCGTCCACTTCCCGGGAAAGGAGGAAGGTCTCACCGAGAATGGTCACCTCTCCTTTCTGACGAAGGGCCTTCAGGAAGGACTGAAAGGTGTCGACGGGCAGGTCCAAGGCTAGACGGGTCTCCTCGATTTCCGGGAAAGCGACGTCTTTCTCGCGGCAGTAGCGAAGAAATCGCTCCTTTCTTTCCAGGAAAAGAGCGTTGTTGCTTCCCATAAAGCCAGGCAGACGGAAGAGGCTGTTTTCGACGATCACCGTTCCTCTCGAAGCCAGGAGATCGCCCAGAGCTCGAATAAACTTGGCGTCACTGGGCACACCGAGGCTGCGGGAAAAAACCTCGCTGTCCATACCGTCAAGGTGGGGCTCCTTTTCGTGAAAGGCCCGAAGAGCCTCTTCCGCCCTGTCTTCAAGGCCCTTCACCCACATCTCTGAAAGGAGAAAATCCGAGCCGGCACGAAGCAGAACAAGAGAAGCCTCCTTTCCTGCCTGGTCCTTGAGGTCCGAAGGCTTTTGCTGAAGAAGGCGCTGTGCCTCCTCCAAAGAGAGATAGCCTCGCCTCTCGACAAAGGGAGTAAGGAGAGAAAGGCCTTTCTGAAGAGACTCGTCAAGCTGACGAAGCCAGGCGAGGCGCTCCCTTCGGGCTGTCGCCCCTCGGGGCTTGTGTCCGTAGACGTTGAGGATCCGGCCTCCCCCAATCGTCTTGAGAGGACTGTAGAAACGCGCCACGAAAGGCTGATTGAGAAGACCGACGAGAGGGGTCTCGCTGACGATCTGGGCGAGAACTCTCTCGCCGGGACGCAGCTCGCTTCTGTCGAAAAAGGCAAGGCGAGCCAGCACGTCGGACGTCCCCAGGTGTAGCCGAATGCGCTGCCAATGCCGGATCGGTTCCGCCGCCGATGGGAGAAGGCGAAAGGTAACATCAAGACAGGATGTCGGCTCGAAAAGACCTTCCGGGCAAAGGACGTCACCTTTCTGCAGGTCCTCGACGGACACTCCAGACAGGTTCAGAGCGACTCTCTGTCCCGCCGAGGCAACATCGACGGATTGACCGTGAACCTGAAGACCCCGGATCTTTCCCCTCGCCTCGCCGGGCAGGATGGCAACCTCTTCTCCGATGCCGATTCGTCCACTGTAGGCCGTCCCGGTCACGACGGTGCCGAAGCCAGAGACGGGGAAGGCCCGATCGATGGGGAGGAAGAAAAGCCCCTCCGCTCGACGTGGTTGAAGGACATCGACGAGACGGGAGATCTCCTCCTTCAGGTCATCCAGTCCCCTCCCATCACGGGCCGACAGAGGGACAATCGGTGCTCCCTCGAGAAAGGTCCCCTGAAGAAGTACCTCGACGTCCATTCGAGCCAGTTCCAAGAGGTCACCGTCAACGGCGTCAATTTTTGTCAGAGCCACCAGACCTCGCCTGATGCCGAGAAGAGAGAGAATCTCCAGATGCTCCCGCGTCTGGGGCATGACCCCTTCGTCGGCGGCGACGACGAAAAGGACGGCATCGATCCCTGCGGCTCCGGCCACCATCTGACGGATGAAACGCTCGTGGCCTGGAACGTCGACGATGCTCACGACACGACCGTCGTCAAGCTCCAGGGAGGCAAAACCCAGTTCTATCGTGATGCCCCGCTTCTTCTCCTCCGAGAGGCGATCACAGTCCGTCCCCGTCAGGGCCTTCACGAGAGTGGTCTTCCCGTGATCGATATGACCGGCCGTTCCGAGAACGAGGGAGAGTTCCTTCCGTTCAGCTCCCACAGCCGCTCCCCCCCTCTTCGTCCCGGGCCCCCAGGGCCTTGGCGAGAAGATCTACGTCGCCTTCGAGCAAGGTCCGGACATGAAAGACGACGCGGTCCTTCTCGGCAGCGGCGACGACAGCCGGTTTACCAAGACGGAGCCGGCGCTGAAGGGTTCCGCTGGAGACGCCGGGGAGGGCGAGGGCCACACCCCAGCCTTGGAGCGGTTGTTCCGGGTAGGCCCCACCGCCGACGGCATCCTCCACGGGAATGACATCCACATCGGCTTCAGGACACTGGGTCGCGATCACCGAGGCCAGGGCGTCAGCTCGGCGTTTCAGGTCATCCTGGGAGAGGGTGAGCATGGCCACCGTAGGGATTGCCCCCTCCTGCCCTCGCAAATAAAGACGCAGGACGGCCTCCAGGGCAGCGAGAGTCATTTTGTCGACGCGAAGGGCCCGCAGGAGAGGGAAACGGCGAAGCCTGTCGATCAGCTGCCTGCGGCCGGCGACAACGCCAATCTGAGGTCCTCCCAGGAGCTTGTCTCCCGAAAAGGTGACGAGATCGACACCAGCCATGAGGCTTTGAGCAACGGTCGTCTCGGCACCGAGTCCGGAAGCCGCGAGGTCAGCCACGACGCCGCTGCCCAGGTCCTCAAGGAAGATAAGCTCCTTCTCCCTGGCCAGGGCAGACAGGGCCTCCCGTTCCACTTCGGCATGAAAGCCGACGATCCGATAGTTGGAGGGGTGGACCTTCAGAAGAAGGGCCGTCGATTCCGTCACGGCTTTGGCATAATCGGACAGATGGGTCCGGTTCGTCGTCCCCACCTCGACCATGCGGGTCCCGGCAAAGGCCATCACGTCGGGGATGCGGAAGGATCCTCCGATTTCAACGAGCTCCCCCCGAGAGACAACGGACTCCTTGTCCTTGGCCAGGGCTGCCAGACAGAGGAGAACGGCGGCGGCGTTGTTGTTGACGACCAGCGCCGCGTCGGCGCCGGTCACCTGAGAAAGAAGCCACTCGACGTGATCGTTCCGCTCGCCCCTTTCCCCGACGTCAAGGCGATACTCAAGGGTGCTGTAACGTTCGCTTGAAAGGCGCACGGCCTCGAGGGCCTCTTGAGGGAGAACGGAGCGGCCCAGATTGGTGTGTATCACAATGCCGGTGGCATTGATGACGGGATGAAGGCTCGGTGAGGCCTTGGCCAGAAGTCTCGCCCGGGCCTCCTGCTCGATAGCCGCCACATCAATGGCCTCACAGGCTCCCTCCCTCAGGGCCAGCCTCAGTTCCCCGATCACGTCGGCGAAAACCGACTTCAACGCCTTGCGGCCGAGCAGCTCTTCCACCTCGTTGACCCAGGGGCGGGACAGGAGTTCGTCCATTGAAGGAATTTTTCTGAGCAGGTTCTGTATTTCGTCGCGCACATGATCACCTTCCTGCAAACAGTTCTGGCAAGGGACAGGGACTTTCTGATTCTACCCTACGATCTCCCTCTACCTGCCGAAGAGTATAATTCTGTTCGGAGGTGACGCCCATGAACAGATCGGTAGGAAGGGAAGACGCTCTTCTCGTCGTCGACATCCAAAACGACTTCTGCCCTGGTGGAGCCTTGGCCGTCAAAGAGGGTGACGCCATCATCCCCGTCGTGAACAGACTCGTCAAACTCTTTCTCGAAAGGGGAGCGACCGTCGCCTACAGCCGCGATTGGCACCCAGTGGACCACTCCAGCTTTCGAGAAGAAGGTGGTCCCTGGCCTCCCCACTGTGTGGCCGGGACGAAAGGATCCGCCTTCCACCCGTCGCTGCACATTCCTCTTTACCCGCTTATCGTCAGCAAGGGAACAGGCAACGACGAAGCCCTTTCAGCCTTCGACGGAACGGACCTTCATGAAAGGCTCCAGCAAAGTGGCGTGACGCGGCTTTTCGTCGTCGGTCTCGCCACAGACTACTGTGTCAAGGCTACGGCTCTCGACGGCCTCTCCCTGGGTTATGAAACCATCATCCTTTCCGATGCCACGCAGCCCGTCGACGTGTCCCCCGGAGATGGGGAAAAAGCCCTGCAGAATGTGACCCTTCGGGGGGGGTACATCATGACTGCAGTCACCTTGCTTTCTGAAGATGAGGGAATGAGATCTGAGGAGGGAAAGGGATGAAGCACATTGACGCGAGAGGCCAGGCCTGCCCTAAACCGGTGATGATGACCAAAGCCGCCCTGGACGAGGGGGCCCGGGAACTGGAAATCATCGTCGACAACGCCGTGTCGGAATCGAACGTGACCCGCTTCCTCCGCAACGGGGGATGGCACGTTTCGTCGACGGGCAGGGACCCCTATATCGTCCTCCGCGTTCAGAAGGGAAGCGTGGAAACCGCCGAAGTGACACCAGAAGTCACCAAAGGGAAGACAAAAGACGAGGCCATCCTCATCGCGACGGCCCGCCTAGGCGGAAGCGATGAGGCCCTGGGCGAAGTCTTGATGAAAGCCTTCCTCGGCACTCTCGCCCAACGCCCCTCACCTCCGGCACTCATCGTTCTCATGAACGAAGCCGTCAAGCTGGCGCTGGAGGAATACTCCACATCGGAAAGTCTGAGACATCTTGAAGAGACCGGCACCCGCCTCCTCGTCTGCGGCACCTGCACCAATCACTTCGGCATCACCGACCAAGTGACGGTGGGCACCATCTCGAACATGTTCGAGATCACCGAGGCCCTTCTCGATAGGGCAAAAACGGTGACCCTCGGCTAGAGCAACCCCGTTGTCCCAGGCCCTTCAGGTTCTCCCCGTTCCGGTAGGGCCTGGAGGGTCATGAAGAAGAGAAGCTGAAGGGCCTCTTCTGCCGGCAAGGTCGGATCGAGCAGGGATAGGCTGACGCCCTTAGCCGGAAGATAGGCCACGGAAAATCCCTCATCCAGCCCATCACGGCAGGCCTCATCGACTTCTTCAGAAAAGAGGATCACCCAGCCCGGCAGGGAGAGCCCGATTAGCCCCCAACTTCTTTCTTCCTGGTTGACCGAAGCCTCCCTCAGAAGTCGGCCCCTCCCCTGGCTGCGAAGATAGGCCAACGGCTCCTGGAGCGACTCGCCGCAAAGAAGAGCCAGCGAAGGGGTGTCTCCCAGGGAGGCGTAGAGACGGAGCACTCCCCAGGCTGGCCTGTTCTCCGTCGGGGCCTTGAGAAAACGCAGGGACGGCACCAGATCGGGCCTCACTTCGCGGGCATAGCCGGCACAGGATCGTTCCTTCGAGGCCGAAGCGGCAGCAAGGGAGAGCAAGACCTCCTGGAAAAAGGCCTCCTCTTCGCCAGCGACGTTGAATATTTTCCATTCCACCGGCTTGTCCCCCTAAAGAATCCGTTCCCAGATCGCGTTGGCAACGGCCATGCCCCGTCGGGACAGGGCGATCCGGTCCTCGGTCTTGCGGAAAAATCTCTCCGGCAGGCCGTCGATGACAGTCAGGAGCGTCTCCAGGGGAACCGGCCCATAGCGACGGGCAAAAAGACTTCGCGAAATCCCCCAGGCCGTTCTCAAGGCCAGAATGGCCGCTTCCCGCCAGTCCCGTTCCTGATCAGGCTCTTCAACGACGGCCAGAGGAAGCCGTCCTTCCTCTGTTTTTCGGAGATACCCCGCAAGGCTGTTTTCGTTGCCATAACGTCGTTCAGCCAGGAAGCCCCAAGCGCCAGGCCCCAGTCCGAGCACAGGCGCCCTGTTCCAATAGGCCAGATTGTGGCGGCTCCAGCGGCGATTGAAGGCGAAACTGGCGACCTCATACTGGAAGAAGCCTCTGGAAGCCAGATACCATTGAGACCAGCGATAAAACGGGTATCCCGAGGCCATCCCCTCGGGCGGTCGGCGCCCCCAGGCCGATCGCTCCTCCAGAGTCAACTCATAGAGGGAGAGGTGGTCCATGCCGAAGGCGAGAATTTCCCTTACCGTCCGATGCCAACGTCGCAGTGTCTGGCCTGGGATGTTGAAGATGAGGTCGGCGCTGAAGGAAAGCCCCGAAGCGGCCAGGGCGCCCAAGGCGTCACGGGCACGGCGACTGTCGTGGGAACGGCCGAGAATCCGAAGCTCTTCGTCGTCAAGGCTCTGGACGCCCAGACTGACCCGCGTAACACCCCGTTCCCGCCAGAGGCAAAGATGAGAGGCCGTCAGGGACTCGGGATTGGCCTCAACGGTCACCTCTGCGCCGGGCCGCAGACAAAAGACCTCGAGGAGGGAAAAAAGCCGTTCCCACTGGGACGGACTGAGCAGAGACGGCGTTCCGCCGCCAAAATAGACCGAGGAAAGGGAAGGAAAGGGAGCCCCTTCACGGAGCCGGAGGGAGATCTCCGCCTCGAGGCCGTCGAGATAGGCCTCGACGGCCCCTGTCCCGGGGACGACGCTGTAAAAGGCACAGTAGGGACACTTGCTTCGGCAGAAGGGAACGTGGACGTAGAGATAGAGGGGCGGTCCGGAGGGCCCGAAAAAAGGGAGCCGCTCCTCCTCAATCGCCATCGCTGTCGACATCGAGGAAGGCGAGAAAGGCCTCCTGGGGAACGGAGACACGGCCGATCTGCTTCATCCGTTTCTTCCCTTCCTTCTGCTTCTCCAGGAGCTTTCGCTTCCGCGTGATGTCGCCGCCGTAGCACTTGGCCAGCACGTCCTTGCGGAGCGGTTTGACATTCTGGCGGACAATGACCCGCTTGCCCACGGCGGCCTGGATGGGGACCTCGAAAAGCTGGCGGGGGATGAGCTCCTTCAACTTGCGCACCACGGCCTGGCCACGATAAAAGGCAGCGTCACGATGACAGATGAAGGAGAAGGCATCGACGGGCTCCTCGTTGATGAGGACGTCGACCTT
Organism: Synergistaceae bacterium; assembly: GCA_016756725.1. GTDB lineage: Bacteria > Synergistota > Synergistia > Synergistales > Aminithiophilaceae > Aminithiophilus. The sequence continues at coordinate 75,164 of JAESII010000009.1, read as the reverse complement.
GACGAGGTCGGCAGCCTGGAATCCGCGCTGCTCGTAATCCAGCGAGGCATAGCCCCGCGTCGCCGACTTGAGGCGGTCATGAAAATCAATGATGAATTCCGCCAGGGGAAGGTCGTAGACGAGACGCACCCGCTCAGGCGTGATGTAATCCATGGACACGAAGGTTCCCCTGCGGTCCTGACAGAGCTGCATCGACTTGCCGACAAAATCGGAGGGGACAAAAACGGTGATCCTGATGATCGGCTCGCGGATCTCCTCGATGCGGGTGATCTCAGGCAGCTCAGCAGGACTGTGGATTTCCTCGACCTCGCCGTCGGTGAGGAGGACATGATAGACGACGTTCGGTGCCGTGGCAACGAGGTCGACGTCGAACTCCCTCTGGAGCCGTTCCTTGGCGACATCCATATGAAGGAGGCCGAGGAAACCGCAACGGAAACCGAAGCCCAGGGCCGTCGACGTCTCGGGCTCGAAGAAAATGGCTGAATCGTTGAGCTGCAGTTTTTCCAGCGCTTCACGGAGCTGCGTGTAGTCCTCCCTCTCGATGGGGTAGAAGCCACAGAAGACGACGGGCTTGACCTTGCGATAGCCCGGAAGGGGTCCGGCGGCGGGGTGGCGGGTCTCCGTCACCGTATCGCCCACATGGGCCTCCGTCAGCGTCTTGATGTTGGCGATGAGGTAGCCGACCTCACCGGCTCCCAGCTCCTCGATGGGGACCATCTGAGGGCGGAAGACCCCGATCTCCTCGACCTGATAGCTCAACCCCGTGGCCATGAACGTCACGGTCTGACCGGTCCGCATGGAGCCGTTGACGACACGGATATAACAGATGACCCCCCGGTAGTTGTCGTAGACGGAATCGAAGATCAAAGCCTGAAGCGGTTCCGCCTCCGTTCCTGCCGGTGGTGGAACAATCGCCACGATAGCCTCAAGGATCTCGTCGATGCCCCGCCCTTCCTTCGCGCTGGCCAGAATGGCCTCCGAGGCGTCAATGCCGATGACCTCTTCCAATTCCCTCTTGGCCACTTCAGGCTGAGCCGAAGGAAGATCGATCTTGTTGATGACGGGAATGATCTCCAGCCCCTGGTCGACGGCCAGGTAGGCGTTAGCGACGGTCTGAGCCTCCACGCCCTGGGCGGCGTCGACGACGAGAACGGCTCCTTCCGAAGCGGCCAGGGAGCGGGAGACTTCGTAGGTGAAATCGACGTGGCCGGGCGTGTCGATCAGGTTGAGGATATAGTCGACGCCATCTCTCCCCCGATAGTTCATCCGGACCGGAACGAGCTTGATCGTGATCCCCCGTTCTCTCTCGAGCTCGAGATGATCGAGGAGCTGCTGACGCATCTTCCGATCCTCCACGGTATGAGTGACCTCGAGAAGGCGGTCGGCGAGGGTCGATTTGCCGTGATCGACATGGGCAATGATGCTGAAGTTACGAATTCTTCTGGTCTCCATAAAAGACTCCTTTTTGCCGGTGTTGTCTCCGCACTTTTCTCATTTTAGCCGACAGGTCCAGCAGCTGTCAGCAGGTGAGGCGACGCACCCGTAAATGGGGAGCAAAATCACCTCGACGGAAGAAGGGGAGACTCCTCTTGATTCCTGACATTATACGCGTCAGCGACGGGCCGTCTACGACTCCCGGGCGACGACCGACTTGACATTTCCCAAGAGAAAATCGATAATGTAAACATCTTTTCCCAACAAGGGGGAGGGCTCTGTGATGGATCTGAAAAAAGGGGAATTCCTCTACGAAGGCAAGGCAAAAAAAATTTGGGCGTCTGAGAACAAGGGCCGCTACATCATTGAATACAAAGATGACCTGACGGCCTTCAACGCCGAGAAGAAGGCAACGATGGAGGGCAAGGGCGCCCTGAACAACGCCATCAGCGCCTATCTTCTTGGCTATCTGAATTCAAAAGGTGTGCCGACCCACTTTCTTGAAGCCGTCGACGAGAGGCACCAGATCGTCAAGGCCGTGAAGATCGTCCCTCTCGAAGTGGTTCTGCGAAACATCACCACCGGGTCCCTCTGCCGACGACTCGGAGTCGAAGAAAGCCTCCAACTCCCGCGCCCCCTCGTTGAGTTCTACCTCAAAGACGACGCCCTCGGCGATCCTCTCGTCACGGAGGACCATGCCCTCCTTTTCGGCTGGGCAACCCGGGAGGAATTGGACACCATGAAGGTCCTCACCCTCAAGGTGAACGATCTGCTCCGGGAGCTTTTCGAGAAACACGGCATCGTTCTCGTCGACTTCAAGCTCGAATTCGGTCGGACAGAAGAAGGGGAGCTCGTCGTAGCCGACGAAATCTCACCTGACACCTGCCGCTTCTGGGATCGATCGACGGGCGACCGTCTCGACAAAGACCGGTTCCGCAAAGATTTGGGCGACGTCCTCGGGGCCTACCGTGAAATCTGGCGCCGTCTTTCGACGGAAGAGGCTTGACGATGGCCGTCTACAGGGCCTTTGTGACGATCACCCTTAAAAAGGGCGTTCTCGACAGCCAGGGGAAGGCCGTCGCCTCCTCCCTCCACGACATGGGCTACGGCAAACTCGAAGAGGTCCGCGTGGGGCGGTATGTCGAGCTTGCCCTCGAAGCGGCAAGCCATGACGAGGCTCTCACTATGACGGAATCGATCTGCGACGACCTGCTCGTCAACGACCTTATCGAAGAGCGCCGCATTGAGGTGGTGACGGGACCATGAAGGTCGCCGTCATCGCCTTTCCGGGGAGCAACTGCGATGATGACGTCGTCCAGGCCGTCTCGGACGTTCTGGGCTGTTCCGTCACGAAGGTCTGGCACCGTAACCGTCTTGACACGGAACCGGACCTGATCATCCTCCCCGGCGGTTTCTCCTACGGCGATTACCTGCGCAGCGGAGCCATGGCCGCCCGTTCGCCGATCATGGATGACGTACGCCGTGAAGTCCGCCGAGGGCGCCTTGTCCTAGGAATCTGCAATGGCTTCCAAGTGCTTACGGAATCAGGGCTCCTACCGGGAGCGCTTCTGACGAACAGACATCCGGGATTTCTCTGCCGTCCCTGCACGGTGCGCGTCGAACGCACCGACAGCCCCTTCACGGGGACCTTCAGGGAGGGACAGGTCGTCAACTTTCCCATTGCCCACAACGAAGGGCGTTATTATCTGCCCCCCTCGGATCTGGAGAAGCTCGAAAAGGATGGGCGTGTCCTCTTCCGCTACTGCAACGACCGGGGCGAGACGGGAGATGACTTCAACCCCAACGGAGCCTTGAATCATATCGCCGGCATCCTCTCCGAGGAAGGCAACGTCCTGGGGCTGATGCCGCATCCCGAGAGATCAAGCGACATCCTTCTCGGTTGCGATGACGGCATCCTTTTCTGGAAATCCATCCAGACCTGGGTCGAGAGGAGATAGGAACATGGACTACGCCAAAGCCGGCCTCCGACGGGAAGAGTTCGAGGCGATCCGATCGGCCTTGAAACGGGAACCGACGGACTGTGAACTTCTCGTCATGGGCGTCATGTGGTCGGAACATTGTTGTTACAAGTCGAGCAAACCCCTGCTCCGCCTCTTTCCCACCTCAGGCGACTCTGTTGTTCAGGGTCCGGGAGAGAATGCCGGCGTCGTCGCGATCGGTGACGGCTGGGGGGCCGCCTTCAAGGTCGAGAGCCACAACCACCCCTCGGCCGTTTCTCCCTATCAGGGAGCGGCAACCGGCGTCGGTGGCATCATCCGCGACATCCTCGCCATGGGGGCCCGGCCCACGGCCTCGATGGACGGTCTCTGTTTCGGCGATGCCCAGGAACCCAAGACGCGCCGGCTGGCCCGCGGCATCGTCGCAGGCATCGGCGGCTACGGCAACGCTGTCGGCGTTCCCACCGTCGGCGGCAAAACCCTTTACGACAAGGCCTATAACGACAACCCTCTCGTCAACGCCTTTTCCTTGGGTATCGTCCGTCTCGATCGGATGGCTTCGGCATCAACGGCCCGCCCGGGGCAGAAGGTCCTTCTCCTCGGAGCCGCCACGGGACGGGACGGCATCGCCGGAGCCGCCTTCGCCTCGGCCGAACTGGGCGACGACGCGAAAGCCAGCAGGCCTCAGGTCCAGATCGGCGACCCCTTCGAGGAGAAACTCCTCATCGAGGCCTGTCTTGAGCTCCACGAGGCCGGCCTGATCGTCAGCATGCAGGACATGGGAGCCGCGGGGATCACATCATCGTCGAGTGAGATCGCCGCCAAAAGCGGCGTCGCCATCGACCTCGACCTCGACGCCGTCCCCCTGCGAGAAGGCGACATGGAGGCTTGGGAGATTCTCCTTTCCGAATCACAGGAGCGCATGCTCCTCATCGTCCTGCCCGAAAAGGTCGACGCCGTCCTCTCCCAGGCCACCCGTTGGGGCCTGGAGTGTGCCGTCATCGGCGACGTCCGCGAAGGCGACGAGTGGACGGCACGAAAGGACGGAACCATCGTCGCCGCCCTTCCGGCGACACTCATCGGCGAGGGCTGTCCAGAACTTGCTTGGCCGGCCCGGGAACCGGATGACCTCGAATCACGGTGGGATTTCGGTCCTGAGGAGATGGACCTTCCCTGCGACTGGGCAGCAGAGACGAAAGCGCTTCTGGCCTCTTCCGACCTGACCGGCAAGAACTGGATCCATGAAAGCTACGACTCCATGGTGCGGCTGGCCACGGTCGAGGGCCCCGGTGGCCCCGTCAGCGTCATCCGGGTGAGAGAAAACGGACGACTTCTTTCTATGGCCATGGAGACCGACCCCAGGAAGACCTTTCTCGACCCTTACCGGGGCGGAGCAGAGACAGTGGCCCGTGCCATAAGGGCTCTGGCCGTCTCCGGCGCCACCCCCTTGGGGCTGACGGACTGCCTCAACTACCCCTCGCCGGAGAAGGCAGATCAGTTCTGGGAACTGGCCGAATCGGTCCGGGGCATGGCCGACTGCTGCCGAGAGCTGGCCTGTCCCGTCGTCTCCGGCAACGTCAGCCTCTACAACGAGACGTCACGCCATCGCATCCTGCCGACACCTCTTGTCGTCGCCGTCGGCCTTATTGATGACCCGTCGGAGCTTCTCCGCTGGGGACGTTGGGCCAAGGGGGACCGCCTCTTCCTTGTCGGCACCGTTGCCTCGTCGCTGTCAGGAAGTGAGTATCAGCAGCACCGTCTCGGTGTCCTGCGGGGCCGTCCCCTGGCCATCTCCTTCGAGATGGAACAAGAATTCGTCGACAAGGCCCGAAGCACGGCCCACCTCCAGTTGGCGCGGTCCGGACGGCCCATCGCAGGCGGCGGCCTTGCCGTGGCCTTGGCCAAGGAGACCCACCAGTCGGGAACAGGCGCTCTCGTCCACATGGCCGTCCCCACCCGACCGGACGTCCTTCTTTTCGGCGAAGGCGGTCCCAGAGCCCTCTACGCCGTTCCGGCTCAGAAACTCGAGGCCTTCCGGAAAAACTGGGCCAGCTTTCCCCTCACCGAAATCGGCATCGTCGGTGGAGAGGCCCTCCACATCCGCGGCCTTTGCAGCCTGACTCTGGCTGAAATCAGCCAGAGCCTGGGGAGATAACCCCATGTGCGGCATCTTCGGAGCCTACGCCCCCACGCAGGAAGCCCTTCTTGAAGACGTCTATCTCGGTCTCTACGCCCTCCAGCATCGGGGACAGGAGTCGGCCGGCGTCGCCTGGATCAACGGTGACGGCACCGCCAAGGCGATTAAGGGCATGGGGCTCGTCCATGACGCCCTGAATCAGCACGACCTCGCCACACGTCGAACACACGTGGCGATCGGTCACGTGCGCTACTCCACGGCCGGCGGCTCTCTGGCAGCCAACGCCCAGCCTCTCGTGGCCACCTACGCCCGGGGCCCCATCGGCATCGCCCACAACGGCAATCTCACCAACGGCAAGGCGATCGCCCAGTACCTCGAAAACCGCGGGGCCATCTTCCAATCGACGACAGACACGGAAGTCATCATCCACCTCATGGCGCACCAGGCTCATAAGCCTCCGCTGGAGGCCTTGATTGACGCCCTACGGCGCCTCACGGGTGCCTACAGCCTGGCCGTCCTCCTGAAAGACCGCCTCGTTGCGGCCCGTGATCCCTGGGGATTCCGTCCTCTTGTCCTCGGCCGCCGAGGCAACATGACCTACATCGCCTCCGAAAGCTGCGCCCTCGATATCGTCGGCGCTGAACTCATCCGCGACGTCGAGCCCGGCGAAATCGTCGTCGTCGACGAAAAGGGAATCAGGAGCCTCCGCATTCCCGTCGAACCCAAGCGGCGCTACAGTTGCGCCTTCGAGTACGTCTACTTCGCACGGCCCGACAGCATCATCGACGGACGCTCCGTCTACGCGGCCCGCAAGGAACTAGGCCGTCTACTCGCACGCAGCTCACCCTGTCCCGGGACCTCTATGGTGACGGGTATGCCTGACAGCGGGACCCTCGCCGCCATGGGTTATGCCGAAGAATCGGGACTGGCCTATGAAAAAGCCATCGTCCGCAATCGCTACGTGGGCAGGACCTTCATCCAGCCCACGCAGCGGGTGAGAGAGCTGGGCGTCCGGATCAAACTCAACCCCGTCCCCCATCTCATGGACGGCCGTGACGTCGTCGTCGTCGACGACTCCATCGTCAGGGGCACAACGGCGCAGCGAATCGTCAACCTCATGGGCGGCTGCGGCGCCCGCAACGTCCATCTGCGCATCGCCTCTCCTCCGGTGCGCTTCCCCTGCTACTACGGCATCGACACGCCCAACAGTGAAGAGCTGGCGGCAGCCCGGATGGACATTGAGGAACTGGAGAAGGAGGTCGGCGCCTGTTCTCTGGCCTTCCTCAACGAGGAAGACCTCTACGCCGCCATCGGCAAGGACAGCCGTTCCATCTGCACGGCCTGTTTCTCGGGAAGGTACCTCGAAGGGAAGGAGATGGACCATGACCTGGACCTATGAACAGTCCGGCGTCAGCATCGAAGGCGGGAATGCCTGGGTTGAACGGATCAAGACCATCGTAGGGACGACGGAAAGCCCCGACGTCGTCTCCTCCATCGGCGGTTTCGCCGGCCTTTATCGGGCTCCCCGAGGCGGCCTTCTTGCCGCCTGCTGCGACGGCGTGGGAACGAAACTGGAAATCGCCAATGCGGCGGGTATAATGCGAGGCCTCGGCCAGGATCTGGTGGCCATGAACGTCAACGATCTCGTCACCTGCGGCGCCAGACCTCTCTTCTTTCTCGACTATCTCGCCTGCGGCCACCTCGACACGACCAGGCTGAGCCCCGTCATCGAGGGGGTCGTCGAAGCTTGCCGGGATTGCGGCGCCGTCCTTCTCGGTGGCGAAACGGCAGAAATGCCCGGTGTCTACCCGGCGGAGGGTTTCGATCTGGCCGGATTCGCCGTCGGCTATGTCGACGAAGACGACCTCATCGACGGTTCGACCGTCACGGAAGGGGATCTTCTCCTGGGGCTTCCCAGCTCGGGGCTACACAGCAACGGCTTCAGCCTCGTCCGCAAAGTGCTCCTTGAGAGCGGCCTCAACCTGGCAATGCCCTTCGGCACCGGGATCCTTGCCGATCATCTCCTGGAACCGACTCGCCTTTACGTCCGACAGGCCCTGGCGGCGGTTGAAACGGGAAAGGTCAAGGCCATGGCCCACATCACCGGTGGCGGCCTGGAAGAGAACGTGACCCGCGTCCTGGGCAAACACAGGCCGTCCGTGAACTGGGACAGCTGGACACGACCAGCCGTTTACGGCTTCCTCGCTCCCCACGTGGAGGAAAAGGAGATGCGCCACGTCTTCAACGTCGGTGTCGGCTTCGTCTTCGTCATCGCCCCCGAAGACCTTGACCGTGTCCAGCAAACTTTTGAAACTCTTGGCGAAAGGCCTTTTCTCGTCGGCGAGGTCCTGCCATGACAACGATGGCGATCCTCATCTCCGGTCGCGGCAGCAACATGATGGCCTTGGCCGAACGTTGCACCTCCGGTGATCTCGACGGGAGAATCGCCTTCGTCGCCTCCGATAGGAGTGATGCGCCGGGCCTTGATGGCGCCCGTCGGATGGGCCTTCCCACGGCGCTCCTCCCCTATGGGGAAAGGGGACGGATGGCTGCCGAGGAGGCGCTTTCCGATCTGATCACAAGAGAAGGAGTCGACTGGATCGTCCTCGCCGGATTCATGAGACTCCTGTCTCCTTCCTTCGTCGACAGCCACAGAGGTAGAATCGTCAATATCCACCCCTCCCTCCTTCCCTCTTTTCCCGGTGTGGACGCCATCGGGCAGGCCTGGGAGTACGGCGTCGCCGTCACGGGAGTGACGATCCACCTCGTCGACGAAAAGATGGACCATGGCCCCATCCTCGCCCAGGAGGCTCTGCCGGTCCTGCCCACAGAGGGACGACAGAGCCTGGAAGAACGGATGCATCAGCTCGAGCATCGTCTTTACGGCGATACGCTGAAGCGGCTTTTCCGATGCCGCTTGACCTTTGAAGGGAGGCGCGTTCTCTTTGACAACTAGACGAGCGCTCATTTCGGTCTATGACAAAAACCAGGCCGACACCCTGGCCCGGGAACTGGCGCAGTGCGGCTACGAGATCGTCTCCAGTTCTGGAACGGCCCGTTTTCTTGAAGAAGCGGGCATCCTCGTCCAGGAGGTCTCCGATCTCACCGGCTTCCCCCATCTTCTCGGCGGTCGAGTGAAGACCCTTCACCCCGCCATCATGGGAGGCATTCTGGCCCGCCGGGAGAATGACCACGACATGGAAGACGTCAAGGTCTATGAAATCCCCCTGATCGATCTCGTCGTCTGCAACCTCTACCCCTTCGAGGAAACGGCCCGCCGCGGAGCCGATCTTGACGAACTCGTCGAAAACATCGATATCGGCGGCGTCACCCTGATCCGCGCAGCGGCCAAGAATTATCGACAGGTCGCCGTCGTCGTCGACCCCAGCGACTATGACCCCCTCCTTGAGGACCTGAAGGCCACCGGAGACATCTCGCCCCAGCTGCGTCAGGACCTCGCCCTCAAAGCCTTCGCCTACACCTCCCGCTATGACGGCCTCATTGAAAAGGGGCTTTCTTCCATCCTTGGCCGGGACCTCGGTCTGAGCCAGAACCTGCCCCTCTCCCTGAGCAAAGCCCAAGAACTGCGTTACGGGGAGAACCCTCATCAGAGAGCGGCCCTCTATCTCCCTCCTCTGGCCGATCTGCCCTGGGAACAGCTCTCGGGCAAGCCGCTTTCCTACAACAACATCCTCGATCTCGACGGGGCCCTGCGGGGGATGGCCCTCTTCAACGGAGAGTGCGCCTGCGTCATCAACAAGCACACCACGCCCTGCGGCCTTGCCGTCGGCGACACAGCCCTCAAAGCCTACGAGAAGGCCCTTGCCTGCGACTCCCTGTCAGCATTCGGAGGCATTGTCGGATTGACACGGACCGTCGACATGGTCACGGCTCGAAGCCTGATCAGGACCTTCACTGAAGTGCTGGCGGCGCCCGACTTCGACGATGACGCCCTGGCCTTTCTTCGCGAAACTAAACCCAGCCTGCGCCTTCTCCGCTGGCAAGGCGGGCGCGTTGTCCCCCTCCAGATCACCTCGACGTGGAGCGGTTTTCTCGCCCAGGAGGATCAGCCGGCCCCCCTGCCGCGTCAGGACAGGGGTGAGTGGATCGGCACCCCCCGTCCCGACCTTTGGGATGATCTGATCCTAGCCTGGAAAGCGGCCTATCTGAGCAAGAGCAACGCCATCGTCATCGCCGCCGATGGCGCCACAGTCGGCATCGGAAGAGGATTCACCAGTCGTGTCGACGCCGTCAACTGGGCCCTGGCACAGGCCGGCGATAAGGCCCGGGGGGCCGTCATGGCCTCGGATGCCTTCTTCCCCTTCCCTGACAGCATCACTGCGGCAGCCAAGGCGAAAATCGCAGCCATCATCGAACCAGGCGGTTCCGTAAAAGACGAAGAGGTCTTCGACGCCGCCAGAGACGCCGGCATCAGCCTCTTTCTCAGCAGCTGGCGAACCTTCCGTCACTAGGAGGTGAATGACGTGAAGATCCTCATCCTCGGCCGAGGCGGTCGGGAACATGCCCTCGCCTGGTCCCTCGCCCGGTCTCCTCTTGTCGAAGCCCTCCATGCCGCTCCGGGCAATCCCGGCATTGCCCAGTGGGCGACATGCCACGACGTCGATCCCTGCGATCCTCAGGCCGTCGTCGCTCTGGCAGGAGAGCTGTCCGTCGACATCATCGTCCCTGGCCCTGAATCGCCCCTTGTGGCCGGTGTCGGCGACGCCCTGGAAGACTTGGGTTTCCCCGTCTTCGGACCGGGTAAAGCGGGGGCCCGTCTCGAAGGGAGCAAAGCCTTCTCCAAAGGCTTCATGGCCCGCCACGGTATCGCGACAGCCCCTTTCGATCTCTGCACCACCGTTGCTGAGGCTCAAAAGGCACTGGCCAAAAGGAGCGCCCCCTTCGTGGTCAAAGCCGACGGACTGGCCGCAGGCAAAGGAGCCTTCATTCTCGACACCTACGACGAAGCCCTCGCGATCTGCAGAGATCTCCTTGACGGAGAAACCCTCGGCGAAGCCGGAAAAACGGTCGTCATCGAAGACCACATCGCCGGCACTGAACTGACCCTGCTGGCCGTCACCGACGGGAAGACGGTCAGACTCCTGCCGCCGAGCCAGGACCATAAGCGCATCTTTGACGACGACAAGGGGCCGAACACGGGAGGCATGGGTGCCTATGCTCCCGTTCCCTGGGCCGACGCGGCCCTGCTGGAACGCATCGATAGAGACCTTCTCCTCCCGACGATCACAGGACTCAAGGAAGAGGCAATCCCCTTCCGTGGCGTGCTCTATGTGGGCATCATGGTCGACAACAAAGGCAAGCCCTGGGTTTTGGAGTATAACGTCCGCCTCGGCGACCCCGAAGCTCAGGCCGTCCTGCCCATCTTCGGCGGAGATTGGGCTGCCGTCGTCGCCGCCTGCTGCGAAGGGCGACTGGGAGAGCTGGATTGGCCCTCGCCTCGTGCGGCCTCCGTCGCCGTCGTCATGGCCTCCGACGGCTATCCCGGTCCCTGCAGGAAGGGAGACGTCATCGCAGGTATCGACGACATCAAGGGCGACCAGATCCTCGTCTTTCACGCCGGAACGGCAAAAAACGGGGCCGGTCAGATCGTCACAGACGGCGGACGGGTTCTTGCCGTGGTCGGCCTGGGCGATACCCTCTTCTCCGCCCGCGATCGGGCCTATGAGGCGACACGACTTGTCTCCTTCGACGGTGCCCATTACCGCAAGGACATCGCCAGGAAAGCCTTTATTTGAAGACAGGGAGGGACCATTGTGGACTCAAAAAAGCAGCCCCTGATCGGCGTCATCCTCGGCTCCAAATCAGATCTGCCCCAGGCCGTCAAAATCGCCGAAACTCTCGATAGCCTCGACGTTCCTTTCGAGGTCACCGTCGCTTCGGCCCACCGGACACCGGAAGACGTGACAACCTATGCTCGCAAGGCGCGATCCCGGGGCCTGAAGGTACTCATCGGCGTCGCCGGCTTGGCTGCGGCTCTTCCGGGATCACTAGCCGCTGAAACAACCCTCCCTGTCATCGGTCTGCCCGTGGCGGGAGGAGCCCTGGGCGGCATGGACGCCCTGCTGGCCATTGCCCAGATGCCTCCGGGCATTCCCGTGGCCGCCGTCGGCCTCAACAGCGGTCAGAACGCGGCTCTACTGGCCGTCCGCATTCTGGCCCTCTCCGACGACAGGCTTCAGGAGGTTCTCTGGGACTTCCAGGCTCAGGCATCGGATAAGGTTCGGGCTTCCCGAAAAGAACTGGAAAACCTTCCTTCAGCTCCTGACGAGGCCTTCCGCTGAAACGGCACAGACGAGAGCCTGATCGACCTGATGAAGAACCGTCTTCCCTCCTGGTCGCGTCAACTCAAGATCCGCCACGGAGGAGTGGTCCGCAAGATCGCTCTCGACACCGGTGCAGGCTGCCCCAACAGGGACGGCCTGTATCGTGGTGGCTGCCTTTTCTGTGACAGCCGCGGCGGCGGCTCCGGTGCCTTTCTCGAGGGACGAAGTCTGGAGGAACAGATCCTCTCGGGCCTCGCATGGATTCGCAAAAGGCATCAAACAGACAGGGTCATTCTCTACTTTCAGAGTTATTCGGCGACCTATGCTCCCTTCGAGGTTTTCCGCAAACAAACTGAGGAGGCCTTGACCCTTGCTCGCGGCGCCGGAGCCCAGGTCATGGGCCTGTCCGTCGGCACAAGACCCGATCTCGTCGACGATGACATTCTGGATTATCTCCTGCTCCTTAAGCGGTCGGGGTTAGAAATCTGGCTGGAGCTGGGCATCCAGACCCTCGATGACACCGGTCTCCATTACCTTCGCCGGGGTCATGACAGTGTCTGTTCCCTTGAGGCCTGCGCCAGGGCCAGAAGCAGGGGAATTGATGTCTGCGCCCACCTGATAGCGGGCATCCCCGGCGAAAGGCACAATCAGCTGGCCCTCTCGGCGGAGAGACTCTCACGGGAAGGCGCGAGGGGCTTTAAGTTCCATCCCCTTCATGTCCTGGCTCATACGGAACTTGAAAAACTCTACCTTCGCGGAGAGTTCCTCCCCCCTTCTCTGGAGGACTACATCGAAACCCTCGCTGAGGCTTTGGAGGTTCTCGGCCCTCAGAGGGAAATCCAGAGACTCACCGCCGATGCCCGCTCACCTCACCTCATCGCCCCTCAATGGATCGCCGACAAGGCCCGCGTCCTTCAATCTTGCGAGAAACGCCTTGACCGTCCCGTTGCCCCTCTGATTCGCCTGGCGGGAAAAGAGGAAGCTCCGGCCCTGAGCGAGACCGCTCTTCGGTCTTTCCGTGACACCATAGCCCCTCTCTATGAAGAACGGGGAGGGGAAACCTTTGTCCATTTCGCCTCCCCTGCTCCTATCGCTCGGCGCTTTGAGGAGGGATCGGTCTTTTTTGCAGCTATCCGCAGAGAGCAGATCCGAGCCATGGCCGAACTGCGGCCACCGGCCCATCTGGCCATGCTCTTCGTCGATGGTGACGAAAGGGGCCAGGGTACAGGCCGTGCCCTGATCGAAGCCGTCAAGGACGCCATAGTGTCCACACCGTCCCTTTTGCAAAGGAGCAAGAGCCTTACCGTAAACGCCTCTCCCAACTCCGTTTCCTTTTACCGACGCCAGGGATTTATCGGCGAAGGCGAAAAACAGGCCGACGGCATCCGCTTTGTCCCCATGACTCTGGATATACCCTAAACGGTAAGAGACACACCGCTGGGAGGCCATGAAAAGCGGCCCGGAGGAATGGTCCCCTCCGGGCCGCTTCGGTTGATTCTGCCGGGAAAAGGGGAGGTCAAAGCCCCATGTAGGCTTTACGCACCTCCGGCGAATCGAGAAGCTCCTGAGCCGTTCCCTGCTGAACGATCTGCCCCGTTTGGATGACATAGCCACGATGAGCGATCTCAAGGGCCTCCTGAACCATCTGCTCGACGATGAGAACGGTCACGCCTGACCGATTGATGGCGACAACGGCCTCCATGACCTTCTCCACCAGCGACGGCATGAGCCCGAGAGAAAGCTCATCCAGAAGGAGCAGCTTGGGGTCGGACATGAGACCCCGGGCGATGGCAACCATCTGCTGCTCGCCACCGCTCATTGTCTCGGCAACCTGGGTCCGTCGGTCATACAGCTTCGGGAAAAGCTCAAAAACCCGTTCCAGGCTTTCGTCGATGCCTTTCCGATCGTTCTTGATGAAGGCTCCCAACTCCAGGTTCTCCCGGATCGTCAGCTTAGAGAAAAGCCGCCTCCCCTCAGGAACGTAGCTGATGCCGAGCTTGATCGTGTCATGAGCCTCCATAAGGGTGATGTCTTTTCCGGCAAAGATGACTTTCCCGCGGTAGGGATGCATGAGCCCGACGATGGTGCGCATCGTCGTCGTCTTTCCCGCCCCGTTGGCACCGACGATGGCGACGATTTCACCTTGGGCCACATCTAGGGAGATGCCGTGAATGACGGGAACGCCGTCGTAGCCGCATTGAATGTTCTCAACCTTGAGAATGAGATCACTCACGTGGGTCACCCCCCTGAGCCGCCTTGAGGCGCTGGCTAAACTTGGCACCGAGATAGGCCGTGATCACCCGTTCATCGTTGACGACCTCCTGAGGGGGTCCCTCAGCGATCTTGATCCCGCCGTCAAGGACGACGATCTTGTCGGCAACGGACATGATGGCCTCCATGATGTGTTCGACGACGAGGAGGGTGATCCCCCGCTTCTGGAGACCCTTGATGATCTCCACGGCGGCCTTGATCTCCGTCGACGTCAATCCGGCCATGGCCTCGTCGAGCATGAGCAGCTCCGGCCCTGTTGCCAGGGCCCGGGCCATCTCGAGCCGCTTTTTGTACCCGATGGGCAGGCCACCGGCCATGCGACCGCTCATGTCCTCAAGATGGCAGAGGGCGATGCAGTCACGGGCTATCTCATGGGCCTTGTCCGTGTCGGCGCCCCGCAGAAAGGCTCCGACGAGGACGTTGTCGAGGACGGTCATTTCCTTCAGAGGGTGCACGACCTGAAAGGTCCTGACGGCACCGAGGCGAGCCATTTCATAGGCAGGCAGGTTGGTGACATCCTGTCCTTTGAAGAGGAGTTTTCCCGATGTAGGCCTGTAAAAGCCGGAGATGCAGTTGAAGAGAGTCGTCTTGCCCGCCCCGTTGGGACCGATGAGGCCCACGACGCTCCCCTTCTCCACACCGAAGGAGACGTCGTCGTTGGCCACAAGGGAACCGAACTTCATCGTCACGTTGTGCACTTCAAGAAGGGCCACTCTACTCGCCCCCTTCCTTGGATCGTTTCGCCTTTACCCTGATGCCGTCAATGATGCCCATGATGCCCCGGGGCTGGTAGACGACGACGATGATGATGAGCAGTCCGAAGATGATCAGGTCCACGCCGCCCCCGATGCCTCCCAGAAAGGCACGGCTGTACTCCTGAAGGGGGATGAGCAGGGCGGCCCCGAGGAGAGGGCCGTAGAAGGTCCCCAGACCGCCGAGGATCGTGATGAGGACGAACTTCATCGACATGTCAAGGGACATGACCATCGGCGGGTCGACGCGGTAGTTGTACTGGGCGAAAAAGGCGCCGCAGAGGGCGGCGAGAAAGGCCGAAAGGGCCATGGCCATCAGTTTTACCTTGGCGCTGTTGACGCCGAGAGACTCGGCCGTTTCCTGACCTTCCCGGACGGCCCGAAGATAGAAGCCGAGCCTGTTTCTTTCGATCCAGCGTACGACGCCAAAGACGAGGAGAAAGAGGAGGAGAACGCCGAAATAATAGCCCCGTTTCGATTCATACCAGACGAAATGGGTCCACCCCTGATCGGTGAAACTGTAATCAAGACCGAGAGCCCCGCCGACCCAGTACCAGACCATGAAAAGACGGTTGAATATCTCGACGATAGCAAAGGTGGCGATGGCGAAATAATGTCCCTTGAGCTTGAAACAGGGATAGCTGATGACGACAGCCACGGCAGCAGCCAAAACAGCGCCGATGAAAGCCCCCGGCCAGGGGATCATGCCGTACTTGACGACAGCCATGCCCGCACCGTAAGCTCCGATGCCGAAGAAGACGGAGTGACCGAAGGAAACCTGGCCGCAGTAGCCGCCGAGGATATTCCAGGCCTGAGCCATGCTTGCGTAAAGGAGAATCTGGATCGCCACGTGCTGTGTGAAAGAGCTTCGCAACAGGCCCGGAATGAGGGGCAATAGGGCCAGGAAGGCCAGCAGCCCCAGCCAGAGAAAGTCAACGCTGCGCTTTCTGTTTTTCATGGCCGTCACCACCCGAAGAGGCCCCGGGGCCTCACCATGACGACGACGAGATAGAGGCCGAAAACGGCCACATACTTGAAGACCGGTGCAATATAAAAGCCGGCGAAAGCCTCGACGAGGCCGATCAAAAGCGATGCCAGAAGGGCCCCGGGAATACTGCCGAACCCCCCCATGGCCACACAGACGAAGGCGATAAGGCTGAACAGACCGCCTACTTCAGGATGGACTGCCAGGTAGGAGGGAAGGAGGCCGCCAGCGATGCCGACGCAGGCCCCACCGAGACCAAAGACGAGGAGATAGATCTTTTCTGTATTGATCCCCATGAGCTCGGCCGCTTCCTTGTCCATGGCCGTCGCCTGGATGGCCCAGCCCAGTCGGGTTCTCTTGACGAGAGCATAGAGAAGAGTCAGGAGCAGGAGGGCAACCAGGCCGATGGCCAGTTGGGGCACAGGCACGATGAGACCTCCGAAGTTATAGGTCTTGCCTCCCAGGAAAGTCCCCTGAAGAAGACGGAAATTGGGCGAGAACCGGTTGAGGCAGACGTTCTTGAGGAGCATGGAGAGGCCGAAAGTGGCCAGAAGTGCGGACATGGCCGATTTCCCGATGGTGTGGCTGATGATGAGCTTGTAGGTCAGGGCTCCGACGAGGAAGACGAAAAGCCCCCCAGCCAGAGAAGACAGGAGCGGATCGATTTTCCAGATAAAGCCCAACCAGTAACTCAGGTACATGGCGATCATGAGGAATTCGCCATGGGCGAAGTTGATCACGTCCATGACACCCCAGATCAGGCTCAGCCCGGCGGCGACGACGGCATAGAGAAGGCCGTTGAAAAGGCCGTCCAGGGCGACTTGAAAGAAGGTTCCCATTACCTGCACCTCCCAGCGATTGTGACGCGAAGGGTGAAATGACGGCCTCCGAGAAAGGAGGCAGCAGAGGGAACCCCTGCTGCCTCGCAGTTCTGGCGCAAAGTCAGTAAAAGGTCAGGCCTAAAGGGCAGCGATGCGGAAACGGCGACGGAGCCTAGGAAACACCGATCAGCGTTTGCTCCAGGGCACCATGGGGATGACCGGCTCCGTATCGGCCAGATCAACGGGGAAAACGCGCTTGTACTCGCCGCCCTGGAGCTGGGTGAGCATGCTCATGGCCTTGATGTTCTGTCCGCCCGGGGCGAAGGCAACCTTGCCGCCCATGGAAAGAGGCGATTCCCACTCGTTGGCGTGAAGGGTCTCGGCCACGGTCGTCGGATCGAGGCTGCCGGCCTTCTCGATAGCCTGAGCCAGAACGAAGAGGGCGACGGCTTCCTGGATGGAGTCGCTGTCGAAGGGGACGCTGGGATCTGTCTTGGCCTTGTAGATCTCTTCAACGGCGGCGACGGCGGGCATCAGTTCGGCAAATTCCGGAGCATAGCCCGTACCGCCCATGAAGTAGTTTGCATCTTCGCCGAGTTGACCGGCGATGATGGGATCCTGGTAGCCGGTGCAGTAATTGAGGGCCACCTTGGGCAGCCAGTCCATCTGCTTCATCGTCCGCACCCAGAGGGTGTAGTCGCCGCCCAGGCAGGCGCCGAAAACGGCGTCGGGATTGGCGGCCTTCAGGGTCTGAACTTCGCTGTTGAGGTTGGTGGCACCAGGGTTGAAGGCCACGTCGGCGACGACCTTGAAGCCCTTGGCTTCGGCGGCCATGCGGCCCTCTTCAGCGGCGTGCTTGCCGAACTCGGTGTTTTCATAAATGAGGCCGACGGTCTTCACGCCGGCATTCTTCGTTTCGTTGATCCACTCGATGTAGTGGACGAACTCGATCGATTCCGTCTTGTCCGTGGGGGCCATGCGGAAGAAGTACTTGAAGTTGCGCTCCGTCAGAGCGCCCGAACTGGAACAGCCGCACATGAAGATCTGCTTCTTCAACTCGGCGACAAAGCTGGCCGGCTTCGTGGCGGCGCTGTTGTAGCTTCCCACGATGGCCCAGACCTTCTCCTGGTCGAAGAGGCGCTCCGCCTCCGACTTGGCCACGTCGGGCTTGCCCTGATGATCGGCATGGATGAGAACGATCTTGTAACCGTCGAGAAGTCCCTCCTGGGCTGCCAGAGGAACCTGAAGCTCGGGATGGGCGTTGTTGATGACCTCGGCTGCCGTTTCCACGGCGGCACGGCAACGTTGCCCCGCCAGGGCGACGGGCCCCGTCAGCGGGAAGAGCGTCCCGATCTTGATGACCTTCTCGTCGGCCACCGAAGTGCCGACAAGAGCAGCCACCATCAGCAGAGACACCAACACCAGGAGCAGGCCCTTACCAAAGAACCTCTGCTTCATTGTCGTTCTTCCTCCTCTCAAGATACCGTAGCGACACAGACAGGAACGCCGCTCGTTCCACAAGAAACCTCATCGCTTCCCAAATTTAATTTTAGGGATTGTCCTTTATTCCGTCAAGCCAGACAAAAGACTCTTTTATTCAGACAAAAGCCGCAATTTAGCCTGCCTGTTATAGTAATAACAACCCGTTTCAAGGAGGTTACCGCCATGAAGAAAAAAATCCTCGTCGCTGTCGGCCTGAGCAAGATCGCCCCGGACCTGATCTCCTTCTGCTGCGCCATGGGCCGCAGGCTCGACGCACAGGTCGACTTCTTGCACGTCCTGCCGCCCATCGAGCCCTGGGTAGGCTACAAGTCGTGGATCTCTCCGGAAATGATCGAAGGGGCCGCGAAGGAGGCCCGGGAAAAACTGCGCCATCTGGTGGGCCCCTCCTGCCCCGTCGATCACGAAGTCTTTGTCGACCAAGGCAGCACGTCAGAAAAAATCATCGAACGGGCTAAAAATGGCGGCTATCAGCTCATCGTCGTCGGACACAAGGGAGACAACCCGCTCGTCGAAATCGTCGTCGGCAGTACGGCTGCCTCCGTCGCCCGTTACGCACCCTGTTCCGTTCTCATCTTCCGACCGGGCATGGATCTTGTTTGAGACCCCCGGTCCCTACGTGTCGGCAGACTTCGAAGCCCCTTTTCTCTTGCCTCTTTGATCCTTTCGTAAGGACAAAAACGTTCCTTCCCGCCCTTTTGGGGTATAATCTTTTGTTGCGGCTCACCCGCCGCGACTCCGATAACAGGGAAGGATCATGGTCATGAAAACTTCAGACAAGATCAGAAACGTCGCCATTGTCGCTCACATCGATCACGGGAAAACGACCCTCATTGACGCCATTCTTCGTAGCGCCAAGGTCTTTCGGGAAAACGCCGCCGTCGAAGAACGGGTCATGGACAGCAACACCCTCGAACGTGAGCGAGGCATCACCATTAAAGCGAAACACTGCAGCGTCGACTGGATGGACTACCGGATTAACATCGTCGACACACCGGGACATGCCGATTTCTCCGGCGAAGTGGAACGAGTCCTCTCCATGGTCGATTCTGTGCTTCTTCTCGTCGACGCCGCCGAGGGCCCCATGCCCCAGACCAGGTATGTCCTCATGAGGGCGCTGCGGCTCGGCCTCAAGCCCATCGTGATCATCAACAAGGCCGACCGCAAGGGAGCCGATCCTGACCGGGCCCTGAACGACACTTTCGACCTCTTTCTCGAATTGGGTGCCTCCGACGTTCAGGCCGACTTCCCCGTCCTTTACGGATCGGGGCTTGAGGGATGGATGACAGCCGACCTCGACGCCCCCAGACCGGAGGGAATGGAGGAACTCTTTCAGCTCATCGTCGACTACGTCCCCGCCCCTGATGTCGTCGAGGGAGCTCCCTTCCTGATGCAGGTCTCTACCCTGGCCTGGAGCGACTATTTGGGCCGCATCGGCTGCGGCAAGGTCCTTCAAGGTGAGATCGGCAAGGGAGAGATCTTCCGGCGCTACAGGACGGCCTGGAAAGAGGAGGAGGCTGAAGACGATTACGCCATCATCGGGACGTCGTCGGAAGAAGCCCTTCACCTTTGGGTCACCGATGGGCTGGAACGCCGCGAAGTCGACTGCGTCACGGCGGGAGACATCGTCTGGATCAGCGGACCTTCCGACATCACCATCGGCGACACCTTCGCCTCCCCTGATCTGACCGATCCGGCCCTGCCGCCCCTGGACATCGAGGAACCGACGGTGTCCATGTTCTTCCTCGTCAACAGCGGCCCTTTCGCGGGCCAGGAAGGACGGGCCGTGACGATCCGCCAGCTCCGGGAGAGGCTGGAGCGGGAACTGCGAACCGATGTAGCCCTGCGGATGGAAGAAATCGACCGAGCCGACGGCGTCAAGGTCTCAGGGCGAGGTGATTTTCATCTGGCCATCCTCATTGAGGAAATGCGCCGCGAAGGGATGGAGTTCTGCGTCTCCCGACCGGAGGTCATCACCCGCCGCGATGACGGCGGTCACCTTCTGGAACCGCTGGAGCAGATCGTCATCGACGTTCCCGTCGACTATCAGGGCTCGGTCATCGAAAAGCTCTCCCGCCGCAAGGCCGAGCTGATCTCCATGGAACCGACGGGAATCAATGTTGTGCGCCTCCACTTCGAGATCCCCTCGCGGGGACTCATCGGCTACCGCAACGAATTCCTCACCGACACGCGAGGCCTGGGCATCCTTAACTCCCGTTTCATCGGCTATACCCCCTGGAAGGGAGAGATCTCCTCGCGGACCCGGGGTTCCCTGGTCAGCATGGATCGCGGCGAGTGCACGAGCTACCAGCTGGAAAACCTCCAGGTCCGAGGCATCCTCTTTGTACGGCCTCTGGACCGCGTCTACGAGGGGATGATCGTCGGCGAGCACTGTCGGCCCAATGACCTCCCCTGCAACCCCACCAAACAGAAGGCCCTGACGAATCACCGGTCAGCGACGAAGGACAGCACCGTAGTCCTCAACGTTCCACGCACCCTTTCCCTGGAGGCGGCCCTGGAATGGATCGACGAGGACGAGCTCGTCGAGGTCACTCCTTTGGCGATCCGGGTCCGCAAGACGATCCTCGACGCCGAACAGCGCCGCAAGGCAGCCAAAAGGATCTCTCAGGCCTCCTGATAAGACCGAGACGAGCTGGACCTCCAACCCTTCCTGTGTCAAAATAGCTCCAGGCGCCAGATGTGCGCCGTACACACCCCATAACGAGACTGCCACGGCAAAGAGGGAAACGGGTGAAAATCCCGTGCGGCCCCGCCACTGTAACCGCGACGAATCCGCGAAAGACCACTGAAGGGAATGCCCCTTCGGGAAGGTGCGGAGGAGGATGACCGGAAGCCAGGAGACCGGCCGTGGAGGTGATCGGAGGTGATGTCTGCGTGGGCGGACGCCACAGCGTGCCTGTATGAGGGACCGTGGCCAATGCCGCGGTCCCTTTTTTTTTGTCGCGGCCCTTCGTCAAAAAAGTTTTTTTACCACAACAGATCATGAAGGAGGTTCCCTACATGAAAAAACTGCTGACCCTGCTCCCCCTTGCCGCACTGATCGCCTTTAACGGCATCGCCTTCGCTCATGGCCCTGAGAGGAAACCGGAATCGCGCAGGGCCATTCTCGTCGTCTCCTTCGGAACATCCCTCTCTGAGGCACGCCATGCCATTGACGCCCTCGTCGAGGAGGCACGCAGGGCCTTCCCCGGCGAGGAGGTTCGCCTGGCCTACACCTCCAACATCATCAGGCGTAAAATCGCAGAGGAAGAAGGTCTCTCCATCCCGTCCCCGCTTGAGGCCCTGGCAAAACTTCAGGATGAAGGCTTCACCCATGTCTACGTCCAGCCGACGCACATCATTCCCGGCGAGGAACTCGACGACATCGACCGCGTCGTGACGGCGTTTGCCTCCATCAAGGGGAAATACGGCTTTGAGAAAATCGTCCTCGGCCAACCCCTTCTAGCCGGCGATGACGACTGCGCCGATCTTGCTGCGGCCCTGTACCGTACCTACCGGGACAGAATCGGCGACGACCGGGCCGTCGTCTTCATGGGTCATGGCTCCCCTCATGCCGCCAACGCCTTCTACAGCCAGATGCAGCTCGCCCTCGAGAAGATTTCAGACCGTTTCTTCCTCGGAACGGTTGAAGCCTTTCCCTCCTTTGACGACATGGCCGATCGGCTTAGGAAAAGCGGGGCTCGCCGGGTGACTCTTGTCCCCCTCATGATCGTCGCCGGTGACCATGCCCGAAACGACATGGCCGATGCTGACGATCCCCAATCGTGGCTTTCCCTGCTGAAAGAGAAGGGATTCCGTGTCCAGGCCGTTCTAGACGGCCTCGGTGAAAACGACGAAGTCCGCGCCCTTTTCCTGCGCCATCTGAAAGCCCTCGTCAACTAGACGACCGACGACTATGGAGAGGAGCTGCCAAAGGGAAAGGGAACTGACGGACTACCGCCGCCGAAGAACGGGACGGTTCCTGCTGCTCCTGGCCTTCATGGCGGTTCTTCTCCTTGTCGTCTCCCTCGTTCGCGTCACCTCAGGAGACTGGGAGATCCCTCCCCTTAGGGCCCTTGCCCTGCTCTTCGGGGTCATCGACGGAAAAGGCTCGCCGGAACTTCTCGTCGTCAGAACGCTGCGGCTGCCCCGCCTCCTTGCCGCAGTCGGAGCAGGAGGGGCTCTTGCCACATCCGGCGTCGTCCTTCAAGGGGTACTCTCCAACCCCCTCGCCGAACCCTACACGCTGGGCATCGCCTCAGGAGCTGCCTTCGGCGCCTCGGTTGGGTTTTTTCTCGGGGGCCCCTGGATCACACCGGCCTCCTTCCTCGGAGCCTTCGGGGCTCTCTGGCTTGTCTGGATCCTCGCGTCACGATGCGGTGGAGCGACTACGGCACACCTGGTCTTGGCCGGCATCATCGTCAACGCCTTCCTCTCTGCAGGCGTGACCCTCTTGAAGGCCCTTGCCGATGACCGTCTGGGAGCGATCGTCCTCTGGCTCATGGGAGGCTTCTCGGGAGCCGCGAAGGAAAGTGCCTTCGCCGTTTGGCTCGGAGGAGCCCTTGTGCTTCTTCCCGCTCTAGGAGCCGCTCACGAACTGGACGCGCTCTCTATCGGCGAAGAGAGAGGTACCCTACTGGGGATTGAAGAAAGACGACTTCGCCTGATCCTGCTTGCCACGTCAGCCTTGGCCACGGCCCTGACCGTCTCTCACTTCGGGATCATCGGATTCGTCGGACTCGTGGCCCCTCATCTCCTGCGGATCTTTCTGGGCCCCCGCCATCTGCCCCTTCTTTTGGCCTCCTTTCTCGGCGGCGGCACCCTCCTTGCGGCAGCAGACGGCATGGCCCAGAAACTCGGCGAGCTTCCCGTCGGAGTCATCACGGCCCTCCTGGGCGGTCCCGTCTTCTGCTGGATCCTGCTGCGAGGTAGCCGACCATGACTGATGGCGTCAGCCTGAACAACCTCAACGTTGTCTACAGCGATAAACGGGTGCTCCAGGAACTCACGGCCAATCTTGGGGCAAGTCGGCTGACGGCCCTCATCGGCCCCAACGGCAGTGGCAAGAGCACCCTGTTGCGGGCCATGGCCGGTCTGATTCCCTATGAAGGGAGCCTGACCCTCGGAGACAGGGAAATTAGACGTTGGACACGGAGAGAGCTGGGGCGCAAGGTGGGATTTCTGCCTCAAAATGGGTCCGTCACCTTCCCCTTTGTCGCCTGCGATCTCATCGACCTTGGCCGGCTCCCTCGCCGACGGGCCTTCCAGATCCGAACGGGCCGAGACGACGGCGCCACCGTCCGTGCTGCCCGTGCCGTCGGGGTGGAGCCGCTCCTCTTCCGCTCCATGAAGGAACTGTCAGGCGGAGAAAGCCAGAGAGTCATGATCGCCATGCTTCTGAACCAGGACCCTGATCTCTTTCTCCTCGACGAACCGACGTCATCCCTTGATCCCGGTCAGGCCGTCGCCGTTTTGTCTCTCTTCCGCCGTCTGACACAGAGAGGGAAAACCGTCGTCGTCGCCGCCCATGACATCAACGGCGTCCTGACTTGGGCAGATTCCGTGATGGCTCTCAAAAAGGGCAGACTCCTTTTTCACGGAGCTCCCGCCGATCTGACCGGCGCCAACCTCGAGGGGATCTACGACACCCCCTTCACGGCCTATCGTTCGGAGAAAGGGGAAACGCTATGGCACGCTTCATCGCCCTGAGTCTCGGCGTCCTTGTCCTTGGCTTACCTCTCGGGGCAAGCCAAGGAAACCAGGCACCTTGCAGGATCGTCTCGCTTTACCCTGGCCACAGCGAGAACATCGTCGCCCTCGGAGCGGGAGATCGGCTGATTGCGCTTTCGGCCAGCGACGACAAAGACCTTCTCCCCCATCTTCCGCGCCTGCCTGCAAAAGTGGGAGGAGAACGGATTCTCTCCCTCAAGCCCGATCTCGTCATCGTGCGCACCTTCACCCTGGCACTGAACCCTAGCCTGGCCAAGACTCTTGACCAGGCAGGCGTCAGACTGCTCTGCCTGGACCCGCCCCTTTGGGATGCCTTTGACGGCTACCTTGTCACTTTAGCTGACGCCCTGGCCATCGATGGCCGAGAGGCTCTGGCTCGCGTGAGGGCGATCCGCGAAAGGCTGGGACGGGAAGCCGGCCGCAGACGGCAAGACAGGGAGCGCCCCAGGGTTTTTCTGGAGGCAACGGCGGACCGCCTTCACACCTGCGCTCCAGGGTCCTGGCCATCGGGCCTCATCGCTCTGGCCGGTGGAGAGAACATCGCCGCCGGCGAGGGCAACTCGACAAAGACGATCATGAGCTGGGGCGTGGAGCGTCTTCTGAAGAACAGCCACCTGGGACTGGACATTTACCTTGTCCAACAGGGAACGATGAACCGCTCCACCGTGGAAGAGATCCGATCGCGTCCGTGGATGAAGGCCTTCGGAGATGTGAGGATCGAAACCATCGAAGAGGGGCTCATGAGCCGCCCTTCTCTGCTGGGTTTGGAGAAGGGCGGGCTGAGGTTGTTGGAGATCTTTTACCCCCCGAAGGAGGCCTACGGCCGTGACTGACACCTACCTGCACCATCCCGAAAGGATCGAAGAGGCGAGTCTCGATCTCATCGACTCCGTCCTTTCCTCCTATGGCATCACTGAAGACCTGCTACCTCTCGTGAGGCGTGTCGTCCACGCATCGGCAGATTTCTCCCTGGCCAACCTCGTCACAGCCACCCGCCCCCTGGTCGAGATCGCCCGCCTCTTTGCCGAGGGGGGGCCCCTTTTTTGCGACGTCTCCATGGTCGCTTCAGGAATCTCCCCTGGCCTCCGGCAAAAAGCCGGCTTGAACCCCCTTTCCTACATCCACGACGATCAGGTGTCCCGTCTTGCCGTCCAATCAGGGCAGACTCGCGCCATGGCAGCCATTGACAGGGCCCTCGCCGAGGGGATCACCCTCTTCGCCTTCGGCAATGCTCCGACGGCCCTCTTTCGACTCCTCGACCGGGCTGCCGAGGGAGCTCCCGTCAGGGCTGTCGTCGCCATGCCCGTCGGCTTCGTCGGAGCGGCAGAGAGCAAGGAGCGCTTGCTCTTCTCGGGACTGCCCGCTCTCGCCCTCCGAGGCCCCCGAGGAGGATCCAACCTCTGCGCCGCTGCCGTCAACGCCCTCCTCCGCCTGGCCTTGGACAAAACCCGATGAAGAGCCTCCGGTACGGATTTTCCACTGGAACTGCAGCAACGGCAGCAGCTTTGGGAGCCCTGCTCTGGCTCCGCGGCGAAGGACAGGACACTGTCGAAATCACCTTGCCTCAGGGCCTGAAGGTTCCCATTCCCATCGCCGCCATCCGGCGTACCCAGGAGGGAGCCGAGGCCTGGGTCATCAAGGATGGCGGCGACGACCCCGACATCACGTCGGGGCTTGCCGTCGTCGCCTCGTTGAGATACACAGACAGGAAGGGAATCACTCTGCTTGCCGGGCCCGGCGTGGGGCGGATCACAAGACCCGGACTCCCTCTTGCCGTCGGCGAACCGGCCATCAACCCTGGACCGAGAGAACTGCTGATGAGCCACTTGCTTCCGCTCTTGCCTCCTCACGTCGGCCTGGAGGTGACCCTCTCCATTCCCGGCGGGGAAGAGAAGGCTGAAAAGACGTTCAATCCCCGTCTCGGCATCGTCGGCGGCCTCTCCATCCTGGGTACGCGCGGGCTCGTCGTCCCCATGAGCGATGAAGCGCTGGTAGCGACCATTCACAGTGAATTGGCCGTCCGCTGCGCCGAAGGTTGTGTCGATCTTTGCCTCGTTCCCGGCAACTACGGTCGGGCCGTCGCCAGGAATCTCAAGATCGTTGAGAAACGGATCGTCACCATAAGCAACTACATCGGTTTCACCTTGGAAAAGATCGCCGAACTGCCGGTAAAGAGCCTTCTTGTCGTCGGCCAGGTGGGCAAGCTGATGAAGGTTGCCGGCGGCACCCTCCACACCCACAGCCGCTACAGCGACGGCCGACGGGAGACCTTTGCCGCCCTCGCAGCCCGCGAGGGAGCCACCTCATCGGAGGTGAATTCCATTCTGGAGGCCAACACCCTCGACGAAGCCGTCACGACCTCTCGGGGTCGCCCCTGGAGAGAATCAGCCCTTGCGGCTGCGGCTGAGCGAGCCGCGACCAAAATTGCCCTTGCGGCACCCAACCTCCATCAGGTCGGCGTCGTCCTTTTCACCCTGCCCGACCGTGTCGTCTCTCACTCGAAGGCCGTAAATGAACTGATCCCACGCCTGGAGGTCGAGCCATGAACACAGGGCGAGGCATCATCTGGTGTGTCGCCATGGGACCTGGATCAGAGGAATACCTGACACCTCTGGCCCGAAAGGTCCTCGGCGAGGTCACACGCTTCATCGGAGACAGGCGATTTGCTCCTCTCCTTCCTCCAGGGACATCCCTTGAGGACCTGCCGTCGTTGTCCGATCTCCAGCATCGCCTTGAAGAGCTGGGTGACGGCGACGACGTGGCCCTACTCGTCAGCGGCGATACCGGATATTTCAGCCTCGCCTCCTCTTTGGCCCGTTATTTCGGCGAAAGAGTCCGATGGATTCCCGGCATTTCGAGCCTTCAGATCCTCGCTGCCAGACTCAGGCGGGACTGGGCTTCGGTGCCGACGGTTTCCCTTCATGGCAGACCCCTCAGCGAGGACCTTCCGCCGGGAGAAGTCGTCTTCCTTCTCGGCGAGGCCTTAGCCGTACCGGCCCAGATCGACGAAATCGCCGGCTCTCTGGGATCTCACTGTCAGGCCGTTCTCGGCTGGGATCTCGGCCTTTCCACGGAACGACTCTTCGAGGGCACTCTCGGCGGTTTGGCTTCTCTCGAACCGGCAGGACGGCTGGCACTCCTCTGGGTCACCGGACGATGAGCCTCATCCTGCGTGACGACGCGCTCTTTTGCCGCAGTGACGGCGTCCCCCTCACGAAAGCACCTCTGCGTGCCCTTCTTGTGGGATTGCTCGCGCCTCTTGAGGGGCAGGAAGTCATTGAAGTGGGCACCGGTTCGGGTGGTGTGACGGTCACTCTGGCTGAGGCCGTCGGACCTGGGGGCAAGATCTGGGCCCTCGAGCCCTCACAGAAGGCGCGGGAAACGACGGAAAACAACCTTCGGCGCTTCGGTCTCACCGACCGGGTCAACCTTTTCCCCGAAGCGGCACCGGAGGGATTGATCCCGCTGCCGGCTGTCTCGCGGGCTTTCGTCGGAGGACACGGCCCGCACCTGGAGGCAATTCTCGTCTCCCTCTGGGACAAGATGCTTCAGGGCGGACGTCTCGTCCTTTCTGCAGTTCTTCCCGAAACGGCTCTGGCGGCACTGACGATTCTGGAGAAACTGGGGGCTGCCGGGGCCTGGAACATCTTTCCCGCCCAGGGCAGAAAGCTCGGGCCATCCTGGATGTTCGAGGGCGGCAATCCGGCCTATCTGATCTGGTGCGACAAGGACATCAAAAAGGAGGAACGCTCATGACGGGACATTCCGTCTCTTTTGTCGGGGCCGGTCCCGGCGATCCCCGCCTCATCACCGTCCTCGGCCGAGATCTTCTCGAAAAGGCCGATCTCGTCCTCTACGCCGGCAGTCTCGTTTCCCCGGCCATTCTCGACTGGTGCAGCAAAGACTGTCGCCTTGTCGATTCGGCCTCCATCGACCTTGAGACCCAGATCAACATCATGGTCGCGGCCGCTGAGGCCGGGCAGAAGGTGGTCCGTCTCCATACCGGCGACCCCAGCCTCTACGGAGCCATTGCCGAACAGATCACCCTGCTGGGCCGTCAGGGCATCGCCGTTTCCATCGTGCCTGGCGTCAGCAGTTTCCAGGCGGCGGCGGCCCGGCTGGCCATCGAATACACCATTCCCGGAGGCACCCAGACGGTCATCTGCAGCCGTCGCAAGGGAAGAACGCCCGTTCCTGACGAAGAATCCCTTGATCGCCTCGCCGCCCACGGCTCGACGCTCGTCCTCTTCCTAAGCTCCGGCCAAGCTCAGGCCGTCGTCGACGACCTGATTGCGGCAGGCCGCAGCAAAACGACGCCGGCAGCCTGTGTCTACCGGGCTACCTGGCCCGACGAACGGATCATCAGGACCTCTCTGACCGACCTCCCGCAAGCCATGGAGGAGGCCTCCATCGAAAACCACGCGCTTCTCATCGTCGGCGACTGCCTCCAACCCTCGGGAGGGAGGAGCTGTCTCTACGACCGCTCCTTCTCCCACGGGTTCCGCCCGGGAGGAACGGGCGATGAGTGACAAAGCTCTTTTCGTCCTCCCTTTCAGCTCAAGAGGTCTCGATGTGGCCTCAGCACTGGCGGCGCCCTTGGGAGCGACGCTGCTCTCCGGGAAAGAGGCGACGTCCATCGAAGACCGGTGGGATGAAGCGGAAGCTTTCATTGCCATCGGTGCCGCCGCAATCCTGATCCGGCTCGCGGCACCTCTTTTGCGCGACAAGGGCAGCGATCCGGCTCTCATCGTCATTCCCGAAGACGGCGCCTTCGTCCTCCCCCTCCTCGGTAGCCACCTCGCCGGCGGGCTCGATCTGGCTCGGCGATGTGCGGCAATCCTCGGCGTCCCCTGCCATGGAACGACTGCGACAGACCGCAGAGGGTTGACCGCTCCCGACCTGTTCGCCCGCCGGATGGGCTGGACCCTCATCGGCAGGGAGGCCCTGCCCTACCTCAGCGGGCGCCTCGTCGACGGCGAGAGGCTCTCCTGTTTCATCGATAGCCGCCTGAACGCCGACCTCCCCCTCCCCTGGGGCTACCATCCAGGTGAGGTCCCGGAAAAAGCCGATGTTCTCATTTCCTGGGGCGAGTTCCATCTGAACCCGAACCAGTGCCAGCTCGTTCCCCCTCTTGTTACGGCAGGTCTGGGCTGTCGTCCCGGTACAACCGAAGGCCAGATACTTGAGGCCCTAAGTGAAGGGGCAAGACGACTGGGACTCCGCAGGGAGAGTCTGTGCCGGATCGCCACGATCGGTGAAAGAGCCGACGATTGCGGTTTCGCCTCTGCAGCCGCCGCGCTCCGTCTGCCTTTCCAGCGTCTTTCGAAGGAAGACATCGCCTCCGTCGAAGGGATCTTCTCCCCCAGCGCCGCAAGCCGCCACCTTGGTCTGCCCGGAGTGGCCGAACCCTGTGCCGCCCGATACGGCCGCCTTCTGGCACCTCGCATCAAGGTCGATGGCGTCACCGTCGCTTTCGCCGCCGAAAGACCGACCTTTCAAGGAGGGCTGGCCATTGTCGGCACAGGACCTGGGGACTCCCGCTTCCTCACCGGCGAAGCCGAAATGGTTCTCCAAGAATCCGACGTGCTTGTCGGTTACAAACCCTATCTCGATCGCCTCCCCAACCGACTCCGAGAGGGCAAGATCGTCCATTCCTTCTCCATGGGGGAAGAGGAACGCCGCGTCCGCGTCGCCCTGGCTCTTGCAGGCAAAGGTTACGCCGTAGCCCTGATCTCGGGCGGAGACCCCGTTCTTTTCGGCATGGCAGGATTGGCCCTGAACCTCGCCGGGGAGATCCCCGTGAGGCTTGTCCCTGGCCTTTCGGCCTTTCAGGCCGCCGCGCCCCTTCTGGGAGCTCCCTACACAAACGGCCTGAGCTGCATCTCCCTTTCCGACTACCTCCAACCCTGGCCTGATGTGGTGCGCGCCCTCAAGGGAGCCGCCACGGGAGGACTGGCGGTTGCCCTCTACAACCCCGTCCGCCGGGGACTGGCGGAGAAACTTGCCGAGGTGAGACGCCTTTTCGCCGACCGCCAGATCGTCTTCCTCGTCAAGAACGCCGGAAGGAAAGACGAATCCCTGCGCTCTCTGCCCCTGCCAGAACTGACGGAAAACGACGTGGACATGACGACGCTCCTTTTCCTTCCTCCCCTCGGTGCGCGTCTTGGCGGCACACAGCTCGTCGACAGACGCGGCTACGACGCCGAGAGGAGGGAAGGGGCTTGAAAACACTCCTTCTCGGCGGCAATGCCTCGGCGAAAAGGCTCGCCGAGGCGCTCCTGAAGGAGGGACATGAGGTGACCCTATCTGTTGCCTCCTCTGAGGGGCTCACTACCGTTCCACCAGGAGCCAGGGCTCTCGTCGGCCGACGGGACAAAAGACTCTGGATGGAACTGCTTCAAGAAGAAGCCTTCGACGTCGCCATTGACGGAGCCCACCCTTTCGCTTTCGAAGCGAAAGAAATCTTCCGGACTGCGGCAAAGGAGAACGGCCTTCGATGCCTCGCGCTCCAGCGCCCCAGCCTTGTTCCTCCCGGAGCTCTCCTGGCTTCGGGCCCGGAAGAGGCAGCAGAGGCGGCAACGGCCCGAACAGGAGAGGGTGGCCTCGTCTTTCTCGCCGTCGGCGTCAAGCTCCTGGACATTTTGGTACCTCTCCTGCGCCGAAAACGCCGCCCTCTTCGGGCCCGCGTTCTTCCCACAGAGGAAAGCCTCGCCAGAGCTCGGCGGGCGGGATTGGAGCCGCCGGAAATCGTCGCTCTCTGGGGAGCTCCGGGAAAACAGCTGGAGCAGGCCATCCTGGCCGAAAGCAGGGCGACCTGTCTCCTCTGCAAGGATTCGGGCCGTGAAGGCGGCATGGAAGCCAAGGCCGAAGCGGCAGCGGCCCTATCGATCCCCCTGATCGTCATCGCCCGCCGCCAGGACGATCCGGGAGCTCTCGACGACGGGACCCTCCTTGAGAAGCTGCGACAAGGAGAGACAGAAAACATTAAAGGACGGAGCCAGAAAGGGGAGAAACGGTCATGAAACTCGTCGCCATCGGCGTCGGCCCCGGTGACCCGGAACTGGTCACGATCAAGGCTTTGAGACGCCTCGCTGAGGCCGACCTCGTCCTCGTGCCTCTTTCCCGCAAGGGAAGGCCCAGCGTCGCCCAGGAAATCGTCTCGGCCCATCTCGATATCGCGATGGAACCCATTGTCTTCCCCATGGTGACTGACGAAGGGGCTCGCGATGAGGCTATCCTTGAACAGATCGAAACGATCCGGCCTCTCTGGAACGGCAGAGAAACCGTCGCCCTTCCCGTCATAGGCGATGCTGCCCTTTACGCTACAGCAGCCTACCTTTACGGCGTGTGGAAAAAAATCGTCCCTGATCTAGACCTAGAACTGGTCCCCGGCGTATCCGCTCACTCCCTGGCCTCTGCCCGAGTCGGGGCCTTTCTCGCTCTCGGAACGGAGCGTCTTGCCGTCCTACCTGGAACGGACGACGCCGAAGCCTTGATGGAAACTCTCTCGACTTGTGATGCCGCAGCCCTCTACAAGCCATCGGCTCTTGGAGAGGACCTCGCCTCCGTCGTCGCAAGAACGGGCCCCTGGTCACGCATGGTCCGCATCGAACGGGCAGGATTGCAAGACGAGAAGATCATCGAAGGAACCCCGGCCCTTGAAGCGGCCGAGGAATATCTCTCGACGCTCCTTCTTTGGCGATGGACGGCTGGACGCCCCTCCTGAGAGGGGAACTCCTCCTCACGGCCAACGTCCTCTTCGGGCTCTTCCTGGGCGAAATACTGCTGCGGCTGGGACTGGCCGAAAGACTGCTGGGACGGTTTCTGCCTGGCCTGGAACGGCTCGGCATCGGCCCCGTCGTCGCGACCGCCCTGGCTACCAGTCTCGGTTCGTCCCGGGCCGGAGCTGCCCTGTTGGCCGCGGCCCATCAGGAGGGGCGCCTTTCGGACAGAAAAGTCCTCTGGGGAACGCTATCGCTGGCTTTCCCCGGCTACCTGAGGCGCTGGCTCACGACGGTCACACTAGCGACAAGTCTGGCCGGAAGGACGGGTACCCTTTTTGCCGTCATCATCCTCTTGCGCAGCTTTCTCCGCTTCCTGCTCACCCTGATTCTGATGGGGCGAAGCGCGGAAGAGAGTGCTGCAGAAAGGGTTCCTTCCCACCGGCCTTCCCGCGGGCTCTATCGCCGGATCGTCGTCACCCTGCCCTGGGCCTGGGCCTTCTATGCCCTGGCCCACACCGCCGTTCCCCATCTGGAACAGTTTCTGACGGAGCTGCTTGGCGGCGGCTTCCTCCTTCCCCCGGCCGGGTGGACCATCACCGCGGCAGGATTCGGCCATCTGTCGGCCTCGCTGGCAGCGGCGGGAGCAAGTCTTTCCCTGGGAGATCTTTCGGGAAACGAAGCTCTTTTTGCCCTTCTGCTGGGCAACTCGCTCGGTCTTGTCACGCGCGCCCTGCGTCAGAACGCCGCCTTCTGGTTCGGCCTTTTCCCGAAGAAACTGGCCCAGCGCATCCTTTTCTGCCATTTCGCGACGACAACCCCACTCTCACTGATCACCCTCGTCGCCGCCGCCTTGCCCCTGCTGATAGGAAGGTGATCTCGTGTTGCCACTATTCTGCCTCTCCTTCGATCACGAATGTTCCGACGCGACACGACGGACAGAGGAGGCTGCCCGGTGGGCTGGGACTGCCCCCGACGGCGAAACTTTTTTCGAATGCCTCGCCCTTTTTACCTGCAACCGCTTCGAGCTCTTCGCCGTTTCAAGCCGGGAAGGGGAACGGAGACTCCGTACTTCCCCATCGGGAGGTTGCCTTCTAGAAGGGGATGACGTGGCCATCCATCTGCTGCGGCTTCTTCTCGGACTGGAAAGCCTGGCCCTCGGCGAAGAACAGATAGTCGGTCAGGTCCGCCGCGCCTACAGTGAGGGATCATCCTGCTGCGGCCCCCTTCTTCATTACCTCTTTCAGCAGTCCCTCTCCCTGGCCTCGGCGCTGCGGAGCCGCTACCACCCCGGGAAAGCCCCCTCGGCGGCATCGCTCATGGTAAAACTGCTTGAAGAAAGCCATGGCCCCGGCCCCCATCAGGTCATCGTCGTCGGCTGTGGAGCCATCGGCCTCGAAACGGCACGCATCCTGAAGCGCCGGAACCATGCCGTAACTCTCACGAACCGGACCGAATCGAGAGGGAAAAAGGTCGCTTCCGCCCTCGGTCTTCCCTTTCTTCCTTGGACTGCCTGGCCTGAACGGGCTGAGCTAGCCGATGCCCTATTCCTCTGCACCGCTTCGCCTCACCCCCTAGAGGGGCTGCCGCTGAGAGGGTTCAGAGGGACCCTCTTCGATCTCGGCGCCTCTTGCCAGGTCACAAGGGAAACCGGTCTGGACTTGGTGACGCTGGACAACATCGCCAGCGAAAGGGAGCGCCTGTTGGGCGATTACCGGCGAAGTCTCTTCCGGCTGGATCAGGAGAGCCGTGAGGCCGGCCAACGCCTCTGGAGACAAATGGAAACGCGGTGGAGCGACATCTACCGTCGTCTTGCCATGGGCAGGGCCCGGCAAGTCGCCCTTGACCGGGCACGAAAGACAGCTCTCCGCATGGGCTGGGACGAGACGATCCTCGATCAGATGGCCTGGAGCGTCGTCAAAGGCATCCTTCACCCCCTTCTGGAGGAGAAGGGAGCACATGCTCAGAGGGCTTGGAAGCTGCTGGCACGAGAGGAAAAACCATGAAAGCGCCCTATCATCTTCTGATTGCCCTGAGAAGCGACGAAACGATCCTTGTCGTCGGAGGCGGCTCCTTGGCGGAGAGGAAAATCGCGACGCTCCTTGAAGCCGGCTGTCGTCCTCTTGTCGTGTCACCGGCGATCACAGACAACCTCAGGCAGCTTTTGGAGCGAGACCTTTTCGACTGGCAACCCCGAAAGGTGGAACGTGAAGATTTTACCCGTCGCCGCCTCGTTCTCCTTGCCCTTCCGCCAGCTGAAACGGACCGGGTTCTTCCTTGGGCCCGCCAATCAGGCTGTCTCGTCAACGCCGCCTCTCGTTCTGATGAAGGCGATTGGGCACTGCTGGCCCAGTTCAACGCCGCCGGCTGCCGGATAGGCATCGGTACGGGCGGAACCGACCCGGCAAAGGCAAGGAGACTCAAAAATGAGGTTCTCCGTCATCTGGCCGAGAACGAGGTGAAATCGTGATGCACAAACCGAACCTTCTCACCCGAGGCAGCCCCCTGGCCCGGCGTCAGGCGGAACTTGTCCTCGAGGCCCTCCATAGGACCGGATGTGACGGCCGTCTCTGTGCCGTCTCCTGCTGCGGGGACCGGGACAAAAGGACACCCCTTCACGCCTTCGGAGGCTTCGGCGTCTTCGTCAAGGCCCTTGAGGAGGCCCTTCTCGCCGGACAGGGAGACGGAGCCGTTCACAGCCTGAAGGACGTCCCCTGCCGTCTTGCCCCAGGACTCGAGCTCGCCTGCTATCTGCCGCGAGACTCCTCCCGCGATCTCCTGGTCACCCGCGCAGGACTTCCCCTGAAGGCTCTGCCCGAAGGCGCTCGCGTCGGCTCTTCCAGCCTCCGCCGAAAAGCTCAACTCCTCCGCGCCAGACCGGACCTGAAGGTTCAAAACCTGCGCGGCAACGTCGGAACCCGCCTACGCCACGTCGACGAAGGGAATCTGGACGCCATCGTCATCGCCGAAGCGGGGCTGAACCGTCTTGGCATCGCTCACGACGGGGCCTTTCCTCTCCCTTTCATCACCGCACCGGGCCAGGGAATCATCGTCGTTGAGGCCTCGCCTCGGTCCGGCTGCTTCGACCTTTTCCGAAGCCTCGACCATCGGCCGACTCGGCTCCAGGCTCTGACGGAAAGGGCCTTTCTTCAAGCCGTCGGCATCGGCTGCCACTTGCCCCTGGCTGCCAACGCCAAGTGGCACGGCGATAAACTGACGGTGACGGCAGAAATCCTCTCTCCCGACGGAGCCTGGACGGAAAGGCAAAGCCTGAGTTCCGCCGTCGATGACGAAACCGCCGCCGCCAAGCTGGGCAGGCGACTTTGGAGCGACTTGGCCGGCCGTCCCAAGGTCAAAGAAATCCTTGGCCTCTTCCCGCTCCGGAAAGGAATCGGTGATCTGCCATGACAGTCCACCTAGTCGGAGCAGGCTGCGGAACGCCGGCACTTTTGACTCTGGGCGCCCGCGATCTGCTCGCTTGTGCCGACCATGTCGTTTACGATCGGCTCATTCACCCCGATCTGCTCCAACTCTGCCCCGAACGCTGCCGTTTCCATGCCGTGGGAAAACGGCGCGGCGATCATTACCTTCCTCAGGAGAAAATCAACAGCCTCCTCGTCCGCCTCGGACGGATGGGAGGCGTCACCGTCCGTCTTAAGGGAGGAGATCCCTTTCTTTTCGGCCGCGGCGGAGAGGAAGCCCTGGCCCTTGAGGAGGCATCGATCCCCTGGAAGGCTCTGCCCGGCCTCTCGGCGGCGCTTGCCGGCGGTGCAGCGGGACTTTCTGCCACCCACCGCGGGCTGGCTCGCAGCCTCACCCTAGCCACGGGCCATGCGGGAGAAATGGCGCTGGACCGTTCCTTCTGGTCCGCCCTGGCCTCGGCCCCCGGCACGGTGGCCCTCTATATGGGCGTCTCCCTCTTTCCCGACATTGTCTCTCTCCTCGAGAAAGAGGGGCTGCCTTCCCAGACGCCCGCAGCTGCCGTCACCTGGGCTGGTTGGGGACGAGCCCGGAAGCGCTCCGGAACCTTGGCCGACCTCTCGGAAGCCGCCAGGCAAGGTGATCTGCAAAGTCCCTCCATCCTCTACATCGGCCCTGCCGCTGAGCTCCCCCTCCATCCCGTCCCCGGCCCCCTGCAGGGGATGCAGGTCGCCTGCTGTCGCCCTGCGCCGGAATCGTGGGAGACGGCGCGACACCTCGAATCCTTCGGCGCCGATGCCTACAGCCTCCCCCTGCTCACCCTGCAAAGGTGCCATGAACCGGAAGCTGCCGACAGAATCGCCTCGGCCGACTGGATCGTTCTGACGAGCCCCCGCGCACCGGCCCTGATGAGCGAAGCCGCCGGCGACCTGCGACGGATCAGGGCGCGGTTTGCCGTCATCGGTCAAGGGACGGCCCGAGCCCTGAAGGAGACGGGGCTTGTCGCTGATACCATCGCAACGCCCGAGACTTCCGAAGGACTGGCCCAGCTTCTGACAGAAACAATCAGCCCAGGAGAGAGGGTGCTCTTTTTCCGCAACGAGCGGGGCTCCTCTCTCCCCGTCGAGGCAGCCCGGCTACGGGGTGCTGCCATCGACGAACTCGCCGCGTACAGGATGGTCGCCTCACCCCTTCCGGGAGAAGAACTTTATCGGGAACACTGGAGCGAGGCCCCCCTTGACGCCGTCCTCTTCGGAAGCGCCGCCCTGGCTGAGGCCTGGAGGGAACGTTTCGGACCTCTCCCGAGTAGCTGCCGAGCCGTCGCTTGGGGCCCTCACTGCGGGCTGGCCGTCAGGGAACTTTTCGGTCTCACCCCTCTCATCATGGAGCGGCCCGACGGCGACTCGCTCCTGGAAACACTGAAGGAGGCATGGTCCCGTGAGTAAGGCGCTCATGATCTGCGGAACCACCAGCGACGCAGGGAAAAGCCTCCTCGTCACCGGCCTTTGCCGTCTTTATGCCCGACGAGGCGTCCAGGTCGCTCCCTTCAAGTCGCAGAACATGGCTCTCAACGCCTACACGACGCGCCACGGGGGAGAGATCGGCCTGGCCCAGGCCCTTCAGGCCGAGGCCTGCGGCCTCGAACCGGATTTGCGTTTCAACCCCGTCCTCCTCAAACCCCTGGGTGACAGCAGGAGTCAGGTCGTTATCATGGGTCAGCCCGAGGCGGTACTGGGTGCCCGTGAGTACCACCTGGGCTACTGCGAACGGGCCTGGGAAGCTGCTCGGGAAGCTCTGCACGAGCTTCAGAGAGAGTACGACCTGATCCTCCTCGAAGGCGCAGGAAGCCCGGCCGAGATGAATCTCTACCGGCAGGACATCGCCAACCTCCGGGCCGCCCGCGAGGCCCGAGCTCCGGTCTTGCTCGTCGGCGACATCGAGCGGGGCGGCGTCATCGCCTCTCTTGTCGGCACGCTGGAAGTCCTCCCTGCTGAAGACCGACCTCTCATCAAAGCTTTCGCCGTCAACAAGTTTCGGGGCGACATCTCCCTCTTCGACGAAGGCCGGACCTTCCTCAAAAACCGAACGGGCCGTTCCTGCCTCGGTGTCATCCCCTACGCCGAGGGGCTGGTCATCCCCGCCGAGGATTCTCTGGGAGCAAGGGATTTCGGCTCCGGGCCGATCCGTATTGCCGTCATCGCCCTTTCCCACATGGCCAACTTCAACGACTTTGACGCCCTTGCCGATGAGGAGTGCCGCGTCTTCTTCGCCCGTGACCCGTCGGACCTGAAGGGAGCTGATGCCATTGTCCTGCCCGGAACGAAGACGACTCTGGCCGATTTGAAGGATCTGCGGGCAAAAGGCTTCGAGCATGCCCTCGTCGACGCCGTCCGCAGGGGTTGCCCCGTCTGGGGCATCTGCGGGGGCTACCAGATGCTCGGCCGCCGCCTCATCGGAGACGGCCTTGAGGAACGGGGAGAGGTCGAAGGGTTGGGTCTTCTTGACGCGACGACCACCTTCTCGTCGCAGAAGATCGCCTTTCCGGCGGAAGCCGTCGTCAACGACGATGCTCCAGGCCCCTTCGCCGCCCTGAGGGGGAAACGTCTCAGAGGCTACGAAATCCACTCGGGGACAACGGTCGTCCAGGGTCCTTCGCCTCTGAACGTGGTCCGCCGGGGAAGCCAGTCCTGCGCCGTCGGAGACGGAGCCACTTCCTGCCAGGGCACCGTCTTCGGCAGCTACCTCCACGGACTCTGCGACGACCCGCTCTTCCGCAGGGCCTTTGTCGACTGGATACGGTCGCGAAAGGGGCTCCCTCCCCGACGAGCCCCGGCTCGGACGGGCCAGGAAATCCGCAACGAGAGTTACGACCGGCTCGCCGATCATCTGCAGGACCATCTCGACCTCGAAGGCCTTGATAGAATCATCGGACAGGGACTCTGACGGCGATCAGCCGGCAGGAGGCAACCTCGGAAGAAAGCCGGATCGGATCGTGAAAGGAGATCATCACCATGACCAACGCAGAAGCCTTTGAACAGGCGGCAAACGTTCTTGTCGGCGGCGTCGACAGCCCCGTGCGGGCCTGGAAGGCCGTCGGCGGAACGCCCCGCTTTTTCGTCCGTGGCGAGGGAGCCTATCTGGAAGACGTGGAAGGCCGGCGCTACGTCGACTACGTCTGCAGCTGGGGGCCGATGATCCTCGGTCACGGCAGGCCTGAAGTCGTCGAAGCCGTCTGTGAGACCGCACGGAAGACCCTCTCCTTCGGCGCGCCATCACCGCTTGAGACGGAACTGGCCGAACGGATCCGCTCCTTTTTCCCCACCATGGAAAAGATCCGTTTCGTCACTTCCGGCACGGAAGCGACGATGACGGCCCTTCGTCTCGCCCGAGGCACTACGGGACGCCCCCTTGTGGTCAAGTTCGCCGGCTGCTATCACGGCCATCACGATGGCATGCTCGTCGCCGCCGGCAGCGGCGCCCTGACCCTGGGTACCCCGGACAGTCCCGGCGTCCCCGAGGAGGTGGCCCGCTGCACCCTCGTCCTTCCCTATAATGACATCGAAGCCGTCGAGACGGCCTTCCAAAAACAAGGCAGAGAAATCGCCGCCGTCATCGTCGAACCCTGGGCAGGGAACATGGGTCTTGTCCCTCCTCTGCCGGGTTTTCTTGAGAGTTTGCGGGAAATCACCTCCCGCCATGGGGCCCTCCTCGTCTTCGACGAGGTCATCACTGGATTTCGACCCGCCGAAGGCGGAGTCCAACAGAAAATGGGCCTCACTCCGGATCTGACCTGCCTGGGCAAGATCATCGGAGGAGGACTTCCCGTCGGAGCTGTCGGCGGCAGGGGAGAGATCATGAACCACCTCGCCCCCCTGGGACCGGTCTATCAGGCGGGGACCCTGGCCGGCAATCCTGTCGCCATGGCTTCAGGACTGGCCACACTGGAAGTTCTCTCTCGTTCGGACCTTCGTAGGCAGCTGGACCATCAGGCGGCCTTCTTCGAAACAGGTCTTGTCGAGACCGCCCGCCACTGCGGGATCCCTCTTTCGGTGACACGACTCGGCAGCGTCCTGGGCCTTTTCTTCTCCTCCTCCCTTCCCCGCAACCTCGACGAGGTAAGGGCAACGAAAGCGAATCTCTACCCCGCCTTCTTCCACGGGATGGCCGAACGGGGCCACCTTTTCGCTCCTTCTGCCTTTGAAGCCACCTTCGTCTCCCTGGCCCATGACGAAAAGATCCTCCGAAGCACCCTCGACGCGGCCCGGGAAGTCTTCGCTTCCTTGGCGGAAAGGAGGGCCTGACGATGACCGCCCGCTTTCCCCAGATGCGGCTCCGACGACTTCGCGGCCACGAAAGGCTTCGGACCATGATCGCCGAAACGTCGCTGGAGAAACGTCACCTCATTCTTCCCCTCTTCGTCGTACCGGGGGAAAATGTCGCAACTCCCATCCCTTCCCTGGAGGGCGTGAGTCATTTCAGTGTCGACTGCCTTCTGCCCTTTGTCGAAAAGGCCCTTGGTAAAGGCATCGGCGCCTTCATCCTTTTCGGACTTCCCGAAACAAAGGACCCCTGCGGCGACTCTGCCAAAAACTCTCAAGGCCCCGTCCAGAGGGCCCTGCGGAAACTGACGAAAACCTTCCCCGAAGCCTTTCTCCTCACCGACGTCTGCCTCTGTCAGTACACCGACCACGGCCATTGCGGGCTCATCACCGATGACGGAATCATCGACAACGACAACTCCCTGAAACAGCTGGCAGCCGTCGCTCTCAGCCACGCCGAGGCTGGAGCACACATGGTCGCTCCCTCGGACATGATGGACGGGAGGGTGCAGGCCATCAGGGAAACTCTCGATGCCGGGGGCTTCAGCTCTGTCTCCATCATGAGCTATGCCGCCAAGATGGCCTCCGCCTTCTACGGCCCCTTCAGAGACGCTGCGGACAGCGCACCGGGTTTCGGAGACAGGCACACCTATCAGATGGCTCCAACTAACGGACGTGAGGCCCTCCGGGAGGCTCTGGCCGACGAGGAGGAAGGCGCCGACATCCTTATGGTCAAGCCTGCCCTGACCTGTCTTGACATCCTGTCCAGGCTTCGGGAAAAGACCCTCCTTCCCTTGGCGACCTACCTCGTCAGTGGCGAGCGGATGATGCTCCGCTCCTCCGCCGCTGCCGGTCATCTTGACCTCAGACGGGGACTTCTCGAAGCTCATCTCGCCTGCCGAAGGGCCGGAGCGGATCTGATCATCACCTATGACGCTCTGGACCTGGCCGAATGGATCGACTGACGGCTGGACGGGGCCGGAGTTTTAAGGCACAATACGTTTCGCAACGGTCACTCGGGAAGGAGCCAGACGCCAGTGAAAGGGAAGATCAAACCCGGCAAAATCGTTCTCCTGGCCCTCGTCGCGGTCCTATTGGCCCTGGCGGGACTGTCCGCGATGAAACAAAAACCCCAGAAGACAGAAGACCCGATCAGCCAAGGAGGTCCTATCATGGTCAAACTGGAAACAAGCAAGGGCGACATCGTCCTCGAACTGGACGGAGAAAAAGCACCGAAGACGACGGAGAACTTCCTGGCCTACGTGAAGGAAGGCTTCTATGACGGGACCCTCTTTCACCGCGTCATAGACAATTTCATGATTCAGGGTGGTGGCTTCGACGAGGCCATGAACCAGAAGGAAACTCATGACCCCGTAGAAAACGAGGCCGACAACGGACTGAAAAACGAGGCCTACACAATCGCCATGGCCCGGACCCAGGACCCACACTCGGCGACGGCTCAGTTCTTCATCAACGTCAAGGACAACACCTTTTTGGATCATACCGCCCCCAACACCCGCGGTTGGGGTTATGCCGTCTTCGGCAAGGTCGTCGAGGGGAAGGAAGTCGTCGACGCGATCAAAACAGTTGCCACGGGCAACGCCGGCTTCCATCAGGATGTGCCCGTCGAACCGGTCGTCATCGTCAAGGCCACCGTTATCGACTAGACCGACACCTGCTTCAGAAGCGAGAGGGGCCCCTGAGGGGCCCCTCTTTTTCGTCTTCCCCAAAAACGGAAATGACTGCCTGGCCTCAGCGGACGACAAGAACGGCCAGATGGAGCCGGGAGGCAGGCACAGACTCCCAGGAACGGCTGTATCCCAAGGTGACGAGGCCCGTTCCGGGGCTAACGGCACGATAGAGCCAGAGCTGGTCGCTGCCGGCGCCACCCTTGCTTCGGGGGGCCGCGGTCTCTTCGCGGCGCTCCAGGAGAGAGCCCGATTCGAACAGGTGGTCTCTTCCCTCAAGGGTGAGCTGGGACCAGCCGTAACCCGTCGAGGGATTGGTCGGAACGCGGACGACAAAGGTGCCGCCGACGCGGCTTTCAGCGTATTCGAGACTGACGAAAAGAGCCCCGGCTTCAGGCAGACGGACGGCATCAATGCGGACCGGATCATGGCCCGTCCGGTTCCAGCGAAGGGAGAGGGGGCGGCTCCTGTCCAGCCCGCCAAAGGCATACTCCCCTTTCCCGTCGGACAGGGCCGTAACGGTTCGGGTCCCGTCCCAGGCCCTCACCTGGACTCCAGCTAGGGGATTGCCGAAGCCATCGCGGACAAGCCCCTGAATGACCGGGGCCTTCTGAGCCTGGGCCGGACCGGCAAGGGCAAGAAGACACAGGCCAAGGATGATTGAAAGGAGCGACTCTTTCACGTTCATGCCACCGCCTCCTCCAGTTTCATTCGTTCTTTTCTCTCCTCCGGGGTGACGTTACTTCTTCACTATATCAAAAAGAGGACGGAATCCCAGGGGAGAAAAGACCGAATCTCTAAACCGCCTTTCTGCTGCCTCGTCGTGCCCGATCCTTGAGCTCCTGCATCTCCCCCGCGGAAAGGTCCGAGGCCACAAAGGGGACATAGACGCTGTTGTTGTGAAGCAGCGGCTCCTCAGCAAGGGCCGGAACAAGGCGGCAACTCTCATCGAAAAGAGGAGTCCCCGGAATGGGAGAGAATTCGGCGAGCCTGACCTTGGCTCCCAGAGAGAGGACATAATCGATGGACCTGGCGATATCGTCGACACTCTGGCCAGGCAGACCCACGAGCAGATAGGTTTCCAGGTCATCATCCTCGTATCCGACCTTTCTCAGGCACTCGAGGGCCCGCTCGAACTGTCCGGGATGGACCTTGCCCCGGGACGCCGCCGCCACGGTCACATCCCGTCCCTCGAAGCTGAGCCGGAGGGTGCGGAAAGAGCTATCCCGAAGCATCCTGGCGCAGCGGTCGTCGATCTGGCAGACGTGAAGTCCGTTGGGCGCGTGGAAAGCGACATCCGGAAACCGCCTCAATTCCCGGCAGAGGGGATAGAAGTGGCGTTCCTTGTCAGCCAGAAGGGCGTCGTCGTAAAAGGCCAAATCATGGACCTCCGGAAAAGCCAATTGTGCCCTGATCTCGGTGACGACGGCCTCCAGAGAGCGAAGGCCCCACCGAGGCCACAGGAGGGACGAGGCACAGTAAGAACAGCGCCCGGGACACCCCAGAGAGGTCAGGGCCAGGCCGAAACGGGGCCTCTCGTACAGATCCAGAGCGGGGTGGAAGGACGTCAGCGGGAAGGCTTCGGTCTGGATAAAATCGGCACCGCTTCGGGAGGCGTGATCGGGACAGAGTCTGGCATAAAGACCCCCGAGAAGGATAGGAACGTCAGGAAAGCGGAATCGCAGTCTTTCAATGGACCAGAAGACGCCGGGATACCAGTAGGTCATAGCCGACGTGACGAGGATCAGGTCGGGGCGGTCCATTTCCTCAAGGCGCCTGCAGAAGGCCTCCTCGGAAAGGCCGAAATGACGGTAATGTCGGGGCACACCCCGATAGGGCTCAGGCTTTTCGATTATCCGGCTCTGAGGGACAGAGCGGCCGAAAGACCGATCCTTCTCGGGAACCTCATGGAGACCGTCGAGAAGGGAGACGTCATTGCCCCTTTCCCGGAGGGCCTGGAGCAGACAGAGGAGACCGAAGGGCCTAGCCCAGAGGTCGAAAAAGGCGAAGTCGAAGACAGGCGGATTCACGCCCAGAACCGAAATACCCCTGAGAGCCAAAAGAAGGGACGAACAATCCCCCCTCATCGGCGGCACGACGCCTGCCTTGAGAACGGTCATCCTTTCCGTGGCACCTCCGGCGACAGCTGGCCCTCCCGGCACCAATCAAGATAGCGCGACCGAGAAATAGCGGGATGATGATAGCGGTTTCGGGCCTCCGAGTTGGTCCGGTTGTACTGAATGGCCTTTTGAGGGCACCAGTGGAAACAGGCGAAACAGCCCGTGCAGCGGTGATGCCAATGAGGACGACCATCGGAAAAGGTGATGTTCCCGACGGGACAGACCTGGGAACAGAGGGAGCAGCCGTCGCAGTCATTGCTAGCGAAAAAGCGGCGATCCTCATCGGCCGTACCGAGAAAGGCCCGTCTGTTGATGACCTCCGAAAGAAAGCGCCAGCCCTTCCCCGGCGTCGTCGGACGATCTCCGCGACGGAGTGTCTCGGCGACGTCATCGAGGGCCTGCTCTCCCCTGTCGGCGAGAGAACGACTCTTCTCTCCTGCCGGAGGATTGCTCAAGGGGGGATAATTGCCCGCCATGGGGATATGGAAGACAGACTGAACGGAAATGGCCCGGTCGGCAAGCAATCTTTCGGCGAGAGCCGGTGCTCCGAGAGGCAGGCCCGCGCTGTTGAGCAGAAGATAAAGGGGGCAACCCGGCTCGACTTCGACGCGGGAGAAAAAGGA
Source organism: Synergistaceae bacterium (assembly GCA_016756725.1). Taxonomy (GTDB): domain Bacteria; phylum Synergistota; class Synergistia; order Synergistales; family Aminithiophilaceae; genus Aminithiophilus. Next base: position 31,401 of record JAESII010000009.1, on the reverse strand, counting down.
TCGGACCACGGCGGGAAGGCCGAAGGCATGGACGGGAAAGATGAAACCCACTCTCGCTCCCGAGACCCGGACGGTCGTCTCTCGGAAGAAGGCCATGTTGATCACCTCAGCCGGCGGCAGGCGGCGTGCCAGCCCTTCGGCAAGGGCAAGACTGTTGCCCGTCGAGGAGTAGACGTAAAGCCGGTGCAAAACGATCACCTCCCTGTATTCGCACCAGGAATTCCTGCTTCGGTGAGACCCACCGCTTCGAGGCCCCCAGGAGAAGCCTGACGCCGCTCACCTTCTCTTCGATTGTAGCGGCGACGGGAAGAAAAACCACTGGCATCGAAGGATAAGGACTCGCAGTGGGTCCTCTTCTTGTGTAAAATGTAAAAGGAAATCTCATTTTCTCCTCTGGAGGAGGGGTCCCCATGCTGCTCTGGATCGCCATACCGGCCCTTGTCACCCTGGTCATCGTCTGGGCCGTTTCCGTCTACAACCGACTCATCCGGCTCTCCAACATGAAGGAGGAAGCCTGGAGCGGCATCGACGTTCAGCTCAAAAGGCGCTTCGACCTCATTCCCAATCTCGTGGAAACCGTCAAGGGTTACGCGTCTCACGAGAAGGACGTTTTTCTGAAGGTCACCGAAGCTCGGGCCAGTATCTCTCGGGCTCAGACCGTCGAAGCAAGAGCACAATCGGAAAACATGCTTTCAGGGGCCCTGAAATCCCTCTTCGCCGTCGCCGAGAACTACCCAGAGCTGAAGGCGAACGCCAACTTTCTCCAACTTCAGGAGCAGCTTTCGTCCCTCGAAAACGACATCCAGATGTCCCGCCGCTACTACAACGGGGCCACGAGAGACTACAACATCGCCATCGCGACCTTCCCGGCCGTCCTCATCGCCCGACATTTCGGCTTCACCAAGGCCGATTTCTTTGAAACCGACGAAGGAGAAAGGGCCACCCCAGCAGTATCCTTTTCATAACGCCTTCCCAGCGAACGCCCTCACGAAGGGGCCTCCTTTAGGAGGCCCCTTCGTCTCATGAAGCGAAGGGGCAGTTTCTGACTGGACCTGATTAAGGGAAGCCCCGTGCTCTCCATCATTCTCCCGAAAAAACAACCTCCAGGGCGGACAGAAGCCGGGCATTATCCTCGACCGACCGGACGGCAAGACGAATAAAGAAGTCGTCCAGGCCGGGAAAGGAGTGGCAGCGCCGGATCAGGATCCGGAAAGGGACCAACCCCCTCTGAAGACTCGCGCCGTCCCGGGAGCTGCGACAGAGAAGATAGTTCGCCGCTCCCGGAAAAACCTGAAATCCCCGGATCCGAAGCCCCTCCTCCAGTCCCTGGCGCGCGATTGCCAGACGGGCCTGACAGTCTGCGATAAAAGATGCCCCCTTCTCCAGACAGGCCAGGGCCGCCGCCTCACCGACGCAATTGATCGGCCAGGGCTGCAGAAAGGATCGGACCATCGTCGCCCTTTGAGGCGAGGCCAGGAGGTAGCCGACGCGCAGTCCCGGCAGGGAGAAGTCCTTCGTGAAGGCCCGAAGGAGGAAAAGCCCCTCAGGCCAGGGGGCACACTGGAAAGAAGGTCCCCGGGGGACGGTGAGGTTACGGAAGCACTCGTCAACGACGAGAACGGCGCCCCGGGCCGTCGCCGCCCCCAGGAGACGGCCCAGCTCCTCCGCCGTCCAGGCCCTCCCCGTCGGGTTGTTGGGCTGACAGGCCAGGACGAGGTCTCCCCCGCCCAAGGCGCCGCAGAGAGCCTCAACGGGAAAGGCGAAACCGTCGTCGGGCCGCAGAGGGAAGGAAACGACGGGAATCTCCAGCGTCCGCGCCACGTCGCCGTATTCGGCGAAGGTCGGCTCCGCCGTCAGGAAGCGTCGGGGACGGAGAGAGGCGAAAAGAGCCCGGATGAGGTCACCGGCCCCGTTGCCGACGACGATGCCTTCGACGGCGTGACCTGTGACACTCGCCAAGGCCGACCGGAGAGCCCGGCTTTCGCTGTCGGGATAGCGGTCAGCCCAATGGAGAGCTTCCCGGGCCGCTTCGACGGCGAAGGCCGGCGGCCCCCAGGGATTGATGTTGGCCGAAAAGTCGAGCCACGAACGGGGATCGTCGCAGTCCCAGATGCGGCCTCCGTGGAGACTCATGAGAGCAGCCCCCCGGCCCAAAGGGCAAGGAGGGCCAGAAGCAAGGAGGCCCCCCAGTAGAGGGTCAACCCTCTCTCGAGGTCGTTCCGGTCCGGCCTCGGTCCGCTGCCAAGAAAGGGTTTCTCCCGGACGGAGCCGAAATAGGAGACGGGGCCGCAGAGAGAGCGATTCAGGGCCCCGGCGAAGGCCGCCATGGGAAAGCCGGCGTTGGGACTTTCCAGCTTCGGGCCCTCTTGGAGAGCCGCAAACCAGCTTTCTTGCGTCCCGCCGCCGACGAGAGGGGCGGAAAGGGCGATGAGAGCCGCCGAAAGACGTGCCGGCATCCAGCCGAGCAGGTCATCGAAGCGGGCCGAAGCCCAGCCGAAATGACGGTACCTCTCCGTTCTGTAGCCGACCATGGCATCCAGGGTGTTAGCTGTCCGGTGAAGCCAGGCGAGAAGAGGTCCTCCGAGGACGGCGTAGAGAAGGGTCGCCGCCAGGGCATCGCTGAAGTTTTCCGAGAGAGTCTCCAGGGCGGAAGAGACGACACCTTCTTCGGTCAGAACCTCCGTGTCCCGGCTCACCAGAAAGGAGAGGGTCTTTCGGGCGGCATCAAGCCCTTGGGCCTGCAGCGCCTGGGCAACGCGCCGCACTTCCCGTCCCAGAGAGGATCCGCCGAGGGCGAAAAAGAGGGCAACCCCTTCAAAAAGCCAGGGCAGAGGGAGCCGGGAGTTCACCAAAAGGGCGCTGCCCAGAGGAACGAGGACGGCCCCTTCAACGGCGACGACGAAGGCCAGGCCCTGCATCCGCTCCGGAAGGGGCAGGCGGCGACAGGACCTCTCCAGAACCGACGCGGCATGGCCGATGAGGCGGACGGGATGGAAGGGCCACCGGGGATCACCGAAAAGAAAATCCAAAACCAAGGCGAGGAGAAGACCCTCAACGGCCATGAGGGGTTCGCCTTTCCAGGGCAAAGCGGAGAAAGCGCTCCGCCATGGAAGGATCACTCCAGAAATGGAGGTGGACGTAGCTGGCCAGGAGGTTGCCCGAACGGTACCCTTCTGACCAGGAGGAACTCTCCCTGCCGGCCCGGCTCACCCGATAGGCGTCGGGCAAGGCGCCGGCAGCAGCGGAATAGTGGAACTCGTGGCCCGGCAGTCGGATCCCCTTCTGCTGGAGAACCGTCTTTTCAAGGACGTCGACGTGGACGTAGCCGAAGCGCTGGAGCCGGTCCGTCATGACTGTATCCAGCTCCAGGAGACCTGCCAGAGGTCGTTTCTGTCCCTTTTCGTCGGTGAGGCTCCTTCCGAGATAGATCATGCCGCCGCATTCGGCGTAAATCGGCAGTCCCCTTCCGTGGGCGGATCGGAGGGAGGCCAGATAGGGTGCGTTTTCGGCCAGTTCGTCGAGAAAGACCTCGGGATAGCCTCCGCCCAGAAAAAGGGCCTCCGTCCCCTCGGGCAGATCCTCATCGCCAAGGGGGCTCGTGGGAACCAGCTCGGCCCCGAGGACTTCCAGCAGATCGAGGGCGTCGCGATAGTAGAAGGAGAAAGCCCGGTCCCAGCCATAGGCGACGCGCAGGGGGCGATCGGTAAGGGGAAAAAAAGGCCGGAGAGAAGGACCCCGCGAGACCTTCCGATCCGAGGCCAGAGCCAGGAGCCTGGCCAGATCGATCCGCTCCAGCACGGCCTGACCGAGACGGTTGATCTGAGCGCTCAGGCCCTCCCGTTCCCCCGCCGGGATCAGCCCCAGGTGACGGGACGGAAAGGCCGCCTCGGGCATCTTGGGAAGCCAGCCCAGAACGGGTAGCCCCGTAAGGTCCCGGACGGCTTCGGCCACCATCTCGCCATGGCCGTCGCTTCCGACGCGGTTGAGGACGACGGCGACGAGCGAGGGAGCCAGTGCGGGCAGGGTGGCAAAACCATGGACGATGGCAGCGACACTCGTCGCTCCGGCCGAGGCATCGACGAGAAGCAGGACGGGCAACCCCAGACATCGCGCCGTCCAGGCCGTCGAATAGAGCCCTTCCGGACCGAGGCCGTCGTAGAGCCCCATGACACCTTCGACGACGGCAACGTCGGCTCCCCGGCACCCTTGCTCAAAAAGACCGGTCAACGTCGACGCGCCGAGGAGATGGCCGTCGAGGTTGCGGCAGGATCTCCCCGCTGCGGCAGCCAGGTAGGAGGGATCGATGAAGTCGGGTCCGACCTTGAAGGGCTGTACCCGATGGCCCTTAAGGGCAAGGGCGCGGAGCAGTCCGGTGGTGAAAGTCGTCTTTCCCGATCCGCTTCTTGCGGCGGCGACGACAAATGCCGGGAAGGTCATGACAAGCTCCTTTCTCGGGCCCTGGAGGTGTTGCCGTCAACTGCGGCCCTGGTGACGGCCCTATTTTAGCTGTTTTACCGAAAAAGAGGCAGCAAAGGTCTTCTCCAAGCAAGCGAGGAGTCCACAGGAAAAGGCCGTGGGAGAATCTTCTCCCACGGCCTTTTCCTGTGGACTCACTCCTTTTTAAAAGGCATAGGCCTCCAGTCCGAGAGAGGCGAGCCGCTCGACGCCGGGGACACCCTCTTCCGTCCATCCTCGGGCCTCGTAGTAGCCGGGAAGCATCTCGTCGAGGCGGCAGACCTGTCCCTTGGCGGGGCCGGCCGGGATGGGGTCGTTCACGAGTCGCGGCGGCAACTTGTCCTCTTCGGGGCCGACGCCGGCTCGAAGGTTGAACAGACGCTCCAGATTCCAGATTCTCTCGCCGCAGAGGAGAACCTCTTCTGCCGTGTAGTCCAGCCCCGTGGCCGTCTTGAGCTGAGCCGCCACATCGTCGCCACCGAGGGCAAAGGTGATGAAAAGGCAGAGGCCTGCCGAATCGACGGCCGCCGTCAGATCCTGGAAGATCTTGGCCCAGACCGGCTTGCCCTCCACCGCCGAGGGATCGAGCTTCTCGGGCAGTCCCAGGACCTCCGGCGAGGTCAGGTAGCCGCGGACATGGCACCCTCCCCGGTTCGAGGTGGCATACTCCAGCCCCATCCCCTGAAGGGCCCGGGGGTCGTAAGCCGGCATCTCCTGTTTCTTGACGGTCATGGAGAGCTCGGAATGGCCGTAACGCTGGGCCATCCGGAAGGACCCCTCGGCCAGGACATCGCCGAAACCTCTGCGGTAAGCCGTTGCCTCTGTCAGGGCCACGACGGCGTCGCCGTTGCCGAAATGAAGATCCATGCCCGTCGAGGCCCTGTCGACGTGGCCTCGTTCAAAAAGCTCCATGGCACAGCCGATGGTGCTTCCCATAGTGATTGTATCCAAACCCAGCTCATTGCAGAGGAAGTTCGCCTTAAGGACAGCCTTCATATCCGACACGCCGCATTGGGCACCGAAGGACCAGGCCGTCTCGTACTCCGGCCCCTCCCCTTTGAGGCCGTCGACCTGCGTCACCCGGCCGCAGCGAGAGCTGCAGCCCATGCAGCCTTTGGCGCGGACGAGGTATTCGGCAGAAAGGGTCTCGCCGCTGATGCCTTCGGCTCCTTCGAACCAGGCCTCCTGGAAATTCCGCGTCGGCAGTCCGCCGACGGAGTTGATGATGTTGACGAGAACGTTCGTTCCGTAGGCGGGAAGTCCGCCGGAGGTGACGGGATTGGCAGCCAGCTTCTCTCGGCAGGCCCTGACGACGTCCATGAAGGCCTGTCCGTCGGCCACCGTGACACCCTTCGTCCCGCGGACGACGACGGCCTTCAGGTTCTTGCTGCCCATGACGGCGCCGACGCCGGTCCGGCCGGCGGCACGGTGCTTGTCATTCATGATGTTGGCGAACTTGACGAGGTTCTCACCGGCCGGCCCGATACAGGCCACTTTGGCTTCGGGGTCCGTCGCCTCGAGGAGGAGATCGGTCGTCTCGTCGACCTTTTTTCCCCAGAGGCCAGAGGCCTCCCTGAGTTCGATCTGGTCATTGTAGATCCACAGATAGACGGGTCTTTCGGCCTTCCCCTCGAAGATGATCATGTCATAGCCGGCATACTTGAGCTCGCCGCCCCAGTACCCGCCGGAGTTGGAGGCGGCGATCGTGCCCGTCAGGGGGCCCTTGGTGACGACTTCGTAGCGACCGCCCGAGGTGGCCAGTGTTCCCGTCAGGGGACCTGTCACAAAAAGAAGCTTGTTCTCCGGAGAGAGGGGATCGACGGAAGGATCCACTTCGTCGACGAAGTATTTCGTCCCGAGACCGCGAGCGCCGAGGAAGGCCTTGGCGTCGTCTTTCCTCAGCGGCTCGACGGCGCAGGTTCCCATAGAGAGATTGACGCGGAGGACCTTATTCATCCAGCCGTACATCAGTCCGTCACCTCCTGGGCGATCTTCGCGAATTTCTGGGAGAAAATCTTTTTTCTCGCCAGCGTCACCGTGTCGGCAGGCAGGTATTCCAAGGCCTTCGTCGGACAGAAGGCCACACACTGGGGGTCACCGCCGCACTGGTCGCACTTGATGGCCACTTTCTTCTCCCGGTGGTAGGCCATGTTTCCGAAGGGGCAGGCATGGATGCACATGCGGCAGCCGATGCATTTCTGTCCGTCGACGACGACGACGTTGTTCTCATCCCGCGAAAGGGCTCCCACCTTGCAGACGTCGATACAGGGAGCCTCGTCGCACTGCTGACAGGTCATGGGGACATTCGTGCCCCCGTCGAAACGGTAGACCGATACCCGCGAGAAGGCCGGGCGGAATTCGCCCTCCTTGGCCATAGAACAGGCCAGTTCGCAACTGCCGCAGCCGATGCACTTCTCCGGTGAAAGGAGCAGCACCTTTTCCATCAGACCTGATTCCCCCTTTTTCCGCCGGCTGAGCCGGCTCAGCCTCACTGATCCCTTTCCAGCCTTCTGCCGAGACCGAAAAAGGAGATCACCGGACGCCCCTGGTGAAGGACGCCGCAAATTCCCGCTTCCGACAGCGATCGCAGAGAAGGTCGCCTTCGTCCAACCCCTGAAAGACAAGCTCTTCCCTGGTGGCGAAGGGTTTGCCGCAGGCGGAACAGCGGAGAAGCTCAAAGCTCTTGCCCCAGATTTTCCTCATCCCTCCCTCTTCTTCCACGGCGATGAAACCCGTCGGACAGACTTGTGCGCAGGCACCGCAGCCGATGCAGTCAGCCGGCGCTTCGCCGAAGGGGCCTTCGACGCGCCTCGCCCATCCCCGGAAACTGAAGGCGATGCAACCCGTGGCCTCTTCCTCGCAGGCCCGGACGCAGCGGTCACAATGGATGCACAGATCTCGCTCCCCCAGAGGAAGGCGGCCGAAAGGTTTTGCCCCGTAACGGGCGGCCAGAGCGGCGATCTCTTCCGAACGAGGACAGCGGTCCCGAAGAAGGCCCAGGACAAAGCGCCTCGCCCCGGCGACGGTCTCCGTCTCGGTCTCGACGACAAGCCCCTCGGCGACGGGGAACATGCAGGAGGCGACGAGGCGGCGCCTGCCCCGCTGTTCGATCTCAACCATGCAGAGCCGACAGCTTCCCTGGGGAGATAGGCCCTCATGGTGACAGAGGGTCGGTATCTCCACGTCCAGCCTGCGGGCCGCCTCGAGGATCGTTGTGCCTTCTGGGACGGTCACCTTCAGGCCGTTGATGATGAGGGTAATCATGACGTCACCTCCCCGACGACGATGGCCTCGAAGATACAGGCCTCGCAACACTTGCCGCAGCGGATGCAGCGGTCCTGATCGATGACGTGGGCCCGGCCCTTCTCACCCGAGACGGCCCCGACGGGGCAGGTCGAGGCGCAGAGACCACAGCCACGGCAGGAGTCACCGTCGACGACGAAACGGAAAAGGTCACGGCAGACACCGCTCCGGCAGAAACCTGCCTCATGTTCGGCATATTCTTCGGGGAAATAGCGCAGCGTCGACAGGACGGGATTGGCCGCCGACTGGCCCAGACCGCAGAGGGCCGTGTCGCGCAGGTTTTCGGCCAGACTGCGGAGAAGCTCCGCGTCTCCGGGACGGCCCCGGCCCGACGACAGATCGTCGAGGATGGTCTTCATCTGTCTCAGCCCTTCCCTGCAAGGCGTGCACTTTCCGCAGGACTCCTCGACGAGGAAGGAGACGAAATAGCGGGCCACGTCGACCATACAGGTACGGTCATCCATGACGATCATCCCGCCTGAGCCCATGATCGATCCGGCCTCGTTGAGGCTATCGAAATCGACGGGCAGATCGAGACTGGCTTCGGGAAGGCAGCCTCCCGAAGGACCTCCGGTCTGGACGGCCTTGAAACGCCGCCCCTTGGGCATTCCGCCGCCGACGTCGAAGATGATCTCCCGGAGAGTCATTCCCATGGGCACCTCGACGAGTCCCGTGTTTTTCACCTTCCCCACGAGGGAGAAGACCTTCGTCCCCGGACTCCCTTCAGTCCCGAGGGACAGGAACCAGTCGACGCCGCGGGAGAGGATGAGGGGAACGTTGGCCCAGGTTTCGACGTTGTTCAGCACCGTCGGGCTCTCCCAGAGTCCCCGTTCGCTGGACCGGATGTACTTGACCCGGGGCGTGCCCGGCCTTCCTTCGATGGAAGCCATGAGGGCCGTCGATTCACCGCAGACGAAGGCCCCTCCGCCGCGGCAGACTTCGACATCGAAGGAAAAACCCGAACCCAGAACATCCTTGCCCAGAAGTCCCTTTTCCCTGGCCGCTTCGAGGGCCCTCTGAAGGGTCTTCACCGCCAGAGGATACTCGTTGCGGACATAGATGAATCCCTTTGAGGCACCGATGGCGTAGGCACCGATGACCATCCCCTCAAGGAGGCTGTGAGGATCGCCTTCCATGAGACTCCGGTCCATGAAGGCTCCGGGATCACCCTCGTCACCGTTGGCAAGGACGTACTTGGGGTCTCCCGAAGCCCTGCGGCAGGCCTCCCACTTCCTCCCCGCCGGGAACCCTCCGCCGCCCCTTCCCCGCAGCCGGGCCCTGACGATCCGCTCGAGAACGGTCTCGCTTTCCAGACAGAGGGCGCGGGCCAGCCCCTCGTATCCCCCCTGGACGACATAGTCGTCCAGGCTGTAAGGATCGATCAGGCCGCACCGGGCGAGGACATGCTTCTCCTGTCTGAGGTAGAAGGGGACATCCTGCACGTCCTCGACGGATCGGGCCCGATCCCGGTAGAGAAGACGCTCCACGGCCCGCCCCTGAAGAAAGGCATCGACGATCTCTTCGGCATCGTCGGGCTGGACGGCGCAATAGAGGGTACCCTGAGGCTGAAGCGTCACGAGAACCCCCTGCTGGCAGAGGCCCTGACAGCCCGTCCGGACCACGTCGAGACAGACATCGACAGCGAAGGATGCCTTCTGGGAGGCGGCGACAAGGGCCCGGTGAACGTCGGCGCTCCCTGCGGCAAGGCAGCCCGGGCCGCCGCAGACACAGATTCGTCGGCCTGCGCAACGGCTGGCCCTGAGGGAACGACGCCATTCATCGAGGGCCTTGGCGCTCTCGAGACGACTCATGACTTTCGCTCCCTTTCAAGGATCTCGGCCAGCCGTCCCTCGGCCTTGCCGTAGACTCGATCCTCGACGGTGAAGACCGGAGCCAGGGCACAGGCGCCAAGACAGTTGACCGTCTCCAGCGAAAACTGCCCGTCCGACGTGGTCTTTCCGACGGAGAGGTCAAGCTCCCTTTCGAGCTCCTCCAGCAGGGTGCTGGCACCGCGCAGATGGCAGGCCGTTCCCATGCAGACTTTGATCGGTTTTCTTCCTTTGGGGGTGAAGCTGAAGGCTTTGTAGAAGGTGGCCACGGCGAAGACGCGGCTTTCCGGGACGGCCAGGTAGCGGGCCGTCTCGGTCAGGGCTTCCCGGGGAAGGTGGCGGAAACGTTCCTGGATATCCTGGAGGATGGGCAACAAAAACCTTTCCTCGCGGTCATAGACCTCGAGAATCGCCCCAAGGGCGTCACGATCCATCACGACACTGCCCCCTTTAGAACACCCGTTCCCGGCCGGGATCGGCGAGGCGACCAAACATTAATCCTAGCAAAGCCTGAGTCACCTCTTGCTTTAGATTATAGCACACTTTATACATAAGAAAAGATTCTCTCGCCGGGAACTCTTGCCTGACAGAGTCCCCAGCATCACCCTTGACCAGGAAGGACTCCCCGAGGGGAAAAGGAGATCCCCTTTGGAGCTTGCATTTCATCTTAATGATGAGCTATTCTTGTAAGGACTTATCATGCCCCCTTCATCAGAGTCTCTTCAACTATCCTTTCAGGAGGTGCCGCCTTGCCCATCTGGACCTCACTGCTCAAAGGACACCTCCTCACCCGCATCAAGGCACATCCCGCCTCTTCGGCGAGAGCGCCTCTTACTCCCCGAAAAATGGCCTTCCTCTTTTTGGCCCTGCTTTTTCTTTGGTCCTCCGCCCCGCCCTTATCGGCTCAGGAAAGAGTCATTCGCTACGGAATGACGGAACTGCCGCCTCTGTTCCACCAGGGAGAGGACGGCTCCTTTCAGGGTTTTTTCCCCGATCTGCTGCGGCTGTTGGCCGAGGGTGAACCCTGGAAGGTGGAGTTCATCGAGGGGCACGGAGACGACCTTCTGGTTCAGCTTGAGAGAGGCGAGATCGACCTGCTCAGTATGGCTTCCACCGTCGCTCTCGAGAGACGTTTTGATTACGGCAAGGTCCAGCACTACGCCACCTGGTACACCTTCTACACCCAGGGCCAGGCGGAGGTTCTCTCCTTCCAGGATCTCGAGGGAAAGAGAATCGCCATGCAGGGGGGATTTTACGCCTTCCACGAGCTGCGGCGCATCTTGGGACGGCTGGGCATCTTCAGCCGCATCGTCTCGACGCGGACCAAAGACGAAGCCTTTGATCTCCTTCGCGAGGGAAAAGTCGATGTCTGTGTCGCCGAACAGATGACCACAGCCCGACTTGTCCGCGATTACCGCTTCCGTCGCAGCCCCTTCATCTTTGCCCCGTCACGGATCTTCTTCGCCACCACAAAGGGCAGAAATGCCGACCTCCTCAACGGGCTTGATGAAAAGCTGACCCAGCTCCAGGCCGGTCCCTTCCCTCCGCTTGAGCGCCTTCGGCGCCGCTGGTTCTACGACGAGGAATTCACCTTCTTCCCCCGTTGGGCCCTTTGCGCCCTCGCGGGAACTCTTTTTCTTCTGGCACTGGCCTGTTGCTGTCTCGTGCTGCTGAGCCGCAAGGACAGGATCATCAGCCAGAGAAAGGCGGAGCTGGAGGAGCGCCTCAAGGCCGAACGCTTCCTGAGCGGCGTCGCCCAGCAACTTCTGTCCGGCGAAGAGGCCGAGGCAATCGCAGAAATCTTCGCCGGCCTTAGAGGCATCACGAAGGCCCGCCGTCTCCTCCTCCTGCGCCGGCCCAGCCGCGGCAGCCAAAGAAGGACGCCGGAAGTTCTTTCCGAAGAGCTTGCTCCGGGGTTATCTTCCTGGAAAGAACTTCTCGAGGAGCGGCTCTCCCTGACAGGCTTCTCTCCAGGCTGGCTCGGCGCTCTTCGCAGGAAGAAAACGATTCCCACGACCCTGGCCGAGTCAGGTCTGGACAGGCTCCTTCCCTCCGATGCCGGCGGGGCCACGCCCCTCGTCCTCTACCCGCTTTTTGAAGAGGGGCGCCTTTGGGGCGCTTTGGCTCTCGAACCGGAGCACGAGGGCCTGGCGGAAGCCACCGATCTCCTGCTGAAAACCTTCTGCGAGATCTTCTCGGCCCACCTGAGGCAGCAGAAGGAGGCCTCCCGGCTGCTCCGTCTCGCCACGACCGATCCTCTCACGGGACTGGCCAACAGGAGATACTTCTTCGACAGCCTCGACCTTCAGATCGACCGGTTCCGGACGGGCAAGGCCAAATCGGCGCCGTCGATCATACTCGCCGATATCGACCACTTCAAGAGAGTCAACGACGCCTTCGGTCATGACAAGGGCGACGAGGCCCTCCGCCAGTTCGCTCAGACCTTGAGCGGCGCTCTGAGGCGATGCGACCTCGCCGCCCGGCTCGGAGGTGAGGAATTTGCCGTCCTTCTCCCCGAAGCGACAACCGATCAGGCTTATCAGGTCGCGCTGCGCCTGAGGGACCGCACCGCCGAAAGGGTCTATCGCCTTTCCGCCGACGCCGAACAGACGGAGATCCGCATGACGGCCAGCTTCGGCATCGCCACCCTGGGTGACGAGGAGGGGCTCTCCCGCCTCTACCAGAGAGCTGACAGAGCGCTTTACGAGGCGAAATCGTCGGGGCGGAACGAGGTCGCCCAGGCCGATCTGCCCTGAAGGGAACAAGCGAAAGGATGGAGGGAAGGGGAGGTCCGCCTTTGCGGGCCTCCCCTTCCCTCCATCCTTTCGCTTCAGCTGGTCCTTTTCGCCTACTGACCTACGACCTTCAGGCTCGGAGCGGCAAGGGGCTCGCCGGGATGAACCTGGCGCCAGGTCTTGACAGGAAGGCCCCAGAGGCTGATGAAGCCTTTAGCCGCATCGTGGTCGAAGGTGTCGGATTCGGTGTACGTCGAGAGGTCATCCTGATAGAGGGAGTTCTCCGACTTGAGGCCGACGACGACGGCCTGTCCCTTGTAGAGACGAAGCCGGGCCACGCCGGAGACGACTTCCTGGACCTTGTCGAAGAAGGCGTTGTAGGCGTCACGGAGGGGCGAATACCAGTAGCCCACGTAGGTCAGTTCGCCGTATTTGTTTTCCATGTCGGCCTTGGCGGCATGAACCTCCTTGGCGATGGTGAGCTTCTCCAGGGCCTTGTGGGCCTGAAGGAGGACGGCGGCGGCGGGGCATTCGTAGACTTCGCGGCTCTTGAAACCGACGAGGCGATCCTCGATCATATCGATCCGGCCGACGCCGTAGGAGCCGGCCACCTCATTGAGGGTGGCGATGAGTTCCATGCCTTCCATGGCGACACCGTCGATGGAGACGGGAAGCCCCTTCTCGAAGCCGATCTCGAGATAGAGAGGCTCATCAGGCGTGTTCCAGGGATCGGCGGTGAGGGCGAAGCAGTCCGAGGGAGGTTCCGTCCAGGGATCCTCGAGGACACCGCACTCGATGGCCCGGCCCCACATATTCTCATCGATGCTGTAGGGCGACTTGAGGGTGATGGGCACCTCGATGCCGTTGGCCATAGCGTATTCGATCTCCGTCTCACGGCTGAAATGCCAGTCCCGGACGGGGGCGAGAACCTGGAGCTTGGGGTCGATGGCTCCGACGCAGACTTCGAAACGGACCTGGTCCTGACCCTTGCCGGTGCAGCCATGAGCCACGGCGACGGCACCCTCCATCTGGGCGACCCAGACGAGGTACTTGGCGATGAGAGGCCGCGAAAGGGCGGAGTTGAGGGGATAGGTTCCCTGGTACTGGGCATTGGCCTTCAGAGCGGGCCAGACGAAATCGCGGACGAACTCCTCCCGCAGATCCATGACGTAGGCGTTGACGGCACCGGTCTTGAGGGCCTTGTCCTTGACGGCCTCGAGATCGACGACCTGCCCCACGTCGGCCGTGAAGGTCACCACATCATAGCCCTGATCCATAAGCCACTTGACGGCAACGCACGTATCGAGTCCACCACTGTAAGCCAGAACCACTTTGCCTTTGTAGGTCATTTGCGTTTCCTCCCTTTTGTCGATCCCCTAAAAACAGGAAAATAAAAAAGAACCCGTCCCTGGAAGGGACGAGCTCTTTTGCCCGCGGTACCACCCTAATTGCCGCAGCGAAGCTGCGACCTCTTGCGGTTCGCTAACGGGAACCAGCCGTTTTCCTACTTGGCGAAGGCCTTTCTTCGGAAAGAGGCTCAGGGGCTCTATTCGGCCTTGCCGTCGAGAATCGCTTCCAGCCTAGGCGATCCCTCTCTGTCGACGAGCCACAGGCCTACTCCTCCCCGTCTGCGCCTCCCTATGGGGCGTAAACGTCGGCGTAGGTCTTTCTCTTCGGACTCGTCTCAATCGGGCAAGGGCCTTCATCGGAAAGCAGTCCTCCTAAGGGCATTTCTGTTCATTGGCGAGAAGTATAGCGGCCTTGAGGAACCTTGTCAACCCTTGATCACCGCCAAGGGACAAAGCCGCGCCACGAGAGAACCGATGCCGGCCCTGTCCATGACGTCCACGACGGCACCGATCTCCTTGTAGGCCTCGGGAGCTTCCTCGCTCAGAGTCGAGGCCCGTTCGGCGACGACGACGATCCCCTGTCGTGCCAGGCGGCGGGCCACGTCCTCCCTGCCGTGGCCGCCTTGGCGGCCTGCCGGCTGAGTCGGCGTCCGGCGCCATGGCAGGTCGAGGCAAAAGTCTCTTCCGCTCCTCTCTCCGTTCCGGCGAGGACGTAGCTGGCAGTCCCCATGCTCCCCGGGACGAGAACAGGCTGTCCCAGAGGCCTCAGTTCGGCGGGAAGCGCCGCATGTCCCGGAGGAAGGGCCCGTGTCGCCCCCTTGCGGTGGACGCAGAGGCGTCGCCTTTTGCCTTCGGCGACGTGGGTCTCGACGTGAGCCGTATTGTGGCTCACGTCGTAGAGAAGACGCAGGTCCGAAAGCCCCAGGGAGCGAAAGACCTCTCTGACCTTCCAGCCGATGACCTGTCTGTTGGCGAGGGCGAAGTTGGCCGCAGCCCTCATGGCCGCCAGGTAACGACGCCCCTCTTCCGATCGGAGCGGGGCACAACAGAGCTGACGGTCCGGCACGGGGACGGCAGAGGGGCCTTTGATCCGGTTCATGGCCTTGAGGGCGTCGTCGCAGACCTGATGGCCCAGACCGCGGCTACCGCAATGGATCAAGACGACGACGGCGCCTTCCCGGAGTCCCCAGGCCCAAGCCCGGGGGGTGTCGAAGAGGGCTTCGACGGCCTGGACCTCGATGAAGTGATTGCCGCTGCCCAGCGTCCCCAGCTGATCGCGGCCCCGATCAAGGGCCCGCTGAGAGAGGGCGCTTCCATCGGCACCGTCGAGAAAACCGCCTTCCTCAATGCGGGTCAGGTCATGGCCGTCGCCGAACCCCTTCTCAACGGCCCAGCGGGCCCCATGGGCGAGCACCTTCTGAAGGTCCTTCGCGGAAAGGCTGAGGGCCCCTCGGGAACCGACGCCGGAGGGAACAGCAGAGAAAAGGGACTGAGCTAGCGCTTCGAGCCGTCCTGTCACCTCCTCAACGGTCACGGAAGAGACCATGAGGCGAACGCCGCAAGAGATGTCATAACCGACGCCTCCGGGCGAGATGATGCCCTCGTCCTCATCGAAGGCGGCGACGGCTCCGATGGGAAAGCCATAGCCCTGGTGAACGTCGGGCATGGCCAGGCTGTAGCCGACGATGCCAGGCAGGGAGGCCACGTTGGCGATCTGTTCCAGCGCAAGATCTCCTTCCAGGGCCCCCACCAAGGCTTCGTCGCCGTAGATCATGCCGGGAACGAGCATCGCCGCCCTGTAGCGGCGCGGCAGAAGCCAACGCAAGCCGTCGATGCGTTCCAGAGGAAGGGCCATGATGAAACCTCCTTTCACAGTTCCCCGTCAGCAGACGATCAGAGATCGAAGGTGATCTCCAGTCTCACCGGCGGCCCCGGATCGAGCCGGAGCCCGCCGTAGGTCGCCGCCTTGATGGCCAGCGTGGGCAGCGCAGGGGCCATGACAAGACGACCCTCCACAGCCAGGCTCGGGCCGGAAGGGTCATAGGCGTATCGGGAGGAGATCAGGCAGCCCCGTCCCGTCTCGAGGAGGAAGAGGAGCTCATTGAACCAGGCGACGGCCAGCTCCTCGTCATCCGCCCCTTCCAGGAGGACGGACCAGGCAGAGCCGGCCGCCTTCGCGGGCAGGGCGCCGAAGAGGAGCTCGTAGAGAGCACGGCGGCACTGCTCGAAGAGGGCCTTGCCGTCGGGCGCCTCGACGAGGAGCCCCAGATCGCCTCCCCGCTCGATCTCGCGCCACATCAGTTTTCGAGGTCGAGTTCCGTCAGTCCCTGACCGCAGAGGGCTTCCACCGAAGGGTAGTGAGTCATGTCGAGATGAACGGGGGTGACGGAGATGTAGCCGTGAGCCACGGCCCAGACGTCGGTGCCTTCGACCATCTCGTCCTCAGGGCGGCCAGCGACCCAGTAGTAGGTTCGCCCATGGGGGTCCTGCAGTCGGTTCACCTTCCCCTCGTAGGCCCTTGTCCCCTTCCGGGTGACCTGAACTCCTTTGATGAGCGACAGGGGAAGATTGGGGACATTGACGTTGAGGAGGACGCCCTGAGGTAGCGGGTGAGTCCCCAGCCACTCCAGGAGATGGACGGCGAAGGCTCCGGCCGTCTCGTAGAGCTGCTCCTCGCCGTCGGGTTTGCAGTTGAGGGAAAAGGCGACGGAGGTCCTGCCGAAGACCAGTCCCTCCATGGCGGCCGAGACGGTACCCGAGTAGGTCAAGTCATCACCCACGTTGGGACCACGGTTGACGCCGGAGAAGACGATGGCGATCTCCGGGGCAACCTCGTCCAGCCCGAGGACAACGCAGTCCGAAGGCGTTCCGTCACAGGCGTAGGCCTTGACGACATCGGGATAGGGGCCGCCACTTAAAGGCTGAAGCCGCAGGGGACGGGTGAGGGTGATGGCATGGCCGACGCTGCTCCGCTCCCTGTCGGGAGCGACGACAACAGGCTCGTGGCCCGCCTCGGCCAGAAATTTAGCGAGAATAACGATACCCGGCGCGTAGATGCCGTCATCGTTGGTCACGAGAACACGCATGGCAGAGACCTCCTAGAGAACCAGGCGGTAAAGGAAGAGCACGATGGGACTCATGATGGCCGGGAGGATACCCAGAGCCAGAAGAGCCATAAGGACAAACATGCCGTACCGCTCGAGCCAGGAAAATCCCTGGAGCCACCGGCCGGGAAGGAAGACGTAAAGCAGCTTTGAGCCGTCCAGAGGGGGAATGGGCAGGAGATTAAAGACGGCCAGGCCGATATTGATGAGGATCATGAGCTGGATAAACAGGCCCAGGGCGTAGTTGTTCACGAAGGGGTAGGGGAAGAGACGCACTACCAGGCCGCAGAGGAAGGCCGTCAGGAGGTTCCCTCCTGCCCCGGCGAGAGAGACGAGGACCAGGTCCCGACGGGGCTTGCGGAAGTAGCGCGTATCGATCGGGACGGGCTTGGCCCAACCGAAGCGGAAAAGAAGGAGCATGAGGGCTCCGATGGGATCGAGATGGGCCAGGGGGTTCAGGGTCAGTCGACCGCGAAGGCGCGGCGTGGGATCTCCCAGCCGGTAGGCCATGTAACCATGGCAGAATTCGTGAAAGGTAATGGCCCAGAGAACGGCCGGAAGGCTCAGGAGAAGTTGGGTGAAATCAGGCATGCGTAACAGGACCGATCACTTCCTTTTTGCCCCTTTAGGGAAATTGTCGAGAATCCATTGTATCTCTTCTTCCCTCGTTTCCACAGCGCCGTCAAGACGGGCCGACCGGAGGCCCGAAAGAATCCGCCCGATCTGCGGCCCTTCACGGTAGCCCAGGTCCAAGACCTCCTGGCCGCTCAGCATGGGATGGACCTTGTGCCACCGCGTCAGGTAATGAAGAAGACGGCGCCGGACCCGCCAGCGATCGGTGGCGGCAGCCCAGAAAAGGCAGGCCGTCAAAGGGACACCTTGAAGGTAGGTCCAGATCTCGGAAACCCTTTTTTCAGCTCGGCCTCCCAGGTCGTTTTCGGCCGACCGGTGGCTGAACAGGGAAGTCTCCACGACCCGCCGCTCCCGGGGAGCCAGATGGAGGCGGTCCATGACGCTGCGCTGTATTGTCTCGTCGCTGCCGAAGAGAAGAGCTGCCAGGTAGACAAGCCACAGCTCGTCGTTGAAGGAAGGCAGGTCGTGACTGAGGCGGCGGAAGAAGACGGCAAGGCGCCGCACGATACGGTCCGTCTCCTGATCGGCGCTGATTCCGGGAAAGAGGACATCCCAGGCCCCGAACTCCCGGAGGCGGCGCAGCGCCGGCAGGGGCGCGGCCTCGCTGAAGAGGATCTCCAGCTCGCTTTTGACCCTCAGGCCCGAGAGGAGGGAGAGGAGCCCCCCTTTGACACAGCTTTTCATGAGGCGGGCCGTGTTGTCTTCAAGTCTGAGGCGGAGACGCTGTTCCAGCCTCACGCCGCGGAAGACGCGGGTTGGATCCTCGACGAAGCTCAGGTTGTGCAGGACCTTGAGAAAGCCGCGACGCAGATCACGCCTCCCCCCGAAATAATCGATGAGCTGCCCCCATCTCTCCTCGCAGAGGGCAACGGCCATGGCGTTCACGGTGAAATCACGGCGGTAGAGGTCGTGCTTGAGGGAGTCGCTGGCCACCGTCGGCTGGGCGACAGGATACTCGTAAAACTCGCGCCGAGCCGTGGCCACGTCAACCTTGAGGGAACCGGGAAAGTGGATTGTTCCTGTGCGGAACCGCTCGTGGACAGAGACGCGGTAGCCCTCTCCTTCCCAGGCCTTGATGAAGGCGACACCGTCTCCCTCGATGACGACATCCAAATCAAGGTTAATCTTACCCAGGAGGAGGTCACGGACAAAGCCTCCCACGGCAAAAGCCTTCATCCCCATGGCGTCGGCCATGTGGCCGAGCCTCCTGAGCAGGTGATTCGTCTCCGTCGGGAGACGCCTGGCCATGAGATCGGTCAGGTCCTCCTGCCAGGGGTAGTCGTTCCCGAAATGACGCTCCTCCAGGGGCAGCGAAGCGGGGTAGAGAGCCCGCAACATGTCCGTGCGGGTGACGATCCCCTGAAGCTGGCCATCGAGAACGACAGGAAGACGACCTATGTTGTGAGCCACCATCATCCTGTGGGCTTCGGCCAGATGGGCCTCGGGCCTCACGGAAATGACCCCTTCCGTCATATACTCGGCCACGGAGACCTGCCCCAGGCCGTGGAGCTTAGCCTTATCCAGGTCCTTGCGGGTGATGATCCCCTTGATCCGCCCTCCGGCCGTGACGGGCAGGGCCGCGTGGCCATAGCGGATCATGACGCGGTAGGCCTCGTCGAGGGAGATGGAAGACTCGACGGCCATGACGGGTCGCGTCATGATGTCGCGAACAAGAAGGGAAGGGCCAATAGCCGTCTCCAGGGCCTTCTCGAGATCCTGAAGAACCTCAGCGGGATCGACGCCAGTGAGCGTCACCGAAGCGGCCTGAGCGTGGCCGCCCCCTCCGAGAGGGGCGAGAAAGGCAGCCATGTCGAGCACTCCCTCTCGACTGCGTCCGACCACATAGGTCCGTTTCTCCATAGTCACGGCGGCCAGGGCCACATCGGCGTCAAAATAGTCTCTCAAGCGGTGCACGAAAAGAGACAGCCCCTCGACGTAGTGATCGAGGCTCAGCGTGGAGAGGACGACGCGGGCCCCGTTGACGTAGCGCTCCCAGCCGTGGTCGACGAGCTGGTCTTGAAGGCGCCTTTCCGGAGCGGAGAGAGCCATCTCGACGTGCAAAGGGATGAGGGTCATATCGGCCCCAAGTTCTCGCAGACGGGCAACGGCCTCGAAATCGCGGCGGCAGGTGGAGCCGAAGGTAAGGGCCCCCGTGTCCTCGTAGATCCCCATGACGAAAAGGGTGGCTTCCTGAGGGGAGATAGGGATCCCCTCCCGAAGCAGAATCTCCACGAGCAGGGTTGCCACAGCACCGACGGGCTCAATGACCCTCTTTTCTGCCTCGATCTCGTCCTGGGCCGGCGGGTGGTGGTCGTAGAGGTGGACCTTCAGGCCCGGCCGGTCGAGAAGAGGGGCAAAAGCCCCGATGCGCGACCGTGAGCGGGCGTCGACAACGACGAGAAGGTCAACGTCGGCCATGGTGATCTTCCGCGGCGTCAGCACTTCCCAGCGACCGGGAAAGCGCTTGAGAAACTCCCGCACCGTCCTGCCCGCCGAGCCGGAAAAACTCAGCACTGCCCCGTCGTAGAGCTTCGCGGCCGCCACCATGGAAGCCAGCGAATCGAAGTCGGAGCCGATATGGCTCGTGACGAGGATCATCGCGCTAACTCCTTAAGCGCCCCTCGGGCCATGGATCCGGCAATGCGCCGAACCTCGCTGAAATGAAGTCGGCCGACGCCTTGGGAACGGCAGAGACTCTCGACGTCGCGAAAAAGGCGACCGAAACCCCAAAAGCGCAGCTCCCCCTCCTCTCCAGAGCCACAGGGACCCAAGACGGGAAAAGCGGCCAGGCCCTGTTCGACAAGGACTGTCGCCAAGGCCCTGTGGCAAAAGAGACCGTAGCGACCCAGGTCGCCGAGATCGGCAAAGTCGCGGGCCAGCCCCTCCAGGGCCGTGGTGAGATCGCCACGCTCTCCGTCGTTGGAGACGACAAAGTCTGCCATAAGGCGCTTCTTCTCGCCCTCGAGAAGCCACCGTTCCCGGTTCTTCAGGGACGGCCCGTCAAGCCCTCGGGAACAGTTGCGGCTGGCCCGCTTTTCCGCTGAGGCCGCGACATAGACCGTCTCATCGATCCAGTGAGGTCGCCCCACCTCGAAGAGCAGAGGGATTTCCGCCACAACCCAGCCCGAAAGAGCGGCCAGACGACGCTCCATCTCGATCATGACGGGGCGGTGCAGAAGCCCACTTAACCAGCGGTACTCCTCTTCGGCGGAGAAAGCCCATCGCGCCACCTCGGCAGGGACGATGCGGCCATCGGCAACGACGGCCTGCCCCCAGCGGTCTCTGGCGGCCTCTATCATCTCCGGCAGACGCCAGAGATCGCGGACGACGGCATCGGCATCAATTACCGAAGCGCCGCAGCTGCTGAAGAAACGGGCCGCCGTCGACTTACCAGCGCCGATATCTCCGGTAAGGCCGATAACCCACATGGGTCCCAACCTCCTCCCTTCCCCTGTCGTCGACGGTCTTGAGTCCGTCAGGGATCTCCCAGAGGAATCGGGAAAACCCGTTGGCCTGTACGGAACCGAAAAGGAGACGGCTCCGCGCGCCCGACAGGTAGAGCCGGTCCTCGGCACGGGTCATGCCCACATAGCAGAGGCGCCGCTCCTCTTCCAGCCCTTCCAGGCTCTCGTCAAGGCATCGGGAGTGGGGGAAGATCCCTTCCTCCATGGCGACAAGAAAGACGACGGGAAACTCCAGTCCCTTGGCGGCGTGGAGGGTGAGCAGGTTGACCTGGTCCTCATCGTCCTCCAGGGACTCCTGATCGGTGAAGAGGGCAATCTCGGCAAGGGTTTCCGCCAGGGGAAGTCCCGGAGGGACAACGGAGAGCAGTTCGAGGACG
Organism: Synergistaceae bacterium; assembly: GCA_016756725.1. Classification (GTDB taxonomy): domain Bacteria; phylum Synergistota; class Synergistia; order Synergistales; family Aminithiophilaceae; genus Aminithiophilus. Next base: position 10,152 of record JAESII010000009.1, on the reverse strand, counting down.
TTCTCGACCCGCTCCTCCCATCCTTCCCGGTCGTATTGGGCCAGGAAGGCGCCGTAGTCGACCTCGGCCAGGACATAATGAAGGGCATCGGAAAAGGATTCCCCGAGGCGGAGCAATTCCGTCATGTGACCGGCCAGTGCCGCCGCTCCCTGCCCGGCCTTGCCTTTCAGGCCCGCAGAGGAAGAGGCCACGGCCTCCCAGATCCGGGCCGGCTCGTCACCGTTGAGAGCTTCCAGGTGGACGGCAAGCTTCTCCATGCTCTTCGCTCCCAGTCCCCGCGTCGGCACGTTCCCGATCCGCTCAAGAGAGGCCCGGTCTCGAGGATTGACGGCAAGGCGGAGATAGGCCAGCACGTCCTTGACCTCGCGCCTCTCGTAGAAACTGGTCCCTCTGACGATCCGGTAGGGAATGCCTGATTCGACGAGGCGCTGTTCGTAGAGGCGGCTCAAGGCGTTCATCCGGTAGAGTATCGCCATATCACCATAACGGTAACCCCGGGAACGGAGCTGTTCGATCTCGTCAGCCACGAAACGGGATTCCTCCTCCTGGTTTCGGGCCATGAGCGTGTAGATCGTCTCGCCCCGGTCGCGGGCCGTCCAGAGATCCTTGGGTCGGCGGTCGGCGTTGTTTCGGATGACAGCGTTGGCGGCCTCCAGGATGACTCCCGTGGAGCGGTAGTTCTGGTCGAGGACCACCGTCTTGGCTCCTGGGAAATCCTTCTCGAAGCGGAGGATCATGGCCATATCGGCTCCCCTCCAACCGTAAATGGACTGATCGGGATCGCCGACCACCATGAGGGGCGTCCCCTTCCCCGTCAGGAGCCGGAGAAGACGGTACTGAAGACGGTTCACGTCCTGATACTCGTCGACGAGAATCCAGTCGTAACGGGCACGAGTCTCCTCCAGGGCCCCCCCGTCCGTGAGCATCAGATGAAGAGGGAGGACGAGGAGGTCGTCAAAATCCAGAGCACCCTGACGGCGCAATTCCTCCTGATAGCGGTCGTAGAAGTCGCTCCAGGGCTGGACCAGCGTCTGGGGTTTGAGCGTCGCCAGATCGCATTCGGTCTTCCCCCGGGACATCTCCGAAAGGATCCACCCCGTATCATAGCGGCTCTCATCGAGATTGAACTCCAGACGGAGCCGTTTGACCAGGCCGCGACAATCACCGCGATCGAAAATGACGAAGGACCGTGGCAGCCCCTTCGCCTCGAGCCTCGCCCCCTGACCGATGAGCCAGCGAAGGCCCCAGGCGTGAAAAGTCGAAACGGCCATCCCGGCGAGCTCTCCGGCGAGAAGATCGCTGACGCGGGAAACCATCTCCTGAGCCGCCTTGTTCGTGAAGGTCACGGCAAGAAGACGATGAGGCTCCACTCCTTTCTCCTGGACGAGATAGGCCAGCTTGCGCGTCAGGACACTCGTCTTGCCGCTCCCGGCTCCGGCCAGCACGAGCAGGGGCCCCTCACAGTAGGTGACAGCCGTCTTCTGGGGACCATTCAGTCCCTCGAGAAGGCCCCTCACCGGCCTTCCCCCTTGCTGCGGAGCCACATTTCGACCAGGGAGATCCAGTCCCCGATACCCTCCCCCCTCGTCGAGGCCACCTCAAGGCGTGGAGCCTTGGGATTGAGCCCCGTAACATCATTCCAGAAGAGAGCGTCATCAAAGGCGACATGAGGTTTAAGGTCTGCCTTGGTCAGGATAACAGCCAAGGCCTGATGAAACAGATGGGGATACTTGAGCGGCTTGTCGGCCCCCTCGGGGACGGAGCTCACGGCAATCTTGCCGTCCTCGCCGAGGTCGAACTCAGCGGGGCAGACCAGATTGCCAACGTTCTCCACGAAAAGGACGTCGATCTCGTCCAGAGGCAGACTCTCCAGGGCTTTGGCGACGAGGTGGGCCTCAAGGTGACAGCCTCCCTTGGTGTTGATCTGAACCACCGGCGCCCCTGCTGCGGCGATCCGCTCAGCGTCACGGCTCGTCGCCACGTCACCCTCTATGACGGCACAGCGGAAGGAGGCCTTCCTAAGGGTCGCCTCGAGAAGTGTCGTCTTGCCCGCTCCAGGAGAACCGATCAGGTTCAGCATCACGATGGAACGCCTCCCCATCTCCTTGCGGATGGCTCGGGCATGGCGCTCGTCGGCAGCCATGACGGACTGACGGATTTCCACGCGTTTAACCATCGCCTTCCTCCACCTCCATAGACGCTATATCGAGATCCATGCCCGCCACCGTCTCCACGTCAACGGAGCCGCAGGCCGGACAGAAAAAAACGAGATCCTCCGGACCCCACCGGTGACCGCAGGCCTCGCAAAAGGCTTCGAGAGGGATCTCGACAAGATCGAGACAGGCTCCCTCAAGAGGGGTGCCCCGGGAGGCGACGTCAAAGCAGAAAATCATCGCCTCGGGAACAACCTGTCGCAGCCGCCCCACATGAAGCTCGACCCGCCTTGCCCGAAGCCAGTTCGGATGTTTCTCGAAGGCCTCGAGAAGCGCCTCCATCAGCGCTTCAACTAGGGACATCTCATGCATGACGAGGCCTCCTTCATCTCCCGCAAGCTCAATACGAGCTGATCCGGCCCCAACGACAGAGGAAGGCGCCGATAATTCGGCGCCTTCCTCGCAACCGCTGCGACTTCCCCGAGGGAAACACTCCACGTGCCGAGCGGCTCGAGGGAAGAGAGGCTAGGACTCGGGGACGATCAGTCCGTATCCCCCCGAACGGCGTCGGTAGACCACGTTCACGCCGTCGCCGTCATCGGCATTACGGAAGACGAAAAAGGAATGTCCCAGAAGATCCATCTGCATCGTCGCTTCCTGGGCCGACATGGGCCGCATGGGGAAACGCTTGACCTTGACGATCTCGTCGGGAGCCTCCGTCTCGGACTGTTGCATCTCGTTCATGAGGCCCTCGATGTCGAAGGAGACATCATGGGTCTTCATCTGGGCCCGGTCCGTCAGGTATCCCTTGTGACGCTTGATCTGGCGTTCGATGTTCTTCAGGGCCTTGTCGAAAGCCTTCCGAAGATCGGTGGCATGATCCTCGCCCCGCATGATGACGCCGTTGACATTGGAAGTGATCTCCACCACGAACATTCCACGGCTGAAGCTCATCGCGACCTGGGAGTTGAGGATCCGCTCAAAAAACTTCTCGAGCTTGCCGAGCTTCTTCTCCATATGGTCCTTTACGGCATCGCTGAGATCGACGTTGCGGCTCACATACCGAATGTCCATGGGCATTCCTCCAATCATCGTGTCGTTACGATCTTATTGTAACACTTTCAGGGACTCCCTCAAAGAGTGGCGAGAATCACAGCATCTGTCTGTTGTCCTAATCACGCGAAGTGCTCTGCTGGTAATCCCTATAGACCCCCCGGCTGCGGAGCTCCGTGGCACTGGCACTGACGAACGACCCCTCGACGACGCGGGTGAACCCCTTCTTGGCCACAATGGATCGGATGTAATCGACATGAGGACAGCGGTCGTAATGGTGGTTGTCGGTGGTCATGCATGAAGCGAGATGGATGACGACGTTGTCCGGCTTCAGCTCCGTCTTCTTCCGGAGCTTGCCCGCCAGGTGTTCGAGCTTGGCGGCCACGCCCTTGCCGCAGCAGCCGCCACAAGTAAAGGAAAGGTAGCGGGTCCCTTCGGGGTAGTCCACGAAGGCCCCCTGCCTCTCGTAAAAGGAATGGCTGCAGGCAAATCCACTGCACCGGTTATGGGCAAGCTGACATTGAATGATGACGACGAGATCGGACATAGGAACACCTCCTGAAATCAAATATAGATTCTCCCCCCGTCCATTGCAAAGGGCCGCCGCCAGGAGGCGACGGCCCTTTCTCATTTCCCAGAGGCGTTCAGCTGCCTACGACCTGGGTCCCCGCCTTTCCCTCAAGGGCTTCAAGAGCCTCGTCGAGACAGGCTATGACGGAACGCTCCCCGCCATTGCGGACAAAACGGAGGGCTGCGGTGACCTTGGGACCCATGCTTCCAGCCTTGAAATGGCCCTCGGCCTGGTAGGCCTCAAGCTCGTCGGCTGTCACCCGACCAAGGCGTTTTTCCTGAGGGGACCGGAAATTGAGAGCCACCTGGGGGACGTCGGTGAGAACCATGAAGACATCGGCGCCGACCTCCTTGGCGAGACGTTCACCGGCCAGATCCTTATCGATGACAGCCTCCACCCCCTTCAGCCTGCCGTCGTCAAGGCGGACGACAGGGATGCCGCCGCCACCGGAGGCGATGACGACGGAACCGGCCTCAACAAGGCGGACGACAGCCTCAGCTTCGACGATCCTTTTGGGATCAGGCGAAGGGACCACGCGTCGCCAGCCGCGGCCCGAGTCCTCGATCCACGATTCACCCGTGGCGGCCTGACGGGCCTTGGCCTGCTCCTCACTGTAGAAGGGCCCCACCGGCTTGGTCGGCCTGACAAAGGCCGGATCGTCAGAGTCAACCTCAACTTGGGTCACAATACAGACCGGCTCGTGGCCGCTCAATCCAGCCTCGACCATCTCGTTATGAAGACTCTGACAGAACATGTAACCGATGAACCCCTGACTTTCGCTGCCACAGACATCCATTGGCATAGCCGGCACACTGGCGCTTCCCAGTTCGTTCTGGATCAGGATGGCGCCAACCTGGGGACCGTTACCATGGGTCACGACGATCTCATGACCGGCCTGAAGCATCCGGACGATCTGCTGGGCCGTGATCTTCACGTTCTCCAGCTGTTCCTGAAAGGTCCCTTTCTGACCGCTCTGAAGGATGGCGTTTCCTCCCAAAGCGACAAGCACTCTCTTGCCCAAAAAAATCACCACCGGTCCTTAAGGTTGAGCGACGCTCCCGGAACAGAGAGAGACTCCATTCCCACTAGGGCGAATTATATAACTAGAGCGCAGAATCATCAATAAAATTATAATTAAATATAAACCGATATAGATTAACTGTTTAGAATATGGATCTTTAATGCACGAAGGGGCGACAAAAAGCGGGGCCGGATTTGCTCCGGCCCCGCTTTAAGCATCGGCAAGACTGTCAAAGGAAAACCCCTTGACCTAATCCTCCATGATCTCCTTTTCTTTCTGTTCCTGTACAGCGTCAACCTTTTTAGTGAATTCGTCGGTGACGTCCTGGACTTCCTTCTGGTAACGGCGCAGGTCGTCTTCGCTGATAAGGCTCTCCTTCTCCATCCTCTTGAGCGCCTCGAGGCAATCGCGACGGACGTTGCGGAGGGCCACCTTGGCCTCTTCCCCGTACTTGCGCACCAGCTTGGTCAGATCGACGCGACGCTGACGGGTCAGTTCAGGCAAAGTCAGACGGATGACGTCACCATCGACGGAGGGAGTTACGCCCAGAGAAGATGCGAGAATTCCCTTCTCGATCGCCTTCAGGGCCGTCTTGTCCCAGGGAGTGATGAGAAGCTGGCGGGGATCGGGAACGGTGACACTCCCCATCTGTTTGACTGGCGTGGGGGTCCCGTAGTAATCGACCTTGATCTCCTCGACGAGAGCCGGGTGGGCACGGCCTGTCCGGATGCCCAGATACTCCCCCTTGAGGTGTTCGACGGTCTTTTCCATCTGCTGCTTCAGTTTGGCGATCTCACCCAGCGGCATCGCGTTTCACTCCTTTATCTACGAAGTCACAAGGGTACCGACGTCTTCTCCGTCGACGAGGAGCTTCTTGAGGTTCCCTTCGCCGTTGATGTTGAAGACGACGATGGGAATCCCGTTCTCCATACAGAGGGAGAAAGCCGCCGCATCCATCACCTTCAGCTGGCCCCTGAGGGCATCCATATAGGAAAGGGTCCCATAGCGCCTGGCCTCAGGATATTTCACGGGGTCCTTGTCATATATACCATCGACCTTCGTTCCCTTCAACACGCAGTCTGCGCCGATCTCGGCAGCACGAAGGGCCGCCGCCGTATCTGTGGAGAAATAGGGAGACCCCGTTCCGGCGGCGAAGATGACGACGCGCCCCTTCTCGAGATGGCTCAGGGCCCGGCGCCTGATGAAGGGCTCGGCGAGTTCGCGCATTTCGATAGCCGTCTGGACGCGGGTAGCCACTCCCAAGCGTTCCAGGGCGTCCTGAAGGGCCAGAGCGTTGATGACCGTCGCCAACATCCCCATGTTGTCGGCCTGAGCCCGCTCAAAACCCTTGTCAACAGCCTGAATGCCGCGGAAGATATTACCACCACCGACGACGAGGGCTATCTCCAGACCCGTCTGCGCCACGTCGGCCACATTGCGGGCGATCTTCTGGACCGCCTCAAGGTCAAGACCGAAGCCGGCATCGCCGGCGAGGATCTCTCCGGAAAGCTTGAGAAGCACGCGTTTGTAGGGTCCCATCGATTGGCCCTCCTGGCAGAGAAGGTGAATGCGGCTAAAGACTGTGAGTGCGGAAAAAGAGGGCGGGGCTTTCGCCTCGCCCTCTTTTGTTCGGAAGGGTTATTCGCCGATGGAGAAACGGGAAAAACGGCGGACGACGAGATTTTCACCCAGCTTGGCAATTCCTTCCATGACCAGGTCGCGGATCTTCTTGTCCTGATCTCGGATGTAAGGCTGCTCGAGGAGGCAGTTCTCCTCGTAATACTTCTTGGCGCGTCCTTCGGCGATCTTCTCGACGATGTGAGACGGCTTGCCCTCTTCAAGCGCCTGGGCCTTGAAGATCTCCTTCTCCTTCTCAATGACGTCGGCTGGGACATCCTCGGGAGCGAGGAACTGCGGCGCAGCAGCTGCGACGTGCATGGCGATTTCATGGCCCAGGGCCTGGAACTCGTCAGTGCGGGCGACGAAATCGGTCTCGCAGTTGAGCTCCAAAAGGGTACCGATCTTGCCGTTGGTGTGGATGTAGCTGAAGACCATGCCCTGAGAGGCGGTCCGCTCGATCTTCTTGGCGGCCTTGGCCAGTCCCTTCTCGCGAAGGTGGTCGGCGGCCTTCTTCACATCGCCGCCGCACTCGGCAAGGGCCTTCTTGCAATCCAGGACCCCTGCTCCACTCATCGCCCTCAGTTCTTTTACCGCTTCCATATCGACAGCCATAAACCTAGGCCTCCTTCCAGCCTTTGTGCTCTTCGATGCCTTCCTTGACGAGCTTTTCGCCGACCTCGCCATAGGCCTCATGAAGCTTCTCGCGGATCTCGATGTCGACAGGCTCTTCCTCACCGCCCTCTTCGGCTTCGGGATCGCCATAACCATCGACGCCCTGCCGTCCCTCGACGACGGCGTCGGCCATGAGCTTCGTCATGAGCTTGATCGCTCGGATGGCGTCGTCATTGCCGGGGATGGGGAAGTCGATGATCTCGGGGTCACAGTTGGTATCGACGATGGCGATGACGGGAATCCCCAGCTTGCGGGCCTCCCGGATGGCGATCTCTTCCCTGCGGGGATCGATGACGAAGATGGCATCAGGCGTCTCCTTCATCTCCCGGATGCCGAGGAGATACTTCTCAAGCTTGTCCCGCATCTTGCGGAGCTGAACGGCCTCCTTCTTGGGCATCTTGAGAAAGGACCCGTCCTCCTCCATCTTCTGGAGTTCCACCATGCGGCTCACGCGCTTGCGGATCGTAGGGAAGTTCGTGAGCAGGCCGCCGAGCCAGCGCTGGTTGATGTAATGCATCCCCGCGCGGAGGGCCTCCTCGCGGATCGTCTCCTGAGCCTGGCGCTTGGTGCCGACGAAAAGGACGGTGCCGCCGCCTTTGGAGACTTCGCGGAGGAAATCATAGGCCTTCTCGAGCCCCTTGACCGTCTTCTGCAGATCAACAATGTAGACGCCGTTTCGCTCGGTGAAGATGTAGGGCTTCATCTTGGGGTTCCAACGTCTCGTCTGGTGTCCGAAGTGGACACCGCACTCCAAAAGCTGTTTCATCGTTACGATTCCCATAGGTGATGACCTCCTTCGTTTTTCCCTCCACGCCCTTCCACTGCCTTCGGAACCTCTCGGGCAACGCCGAAAGCATCGGGACGTGTGCGTGATAAGGGCCATCGGGAAGTATATCACAGCCCCGTCTTGACCGGCAAGACAAGTCGAAGTAAGATATACCCCGTATTCGTATGATCAGGGTCGTCGAAAAAGCGGTAAGGAGGGCTCACGGTGCCGAAAAAATCACTGATCAAGGAACTGGACGAGCTTTCCCCGGAGCGGAAGGCCATGCTCAACAGGCTGAAACGTGTCGAAGGCCAGCTCAGGGGCATTCAGCGCATGATTATCGAGGACAAACCCTGCCACGCCACCCTGGTCCAGATGTCAGCAGCCCGCAAGGCCATGCAGCAGGCCTGCATCGAGATTCTCAAGAACTACGTCCGCAAATGCCTGGCCGAACAGGGTGAGACGGACCTGGGTGAGATGGAGAGCCTCATCGGCACCCTCATCGACATCGCCCCAATCCCGTCGTCTTCAAATGACGACGGAGACATCAGCAGCGAGGAGGGGGAGACAACCCCACAAAGGGAGCCAGCAGCCCCAGCTCGTGATCCTTCCCCGTCAGGCCATCGACAACGCGGTCCTCTTTGAGGATCAGGTGCCGCCAGCCAAGCTGGAGAGTCTCGGACCGGACCTTGACGGAAAGGTAGCTGGCCCAGCTTCTCCACCCCTCCGGAAGGCCACAGCGACTTGCCTCGGCCCGGAGGAGAGCGTCCCTTTCGCTCAGACGAGGCGGAACGGAAGAAATCTCACCAGGCCCCTCCTTTGTCGGGGGGACCTGGTGACAGAAAAACTCCCGCCCCGTGAGGCCATCGATCCAGAGCCGTTCAAAGCGGTAGGTGGGACGTCGGATAAGGCCCTTCTGGAAGATCTCGACTTCCACCGAAAAGACAGGGGCCCAGAGGAGCCTGTCTCCAGCCCTTGGCAGAACGACGCTCTCGAAGTAGCACTCCTTCACGTCCATCCCCCCATCAAAAAAAAAACGGCCCTCCGCAGGAGGCCCAGCACACCCGTGGCACCCGAAAGAATCCCCTACCGTTGCTCCCTTCCGGGCCTGGCGGAGTTCGGGGGCTTTCGCCGCACGGGACTGGGCCTCCAGCGGAAAACCGTTTACTGAGGACAGAAAATGGCGGAGGAGGTGGGATTCGAACCCACGGAACGTCTCCGTTCAGACGCTCTCCAAGCGCCCGCCTTCGACCACTCGGCCACCCCTCCGCGGAACATGCTGGATTTTAGCATCTTTTGGCAGGCCCCGCAAGAGGATTCCTCCGGCATTACAGCAGGTACAAGGCGAGCTGACCGAGCGGGGCTCAACACAAAAAAATTAGCTCGCGCTGGGAGGCAATCTATGGCGGAGGAGGTGGGATTTGAACCCACGGAGGAGCAAAGCCCCTCACTTGATTTCGAGTCAAGCGCCTTCGACCGCTCGGCCACTCCTCCGCTGCGTCGATGATTCTAACACAGCCCAGCCTTCGGCGCCAGACGCAAAGAAGTTTTTTGTGGCTGGACAGGGATAATGTCATCCCCTAAGGGGACAGGGAAAATGTCACCCCCCTCGGTGGAAAATAGACTCTATGAAGAACGAGGGTGACATCAGGTTGTCCATCAGGCAGGCGCGGAAGCTTCATGTTCTTGAAGAGGTGACATGCGGGAGGATGACTCACAGGGAGGCTTCAGCCGCTTTGGGCCTGTCGGTGCGGCAGGTCCAGAGGATAAAGGCCAGCTTCAAGGAGGCGGGAGCATCATCGCTGGTCCACGGCAATGCCGGCCGGAAGCCGTCCCATTACGTCTCCTGCGCGGTCAGAAATGTTGTGGCGGAGCGGGCGAGATCCTTGTGGAAAGGGGCGAGCGCAAGGCACATGTCGGAGCTGCTTTTGGCCGAAGAGGGGTGCTCTGTCTCCTCCAAGACCATCACCAGGATCCTGAAGGAGACAGGCTTGAAAAGCCCCCTCTCCCATAAAGGGGCGAGGAAGCAAAAGGAGAAGGACCCAGATGGAGCGCTTCGGACAGATGCTTCAGATAGACGCCTCTCCCTTCGACTGGCTCTCGAAGGGTTCGATGATCTCCCTTCACGGCGCCATCGATGATGGCACCGGCAACGTCACGGCCCTGCGGTTCGAGCCTGCGGAGTGTCTTGACGGCTATTTCCGCGTCCTGGAAGAGACCGTCCTCGCTTACGGGGTCCCCAGGTCCATTGACTCCGATGCCCACTCCATCTTCTTCTCTCCCAAGCCTGACAGGC
>JAESII010000008.1 GCA_016756725.1 Synergistaceae bacterium | reverse complement strand
TGCGGACGTTCGGCACGCCGTCGACAACCATGAAGCAGGACGAGCATTTGCCGATGGCACAGAAAAAACCCCGCGGCTCCTTGCGCTCCGGCGTGATCCGGTAGATCCGGACACCGTTCGCGTGCAGGGCCGCCGCGATCGGCTCGCCGGCGAAACCCTTCAGCTCCCTCCCGTCGAAGGTGAAACTCACTTCCTCGGCATGGCGGAACTCCAGGATCGGATGGTTCTTGATAAGTTCCATCGTAGTAGGCACCTCCTAGATACAGGCCGGCTCGAAGAAGAGGTCGTTCTCTTCGAAGCGGGTGAAGCGGAAGCGGTGGACGTCGATGAAGGGCTTCTCGCCGTTGACGAACTCGGCCATGATGCGCCCCACGGAGGGGCCGAACTGGAGGCCGTGGCCGCTCCAGCCGCAGTCGAGATAGAATCCCTCGACCGGCGTCGGTCCGACGATGGCCTGGAAGTCGGGCGTGTTGTCGTAGGGCCCCGTCCACTGGCGGACGATGCGGACGCCCGAAAGAATCGGCATCTTGGCGATGACGCGCGACGTCACCTCTTCCAGGTAGGACCAGCCCGCCTCGTAGGAGGTGTCCTTGATCTCGTCGGGATTGCCCCAGCCGAGCATGAAGGTCCCGTTGGGACACTGCTTCCAGTAGCTGCCGTCGTCGAGACAGAGTGTCATGGGGTGGCGCATCCTCTCGACGGGTTCGGTGATGAGAATCTGATGCCGTTCCGGCTCGATGGGCACGTCCAGGCCGACCCACTTGCCGACGTCGACGCTCCAGGGACCGGCACAGCAGACGACGGCACCGGCCTCCCAGTCGCCCCTGTCGGTGTGGACGCCGGCGGCTTTGCCGTTTTTCATGATGATGCCCGTGACGGAGGTCTTCTTGTGGATCTCGGCGCCGAGCCGGGCTGCGGCGTCGGCGTAGGCGAAGCAGAGGGTATGGGGATTGACGTGACCGTCATACTTGCAGAAACTGGCGCCGAGCATCCCCTCGAGATTGAGGTGAGGGGCGACCTCATGAATGCCCTGAGACGTGAGGAACTCCGTCGGCGAACCCAGGGACTGCTGAAGCTTGACGTTCTTTTCCAGCTGCTCCAGCTGACACTCGGAGTAGGCGATCCAGAGGTAGCCGGCGGGATCGTACTCAAGGTCCGCCTCGTATTCGAGCTCCTTCTGGAGATGGGGAATGACCTTCATGTTGTACTGGGCCAGGCGGATGTTGACCTCCGTGCCGAACTGGTAGCGCAGGCCAGCGGCACTTCGGCCGCTGCCGCCGGAGGAAATGTAGTCTCTTTCGAAAAGGGCTACGGAAAGCCCTTTTTTCACGAGGTGATAGGCCGTGGAGCATCCGTGCACACCACCACCGATGACAGCCACGTCGACGCGGTTGCTGCCCATGCGCGTTATCCCCCTTTACTGACGGGAATCATATGTTGCCGAAAGATTCAGGAATAAGGACGGAAAGAAGCGGACTGCAGGTGAAAGGTCACAGCGCAGGGGGACGGTCCCAGCAGCCGCGGGGCCGCGGGCTGGACCAGAGGGAACGCCTGTAGGCGTCGGGATTATAGGCAAATGCTGGATCACGCATCGCGATGCCTCCTCCCGGCTTCTTCCCCGCTCAGGGAAAACGGGGAATTTCAGTTTCCGCATTAGACGTATTTTGAAGCCTCGGAGTGTCGATGTCAAACATGTACCTGTTTTCTCCAATGCACACTTCTTTTGGCCCTATCTGGGATCAGTTCCCCTTCGTCTATAATCAATAGAAGTTGCCTCTCTACGTCAGTCATCAGCCATGGAAGGGCCCCTTTCTTGAATCCCCATTGAATTGAGGCCGCCCCTGTGCTATCGTTGTCTCAGGTATTTTATGCAATATATCACCTGCACAGTTCTTCTCCGGGAGGTGGTGCCTGAAACCCTCGATCACCGAGAGCGCCCGCGGTCAACTCGATCATGTCATCATCAGGACAGGCAACGCCATTTCAGTAAGGAGGGATTTTCTGTCATGAGTAAAGTGACTCGTGCCCTTTTCGCGGCACTTCTTGTTCTGGCCGTCGCCTCCGTCGCCTTCGCCGGCGCGCCCAAGGTCGGCATCATCACCCCCACGACCTCTCAGGGCGAGGAGGAGTACCGCGCCGCCGAAGAGGTCATCAAGCAGTACGGCGACGACCGGATCATCCATGTCACCTACCCCGACAAGTTCATGGACGAGCAGGAGACGACGATCCAGCAGATCGTGACCATGGCCGCCGATCCCGACGTCAAGGCCATCGTCCTCGCCCAGGGCTACCCCGGAACGGCTGCCGCCATCGACAAGGTCCATGAGATGCGGCCCGAAGTCTTCTTCATCAACGTCGTCCCCCACGAGGAACCTCTTCTCGCCGCCTCCAAATCGGGCCTCGTCTTCGAGACGGACAACCTCGCCCGCGGAACGACCATCATCGAGCTCGCCAAGAAGATGGGCGCCAAGACCTTCGTCCACTACTCCTTCCCCCGCCACATGTCCTACCCCCTTCTGGCCCAGCGCCGCGACATCTTCGAAGAGCAGTGCAAGAAGCAGGGACTGGAGTTCGTCTTCGTCAACGCTCCCGATCCCACCGGTGACGCCGGCGTGGCCGGTGCCCAGCAGTTCATCCTCGAAGACGTGCCCCGCCAGGTCGAGAAGTACGGCAAGGACACGGCCTTCTTCAGCACCAACTGCGGCATGCAGGAACCGCTCATCAAGTCCGTGCTGAACACCGGCGCCATCTATCCCGAGCAGTGCTGCCCCAGCCCCTACCACGCCTATCCCGGCGCCCTGGGCATCGCCATCCCCGAGGGCAAGGCCGGCGACGTCCCCTACATCATTGAGGCCATCAACCAGAAGCTCGTCGAGCAGGGCGGCGCCGGCCGGTTCGCCACCTGGCGCGTCCCCGCCAACATGGCCATGGTCTATGCCGCCGTCGAGTACGGCTTCGGCATCGGCGACGGCTCCATCACAGGCTTCGACAAGGCCAAGGCCGAGGAACTCCTCGCCAAGTACGCCGGAGGCAAGATCAGCCTTTCCGTCTACGACGAGGAAAAGGCCCCCAACTTCCTCCTCTTCGTCGGCGACTCGATCATTTTCGGGGAAAAATAACCCAGTTCATCCCGAGGGGGCCGGGGAGACCACTCCCGGTCCCCCTCATTGCTGCTTTGAGGGGGAATCGTGTTGTCCCAGCACGTTCTGGAGATGCGCAACATCGTCAAGGAGTACTTCGGCAACAGAGTCCTCAAGGGCGTCTCTCTCACCGTCGACGAGGGGGAGATTCACTCCCTCATCGGAGAAAACGGCGCCGGCAAGTCGACGCTGATGAACGTCCTCTTCGGCATGCCCGTCATCCACAACACGGGCGGCTTTGACGGCGAGGTCCTCTTCCAGGGAAACCCCGTCCAGATCAGGAGCCCCTTCGAGGCCATGGAACTGGGGATCGGCATGGTCCACCAGGAGTTCATGCTCCTGCCGGGCTTCACCGTTTCGGAAAACATCAAACTGAACCGCGAGATCACCCGGCCCACCCTTCTGAGCCGCTTCTTCGGGCGATCCATGAACCGCCTCGACCGGCCCGCCATGGACGCCGACAGCCGTCGTGCCCTGGACTCCCTCGGCTTGAGCCTCGACGAGACGACCCGAGTGGCCGGCCTTCCCGTCGGCTACAAGCAGTTCGTCGAGATCGCCCGGGAGCTGGACAAAAAGAAGACGAAAATACTCGTTCTCGACGAGCCGACGGCCGTCCTGACCGAATCGGAGGCCGACACGCTTCTAGAGACGATGGAACGCCTTGCCCAACGGGGCATCTCGATTCTGTTCATCACCCACCGCCTCCAGGAGGTGCTGCGCGTCTCCAGGGGCATCTCGGTCCTACGCGACGGCGAAAAGGTCGCCTCCCTGGACAAGAAGGACGCGACCGTCGACCACTTGGCCGAACTCATGGTCGGCCGGGCCCTCCAGTCGGTGGGATGCAAGGAGTGCGGCGACTCGCCGGCCAGCGAGGAAATCCTCCTCACCGTCAACGACCTCCATGTCGCCATGCCCGGCGAGGAGGTCCACGGCATCAGCCTCGACATCCGCAAGGGCGAGATTCTCGGCATCGGCGGCCTTGCCGGCCAGGGCAAGATCGGCATCGCCAACGGCATCATGGGGCTCTACCCCGCCCGCGGCGCCGTCACGAAAAGCGGCAGGCCCGTGCCTCTCAACGACACGACCTCGGCCCTCAACGCCGGCATGGCCTTCGTCTCCGAAGACCGCCGCGGCGTCGGCCTCCTCCTGGACCAGTCGATCGAGATGAACATCGCCGTGCCGGCCATGCAGAGCCAGGGGAAATTCCTCAAAGGTCCCTTTGCCCTGGCCGATGACCGGGCCATCAGGACCCATGCCTTGAGACTCATCAAGGAACTCGACATCCGCTGCACGGGCCCGATGCAGCTGACGCGGCGCCTCAGCGGCGGCAACCAGCAGAAGGTCTGCATCGCCAAGGCCCTGACGCTGGAGCCGGACCTCCTTTTCGTCTCCGAACCGACGCGGGGCATCGACGTCGGCGCCAAGAAGATCGTTCTCGATCTCCTCGTCAAGCTCAACCGGGAACTGGGCGTCACCATCGTCATCACCTCCTCCGAACTGGCCGAGCTGCGGGCCGTCTGCGACCGGATCGCCCTCATCTACCACGGCCAGCTCGAGGGCATCCTCGCCCCCGACGCCAGCGACAAGGACTTCGGCATCATGATGGCCGGCGGCATCAAGGGCACTACGGAAAGGAAGGTCTCCTGAAGATGGCCGAACAGCGACTGGAAGAGAACGGCCTCGTCGAAAGGCTGAAAAGCGCCGCCGCCGATCTCGGCGTGCCTCGCCTGATCATCTTCGCCTTTCTGGCGGCAATGGTCGTCGCAGCCTTCCTGCTTGAACTCCCCATCGACACCCTGACGGGCAACGTGCTGACCCGCTTCGGCATGAACGGCATCCTCGTTCTGGCCATGATCCCCACCATGCAGGTCGGCATGGGCCCCAACTTCGGCCTGCCTTTGGGCATCACCTGCGGCCTCGTGGCGGCGACGCTCAGCATCGAGCTGGGCTTCGCCGGGCTCCAGGGCTTCCTCGTGGCCCTGTCCGTGGCCATCGCCCTCGGCGCGGCGGCGGGCTACGCCTACGGCCTGCTCCTCAACAAGGTCCGCGGCGAAGAGATGACCGTCGGCACCTACTTCGGCTTCTCCATCGTCTCCCTCATGTCCATCTTCTGGGCCCTGGCCCCCTACAAAAGCCCCGAGATGATCTGGCCCTACGGGGGGAGCGGCCTGCGGGTGACCATCACCCTTCAGAACCATTTCGACAAGATCCTCGACCACTTCCTGGCCTTCACCGTCTTCGGCATCGACGTCCCGACGGGGCTGCTCCTCTTCTTTTTCGCCGCCTGCTTCCTCCTCTGGCTCTTCATGCGCTCCCGCCACGGCATCGCCATGACGGCCGTGGGCAACAACATCCGCTTCGCCGAATCGGTGGGACTCAACGTCAACCGCTACCGCCTGCTGGCCTCGACCCTCTCGGGCGCCCTCGGTGCGGCGGGGATCATCATCTACGCCCAGAGCTACGGCTTCCTCCAGCTCTACCAGGCTCCCCTCTTCATGGCCTTCTTCGCCGTCGGGAGCATCCTCATCGGCGGCGCCTCGATCAACCACGCGACGATCAAGCATGCCGTCATCGGCACCTTTCTCTTCCAGGCCCTTCTCGTCGTCTCCCTTCCCGTGGCGAACCTGGTCGTGTCGGAAAACCTCTCCGAAGTCATCCGCATCATCATCACCAACGGAATCATCCTCTACGCCCTGTCGCGGCGCGAATCGGGAGGTGAAACGCGATGATGGAACATAAAGCCGTCGAGGAGGCCAAGCCCGCCTTCAGCCTGGGACGGCTCCTGAAGAACCATGCCGTCCCGATCCTGTTCATCATCATCTGTGCCTTGGGAAGCTACTACGCCCGCCTTCCCCTGCAGTTTCTCATCGCCGAGATCATCACCCGCATGGCGAGAAACTCCTTCCTCGTCATCTCCCTGATCATCCCCATCATCGCCGGCATGGGGCTCAACTTCGGCATCGTCCTCGGGGCGATGGCGGCCCAGTTCGCCTTCATCGCCACCGTCTTCTGGCAGATGCAGGGCCTGGTGGGGCTTTCCGTGACGGTCCTGCTGACCATTCCCGTGGCCATCGTCTTCGGCTGGCTGACGGGCATGCTCTTCAACCGGACCCGAGGCAAGGAGATGATCACGGGCATCATCCTGAGCTTCTTCGCCAACGGCCTCTACCAGCTCATCTGCCTCTGGGTCATCGGGGGCCTCATCCCCTTCCCCGACGAGACGATGGTCCTTCCCTCCGGCGTGGGGCTGCGCAACACGGTGAACCTCAAGGCCATGCATTACGCCCTGGACAACATCATCAAGTGGCGCCACGGCATGATCAGCATCCCCGTCATGACCTTCGCCGCCGTCGCCCTCCTCTGCGTCGGCATGGTCTATCTTCTCAAGACCAAGCTGGGCCAGGACTTCCGGGCCGTCGGCCAGAGTCAGCAGATCGCCCGCGTCGCCGGCATCAACGTCGACAAGGTGCGCATCCTGGCCATCGTCTTCTCCACCGTGCTGGCCGCCCTGGGACAGATCATCTTCCTCCAGAACCTGGGCATCCTCACCACCTACGGCAGTCACGTCCAGGTCGGGACCTTCGCCGTGGCGGCCATCCTCATCGGGGGGGCCTCCGTCTCGAAGGCCACCATCGGCCAGGCCCTGCTGGGGACCTTTCTCTTCCACACCCTCTTCATCGTCTCCCCGCTGGCGGGAAAGAACCTCATGGGCAACCCCCAGGTAGGCGAATTCTTCCGCGTCTTCGTGGCCTACGGCGTCATCGGCGTCGCCCTGGCCCTCCACGCCTGGAGGGGACGGGGCAAGTAGCGCCGGTTCAGCCCAATCCAGAGGGAGGTCCCAGCCTGTGCCGGCTGAGACCTCCCTCTTTTTGGTCGGTCCTGTAGGATCGGCGGAAGGGAAAAGCTACAATGGACAAAAGGGGGGATTGCCTTGAAACGGATCGGCCTCATCGCCCATGACGAACGGAAGGAGGATCTCCTCCTCTGGGTCGGGAAAAATCTCGACGCCCTCCGGGGAGAGGACCTTTTCGCCACGGGAACGACGGGAGGACTTCTCCTCGAGCGTTACCCCGGCCTGAAGGTGACCCGCTTCCTCAGCGGTCCCCTCGGGGGCGACCAGCAGATGGGAAGCCACATCGCCGGAGGCGAGATCGATCTGCTCATCTTCTTCATCGACCCCCTGGGGACCCATCCCCACGATGTCGACATCAAGGCCCTGCTCCGCCTTGCCGTCCTCTACAACGTCCCGTCGGCCTTCAACCAGGCCACGGCGGACTTTCTCGTCACCAGCCCCCATT
Source organism: Synergistaceae bacterium (assembly GCA_016756725.1). Classification (GTDB taxonomy): domain Bacteria; phylum Synergistota; class Synergistia; order Synergistales; family Aminithiophilaceae; genus Aminithiophilus. The sequence goes on along the minus strand of JAESII010000008.1, from coordinate 130,604 downwards.
TCAGGGGCGAGTACCGCCCGCTGAAAAAGAGCTACGACGCCTACCTGAAGCGGCTCTCCTGAAGCCCCTTCCGCCGTTGCCGGATCTCGGCGAGCCACCCCGGAGAGAGGACAAGGGCGACGCCGACCATGATGACGGCCATGGCGACGACATTGACGAGACTGACCGGCTCGCCCAGAACGGCCCAACCCAGCAGGGAGGCCACGAGGGGATTGGTGAAGGCATAGCTGGTGGCGACGGCAGGGCGGGTCACCTGAAGTAGGTAGAGGTAGACGCTGAAGCCCACGATGGAGCCCATGGTGATGAGAAAAAGCTCACCCGCCAGGGCCGTCAGGGGCAGGGGCCAGAGGATGCGCTCCCCCCGGAGAAGCCCCAGGACGAGGACGATGAAGCCGCCCGAGATCATCTGCACCGCCGAGCCGAGGGGGCGGTGGAGGACGGTGGCCCGCCGGCTCAGGACGGAACCGAAGGCCCAGGTGAATCCGGCCAGGAGCACGACGGCCACGCCGAGGACGTTGCCTCCGACGGAGCTGTCCAGATGGAGGAGAACGACGCCGCCGAAGCCGACGGCGATGCCCGCCATCTCAAGCCCCTTGGGTCGGGCGCGCTCCCAGATAGAGGCGATGAGGACCGTCCAGAGGGGGATGAGGGCCAGGATCGTGGCCGCCAGGGCCGACGTGATCCACTGCTGGGCGATGACCAGAAGACCCGCTCCGCCGACGAAGAGAAAAAGAGCGATGGGGACCGCCCAGAGCCAGCTCGTGAGGGCCATGGGGGGCTCGCCTCGCAGCCGGAGCCACCCGTAAAGGGGGAAGCCGGCACCGAGAAAGCGGACGGCATTCACCAGGTAGGGCCCGATCCCGTCGAGGGCCAGGCGATTGGCCAGAAAGGTCGATCCCCAACAGAAGTAGAGCGTCACCAGGGCCAGGGCCGTCCAAAGCCCCCCCCGGGGCGCCTCTGCCCTGGCCGCGGAAGCGGAAGAAGATGATGATGAGTTCACGGGACACCTCCCCATCGACATCATCCGAGGCCGGAAGCCTCAGGAAACCGGAAGGAGGACGGACCATGGCGAGTCTGAAAGAGTCGGCCCCAGGCCGTCGGATGACCTGCACGCTGATGATTATACTCCTGCTTCTTTTCGGCTTGGCCTTCACGGCCGAGGCGAAAGAGGGGCACGTCGCCGACCTGGCCCGCTACCCCCAGGATCCGCGCTTTCTCGTCACCCCTGGCGAAGCGGAACGGCCCCTCCTCTCTCCGTCCGAACAGGAAACCCGCGCCGAGGAGTACCGTTCGCGCCACTTCGCCCCCTGGACCCGCTCTGAGGCGGCCCACTCCGCTGACGAGGCCTTCTGGGCCCTCGACCGCTACAGGGACCGTCCCGCCTGGGGAGAGAACCTCCAGAGACGGGACGGACGGTGGGTCGCCGACCTGGCCGCCTACGCCGACCGGGGAAACTACCCGACCCGGGCCGACCGGGCCATCCTCGTCGACAACACACCTTTGAGAAGCCTCCCCACGGAGCGCCCCCATTTCAACGACCCCGCCCTTCCCGGCGAGGGCTACCCCTTCGACAACTTCCAGAACTCAACGGCCTGGGCCGGAACGCCGCTGCTCGTGACCCACCAGTCCGTCGACGGCGCCTGGCTTCTCGTCGAGACGCCCTTTGCCGCAGGCTGGGTCCGCCCCTCCCAGGTGGCCTTCGTCGACAGGAGGTTCATCGAGGTCTTCACCGAAAGCTCCCTGGCCGTCTTCGTCGCCGACGACGTGGCCGTCTCCGACACCAGGGGACGGCACCGCTTTCTGGCCCAGACGGGGACCCTTCTGCCCCTTCTTCGAGCCGACGCCTTCCGCATCGGCCTTCTCGTTCCCTACCGGGACGGCGAGGGAAGAGCTCACCTCGAAGAGGCGATCCTCCGCCGGGGCCAGGTCGTCCCCTTCCCCCTGACCATGACGCCCTGGAAGGTGGCCACCGTCGCTTCCCGCCTGGCAGGCAAAAGCTACGGCTGGGGGGGGCTCTACGGCAACCGGGACTGTTCGGCCCTCACCCGCGACCTCTTTGCCCCCTTCGGCCTCTGGCTTCCCCGCAACTCGTCAGGCCAGAGGCGGTCCGGTCAGGTCCTCGACCTGTCGGGGATGAGCGACGACGAGAAGAAGGCCCTCATCGTCGCCGAGGGAGAGCCCTTCGCCTCTCTCATCGGGATGGCCGGCCACATCATGGTCTACGTCGGCTCCCGCCAGGGGACGCCTCTCGTCTTTCACAGCCTCTGGGGACTCAAAACCCTCGACGAGGCAGGCAAGCCGGGGAGAAAGGTCATCGGCCGCGCCGTCGTCACCTCTCTCGATGCGGGACAGGAGGATCGTGCCGTCGCCGCCGGAGGCACCCTGACCGGCCGCGTCACGGAGCTGGTGATCCTGGCGCGATGAAAACCCCTCCGCCAAGAGGAGGGACGGTAGATTAGAAGAAAATTCCCTTTTGCGTCGCCCCATGATCTCTGCTACAGTTATTCAGGTATCCAGTATTCTTTCCTGTCGTCCAGATCCACCCTTTTTGCGACGACCCCACCTTTTCGCCGCATCCCAGACCTCTGGGAAAGGATGGTGACCCGTTGAAAGTAAGCCCCATCAAGCCTATGGTCCTTGCCGTCGCCCTCTTCCTCGCCTGGATGGCCACGACGGGCCGTCTCGATCTGCCCTTCCTGCTCACCGGAGCCGTCATCGTAGCCATCGTCGTCCGCATCACCTGGGCCACCTTCTTCGCGGGGGCCCACGATTTCTCTCTCCGGGGAAAACCCTGGCCCAAGCCCTGCATCGCCGCCCTCCTGGCCTACCCCCTCTTCTTTTTCGGTGAACTCCTTTACGCCACCTGGGAAGTGGCTCTCATCGCCCTGCGCCCCTACATCGAGCTCAACCCGGCCATCATCCGCGTCGACAGCCGTTTCCACAACAGCACAGCCCTGGTCCTGCTGGCCAATCAGATCACGCTCACTCCCGGGACTCTCACCATCGACGCCGACATTCCCCACCAGGGCCTCTACATCCACGCCCTCGACCTCGGCAAAGAGGGCATCGACGGCGTGAAAAAGCAGATCCACAAGCTGGAGCAGCAGATGGAGGAACTCATCCGATGACGGCCTTCGTCCTCTGGGGACTTCTCCTGACGGCCGCCCTCGGCTTCTGGCGGGTCATCGTCGGCCCCACGATCCCCGACCGGATCGTGGCCGCCGACACGCTGGCCACGATCCTGACCACCTTCATCGCCCTCCTGGCCGTCTACTTCGAAAACGCCGTCTTTCTCGACATCGCCCTGGCCTTTGCCGTCCTCTCCTTCGCCGACGTGCTCATCATGGCCAAGTACTTCGAACATGGAGAGCTGCACCGATGAGTGATCTCTTTTTCGGACTCTCGACGGTCTTCATGGTGGCTGGCCTCTTCTTCGCCTTCGCCTCCGTCGTCGGCGTCATCCGCTTTCCCGACGTCTACACCCGCCTTCACGCCTCGACGAAGGCCCTCTCAGGCGGGGCCATGATGATCCTGGCCGGGACGGCCTTCAGGGCCGCAGCCGCCGGCCACTGGCCGGCCATGGTCAAGACGCTGCTCATCGCCGCCTTCCTCCTGGCCACCAACCCGCTTGCCTCCCATGCCATCGCCCGGGCCTGTTACCGTCACGGCATCGTCCCCAAGGGAACGGTCATCGACGAATACGCCGAGAAGATCCGGGGAGACCGCTCATGAGCACGGCCTTTTTCACCTTTCTCGCCGCCTTCCTCGTCGTGACGGCCCTGACCGCCTCGGAAGCCCAGGACATGCTGAGCGCCGTCATCGCCCTCTCCGTCTTCGGCGTCCTCATGGCCATCATCTTCGTCATCCTCCAGGCCCCCGACGTGGCCCTCACCCAGGCCATCATCAATTCGGGCCTGGTCACCTCCCTCTTCCTCGTCGCCTACAGCCAGACCCAGAAGCGGGGCGACGACCCCGACAGGGAGGACGACCGATGAGAGTCCACCGCAATCTCCAGCGCCTGGGAGCCCTGGGCCTCTCCCTCGCCCTGGGCTGGTGGCTCTGGCAGGGTGTGACCATCAGCCCCTTCCAGGGCATCACGGGACCGGCGGCCCGCTACATCCACGGCACGGCCCGCGACACGGGGGCAGCCAACGTCGTGGCGGCCATCCTCTTCGACTACCGCGGCTTCGACACCCTCGGCGAGGCCTCCGTCATCTACACCACCGTCTGCGGCGTGGCCCTCCTTTTCGCCAAACGGCGCTACCGCCGCTCCTCCCACGGCCTCTCCTTCATCGTCAAGCGGGGCATGGCCCTCCTCGTCCCCTTCATCCTCCTCTATGCCTCGTCGATCATCGTCATGGGACACCTCTCGCCGGGAGGGGGCTTCCAGGGTGGCGCCGTCATGGCCACCGTGACGGTCCTCTTCTGCGTCATCTACGGGTCAAGCTTCGAGGCAGCCCGGGTGAGTCCCAAGGTCAAGGAGACGATCGAGTCATCGGGAGCTCTGCTGTTCACAGCCATCGGCCTCATCGGCCTCGTCACGGGAGGCGCCTTCCTCACCAACAGCGCCGCCGGTTTTCCCCGGGGGATGATGGGGCACCTCGTCAGCGGCGGCACCATCCCCCTGTTGAACATCGCCGTGGGCATGAAGGTCGGCGCCGGCCTGTCCACCCTCTTCTACAGCATGGTCAAGATTCTCGAAGACCCGACGGAAAGCTCACCGCCGGAGGTGTGATGTCATGCTCCCCATCAGTTACGGAACGGCCATCGTCGTCTTCTGCATCGGCCTCTACACGATCCTCTCCAAGAGGAACCTCTTCAAGACCGTCATCGGCCTCTCCCTCATGGAGGGTGGCGTTCTCATGCTCATCACCTCCTCGGGCTACGTCCCCGGCGGGGTCCCCGCCCTGCTTCCCTTCGCCGGAGGTGAACCCGTCAATCCCCTGCCCCACTCCTTCACCCTGACGGCCATCGTCATCGGCGCCGCCGACGTGGCCCTGGCCCTGGCCTTCATCATCAAGATCCATCGGCGCTACGGCACCGTCGACATCGACAAGATCAGGGGACTGCGCGGATGAACCCCGTTCTGGCCATCGTCGCCCCCTTTCTGGCGGCCTTCACGATTCCCCTTTTCTTCGTCTTCCGCAAGAAATGGGTCGGCACCGCCGTCATCCTCTTCGGCGTCCTTTCGGCCCTGACGGCCCTCTTCGTCGCAGCCGGTGGCGAGGCCGTGACCGTCATGGGCGGCTGGCAGCCAGAAGTCGGCATCGCCCTCGTCGTCGACAGTCTCACGACGGCCTTCCTCATCCTGGCCTCCCTGGGCTTTTCGGCCTCCCTCTCGGCAGCGGCCGAGACCTTCGGCTATGGCCCCTGGCGGTTCTACGTCCTCTTTTTCCTCAGCTGGGCCGCCACAAACGGCATCATCCTCACCGGCGATCTCTTCAACCTCTTCGTCTTCTTCGAGATCTTCTCCGTCGCCGCCTACCTCGTCGTCGCCTACCCGCCCCGGTCCTGGCAGGCCATCGAGGCCGGCTTCAAGTACCTCATCTTCGGCACCGTCGGCGCCCTCTTCCTCCTCATCGGCATCGCCTACGCCTTCATGGCCACGGGACAGCTCAACATGGCCATCCTCGCCCGGGTCCTGCCCCGGGCACCGGAGGCGACCCTTTCCGTCGTCATCGGCTGCCTCGTCGTCGGCCTTTTCATCAAGAGCGGCACCGTACCCGGCCATTTCTGGCTTCCCGACGCCCACTCCTCGGCCCAGACGCCGGTAAGCGCCCTCCTTTCGGGCGTCTTCGTCAAGGTCTCCCTCTACGCCCTCATCAGGCTGGCCTTTCTCCTCTTTGGCAGCGCCGACGACCGCGTCTTTTTCGTCCTTCTTCTTTTCGGAACGGTCACTCTCTGCCTGGGACATCTCATGGCCTTTCAGCAGGAGGACATCAAACGCCTTCTGGCCTACTCCACCGTGGCCCAGGTGGGAACGATCGTCATCGCCATCGGCTGCGCCTCGTCGGGCGGCGTCACAGCCGCCGTCTATCACGCCTTCAACCACATGGCTGCCAAGATGGGGCTCTTCCTCGTCTCCGGCGTTCTCGCCGAAGACCGGGCCAGCCGCGACATCGCCCAGATGGGAGGACTCTTCCGCCATCGGCCCCTCTTCGTCCTCGCCTTCTGCCTCTTCGCCGCCTCCATCGCCGGCATCCCGCCCCTGAACGGCTTCATGAGCAAATGGTTCCTCCTCGTCGCCGCCGCAGAAAGAGGGGCCCTCATCCCCGCCGCAGCCGTCGTCGCCGGAACGGTCCTCTCGGCTGCCTACTACCTCCGGCCCATCACCGCCTTCTTCGGCCCCGCCGAAACGGAGCCCCCCCATCACCGTCCCCATCCCGTCACGGGAGCCATCGTCGCGCTCCTTGCCCTCCTCTGCCTCGTCCTTGCTCTGGCGCCTTATATCGGCCCCCTGAAAGAAGGGCTCCTTGCCGTCGGCAGGGATACCGTCAACGGGGCCCGCTACATCGAAAGGGTCCTGCGATGACCGACCCGATCTCGACGACCCTGACGGCATTGGCGGCGGTCATGACCGTTCCGGCCGCCCTTTACGGCTGGAACGCCGCCCGATCCAGGCTTTACCGGCTCCTGCCCTGGCTCTTCCTGCTCTTCGCCTGGCAGGCCATCACGGCCCCCAACTGGCTCGTCTTCGTCGTCTTCCTGGAGCTCTCCTCGCTGACCCTCTTCTTCTTCGTCCTCTCCAAGGATCGGGAGACGGCCTTCCTCTACCTCTACAGCCAGCTTGCCGGAGGCGCCTGCCTTCTCCTGGGCACAGCTCTCGCCGCCAGGGGAGGCGCCCTTCCCGCCGTCGGCGCCGTTCCGCCCGGTCTTTTCCCTCTTTTCGTCATCGGTCTCGGCTTCAAGGCCGCCCTGCCGGGGCTCCACTTCTGGCTTCCTCCGACCCACAGCAAGGCCCCGGCCGAGGCGAGCGCCCTCCTTTCGGGCTATGCCGTCAAGATGGGCGTCTTCGGCCTCATGCGCCTCGTCGAGGCCCCCTCGCCAGCCCTCATGGCCGCCGGCGTCGTCATGGCCGCCCTCGGTGCCCTCCAGGCCCCGCTCCAGCGTGACGCCAAGAGGCTTCTGGCCTACAGCACCCTGAGCCAGCTGGGATTCATCGTCGCTTCCGTCGCGACGGGAACGGAAGAGGGCAGAAAGGCGGCCCTTCTTCTCATCGTCGCCCACGCCCTGGCCAAGGGCCTCCTCTTCCTCACCGCCGGCTCCCTCGAAGAGGCCTACGACACGCGCGACCTGGGCCGCCTCGGCCCTGCCGCCCGGGACTATCCCCTTCTCTTCGGCCTCTTTCTCGTCGCCTCCCTCTCCCTGGCCGGACTTCCCTTCACCGTCGGGGGGCTGGCCAAGGGCGCCGTCAAGGCGGCCCTGGCCGATCATGCCCTGACACAGGCCGTTCTGTCCGCCGCCGGAATGGGGACCACCATGGCCCTCGCCAAAATGGCCTCTTTCGGCTTCCTGAGCTCGGGCCAAAGAAAAGGAACGGGGCGTCCCCGTCCTCTTCCCCCACTGGCCTGGCTGTCCATGGCCCTTTTCGCCGCAGCCCTCGTCATGGCCTCCTTCGCCGCCCTGAAAACCGCAGGCGCCGAGGTTGCGACGAAAAACGTCCTCGTCGACAGCCTCCTTCTCATCGGCGCCGTTATCCTCTTCGTCCGGTTACCCCGTATTTTCCGCCCCGACAGAACGACACCGGACGTCGCCGACCTCCTGGCCCCGGCAGGGCGGATGCTGACCATCCCCCTCTCACGGCTCAGACGGCTCCACTCGGGACACCTGACCTTCTATCTTGCCCTCTTCTTTGGGGCGACTCTCGTCGTCCTTTACCTCCTCCGCCCCTGAGGGGCAGGAGCGCACCGTTCCCGCAAAAGGAGCGTGACCGATGACGATGACCCGACCGGACAACCTCTCCCTGACAATGATCGCCCTGGCCCTCGTCATGACCGGCGCCTCCTCCCTCTTTGCCGGGAGCCGCGACAAGGAAGGCTCCCGGAGGGACCTCGTGCCGCTCTGGCTTTTCTGTCTCTTTGCCTGCCTGACGGCCCTCGCCTCGACGTGGCTTTCCTTCATCATCGGCCTTGAGCTGTCGACCCTTTCCCTCTTCACCATCATCCGCAAAGGCGACGAGGCGACGTCCCGTCTTTACCTCCTGGCCCAGCTGGCTGGCGCCTCGGTCCTTCTTTTCGCGACGTCCCTGGGTTCCTCCTTCGAGGGCAACCTTCCCCTCGGCCCCGTGCCGCCGGGACTCTTTCCCCTCTTCGTCATCGGTCTCGGCGTCAAGGCGGCCCTGCCGGGCCTTCACTTCTGGCTTCCCCGAACCCACAGCCAAGCCCCGACGGAAGCGAGCGCCCTCCTTTCGGGCTATGCCGTCAAGATGGGCATCTACGGACTGCTCCGACTCGTCGGCGACCCCTCGCCGCCGCTCCTCCTGCTGGGGATCGTCATGGCCCTCTACGGCGTCGTCCAGGCCCTCCTCCAGCACGACGCCAAGCGCCTGCTGGCCTACCACACCATCAGCCAGCTCGGCTTCATCGTCGCCGCCCTCTCGACGGGCACACCTCTGGGCCGGACAGCGGCCCTCTTCCACATCGTCGCCCACGCCCTCTTCAAGGGGCTCCTCTTCCTCTCGGCGGGAAGCCTGGAAAGGCTCTACGGCAGCCGTGACCTCAACGGGCTCGGCCGGGCCGGCCGCGATGCGCCCCTCCTCTTCGGCCTCTTCCTCGTCGGCGCCTCGGCCATCGCCGGCTGCCCCTTCACGAGCGGCTACGTCTCCAAAATCGTCATCAAAAGCGCCCTGACCGATCAGGGCCAGGCCGTGCTCGGACTCCAGCTGGCCGGTCTGGGGACGACCCTTTCCTTCTGCAAATTCGGCTACTACGGCTTCTGGAAGAGCTCCGGCGACAGGCCCGAACCCCGGGGCTTTCTGGGACGGCAAGCCTACGGCGCCATGGCTCTCCTCGCCGCAGCCACGGCCCTCGTCGGCGCCGGGCCGCTTCTTTATCCCCTCCTGCCCCTGCCGGAAGGGACCCTGCTGGCACCGAAGGCCCTCGTCGATGCCACGATCCCCGTCATAGCGGGGATCGTCCTCTTCGCCCTCTTTCCCGGCCTCTTCCGGCCCCGCCACAAGGACGTGGCCGACGTGGAAAACGCCCTGGCCCCGCTGGGCCGTCTCCTTCTTTTCCCCCTCACCCTCCTCCGCCTCAGCCACACCGGACGGCTCCGGGCCTACATCGCCCTCATCGTCGCCGCTCTCATCGCCATCTTTCATAGCCTCTGATAAAAGGGACGAACTGCCCCGCGACTCAGTCAAGGCATCGATCAACGATTCTACCCATCCATGTTGAAATTCCAGCCTCCGTTGAATTGGCCCCTATCAAGACAGTAAAATGCCGCTCAGGAATGCGGAGGATACCCGTCCTAAGCCCGAGCCATCGCCCTCCGTGCGAGAGCATTCTCCATCCTTCTGCTTCGCCGACTCTCCAGCCGAACCCGTAATGGATATCCTTGCCATGGTTCGTTTTTCCTGAAGCGAACGCTTCCTCTATCGCAGTTGAGCTTACAAGCTCTTCCGTGCATAGAGCCTGATCCCATTTATACATGTCCTCAATCGTCGTATATATGTTATTATGTCCATAGATTGCATTTTGTGGCGCATAATCAATTTCAGAGCAAATTCCTCCGGAAGACAAATAACTACTAGCGATATTTTTAATTTTCTGTCGCGATTTACCGCACAAGACAGTTCTATTCATTTTGAGTGGTTTAAATATGTTTTCTTCTAGAAACGAGGCAAAAGTTCGCCCTGAAACAATTTCTAAGATTTGCGCTAGAATCACATATCCTGAGCTACTATATTCCCATTCTGTCCCTGGAGTGAACCGTGGCTTTTCAGTCTGGGAAATAATTTTCAAGATATCTTTGCTGTCGACTCAAATTCACTTGGTTTGCTTTTCAGCGATCTTAGCCAATCCCAATTAATTAACACTCTTGCAATTAAAATAGCCTCGCAATCGGGAAAACAGCTAGTGTGAACGAGCAGATTCCTGATCGTTATTGCTTCAGCATAATTCAGAAAGTTTATAAAATAGTTACAAATAGAATCATCATATGATATTTTGCCACGCTCTACCAACATCATAATTGCCATTGCCGTAAACTGTTTTGTGATCGACCCGATAAGGGAAGCCGTATCAGGAGTGATAGGTTTTTTATTCTCAAGGTTGCTGAGGCCATAGCCATTCTTTAACAATATTTGACCATCCTTAACCACAAGAACAGCCGCTCCCGGAATATCCTTTCTATCCTCTGGAGACAACAATTGATCGACTTCTTGAACAAGAGCTTCTTTTAATCGCATGTGGCTTAAGGCGTCAACGCGAAGTGGAATGACAATTATTCCAGCAACGATAGCAACCATTGCAAGAACAGACGGGACAGAAAGAGCAAATGGGCTTGCATGACCTGATAAATTCAGATTTTCTGTCCGCATAAGAATTTTCTTTTAACAGGCCCTCCTTCAAGCTGCCCGTTCACACTTGGCCCCCGCAGCTCACCGGGCATAACAGTAGAGACAACCGTGCCGACAGCTGCCGTAGGCACCGATGTCCTTGCTGCGGATGCAGCGGCATTCCGGGCGCTGCCCCCGATCCTTGAGCCGCTCCAGGCGCTCGCCTGGGATCTCTCCGAAAAGGCCCGGCTGCCCGCCGGTGAAAAATCGCCTGAGAATCTCGTCACCGGGGGCGATCTTCAGGAGGAGCTCACCGTCGATGCAGCGGTTGTGCATGATGCCGTACCGCTCGAGATCGATCTTTTCGGCGCAGGTCGCCGCCGTCACTCCCCATCTCCGGCAGAGGGAGGCGATCTCGCGGGCCAGGTGATGCGCTTCGGCATCCGTGAAATCGCGGTGCCGGAAACCGGCCCCGGTCAGACGGCGCCGCACCTTTCGGTATCTCTCGACGTCGGCGAAGCTGAAGACCAGCTTTTCCGTGTAGGGGTGGAGACGCTCACCGAGGGACTCGATTCTTGCCAGAAGGTCTTCGGGACGGAGGGGATCGACGAGGATGAGGGGGTCGAAGCGCCAGATCACCCTCTCCCTGCCGAGCCTTTTCGAGAGGGCCTCAAAGGTCGCCAGCCGTTCTTCAAGCCGGGGGACCTGAGGCTCCAGTCCCTCCCGCTCGTAGTCGTTCAGGGTGTATTGCAGGTAGAAAGCCACACCGCAGCGTTTCACCTCGTCGAGGCGCTCCAGGAGGGGCCGGGGGTTCTTCGACCAGAAGACGACGGCCCGGACCTTTGACAGGGCCACGAGGGTCTCTTTGCCGTTGAAGGGGTTTCTCCAGCGGAGATAGCCCTTCTCCCACCGGTCGAGAAAGCCGTCCAGGTGAAAAGCCGGCAGATCGGTGGCCCGGCTCGCCGAGAGGACGAGAGGGGCGACAGCCTCCCTGACCCCCTCTTCCGTTTCGATTCGGACCTTTTCCCACATGGTCTTTCCTCTCCTGAAGGCGCCATCGAGAGCTTTTCCCGTCTCCGCCCATCAGTTCCCGTCTCCTGAAGGAAGGCTCCATCGGCCTTCGGCGATCCTGTCGGGGTTCCCTGGCGAAGCCCTTTTTCCAGGCTGCGCGACCTTACCCTTGATTCTACTAAAAACATCGAATCAGGCCGCCGAGGAGCTTTTTCGGCTTTCTTCGAGCTCGCCGAGAAGACAGGACACGGCCTCCCTTTCGGTGACGGCCTCGGGGGTGAAGAGGAAGGCGCTGACGGCGGCAGTGAAGGGAGCGACCGTTACAAGACCGAAACTCCCCACGAGGGTATGGAGGATTTCGGCCGAGACGTACTGCATGTTGAGAACGTTGGCCAGGGGAATGCCCTGGGCGATGAAGACAAGAAGCAGGCTGGAGTAGCTCCCCGTGTAGGCCAGCATGAGCGTCGTCGTCATCGTCCCCACGACGGCTCTGCCTACGGAGAGACCGGAACGGAAAAGCTCCTTCCGCGAGAGATCCCGACGCTTTTCGGCCAGCTCCCAGAGGGCTCCGGCGATGTCCATGGCCAGATCCATCACGGCGCCCGACGAGGCGAGAAAGATTCCGCCGAGGAAGATGGCCGTGAGATCCAGGTGAGGGAAACCGCTGTAAAGCAGCGTCTCCGAAAAGGGCTTGACGGCGCCGTGGATGCGAAAGGCGCCGCCGAAGGCCAGAGAGAGACCGCAGGTGAAGAGGACGCCCAGAGTCGCTCCCAGAAAGGCAGCGAGTCCCTTGCGGCTCAGTCCTCCGACGAGAAAGACGATGACCGCCGTCAGGATCAGCACGATGGACAGCGAGGAGAGCACGGGATCCCATCCTCGGAGGAAGCCGGGCAGGAGGACCTTCCAGATCATGAGAGCCGTGAAGAAGAAGGAAAGAAGGGCACGTGCCCCCGTCCAGCCGCCGAAGACAAGAAGGAGGACGCAGAAAAACCCTAAAAGAAGAGCCTGGACGTCAAGACGGTAATGATCGAGGACGTTGACCTTGGCGATCTCTCCCCGCCCGTTCCCGTCGACGACGGCCAGGGCCCTGTCGCCGGGGAGAAAGACCTTGTCCAGCTCCAGGCGGCCCATGAGGTGATTGACGGCGTCGACCTCCTCCCCCCTGTGCCTTCCTGCCAGGATCTGAACGCGGAGGCCCTGATCTCCCGTGCGGATGAGGCCGAATTGACGCATCGTCGAATTGTCGACGGAAAGGATGCGCACCTTGACCCGTTCGGCACCATCCCCCGCGACACCACCGGAGGGAAGGATCAAAAGGAGCAGGGTAAGAAGGAAAATGAAACCTGTCAGAATATGGTCGCGTCGCTTGGACGCCATGGGAAGGAACCTCCTTGAAAAACGAAAGAGGGCCGAACGGAAAAGACATCCGCACGGCCCCTCGGGGAAGAGAGAATCAGTTGCGCAGGCCGGCTATGGACATGATTTTCCAGGCGACATCGGTATTGTCGTAGTAGCCGCTGAAAATCTCGGCGCCGACGCCGGAGGCAAAGAGAGCCACGGGAATGCCCGTGTGGGCGTAAGACGTCCAGCCGATGCCTGCCTTCTGGTTGAGAATCTGGGTCAGCTTGACCGAAAGAGGCTCGTAGCCGCCGTAGAGAAGGAAGGTCGCCTCGTCCTTGGAACGCTCCTGCTCACCCTGAAGGGTCCGCTCGAAGGCCCGGCGGATCTCTTCCGCTTCACGGTCGGAGAGGACCATGGCCAGCATCTTTCGGGCCTCGTCATCTCCCGAAGCAGCCTTATCCTCAAGAGCTTTTCTCTCGTCAGCCGTCACGAGGCGCAGGCCGAAGGACTCCGTGATGAGGGGCATCATGGCCTCGAAGCGTTTATCGGAACCTTCCTTGAAGGCGGCGATCCTTTTATCGAAGGCCTCGTAGGATTCCTTCTGGAAGGCAATCTTCTCGAAGAAGGTCTCATACTGCGTTCCGGCAAAACCCAGGCTCATGCCGCCCGTCTCGTGGTCGCCGACGACGATGATGAGCGTCTCGTCGGGGTGTTTCTCGGCAAAATCGACGGCCACCTTGACGGCCTCATCGAAGGCGAAGGTATCCGTGATCGCCGCAGCGGCGTCGTTGGCGTGACAGGCCCAGTCAATCTTGCCTCCTTCGACCATCATGAAAAAACCTTTCGGATTATCGAGCAGTTCGATGCCTTTGGCGGTGAATTCGGCCAGGGAAAGTTCACCCTCGCACCGATCCATGTCGTAGGGCATGGCGTTACTCCCGTCTAGAACGGGATTGACGGCGATGACCGGCTTTCCCGGAGCGGAGGCCAAAATGGACTGACGGTCGCGAAGGACGGCATAGCCCTTTTCGGCGGCGATGTCGTAGAGATCGGGTCGATCCTTCTTTTTGCCCCTGTTCTGGTGAATCCCGCCGCCGGCAAAATAATCGAAGCCGCTGTCGATAAGCTGCTGGCCGATTTCATAATAATCGTTGCGGGAGGGCTGGGAGGCATAGAAGGAAGCGGGAGTGGCGTGGTTGAGGGAAACCGTCGAGAGGATACCCACCTTCATCCCGGCCGCCTTGGCCCTCTGGGCGACGGTGGTGAACTTCTTCGTCTTCGTCGGGTCCATTCCGATGACGCCGTTATCGGTCTTGTAGCCCGACGCAAGAGAGGTGGCCGCCGGAGCCGAATCGGTGATGAAGGAGTTGCTCGAATAGGTGGTGATCATGCCCTGAACGGGGAGACTGCTGAGGGTGAGTTTCCGGAGGGAAGGCTCCTTTCCTGGAGCTTCGAGGGAGCTCCTGTAGATCTCGGCGGCGTTGACCTGCTGAAGCCCCATGCCGTCGCCGATGAAGACGAAAACGTACCTGGCCTTCGGACCACTCCAGTCGTTGTGCGTCTCCGCCGCCGCGAAGGTCGCGAAAAGAAACAGCGCCAGGAGGGTCAGCCCCACTTTCTTCCAGGTGAAACGACTCATGCCATCATGACCTCCTCAAAAGAATATGAGGTCATTATCGTCAACGGCCGTCACGGAAGGGTCACGACAGCCTTCCAGTTCCGCAAAGATCGGGGTCAGGTCTACACATTTGACAAAATGAATCCATTTTGTCAAATGTGTAGACCTGACCCCTCACAGTTGGACCCCTTAGCGGAGGGCCTCCAGAGCCAGAAGGTAGCTCCGGGGGCCGAAACCCATGACGAGGCCGGCGGCGACGGCGGTGAGGAGGCTTCGGTGGCGGAAGGATTCCCGGGCCGCCGTGTTGGTGAGATGGACCTCGACGACGGGAACGGCCACGGCGGCGACGGCGTCGCGGAGGGCGACGCTGGTGTGGCTGTAGGCGGCCCCGTTGAGGACGATGCCCGAAGCCTCGTCACCGCCCTGCTGGACGAGGTCCACCAGCTCCCCCTCGTGGTTGCTCTGGAAGGTCCGGACGTCGATGCCCCGCTCCCTCCCCCAACTGCGGCAGCTTTCGTCGATCTCCTCCAGCGTCGCCGTGCCGTAGAGGGCGGGCTCCCGGCGGCCCAGGAGGTTCAGGTTCGGTCCGTGGATGACAAAAATCACGCCTGGCCGCTCCATAGGAGCACCTCCTCATAGGCTTTCTTGAGATCGTCAAGATCGATCTCCTCGACGATGGAGGGACGGCCCTTCCGGGGAAGGACGAAGCGGTGACGGCCTCCCTCGAACTTCTTGTCCCGTCGCAGAGGGGCGACGATCGCCTCCCAGGGACGGTCGGGCCTCACGGGAAGCCCCAGCCGCCGGAGAAGGCCCGTCAACCTCTCGACGAAGGCGTCGTCGCAGAGACCGAGACGGCGCGAGAGACAGGAGGCCACGACCATGCCCACGGCGACGGCGTCGCCGTGGCTCCAGTCTCGGTAGGCCGAGGCCGCCTCAAGGGCATGGCCCACGGTGTGGCCCAGATTGAGCCTGGCCCTCGCCCCGGTCCGCTCCTTCTCGTCCTCGTCGACGATGGCCAGCTTGATGGCGCCGCAGCGCCGCACCAGGCGGGTGAGGGCTTCGCCGTCGCGGGCGACCAGTCCCTCGGCGCCGTCGTCGATCTCGTCGAGGAGGTCCCCTCCCTCGCCGAGTCCGTATTTGACGGCCTCGGCGAGTCCCTGGCGATAGTCTCCGGCCGCGAGGGTCCGCAGCAGGTCCACGTCGGCCACGACAAGACGGGGCTGGTGGAAGGCGCCGACGAGGTTCTTCCCCGCGTCGAGGTTGACGCCCACCTTGCCGCCCAGCGAGCTGTCGAGCTGGGCCAGCAGCGTCGTCGGGCAGTGGATGACGGCGACGCCCCGCATCCAGGTGGCGGCGGCGAATCCGGCTGCGTCCCCCACCGTGCCGCCCCCGAGGGCCAGGACCACGCCGGAGCGGTCGAGGCCGCAGGCGTCGAAGGCACGGTAGAGGGCCTCGATCCGGTCCAGCCTCTTGGCGGCCTCGCCCCGGGGAAGGCAGAAGATGCCGAGCCTCTCGCCGATCCGATCCCCGTAGAGGGGGCCCGTCAGGTCGTCGGTGACGACGAAGGGCCTTTCCTGCGGCGCTCCGGGGAGGTCGCGCCATCGCGGAAGAATCGCCCGGCCGACGAAGGCCGATCGCCCCGCACCGAGGGAGAGGGGATGCCCGGGCTCCGGTGCCCTCTCCAGCGACAGGAGCGCCAGGATCGTCCGGGCCACGGCCTCCGGCGAGAGCCCGTCGGTGTCGACGGCGTCATGGCCGTCGTCGTAGGCCCTCTGTCGGGACTCGAGGAGTTTTTCCAGGTCGCCCCCCTCCAGCAGAGGCCGCCCTGCGCCGGCCCCGAGACGGCTTTGGATCGTCTTGACAGCGGCACGGAGAATGACGAGGCGGCCCGTCTGCTTGAGAAGGGCCCGGCTGCCGTCGTCGACGACGGCCCCGCCGCCGAGGGCGACGACGAGCCCCTCAAGGCGGGAGATTTCGGCGACGACGTCGGCCTCGACGGCGCGGAAGGCCCCTTCGCCCTTTTGGCCGAAGATCTCCGGGACCGTCATCGAGAAGCGGCTCTCGATCCGTTCGTCCAGGTCGAGAAAGGGCCTTCCCGTCAGACGGGCAAGCTCCCGTCCCGTCGCGGTCTTTCCCGTGCCCATGAAACCGCCCAGATAGACGTTAGTTCCCGCCATGAAAAGGCTCCCCCTTCCTGCGGAAGGCCGTGACCCTCTCGCGCAGCTCGCTTGCCTGATCGCCGCCGAACTGTTCGGCCAAGGCCTGGGCGACGGTCCAGGCGGTGAGGGCCTCGGCGACGACGACGGCGGCGGGGACGGCGCAGACGTCGCCCCGTTCGACATGGGCCGACCGGGCCCGTCCGTCCCTGATGTCGACGGAAGCCAAAGGACGGCGCAGGGTCGGAATGGGCTTCATCGCCGCCCGAAGCAGGATCTCCTCGCCGTTGGTCATGCCCCCCTCCAACCCTCCGGCCCGGTTGGTGCGCCGCCTCAGTCCCCCTTCGGCGACGATCTCATCCTGGGCCTGGCTCCCGTCGACTTCGGCGAGGCGAAAACCCAGGCCCACCTCGACGCCCTTGACGGCGGGGATGGCCATGAGGGCTCCGGCGAGGCGGCCGTCGAGACGGCGGTCCAGCTCGACGTAGGAACCCACGCCAGCTGGCATGCCCGTGACGGAGACGACAAAGGTCCCGCCCAGGGTCTCGCCCGACTCCGAGGCGGCCCTGATCCTCGCGATCAGGGCCGGTTCATCCTCTTCCCGGGCACAGCCCAGGTCGGCCCGGGCCGCCCGTTCCCATTGGGCATCGTCGCCAGGCAGAGAACAGGTGACGCCGCCGATGGCGTCGACGGCTCCGCGGACGGCCACGCCGACCGACTCCAGGAGGAGCCGTCCGACGACGCCGATGACGGTCCAGGCCGCCGTCGCCCTGGCGCTGGCCCGCTCCAGGACGTCACGGCAGTCGCCGTGACCGTATTTGACGAGGCCCGCCAGGTCGGCATGGCCCGGGCGCGGACAGTGGGCGGCCTTGGCGGCTGCCGCCTCGGCGTCGATGGCTTCCGGATCGAGGACGGGGCGCCACGACTCCCATTCGCTGTTGCCCAGGGTCAGGCCCAGGGGAGCTCCCGTGGTCCGTCCGCCCCGAAGGCCGCCCCAGAAGGTCAGCTCGTCGCGCTCCAGGGCCATGCGCGGCCCCCGGCCGAAGCCGCGCCGCCGTCGGGCCAGCTCGGCGACGAAGCGCTCCCGGGGCAGGGCAAGTCCCGCCGGGAGCCCTTCGACGACGACAAGGTAGCCTCTTCCGTGAGATTCGCCGCTGGTCAGGAAGCGCAAGGTCATCGGGACACCTCCAGAGCCTTGGCCATGGCCGAGCGGGGCGCCTCGCGGCCCGTGAAGAGGAAGAAGGAGCGCATTCCCTGATGGAGAAGGACGGTCTGCCCCTCGGCGACGGCGCTTCCCGCCCGACGGGCCGCCTCGGCAAGAGCCGTCCGCCCTCGGGGCCGGTAGACGAGGTCGACAACGGAGGCCCCTTCGAGAGCCCCCAGGAGGCGGTTGAGGTCACCGTCGGGCCAGGGGTTGGATTCCAGCCCCAGTGAGGTGGCGTTGACGACAAGGTCGAACCGCTCCTGATGGAAACGGTCCCAGGCCAGACAGCTCAGGCCCTTCCGGCCCAGGCCGCGGGCCACGTCGTCGGCCGTCCTGCGGGCCCGCTCCTCCGTCCTGTTGGTCAGGGCGAGGGTAAAACCCCGGCCCAGCAGGGCCGCGGCGGCGGCCCGGGCCGAACCGCCGGCGCCGAGGAGGAGGGCCCTCTTTCCCCCTTGGGGCAGTTCGTCCAGTGCCCCCTCGACGCCGTCGATATCGCTGTTGTGACCCAAGAGTTCCTGATCCTTGAAGAGGACGACGTTGACGGCTCCCAGGGCCCGGGCCTTGGGCTCGACCCAATCGCAGAGGCCGAAGGCCTCTGTCTTGTGGGGGATCGTGACATTCACTCCCAGGGCACCCAGGGCGGCCAGACCCTTCAGAGCCACCTCGAGCCGGCCCGGGGCCACGTCGAAGGCCAGGTAGCGGCCGTCGACGCCGGCGGCCTCGAAGGCGGCGTTCTGCATGGCCGGAGAAAGGCTGTGGCCGACGGGGTGCCCCACCAGAGCCGCCAGTCTCGTCGCGGCGCCGATCACCGGCAGGCCGCCCTTTCCCGGAGCTGATCGAGGAAACCGGGGTAGGAGATGGCCACGCAGGCCTCGTCGTCGACGATGACGGGCCCATCGGCGATGAGGTCCGCCACGGCGAAGGCCATGGCGATCCGGTGATCGCCGCGGCTCGAGACGGAACAGCCCCGAAGGGGCCTCCCGCCCCGGATGATCCAGCCGTCACGCCTTTCCTCGATATCGGCTCCCAGGGCCGAGAGCCCTTCGGCGACGGCCGCGATGCGGTCGCACTCCTTGACGCGCAGCTCCTCGGCGCCTCGCACCTCCGTCACCCCTTCGGCCTGGGTGGCGGCGACGGCCAGCAGCGGCAGCTCATCGACGAGGGTGGGGATCTCTTCGCCATCGACGACGGTTCCCCGAAGCGGCGACGAGCGGACCGCCACCGTCCCCACCGGCTCGCCGCCGGCCCGGGGTGCCTCCTCGACGGAAAAAGCAAGACCCATGCGCTCCAGTACCGACAGCAGCCCCGTCCGGGTGGGGTTGAGGTTGACGCCGGGCAGGGATAGCTCCGAACCGTCGACGAGGGATGCGGCGACGATCCAGAAGGCGGCCGACGAGAAGTCACCGGGCACGCGCCAGCTCCCGCCGGGCAGGTCGTCGTAGGGGAAGACCGTGACGGCGCCCTTTTCCCGCTTGAGGGGAACGCCGAGGTGCTCCAGGAGAAGCTCCGTGTGATCCCGGCTCTTCCGGGGCTCGACGACGGTCACGCTCCCCTGGGCCGACAGGCCGGCAAGGAGGAGGGCCGATTTGACTTGGGCGCTCGCCACGGGAAGGGTGTAGGTCCCGCCGCAGAGGCGGGTCCCCCGGATGGAAAGGGGAAGACGGCGCCCTCCGTCGCAGCCGTCGATGCGGGCTCCCAGCGTCCTCAGGGGATCGACGACGCGCCCCATGGGACGGCGGCTCAGGCTGGCATCGCCGGTAATGACGGCAAAGACGCCGGCCATGCCGGCCAGCAGGCCGCAGAGGAGGCGGGCCGTCGTCCCCGAGTTGCCGGCGTCGAGGACGCCTCCCTCGGCCAGGGCCTCGCCGCGGCGGACGCGCAGGTTCTCTCCGTCACGGCAGACGACATGGCCCAGCCGTTCCAGGCAGCTCAGGGTGCTGGCGCAATCCGCCCCGGGCGAGAAATGGCTGACTTCGATGCCCTCTTTCGACAGGGCCCCCATGAGGGCGACGCGGTGGGAGATCGACTTGTCTCCGGGAACGACGACTTCGCCCCTCAGGGCTCCGACAGGATTCATGATTTCAACCTCCCCGGCGGCTCAGGGCCGCCTCTCGTCTTGCGGCCCCCAGAGAGGCCAGCCGTTCCATCTCGTCACCGCCGCCGTCGGCCATCCCCTCCAGGACGGCGATGAGCGACGCCACCAGCTCCCTGAGGGACCGGTTTTCGGCCCAGACGTCGGCGGCCAGCCAGGAGGGGCCGGAGGCGACGCGGGTCGTGTCGCGAAAGCCGCCCCCGATGAGGGCGGCGTAGGCGGGGTGCTTTTCGATCTCTCCCCCCGCCGCGACGGCCAGAGCCGTCGCGACAAGAAGAGGCAAATGGCTGACGCAGCCGGCGGCGGCGTCGTGTTCCTCCGGTTTCATGACCGTCGACCTCGCCCCGATGAGTTCCGCCAGGGAAAGAGCCTCGTCGACGACGGAAGGGTTCGTCGCCCCGTCGGCGACGACGGCGCAGAGGGCCCCCTGAAAGAGGCCGCCTTCGGCCTCGTCGATGCCGCCCCGCTCCTTGCCCGCCATGGGATGAAAACCGGCGTAGCGGCCGTCGAAAAGAGGCGCCAGCGAGACAAAGGCCCGCTCCTGGACGCTGGCGGCATTGAAGAGGGCCTTGGGGGAAGCCCCGCAGTCCAGAAGAGCCCGGGCCGTTGCGACGACGTGACGGGGCGGCAGGGCGAGGACGATCACGTCACAGGATCGGGCGAGTTCATCAAGGGAGGAGGCGCCTCGGTCGACGGCCCCGCGGGCGACGGCCCGGCAGAGGGCCCGGTCGTCGCGGTCCCAGCCCACCCGGGTGAAACCCGTTCCGACCAGGGCCAGGCCCAGGGAGCCGCCGATGAGTCCCGTGCCGACGATACCTAGATGGCGATTCCCAGGCCGCATCGGGCCGCCTCCTCTCCGGCGACGAGGGCTCCCGCCAGATGGCGGACGCGGCCCATGAGGGCGGCGAAGGCGGGAATGTCGAGGGACTGGGGGCCGTCGCAGAGGGCCTCTTCAGGCGCGCAGTGGACTTCGACGATGAGGCCGTCGGCCCCTGCGGCCAGGGCGGCCAGGCTCATGGGGAGGATCAGCTCGCGGCGTCCCGTGGCGTGGCTCGGATCGACGACGACGGGAAGATGGCTCAGCGCCTTCACGAGGGGAACGACGCTCAGGTCCAGGGTGTTGCGGGTGCTCTTGTCGAAGCTGCGGATGCCTCTTTCGCAGAGGATGACCCTCGAGTTTCCGCCGGCCAGGAT
Source organism: Synergistaceae bacterium (assembly GCA_016756725.1). GTDB lineage: Bacteria > Synergistota > Synergistia > Synergistales > Aminithiophilaceae > Aminithiophilus. The sequence goes on along the minus strand of JAESII010000008.1, from coordinate 109,490 downwards.
GTACTCGGCGGCCTGAAGCCACTCGTCGACGGTGGAGGCCATCCCCCGCTTGAGGAGGACGGGCCGGTCGACGCGGCCCAGAGCCTTGAGAAGGCTGAAGTTCTGCATGTTCCGCGTCCCCACCTGGAGGATGTCCACATGAGGGGCCAGCCACTCCACGTCTTCGGGGGCCATCACTTCGGTGATGACCGGCAGTCCCGTCGCCTTGCGCGCCTCCATGAGGAGGGCGATTCCCTCGCTGCCCAGTCCCTGGAAGGCGTAGGGGTTGGACCGGGGCTTGAAGGCGCCGCCGCGGAGAACGGAAGCGCCCGAGGCCTTCACGCCCCGGGCGGTCTCAAGAAGCTGATCACGGCTCTCGACGGAACAGGGGCCGGCCATGACGAGAGGCTGGCCCTCACCGATCGTCAGGCCCGGGGCGATTTCCATGGCAGGGCGGGAGACGAAGACGTCCCGGCTGGCCAGGGGGAAGGAGCACTTCGTCTCGTGAAGCGCCACGACGCCGGGAAGGGAGGCGAGAGGGGACCTGTCGCCCATCAGATCGACGGCGACCACGCAGGGGCCTTCGGGCCAGGAGACGACCCGGGCCTGACCTCCGCGGCTCTCGATGCTCTCACAGACACGGGCGATTTCCAGGCTGTTCACGTTGCGGTTCATTTCGACGACGATCATCATCTCTCGCACCTCCTGAAATTTGTCGATACAAAAAAGGCCGGAACCTGGATGTGAAAATCCGGTTCCGGCCTTCGCCTTCGATTCCGCTGCCGACGGGCTCCGTCGGGGGGACTCTTTATGAGGCGGCGATGAGAGTTCTTTCAGCCGATATCGGATTCCCACGTGCCTTGTGACCACTGGCGTAATAGCGCCACTGGCCGTCGGTAAAGTAATAAAAGCTCCCGCTGAGGAGACTTTTGGCTTTCATCGTGGAAATCGTCATTGGGCTGACCTCCCTTCCTCATCAATTCGCGCCATCTGGTCCTGTTGGCAAGTCATTTTACCGCCCCTGAGAGTTTTGTCAAGGCGGTGGGGCAAAATCAACCGCTTGTCGTCGCCGATTCGTCAGGGTCTTCCTCGCGGCGGCACCGTTCCGCTCCGGTCAATTCGGAGCAGGTCGTCAAGGGACAGGGCTCTGCTGAAGAGGCAGCCCTGATACCGGGTGCAGCCCCGATCGTGAAGCCGCTCCTTCTGCTCTTGCATCTCGACGCACTCGCCAAGGGCGGTGAAATGGAGCGAACGGGCCAGGGAAACGATGGAGGCCACGATCTCGGCGCTCCGCGGATTCCACTCCAGCTCAGGGACAGGTGTCAAAAAGGAGGGCCACTGTCACGAAAGGGCATAAACAGCGCAGCGACAGCGCGACGGGCCCCGGCGACCGTCCCGCCCCTTCGTGGAGTTTCTCCTGCCTGTCAGGTAAGATGGAACCGTTCCCGTCAAGGATCACGAAGAAAAGAGGGGATTCCGTGGGCATCGCCACCGATCTCATCGTCGTCGTCATTGCCGGCCTTCTGGGAGGCCTCGTCGCCCGGAGGCTCAACCAGCCCCTGATTTTGGGCTACATCGTCGCCGGCATCGCCATCGGCCCCTTCACGGGGGGAATCACCCTCTCCGGCGTGGAGGAGATCGAACAGCTTGCCGAGATCGGCGTGGCCCTGCTTCTTTTCTCTCTGGGACTGGAATTCTCCCTCAAGAGCCTCAAGCCGATCCGAGCCGTCGCCCTGGGCGGGACAACCCTCCAGGTCGCGGCGACGGCCCTGGTGACCTTCGCCCTCTGCCGCTTCCTGGGCTGGCCTTCCCTGGCGGCCCTCTGGTTTGCCGCGGCCGTCGTCTCCTCCAGCACGGCCGTCATCCTCAAGACCCTCTCGTCGCGGGGACAGATGGGAACCCTGTCGAGCCGGGTCATGCTGGGCATGTCCATCGTCCAGGACATCATGGTCATTCCCCTCATGGTGGTCCTCATCAACCTCAACCACGCCGGCTTTTCCGCCTCGGCCATTGCCGTGCCCCTCGTCAAGGTCACCCTCTTCGTCGCCGCCATGCTCTTCGCCGGAGCCCGGGTCATTCCCCTGCTGATGCGCTTCGTCGCCCGCTGGGAGTCGCGGGAGCTCTTCCTCCTGGCCGTCACCGCCATGGGGCTCGGCGTCGGTCTTTTCACCTACGCCCTCGATCTCTCCTTCGCCTTCGGGGCCTTCATCGCCGGCCTCGTCCTGAGCGAGTCCGACTACGGCAAGGCGGCCTTGAACGACCTCATCCCCGTCCGCGACCTCTTCGGCCTTCTCTTCTTCGTCACCATCGGCATGCTTCTCGATCCGGCCTTTCTCTTCGCCCACCTCGGCGAGATCCTCCTGCTGCTAGGCGCCGTCGTCACCGTCAAGGGACTCATCCTGGCCGGGACGGGACGGCTTTTCGGCTACCGCAACGTCATCCCCCTGGCCATGTTCTTCGGCATGATCCCCATTTCGGAGATCGCCTTCATCGTCCTTCAGCACGGCCTCGACAGCGGAGCCATGGACCTGAACCTCTACGCCCTGGCCTTGAGCGTCGTCGTCCTCTCCATGCTCCTCGGCCCCCTGGCGACGGCCCTGACGGCACCGGTCTACCGCTTCATCAGGTCCCTCTCCGGTCCGGCCACAATCCGCACCGTCAACATCCCCAAGACGGGCCTCCACGACCACGTCGTCATCGCCGGCGGCGGCAGCTTCGGACGCCTCCTGGCCTTCGTCTTCCGCAGTCTCGACGTCCCCTACCTCATCATCGAACCCCATCACGCCACCTTCGAGGCAGGACAGAAGGAGGGGCTCAACCTCCTCTACGGAGACCCGGGCCAGGACGTCATCCTCGAGGCCGCCGAGATCGAGCGGAGCCGGCTCCTCATCATCACTCTCCGGGGCACGCTGGAAACGCTCGACGTCGTCCGGGCGGCGCGGAAGCGCAACGGCGAACTGCCCATCATGGCCCGCGGCGAGGGACGGGAGGAACGGCGGCTCCTGGAGGAGCACGACGTCACGCGCATCGTCGAGCCGGACCTCGAGGCCGGCCTCGAGATGGGACGGCAGGCCCTGCTCGAACTGGGTTTCCCGGCGACGACGGTCCAACGCGAGCTCGACGCCCTGCGGCGCGTCACCTACAACACCCTCTACGACAGCCACCCCGAGTATGAGGCCCTCGCCCATCTGCGCAGCGCCGCCTGCCTCATGAACATGGAGTGGATCTACCTCAAGGAGGGCAACCCTCTGGCCGGGAAGAAACTGGCCGAGACGCCGATCCGCTCCGATTTCGGCCTCTCCGTCGTCGCCGTCGGCCGCCAGGGAAACCTCCTGGCCGACCTGAACGGCGACTTCCTCCTCCTCCCCGGCGACTACATCGCCGTCGTCGGCACGGCCGAGCAGAACGAGCGCTTCGTCGAAGCCTACGGCAAGGTGAAAAATAGCGCCGCCGAGCCGAGGCAAGCTAACGGCAGCCCCAGCCGCGAGGGATAACGGCGGAAAGGGGCAAAACCGGGGCTGCCCCTGTCCCATGAAGCCCCGATGGAGGTAGAATGGAAGGGACCGATCAGGACGACCCCTTCCGGAAGGAGGCCTCCGCCGATGTCTCTTTCGTCTGTCACGCGACCTTTGCCTGCCCTGGCGCCGCCCCCGAAAGGGCCGGCTGCCGCCTTGGGAAAGTCCGTCCCGAGCCAGGCCGACAACATGAGCCGGGAGGAGTCGCTCCTCCTGGCCAGGGAGCGTGCCCTCCGCAGCAGGGAGGACGTCCGCGACGTCTCGGTCCGCTACGAATACGCCCTCGGGCCCGACGGGAAACCCTATGTCACCGCCGCTCACGTCACCTACAGGGAAGAGACCGATCGTGAGGAACGGAAACTCGAGAACCCTCCCGGCGGTGCTGAAGCGACGGCAGACAAGACACAGACGAAGGGCCGAAAGAACCCCGAAACGGCCCGTGCCGCCGCCGAGCTGGCCCGCATCGACCGCGAGGTCCGGGCCCATGAGGCGGCCCACGTCGCCGCCGGCGGCCCCTATGTCGGCAGCGCCTCCTACAGCTACGTCGAGGGACCGGACGGAAAACGCTACGCCGTCGCCGGCGAGGTCCCCATCTCGGCCCCGGCGGGTCGGACACCGGAAGAGACGATCCGGATCATGGCCCAGGTCCGGGCCGCCGCTCTGGCCCCGGCCAGTCCCTCTCCCCAGGACATCCGCGTCGCCGCCTCGGCCTCGGCCGCCGAGGCCAGGGCCCGCATGGAGCTGGCCGCAGCCGACGACGAGAGAAAGACCAACCCAGGAGACCCTCTCCAGGTACAGGAAGGCGCCGCCGAAGGACGCGAAAGAAGCCAGAAGGACGACAACCCCGGAGGCGACAGGGCCGAAAGGACTCCCTCCCCTCACGACTGGGGCCGGCTGATGCGAGCCTACAACCCGCCCTCGCGATGGGCCGGCGAAAGCGTCCTTTCCCCTCTCGGAGAGGGGCTGTTTTTCTGACATTCAACTCCCTTCGCCCGATGCCCCCCGACCCCCGACCGAAAACCGACAACCCTAAGGAGACCGCCATGGACGAACAGCAGTTGCAGCACCTCCGCGGCGACGTCGATGCCATCGACGACGCCCTGATGGACCTCATCGAAAGGCGCCAGGAGCTGGCCCGGGCCATCGGGAAAGCCAAGGGCGCCTCGCCCGTCTTCGATCCCGGCCGGGAGCAGGCCGTCATCGCCAGACTCCGCGAACGGCACCCCGCCATCGACGGCCGGGCCCTGGAGGCGATCCAGCGCGAAGTGATCTCTCTCTGCCGCTCCCTTCAGGAAAAGCCCCGGGTGGCCTTCATGGGCCCCGAAGGCTCCTTCTCCCAGGAGGCGGCCCGTCGCGTCCTGGGACAGTCCGTCGACGACCTCTTCGTCGCCAACCCCTGGGAGGCCTTCGCCGCCCTTGAGCGCGGCGAAGCCACTCTCGCCGTCGTCCCCATTGAGAACACCGTCGAGGGCGTCGTCTACGCCACCCTCGACGCCTTTGCCAAGGCCCCCGTCTCCCTTTCCGTCGCCGGAGAGGTTCAGCTTCCCATCGTTCACGTCCTCGCCACGGCCGGAACGCCCCTTGAGGCAGTCACCGAAGTCCGCTCCCATCCCCAGGCCCTGGCCCAGTGCCGCCTCTGGCTCGACAGGCACCTCCCCGCCGTGCCCCGCGTGGCCTCGGCCACGACGAGCGGCGCCGCCGCCGAGGCCAAGGACCTGCGGGGCGTCGCCGCCGTCTGCAGCGAGGCGGCGGCGCAGGCCCAGGGCCTGACGGTCCTCCACAGGGCCATCCAGGACCAGCCCCACAACAGAACCCGCTTCTGGATCATCGGCAGAAGGGACGGACCGGTTGAAGGGGCGAAGACGTCGCTTCTTTTCAACGTCGCCCACCAGCCCGGCGCCCTCCTCCAGGCTCTCGAGCCCCTTCGGGCGGGCAGGCTGAACATCACCTTCATCCAGTCCCGGCCCCTGCCGGAAAATCCCTTCGAATACGTCTTCTTCCTCGACGTCGAGGGCGACGCCGCCCGGGAGCCCCTGGCCGGCGCCCTGAAGGCGATGGAAGGGCTCTGCTTCCGCCTGCGCATTCTCGGTTCCTACCCCGTCATCGTCAGCGACGGGACCCTTCGGGACCGATATAAGACATAAAAGGAGACAGATCAATGCATAAGCTTATCGAAGGATACCACCATTTCATTGAAGAGGCGGACCGCAACCGCTACCGGGACCTCGCCAGGGGACAGGCCCCTCACAGCCTCGTCATCGGCTGCTCTGACAGCCGCATCATTCCCGAGGCGATCTTCGGCGCCGGGCCGGGAGAGCTCTTCGTCCTCCGCAACGTGGGCAACCTCTGCCGCGTCGACGACCCCGCCGTCACCTCCGCCGTGGCCTACGCCGTGGGCCACCTGAAGGTCCGCAACGCCGTCATTCTCGCCCATGGCGACTGCGGCGCCGTCAAGGCCCGGAGTCACCTTGAAGCCATCGACGAGGAGCCGATCCGGACCTGGCTCTGCGAGGAGGGCCGCTGCGACGGCTGTCTCGAAGAGGCCATCAAGGCCTGGGGCAGATGCCAGCTGGAGCGCCTCGAAAGCCTGCCTCTCGTCGAGGAGGCCCGATCCCGCGGGGACCTGACGACGGGACTCTTCTACTTCGACCTCGAGACGCTCCGCCTCGACCGCTACGACGACGGCCTCTGGCAGGAGGTCCGTTAAATCCCGTCGAGGCCCTCTCGGAGAGACCGCACAAGTCGCCCCGTCTCCTCCAGGAGACGGGGCCTGTCGTCTCCGCAGGTTTCGACGAGGCCGACGAGAGCGCTGCCGACGACGACTCCGTCGGCCAGGGAGGCGCAGAGCCGGGCCTTCTCGGGGCTGTCGATGCCGAAACCGAGGGCCAGCGGCAGGGTCGTGACGGCCCGGACCCGGGCCATATAAGCCTCAAGATCGCCGTGGAGGGCCTTGCCCGTTCCCGTCACGCCCAGGAGGGAGACGCAGTAGAGAAAACCCCGGCTCCTGCGGCCCACCTCGGCAAGCCGTCCCGTCGCGGCGTTGGGCGCCGCCATGAGGACGGCGTCGACGCCGCGCCGCTCCAGCGCCCCGTAGAGGCTCTCGCCCTCGTCGTAGGGAAGGTCGGGGACAATGACGCCGGACAGGCCCGATGCGGCGGCGGCATCGGCAAAGCGCTCCTCGCCGTAGGTGAAAAGGGGGTTGCAGTAACCCATGAGGACCAGAGGGGCCTTGATCTTTCCCCTGAGGCTCGAGGCCAGATCGAGGACCTTGGCCAGCGTCGTGCCGCCTCTGAGGGCCCTCTGGCCCGCGGCCTGGATGACGGGACCGTCGGCCTGGGGGTCCGAGAAGGGAAGGCCCAGCTCGATGACGTCGGCGCCGGAGGCGTCGAGACAGAGGACCCGCTCGGCCGTGGTCTTCAAGTCGGGATCCCCGGCGGTGACGTAGGTGACGAGGGCCTTGCGGCCCGAGAAGGCACGGGTCAGACGGCTCATGACTGATTTTCTCCCTTCCCGAGGTAGGATTTGATCGAATCCATGTCCTTGTCCCCCCGGCCGGAGAGACAGACGACGAGGATCTTGCCCCCCAGCCGGGGAGCCCGTTTCATCGCCTCCGCCAGGGCATGGGCACTCTCCAGGGCCGGGATGATCCCTTCAAGGCGGCAGAGAAGACGGAAGGCCTCGACGGCCTCGCCATCGGTGACGGAAACGTACTCGGCCCGCCCCGCCTCTTTGAGAAAGCTGTGCTCGGGCCCGACGCCGGGGTAATCGAGACCGGCCGAGAGAGAATAGGCCTCGATGACCTGGCCGTCGTCGTCCTGAAGGAGGTAGGAGCGGCTGCCGTGGAGGACGCCGACCCTTCCGGCCCCCAGCGTGGCGGCATGGTGCCCCGTCGCGATGCCCCTTCCGGCGGCCTCGACGCCGACGAGATCGACGGGGTCTTCCCGGAAGGGATGGAACATTCCCATGGCGTTGCTTCCCCCGCCGACGCAGGCGAGGATCAGGTCGGGCAGACGGCCCTCGTCGGCGACGACCTGCCGGCGCGTCTCATCGCCGATGACGCGCTGGAAGTCCCGGACCATCATCGGGTAGGGATGGGGCCCCACGACGGAGCCGATGATGTAGTGCGTCCCCTCGACGGTGGCCACCCAGTGGCGGATCGCCTCGTTAGTGGCGTCCTTGAGCGTTCCCGTCCCGGACGTGACGGGAACGACCTCGGCTCCGAGGAGCTTCATGCGCTCCACGTTCATGGCCTGACGGCCCATGTCCTCCTCGCCCATGAAGACAGTGCACTCCAGGCCGAACCGGGCCGCCGCCGTCGCCGTCGCCACGCCGTGCTGTCCCGCCCCCGTCTCGGCGATGACCCGCCTCTTGCCCAGCCTCCGGGCCACGAGGGCCTGGCCGAGGGCGTTGTTGATCTTGTGGGCCCCCGTGTGGTTCAGATCCTCCCGCTTGAGGTAGATCTTGGCTCCTCCCAGGTGCTCCGTGAGCCTCTCGGCGAAATAAAGGGGCGTCGGTCTCCCGCCGAAGCGCTCCAGCAGGCAGGACAGTTCCTCCTGAAAGGCGCCGTCGCGGCTCAGGCTCTCATAGGCCCTCTCAAGCTCCTCCAGGGCGGCCATGAGCGTCTCCGGAACGTAGCGTCCCCCGAAAGGGCCGTAGTACCCTCGCTTCATCGCATTCCTCTCCCTTCTCCGGCCCCGGTCCGTCCCAGAACCCTCAGGGCCTCTTCCATGAGCCGATGATCCTTCACGCCGGGAGCCTTTTCGAGGCGGCTGTTGAGATCGACCGCCTCGGGACGGACGGTCCCGACGGCCCGTCGGAGATTGTCCGGCCCCAGCCCCCCGGCCAGGATGATTGGTTTGGAAAAGTCAAAGCCAAGACACACATTCCAGTCGAAGGGGCGGCCCGTCCCTCCCCTCCCGCCCTCTCCTTTCGTGTCCAGGAGGAAGGCGTCGGCCACTCCGTCATAGTTCTTGGCCCCGTCGAGGTCGCCCCTCCCGGCGACGGAGAGGGCCACGATGCGCCGAAGGGGAACGGAGGCGACGACGTCAGGCGCCTCGCCGCCGTGGAACTGGACGGCGTCGAAAAGGCGGGAGGCGACGAGGCGCTCCAGATCCTCCTTCGCGGCTTTGGCGACGACAGCGACGGAGGTGACGAAGGGAGGAATGAGGGGCCTCAAGGCCGCCACGGCGTCCAGGGAGACGCGACGTGGGCTGGAGGGAACGAGAATGAAGCCCAGGGCGTCAAAACCCATCGCCACGGCGGCCTTCACGTCCTCCGGTCGGGTGAGTCCGCAGAGCTTGACCCGGGTCATGGCGTCATCCCCCGCAGGGAGGCGATGAGAGAAGCCGGATCGTCGGACCGGACGAGGGCCTCGCCGACGAGGATGCCCGCCGCGCCGCAGGCCGCGAGGCGCTCCACGTCGGCGCGGCAAAAGATGCCGCTTTCGGCCACGACAGGGCGGCAGTCGCCCAGCCGGTCCCGCTCGGCGACGAGCCGCTCCGTCACGGCCAGGTCGACGGAAAAATCGCGGAGGTCCCTGTTGTTGACGCCGAGAATGGGGGCCTGGGCCTCGAGGGCCCGGTGAAGCTCGCCTTCGTCATGAACCTCGACGAGGCTCTCCATGCCCAGCGACGAGGCCAGGGCGATCAGGTCCTCGAGAGCGTCGCCAACGGCGGCGACGATGAGGAGAACCACGTCGGCGCCGAGGAACAGACTTTCATAGACCTGAAGGGGATCGATGAGGAAGTCCTTGCGCAGCAGGGGCAGGTCGATGACGGAGCGGACCTGGCGGAAGACATCGGCGCTTCCCTGAAAGAAGGGGCCGTCGGTGACGACCGAGACCGCTCCGGCGCCGCCGGCGCCATAGGCTCGGGCCAGGGACAGAGGATCGAAATCCTCCCGGATCACCCCCTTGCTGGGCGAGGCCTTCTTGACCTCGGCGATGACGGTCACTCCCGGACCGGCCAGGGCGGCGGCGAGGGAGCGTTTTTTCCGGCGCAGGCCGGCCACCTCGTCGATCTTGGAGCGGACGATGCGTTCGAGAATCATGCCACGCCCTCCCCCGCCATGGAGAAGGCTCGCACCTGATCCAGCTTGGCCCTGGCCCTTCCGTCGTCGATGATATCCGCCGCAAGAACCGCCCCTTCCCGGAGGGACGGGGCCCTGTCGGCGACGAAGAGGGCCGCTCCGGCATTGAGGAGGAGAAAATCGCGGGCCTCTCCGCCCCGGCCTTCAAGAAGTTCCAGGGCCAGGGCGGCGTTGACCTCGGCGTCGCCCCCGCGGGCGACGGCAAGGGGCCTGCGCGGGAGCCCCGCCTCTTCGGGCAGGAGATCGCGCTCGACGAGGCGCCCTCCGTCAAGGAGACAGACCCTGTTGGCCCCGCCCAGGGTCAACTCGTCGGCGCCGTCGGCACCGCAGACGACGAGGGCCTTGGCGACGCCCATCCGGTGCAGCGTCTCGGCCATGGGACGGACGAGGCCGGGGGAAAAGACGCCCAGGACCATCCGATCGGGCCGGGCGGGATTGGTGAGGGGACCGAGGAGATTGAAGATCGTCCGGATCCCCAGGGCCTTGCGGATGGGAGCGACGTTTTTCATGGCCCGGTGGAAGTGGGGGGCGAAGAGAAAGCCGAACCCCACGGAGGCGACGGCCTCCTCGACGGCTGAAGCCTCTCCCAGAAGGGGACAGCCCAGGGCCTCGAGCACGTCGGCGCTGCCGCAGCGGCTCGAGACGGAGCGGTTTCCGTGCTTGGCCACGGCCACGCCTCCCGCGGCGGCCACCAGGGCCGACAGGGTGGAGATGTTGAAGGTCCCCGTCCCGTCACCGCCCGTCCCGACGACATCCAGCAGGGGTTGGGACGGCACGGCGACGGCCTGGGCCTTGTCGCGCATCACCGTGGCGGCGGCAACGATCTCCTCCACCGTCTCCCCCTTCGCCCTCAATCCCGTCAGAAAGGCCGCCACCTGGGCCTCCGGTACCCGACCCTCCATGAGGGCCTCCATGGCCCCCGCCATCTCCTCCCCTTTCAGATCCTTTCGCGCCATGAGACGTTCCAACTGGGCTCGCAACATCAGGCTCAACTCCTCTCGGCTCGGCTTTCGCCCTTCAGAGGGCGACAAAATTCTCCAGGAGCCGACGCCCCTGGACGGTCAGAATCGATTCGGGGTGAAACTGAACGCCGTAAGAGGGCGCCTCCCGATGCTCCAGGGCCATGACCGTCCCGTCGTCACAGCGGGCCGTCACGACAAGGGAAGGCGGCAGGGAGGCCTCTTCGACGACGAGGGAGTGATAGCGCGTCGCCTCGAAGGGCGACGGCAGCCCCCGAAAAAGCCCTCGCCCCTCGTGATGGACGGCCGACACCTTCCCGTGGCAGGGACGGGAGGCCCGGACGACGGTCCCGCCCAAGGCGTAGGCCAGGGACTGATGGCCCAGGCAGACGCCCAGGAGGGGCAGCTCGCCGCAGAAGGCCCGGACGAAGGCGACGGTCACGCCGGCCCCCTCGGGCCCTCCCGGTCCCGGCGAAAGGACGATCCTGTCGGGACCGAGGCGCCGGGCCTCGTCGACGGTGATGCGATCGTTGCGGACTGTCGTCACCTCGTCGAATTCGCCCAGGAGCTGGACCAGGTTGTAGGTGAAGGAATCGTAGTTGTCGACGAGAAGAATCATCGGTCCTCTCTCCCTCCGGCTGCCTTCTTCAGGGCCCGGAAAAGGGCCTCGGCCTTGTTGCGCGTCTCGTCGTACTCGGCCTCGGGATGGGAATCGTAGACGACACCCGCCCCGGCCTGGACCTGGATCTCTCCTCCGACCTGGACGAAGGTCCGGATGGCGATGCAGCTGTCCATGTCGCCCGTGCAGGAGAGGTACCCCACGGCTCCCCCATAGGGACCGCGGGGGCTTCCCTCGAGCTCCTCGATGAGCTCCATGGCCCGGATCTTGGGCGCCCCCGACACGGTCCCGGCCGGGAAGGCCGCCTCGAGGACGTCGAAGGCCGTCACGCCCTCGCGCCTCACCCCCTCGACCTGGGAGACGAGATGCATCACCCGGGAATAGCGCTCGACGCCCATGAATTCCGTCACCGCCACCGACCCGGTCCGGCAGATCCGTCCCAGATCGTTGCGGGCCAGGTCGACGAGCATGAGATGTTCGGCCCGTTCCTTCTCGTCGGCCAGAAGCTCGGCTTCGAGAACCCTGTCGGCGTCCTCGTCGCGGCCCCGAGGCCGCGTCCCGGCCAGAGGGCGGGTCATGACGGCGTCGCCTTCGAGGCGGACGAGAACCTCCGGCGAGGAGCCGATGAGGTTCACTTCGGGCGTCTCGACGAGAAAGAGGTAGGGCGAGGGATTCTCTTCGGTCAGGGCCTCGTAGACGGTCGAGGCGGGCAGATCGGTCGCGACGGAAAAGCGCTGGGAGAGGACGACCTGGCAGACCTCGCCGGCGATGATGGCCTCTCGTCCCCGCTCGACGATCTCCATGAAGGCCTCCCTCCCCATCCCGGCCCTGATCTCGCCGAGAGAGAAAGGCCCGGAAGGGGAAGGACCCTCCGGCCCTTCCAGAAGGGCCACGAGGCGCTCCAGGTGATCGTGGCCCGTCGCCAGAGACGCCTCCAGGGATCCCTCGACGGGGGCATGGTGGATGAGCAGGATCGACTCCCTCTCGTGATCGACGGCGACAACGGTGGCGTAGCCCATGAGGAGGGCCCGGGGCAGAGCCGATCCCTCCAGGGACCGCGCCCCCCGGAAGAGGTCCTCCCAGTGTTCTGTCACGGCGTAGCCGAAATAGCCCGCCACGCCTCCGGCGAAGGGAGGCATGCCCTCACGGAGGGGAGAAAATTCCTCCAGGTAGGCCTCGACGGCCGGGCGAAGGGCCTTCCCCGAGCCGGAGCTCTCCAGGAGGCGCCCCTCCCCGTCGAAGACAAAACAGTCTTTGCCGTCTCCCGAAACGGCAAAAACCCGCTCCGCCTCGACGGCGATGAAGGAATAGCGTCCCCGGCCCATCCCGCCGTCGCCGCTTTCGAGCAGGATCGTGTGACGCCTCTGTCCCTTGAGCTTCCGATAGAGGGAGCGGGGACTGCGGCCCCGAAGAGGAATCTCCAACACCAGGGGAAGCCGTCTGGGCTGTGACTTTTCATGGGATGACGCTCGTCTCGTCTTGACTCGGCTCATCTTGTTGAAACCTCCTAAGAATAAAAAGATGGAGGGACCACGGGGGCCCCTCCAAAAAGAAAAAACAAGAGAAGCCTCGAAGAGAATCCCGTCGGGATCCGCCTCCAAGGCCTCTCGCTCAAGCGCTTTTAAGCGATGCTACGGCTCCTGGCGGCAGACTAGGTCTGCCACCACCAATTCCGCATTGTGCAAGCCGCTGACATCACGCTGATTCCCCATTTCATTGAAGTTGAACGGAATGATACGCCTCGTCGGGCCACCTGTCAACCTTCGTTTTTTTGTCCCGCCAGCGGGAAAAACCTTTCCCCGGGGAACGAAAGCTGTGGCTCATTCTGGACACCCGTCAATTATTTCGATGAAGGGCCGAAGGGGAAGGCTTGTTCCGCCGACGCGAGACCCCTACAATGACCTCATTCCCTCGTCAAACCCCTCCGACTTCACGGTGCGCCGCGGGAACCGCCCCCCTCGCCCTCCTGGGCGAGGGGGGCGGACAGAGCGAAACGGAAACTCCCCCCTCCCCGAGGGGCCTCCCGAAAAGGAGGCCCCTCTCCCTTTTCATTTCCCGGGGCAGACGGAGGACTCCGTCCCGCAAGAACTGTCCCACGAAGAGGCCGGAAGGGACGGCTCCTCTAGGAAATTGCCTCCGAATTCCGCCGATAGTACTTTTCCTTCAAGCCCTGACATCCCCGGCAGAGATCTCCGTGATAGGGCGGGTAGGCCTCTCCGCAGACCGGACAGATCACGGGAGGAACCTTGGGCCGCACCTGCAAGATCTCCGGCGTCACCTTGACCGCATAACAACTGAAAAGGGCCTCGCCCGTCTCGTTGAGGCCATCGAGGATGGCGTCGAGATTCTGTTCGCTCTTGGGAACCCGCTTCAGGTACCATGCATCCACAGCCGGGAAGGGTTTGAGCTTGCCCACGTCGAGAAAGATGCGGACACCGTCGCCTTTTTTCTTGTCGTTGAAGACGGCCGAGAAGCGCCCCGTGTCAACGATCCTCAGCCAGTGATTGCCCGGGGTGCAGGGCGTCAGAAGCTGGATGGCGTCTGCCAGACACTTTCGCGTCTCACAGATCACGTCGACGAGAATATCCCGGGGAAGAAACCTCCGGGCAAGATTCACCATCTGGAGGCCGACGACCCCTCCGGGGACCTTCTCGCCGTGGAAACGTTCCAGCTCGGCCAGAAAGGCCTCGAAGGAGGAGAACCTCCCGAAGGGGATCAGGCCATCTTCTCTATCTTGACGGCACAGGCCTTGTAGGAAGGCGTGAGCGTGTCGGGATCGAAGCTCGCCGTGTCACCGCTCAGCAGGCGGTTGGCGTTTGTCTCCCAGAAATGGAAGGACATCCAGACCATCCCTTGGGGCATGCGCTTCGACACATTGGCCTTGATCTTCACCGATCCCCTGCGGGAGACGACGCGTATAGTCTCTCCGTTGGCGATACCCAGCCTCTCGGCGTCGGGAATGGAGATGTCGGCTCTCTCTTCAGGCATCCGCTCGTTGAGCCCCTTGGCACGCCCCGTCTGAGTCCGAGAGTGGTAATGAACGAGGCGACGCCCCGTGCTGAGAACAAAGGGGTAGGTCTCGTCAGGCTCTTCGGCGCTCGGGACCCAGTCGATGGCCTGGAAATTGCCCTTGCCTCGAGAAAACCTGCCGTCCCTGTGCAGGACAGCCGTTCCCGGATGGTCTTCCGAAGGGCAGGGCCACTGAATGCCTCCGATGGCATCCATGCGATCGAACGTGATGCCCGCGAAGGCAGGGCAAAGAGGAGCGATCTCCCTGTCCCAGAGATCCCTGCCGCTATTGGAGGGCCAGTCGTAGCCCCAGCGCCGGGCCACCTCCTTGAAAATCCACCAGTTGGGCCTCGCCTCGCCCGGCGCCTCCTTGATCTTCCGGACCCGGCTGACGCGCCGCTCTGTGTTCGTGAACGTCCCGTCGTCCTCGCACCAGGCGGCCGACGGAAGAATGACATCGGCGTAGGGCGTCGTCTCGTTCCGGAAGATATCCTGAACGACGAGGAACTCGGCCGAGTTGAGACAATGGGAAATATGACCGATATCGGGTTCGGTGGCGACGAGATTCTCGCCGAAAATCCAGAAGGCCTTCACCTTCCCCGCAGGCAGGCCGTTCGTCATCTCGGCGATCTTCAGTCCCTCCCTGGTCGAAAGGCCGTCGACACCCCAAAACCTGGCGAATTTTTCGCTGATCTCGGGAACGGCGACTCTTTGATAGCCGCAGTACATATTGGGAAGGGCGCCCATATCACAGGCTCCCTGGACATTATTCTGACCCCGCATGGGGTTCACTCCACCGCCTTCGACGCCCATGTTACCCAAAAGCATCTGGAGATTGGCCAGGGACATGACATTGCGTTTGCCCGTGTTGTGCTCCGTGATACCCAGCGTGTAGATCACCATGGCAGGCTTGATCGTGCCCAGCATTCTGGCGATCTCGATAATCGTCTTTTCGGGAACGCCGCTGATCCTGGCAGCCCGGCTGGGAGGATATTCAGCAACTTTAGCTACCAGATCATCGAAATTCTCGCAGTTATCTTCGACGAAACGGTTGTCGTAGAGATTCTCGGCTATGAGAACGTTCATGACGCCGTTGAGAAAGGCAATATCCGAACCGACGCGCAGCTGGGCGAAGATATGGGCATAATCGGCCAGCTCCTGACGACGGGGATCGACGACGATGAGCTTCGTCCCCGACCTGACTCCGTTTTTCAGGTACGTCGCCGCCACCGGATGGGCCTCGGTCATGTTCGTCCCGATGCAAAAGAGGAGCTTGGCCGTGGCGAACTCCCCGATGGTATTGGTCATTCCGCCCGCTCCGAAACTGGTCAGTAGCCCCGCTACTGTAGGAGCGTGTCAGACCCGTGCACAGTGATCGATGTTATTCGTTTTGAAGACCATCCGGAAGAGCTTCTGCATGCTGTACGAATCCTCATTGAGGCTGCGCGCGCAGCTCACTCCGCCCACCGCGTCGGAACCGTGCCTTTCGATCACCTCCTTGAACCGGGACGCGACCAGATCGAGCGCCTCGTCCCACGACGCCTCGCGGAAGAGATCGTCGCCGGACTTCATGTCTCCCTTGCGGACCCGGATAAGAGGCTTGGTGAGCCGTTCTTCGGAATAGATGAAATCGTAACCGAAACGCCCCTTCACGCAGAGCCGTCCCCGGTTGGGCATGCCCTCTTCGGTGCCCGTCACGCGGACGATCTTCTCTCCCTTGACGTGAAGATCGAGCTGGCAGCCCACGCCGCAGTAGGCACAGGTCGTGCGGACTTTTTCGGTCTCCCAGGACCGGCCTTGACCGATCGACTTCCTCTCGATGAGGGCCCCTACGGGACAGGCCTGAACGCATTGACCGCAGAACACGCAGTCCGAATCCTCGAGCTTCATGCCCACAGGAGGATTGACCGTCGTCTTGATGCCGCGGAATTGAAAATCGACGGCGTGGTAGCCCGACTGCCAGTCGCAGGCCCGCACGCAGCGTCCGCAGACGACGCACTTGTTCATATCCCGGATGTAGAAGGGATTGGTGTCGTCAAGAGCGTAGTCGGTGCAAACATTCCCTTCCTCCTGGAAGGGCGATTTCTCGATGCCCAGTTCGTAGGCGAGATCCTGCAGGTCGCAGCGACCGTTCGATTCGCAGGAGAAACAGTCCAGCGGATGACGGATGAGAATCATCTCGACGACAAACCTTCTCGCCGCCACCGCCTTGGGACTGTGCGTGAAAATGACCATGCCCTCGGACAGAGGCGTCGTGCAGGCCGGAAGAAGCTTGGGATGCTTCTCCACCTCCACAAGACAGATACGGCAGGCACCACTTGACTCCAACGCCGGGTGATAGCACAGCGAGGGGATCTTGATGCCCTTGGCCCGGGCAGCCTGCATGATGGTCATGCCAGGTTGAGCGGTGAGGGTCTTTCCGTTGATAACGGCCGTGACCAAAGAGGTTCCCATTGCTCAGACTCCTTTCGCGCAGAGATCCACTATATGCGCGCCGCGAAGGCGCACCTGGGATAGGAACAAGGCACACAATTTCGGCACAACCCCCCCTTCCCCTCACTTCCTCTCCCGATGGAGGCATTCCCCGTAGATGCGGTCGGACAGAATGTCCAGGGCGGTCCTCTCGGCGAAGACAGCCGAGGCGGGAACGCCGATGACGAAAGACTCTCCCCTGCGGGCAAGCATCAGACTGGCCCCGGGAATGACCGGAACCCGCCGGAACAGAACCCCATCACAGAGGGAACTCGATCGCCCTCGGCGTCCTGTCGTCGGCATCGACGCTCATGCCGCCTCTACAGAGGACGACGGGAGCCCCTTTCCCCAGCCAGAAAAGAACCTGACCGGCAATCGCTTCGGCATCGTCCGGACAGAGGCCATGCCCCAGGAGGGGCGCACCGTAGGAGGCTATTTTGCTCTGAAGCCTGGGTAAAAAAGCATCGCGAACGGTTCCCTCGAAAATCTCCCTTCCCGTGGTGACCAGAGCCGTCGGGAAAGGCCTCCAGGAGAGAACCGAGAGGGGAAGGGCCCTACAGGATCTCTCGACCTGAGAGCGCTTCACGACCAGGGGACCGATGCGGAAAGCCGACGCGGCAGCCCCTTCCGTAACGGCCGTCCCATTGGAAAGGGTCGAGAAGATCCAATCCGGGTCGGAGTTGATGGCATCGACATCCTCGTCACGGAAGGAGAGCAGCCCCCCACGATCACCCGAAGGACGCACTTGCCCTCCTCGGATCCGAGAAGCTCCAGCCCCTCTCTCCTCATCCTCTTCCCGAGAAGAAGGGCGGCCTCATCCGCGTGAACTTCGTCCGGGGCAAGCTCAAAAAAAGCGGTGTTCGACTTCCCCATGCGGAGCAGCAGGGGGACATCGGACTCTGCGTCCTGTGCCCTCTTTTGAAACGGGCGCCTTTGAATCCGCCTTCAGGATCAATGAGCGTCCGATCATGGAAAACGATTCTTCCGACACACTCCTCAACGGGACGGGGCTGAACTTTCACTTCTTTTCACCGCCATTCCGGCTTTTAGAAAAAAAGGGAGATCACGCCCCCACAAGGATCGTGATCTCCGTTTAAAACGCAGAACTCACAGCTCTCCTTGCCAAACAGGGGAGGCATGTCTGTTTCCGGACATACCCTAACGGCCGCATTCCATAAGGCTGAGACCTCACAGGAATGACGGCTCGGAGGCGCGCTATGTGGAGTTTCCTCAGAGAAACTCTTTGTCCCGCCAACCGATGTTCCCGAGAGGAATCGATCGGCGGGACAGATCGTTAAGAATACAACGACCTATCCCGGACACATTATCACTTTGAATAACATTTTTTACAAGGCCACAGAGACCATCAAGCGCACTTTCGGCCGCCCTTGCAGGAAGGGCGGCCGAAAGTGCGCTTTTCCCAGTGCGACGATCAGGCCGCCGAAAGGACTCCCAGATCGCGCTCCCACTGGGCCAGGCGGGCCATGCTGACGCCGATGCCGCCGCAGACGACGGCCAGGACGGACCGTGCCCCGGCGAGGGCGGGGTGGTTGTCATAAAGGGTCGAGAGGGTGGCGCCGCAGGCGGGCTCGACGAGAACGCGGTGATCGTCGGCGAAGCGACGGCAGGCCGAGACGGCCTGGACGTCGGAGACGGTCACGGCCCGGACGTCGTGGCGGCCCGCCCAGGCAACGGCCTCGGCCGTGACGCGCCGCGTCGCCAGACTGGTGGCCACCGTCGAGATCCGATCGAGAGTCACGACATGGCCCGAACGGAGGGCGGCGCCGAAAGAGGCGGCCCCCTCGGGCTCGACGGCTACGAGAGGCACGTCGCCCCAGCCCACCTCGTGAAAGCCCTCAAGGACGCCGCACATCATGCCGCCGCCGCCGACGGAAAGGACCACGGCGTCGGGACGGGCCATCTGCGTCCGGGCCTCGCGGGCGATGGTCCGGTACCCCTCCCAGAGGGTGGGGTGGTCGAAGGGATGGACATAGGCCGCCCCCGAAGCCTCGGCCAGCTTCCGACCGTAGGCGTCGGCGTCGTCCCAGACGGCGCCGAAAATCTCGACGCGGGCCCCTTCGGAGGCGATGCGCTCCCTGGCCTCGGCGCTCGTCGTCTCGGGAACGACGACGGTGACCTCCATGCCCAGACGGTTTCCGGCATAGGCCACGGCGTAGCCGGCGTTGCCTGCCGACGAGGCGACGAGGCGACTCTTTCCCTCGTCACGGGCCCGGGAGCAGAAAAGGCCGATGCCGCGGATCTTGTAGGAACCGGCGTTCTGGAAACACTCCATCTTGAGAAAAACCTCTTTCCCGGCGACGCGGCTGAGATCGCGCGACTCGAGCATGGGCGTCTGGACGTGAAGGGGTACCGTGGCTGTCATGAGTTTCATCCTCCCTTTTCTCCATTACGGGCAACCTCGAAGGGCCCTTAAAATAAAGAAGGGGCCCCGATCCGTGATCGGGGCCCCTTCCTCGCTTTTCTGGTCAACGACGCCTAAGCGCCGTTCCCGCGAGGGGGAGCCGCGTTGGCGATAATAATGATGGCCTGGCCGGAAAGCGTGATCTGTCCCTTGACCCTGACTGCCACCGCCAACACTCCTCGCAAAAAAGATATTGGGGGCATTATGTCAGGTCGACCGGGACCTGTCAAGCCTCGGGGCGCCTTTCGTATGCGAAAAGCTCCCGACGGGAAAAGAAGGGCGCAGCGGGGCACCCCGCAAAAAGGAGCAAAAAAAGCGAAATCCCCCCTGACGGGCGACCTCGGGCCGGCCCGCGAGGCCGGAGACGAGGAGGAAGGCATCCCTGCGACACAGCCGCAAACATCCTGCAAAAACGACAAAATTTCCTGTTTTCGCACTTGAAACTTCGGAGCATGGCAATTGTTTTCCGAAAGACACTTGCACGGACGAGGAATAGGCGCTAAAAAGAGTCCCATGCTTTCTGCGTCGCATGTCACCCTCCTCGCTCCCGGCGAACCAGAGGAACGTCGGTGCAGGAGAAGGCCGGAAGGGCCCCGAAGGGGCCCTTCCGGCCTTCTCCTGTACCGACGGGGCTAAAGAAGCAGCTCCAGGGCCAGGGTCACGACGATGGCGCCGAAGACGACCTGAATCAGCCCCCGACCGCACCAGGCCAGGACAAGAGCCGTCGCCGTCCCTGCCAGGGAGGAGCTCAGACGGCCCGTCGACATCAGCGTCTCGGGAAAGATGAGGGCCCCCAGCACGGCATAGGGAACGTAGCGGAAGAGGTTTTCCCAGAAGGGAGGCAGTTTCCTGTCGCCGAGGAAGACGAGGGGAATCATGCGGGGCAGGTAGGTGACGAGGGCCATGAGAAAGGCCGCCAGAAGGGCCCGATTCATCGGGAGACCGCCTCGGAGGAAAAAAGACGGACGCCGATGAGGGCTGCCGCGACGGTCGCCGTCAGCACGCCCCAACCTCCGCCGAAGGCGGCCAGAGGCGAAACCCGGTAGAGACCGTTGACGGCCATGGAAAGAAGGGCCACGACGAGAACGCGCCGGTCCTTGCAAGCCGAGGGAACGAGAAGGCCGATGAACATGGCGTAAAGGGCGATGGCCATCCCCTTCTGAAAGACATCGGGCAGGGAGGAGGCCAGGAAGAAGCCGACGAAGGAACCGGCGACCCAGGAGAGGTAGGAAAAGAGATTGAGCCCCAGCAGAAAGGCCGGAGAGAGGACCTCCTCGGGCCGGAGGGAGGCCACGGCATAGGTCTCGTCGGTGACGCCGAAGGCCAGAAGGGCCCGCCGCGCCCTCGACGTCCCCGGGGCGATGCGGCGCGCGAGCGTCGAGGACATGAGGAAGTGACGGAAGTTGAGGACAAAGACAGCCAAAACGATCTCGGCCACGGAGGCGCCGAGGCCCATGAGATTGACGGCCACGAACTGACTCGCTCCGGCATAGACAAAGACGGAGAGGGCCATGGCCCCCGATCCGGGCACTCCGGCCGATCGGGCCAGGAGGCCGAAGGCCACGGCGATGGGGAAATAGCCGACGGCCACGGGAAAGGCCGCACGAAGACCCTCCCCGAACAACGAGGTACGTTCCGATCGCAACAGGATCCCTCCCGACGAAAGAAAAAGGGGCAAATGAGGGTCATTCTACCACCATCGGAGGAGGGGACGAAAGAAACTCCGCAAGATGAAGAGGCTTTCAGCGCCGCGTCGACAGGGCTGCGACGTCCGCCCCTTCCCTGCGTCGGCGAGGAGACATCATCGCCTGGCTTCAAACAGGAGCAGGAGAACTCCGCCGGCCAGCGCGACCGATCCCATGATCGGCGACAGAGGAATCGTTCGGGTCTGTTCTGTCGTCACCTGAATGGGGCCCAGATCGACGGCCTTTTCTCGGGTTGTATAGGTTATCCCCTGGCAGACGAAGACGGCGATCCCCAAGGCGATCAGGGCAACTCCGATCAGACGATTTGCCTTCACGAGACCTACCTCCTTTTCATCTTTCTTCGGATCAGAGAACGCGCCTGCCGCTGATGACATTGACGAGGACGACGACGACGGCGACCACCAGCAGGACATGGATAAAACCGCCCATCGTGTGATTGCTGACCAGACCCAGAAGCCACATAACGATCAACACAACGGAAATTGTCCACAACAAGACTTTCTCCTCCCTTCAGCTGCCAAAGGCCCTTTCGGCCGACTCAAGCAACAACGCCACAGCCCCTCGCCGACGAGCCACCAGGCAAGAGAAACAGAAAAGGGGAACGAGACGGAGGCGGTTTTCTTATATATCAAAGCAATGCGATATGCTTCATTTTACTCTATTATTAGCTAAATGCATAGACTAATAAGGCCAATTCATGATGTTCCATCCGTTCTTGCTATCGCGAATGACAACCGATTCTTTCGCTTCATCGCCCCTGCCTTCTCCGACACACAGCCTGTCCATTATATTGAAAAAGTTTTTTCGGAATCCCCTCTGCCTTCTTTTCGGGGAGGAGCGGAAAGACCGCCTCCCCATCCGAAGGGATCCTTTTATGTGGACTGCATCGCAATAGAGTGTTAAAATATTCTATGAAGTCAGAAAAAAGATACTCATTGTGCCTGTTTCCTCCGACGCCCCTTCCGTCACCGCAGGGCCAGACGGGAACCCACCTCCGGGCCGACCTCGCGGACCGTCAAGGGATCAGCCCTTGAGAGGGCCCCGCGGGAAAGAGGCGGGCAACAGAGGCAGGAGGAAAGGGGATATTTCCATGAAAACCAACGGAACGACAGGTCCTTCCCTTCGAGACGACAGCTCTCCGCCCGAAGACGGGCACGGGGAATGAGGCTCTCTCTCCTGTGGCGATCTCTTTCCCGAAAGAGCTCCGCATCGGAAAAGGCCACTCTCATCAGCTACTTCGTCAAAGGCGATGAAGCCCGGAAAGCCTTGAAGGACCTCAGGCGGAAGGGCTATCGGCACATCGCCTGGGCCAGCAGGAACGCCGAAGGCACGCTCTCCACCGGAGACGCCTCACTCTGGGTCCGAATCAGCCTTCAGGCCGCTGCCTTCGCCCTTTTCGGGGGCCTTTCCGCCCTGCTCTTCCCCGTTCATAACGGGTCATTCTCCCTTTCCGTCCCTGTCGGTGGCCTGGTAGGGCTCGCCCTGAGCCACCTCTTGATCGGGCACTTCCGATTCGGCACGGACAGAAAGGACCTCGAAAGGCAAGCCCGTCGTCTCATCCCGGGCGAAACGGTCCTTATCCTTCTGGCGCCCATCGAACAATTGCGAGACTCCATGACCGTTCTGCTGGGACAGGGCGAGATGGCTCCGGCCATCTTCGTTCTCCACCCTCGAAGGGAAAACCCGAACCGTCTCAAGGAGAGCCGTCCCCCCGGCAGCGTCCCGCCCAATCCCTCGCCGCTTCAGGAACAGAGCCGACGCCTGGCCAGGGGCCATCGGCTCGACACCCGCCCCCTGAGGGACAGAGAGCTCCTGAAACGGCTGGAGAGGGGCCGCCGGTGGGTGCAGCAGGTCTGCCTCGATCTGTCCGAAGCCTCGCGCCTCCTGCAGAGCGTTCCAGCGACGGCCGAGTGGCTCCTCGACAACGAATACCTTTTCGAGGGCAACGCCCGGGACGTGAGTCTCAACCTCCCCCGCCGCTATTACCGGCAGCTCCCGGCCCTGGCCGAGGGACCTCATCGCGGTCATCCCCGCATCTACGACCTGGCCCGGGAATTGGTCGAACTCTCCGATTTCCACCTGGAGGAGGAGAACATTCTGGCCTTCACCGAGGCCTACCAGAGGGAGAAACCCCTCCTGATCGGCGAACTCTGGGCTCTTCCTCAAATGCTCCGCATGGCCCTGATCGAGGGGATAGAGGTCATCGCCGATCGGACCCTGACGGAACTGAGAGATCACGAGTCGGCCGACCTATGGGCCAACCGACTGGTCACGGCCAACCGGAACAATCCCAACGGCCTTTTTCCCCTCATGGCGGAACTGACTCAAACCCTTCCGGACCCGAGCCCTCACTTCGCCGCTCAGCTCGTCGATTCTCTCTACGACGAAGGCGCGGTCCTGGTTCCCGTGCGAAGCTGGCTGGGACAGACCTTCGACAAGTCCCTGAAGGAGATCCTCATACAGGAGAGGAAACGCCAGACGAAAGACGAGTTTTCCATCGGGAACGCCTTCGGAAGTCTCCGCCGACTGGCCCTCCTCGACTGGAAGGAATATTTCGAGAGGCTGAGCCAGGTAGAGGAGACGCTGCGCCAAGATCCTTCCGGAATCTACCCCCGAATGGATTTCGCCACCCGCGACCGCTACCGCCGGGCCGTCGAGGACCTGCGCCGGGGATCGGATCAGAGCGAGGAGGCCATCGCCCGGAAAGCCGTCGACCTGGCGGCGGCCCCGTCCTCCTCGGAGGATGCCGAACGGCAGGATCACGTCGGGACCTATCTGATAGGCGAAAAGCGAAACGATCTGGCCCGGCTCGTCGGCTGCCGGGAGTCTTTTCGCTTTCGCGCCCTGAGTTGGGCCCACGCCAACCACTCGCCTCTCTACCTCGTCGGGTTGACGACTCTGACCGTGACGCTGCTCCTGACGGCCCTCCAGATCGGCTTTCACCGGCAGAGTCCGGCGACGCAGGCCCTCTTCGCCCTCCTTGCGGCCATTCCTGCGAGCCAGATAGCCCTTGAACTGCTGAATCTCCTCGTCATGGCCCTCTTCCCTCCACGCTCCCTGCCCAAAATGGACTTCAGAACCTCGGGGATTCCCGATGCCTTTCGGACTCTCGTCGTCGTGCCCATGCTGCTGTCCGACGAAGAGGCGATCAAAACCGAAGTGGAAAAACTGGAGATCCGCTTTCTGGCCAACCGCGAGGAGAATCTCCTCTTCGCCCTCTACCCCGATTATCTCGATTCGGACAGCCTCCACGACAAGAACGACGAGGCTCTGCTGAGCGTCATGACGCAGAGCATGGAAGAACTCGAAAAACGACATGGCGTCGGGCGCTTCTTCCTCTTCCTCCGGGAACGGACGTGGAGCGAAAGCGAACAGAAATTCATCGGCTGGGAACGCAAGCGAGGAAAGCTGGAGGAGCTGAACGGCCTCATCTCCGGCACAGGACCCCGCGACGGAGCGAAACAGGTCTGCACGGGCGATCCGGAGAGACTTGCCGACGTGAGGTTCGTCATCACCCTCGACAGCGATACCCAGCTGCCGCCGGGCTCGGCCCGCAGGATGATCGAAACGCTGGCCCACCCGCTGAACCGGGCGCGCCTCGACGGGAACGGACAGGTCCGGTCGGGGTACACGCTCATTCAGCCCCGCGTGAGCCCCTCCCTTCCGAGCACGAGCGGTTCCCCCTTCAGCCGCCTCTTTTCGGACCCCGTCGGCATCAATCCCTACACCCAGGCCATATCCGATGTCTACCAGGACATGACGGGAGCGGGCTCCTACCACGGCAAAGGCATCTACGACGTGCGTCTTTTCGACCGGATCCTTTCCGGGCGCTTTCCCGAGGCACGGCTGCTCAGCCACGACCTGATCGAGGGAGCCCATGTCCGGGTGGGGCTGGCCAGCGACATTGAGCTTTTCGACGAATTCCCCCAGGACTACCGGACGTACAGCCGGCGCCAGCACCGGTGGATCAGGGGCGACTGGCAGATCGCCGAATGGATCATGGCCCGCGTCCCTCTGGCAAAGGGAGGAAGGGGACCCAACCCGCTCTCCTGCTTCGACCGATGGAAGATCCTCGACAATCTCCGCCGCAGCCTTCTCCCGCCTGCCAGCCTGGCCCTGCTCGTCGCCGCATGGTTCGTCTCCGCGGAAGCCTCCCTGGCCGCCGGGGTCCTCGTGGCCACACAGCTGTTCTTCCACTCTCTCCTGCAGCCCTTCCGATGGGCGGCAGGGCGGGGTTTGAGAGGCGCCTCGCTCGCAAAAGGGGCCCACGACCTGCTGCGGGCCATCGTCGAGGCAGCCCTGCTTCCTCATCAGAGCCTTCTCGCCCTGGACGCCGTCACGCGCGTCGTCTACCGCCGCCTCATCTCGCACCGCAAGCTGCTGGAATGGACTTCAGCGCAGGCGGAACAGAACAAAAGAGGCCCCCAGGGGAGCCCCCTGCGGCTTTCCATGGCCGCAGCCAGCCTTTTCAGTCTGCTCGTCTTCGGGGCCGTCGCCCAGGCAGGACCGACCAGCCTCCTGTCGGCGACGCCCTGGCTGGCGCTCTGGCTTGTCTCGCCCTTTATAGGCTGGCTGCTCAACAGGCTTCCGCCTACTCGATCACCGCAAAGCCTCGTCGCCCCGGAGGATCGGACCCTTCTGAGGCTCATAGCCCGACGGACGTGGCGTTATTTTGCCGATTTCGTCGACGGCGGGACCTCCTGGCTCCCCCCCGACAACTATCAGGCCTCTTACCGGAAGGGGCTGGCCATGCGCACGAGTCCGACGAACATCGCCCTCTACCTGGTCAGCGTGCTGAGCGCCCGCGATTTCGGCTACCTGACCGTCGACGGAGTGGTTCAGACGATGACGCCGACGATGAGGGCCATCGGGAAACTGGAGCGCCACGAAGGGCATCTCCTCAACTGGTACGATGTTCAAACGGGGCAGCCCCTGGAACCCCGTTACGTTTCCGCCGTGGACAGCGGGAACCTTCTCGGCGCTCTCCTGACTCTCGATCAGGGACTCCAGGCTCTCGTCGAGATGCCGATCCTCGACGACCGGCTCTTCGCCGGGCTTCATGACACAGGAGTTCTCCTGAGAGCGGCCCTTCTGAAGGACGGAAATTCCCCCTTCCCCGTCGGCTCACTGGATTCCCTCCTGCACGCCTGGGCCTCTCCGCCCGATTCCGTCGCCGATCGCCTGCACCTGCTGCGACAGACGGGAACGCCTTTCGCCCTCCATTCCGAGAAGAGCGCCGACGGCTCCGACGAGCCGGGAGACGTTGCCTATTGGACCGACCAGACGGCTCGGCAGGTGTCGGCCCTGCTGAACCTGGCCGATCGCTACCTGTGCTGGATCGAAATGCTGGCTGAGAAGACGGAAGTGGAGATCCGGACCCTCGCTCCGGAAGCCCTTTCCTCCTTCCGACAGGCCCTGACCCGTTCCCCCTCCCTCAAGGAGCTGAAGGAGGGCAGGGATGACGGCACCCTTTTCCTCCAGGCTCTGGAAAAAGCCCCCTCCGTGGCGGAAAACCTCTCGCCGTGGATCGGAAAACTCCGAGAAGCCCTTGCCACGTCGAAGTGGCTGGCCGGGGAGATGGCAGGCCTCATCGAAGGCCTGGCAGACGAAAGCCGCGAGCTTGCCCGGTCGATCAACATGAAATTTCTCTACAACACCGACCGCCACCTCTTCTCCATCGGATTCAACGTCTCCGAGGGCCGTCTCGACCGCGCCTTTTACGATCTTCTGGCAAGCGAAGCGCGCCTCGGAAGCTTCATCGCCATCGCCAGGGGGGAGATCCCCATTCAGCACTGGTTCGCCATGGGACGGCCCTACGGAGCCATCGGTCGACGGCGATCCCTGCTCAGCTGGACGGGAACGATGTTCGAATACCTGATGCCGCTGCTCTTCCAGCGATCCTACGACAAGACGCTGCTGGACAAGGCCGCCGGAGAGGCCGTCAAAATCCAGATCGACTTCGGACGCAAACACCACGTCCCCTGGGGGACATCGGAATGCGCCTTCGGAGACCTCGACATCCAGAAGACCTACCAATACCAGGCCTTCGGCGTTCCCGAGCTGGGTCTGAAGCGGGGACTCGTCGACAAGATCGTCGTCGCGCCCTACGCCACCTTCCTGGCCCTGGCCTTCGAGCCCCGAGAGGCCCTGCAGAATCTGAAGCGCCTGGCCGCCCTGGGATTGCTGGGAGAATACGGCTACTACGAGGCCATCGACTACAGCCGACGGGCGAACCATGAATCCGGCTCGGGCGTGATCGTCCATGCCTACATGGCCCACCATCAGGGAATGAGCTTCCTCGCCCTGAACAATTTCCTTCACGAGAACCGCCTCCGGGATCACTTCCACAAAGACATGCGCGTGCGCACCGTGGAATCCCTGCTTTACGAGCGCATCCCCACCTCGCCGCCGCTGCAGCACATCGCCACCCGCGAGCGCGTCTCTTCCGTATCCTCCGTCGGTGAAGCCGCCCCCGCCGTCAGCCTCTTCGACACGCCCCATACGGCGACGGTCAAGACCCAGATCCTGTCCAACGGGCGCTACGGCCTCATGATCACGGCCGCAGGCGGAGGCTACAGCCGCTGGAAGGATCTGGACATCACGCGCTGGCAATCCGATCCGACTCGGGATTCCCAGGGGAGCTTCTGCTACTTCCGCGACCTCGATTCGGGCCGTCTCTGGTGCAACACCTACCACCCGACGGACGGCAAGACCGCCTCCTTCCGCGTCAACTTCACCCTCGACCGGGCCGTCTTCCACCGCATCGACGACGGGATCGAAAGCGAGACGGAAATGATCGTGGCCCCCGAAGACGACGTCGAAATCCGCCGGATCACGCTGATCAACCGTTCCACCCAGAGACGGCGGATCGAACTGACCAGCTATGTCGAACTGGCACTGGCGCCGCACAGGGCAGACCGTCAGCACCCGGCTTTCAGCAAGCTCTTCGTTCAGACCGAGGCCCTGACCGAAGAGAGGGCCCTCCTGGCCTGGCGTCGCACCAAAAGCGACGACGAGAGGACCCTCTACGTGGGGCACCGCCTGACTGCGGCGAAAAAGGCCGACACATCTTTCCCCGCCCCTCTGCGCTTCGAAACGGATCGGAGCCGCTTCATTGGCCGGGGGCACTCCCTCTCGGCCCCCATGGGCGCCCTTCTCGAACCGGGAGGAAGCCAGGGCTTCGTCATCGATCCCATTCTCAGCCTGCGCCATGGCATCACTCTGGAACCGGGAGAGAGAAGGGAGGTCTCCCTCATCCTGGCCGCAGGCTCCTCCCGTCGGGAAGTGACGGATCTGATGGTCAAGTTCGGCGAACCGCATGCCATCGATCAGGCCATGGACATGGCCTGGGCTTCGGCTCAGCTCAACCTGCGTCTTCTGAGGATTCAGCCCGACGAGGCGCGCCGCTTTCAGCAGATCGCAGGCCACATCCTCTACCCCAACGCCCTCCTGCGCTCGGCCCCGCAACACATCGCCGCGAACAGGAAAGGACAGTCGGGACTCTGGGCCTACGGCCTTTCGGGAGACCTGCCCCTCGTTCTCGTCTCCATCGGCGAGGCACGCGACATGGGACTGGTCCGCCAGATTCTCCAGGCCCACGCCTACTGGACCCTGCAGGGCCTCTCGACGGATCTGGTCCTTCTCAACGAGGAGAACAGCGGCTACGAACAGCCGCTCCGCAACGATCTCGAACGCCTGATTCAATCTCACGGAACGGCTCCGGGGCCGGAACAGCCGGGCAACATCCGCCTCCTCACGGCCGACCTCCTTCCGCCGGAAGACCTGACGCTGCTGAGAGCCGTCGCGAGCGTGGCCCTGGCGGCGGCCCGGGGCACCCTGCCTCAGCAGATCGCCGCGGCCGCTCCCGAGGGATCGGTCCTGCCCGAAATCAAAAAGACCGGAGACGATCGACGAGGCCCATCGGCCGTCCTTCCCTTCATGGAGCTCCCCTTCTTCAACAGCCTGGGAGGATTCACCCCCGACGGCCGCGAATACGTCATCTACCTCGGCCCCTCCATGGACACGCCCGCGCCCTGGGCCAACATCATGGCCAACCCGACGTTCGGCACCCTCGTCAGCGAGACGGGAGCCGGCTTCACCTGGCAAGGCAACAGCCAGCGCAACCGCCTGACGCCCTGGTCCAACGACCCCGTCCTGAACCCTTCTTCGGAAGCGATCTACCTCCGCGACGAGGAGACGGGAGTCTACTGGACAACGACGGCTTCCCCCATCCGCGAAGAGGAAGCCTACCGCGCCCGTCACGGGGCGGGCTACACCGTCTTCGAACACAACAGCCACGAAATCGATCAGGAACTGACCGTCTTCGTCCCCGTCGACGACCAGGGCGGAGAGCCGATCAAACTGCAGAGACTGGCCCTCCTCAACGACTCGGACCAGCCGCGCGAACTTTCGGCCACCTACTACGTGGAATGGGCCCTGGGCGAGACGCGCGAGGCCTCTCAGATGCAGATCGTCACGACCTGGGACGACGAAGCTCAGGCTCTTGTGGCCCGCAACGCCTATCACGGCGACTACGGAGGACAGGTGGCCTTCGCCGCCGTGAGCGAACCCGTCGGCTCCTACACGGGAGACAGGACGGCCTTTCTGGGACGTAACCGCTCGCCCCAAAACCCCGCGGCGATGGAACGCGTCAGGCTTTCACGCCGGACCGGAGCGAACCTCGACCCCTGCGCCGCGCTGCAGGTCACGGTGACCCTGGCGCCGAGAGAGCGCCGGGAAATCGTCTGCATGCTCGGTCAGGCGCCCTCGATCGAAGCCGCCCGCAGTCTGGTCGAGGCCTACAGGGACAGCACCGCCCCGGAGAGGGCGCTGAGGCGGACTCAAGCCTGGTGGGAAGATCTCCTCGGAACGATCCAGGTCCGCACGCCGGAACTCTCGGCCGATCTCATGATCAACCGCTGGCTGCTCTACCAGGACCTGAGCTGCCGCATCTGGGGACGCTCCGGCTTCTACCAGTCCGGCGGCGCCTTCGGCTTCCGCGACCAGCTGCAGGACGTCATGGCTCTTCTCCACACCCGTCCTCGGCTGGCCCGGGAACACATCCTGCAGGCGGCAAGCCGACAGTTCAAGGAGGGGGACGTTCAGCACTGGTGGCATCCCCCCGGCGGGGAGGGGATCCGCTCGCGGATCTCCGACGACCTCCTGTGGCTCCCCTTCGTCGTCGCCCGCTACGTGAACGTAACTGCCGACAGGACCCTCCTGGACGAAGTCGTCCCCTTCGTTGACGCGCCCCTGCTGAAAGACGACCAGCAGGAGAGTTTCCAATCACCAGGTCCCTCGGCGGAAAGGGCCACCCTCTTCGAGCACTGCCGTCGGGCGCTGGCCCACAGCCAACGCTTCGGCGTCAACGGCCTGCCCCTGATCGGATCGGGAGACTGGAACGACGGAATGAATCGCGTCGGCGCCGGAGGAAAAGGAGAGAGCGTCTGGCTGGGCTGGTTCATGGTCCATGTTCTGAGGGGAATGTCGGAGATGGCCGATCTTATGGGGCTGGACGAAACAGGCCGCGCCTTCGAGGCGGAACGGGAAGCGCTGATCGAAAAGATCGAGGCTTTCGCCTGGGACGGAGAGTGGTACCGGAGGGCCACCTTCGACGACGGAACCCTCCTGGGCTCGAAAAGCAGCGACGAGGGACAGATCTTTTCCCTGCCCCAATCCTGGGCCTGGCTCAGCGGCGCCGCCGAAACCGACCGGGCACGGAAGGCCCTCGACGCGGCCTGGAGCCGCCTCGTCCGAAAAGAAGAAGGACTCGTCCTCCTCTTCGATCCTCCCTTCGACCGGACGGAACCCTCGCCGGGATATATCCAGGGCTACCCGCCGGGAGTGCGCGAAAACGGCGGCCAGTACACACACGCCGCCCTCTGGCTGGCCATGGCCATGGCCCGCAGCGGAAACGGCACGAGGGCGACGGAAATCCTCCGCCTCCTCAACCCCATCGAGCACAGCCGCGAACCGCAGGCCCTGTGGCGTTACGGCGTCGAACCCTACGTCGTCGCAGCCGACATCTACCGTCTGCCCGAACAGGTCGGCCGAGGAGGCTGGTCCTGGTACACGGGCTCGGCGGCCTGGATGTACCGCGCCTGGGTGGAGGAAATCCTGGGCCTCAACGTGCGGGGCGACACACTGGAACTGGCCCCCGTCATTCCCGGCTGGTGGGACGGATTCCAGATACGCTACCGCCACGGTGAAGCCCACTACGAAATTGAAGTCGCCAACCCGGACCACTGCGAAAGAGGCGTCGCCTCCGTCGAAATCGACGGACAGCCCGTCAGAGGGGGAATCATCGGCCTCAGCAAAGACCGGGGCAAACACAGGGTTCGGGTCCGCATGGGCAGACCGGAAAAAGAGCCGGGAGCCTGACGAACTTTACAGACCGGCCGACGTCGACTTCGCCTCCGTCGGAAACGGCACCTACGTCGGCTCCGAAGACACGGGACTCGTCGCCGCCGACGTGCGCGTCACCGTCGAAGGGGGCGTCGTCACCGCCATCGACCTGCTGCGCCACGAAAACGGCCGCGGCGAAAAGGCCGAAATCGTCGTCGACCGCGTCCTCGCCGCCCAGTCCCTCCGAGTCGACGCCATATCGGGAGCCACAGGCAGCAGCAAAGTCATCTTGAAGGCCATCGAAAGGGCCTGAAAAAGACCCCCTGAAGGACCTGCGCCTCAGCGCGCCTCATAGCGCAACGTCCTCCCCTCGAAGCGCGTCGGAGCCGTCGCCGTCGCCAGAAGGAGCGAATCGTCGTCGATCTTCAGCCGGCGGAGCCTGACGGGAAAGGGAAAATCGCGGAAATCGAGAAGGGGCTGGGCCTCCTCGATGGCCTCGACGATCTGGGCCATATCGGTCTCGGAATTGTTCACCGAGACCTGGTAGCCCTCCATGACAAGACGGTCCCGGTCCCGTATGGCTAGACGGCTCGATATCTCGACGAAGGCCGATATGGCCCCCGAGGCGAAGCGGGCCGAGGCGGAAAAGCCGCCGGGACGCAGATCGAGGCGCAGATCGCGCCACTGGGCCGAACCGGCCGAAAGAGTCGCCCCCAGGAGACAGTCGTTGAGATCCTTCTCGGTGACGCGCCCCTCGAAATAGCCCTGGACGGCCTCGACGACTGAGAGCCCCTCCGAGCCATCGTCGAGATCGACTTTCACGAAAAGGGCCTCCAGACGGATCGCGTCGACGCGCAGCGCCCCCTGACCGGCGCCGCGGGCCTCCAGATAGAGGCGGCGGATCGCTCCCGACGCGTCGGGCCCCCCTTCGAGGACCAGCTCCAGACTCTCGGGACGGAGCGTCTCGACCAGATCGCGAAGGAGCTTCACCTCCGGCTCCGAACCCTCGACGGCCCCGCGGAACAGCTCGGACGACGTGGCGGCGAAGGCCCCGGAAAGGCCGAAACAGAAGGACAACAGCAGAAGCAGAAAAACGGCAAAAGCCCGCCCCCGGAACTGCGGGGCCCCAATCCTTCCTCTCACGGGAAGCACCTCCTCGATGAATGACGGCCGCCTTACCCTACCACCCCTTACCCGGAGATTCCAGATCCCGCTTGCCAGGAGGCAAAAAGGGGGAGCCTCCCCGGCCCCTTCGTCAAAAGGACCAAACGCATTCTGGACAGGAAGGGCCCTCTGTGGCATCATAAACACCGCAAGCCGGGGTGGCGGAACGGTAGACGCAGCGGACTCAAAATCCGCCGATGGCGACATCGTGGGGGTTCGAGTCCCCCCCCCGGCACCAGAAGAAACGACAAGGCCTCCCTGCCGAAAAAACGGAGAGGCCTTTTTTCCTGCCCGCCGTCCGCCGAAGGGACAGCACCTTGACGGAACCACCTCAGGACGGCTGAACGGCCCCGCCGCTTGGCCTCACAAACCCGGACAAACCTCGAACAGGCCGCCGAAAGCCCTTTGACGGAACAGCCCCTCGGACTAGGGCCTCGGACAGCCTTACCGTTCGGCGCCCCACCCCAAGGCGGGGAACCCTTTTTGTGAAATCTAGGGCATTTTGGACATCTTCACGATACAAGAAGAAAAAGCTGAAACCTCCGAATCGTCCAGGAAAGGCAAAAAACCTCTTGCGCGACGAACACCGATCGGAGCGATTCCGAGATGGATCAATTGGCCACAGAGTTTCCGTCGTCAGCCAGAGTCTTCACGGCCAATCCCCTTTCGGGCCCTTTCAGCTCCGCGCAGATTCAGCCGCTCTCCCAGTCGGCATCGCCTTCGAAGACGAGGATCTCTTTTTTCCATGCTTCCGTCGCCCCCTTTTCTCTATTTCTGAAACTTTCTCCGGAGGCCTTCTTTTCCGTGCGCTTTTTCCGAAGTTCCCGGAGGGCCGCTTCGGGGGGCTCCGGCCCCGCCGCCGGGCCCTCCAGGTCCGGTCTGGCCGGGAGGGGGGAAGAAAGGGTAGAATCAAGCGGAACCCGTCGCCTGCTCCGTTCATCGTGCCCCGCCGGTCCCAGGTCGGACCGGAGACGGAGACGTCCGAGGCGGGCCGCGCCGCGGGACGATTCCGCCCCGTCCTCTGAAGGGAGGCCGTTCATGAAAATAGGAGAGCTCTCCCGGAGACTGGGTCTTTCCGTCGAGACCATCCGCTATTACGTCCGCAGCGGGATCATCATCCCCGAGCGGGCCGGCAAGCAGCACCTTTTCAGCGAGGCCTCCGTCGAGGACCTGAAGCGGGTCCTCGAACTGAAGCGGCTGGGCTTCTCCCTTCACGAGATCCACCGCATCCTCTCTCTGCGGCGCATTTCCGACCCCTGCGACCCGGAGGACACGCTGGAGCTGGTGGGGCTCTATATCGCCAAGAAGAGGGAGCTTGAGGAACGGATCGGCCACCTCACCGAGGCCCGCGACGCCGTCGCCGACGAGATTCAGGCCATCTACGGCCGGTGCCGGCCCCGGAACGCCTCGACGGGCGTGCCCCTCCGGGCCCTGGCCCTTCTGGCCTGCCCTCTCTGCCGGGGGCGCCTTTCTCTGACCGATGCCTCGATGGACGCCCGCTATGTCCACGAGGGGACCGTCCTCTGTCCCTGCGGCTACAGGGCCGAGATCCGCCGGGGCATTCTGCGGACGGCCAACGTCAACCGGAGCCACCACGACAGGCCCGACACGACGCGGGAACTCTACAAGGACCTTCCGTCGCCGCTCATCTCCCTTTTCGCCAAGGCCCACAACTGGATGCTCGAAAGGCTCGGCGGTCTGGGCCCTGCCCGGGTCGTCATGGAGACCCATGCCAACGCCTATCTTTTTCTCTATATCGCCGTCGCCGCCGGGAGGCTGGCCCCGGACAATCTCTACATCGTCGTCGACAAGTTCCCCGAGACGCTGGAGATGTACAAGCGCAAGATCGAGCTTCACCGCGACGATCTGGATATTTTCTATCTGGCCGACGCCAGTCTCGATTTTCCCCTCGCCGACGGCTGCGTCGACGGTTTCATCGATTTTTTCGGCTCCAACGAGCATCAGTTCTACCGCCACGACGATCTTCTCGTCGAGCTGGACCGGTTTTTCGCCTCCGACGCGGTCCTTCTGGGCACCTATTTCCATATGCCGCCCATGGGGGCCTCGGTGCGAAGGCTCTGCCGCGAGTACCCCGAGGCCCATATCCGCAATTTCGATCTCCGCCTCTACCGGCAGGCCCTGGACCGGGCCCGCTTTTCCGTCGCCGAGAGCGTCGCCGTCGGCTCCGTCACCGATTCGGGGGAGAATCTGGCCTTCAGCTTTCACGAGCAGGGGGAAGAGCTCTCCCTGTTTTCCCTTTTCGCCCGCAGGTTTGCGCCGCCTCAAGGCAAGCCGGGAAGATGAAAAAGGTCCGATCGGGGCGAACCCGATCGGACCTTTTCGTTTTTGCCCTCACCCCGCCAGAAAGGGCAGGGCGAAAAGGAGCAGCACCGCTGCGAAGCAGGACAGGACGATGGCGCGCCAACGGCGGTATTCCCGGTCCAGCTCTTTCCGCTCCTCCGGCGAGGGGGCGTCGGGGAGGGGGGCCGGGACGTCGTCGACGGCCTTCTGGGACCGGAAGAAGAGGTAGAGTCCCCAGCCGACGAGGTTCCAGATCACACCGGAGAGGAAGGCGTCGCGAGGAAGCTGGGTCATCATCACGATGTAGATGAGGGCGCTGACGACGGCTCCGGCCACGCCGCCCGGGGCGCGGTAGGGCCTTTTCAGGCCGGGCGAACGGCGGCGGAGGCCGATGAAGGCGGCGAAGCCGATTACGTAGAAGAAGAGGTCGGCGAAGAGGCTGAGGGAGGCGATGTAGATGATGGACCCCGTCGAGACGAAAAGGAGGGTCACGACGCCCATGAAGGCGATCGCCACGTGGGGCGTCCTGTATTTGGGGTGCAGTCTGCCCAGGATTCCGGGCAGCACGCCGTCGCGGGCCATGCTGTAGAGGTAGCGAGAGGGAGCCGCCACGCAGGGGTTGAGCGTCGACAGATCGCCGCCAAAGGCGATGCCGGCGCAGAGGAGGATCAGGGGAAAGCCGAGAATTCCGGCGGCCTTCATCCCCTCGGCATAGGGGGCCATGGCCTCTTTGATGCTGCCCAGGCTCTCGGGAGGGACGATTCCCAGAAGGAACCACTGGAAGGTGGCCGTCACGACGAAGACGATAAAGGGCGTCAGAAAAAGGGCCCGGGGGATGACCACCTGAGGGTGGCGGATCTCCTCGCCCATGGAACAGCAGGTCTCGAAACCGGCGAAGCACCACCAGACGAGGGAGACGACGAAGATGAACTGTCCCGGATCGATCCCTCCCGCCAGGGGAACCCGGAAGAAATCGAGGCTGATCCGCGTGCTCATCGTGGCGAACCAGACGAGGGCGACGCCCCAGAAGAAGAAGACGACGGCGTTCTGGAGGCGCCCGGCGATCTCGACGCCGCGCCAGTTGATGACGACGAAAAGCAGGATGATCGCCGCGGCGACGATCCGTTCATCGACCATGAGGGGAAAGCCCAGGGCCTCCGTTAGGGTCTTGAGGTAGAAGGAGAAGGCCAGTCCCTCGCCGCTGGCGACGGCGATGAGGGAGATGACGAAGTTCCATCCCGCCAGCATGCCCCAGACTCCGCCCAGGCCCTCCCGGGCGTAGCGGTACGTCCCGCCCGCGTAGGGAAGGGCGGCGCCCATCTCGGCGTAGATCAAAGCGGGCAGGAGGCTGATGAGGAAGGCCACGAAGGTGGCCACAAGCGTCAGAGGGCCCAGATAGCCCACGCTGTTGGCCCCCGTGGTGAAAAGACCCACGCCGATGACGGTCCCGACGGTGATGGTCACGGCCTCCTTGAGCCCCAAGGCCCTCTTGAAAGCGACGGCGCCTTCGCCCCTGCTTCCGCTGACGTCTCTTTCAGGCAAAGCAAGTCCCTCCTCTCGTGCTCTCGGCGGGAGCTTGCTCCCGCCCCTTCCGGCGCCCCGTCATCGGGCGCCCCCTCTGTCCCGGGATCCCCAGGCCCGCCTGGGCTCCCCCCGACGGGCCCGGGGACCCTCACCGGAGAAGCTTCCGCACCTCGGCCGCGGCGGCGTGGCCCATCAGCCCCTCTTCCCTGGCGATGCGGCTCGCGAGGGGGGCCAGACGGGAGGCCCCTTCGGCCGTCATGCGCTGGAAGGTGGTGACGCGAAGAAAGGTCCCGACCCAGAGACCGCCCGTGTAGCGGGCAGCGCCCATCGTCGGCAAGGTGTGGTTCGTCCCCGACAGGTAGTCCCCGAAGACTTCGGCCGCCCACTCGCCGATGAAGAGAGAACCGTAATTCCGCAGCCTGGCGACCCAGTCCCCCGCCTCGGCCAGGTTCAGCTCCAGGTGTTCCGGGGCCCTTTCGTTGGCGATGCGGCAGGCCTCTTCCGGCGAGTCGACGAGGAGGATCTCGCCGTTGTTCTCCCAGGAGAGACGGGCCACGGCCGACGTGGAGAGGCCCGCCAGCTGCCTTTCGACCTCCTCTTCGACTTCTTTTCCGAGGCGCTCCGAGGTGGTCACGAGGACCGATCGGGCGTTTACGTCATGTTCGGCCTGGGCCAGGAGATCGGCCGCCAGCCGCGTCGGGTCGGCCCTGTCGTCGGCGAGGATCAGAACCTCGCTGGGACCGGCGATGAAGTCGATGCCGACGCGGCCGTAGCACTGCCTTTTGGCCTCCGTCACGTAGCGGTTGCCGGGACCGACAATGAGATTGACGGGGGAAATGCTCTCCGTCCCCCAGGCGAAGGCGGCCACGGCCTGAGCCCCGCCGACGGCGTAGATCTCCGTCACCCCGGCCAGGTCCAGGGCGCAGAGGACGGCCGGATGAATCCGGTCCGTGCTTTTCATCACGGGCGAGGCGGCGCAGCGGCGGGGCACGCCGGCGACGGCGGCGGGAATGGCCAGCATCAGGGCCGTCGAGACGAGGGGGTAGGAACCTCCGGGGACGTAGCAGCAGCAGGAGTCGACGGGAAGGACCCTCTGTCCCAGGAAGACGCCGGGGCCGTTTTCCCTCTCGGGCAGGTCGGTCAGGGTCTCTCTTTGCCTGAGGGCGAAGCTGCGGATGTTCTCGGCGGCCTTTTCAAGGGCCTGGAGCAGATCGGCGTCCACCTCGGACCGGGCCCGCCTGACTTCCTCGGCCGTGACGCGCAGGGCCGTCCGCGTGGAGCCGTCGAAACGCCTGCCGTATTCGAGGAGGGCCTCGTCTCCTCTGACCCTGACAGCGTCGACGATCTTCGCCACCGTGCCGTAGAGCTCGCGGGCCTCCTCCGTCTCCAGCGGCCGGGCTCCCTTCATGACGCGCATCCTCTCACCTCCATGAATGATTCTTTTTCCTTTGTTTGATTGTCTGACCTGTAGGGCACTCTGCGTCAATAGTGCAATGGACCCCGAAAAAGCGATAAACCTGGAGTGGGGGCCATGGTTCATTTTATCGGCGCAACCGTCCTTCGGGGAGCCGACCCCGGAAGCGGGGCCATCGGAAGGCCGCCGACGGCCCCGCTTTTCGCCGGAGAGGCCCTGCCAAGGGCGGGGACGCACTTTCGCAAAAGTCCGTCCCTCTCGACAAAGGGCGCTGACCAGAGCTGGCCAAGATGCTTCGGTGTCATCTTTTCGAGGATTAAATCTTCTTCAAGTGACCTTCCCCCCTTCTGCTTCCTTTCTTCGGACCCTCCGTCCGCCGTCGACCTGCCCCGTCGGGGCAGGCAAAAAAAGAGATGCTACAATATCGAACTGTCGGAGATGTCCGAAAAGCGCCCTCAACGGGATGGCCCCGGTCGTCTTCCGCCATCATTCGGAGGAGGTGGCTTGATTTGCGCATCACCGCTCTTTTCGCCCTGCTTCTGCTTCTGTGCGGGCTCCCCGTCGGGACGGCTTCGGCCTTTCAGCCCGTCTACATCATGGGCAGCAGCAGCATGGGCGGCACCTATTACCAGCTGGCGGGGATCATCGCCGAGGCCGTCAACGACAAGGTCCCCGGCGTCCGCCTCGCCGTTCAGCCCACGGGGGGAACGGCGGAGAACATCGAGAACCTCGAAAAGGGGATCAACCAGTTCGCGCTGACCGACAGTTTCGCCGTCATGGCCTACGAGGGACGGGACCTCTTCTACGAAAGGCCCCAGTCCTACC
This sequence comes from Synergistaceae bacterium, assembly GCA_016756725.1. Taxonomy (GTDB): domain Bacteria; phylum Synergistota; class Synergistia; order Synergistales; family Aminithiophilaceae; genus Aminithiophilus. The sequence continues at coordinate 71,150 of JAESII010000008.1, read as the reverse complement.
TGAGAGCCGTCGTTCCCCTCTATCCCGAGGTGGCCCGCATCCTCGTCCCCGCCGATTCGGCCGTCCGGAGCCTGGCCGACCTGGCGGGCAGGCGGGTCGTCATCGGCCGCAAGGGCTCAGGCGTCCTCGTCACGGCCCAGCAGATCCTCAGCGCCTCCGGACTCCGGGCCGATGCCATCGACGCCGCCTATCTCGGCATGGGCGAGGGGCTGCTGGCCCTGTCCGAGGGCTCCGTCGACGCCGTCCTCTTCGTGGGCCCCCTCGGCGGCGGTTCGGCCATGGAGCAGGAAATCCTCTCCCGCGTCCGCGTCCTCGGCCTCGATGAGGCGACGGTGCGCAAGGTGGTCTCGTCGGCCCCCTACTGGCGGGAAGTCTCCATTCCCGCAGGGACCTTCCCGAATCAGACGGAGGCCTTGAAGACCGTCGGTTCCTGGACCTTTCTGGCCTGCCGCTTCGACGTCGACGACGACATCGTCCATGCGCTGAGTAAGACGGTCTACGACGAGGCCCGTGCCATCGGCGCCTACATCCCCGGCGCCGTCACCATCGAGCCGGGCCAGGTCAAGGAACTGCTGATTCCCCTCCACGACGGCGCCGAACGGTTCTTCCGCGAGGCGGGAGTGCTCTAAATGGAGCTTTCCTTCGACCTCGTCGGCACCGTCGCCGTCGCCTCCGTGATCCTCTGGTTCGGCCTCTTTCTGAGGCGGCGCATCACCTTCCTCAAGGAATACAACATCCCTGCCCCCGTCATAGGCGGCGTCCTTTTCGCCCTCCTCCGCTGGGGGTTTCTGGGCCGGCTTGACTTCACCTTCGACATGACCCTTCAGGAGCCGCTCATGATCGCCTTCTTCACCACCGTCGGCCTCGGCGCAAGTCTCCGGCTCCTCAAGCGCGGCGGCCCACAGGTGCTGCTCTTTCTCGTCCTCGCCGCCGGACTGGTGGTCCTCCAGAACGTGGTGGCCCTGGCCGTCTCGAAGGTGACGGGCCTTCACCCCATGCTGGGCCTTCTGGCCGGATCGGTGACCCTGTCGGGCGGGCACGGCACGGGGGCGACCTTCGCTCAGACCTTCACCGTCGACTATGGCCTTGTCGGCGCCATGGAGCTGGCCATGGCGGCCGCCACCTTCGGCCTCGTGGCGGGCTCCATCATCGGCGGCCCCGTGGCGCGCCGTCTCATCGGCAGGCACGGCCTCCGATCCGATGACGCCGGCGACGGTCTGGGAGGCTCCGCCGAGGGGGATCTGGCCGGCCAGGAGGCCCCGGACAAGGCCACGACCGTCAATGACGTGCTCACCACGATCCTCCAGGTCTCTGTGGCCATGTACGTCGGCTCTCTGGCCTTCGAGCAGCTTTCGGCCCTGGGCATCAAGCTCCCCACCTACCTCTGCGCCCTTTTCGTGGGGATCCTCATCCGCAACGGGGCCGACTTCAGCAGGGCCTTCACGATCCACTTCAAGGCCGTCGACTTCATCGGCTCCGTATCCCTCTCCCTCTTTCTGGCCATGGCCCTCATGTCGCTCAAGCTCTGGCAGCTCCTGGAGCTGGCCGGCCCCATGGCGGCCATTCTCCTGGCCGAGACGGCCCTCGTCGGCCTCTACGCCACCTTCGTCACCTTCCCCCTCATGGGCCGCGACTACGAGGCAGCCATCATGTCCGGCGGCCACTGCGGCTTCGGCATGGGCGCCACGCCCAACGCCGTGGCCAACATGGAGGCCCTCACCGCCAACTACGGATCGGCACCGCGGGCCTTCTTCGTCGTCCCCATGGTGGGGGCCTTCTTCATCGACATCGTCAACGCCTTCGTCATCCAGGCCTTCGCCGCCCTGGCCGGCTAGGTCTCTCCCGCCGCCGGGCGCCATCGTGAAAGGGAACGGTCATGGAAGCCAAGACCTCGTCGCGGGCCCTCTCCGTCGCCGCCTTCATCCCGATGACCGGCGTGGGCCTCATCGTCGCCCTCCAGCCGGGCCCGGCCGTCCTGCCCCACGGCCATAGGCGGCCTGAAGATCAGGCTCCATCCCTTTCACGCTTCTTGTTCGGCTCCACAACGAAGGATGGGGAGCTTGCTAAAACAATGATCCAAAGTGATAATCGTCAACGAGCGGTTTGCTTCACTCGGTCGCTTCCTTCGCCCAGCTTTTCCGTGCAGCCCATGCTTCTGAGGGAATTTCTCTTTCGAACCTCCGAGCCGAAGTGCATGAAAAGTGCCTTCTCGGTGAGACGCACTTCCCTTGTGTCGGCAAGGAGAGCTGGGAATTCCATCTTTAATCGACGGAGACTGCGATTCCTGTCTGGGTGCTGTCTCTTTTTTTATGAAAGGCGGAATTGCGGTGAAAGTTAATGAAAATAAAAACCCTACCCGTTGAGCAGGCTGTCGGGAAAATCATCTCTCACGATCTGACCCTCATCGATCCTGAGAAGGGATTCAAGGGAGCCCGCTTCAAGAAGGGACACCGAATTGGAGAAGAGGACATTCCCCTTCTCCTGCGCATGGGAAAATCCAACATTGCCTTTCTCGAACTCGCCCCTGACGAAGTCCACGAGGACGACGCGGCCCTCCTCCTCGGCCGTCGCATGAAGGGCGAGGGGCTGGAGCTTCAGGGCCCCTCGGAGGGACGATGTGCCCTCTGCGCCGACCGGGACGGCCTGCTTTTCTACCGCGACGAAGACATCGACTTCATCAATGCCGATCCGGACTGGATCTTCGCCACAGGCCCCAACAAAACCGCAATCGCCCGAGGGACCGTCGCCGCCGTATTCCGAGTCGGACCTCTCGTGGTGAAACGCGGGCAGGTCGATCGGGCCCTGTCGGCGTCCCCCCTCTCGGTCCTCCCCTGGATTCCCTACCCCACGGCGCTGGTGACTACGGGGAGGGAGATCTTCGACGGCACCGTAAAGGACGCCTTCTTCCCCAAACTTCAGGAAAAGATCGCCCCCTACGGCGCCACCCTTCTCGGGAACACCGTCTGCCCCGACGATGCTTCGGCCATCCGAAGCGCCGCCGCGTCCTGGCTGGGAAAAGGCGCCCGCGTGGTTCTCTGCACCGGAGGGATGAGCGTCGACGTCGACGACAGGACGCCGCAAGCGATCGCTTCCTTATGCGATGAAGTTGTCTTTCGGCGCATTCCTGTGATTCCCGGAGCCAATCTCATGCTTGCCCGCAAGGGAGACTCCCTGGTTCTGGGTGTCCCCGCCTCGGCTGCTTTCGCTAAACGTACCTCTTTGGACATTCTCCTCGATCGGATCTACGCAGGCCTTCCTCCAACGGGCGAAGAGGTGCGGCGTTGGGGAAGAGGGGGGTTATGTCGGGACTGCCTTTCCTGCTCTTACCCCGGGTGCACTTTTTCCACGCGGGGGTAGCCGATTTTCTGGAAGAGAGGAGTTTGAGCGATGGATACGACTCTGGCCACCACCATCATTGAGAAAAAAACCGTTCACCCCCAGCCATCCATGACCGTCATGGCTCCAGCTCGAACCAAGAACGTGAACGCCGACGCCAACCTTCAGCCCTGGGACGACGTGAGGACCTTTGCCCCGAAGAGGCCCATGCCATGGGTCAAGGCCCCTGTCGTCAAAAGCAGGGAGCAGGCCCGATGAACTTCGGGCGCTTTCCCTCCTATGAGACGTTTTTGAAGGAACTTGAAGCCTTCCATGGCAAAATGGCCCCTGGCGGCGTTCTGGGGCTTCAGATGGTCAACCTGGCCTGGGAACTTCTTCCGAAGGGCATCCTGGTGGACATCATCTGTGAGACGAGAAAATGCCTGGCAGATGCGATTCAGCTTCTGACGCCCTGCACCATGGGCAATCACTGGCTCAAGATAGTTGACACAGGGCGTTTCGCGGCCGTGTTCTACGACAAACAGACCGGAGAAGGGGTCAGGATTTCTCTCGACATGGAAGAGATGAAACGCCATGTCGCCATCAACGAATGGTTCCTGAAGCTTGTCCCGAAAAAAGAGCAGAACCTCCAGGCTATCCTTGACGAAATCAATCAAGCGGGGGCTTCCCTCTTCAACCATTGCCCCGTGACGGTGGACCCGGAAGTGCTGAAAGTCCGGCCCAAGGTTCCTTCGGTCATCTGTCCCGGCTGCAAAGAAGCCTATCCCCCCTTCCATGGGACTCTCTGCCGAGGGTGCCAAGGCGCCACGGAAGCCTACTACCACCGGAGTTTGAAGTAAAAAGCCTTGCAGGAAAAAAAGCGAGTTTCCGGGGAGCGCGTGAACGCATCAGCTTAACCCAAGCCCCCTCCCCGTTCCAGGTCGACCTGGAACGGGGAGGGGGCTCCCTTCGCGGCCGAGCCCTGTCCCCGAAGCCGAAAGGGGATCCGTCCATGCTCACCGATCTGCTCGCCGATCTGGCCGTTGTCGTCAACGGCATTCCCCAGGGGCTCCTGGCCCTCTCCTTCGGCTTCGCCGCCTTCCCGACGGCCCTGGCCTTCGTCATCGGCATCGCCGGCTCTCTCGCCTACCAGTCGGTGACCACCCTCTCCTTCCAGGCCGAGACGATCACCCTGGCTGGCATCGGCTCGTTCCTCTTCGGAGGCGGCCCCTGTCTTCGTCCAGACCGGCGCCCTTCGGACAAAGAAGAAAGGGGAAGCTACATGTACCCCTCGTAGGGCCTGGGCGTCAGAGCCGAGTGAACGTAGTTGATCATGGTGATGAAGTCGAAGACAGGCCGTCCCGTGGCCCTATGGACGGCGGCGGCATAGGGAGGCAGATCGCTGCACTCGAGGACGATGGCAGCCACCTCGGGATTATCGGCCACCATCCTCTCGGCGACGGAGACGACCTCCTTCTCGACGAGGTCCGAATCCATCGTCCCCTTCTCTTCGAGGACGGAGGTACGGAATTCCTCCTGGTCCTCCATGCCGCAGACGACGAGGCCCATCTCCTTCGTGATGCCCACGTTGGCGTAGTGCTCGTCGGTGAGGCACCGGGCGCTGGCCGTGATGACGCCCACCTTCTGCTTCGACGTCAGGGTCCGGTAGATGAAGGGCACCTGAAGGAGACTGGAGAGGAAGACAGGCACCTCCACGGCCTCGGCGACCTGGCGCTGGAAGAGGGCCATGAAGCCGCAGGCTCCGGTAATGGCCCGGACCCCCTCGGCCTCAAGCTCCTTGGCGCCTTCGATGAAGGGCTTGAGCAGTTCGGGATCGCGCTCGTTGAGCAGCCGCTCGATGGACGAGCCCCGGATCTCCTTGTAGCGCACGGGAAAGGGAAAGGTCGTGGCGTTGCCGACATTGCCCGGAACACAGGGATAGGCCGCGTCCAGAATGAGAATGCCGATGGACTCCCCGTCCCAGGAACGAGTCTTGCTCTTGATGCGGTAGACGGTCATGCCGTTGCCCCCTCATGAAAGTGAATAGAACAGACCTGACAAGTATACCTCAGGACGGCACCACCATTCACCTCTTCGCGATCAGATTGCGCCCAAAATGCCTTTTTTCATAAAAAATAGTTTTAAATTTATGGTACGACGCCATCTGTCCCGCCGAAATCATTGGGTCGACGCAAGACTGGCCTTCGTCGCCGAAGGGGGTAATGGTACACTTCGAGGTGGCTTGCCAAACCCGCCGAACTCTGCGTCGCTACCCCTTCTTGCCGGACAGGTGGGACAGGCAGACGCTTCAGGTCCGAGCTGCGACAGGAGAAGACCCTTGAAGGAAAGGAGGAGTCTGGTGACGGACAAAAAGACCTTGCTCCAGGAAACCTTCGGTTTCGCTCATTTTCGACCCGGTCAGGAGGCGATCATCGACGCCCTCCTCGCCGGAAGGGACACCCTGGCCGTCATGCCCACGGGAGCGGGCAAATCGCTCTGCTTCCAGATCCCGGCCCTCCTCTTCGACGGCCTCTCCCTCGTCATCTCGCCTCTCATCTCCCTCATGAAGGACCAGGTCAGCGCCCTCAGGCAGGCAGGCGTCGAGGCAGCCTACCTCAACAGCGCCCTCACGGCCCGTCAGGCCGCTACGGTTCTGGCCCGGGCCCGCCGCGGGACCTACAGGATCCTCTATGTCGCCCCCGAACGGCTCCTGCTGCCGGCCTTCCACGATCTGGTTTGCACGTCGCCGCCGCCCTTCGTCGCCGTCGATGAGGCCCACTGCGTCTCCCAATGGGGCCAGGACTTCCGCCCCGGCTACCTCGACATCGCCCCCTTCATCGCCGGCCTCCCCCGCAGGCCCGTCCTGGGCGCCTTCACGGCCACGGCCACGGCCGACGTCCGCGACGACGTGATCTCTCTCCTCCAACTGAGGGACCCCTTCGTGACGACGACCGGTTTCGACCGGCCCAATCTCTTCTTCGAGGTCCGTCGCCCCCGGGACAGGGCGGCCGAACTCCGCCGCTTTCTCGAGGAAAGGCGCGGCAAAAGCGGCATCGTCTACTGCCTGACCCGCAAGACCGTCGAAGAGGTCTGCGCACGACTTATCGAGGCAGGTCACAAAGCCGTGGCCTATCACGGCGGCCTTGAGGCCGATCGGAGACGACAGAACCAGGAGAGCTTCCAGAAGGACGAGGCGACAGTGATGGTTGCCACCAATGCCTTCGGCATGGGCATCGACAAGTCCAACATCAGTTTCGTCATCCACTACAACATGCCCAAGAACATCGAAAGCTACTATCAGGAGGCGGGGCGGGCCGGACGGGACGGATCCCGCGCCGAATGCCTCCTCCTCTATGGCGGACGGGACGTCCTGACCAACCAGTTCCTCATCGAGAAGGGGCAGGACGATGGCTCCGCCCCTAACCGCCCCTTTCGGAACGCCGAATACCGTCGTCTCCGTCAGATGACCTTCTACTGCAAGAGCCGGGACTGCCTCCGGGCCCGGATCCTGCGCTACTTCGACGAAGAGGCTCCGGACCGCTGCGGCAACTGCTCCAACTGCCTCCAGGAGTTCAAGGAGGTGGACATCACCGTCGAGGCCCAGAAGATCCTCTCCTGCGCGCTCCGCATGAAGGGGCGCTTCGGCGCCAAGCTCCTCGCCGATACCCTCAGGGGATCGAAAAACGCCAAGATCGGCGAATACGGCCTCGACTCCCTCTCGACCTACGCCATCATGGCCGACGAAAGCGACGCCTCCCTGAGAGAAAAGATCGACGACCTCCTGGCCCGGGGCTACCTGGCCCTCAGCGACGACGCCTATCCCCTCGTGGCCGCCACGGCCAAGGCCCGGCCCGTCCTCTTCCGGGGCGAAAAAGTCACCATGAAGGTCCCGTCGGGCACCAGGAAGGGGCCGGCCCGTCCCGCAGGGGACGACGCCGACCCGCTTCTGGGGCGCCTCAAGAAAGTTCGCAAAGCTCTGGCCGACAGGCAGGGCGTACCGGCTTTCGTCATCTTCTCCGACGCCACCCTGCGCCAGATGGCCGAAAAAAGACCGCAAAGCGGCGACGAGCTGCTTCAGATCTCCGGTGTGGGACAGGTCAAGGGCAAGCAGTACGGCGAAGCCTTTCTGGAGGTCCTCCGCGAAGAATCCTAGAGGGGCGGCCGATGGCCCGTCCTGTTGCAGAAACGAAGACAGCCGGCACGGTGGAGGGCGGCGATGCTCCACCCCTCCAGGATCCCGGCCCGGACGCCCTCAATGTCGGCGACGATGCTGCCGGCGATGACGTCGACGCCGTACCGGTCCAAGAGGACGGGCGAAAGGGGCGCCGTCGCCCCGAGGACGACCTGATAGGCCTCAGAGGAAAGGCTCAGGTAACGGTCCATCGACCGGGTGAGAAGGGCCGTGCCGGTAATGGCCGCAACGTCACAGGACCGGAGCGCCTCGTCCCACCGGTGGGGAGGCAGACAGCCGGGCCTGTCCTTCAGCTCCAGCAGAGAAAACTGCCCGGCCACCTCGGCGATTCTCGCCGTGAAGGGAAAATCGCCGACGACGGCCACGTGCCGTCCCCGCCCCTCTCGGAGAATCAGCTCAAGGGCGTTGGGACTCTCCTCGTCGGCGACGGCCTCAAGGGCGGCGTTGAGCGCGGCGGCACCGAGGCTGCGATTCAGGAGGAGATCGTCATAAAGCAGGGAGGCCGCCTCTTTCAGGGTGCCTCCCTTGACGCTGCCGGCCTCGGAGAGAACCTTCTGGTCCGATGAGCCGAGGGTTGTGGCGATCCCGGCCCGGTCTCCCGAGCGGACCAGCACCTGCTTGGGTCCGACGACGACCTCGTCGATCACCTCCTCGGGACAGCTGATCCCGGCCAGAAGGGCCTTGATCAGCGACGCCTCACCGTCGCTCAAAGGCCCCTGGGGAAGGCGTGCAAAGGGCAGACTGCAGTGGCACCGCTTCTCGTCCATCTTTTGTGAAGACCCCCTATTTTTGATAAGAATTCTCTTTCTCATTTTAATCCTGCGAAGGAGCAAGGACAGGAAGAAAAAGGTCTCCGAAGCCCCCCGAAGTCGGGATGGCCTGGCAGGCCAAGGGATCTCGACCAGGCAGGCAACAGCCCTGAGGAGCCTCACCCCCAAAGAAGGCTCGCCCCCTCAGGAGCCACACTTTTCCCGGAAGGCCTCCAGCACGGGAAAGGTCCACTCTCCCTTGAAGGGTCCCGGCCAGCCGAAGGAGCGGGAGAGCTCCAGGCAATAGTCGCGGATGCGGCCGCCGATGACCTCGACCAGCTCCGGCGGGAAGCGCACCGAAGGCCCGGTGACGCAGATGGCGCACAAGGCCTCGTCACAGCCGTTGACGACCGGTCCCGAAAGGGAGGTGAAGCCGTGATTGTACTCGTCGAAGCTGGTGGCATACCCTCTCTGTCTCACGAGAAGGACCTCCTGGCGGATCTTGTCGGCGTCGACGATCGTCTTCGGCGTCAGGGGCCTCGCCTGAGCGATAATCTGATCCAGCTCCGCCTCGTCGACGAAGGCGATGAGGGCCTTCGCCCCGGCGCCGGACCAGAGGTGGTACTCCGTCCCCACGACGGGAGTGAAGCGGAAGTTCTTCGTCGGCTCCACCTTCTCGTAGAGCCGTCGGACCGCCCCGTCGCGGACGTACATGATGGCCGTCTCCTGAAATTCGTCGCGGAGCCTGACCAGGTAGGGGTAGACGACCTGGCGCAACGTATCCTCGATCTTCTCGCAGTAGCCCAGGAGGTAGACGCTCTTGCCCAGGCTGTACTGCTTCGACTGGAGACTTCTCTGGACGAAGTCCTCCTTGTGAAGGATTTTGAGAATCCGTGAGGCCGTCGACACGGGAAGGCCGACGCGCTGGGCGATCTCCGTCAGTGAAAGCCCCTGATTCTCTCCCATGAAGCACTTGAGAATTTTAAGGGCCCGCTCGACGGCCTGCGTTCCGTTTTCTTTTTCTCCTGGTTTCTGCATACCCTTGAACCTCCCGATCTCCTTTTATTTCCAGACAACTCTACCCCAGTTTTCAGGCGGTCTCAAGTTCAAGGGACGGGCAAAAAAAATCTTCTTCCGAAAGATCGGCGAGAATTGCCTCAAGGACCCCGCCGGCGACGGCCATGGCCTTGTCGGAGATGGTGAGCCAGCTTCCCTCTTCGTTTCGGGGGTCGATGTCGCCGATCTTCATCTTCGCCTTCAGGGGGACCGAGGGGTGAATGAGCCCCCGCAGAAGACCTCCGATGGCGGCCGTGACGGGCGTCTCGCCGACGTGACCGAGGAGATCTCCGGCGTCGACGACGACATCGGGAGCCAGCTCGGCGATGGACTCGCCCTGAGGATCGATCCAGACGGGGACGGTTTGCTCCGCCACCGGGAAGGTTCCCGTCGGAAGAAGCTGGAAACGCAAGCCCTCAACGCAAGTCTGACCCGCGAAGACGGCCTCGGCGGCACTGACGGGGCGACGGATGACCGTCGGCAGCGGCGCCTCGAGGCAGACGACGCGGTAGCCGACGCGGTGGAGGCGCCAGATGATTCCCGTTGCGAGATCGCCGCCGCCGCGGACGACGACGGTTTCAGAAATTTTCATGAACATCACTCCTTAGGCGAAGCGAGTTCCAAGGCCCGTTCATAGTCGGCGGGGCAGTCAAGATCGCAAAAGAAGCGGTCCTCGCCGTCGACGGTCAGCACCTCATCGCGGTGACCTTTCAGAACCTCACGCCCCCCTCTGTCGCCGTCGGCCTCAAGGAGACGGTCCCGCCAGAGCGGCTCGTAGAAGGAGGGATGGCCGAAGCGGCCCTCCCGAAGGGGGACGAGAGCCGTCTTTCCCGCAGGCCGGGCGAGGAAGCGTCCTCTCAGGGCCAGGAGATCGCCGGCCTTCACGAGCGGCATGTCGCCGAGAAGGATGGCGAAAGCCTCAGCCCCGGACAGGGCCTCAAGCCCCAGAGAGAGGGAACGGGATTGCCCCTCACGGGGCCTTTCGTTGACGACGACCGCCGCCGGGGGACACCAGGCCGCCACCGAAGGGGCCAGAAGAGGCGACGTGACGACGACGATGGACGAAAAAGAGGCCTCCCGGACGGCATCGAGAACGGTCGAGAGAACCGTTCCCCCTTGGAAGGGCAGGGAGAGCTTGTCCCTACCCATCCTCTGCGACAGGCCTGCCGCAAGGACGATCATGTCCATCGTCATCCCTCCTCAGCCGGGTCACGAAGATCCCGTCATAGCCCTCGAGCTGCCTCGCCGTCTCCGCCAGGAGCCGCCGTCCCCTTTCGTCGAAAAGGTCGGCCTTGTTGACGACCAGAAGGCGCCTCACGCCCCTGGGACTGCCCTTGAGGTAGATCCTCTCGCTGGAGAGGACCCGTGCCAGCTCGGAGGCCGTCGGCCAGGTCCCCTCGGCGAGGCCCGAGGCCTCAAGGAAAAGAGGCAGGCGGAAGACGGTCCTTTCGTCGAGAGGCCGGAGAAAGAGTTCGGCGCCGACGACGACAATGTGACAGGTCGTCATCGAAGGGATCACCGGCTCATGGTCGGCGTAGCCCTTGACGGGGAAACCCCTGGCGCCGTCGGCCTCGACGACGACCTTGCGGACCCGGCGGTCCCGATAGAACCGGTCCACCTCGTCGGGAGCAAAACCCTGAAGCTTGTCACCCGCCACGGCCCGGGCGGCGAGAAGGGGGCCTTCCGAAAGAACCCCCGGGAGCGCCTCGATGAGGTCCGAGGCCTCCGCCACCTGCAGCGCCAGAGAGGAGGGGATGTCCCACCGGCACAGATGGGTCGTCGTCGTCACCAGCAGACCGTCACGGGCAAAGAGCGAGGCCAGGTGAAAGACCAGGGAAGTCTTGCCGCCGCCGCCGGTGACGGCGATCAGCTCCCTCTCCTTAAAGGCGAAATCCTCCCTGGTCATCGTCATCACCTAGAGCCGGGAAACCTTGAGGACATCGCAACGGAGACAGCGACCCGCCTCCTGGATCATCTGCTCCTCCGTGTAGCCCGATTCGATCTCGTCGAAGCAGACGCCGCGGTCGCAGACGGGCAGCTTGCCCATGGGCGTCCGCTTGCAGGGGGTCTCGTCGATGGGCTTGGTCAGCTCCCGGGCGTAGATCTTGCGGTCCACGACCTGGCCGTCGCCGCCGAGGTAGCGGTCGATGGACGACGCTGAGAGCTTGCCGCCCTGAACGGCGCGAATGACCGAGTCGGGGCCGGTGACGGCATCGCCGGCGGCGAAGAGGTAGGGCCGGTCCGTCTGTCCCTCGTAGGCCGCGTCGATGAAGGGCCCGCGGCGAGGGATCTCCTTCTCCTCCCGGTCCTGGAAGGAGCTGTCCAGGCTCTGGCCGATGGCGGTGATGACCACGTCGGCCTTCACGTCCTGGGTCTGGCTGTCGTCGCAGACGGGGTTGAAGCGGCCGTCGCCGTCGAAGACGGAAAGACACTTGCGGAAGCGGACGGCCCGGGCCTTGCCTCCCTCGCCGACGATCGCCATGGGGCCCCAGCCGCACTGGACGTCGCCGCTTTCGGCGAGGTACTCCTCGACCTCCCACTTGTGGGCAGGCATCTCGTCGGGCTGTTCCAGACAGTAGGCCGTCACCGACGACGCGCCGAGGCGGATCGCCGCGCGGGCGCAGTCGACGGCCACATTGCCGCCGCCGATGACGACGACCTCCTTGCCTTCGATGCCCGTCCTTTCGCCGAGGTTGACGGCGCGGAGGAAGCCGACGCCGGAGAGAACGCCCTCCTGATCTTCGCCGGGGATCCCGAGCTGCCGGTTGCCGTGGGTTCCCACGGCCAGGTAGATGGCCACGTACCCCTTGTCGCGGAGCTCGTCGAGGGAGAAGTCACGGCCCAGTTTTCGGTTCGTCTCGAAGCGGACGCCCATGGAACGGAAGACGTCGAGCTCCTTCTCGAAGAGGTCCCGGGGCAGCCTGTAGGCGGGCAGGCCCAGGGCGAGCATGCCGCCCACGACGGGGGCCTCCTCGAAGACGGTGACGCTGTAGCCCTTCTTCCGGAGGTAGAAGGCGCAGGAGAGGCCTGAAGGGCCGGAGCCGATGACGGCGATCTTCTTGCCGTTGTCGGGAGCCACCTCGGGAACGGGGAACTTGCCGTCCCGCTCGAGGAGGGTGTCGGTGATGAAGCGCTTGATAGCCCTGATGGCGACGGGATCGTCGATCTTGGCCCGGTTGCAGAGATCCTCGCAGGGGTGGTTGCAGACGCGGCCACAGACGAGGACGAGGGGGTTCTCGGACTGGACGACGCGGTAGGCCTCGTCGTAGCGCTTCTGACGGGCCAGGTCCATGTAGATCGGCGCCTCCACGTTGGCCGGACAGGCATTCTGGCAGGTGTAGCGCATGCAGTGAATGGGGGCCTCCGGATCGTGGCGCTCGTAGAGACACTCGGTGCAGTAGAGGCACTCCTTGATCTGGTCGTAGCGGCCGTCGCGGACCCGCTTGAGCCACATCGAGTCGGCGATGAGTGGCCGGGCCAGGGCGATCAGGTCGGCCTTGCCCGAGACGATGACGTCGTTGGCGAAGTCGGGGTTGCCCAGCTTGCCGACGGTCACGACGGGGACGTCGACATGACCCTTGATGTCTTCGGCGAGATAGACGTTGGGACCGTCGGGATATTCGATGCCCGGCTTCCCCCTCTGGTCGCTGTAGCCCTTGACGGGGGCGTCGTCGAAGCGCACGCCGGCCGAGACGTCGAGGCAGTCGATGCCGTGGGCTGCGAGCTCCTTGGCGAAGATCCGGCTCTGGACGATGGTGTTGCCGCCGACGACGAACTCCTCGGCGCTGATGCGGGCGAAGAGGGGGTAATCAGTCCCGACGAGCTTGCGGACCTGCTTGAGGATCTCGAGGTGGATGAACATGCGGCCGTAGATGTCGCCGCCGAACTCGTCGGTGCGCGTGTTGGTCCGGCGGGAGATGAAGTCGGCCATCGTGTAGGTGTGGGCGTAGTGGAGTTCGATGGCGTCGAAGCCGGCCTCGGCGGCCCGTCGGGCGCCCTCGACGAAATCGTCGATGATGCCGTAGCACTCGGCGTTGGTCAGCTCCTCCACCTTAATGCCCACGCCGTGGATCGAGTGGGCGATCTGGAGGCCGATCTTGCACCCCTCGCGGTGAACGGCCTCGACGAGGCGGGCCAGCCCCGGCACGTGGGCGTCCTGGCTGATCTGGAGGCGGTTGCCGCCGTGAATGTATTTGGAGCTGACGCTGGTGTGCTCCGTCATGATCAGCCCCACGCCGGATCGGGCCCGGTCGACATAATGGCCGATGGTCGCTCGGGAGACGAAGCCGTCTGCGGCGGCCGAGTTGGTGAACATGGGCGACATGATCACCCGGTTGGCCAGCTCCATCCCGTTGATCTTGATGGGCGAGAACAGATTGGGTCTATCCATGGCGTCTCTTCCTTTCTTGAGGTCCCCTCTCTGTCGGGGCGGCCCCTGGCCGATCATGCCTTGCGGGCCGCGATCTTTTCGGCGGCGATCTTCAGAGCGTCGTAAAACTGGAGATAGCCCGTACAGCGGCAGAGGTGGCCCGAAAGGGCCTCGCAGATCTCTTCCTTGTCGGGATCGGGGTTCTCGTCGAGAAGGGCCTTGGCGCTGAGAACGACGCCGGGCGTGCAGAAGCCGCACTGGATGGCGCCGGCCTCGATGAAGGCTTCCTGGATGGGATCAAGCTCTCCGTCCTGGGCCAGCCCTTCGATGGTGATGACATGCCGTCCCTGGGCCTTCATGACGGGGATGATGCAGCTGTTGACGGGCTTGCCGTCGAAAAGGACGGTGCAGGCCCCGCACTCGCCCTCCTCGCAGCCGACCTTGACGCCCGTGAGCTTCAGATCGCGGCGGAGCACGTCGACGAGGTTCCTCGTGGGATCGACGCGAAGGGTGACTTCCTTGCCGTTGACGACACAGTTCAGTTCCTGCATGATCCGTTCCCCCTAACCCAGTCTCTCGGCAGCCCGATAGAGCGTCATTTCCACCAGATCCTTGACGAGGATCTTCCGGTATTCGCCCGAACCGCGCACCAGGGAGTCACGGGGCCGGGCCTCATCCTGGGCGATGGAGGCCGCCTCGGCCAGATCACCCAGGCTGGAGGGATTCTTGCCGACGAGGAAGGCCTCGGCCCTCTTGGCCCGGAAGGGCGTCGTGGCCACGGGAGCGGTGACGATCCGGGCCTCGACGATAACCTTGCCGTCGGTGACGATCAGGGAGGCGGCGTTGACGACGGGCAGGGACATGGCCTCGCGGGGCGAGATCCGGCTGTAGGCGTTGGCCGAGGGACCGTCCGGCCTCTTGACGATGATTTTGGTGATGATCTCCTTCGTCGCGTCGACGCGGCTTTTGCCCACGCCCTCATAGAGCTCTTCCAGAGGCACGACGCGCGTCCCCGAAGAGGAGGCGATCTCGCACTGGGCGTCGAGGGCCACGAAGGGCACGACCGAATCGGCGGCGGGCTGGGCGCTGACGATGTTACCGCCCAGGGTGGCCACGTTGCGGATCTGGGGCGACCCCACGCTGCGGCAGCCGTCGGCCAGGGCCGGGAAGAGGGCCTTGATCTCCCTGTGGGCCGCCACCTCGGCATGGGTCACGGCGGCGCCGAAAACGACCTGGTCATCCCGGACGTCGATCGTCCTCAGGGCCTCGATGGCCGAGACGTCGACGAGGACGTCGACATCGGCCTTGCCGCTCTTGAGCCAGAGAAAGAGGTCCGTCCCGCCGGCGAGAACCCGACCCCGCTTCGTCGTCACCTCTCCCTAGGCCTCGAGGGCCACGTCTCCGGCGCTGGAGACGAGGATCACGTCGCCGGGCAGGTCCGTGACGGCCCTGTAGGTGTCGAGAAAATCCCCCTCCGTCCCCGGCTCGGGGGGCTCGAAACCGACGAAGAGGGCCGCCGACTTCTCCCGCGTCATCTCCTCCTGCAGCGTGGCCAGCCTGTCTTCCGCGGGAAGGACGACAATCTCGGCGTCGATCCGGGCCAGGGCGAGACGGTCCGTCATCTCCTTCAGGAGATTCGTCCTGTCCGCCAGGGGGGGGACGGGGCAGAGAATCCGCAGCGGGTGGTCCCGCCAGAGCCGGTTCTGCTTCATCAGATGGGCCAAAAGGAGCATGAGGGCTCCGTTGTGGGGCTCGCGCCACCAGACGTTGAGGCTTCCCTCTGGCGCCTCGTCACGGCTGCGCTCGACGGTCCTGTCGTAGCGGACGACGACGAGGCTCCGCCCCATGGCCCGGCAGAGCCGCAGCGTCCGGGCGAAGAGCCCGACCCGCTCGGGATCCTCGCTCCAGCCCAGGAGGATCGTGTTGGGCCGGACGCCGCCGATGCCGTGACACTGAATGAGGCTCTTGATTCCCTGACCGAGATCTTCGGCGACGACGACGGCGGGAAAGGCGGCCATTCCCTCGTCCTGGATGTGCTGACGGAGGAGCCGTTCCGCCTCGTTGCGGCGCACGAAAAGGTCCTCGACGTCGCCGAAGAGGACCTGGGCCAGGGAGACGACGCCCCGCCCCGCCGAGAGCCAGCAGGCGTATTCGGCCAGATGGTTGCGGCTCCAGGCGCCGCCGCTGAGAGCCAGGATGGAGGGGCGCCAGTTCTTGGGGTGGTAGCGCTCCTTTTCGAGCCGCAGCAGGGCCACCCGGGCCCGCTCAAAGGCCAGGCCGCTTGCCAGATCGCCCCAGGCGGCGATCACCTCGGCCCGGCTGACGAGGGCGTAGACGGCGATCATGATGACGATGGCCGAGAGGGCCCAGAGGACGTTCATGAGAAACATGGCTGCCAGACAGAGCAGGGCGCCCAACAGCGACAGGGTCCAGTGATTCCAGCGGAAGCGGGGGCGGAAGCTGGGATTTTTCGTGATTCCCTCGAGAAAGCAGGCCATGTTGAGGGTGCCGTAGGTGACCAAGAAGAACATGGTGATGATGGGAGCCACGGCGTCGAGATCGCCCAGGGCGATGGCGACCTGGGCGATGAGAAAGGTCAGGCTCGTCGCCCGCCTCGGCTCGTAGGCCGGGCCGCTCCCCTTGGCCAGGGGGCGGAGACGGGGGAAGACGTCGTCGGAGGCGAAGGCCTGAAGGACCCGGGGAGCGCCCATCATGCTCCCCAGAGCCGACGAAAGGGTGGCGGCGAAGACGCCGGCCGTGATCAGCAGAGGCGAGAAGGCGATCTCCCTCACGATGAGCCCCTGATGGATGAGGGCCTCCTGAGACCGGGTGGCGGCCAGAAAGAGGGCCATGAGGAGATAGATGGCCCCGGTGAAGAGAATGGCGGCGAAGGTCCCGTTGGGAATGGAACGGCCCGGATCGCGCAGGTCGCCCGACATGTTGACGCCGGCCATGATGCCCGTCACGGCCGGAAAAAAGAGGGCGAACATCGTGAAGAAGGACTCTCCCGGCAGGTAGGCGCTGTGGGCGTTGGCCTCGAAGGTCGCCAGGGAGCTCTGGGGCAGGGCTCCGGCGAAGAAGGAGAGGACGGAGAGGACCAGCACGGCCAGGATCCCGTACTGAACCTTGATGGTCCATCCCGCCCCGACATAGACACAGAGGAAGACGATGACGTTGACGACGGTGGCGATAAGGCGGAAGGGAAGACCCACGGGAAAGGTGCCGACGAAGGCCTCGGTGAAGCCGATGACGTAAAGGGCCACCGACGTGGCCTGGGCAACGTAGAGGAAGATGGCGATGACACTGCCGTACTCGACGCCCAGAGTCCGGCTGATCAGGTAATAGGCGCCCCCGCCCTTGACCTGGGTGTTCGTCGCGATGGCCGCCACGGAAAAGGCCGTGAGAAGCGTGATGGCCTTGGCCGAGAGGACGATGGCGATGGCCCCGACCGACCCGGCCTGGCCCACGACCTGGCCGAAGCGGAGGAACATGATGACGCCGAGGATGGTGAGCGTCGTCGGCGTGAAGACGCCCCCGAAAGTGCCGAACTTGTGGGCCTGGGCGGCGCCGTTTTTGCGTCGGTCCTCACTCATGAAAGAGACCCTCTCCTCGTCTTGAGCAATTTTAAGCCGGAATGGGACCTATGATGGGGCAAAAAGGACCGGCCGACAAGCTCGACAAAGGGGGGAAAAACGTCCATCATCGAAGGAGGATCACGAGATCACCCGCCACCGCCCACAACAGTAATGACAGTAATGACTGAAGGAGGCGATCTTCCGTGAGAGCGACCCGGGCCTGCCTTTTCCCGATGCTTCTTCTGCTTCTTCTCTTTTCTGAGGCCGCCGCCGAATCCCCCGTCGTCCTCTGGTCCGAAGATCGTGTCGTCGCCTTCGGCCAGGGGGTGGCCCCGGGAACGGGCCCGGGAGCCAAGCTCCTGGCCCGCCGCGCCGCCATCGTCGACCTCCAGCGCAACCTCCTGGAGCACGTCGAGGGCGTCCGCATCGAGGCCCGAACGAAGATGAAGGACTTCATGGTCCACGACAGCGTCCGGAGCGTCGTCCAGGGCCTGGTCCGCCACGTCGAGATCTGGCAGGCCACCTGGGACGGCGAGATCTACACCGTCGAAGGGGGCATCCGCCTCCGGGGACTCCGCCAGGCTCTGGCCCCGAAGCTGGACGGACTGGCCCCCCGCGCGGTTTCGGCCTATTCCGGCGAGGGCTATGACAGCCTTGTCCTTGACGTGAGCCACCTCCCCTTCGTCCCCTCGATGGTCTTCACCGTCCGCCGCGCCTCGGGAGCCCCCCTCTACGGCCTCCAATTCATCGACGAAAGGGCCTTCATTGAGAAGGGGCTCTGCCGCTACGTCCTGGAACGTTCCCCGAGGGCACCCCAGGCTCTTCTCGCCTCACCGGCCTGGGCCGACGAGGACCGGGCCCTCGTCCTCTCCGAAGGCGATATCGTCATCCCCGACGAGGCGGCCGACCTCATCGAGGCCAACGCCTTCGACTTCCGCATCCCCGGCGAGGTGACGATCATCACCAAGACGGCGGCCCTCAGGGGAAGAGGCCTGCTGCCTCTCCTGGCCCAACGCCCATGAGGGATCGCAAGATCTTCCGGCTCCGCGACGGCGTCCTGCCTCTGCTGCTTGCCGCCGCCGTCACGGCGCTGCCCCTGACCGCTCCGGCTGCTCTCGACCGGGCCGACCGCCCCCTCATGGACCTCTACCGCTCCTTTCTGCCCCCGAAGGAAGCTTCCGACGACATGGCCCTCATCCTCATCGGCGAGCCCTCCCTCCGGGCCCTGGGCCGCTGGCCCTGGCCCCGGTCCGTCCACGGCCGCCTCGTCGACCGCCTTGCGCCGGCCAAGACGGTCGTCCTCGACTTCCTCTTCCCCGAAGCGACGGCGCCCTCCGAAGACCGGGCCTTGGCCGCCGCCGTCGCCGGACAGGGGAACGTCGTCCTCGCCGCCCATCTGGAAACCGGCCCCGAACCGGCCCTGATCCTTCCCCAAGGCGATCTGGCCCGTTCTGCTGCGGCCCTGGGCGTAGCCAACGTCCTTCCCGACGTGGACGGCCTCTACCGCCAGTCCATCCCCCTCTGGCCCTACGGAGAAAAAAGCCTCCCCTCCCTGGCCTTGGCGGCCCATCTCGCTCACAGCGGCGAGGCCCTCGAGGCCGTCTCCGACAGCCCCCTGAAGCTCCGCCTCGGCGGGCGCGACCTCCCCCTTGACGGACAGCGGCTCTGGCTGCCCCAGATCGACGAGACGACGCTGGCCACCTACGAGTACATCGACGTCCTCGAAGGCCGTTCCGGCGGGAAATCCTTCGCCGGCAAACTCGTCATCGTCGGCGTCGACGTCGCCGGCATCGGCTTTCAGGACCTTCTTCCCGTCCCCAGGGGACTGGCCGTCCGCCCCCTGGCCGGGCCCGTCTTCCTGGCCCTGGCCGTCGAGGCCCTTCGGGAAAGGGAGCCCCTCCGCCGCATCCCGGCAACGGCTCAGGCAACGGCGGCAGCCCTCTTCTCCCTCGCCGCGGCCCTGATCGGGGCCCTTCTTCCGGCCCGCCGGAGCATCCTTCTGCTGGGAACGCTCGTCGCAGCGGGAGCTCTCGCCCCCCTTGCCCTCCTGGCAGGGGGGAACCTCTGGTTCTCCCCCCTCGGCCCTCTCGCCGGAACGGCCCTCCTCTTCCCCGTCGCCCACATCGTGCGCCTTCACGCCCTCCACAGGGAGTCGGAACGGCAGCGCCTCGAAGCCTTCGAAGGAACGGTCAAGGCCATCGTCGCCACCGTCGACGCCAAGGACCCCGACACGCGGGGCCACTCGGAACGGGTCGCCGCACTGGCCTCCCGGCTCGGCAGGGAAATGGACCTCCCCGACGAAGAGGTCGAGGCCCTCGCCATCGGCGCCCTCCTCCACGACGTGGGCAAGATCGGCATCCCCGATTCGATCCTCCGGAAACCGGACCGTCTCACCGAAGAGGAATACGCCGTCATCCGAAGCCACCCCCTGAGAAGCCGTGAAATCCTTGAGGCCGTTCCTCTGAGGGAGACCTCCTTCAGGGCCATGGCGGAACATCACGAAAAACTCGACGGCAGCGGCTACCCCGACGGTCTCGCCGGCGACGCCATCAGCCTCTCCGGCAGGATCCTCGCCGTCGCCGACACCTTCGACGCCCTCCTGAGCCGCCGCGTCTACAAGGAAGGATGGCCTCTGGAGAAGATCCTCGCCTTCTTCCGCGATGAAAGGGACAAAACCTTCGACGGAACCGTCATCGACGCCCTCGAATCGGTCGTCGCCGGGTGGGAGAAGGAAGAACGGCCGCGGAAAGACACGAGCTAGGCCGGCGGCACCTCTCGGTTGAAGGTCTTTCGGAAGAGCTCGTCCCTGAAGGCCTCGCTGTAGCGCCCCTTGCCGCGGCTCCTCTCGCCGAAAAGAATGGCGTCGACGGGACAGCAAAAGTGAGGCATCCTGGAGACTCCAGAGAAGACCCCAAAGGCCTTCGGCCCTTCCGGGGCACGGCCATCCTGGCCGCGAGGGTCTGGGGTTTGATCTTCCGGAGCGCGGACGTCCCGTCCGCGATGGGGTTGGTTTTAGGTTTCTCGGAGCGCGGACGTCCCGTCCGCGGGCGGGCCGGGGCACAGGCCCGCTCGGTCTTTGGGTTTGTTTTTCGCAGCGAGGTCATTCTGTCGTATCGGTTAGGACCCTAAGGGCCTTCGGCCCTTCGGCGGGCGAGACGCCCGCCCCCCGAAAGGCCCGCTTGTTCTTTGGGTTTGCTCTTCGCAGTGAGGTCATTCTGTCCGCGCCGGTTAAAACCCCAAGGGCCTTCGGCCCTTCGGCGGGCGCATTGGCCCGCCCCCCGGAAAACACGGCCCTTCCGGGGCGCGGCCATCTTGGCCGCGGGCGGGCCGGTTTGCAGGCCCGCTTGTTCTTTGGGTTTGCTCTTCGCGGCGAGGTCATTCTGTCTTCGTCGGTTAAACCCCTAAGGGCCTTCGGCCCTTCGGCGGGCGAGGACGCCCGCCCTCCGAGAACCCTCAGGTCCTGGGGGTTTGCTCTTTCGGGGCGCGGCCATCTTGGCCGCGGGCGGGCCGGTTTGCAGGCCCGCCGGTTTTGACTTTCGTTCTTTCGCAGCGAGGATACTCTGTCGCGTCGTTTAGGACCCTAAGGGCCTTCGGCCCTTCGGCGGGCGAGACGCCCGCCCCCCGAGAACCCTCAGGTCCTGGGGGTTTGCTCTTTCGGGGCGCGGCCATCCTGGCCGCGAGCGGGCCAGTTCACAGGCCCGCAGGTTTTGACTTTCGTTCTTTCGCAGCGAGGTCATTCTGTCTTCGTCGGTTAAAACCCCAAGGGCCTTCGGCCCTTCGGCGGGCGAGACGCCCGCCCTCCGAAAGGCCCGCCGGTTTTGACTTTCGTTCTTTCGCAGCGAGGTCATTCTGGCGTGTCGGTTAGGACCCTAAGGGCCTTCGGCCCTTCGGCGGGCGAGACGCCCGCCCCCCGAAAAACACGGCCTTTCCGGGGCGCGGCCATCCTGGCCGCGGGCGGGCCGGTTTGCAGGCCCGCAGGTTTTGACTTTCGTTCTTTCGCAGCGAGGTCATTCTGTCTTCGTCGGTTAAAACCCCAAGGGCCTTCGGCCCTTCGGCGGGCGAGACGCCCGCCCTCCGAAAGGCCCGCTTGTTCTTTGGGTTTGCTCTTCGCAGCGAGGTCATTCTGTCGTGTCGTTTAGGACCCTAAGGGCCTTCGGCCCTTCGGCGGGCGAGGACGCCCGCCCCCCGAAAGGCCCGCTTGGTCTTTGAGGTTTGCTTTTCGCAGCGAGGTCATTCTGTCCGCGCCGGTTAAAACCCCAAGGGCCTTCGGCCCTTCGGCGGGCGAGACGCCCGCCCTCCGAGACATCAGCTGCAGCCGTCGCCGCAGCCTCCGCCGCTGCCGCCTCCGCCGTTGTCTCCGCCGCCGCCGGAAGGCGTTCTGTCTGCCGGTGGCCTGTAGGGCACGTGAAGCCCTTTGCGCTCCATCTTCTCTTCCTGTTCCTTGACGAAGCTGTCCACCTCGGCGGGCGTCATCTCGCGCCCGACGGTCATGTCGTCCATGGAACCGCCGATGACGTTGACGAGAATCTCGCCCGGGCTCCCTCCCTGAACGAGGCCGATGACGGCCGTTGTCTTGCTGATCGCGTAGGAAGAGGACTCGAGCCCCGGCGAGGAGCGCCCGTCGATCTCGTTGAGGTCGTTCACCAGGGAGAGGCCGGCACCGATGTTGGTCGCCGTGTAGACGCCGACGGCGACGAGAGGCGCCGCCACAGCCGTGGCGGGCAGGGTCGTGATGGCGACGACAAGCCCTGCGGTGCCGACGGTGACAGTGCAGGCGAATTTGGTGACGGCCATCGTCTTGGCCCAGCCCTCCCAGCCCACGACCTGGCTGACCTTGGTGTGGGCGTAGGCGACGGGCGTCGTCAGCGTTCCGACGACCTTGTCAAAGCCGCTTTTTACAGCATTTTTCGCCTTGGAGGCAAAGTCCCCCACGGCCTTGGCCCCACTGGAGAGGGTGGACAGGGCCTTCTCATAGGTCAGCCTCGCCCCGCCGGCGATCTTGCCGATCTCGTTCTGGATGGCCTGCGTCGCCATCGACGACATGTCATCAAAGGCCTCGGCGGGCAGGACGGCAAAGAGGTCGGCCAGGGCGGCCAGACGCTCTTTCGGACCCAGATGTCCCTCCAGGGCCAGCCGGGTGAGCTTGACCGTGTCATCGAGACCCTTGGCCGCCTTCTCCATGGCCTCGAAGGACTTGTAGGCATGGTCAAGACGGGCGGCAATCTCTGCTGTCGTCGCCCCCTGCTCCTCGATCCGCTCGAGTTCCATCATGGCCAGCTTCGCTTGGAAGCCCGTGGCCTGGACGAGGGAGATGGCCTCGCCCATCCGGCCCTTGCTCTCCTTGTCGAGGGGAAGGACAAGGGGGGCGGCATTTCTCTTGCCCGAGGCGGGCCGCGGTGCGCCGCTTCCCGTCACGACCGGCGCCGGGGCGGTGCTGCCGCCGTCGGCTCCCTGACTGCTGAAGGTAATTGCCTCCGCCGGAACACCTTCCAGAAACACGAACAGACTCCAGAGCAACGCGACGACAGCACAGGTTCTTCTCATCATCTCCACCTCCCGGCTCAGGGCCACGAAAAACACACGGAATGCGTCGGGAACCGTCCCTTCCCTGTCATTCTGCTCATTTAAACAAGTTTACAGCAAAGAGCTCTTTCAGGCACCGTGCGGAGAAACGCATAATGAACGCACCTTCGGGAATTTGGCTGTAAAGTGAGTTATCGTACGGATAGAGTCAAGGCCGCTTGGGGGTAGAATAACTTGCGGACAACGACGAAAACCGTTTCCCCAAGGAGGCATGTCATGGGAAAAAGGCAGGGAACGGCCCTGGCCGTCCTTATTTCCGTTCTACTCGTATTCTCCCTCGCCGCCGAGGCTGAAACGATCGATCCCGGCGAGACCCTCACCCTCGAACGGTGCATCGCCATCGCCCTGGCGGCCAATCCCGACCTGGCCGCCGAAGAGGCCGGAGTCAGCGGCGCCGAGGCCTTCGTCGACCAAAAGAGAGCCCCTCTCAAGCCTTCGATCGGCCTTTCGTCGACGCACAGCCGAGGCGAGGGGAGCGACACGACGCAGGCCGATCTCTCGGTCCGGCAACTCCTGACCGACGGCCTCAAGAGCCAGAAGGCCCTTGAGGCAGCCAGGGCCGGCCTGGACGAGGCCAAGTCCGCCGTCGCCTGGGCCAGGATCGGCCTCATCTACGACGTCCAGTCCGCCTTCTATGAGCTGCTCCGCCGCCGCTGGGATCTCCAGACGGCCCGGGAAAGCCTGGCCCTCTACGAGACCCAGCTCCGCCAGGCCGAGGCCACCTACGACGCGGGACTGGCGCCGAAGTCGGACGTCACCGCAGCCCGCGTCGATCTCGGCCAGGCCCGGCTGGAGCTCACCCGGGCCCAGGCGAACCTGGCCCTGGCCCGGTCGGCTCTGGAGAAGCTTCTGGCCATCGAGGCGGCCCCGGACTACGACATCGCCGAGCCCGAAGCGCCTCCCCGGACAGGCTTCGATGAGGAATCGGCCGTCGATCGGGCCCTCTCGCTCCGCCCCGACCTGCGAGCCCGCCGCGAGGCCCTCCGGGCAGCCGAAATGAACCGCACTGTCGCCGCCAAGGGGATGGCCGGCGAGCTTTCCGCCTCGGGCGGCTACGACTGGTCCGACGGCGATGACGGCCAGTGGCGGGCTTCGCTGACTTTCTCCCTCCCCGTCGCTGACGGGGGGCTGACGGCCGCCCAGGTCCGCGAGGCCGAGGCAGCCGTCGAGAGGGCAAAGGCCAGGGAGACATCGCTTCGCCTCGCTGTCATCCACGAGGTCCGTCAGGCTCTCCTTTCCCTGACGGAGGCCCTGGAAAACCGGAACACGACGGAACTGAACCTGACCCAGGCCAAAGAGAACCTTGATCTCGCCCAGGGGCGCTACGCCGTCGGCGTCGGCAGCTCCCTCGAGGTCAGCCAGGCCACCGAGGCCTACAGCCGGGCCCTGAAGGACCGTAACCAGGCTCTCTACGACCATCACCTGGCCTTGGCGGGGCTGGAAAAGGCGACGGCGACGTCCATCACGAGCGAGGGAGACCGATAGATCATGAAAAAACTGATCCTCCTGCTGCTTCTTTTCAGCGGCACTGGCTGGGGCCTTTACCACTACTTCAACAGGCCCGAGGCGGCGCCCCAGCTTCTGACGACCACCGTCACCCGGGGCGACATCGTCCAGACCGTCACGGCGACGGGCAAGATCCAGGCCGTCAACACCGTCGAGGTGGGCACCCAGGTCTCGGGCACGATCCGGGAGCTCTACGCCGACTACAATTCGACCGTCACCAAGGGACAGGTCATCGCCACCATCGAAAGCACCCTCTTCGAGGCCGAACGGGATCGCGCCTTGGCCGACCTGGCCGCCGCCCGGGCCTCCGTCGTCGAGGCACAGGCCAACGTGGACGACGCCGAGCGGACCCTCAAACGGCGCCGCAACCTTTTCGAGAAGGACTTCATCGCCGCCGCCGACGTGGACGACGCCGAGCGGGCCCTCGCCACGACCCGGGCCAGGTTGGCCTCGGCCCGGGCCTCCGTCGCCCAGGCCGAAGCCGCCCTCCGCCGGGCCGAGGCCAACCTGGGCTACACCCGCATCGTCTCGCCCGTCAACGGCGTCGTCGTCGGCAAGAACATCAGCGCCGGCCAGACCGTCGCCGCCAGCTACCAGACCCCCACTCTCTTCACCATCGCCGAGGACCTGACGCAGATGCAGGTCGAGGCCGACGTCGACGAGGCTGACATCGGCTACCTGAAAGAGGGGCTGAAGGTCTCTTTCACCGTTGACGCCTACCCCGACGATCTCTTCCGGGGCTACGTCCACCAGATCCGCCTCGAACCCTCTTCTTCGGAGAACGTCGTCACCTACCGGACCATCATCCGCGTCGACAACCCCGAGATGAAGCTCAAGCCGGGCATGACGGCCAACGTCGAGATCGAGGTCGCCACGGCCAAAAACGTCCTCAAGGTGGCCGCCGCGGCTCTCCGCTTCGTGCCGCCTGTCCCTCAGCCTTCGGCCCAGGGAGGCGGCCAGGGGCGAAAACAGGGTGGAGCCGCCGCGAACGGCCAGGGGACAAGGATCTGGACGACAGACCTCAGGCCCATCCCCGTCACGACGGGACTCAGCGACGGCAGCTACGTCGAGATCTCCGGCAACGTCGACGAGGGCCTCGAAGTGGTCACGGCCGTGCTCAGCTCCGGCTCGGGCGGAACGAGCTCGCCGAGGATGCGCCTCTAGCGATGGCCCTCATCGAGCTGCGGGACATCCACAAGACCTACAGCCTCGGAGAAATTCCCGTCCACGCCCTCCGCGGCATCAGCCTCGACATCGGCCGGGGCGAATTCGTCGCCGTCATGGGCGCCTCGGGATCGGGCAAGTCGACGCTCATGAACATCCTGGGCTGCCTCGACACGCCCAGCCGGGGCGAATACCACCTCGAAGGGCGCGACGTGGCCCGTCTCTCCGGCGACGACCTGGCGCGGACGCGGAACCAGACCATCGGCTTCGTCTTCCAGGGCTTCAACCTCCTGGCCCGGACGACGGCCCTGGAGAACGTCGAGCTCCCCATGCTCTACGGCGGAATCGGCCTGAGAGAGCGTCACCGCCGGGCCAAGGAGGCCCTGCGCCTCGTCGGCCTCGAGGGGCGAGAGCACCACCAGCCCCACCAGCTCTCGGGAGGGCAGCAGCAGCGCGTCGCCATCGCCAGGGCCCTCGTCGGGGGGGCACCCCTCATACTCGCCGACGAGCCGACAGGCAACCTCGACTCGGCGACGAGCGAGGAGATCATGAGCCTTTTCCAGAGCCTCAACGACGGCGAGGGTATCACGATCATCCTCGTCACCCACGAGCCCGACATGGCCCTCTACGCCAAGCGGATCGTCACCGTCCGCGACGGCCTCATCGTCGACGACGAGCCGGTGCGGAAACGGAAGGTGGGCTGACCGCCTGGCCCGGGAAGAGCCGATCGTGTATCCTGATCGTTTAGGAAGGAGCGATCTTCTTGAACGAACGGACTCGGTTCCTCGGCGAGACCCCCATCGGCCGCCTGCTTCTCCAGCTTTCCCTGCCGGCCATGGTCGGCATGTTCGTCCAGGCCTCATACAACCTCGTCGACGCCTTCTTCATCGGCCACGGCGTCGGCCCCCTCGGCCTGGCGGCGACAGCCGTCGCCTTTCCCTTTCAGCTCATGATCATGGCCGTGGCCACTACGGGCGGCGTCGGCGCCGCCTCCCTCATCTCCCGGAGCCTGGGGGCGGGCAATGTGGAACGGGCCGACCGCACCCTGGGCACGCTCGTCACCACCGCCGTCACGCTGGGGCTGGCGGCGGCGGCCCTGGTCTACCTCAACCTCAATCCCTTCCTGAGACTGCTGGGCGCCACGGAGGAAATCTTCCCCTACGCTAGGGACTACGTCTCGATCATCCTCTTCGGCCTGCCCCTCCAGGTCTTCGGCGTCGGCCTCAACAACGCCGTCCGGGCCGAGGGCAACGCCTCCATCGCCATGATCACCATGTTCGTCTCGGCTTTGACCAACATCGTCCTCGACCCCCTTTTCATCTTCGGCTTCCGGATGGGCATCGCCGGTGCCGCCTGGGCCACAGTCATCGCCCAGGGAGCCGTCGTCGTCTGGCTTTCTCTTTACTACCTCACGGGCAGGAGCGTCCTCCGCCTCCGGTGGGGACATCTTTGTCCCCAGAGGGCGATCCTTTCGGAAATGCTCGCCGTGGGCTCCTCCGAATTCGCCCGCCTTTCGGCCAACAGCCTCATCGTCACCCTCGTCGTCCGCTCGTCGGCCCTCTACGGCGGCGACATGGCCGTCGCCGCCTACAGCGTCGTCAGCCGCTCCCTCTCCATGGCCTTCATGCCCATCTTCGGCATCGCCCAGGGCATGCAGCCCATCCTGGGTTACAACTACGGAGCCCGCCTCTACGGCCGGGCCCGCCGGGCCATTCTGCTTTCGATCCTCCTCGCCACGGCCTGGTCCTCCCTGGCCTGGGTCCTGGTCCAGCTCTTCCCGGGTCCCATCTTCGGCCTCTTCACGCCCGACGCGACGCTGAGAGAACTGGGGGCCCGCTCCTTCCGGGTCATGACGGCCGCCTTCTGCCTCATCGGCTTCCAGATCATCGGCGCCGCCCTCTTTCAGGCCCTGGGCAAGGCCCGTCCGGCCTTCTTCCTCTCCCTGTCGCGACAGGTCCTCTTCTTCCTGCCCCTCCTCTTCTTCCTGCCGCCCCTTTTCGGCCTCAAGGGCGTCTGGTATGCCTTCCCCGGAGCCGACGTCATCTCGGCATCGGTCACCTTCTTCTTCTTCCGCCGCCAGCTGGCCCAGCTTCGATCCAAAGAAGCGGCCCACCCGCCCCAGGGCGGGAACGGCTCAGGCCCCGAGAAAGCCCGTCGCCACGAGCCAGAGGCCGAGGGCGGCCAGAGCTGACCTGCAGAAGACGCCGGCGACGACGAAAGCCGGGAAGCCCCCCTCACCGACGGCGCCGGGAGCTCCACCTCCCGTGCCAGATCGGAGCACCGGGCCCTTTTTCTTTCTGTATCCTTTCCCCCCTCCCAACGGCAAAAAAGCCGATCTTGACGGCCTCTTTCTTGACCTATGGACACATCTCTCTATAATGGTATCCAAGCGGCACAATCCCCCGGAAGGACGTGAACACATGAAAGCGCTCCAGATCGGTTGCGGAATGATCGGCCACGTCATCGCCCAGGACCTTTCCCGCGACTTCGACGTCACCGTCGTCGACAGGGACGAAGGACGTCTCGCCGAGCTTCAGGCCCGGCTCCCCCAGGTCAGAACGGCCGTCGCCTCCGCCACCAGCGCCGACGAGCTGGCACCCTTCGTCAAGGAGGCCGACATCGTCACCGCCGGCGTCCCCGGCGCCCTGGGCTACGCCATGATGGAGACCGTCATCGGCCTGGGCGGGAACCTCTGCGACATCTCCTTCATGGCCGAGGACTTCGATCTTCTCAACGGAGCGGCCCTGGCCCGGGACGTCACCGTCGTGCCTGACATCGGCGTCGCCCCGGGCATGTCCAACTTCCTCATGGGCCGCGGCGCCTCCCTCGTCGACGAGGTGACGGAGGCCTTCATCTACGTCGGCGGCATCCCCGCCAACCCCGAGCCTCCCTTCAACTACAAGGCCACCTGGTCCCCCCTGGACTGCATCGACGAGTTCCTGCGGCCGGCGCGGATCATCGAAGAGGGCAAGGAAGTCACCGTCGAGGCCGCCTCGGGGCTGCACCTCAAGGAGTTCCCCGGCCTGGGGACACTGGAGGTCTTCTACACCGACGGCCTGCGCAGCCTGGCCAAGAACATCCGCGGCCGGACCGTGGCGGAGATGACCATGCGCTGGCCCGGCCACGTGGAACAGATGAGGCTTCTCCGTTCGATGGGCCTCTTCGACAAGGAGCCCCGCCGTCTCGGCGGCGTCGACGTCGTCCCCCTGGAGATAACGGCCGACCTCCTTCTGCCCCTGTGGAAGATGGAGCCCGCCAAGGGCGACCGGGACCTGACGGTCATGCGCGTCACCGTCAGCGGCTACCGGGGCCGTGACGAGGTCACCACCACCTGGGACCTGCTGGACCGCTACGACGAGACGACGGGGACGACCTCCATGGCCCGCTGCACGGCCTTCACCTGCGCCATCTTCGCCCGGGCCGTCGCCCGAGGCCTCATCCCCCGCAAAGGCGTGCTGGCGCCGGAGCTCCTCGCCTCCGACGACAGGCTCTACGATTTCGTCATGGCCGAACAAAAAGAGCGCGGCCTTCACTACCGCGAGACGACCCGGATCGTCCGCGACGCCCGCTAGGGCCCCATCGCTTCCGTCTGCCCGTGGCCAAACACCGCAATCTCGAAGAACAGGCCTACCAGCACATCCGCCGGGCCATCATCGCCCGGCGGTGGCAGCCGGGGAGCCGTCTCTCGGAACCCCAGATCGCCGACGAGCTCGGCATCAGCCGCACGCCGATACGGAACGCCATGAGGCGCCTCGCCGCCGACGGCATGGTGGCCCTCAACGCCAACCTCGGCGCCCAGGTCATGCAGCCGTCGCAGGAGCTCGTCCGCGACACCTACTTCATGAGGGAGATCCTCGAGCCCGAGGCGATCGCCCTGGCCTGCCGGCACATCCGCCCCTCCGACACGGTCCGCCTCGACGAGCTCCGCGCCGAAGAGGTCGAGGCCTTCCGGGCCCGCGACCTGGAGCGCTACATGGCTGTCAACGACGCCTTTCACGGCCTCATCGCCTCCCTCTCGGGCAACGCCGTCCTCGAAGAGGCCGTGAAAAAATACCTCACCATGACCAACGTCTTTCTCTCCCTCCTCGACCCCTTCTACACCATCGGCCCCGACGAGATGGACTCCTTCCGGGAGCACGGCGAAATCGTCCGCCACCTCGCCCGGGGCGACGGAGCCAGCGCCAGGGCGGCCATGGCCATCCACATCCGCTCCTCCCGCTCCTGCCTCCGCCTGACCCGCATCGCCAACGAGCGAGAAGGCTGAGGCCGAGGCAAAACCCCAAAAAGGAAGCGAGGCCCGGCATCTCCTTCACCGGGCCTCGCTATTCCTTTCTGTAGACCTCTCTCCTGTGGCCTATCGGGACCACGACGATCGTCACCTTCTCGTCTTCAATCGAGCAGATCAGGCGATAGTCTCCGACTCTGTACCGCCAAAAAGTCCCGAGCTTGCCGTTAAACGGAGCCTCATGTGACGGCTTGACATTCCATACAACCTGGCTATGCTCAGGAGGAGTCTCCTCCCTACCGCCACCATCGCACCCCCTCCCGAGAGGGGCCGGAGGGCAAGGGAGCTCACGGAGGCGTCGTCTCATGGCACCCTGCCACCTGGGCGTCGATCTCGGTTCCACCACGGCCAAGCTGGTCATCCTTGACGGAGAGCGGATCGCCCTCTCCCTCTACCGCCGTCACTATTCGGATATTCCCGGCACCCTGCTGGCCCTACTCGACGAGGCCCAACCCCTCCTGACGGGCCGGACCGTGGCCCTCGCCCTGACGGGCTTCGGCGGCATGGCCCCGGCCGAGGCCCTCGCCCTGCCCTTCGTCCAGGAGGTCATCGCCTGCACGACGGCCGTCGAGTGGCGTCTTCCCGAGGCGGACACCCTCATCGAACTCGGCGGCGAGGACGCCAAGATCACCTACCTCCGGGGCGCCGTGGAACAGCGCATGAACGGCGTCTGCGCCGGCGGGACGGGGGCCTTCATCGACCAGATGGCCGCCCTCCTCCAGACCGACGCCGCCGGCCTCGACGCTCTGGCCGCCAAGGCCAGCCAGATCTACCCCGTCGCCTCCCGCTGCGGCGTCTTCGCCAAGGCCGACATCCAGCCCCTCCTCAACGAGGGCGCCTCCCGGGAGGACATCGCCGCCTCCATCTTCCAGGCCGTCGTCAACCAGACCTTGACGGGCCTCGCCCAGGGGCGCCCCCTGAAGGGGAAGATCGTCTTCCTCGGCGGCCCCCTTCACTTTCTCCCCCAGCTCCGAAGACGCTTCATCGAGACGCTGCGCCTCACCGCCGACCGGGTTCTCCTCCCCGAGGAGGGACTCTTTTTCGTGGCCCTCGGCGCCGCTCTGGCGGCCCGCGATCAGCCCTCCCGCCCCTGGGAGGAACTCCGGGCGGCCTTTGCCGGGCTCGTCCGCAAGAAGGAGAGGGGCGCCGCCCAGCTGCCCCCCCTCTTCGCCTCCTCTGCCGAGCACGAAGCCTTCCGGGCCCGCCACGACCGGTGCCGCCTGGCCCGGGCCGACCTGGCCTCCCACAGGGGCCCCGTCTTTCTCGGCATCGACGCCGGCTCGACGACGACGAAACTCGTCGTCCTCTCCCGCAGGGGGGAGCTCCTCCACAGCCACTACGGCAGCAACGGCGGCAGGCCCCTCGAATCGGCCGTCGAAGCCCTCAGGAACCTCTACGCCGCCCTGCCCGAAGGAGCCGTCATCGCCCGCTCCGTCGTCACCGGCTACGGCGAGGAGATCCTCAAGAGGGCCCTCTCCGTCGACGGCGGCGAAATCGAGACCGTCGCCCACTGTCGGGCGGCTCAGTTCTTCGCCCCCGACGTGACCTTCGTCCTCGACATCGGCGGCCAGGACATGAAGAGCCTCTTCGTCCACGACGGCGTCATCGACGCCATCATGCTCAACGAGGCCTGCTCCTCAGGCTGCGGCTCCTTCATCGAGACCTTCGCCCAGGCCCTGGGGCTCTCCGTCCAGGACTTCTCCCGCCAGGCCCTCTCGGCCTCGTCCCCCGTCGACCTGGGAACGCGCTGCACCGTCTTCATGAACTCCAAGGTCCGTCAGGCCCTCAAGGAAGGAGCCGAGATCGGCGACCTCGCCGCCGGACTGGCCTACTCGGTCATCCGCAACGCCCTCTTCAAGGTGATCCGTCTCCGCGACCCGGCCGAACTGGGCCCATCGATCGTCGTCCAGGGAGGCACCTTCAACAA
Source organism: Synergistaceae bacterium (assembly GCA_016756725.1). Classification (GTDB taxonomy): domain Bacteria; phylum Synergistota; class Synergistia; order Synergistales; family Aminithiophilaceae; genus Aminithiophilus. The sequence continues at coordinate 39,429 of JAESII010000008.1, read as the reverse complement.
CGACGCCGTCCTGAGGGCCCTGGAGAACCTCCTGGGCCGGGAGGTGCTGCGGCCCGACATCGCCGGTCTCATGGGCGCCTTCGGCGCCGCCCTCATCGCCCGCAACGGCTGGCGGACGGGAATGAAGACGGCCCTCATCTCCCCCGGCGATCTTGCCGCCTTCGCCAGTCCCGCCGAGAGCCGCCGTTGCGGCCTCTGCGGCAACAACTGCGCCGTCACGGTCCGCCGCTTTCCCGACGGTCGGACCTTCATCTCCGGCAACCGCTGCGAGCGCGGCGCCGGCCTCGAAAGGCGCCGTGACGACATCCCCAACCTCTACGCCTGGAAGGAAAAACGGCTTTTCGGCTACCGGCCCCTGGCCGAAAAGGACGCCCCCCGGGGCATCATGGCCATCCCCCGCGCCCTCAATCTCTACGAGGACTACCCCTTCTGGTTCACCCTCTTCACCGAGCTGGGCTACCGGGTGCTCCTCTCGTCACCGTCGTCGCGGCGCCTCTACGAATCGGCCATGGAGACGATCCCCTCCGATTCGGTCTGCTACCCGGCCAAGCTGGTCCACGGCCACATCGCCGACCTCGTCTTGCGGGGAGCGACGAAGATCTTCTACCCCTCCATCCCCCTCAACATCCCCGAGGGGGAGACAGACAACCACTACAACTGCCCCGTCGTCACCTCCTACCCCGAGACGATCGCCGCCAACATGGAGATCCTCGAGGCCTCGGGCGTCCGCTTCTACCACCCCTTCCTCCCCCTCGACGCGCCCTCCCGGATGGGACGGCGCCTCCTTGAGGAGCTGGCCCCGGAAAGGCTGGGACGGGCCGAGGTGGAACGGGCCCTCCGGGCCGCCTACGCCGAGCTGGCCCGCTTCAAGGCCGACAGCCGCCGCGAGGGAGAGCGGGCCCTGGCCCTCATGGCCCGCAAGGGGCTGAGGGGCATCGTCCTCGCCGGGCGGCCCTACCACGTCGACGGCGAGATCCACCACGGCATCGCCGAGATGATCACCGGCCTGGGCCTGGCCGTCCTCACCGAAGATTCGGTCGCCCACCTGGCCGGTCAGGGCGAGCCGCTGCGCGTCGTCGACCAGTGGCTCTATCACAGCCGCCTCTACCGGGCGGCGGCCTTCGTGGCGAGCCGGGACGACCTGGAGCTGGTCCAGATCACCTCCTTCGGCTGCGGCCTCGATGCCATCACGGCCGACCAGGTCCGGGAGATCCTCGCCCGCTCGGGCAGGCTCTTCACCCTCCTCAAGGTGGACGAGATCAGCAACCTCGGCACGGCGCGGATCCGCATCCGCTCCCTCCTGGCCGCCCTGGAGGAACGAAAAAAGCGCACGCCCGCCCCGATCCGGGCCGCCCGGGCCCTCGAGCGCAGGGCCAAGGTCCTCTTCACCCGCCCCATGAGGGAGAGCTACACCCTCCTGGCGCCTCAGATGTCGCCCATCCACTTCCAGTTCCTCCAGGCCGCCTTCGCCCGCAACGGCTACCCCCTGGAGGTGCTCCTCCACGTCGACGCCTCGACCGTCGAGGAGGGGCTAAGGAGCGTCAACAACGACGCCTGCTACCCCAGCATCATCCTCGTCGGCCAGGCCCTGCAGGCCCTCAAGTCGGGACGGTACGATCCCGACCGGTCCGCCGTCGTCCTCCCCCAGACGGGAGGCTGCTGCCGGGCCACCAACTACGTGGCTCTCATGCGCAAGGCCCTGGCCGACAACGGCTTCGGCCACGTCCCTGTCGTCCCCGTGGCCCTCTCGGCGGCCCTGGAGCGCCACCCGGGCTTCAAGATCACCCTTCCCCTCCTCCGCGACGCATTGAGAGGCACCCTCGTCGGCGACCTCCTCATGCGCGTCCTCTACCGGGTCCGCCCCTACGAGACCGTCAGGGGCGCCGCCGATGCCCTCTGTGCCCACTGGTCGAAACGCTGCATCGACTTCATCACCGCCGGTGACGGCAAAGGGCTGGGCCGGGCCCTGGAGGCCATCGTCGCCGACTTCGACGCCCTTCCCATCGAGGAGCGACGGCGGCCCCGCGTCGGCATCGTCGGCGAGATCCTCGTCAAATACCACCCCGGAGCCAATAACGACATCGTCCGCTTCCTTGAGGAGGAGGGGGCCGAGGTGGTCGTGCCGGACCTCCTCGATTTCGGCCTCTACTGCCTCTACGACCACAAGGTCAGCCACGACATCCTCTCGGGCTCTCTGGCCTGGAGCCTGGGCGCCCAGGCCCTGATCGCCCTCTTCGAACGCAAAAGGCGCGGCCTCCGCCGCGCCCTTGAAGCCAGTTCCCGCTTCTGCCCCCCCTCGACGATCGCCGCCATCGCCAGGGGAGCCTCGCGCCACCTCTCCCTGGGCAACCAGTCCGGCGAGGGGTGGTTCCTCGTGGGCGAGATGGTGGAACTCCTCGAAGGAGGCGTGGACAACATCGTCTGCATCCAGCCCTTCGCCTGCCTGCCCAACCACATCTTCGGCAAGGGGATGATCCGCGACCTCCGCAGGGCCTTCCCCCGGGCCAACATCCTCCCCCTCGACTTCGATCCGGGAGCGAGCGAGGTGAACCAGAAAAACCGCCTCAAACTCATGCTCTCGGTGGCGAAAAAATCCCTCGCCGCGATGGAAAGGGAGAGGACACCCGACCGTCAGGGCCCGTAGCGGGCCGTAAAGGCATCGACGACGGCCAGAAGGTCTGCCGTCAGAACGCTCCGGGCTCGGCTGACAAACGGCTTTGGAGGAGCGCCGTAAAAGGCCTCGGCCACGGCGCCGGCGATGGCCGCCTGGGTGTCGGCGTCGCCGCCGAGGGAGACGGCCTTCCTCAGGGCATCCTCGAAATCCGTCGCCTCCAGAAAGGCGACGAGAGCCTCGGGGACACTCGTTGCGGCCGCCGCCGAAAAGCGGTAGTCCCGCCGGATCACCTCGAGACTCCGGGAAAGGTCGTAGCCGAACCGGCTCTCGACGAAACGCGCCAGGTCCTCCTTGGACACCCCCGTCCGGGCCAGGAAGACCGAGGCCGCCACGGCCTGGGCCCCCCGGATCCCCTCGGGGTGGCCGTGGGAGACGACGGCGCTCGCCCGGGCAGCCTCGAGGACCTCCTCGAGGCTGCCGAAGGCCCACCCCACGGGGCTGACCCTCATGGCCGAGCCGTTGCCCCAACTGTCCTTCCACTCCGTCCCGCCCGAAAGGATCCAGGACCGGAAGCGGGAGCTGAATCCCGCCTCGAAATGGCGCTTCCCGTAGGCGACAAAGCGGGAGCGGAAATCGCCGTCTGAAAGAAGGGCATCGGCGACGGCCACGGTCAGCACCGTGTCATCGGTGAAGCGGCTTCGGGCCGTAAAGAGGGGGAAATCGGTCACCTTCAGCCCCGCCCCCTCATAGGCCGAGCCGACGACGTCGCCGACGATGGCGCCCCACAAGGCTAGGACCTCGCCGGGGCGCCCAGGGCCTGATGGGCCTTTCTGAGCTCGTCGATGACGGCCAGCTTCTGGGGACAGGCCGCCTCGCAGAGGCCGCAGGCCACGCAGTTGGAGGCCCACTTGCGGGGGTTCATCACCTGGCCGTACTGGCGGAAGGAGACTTCGGGCGCCTCATAGAGGGACAGGTCGTTGTAGAGGGCCAGGACACCGGGAATGTCGACCCCTTCGGGGCAGGGCATGCAGTAGCCGCAGCCCGTGCAGTTCACGGCGATCCGCTCCCGGTAGCAGGTCCGCACCCGATCGATCAAGGCCAGGTCCTGGGCGGTAAGATTTCCCGCCGGCGCCCGGTCGGCGATGGCCCCATTGCGCTCCACCTCGTCGACGGAGCCCATGCCGCTGAGGACGACGGAGACGCCCCCGTGGTTCCAGACCCAGCGGAGGGCCCACTCGGCGGGGCACCAGCCCCGGCCGGAGGCCTCGAAAAGCTCTTTGACCGCGGCGGGCACCTTCATCACCAGCTGGCCGCCCCGGAGGGGCTCCATGACGGCCACGCCGATCCCCCTTCCGGCGGCCCGCTCCAGTCCCTCAAGGCCCTGCTGGGCCGCGACGTCCATGTAGTTGTGCTGGAGAAGACAGAAATCCCAGTCGTAGCTGTCGAGAATCTCCCGGAAGACGGGCGCCTCGTCGTGAAAGGAAAAACCGGCCTGTCCGATCCGCCCGTCGGCGAGGGCCTCGTCGAGAAAATCCAGCACCCCCAGAGGAAGGAGGGCCTCCCACCGCTCCCGATTCAGGGCATGAAGGAGATAGAAGTCGATGTGATCCGTCTGGAGCCGCTCCATCTGCTCCTTCAGGAAGCGGTCGCAGTCCTCGCGGCTGCGGACCTCCCAGACGGGGAGCTTCGTCGCCAGCCGCACCGCGTCGCGCAGTCCGGCAGAGGCCAGCACCTTGCCGACGAAGGGCTCGCTCGAACCCCTGTGATAGGGCCAGGCCGTATCGACATAGGTGACGCCGCACTCGATGGCCCGGCGGATCACCGCCTCGGCCCGGACCTCGTCGATGCGGCCCTCGTCGCCGTCGATCACGGGCAGGCGCATGCAGCCCAGCCCCAGGGCGGAGACTTCGGTCCCCCTCTTTCCCATCTTGCGGTAGAGCACGGTGAGGTTCCTCCTCTCAGCGATTGACCCCAAAAGGGCCGCCCCACATGGACGGCCCCTGGTCGGAAAAAGGCGAAGTGAAAAGATGACGGCAAAGAAAAGCGGGCGGATCAGGAAAAGAAGGCACGCCTTCCGAAGGCCGCGACGAAAGAAAGCGACAGCAGGGACGAATGAAAAGCGACGAAAGATCGAAAGAGGAACGGATGCTGCCGTGACGGATGGCGTGACGATGTTGCATCCCAGGCGGGACGAAAAGAGAACGTAGCGGCAAAAGGTCCGATGAGCGTTGACGTCAGAGATGACGGTGCAGCGACGTGCCTTCAGGAACAAGGATAGCCCTTTTCTTAACCTTTTGCTTGAAGGGGCCATGGACTTTTCGTGATATTTCAGATAAAAGTGTCTGGAGAATTCCGACAATACCTTTAACTTCCGCTCTTCTCGCCTTCATCTTAGCCTGCCGGTACAATCATGTCCATCCCCCCTCAGGCACAAGAGGGCCTCGGAGGCCCGGCTGAAGGGGACAAAAGGAGGCCGATCATGGAACGTCTTCCCAACTCATCAGGCTGCTTCGTCTGCGGCACGCAAGAAGAGAACCCCCGGGGCCTGGCCGTCGCCCTCTACTGGGACGACGAGGCGAGACAGACCGTCATCCCCTTCGAGGCCGACCGGAGCTGGTGCGGCTACGAGGGCGTCGTCCACGGAGGCATCCAGGCCGCCCTGGCCGACGACGCCATGGCCTGGGCCATCCGCCGCGGCGAGGGCATCTGGTCCGTCACGGCCAGGATGGAAGGGACCTACCGGAAGCCCGTCCCCATGGGACGGCCCCTGAAGGCCCTGGGCCGCGTCGTCTCCCGCAAGGGACGCAAGATCGCGACGGAGGCCGAGATCGTCGACGAGGCCGGGGAGATCCTGGCCCAGTTCAAGGCCCTCTTCATCGAAGTCGACGAAAAGAGCCTGCGGCGCTAACCCGGGAGCTTCACCAGCTCAGAGGGAAAAAGCATCCCCAAAAGCCTCAGCGCCTCCTTCTCCGGGAAGTGACGCCTCTTTCCCGTCACGACGGGCACGCCTCCCGCGCCCAAGACCGGCTCGACAAAAATGTCTTTTGACTTCCCCCAACATACCTTCTATAGTATGGGGCGATAGAAATACCTACCCTTTCCACGTTCAGGGGGAATTATGATGGCCGAACTGATCATGAGGCACTACATCGTCAAGGATCACGACTGTGAGCCTTGCCGCGAGACGGCAGAGACCCTGCGCAACCTGGGCACCCAGATGGCGTCCCGCCTGGCCCCGCTGGGCCTGGAACTGAAGCTCCAGGAAGCCGAGATGGCCGAGGCCAGCGAGGAGAACCTCCGCAGGGCCAACCAGGTCACCTTCAGCTGCGACGAGGCCGAGATGGCCGAGATCGCCCTGGAGGACATCCTGGGCCTTCAGGTCACCCACGAGCCCGCCGAGGGCGAAGCCTGCGACAACTGCCGCACCCTCATCTTCGAGGGCCGGCGCTTCCAGAAGCTCCCTCCCGGCCTCGTCGCCGACGGCCTCGTCCGGGCCGCCTTCTCCATCCTCGAGGGCGGCGACGGCACCAGCTGCGGCGGCTGCGGCGGCGGCTGAGGGGTCTAGCCTCGGGACCGTCGTCGACGGTCCCTTCAGGGATCACCACGCAAGAAGGGGCCCCGAGGGGCCCCTTCTTGCCCTTCTTTCCTGTTTGGCGTATGCTTTACACAAAATGAGACTTCTGCGCCCCTCCAGGGGGTCATGCCGGAACGCCGAGGAGAGAAAAGTCATGAGCGAACAGGAAGTCTGGATCACCACTCGCGGAGGCGACAAGGGAACGACCAGCCTCGGCGACGGAACGCGCGTCGATAAGGATCATCCCCGCGTCGAGCTCTACGGCACCATCGACGAGTGCCAGGCCGCCCTGGGCCTGGCCAGGGCCACAGCCTGCTCCGCCGAACTGTCTCAGGCCATCCTGGAGCTGGAAACGGACCTCTACGGCGTCATGGGCTACCTCGCCCTCTACCCGGGCCAGAAGAAGCCCGAGGCCGAGAAGCTCGATGCCATCGTGAGCCGCGTCAAGACCATCGTCGGCACCCGCTTCCAGTTCGTCCGTCCCGGCGACAGCACCTCGGGAGCGGCCCTCCACATGGCCCGCACCATCGCCCGCCGGGCCGAGCGGACCGCCGTCGGCCTCTTCCGGGAAAAGGCCCTCGACGACGGAAGCTACACCTACATCAACCGTCTCTCCGACGCCATCTACGCCCTCTCCCTCTGGACGGACCACGTCTGCCGCAGCCCGGCCAGAGGCGACGCCTCTCATGGATAGCCCCCTCTCGCCGACCCGCAACACCGACCTGAGGCAGATCGTCTACGAGAAGATCAAGGAGGCCATCGTCCACGGCGTCATCCCACCGGGGCAGCGCCTCAGCGAGGTCGAACTGGCCGACCAGCTCGCCGTCTCGCGCACGCCCGTCCGCGAGGCCATCCGCCAGCTCTCCCAGACGGGGCTCGTCACCCTCATCCCCCGGCGGGGCGCCTACGTCACCCTTCCCACCGTCCAGGACGCCATCGACCTCTACGAACTGCGGTCGGGGCTGGAGCTCCTCGCCATGGAGCGGGCCTGCAAGAACCCGCCCCGGGAAGAACTCCTCCAGTGCCTGGAGATCTTCGAAAACGCCACCGACGACATCGCCGTAGAAATCTTCCTCGACGGAGACCGCAAGTTCCATGCCGCCATATCGGCAGCCTCCAACAACCGCTACCTCCAGGAGGTCCTCCAGAACATCGCTGATCAGATCAACCTCTGCCGTCACTACTCCGTCGAAAAACTCCCCCTGGGCACCTCCTCCCAGGAACACGTCACCATCATCAAGGCCATGCTCGGCGGCGACTGCGACAAGGCCATCGCCACCCTCAAAGAACATCTCGACCGCGCCCGCGACGCCCTCGTCGAATTCCTCGAAATCCACGAAAAAGACCGCAGCTGACTTCAGACATGACGACGGGGAAGGCCTGAGCCTTCCCCGTTTTTGTCGGAACGGAGGGATCGTCGGTGACCTTCTTCCTCTACAAACTGGCCGGCAGCCTCGTCACACCGCCGGGCCTCCTTGTCGTCATCCTCTTCCTTCTCGCCCTTCAGGCCTTCCACAGGCCCAAAAGAATCCTCCTGGGAACGGAACTGCTCCTTTTTGCCTTCTGCCTCTACGCCCTCTCGGCCCCCGCAACAAGCCGTCGCCTCGTCGGGTCCCTGGAGACCGTCGAGGCCTCCCTGCCCGAAGCCGGCAGGGAAGCGGCCGTCGTCGTTCTCGCCGCCGGACTCTGGCGGGGCGACGAAGAGGTCGAACTCAAGCCCCACAGCCTTCAGCGCCTTGTCGGCGGCTGGGAAGTGGCCCGCCAGAGAGGCTGGCCCCTCATCCTCGCCGGAGGCTCCCTCGCCGAAGGGGGAAAGAGCGCTGCGGCCGCCATGGCAGACCGCCTCGCCCGATGGGGCTACACGGGCATCGTCATCGTCGAGGACCGATCCCGGACGACCTGGGAAAACCTCAGCGAGGCAGCTTTGATCCTCAAAGAGCGGGGCCTGAGCGACGTCGTCCTCGTCACTCACGCCTACCACATGGAACGCTCTCTCCTGAGCGCCGCCAAGGCCCTGCCCGAGGCCGACCTCCACCCCTTTCCCGTCGGCCGCCTCGCCGACGGGAAAGGCAGTGGCGCCCTCGACTGGCTCCCCGACGCCGGAGCCCTCTTTCAATCCCTCATCGCCCTCAGAGAGCGACTGGGCCTCATCGCCTACAGGCTGTTTCTGTAAAAAAGGGGTCAGGTCTTGACTCTTGACAAAAGGTTCACTTTGTCAAGAGTCAAGACCTGACCCCTTTTACTTTTACTGCTGGGTCTGGAGCTCCTCGACCCTGGCCGAGACCTCGCGGATCTCCTGTTCGATCTCGGCAAGGCGGGCCTGCAGCTCGTTGCGCTCGCCCGCCAGCCTCTCGACGCGCTTCAGCAGCCGGTCGATCTCCAGGCGGCTCATGGCCTTGCTGGCATAAAGAGCGCTCGGGTCATCCTTGTCGATGTCCCAGAAGAAACTGACGCGCCCGCTCATCCGGGCCGGGATGACGCCTCCGTCGATGTCAAAGCGGATCGTCTTCACCCCTTCAAGCAGATCGTTGCCCTTCTCGTCATAGCGGGGGAAGTAGACATAGCCCTCGAACTTGCCGTTGAGCTTGAAGTTGAAGCGGCGGTCGTAATCGACGGGTTCATAGGCCTTCTTGCCGATCCAGAGCTTGACCTGCTTGTCGAAGGGGGCCATGCGGAGGGCCGTCCCCCGGTTGTCGAAGGCAAGATGAATGGCCACCTGCTCCTGAAGGTTCAGCGTGCTCAGAAGCTGGTAGCGGTACTGGTCCGTCTCGTCGGCCGTCCAGAGATTCTTGTCGGCCTCGGCCTGGATCAGGGCCTCCACGTACTGGGCGGAGCAGTAGGTGGCGGTAATATCGGTAAAATTAGCGTACTTCGTGTCTTCGATCTTCTCGATACGCGCCCATCGCTTGGCAACCTCGTCGAAGCGGCTGGCCCAGGCGGGCAGGGCAAATAGGCAGAGCAGAAGAAGCGTCAGGCCCGTTGCGGTTCGTCTCATGGCGTTGCCTCCCGTATTTTCGGTCTTGTCGAACGTCGCCATTATACCCTACTCGGCCAAAGGTAGACCACAAAAAAGGGGAGCCCGAAGGCTCCCCTTTCGTGATGCAGATTAGATCGGCTTAGAACTTGACGTGGGTGCGGAGGCGAATGAGGTTGTCGTCGCCAGTACGGTTAGCTCCGCCCTTGCCCCAGTCAAGATCGTCATAGGCCAGCTCGAACATGATGGCCGGGGTGTACTGGTAGCGAACGCCGAAGGTCCAGTTCTTGGTATCGTCGACACCGACACGATCGAAGTCGGCCTGGACGTAACGCTGGAAGGTCGTCCACTTGTCGTTCCACTTCTGGGTGAGGTAGGCGAAGAGGATATCGGTCTCATCCCAGTTGCGGTTGATAAGCACGGAAGCACCGTAGGCGTCGTAGGCGAACGCGTCGCCGTCGTTGTTGGCGTTCCACACGTTGAAGCCCTCATCGAGCTTGGCGTATTCGAGCCAGAGGCTGGTGAAGCCGAAGGCCTCCTGCTTCACGTCGACGATGGCCTTGAAAGCCTTGGGGTCATCTTCCGTACCGACGTAAGGCGTGTCGAGGTCCTCAACGAAGTAAGCGCCCTTGAAGGCGATGTTGGGGTTGAAGTTGAAGGCGAAGTCGGCCCAGTAGACAGACTCGTCCTGGTTCAGATCCAGGCCGTTGGGTTCGTCGTAGCTCTTGGCCAGGCCCTGGAGGGCGAAGCGGAACTGCTCGTTGAAGTTGAAGTTGGCCCGCAGACCGTAGAGCATGTAGTCGTTGCTCGTGTTGGCGGCATCGTCGTTGTGGGCAGCGATAGCCTGGACGTCAGCCATGCCGAAGTCCTTGGCGAACCAGAAGCCCTTGACGGTGATGTCGGTGAACCAGGCATCCTCGTCGACGTAGAGACCATCGTCGTCTTCCCAGTCGAAGAGCCACTGGCCGGCCGTCAGGGTGATGTCGTAGGGGAGCTTCGTTTCGATGTAGTAACGCTCCCAACGAACGCTGTTAAAAGAACGACCATTTGTCCGCTGAGCATCCTGCTGACTACCAATACGGGCGACGAACTTGGTGTCCTCGTCGATCTGCTTGCTGATCCACAGACGGTAGCGGTTGAGGTCGAACTCGGTGTCGCCGTTCAGCGTGTACTCGTCACCGTACTGATCGGACTCGTCGGCCCACTTGGCGTCGAAGCGGAACTCGCCCCAGATCTTCCATCCGCCGATGTTCTCTTCGAGAACGGCGACGCGGCTGTCGATCTCGTCGACCTTCACGCCAAGGGCATCGAGCTCGTCCTTGAACTCGACGACGAGCTTCTTGAGCATCTCGACATCCTGCTTGCTGGCCTTGTCCATGTCGACGACGGCCAGGGCGCGGGCCACGAGGGTGGCCAGCTCGTAGCGGGTCATGGGCTGGTTGCCCTTGTAGGTGCCATCAGGGTAACCGGTGATGACGCCGTGGGAGGCCAGCTGGCCGATGGCATCGTAGGCCCAGTGGTTCATGGGAACATCCATGAACGGATTGGCGGCGAGAGCGGGAGCGGCAAAGGCCACGAGAACGGCCACTGCCACCAGAGCAAAGAATTTCTTCATTTGTGTGCAACCCCCTAGAGTTGTGTTTTATCTGCGGCCGAGAGGGCCTCGGTCGGGATGGGGATTGCGGCGAAGTATCCTCGTTTCCTTTCCGCATCGTCCATCCTGCCTTGTGCTCCTTCTCGGTCCGTCTTCGCCGCTCGCTACCTCGTACTGGCTGGGGGTTGTCGCACCTCCTTCCTTGCCGTCGGAGATCATCGCGAGCTTGGAAGCAATTAAGAAGCTTATGAGTTGGGGTCCTGGTTGTCATGATTCGGTAAAACCACGTAGTGACCTACGTTCATCGAAAATGCTATCTCATCACAAGCTCTGCGCCAATAGGACTTTAGGCTCATTTCATCGCCGAAAGGGGAGCGGAAGCGGCGCCAGGGGCTTCGTGGCCAGAGCGGCCGACGCTATGATAGGATCATATCATCTTTTCCGGAGGTGATTGCCCTGGGCACCCCCCTTAAGACGGCAAATCCGAAGCGTCTTCTTTTCTGTTCCGACGCCCTCCTCGTCGACGGCGTGACGTCCTACATTCTCCACGTGGGGACGGCGCTGGCCCGAGCCGGCCACGACGTGGCCGTCCTGGGCCGATGGGCCGGTCGGGGTTTCCAGAAGCGCTACCGGGAAGAGGGCATGACGGTCATCTCCTGCCCCTCGCCGACGGTGGGCAACGTCTGGTTCGACGCCAAGGCCAGGGCCTTCAACCCCGACTGCATCCTCACCGACTCGCGCCGCTCCTTTCCGCTGGCGACACGGCTCAAGAAGCTCACGGGCAAGCCCGTCGTCACCTACTTCCTCGACCATCTGGAAAAGACGGACCGGCCCGGGCGGGATGTCCCCTCGCTGATCGGCTGGAGCGACGCCTGGGCCGTCGCCGAAGAGCCGATCCGCCGTTCCCTCGTCGACGTGGCGCCCGATTTTCCCGTCTTCCGGCTCCCCCGCCCCCTCGATGTCGCCGTCAGGCCCGGCCCTCTCACGCCGCGCGCCCCCTTCCGCATCGTCTTCTTCGGCCGCCTCAGCGGCTACAAGACGCCGGGCATGTTTCACCTTCTCGATCATATCGAGGACCTCGACCGGGCCATCCCCGGCGTCGAGATCGTCATCGTCGGCGGAGGCGGCTGGAGGCTGGTCCGCTTCAAGGCCCTGGCCGGGCAGATCAACCGGCGCCTGGGCCGACGCTGTGTCCGCGTCGTCGGCACCCGCATCGACCCGAGGCCCTGGCTTGAAGGAGCCTGCGTCGTCTGCGGCGGCTCCACCTCGGCCATCGAGGCGGCCCTGTCGAAACGGCCCGTCGTCTGCTTCACCGGCTACTGGTTCGGCCAGGTCCGGCCCGACAACGTCGACGAAGCCCTGGCCTGCTATTTCGGCGAACGGGGCGGCAAGGGACACTTCCGTGACCCCGGCGTCCTGGATCGCATCATCCCCGAGCTGGCCGACGTCTACGAAAACTACGGCCATCTCCCCGACGATCTCGAAGCCGTCGCCGCGGCCCTGAAGCCCCATTTCGACTCAGCCGACACGGTGCGGTGCTTCGACAGACTCGTCGAGTCGATTCTTTAGAATCAACCATAGGGGTCAAGTCTTGACTCTTGACAAAACGGTTCATTTTGTCAAGAGTCAAGACTTGACCCCTATGGTTTTTGCTATTTAACCAGCCTCTTCCAGGCCCGTGAGAGGCGGCGGCGGAAGAGGTAGGCCGAGATCAGGCCCTTCAGCTCCGGAAACTCCCGGGCCCGCTCCCGGTAGTAGCCTTCGAGGAGACGCCAGTCCCGCTCCTTGAAGGACGACGAATCCTGCCCTCCGTGGACGCGGTACTCCCAGAGGGGCTCGTTGACGTAGGCCAGAGTTCCCCGGCGGGCGAGCTCCGTCAGAAGCACGACGTCGACGAGCTGGCCGAATTCGGCCCGGACCGGCGCGGCAGCGGCGGCGTCGGAGCGGTAGACGACGGAGGGGAAGGCCATGAAGGTCTTCGTGTAAAGACGCACCATGGACGGCAGGTCGGGAAAGAACTCCCGGGCTTCCCGCCTTTTCGGGTTGTGGAGGAGGCTTCCCAGCCGCCTTCCCTCCCCGTCGATCTCGTAGGCATTGCAGGCCACGGCGACGACGCGAGGGTTTTCGTCCAGGAAGGCCGTCTGCCGTTCCAGAAAGGCGGGGCAGAGCCGGTCATCGTCGTGCATCACGAAAAGGCAGTCGCTGCCCTTGCCCCCCTCGGCCAGGGCCCGGGCGAGGTTCCAGTGGACGCCCCGGTTCCGCTCGGTGCCGCGCCACTGGACCCGCCCCGCTTCGATGGGGCCCCGGAGCGCCTCGGCGACGGATTCGTCGCTGCCGTTGTCGAAGACGAGAATGCGCTCCGGCGGCAGGGTCTGGGTGAAAAGGGAATCGACGGCTTCGGCAAGATAGGCGCCTCGGTTATAGGAGAGAATGGCGACATTCACGGTCAAAGGCATCTCAGGGCACCTCCTCGGGCTCGTTTCGCGGCGGATCCATCCGGTCCAGCCCCCGGCCGAAGGCCATCTTGGGCCAGGTGGGCGCCTCGGGCGGGACGGAAACCACGAGCAGGGCCGGCCTGTCGGGCCGGCTCCAGAGCCAGGCCAGGGCCTCGTCAAGGCCCGATTCGTCCGTCACCGTCCTCGCGTCGATGCCGTAGGCCAGGGCGATCCGCTCGAAGTCGGGGGCATCGTAACCCCAGACCGTACCGGGCAGACGGCCTTCGAAGTAGGCCTCCTGAAACTGGCGGACCATGGCCAGGGAGCGGTTGTCGACGATGACGATCTTGAGGGGCAGGCCGTTGCGGACCACCGTCTGGAGCTCCTGGATGTTGCACTGGAAGCCGCCGTCGCCGGCAAGGACGACGAAGGGCGCCCCCGTGGCGACGGCTGCGCCGATCGCCGCCGGCAGGGCGTAGCCCATGGCGCCCATGCCTCCCGAAGAGAGAAAGGCCCGCCCCTCGACGGGCAGCGACTGGGCCGCCCACATCTGGTGGGCCCCGACGTCGGTGACAAATCCCGCCGCCCCGGCACTCGCCGCGCCGATGCGGACCATGAGTCGGTTGGGGTGGATCCCCGAGGGCAGGTCGAACTCGGCCGTGTCGGGCCAGAGTTCCCTCAGGCGCCTCAGCCGCTCCCTCCAGGCCCGGCAGGGACGGGGACGGAGAGAAACCAGGGCCGGAATGACGTCGGCCAGATCGGCGACGAGGCTTTCCGTCGGCCTCACCCGTCCGCCGATTTCGCCCCCGTCGATGTCGACCTGAAAGATCGCCCGGTCCCGCCGGAGGGCTTCCGTGTCGACGCCGGTCTGGCGGATGTCGAGACGGCTCCCCAGCACGAGAAGCAGATCCGATTCGACGAGGGCCCGGTTGGCCCAGCGGTTGCCGTAGGTCCCGATCATCCCCAGAGCCAGATCGCCGCAGCCTTCGAGGAGCCCCTTGCCCATGAGGGACCAGACGGCGGGGATTTCCCAAAGCCGGACCAGCTCCGACAGGACCTTGGCCGTCCCCGACCGGGCCACGCCGTTGCCCACCAGAAGCAGGGGGCGCTCGGCCCGTTCGAGGGCCTCGCCGAGGGCGGCGGTGAAATCGGCCAGGGCCTGTCCGTCAACGGCCTTTTTCGGCATCGCGCCACAATCGACGTTCTCATCCGCCTCGCCGCGCTGGAAATCCATGGGCAGATCGAGCAGGACAGGACCGGGACGACCGGAAGCGGCCAGATCGAAGGCCCAGCGAAAGAGGTCGGGAATCTCTCCGGCCGACTGGGCCTGGCGGGCCCCCTTCGTCACCGGTGCGGCCATGGAGACGACGTCGGTCTCCTGGAAGCCGAGCTGCCTCATCGACGTCCCGCCGCTGAGTTCGCCCGAATTGACCTGGCCCGTGAGGAAGACGGCAGGGATGGAGTCGAAATAGGCCGTCGCCACGCCGGTCAGGAGGTTCACCGCCCCGGGGCCGCTCGTGGCCAGGGCCACGCCGGGCCGGCCCGTCATCTGGGCCCAGCCGCAGGCGGCCAGGGCGGCGGCCTGTTCGTGGTGCATCGTCACCAGCCGGCTTCTGCCGTGGCGGTAGATGGAATCGACGAGATGGGTCGTCATCCCGCCGATGAGCTCGAAGACGACGTCGACGCCCCTGTCGGCCAGGAAGCGGGCGATCCAGTCGCTTGCTTTCATGAAAGGCTCCCTCCGTTCCAGATCAGCATCCGCCTGACGGACTCCTCGAACGGAACGGTCTGGATCACCGCAAGCTCCTCTTGAGCCCGCTCCGTCGAGGGGACATAGCGCATGGCCCCGTCGGGTCCGCCGAAAAGGGCCACGGCACAGTTGCATTTTTCGGCCACGTGACGGGCCGCCTCGATGAGGGGGACGATCCGGGGCGATCCGACGTTGTAGCTCCGTCCCCCCCTGCCCCGGAGCAGCGCCGCCAGAAGCCAGAGGGCCAGGTCGGCGCCGTCGAGATAGGAGCGCAGCGGCCGTCCCGAGCCCCGGACCCGGACGGGCCCCCCGGCCAGGCCGTCGCGGACGAACTGGCCCAGGGCGAAGCGCCCCTCCAGGGGCAGAAAGGCGCCGGAAAAGGAGAAGGCCCTGGCCACGACGACCTCCAGGCCGGAGCCCTGCGCCCGGGCCAGCGCCAGCGCCTCGGCCCAGCGCTTGGCGTTTCCGTAGAAATCGCCGCCGCAGCTGTCGGGTGCGCCGCCGTAGCTCTCTTCGAGGCGCCCCACCCCTTCCGGCTGGGGACCGTAGACGGCGCCGGAACTGACGAGGATCATCCGCTTCGCCCCCGTCCGGGCCCCGTGAGAGGCGACGCGGCCCACGGCATCGACGAGAACGGCCTCCAGGGCCGACGGCGCGGCCTCGGCCCTCACCTCGCCGGCGGCGTGGACGATCAGGTCGGCCCGGGGCAGGCGGGCCGAGGGGTCGGTCAGGTCGCAGGGGACTTCCTCAAGGGGCGAGAGATCCAGAAGGCCTTCGAGCCTCTCCCTCAGCCGCTTCGGGCGCCGGGCCAGGGCGATCAGGCCCGTCGCCACTCCCCGTTCGGCCAGCCGCAGCAGAAGGGCCGAGACCCAGGTGCCGACGAAGCCCGAGGCACCCGCGACGAGGACCGTCCGGCCCCGGAGCTCCGAAAGAAGGGCCTCCTGGCCGTCGATGACCGGGTCCAGCCAGGACCGGATCAGGTCATAACCGGCCACAGAGCGACTCCAGGGCCTCGACCATCCGCGTCAGCCGGGCCTCGTCAAGGCCGGGATAGACGCCGATCCAGAAGGTGTCTCTCATGATCCGGTCCGTCACGTCCAGCTCCCCCACGACGCGCCATTCCTGGCCCGAGACCCTCAGGGCGTCGAAGCAGGGGTGGCGCGTCAGGTTGCCGGCAAAGAGCATCCGCGTCTGGATGCCCTTCGCCTCCAGATGGGCCACGGCGTCGTCGCGGCTGAAGGGGGCCTCGGGCCTGACGGTGAGGAGAAAGCCGAACCAGCTCGGCTCCGTCCCCTCCGTCGCCTCGGGGAGGAGGAAAAAGTCCTCCAGCGACTCCAGGGCCCGGCGGAGAAAGGCCCAGTTCCGGCGGCGGGCCTCGACGAAGGCGGGGACCTTTCTGAGCTGGGCCACGCCGATGGCCGCCTGAAGGTCCGTGGCCTTCAGGTTGTAGCCGAAGTGGGAGTAGACGTATTTGTGGTCGTAGCCGAAGGGGAGCGTCCCGAACTGCCCCGAGAAGCGACAGCCGCAGCTGTCGTCCACACCGGAAGGGCAGACGCAGTCCCGCCCCCAGTCCCTCAGGGAGAGGACGATGCGGTGCAGCCTCTCGTCGCTGGTGCAGACGGCCCCGCCTTCGCCCATGGTCATGTGGTGGGGCGGGTAGAAGCTCGACGTGGCCAGATCGCCGAAGGTGCCCGTCAGGCGCCTTCCCCCTTCGGCCAGGACCTCCGAGCCCAGGGCGTCGCAGTTGTCCTCGATGAGCCTCAGGCTGTGACGGTCGCAGAAGGCGCGGACGGCCTTCACGTCAAAGGGATTGCCCAGGGTGTGGGCCAGGAAGACGGCTTTCGTCCGCTCCGAAAGGGCCTCGTCCAGGGCGCCCACATCGACGTTGCCGGTCGGCAGCGTCACGTCGACGAAGACAGGGACGGCGCCGTACTGGACGATGGGAGCCACCGTCGTCGGGAAACCGGCCGCCACGGTGATGACCTCGTCGCCCCGCCTCAGGGCCTGATCCCCCAGAAGGGGCGACGTGAGGGCCATGAAGGCCAGCAGGTTGGCCGACGATCCGGAGTTGACGAGCAGACTGCGCCCCACGCCGAGGTAGGAGGCGAAGCGTTCCTCGAAGGCCGAACTCCACCGGCCCGAGGTGAGCCAGAAATCAAGGCAGGCCTCGGTCAGGGCCTTCATCTCCTCGGCGTCGAAGACCCGTCCCCCGTAGGGGATCCGGTCGCCCTCGCGCCAGGGTTTGGGACGATGAACCTCGTCGTAGTAGGCGCCGACGAGGTCGAGAATCCGGGTTTTCAGCTCTTCCCTGCGGCTCATGACCGCGACGCCCCCTCGTAGTCGGCGATCTGCTCCAGACAGAGGGCCTGGAGATCATCGCCCCTCAGATAGGCCCGATGCCAGGCCACGGTCCGCTCCAGGGCCTCGTCGAGGTTCCACTTGGGCCGCCAGCTCAGACGGCTCCGGGCCTTGGAGCAGTCCAGCCTCAGGTAGCCGGCTTCGTGGAGGCCGTCGGACCGGGCCGCCTCGTACCGTCCGCCCCCCCAGAGGGAACAGAGACGCCTCACCAGGTACTCGACGGGCCGGTCATCCTCCTCGGCGGGGCCGAAGTTCCAGGCCTCGCCCCAGGCCGGGCCCTCGTCGACGAGGCGCCGGGCCAGCAGGAGGTAGCCCGAAAGCGGTTCGAGCACGTGCTGCCAGGGCCGGATCGAGGCGGGGTTGCGGACCGGCACGGGCCGTCCTTCCGACAGGGCCTTGAGGCAGTCGGGGACGAGGCGGTCCGCCGCCCAGTCGCCGCCGCCGATGACGTTGCCCGCCCGGGCCGTTGCGACGGCGACGCCGTGGTCGCCGTAACGCTCGGGCGGGAAGAAGGAGCGCCGGTAGGCCGACGTCACCAGTTCGGCACAGGCCTTGCTGGCCGAATAGGGGTCGTGTCCGCCCAGCCTCTCGTCCTCGCGGTAGCCCCAGCACCACTCGCGGTTCTCGTAGCACTTGTCCGTCGTCACGACGACGACGGCCCGGAGGGACGGCACCGATCGGGCCGCCTCAAGGGCCCTCGCCGTCCCGAGGACGTTCGTCTCCAAGGTCTCCAGCGGCAGCCGGTAGGAGTCGCGAACCAGGGGCTGGGCGGCGAGGTGGAAGAGCACCGTCGGCTCCGCCCCGGTCAGGGCCGTCTTGAGGCGGTCGAAATCGGCGAGATCGCCCGTCGTCGACGAGGCCAGCCGGTCCGCGACCCGGGCCTGGCCGAAGAGATGGGGCTCCGTCGGCGCCTCCAGGGCATAGCCGTGGACCTGTGCCCCCAGAGAAGCCAGCCAGAGGGAGAGCCAGCTCCCCTTGAACCCCGTGTGGCCCGTGACGAAGACGGACCGTCCCGCCCAGAAGGACCTCGGCTCAAGACTCACGGCCAGACCTTCCAGGGGGCTCCGCCCCGTTGCCAGAGCTCTTCGAGGCGCATCTTGTCCCGCAGGGTGTCCATGGGCTGCCAGAACCCCTCGTGACGGAAGGCCATGAGCTGCTCCTCCCGGGCGACCTGCTCCAGCGGATCGCGCTCCAGCACCGTCTCGTCGCCGCTCAGGGTCTCGAAGAAGGCCGGCTCGAAGACGAAGAAGCCTCCGTTGATCCAGCTCCCGTCGCCTTTGGGCTTCTCCCGGAAGCCCCGGATCAGCCCCTCGTCCTCCAGATCGAGGGCGCCGAAGCGCCCGGCGGGCTGGATCGCCGTCACCGTCGCCATCTTGCCGTGGGAGCGGTGAAAGGCGACGAGCCTGTCGATGGGCACATCGCTCACGCCGTCGCCGTAGGTGAGCATGAAGGGCGCGTCGCCCACGTAGGGACGGACCCGCCTCACCCGTCCCCCCGTCATCGTGTCGAGCCCCGTGTCGACGAGGGTCACCCTCCAGGGCTCGGCGGCGTTGGAGTGGACCGTCAGCCTGTTGGCGTCGCGGAAGTCGAAGGTCACGTCCGAGGTGTGAAGGTAGTAGTTGGCGAAAAACTCCTTGATCACCTGCCCCTTGTAGCCCAGACAGACGATGAAGTCGTTGAAGCCGTAGTGAGAGTAGATCTTCATGATGTGCCAGAGGATGGGCCTGCCGCCGATCTCGATCATCGGCTTGGGCTTGAGATGGGATTCCTCGCTGATCCGGGTTCCGTAGCCCCCGGCCAGAATGACGACCTGCATGGCAATTCCCTCCGAACGGTCAGATCTGTTGCGGCGCTTCCGGAGCCTGGCCCGCCATCGCGTCGGCGACGGTTCCGGCGAAGGCCTCGACGTCGAAGCGCCGCCCCTGGGGGCTGTCGAGAAAGACCCCGATGGCCTCGAGATAGGCCTCGTAAGTCCTGCGGTCCATGGTGCTCAGGAAACGGTAAAGCTCGTCGTGGTCGGCGAAATCGCGCCGGTCGATGAAGGTGCTCCCGTCGATCCAGTCCGTCACGTCCTCCCAGCCCAGGTAGACGGGGACGACGCCGGCGAGGAAGCTGTCGAAGATCTTCTCCGTCACGTAGCCGGCGATGGAGCGGGCGTTCTCGTAGCAGATGGAAAAGCGGTAGTTCCGCATCACCGCACGCTTCGACGGCGCCACGCCGCGGTAGACTCGGCGCAGGTCCTCGGCCGAAACCAGGGCCTGGCGGTGCCGGGCCCAGCCCAAGGGCTCCCGGAGCGCCTTGTAGGCGAGGAACTTGAGAGCCTTGGAACGGTCCTTCCCCCAGCCGGGCCCGTAGAGATCAAGGTCCTGCGGGTGATGGGCCGCGAACCAGCGGATCGTCCGGGCCCTTTCGGAATAGAGCTCCCGAGGGTCGCGCTTGTACTTGTTGCTCGCCATGAGGACGCAGAACCTCTCCCTGTCGAAGGAGCCCGGCTCCCGGTCATCGAGGGGATTGGGCCAGAAATAGTGGCGGTAGCGCTCCCCCGTCAGGTGGGGCGACCAGGTGAAGACGCGCCGGAAAAGGCCATGTCCCGCGGGGTCCCAGTTGCGGCTCTTGATGATCTCGCACTCGAAGAGAACGAGATAAAGAGGCTTTCCCGAAGCGGCCGCCCGGGCAATAAAGGGATCGGAAGGCTCGGGCCGATCGATAAAGAGGAAGCCGTCGAAGGCCTCGAAGGGCCTCATGTCAGGCGTGTCGAGACGGTGTCCCCGGGCCTCGAGGCTGCGCCGGAGGGCCCGGAAAGGCGCCCCCAGGTCGTCGCCGATGGCATAGGCCGCAGGCTCGAAGAGGGCGTTGCCCCGGTTGTAGACCTCGTTGACGCTGTAGACGGCAAAATCACTCATCTTTCGATCCTCACGATGTCGTCCTCGCCCAGATAGGGGCCGTTCTGCACCTCGATGATCTCCAGCGGAAGCTGCCCCGGATTGGAGAGGCGGTGGAGCTGGTGCTTGCCGATGAAGGCGCTCTGGCCCTCGTGGATGAAGAACTCCCGATCCTCCTGAACGACCCTGGCCGTCCCCTTGACGACGATCCAGTGCTCGCTCCGGTGGTGGTGGTACTGGAGGCTCAGGCTCTTGCCGGGGAGGACCCGGATGCGCTTGATCTTGACGCCGTCGCCCTCGTAGAGGATGCGGTAGTCGCCCCAGTGGCGGGCGCTCTCCGGCGCCTGCCAGAGCTCGCGCCGTCCCTCGGCCCTGAGGCTCTCGGCGATGTCGCGCACCTTCTGGGAGCTGCCCCGGGGGGCGATGTAGAGGGCGTCGGCCGTGTCGACGACAAGCAGGTCCTCCAGACCGGAGGCGGCGATGAGCCGTCCGTCGCCGCGGATGAGGCAGTTGCGGCAGTCCCGGGCCATCACGTCGCCGATGACGACGTTGCCCGAGCCGTCCCGGGGCCCGTGGTCGTGAAGGGCGTCCCAGCTGCCCAGGTCGGTCCAGCCCGCGGCGAGGGGGACGACGGCGACGTTGTCGGCCCGCTCCATGACGGCCACGTCGATGGAGAGGGCCGGCAGTTCGACGAAGGCCTCAAGCAGAGTCTGCCGGCCCCGGCGGATGAGGGCGCCCAGGTCGGGCAGGTGGCGGTCGAAGGCGGCCGCCATGTCGCCGAGGCGGAAGAGGAAGATGCCGCCGTTCCAGAGATATTCTCCCGAGTCGACGTAGGCCCTGGCCCGCTCGGCGTCGGGCTTCTCGACGAAGGCCGAGACCTCGCGCCACCGGCCCCGGGCCCGGCCGAGGCGGATGTAGCCGAAGCCCGTCTCGGGCGCGTCGGGGACGATGCCGAAGGTCACGAGACGCCCGTCGCCGCAGGCCTCAAGCCCCGCCTCGACGGCGTCGGCGAAGGCCCTTTCGTCGTCGATGACGTGGTCACTGGGGCAGACGAGAAGGGGCGTCGCCTCATCGAGTCCCTCGTCGAAGGAGGCCGCCAGGGCCAGGGCGATGGCCGGCGCCGTGTTCCGCCCCACCGGCTCGGTGAGAAGAAGCCCCTCGCCGTCGAGCCCCACCTGACGGGCCTGGTGGAGGATCTGGGCGTCCCAGCGCTCGCCGGCGACGACGCGGATCCGGTCGCCGCAGAGGGGCCGGAGACGCCGGAAGGTCCCCTGAAGGAGGCTCTCCGTCCCGGAGAGGGCGAGAAACTGCTTGGGCACCTCCTCGCGGGAGAGGGGCCAGAGGCGGGTGCCGCCGCCTCCGGCGAGGATGACGGCGTGAAGGGATTCGCTCACAACAGTTCCTCCTTGGTCCAGCTTACGGTTCCCATTCCTTCCTCATCGAGGTCGATTTTTTTGAAAGCGACCAGCCCCAGCTCCCGCAAAAGGGCCTGGCCTTTCTGCCATTCCTCATAGGCTTCCAGATCGGGGCCACCACGTTTCAGGAGGACGGGATTGGGAGAGTTTTCGGCGATTCTGTCCTCGCGACAGGCAGCCATGAAGGTGATCTTCCCCGAAAGCGGGGCCTCGAGGACACCGGAAAGAGCCAGGGCATGAAGCCAGGCACCGTGCCACTGTTCCTTGATCTTCTTCCACTCTTTCGGCTTGACTGTCTTTTTCAGTTCCACGATGCAGAGGTCCCAGGAAGCCTCATCGCCGCTGACGAAAAGGATCCCGTCAGCCCGCTTCCTGTTGGCGAAGACAAAATGAATATCATGAGGATATCGGAAGAGAACTCCTTCCCGGTCCAGATTGATTTGCAGCTTTGCCTCGCCCTCCGGTTCCTTTTCTGCCACCGTCAAACAGCACCCTTGTTCGGCCACGCCGGGCAAGAGGCGATCAATCTTCATGGCCATCGTCAGCAAGCTCTTCCAGGGCGAGGGTTTCCTTCGTCAGGCCCGCAAGGCCCGCATTGAAGGCCGCTCCGGCGATGCCTCCCTCATCGACGGCCAGGGAGATCACCTCGGTGCGCTCCTGGTTGGCCGGAGAAAGAGAACGTCGGAAATGCCAGGCCGCGACCTGCTCGGGAGAAAGTGATTCCTCCGAGTCCATGTTCACCGAGGCGAGTTGCTCTTTCGTAAAGGCCGAAGCCTTGACGAGATTGCTCAACTGCTGGAAGAAACTGTCTCCATGGGTCGTCACCCAGACGGGAAGCCCTGCGTTGACAAGGCGGGCCAGCAGACGGGCCAACTCCATCTGCATCTTCAGATGAAGGTGAGCCTCCGGCTCTTCGATGATGAGGGAGCGGAAATCCTCTCCGCTGCGCAGAAAAAGCAGGAGCGGCGAGAGCTCGGTAACCAGCGAGGAAGTCAACCAGAGAGGAAGGGCCGTACCGTCCTCCTCCCGAGGGCTGTAGTGGTACTCCGGCAGAGGAGATGCGTCGGGACGCACCCGTCCCTGAAAGATCCGCGATTCAAGCAGATCGGCGAAGGGCCCGTAGCGACCGTTCTCTTTGAAGGAGAGATTCAGCAGACGCTGAACAAACCTCCTCGTCGGCAGAGTAAGAGGCAGGGCCTCCTTTCCCAGACTGACCAATGTCGCGGCCAGCACCTTCCGCATGAGCATGAAACCGGTGCGGGCCGCCGGAAGATAGAGGATCTCCCCGCCAGGGACGGATTCCGCTGACAAGCGGGCCGGAAAAAGAGGAGCACTCAGGTCACCCATGAGCAGGTTCCAAGTAAGGTACTTTATCATACCGTATCGCTCGGAACGGGGAGATTCCTTTCCCAACAAGGGGAAACGGACAAAGGCATCCCTTCTGCTTCCTTTTTTGTTTGTGGAGTACCGGCTTCCCTCAAGAGCCTGTCGATCCCATTTCAGGGAAAAAGGCTTTCCCCTCGCGTAATCGCTGATTCGCAGTTCCTTGAGCCGGATTTTGCCCTTGCCGAACAGCTCATCACAGAGAATTTGCTTTTTTTGATTCAGGTTGTCGCCGAACCAGCGGACGAAGAGATCCATACTGGCCTCGTCGAGGACAACCTCGTCCGCTCCCTCTTGAGCGCGAGCCAAAAGCCACGCCTCGCATTGGCGGTAGGCTTCACTTTCCGGAACGGCTGAAGGGAAAAGATCTCGCCCCAGAGCGACAACTCCCCAGAGAAGGGTCATGGCGTAGCTCTTGCCGGAATTGTTGTCTCCTGTAAAAACCATCAGGGGAGCGATCCGGACCGATCCCTCCTCAATCAGGCCCAATTTCCTGAAGTGCAGGGTCCAGCGCTGATCCATTCCCTACCCTCCTTCCTTGGTCAGGCAGCCTTCGAGCAGGCTCAACTGGCTCTCGTCGTAGTCGGGATGGTTGCCGCAGTAGAAGGCGCAGCGGTGAAGAAAGTCGGCCTCGGGCAGGGCCCGGCGGCGGCGGACGTAGCGGACGTAGAAGGGCTGTTTCTGGATGTTGCCGGCGATGAGGGGCCGGATCTCCACTCCGGCAGCCTCGAATCGCGCGGCGTACCGGGCCCGCAGGATCTCGTCGCGGCAGACAAAGGGCATGGCGAAGGCCGAAAGGACCGATAGCCCCTCCCGATCGAGCGGAAGGAAATCGTCGTTGGCGGCGACAGCCCTCTCGATCCGCTCGATGACGGCCTGGAGGGGCGGCCTCACGACCGTCCCTCCGGGCCTAGGAGACGTTCCCGCTCGGCCCGGTACCAGCGGACCGTATCGGTTATGCCCTCCTCGAGGCCTATCGACGGGGACCAGCCGAGGGAGCGCAGACGGGAGACGTCGAGGAGCTTCCTCGGCGTCCCGTCGGGCTTGGAGCTGTCCCAGAGGATGGCCCCTTCGAAGCCGACGATTTTTGCCACGAGCCGGGCCAGATCGCCGATGGGCAGGTCTTCGCCGCTGCCGATGTTGACGAAGGTGGGACCGATCTCCCTCTCGAAGACGAAGAGGGCCGCGTCGGCCATGTCGTCGACGTGGAGGAACTCCCGCCGGGGACGTCCCGTCCCCCAGAGGGTGACGGAGTCGGCACCGGAGCGCAGGGCGTCGTCGAAGCGGCGGATCAGAGCCGGCAGGACGTGGGAGCTTCTCAGGTCGAAGTTATCGCCCGGGCCGTAGAGGTTCGTGGGCATGACGGAGACGAAGGGGACGCCGTACTGGCGATTGTAGTGCTCGCAGAGCTTGAGGCCGGCGATCTTGGCCACGGCATAGGCCTCGTTCGTCGGCTCCAGAGGTCCCGTCAGGAGGTACTCCTCCTTCAGGGGCTGAGGCGCCATCTTGGGGTAGATGCAGGAGCTGCCCAGGAAAAGCAGTCGTTCCACCCCCGCCGCCCAGGCCTGGTGAATGACGTTGACTTCGATGGCGAGATTCTCGTAAAGGAAGGGCGCCGGGTTCTCGCTGTTGGCGACGATACCGCCCACCTTGGCGGCGGCGAGGAGCACCGTTTTGGGCCTCTCGGCCCGGAAGAAGGCCCGCACCTGGCCCTGATCGGTCAGATCGAGCTCCTTGCGGGTGCGAAGAATCAGGTCGTCGCGGCCGGCGGCGCGGAGTTTGCGCACCAGGGCCGAACCGACGAGCCCCCGATGGCCGGCGACGAAGATCGGGCCCTTCAGCATCGGTCTTCGATGGCGGGCGTCGCATCGAATCCCGCCTTCTTGCAGGCCAGATCGCGGCGGAAGAGGTCCAGATCGGAACGGACCATCTCGGCGACGAGTTCGTCGAAGGTGACTTTGCGCTCCCAGCCCAGCTTTTCCTTGGCCTTCGTCGGGTCGCCCAGGAGGAGCTCCACTTCGGTGGGGCGGAAATAGCGACGGTCGATTTCGACGAGGATCCGGCCCGAACGGGCGTCACGCCCCTTCTCGTCGATGCCCTCGCCGCTCCAGGAAAGGGCGATCCCGACGGCGGCGAAGGCCTTTTCGGCGAACTCCCGCACCGTGTGGGTCTCTCCCGTGGCGATGACGAAATCGTCGGGGCTCTGCTGCTGGAGCATGAGCCACATGGCCTCCACGTAATCCCTGGCATGGCCCCAGTCGCGCCTGGCGTTCAGGTTGCCCAGGTAGGTCTTCTCCTGGAGGCCCAGGGCGATGCGGGCCGCCGCCCGGGTGATCTTGCGCGTCACGAAGGTCTCGCCCCTCAGGGGCGACTCGTGGTTGAAGAGGATGCCGTTGCAGCCGTAGATGCCGTAAGCCTCGCGGTAGTTGACGGTGATCCAGTAGGCGTAGATCTTGGCCGCCGCGTAGGGGCTGCGGGGATAAAAGGGCGTCGTCTCCCTCTGGGGGATCTCCTGGACCTTGCCGAAGAGCTCGCTCGTCGAGGCCTGATAGAAGCGGGTCTTTCCCTCCAGCTTGAGGATGCGGATCGCCTCAAGCAGCCGCAGCGTCCCCAGGGCGTCGCTGTTGGCCGTGTACTCCGGCGTCTCGAAGGAGACCTGGACGTGGCTCTGGGCCGCCAGGTTGTAGATCTCGTCGGGCTGCACCTCCTGAAGAATCCGCAGCAGGTTGGTGGCATCCGTCAGATCGCCGTAGTGGAGGTGAAAACGCAGGTCCTCCTCGTGAGGGTCCTGGTAGAGGTGATCGATCCGCCCCGTGTTGAAGAGCGAACTCCGGCGCTTGATGCCGTGGACCTCGTACCCCTTGGCCAGAAGCAGCTCGGCCAGGTAGGCCCCGTCCTGACCGGTGATGCCCGTAATGAGCGCGCGCTTTGTCATGGCTTTGCCTCCCTCAGGGCCCCAGCGGGGGAGCCCGCGACATTCCCTTCCAGTATAGCCCGAGATCGGAGGGCGGACATCCGGGGGGCGCATTGGCCCGCCGATGGGTTTGGTCCTCGGGGGGCGGGCCAATGCGCCCGCCGAAGGGTTTGGTTCTCGGGGGGCGGGCGTCTCGCCCGCCGAAGGGCCGAAGGCCCTTAGGGTTTTCTCCCACGCAGACAGAATGGTCTCACTGCGAAAAGCAAACCTCAAAGACCAAGCGGGCCTGTAAACCGGCCCGCCCGCGGCCAGGATGGCCGCGCTCCGAAGAGCCAAAACCAGCGGGCCTCTCGGGGGGCGGGCCAATGCGCCCGCCGAAGGGTTTGGTTCTCGGGGGGCGGGCGTCTCGCCCGCCGAAGGGCCGAAGGCCCTTAGGGTCTTAACCGACGCGGCCAAGATGGCCGCGCTCCGAAAAAACCGGATCCAACCCCATCGCGGACGGGACGTCCGCGCCCCGGAATACCAAACCCCAGACCCCCGCGGCCAGGATGGCCGCGCTCCGGGAAAGCCGGACCCAACCCCATCGCGGACGGGACGTCCGCGCCCCGGAATACCAAACCCCAGACCCCCGCGGCCAGGATGGCCGCGCTCCGAAAAAACCGGATCCAACCCCATCGCGGACGGGACGTCCGCGCTCCGAAGGCCCTTACTTCAGGGTCCCCTCATAAAACGCCGCCACCTCCCGGGCCATTTCTGCCGTCGTCGTCACGGCCGAATCATAAAATCGGCTCCCCCCTCCGCCGTCCATCACGGCAGCCAGCGCCTCACGCCAGGCCGTCACGTCGCCGGGCGGCACGAGCCCTCCTGAAGCCAGGGGCCGCAGCGCCTCCAGATCGGAAGCCACCACCGGTAGCCCCATGCGGATCGCCTCCAGGGCCACGAGCCCCATGCCCTCATTATAGGAGGGAAAGACAAGACAGCCCGCCTCGGCCATCCATGCCTCCGCATCATCGCGGAAACCGACAAAAAAGACCCGTTCCGAAACTCCCAGAGAGCGGGCCAGAGCCTCGAGCTCCGCCCTCTGCGGTCCGTCACCAACCACATCGAGCCGCCAGGGCCGGTCCGACAGCCCCGCAAGGGCCTCAAGCACCACGGCCAGCCCTTTCAGGCGCGTCAGCCGCCCCACGAAGAGGAAGCGGGGATTGGCGGGAAAACCCTCCCCCGCCCAGACCCTCCGAGCCGGCGGCAACCCGTTGGGGATGACGACGGTCCGCTCCGGCAGACGCCCTCCCAGATGGCGCCTCACCGCCTCGGAGACGCAGACGGCGCCGTCGGCGCGCCTCAGGGGAGCGATACCTGCGTTGAGGGAATAGAGGGCATGGGCCGTCATCAGCCAGGGGCACCCCGAAAGGGCCGAGGCCCACCAGGCGATCCAGGCCGGCACGCGGGAATGGGCGTGAAGAAGCTGCCACCCTTCCCTCCTGATCCACCGGGAGAGCTGAAGGGCACAGCGAAGGCCGCTGAGGGGATTCTTGCGCGACACCGGCAGATGTCTCACCTTCACCGACAGAGGCAAGTCAGCCTCGAGCTTCCCCCCCTCAGTGACGACAAGCACCTCGTGCCCCAGGGCGGCCAGCTCCGAGGCGAGCCAGAGCACGTGGCGCTCCACGCCACCTTCGTCGAATCCTGGAACGAGCTGCACGACCTTCATCGCTTATCTCCCCTCTGTAGACGGACCGACATAAAACCCCCAGACCAGCGGGCCTCTCGAAGAGCGGGCCAATGCGCCCGCCGAAGGATTTGGTTCTCGGGCCTCTCGGGGGGCGGGCGTCTCGCCCGCCGAAGGGCCGAAGGCCCTTACGGTCTTAAACGACACGACAGAATAGCCTCGCTGCGTAAAGGACAAAAGTCAAAACCTGCGGGCCTGTGAACCGGCCCGCCCGCGGCCAAGATGGCCGCGCTCCGGAAAAACCAAACCCCAAAGATCAGCGGGCCTCTCGGGGGGCGGGCGTCTCGCCCGCCGAAGGGCCGAAGGCCCTTAGGGTTTTAAACGGCAAGGACAAAATGATCTCGCTGCGTAAAGAACAAAGGCCAAAACCTGCGGGCCTGCAAAACAGCCCGCCCGCGGACGAGACGTCCGCGCCCCGAAATACCAAAACCGGCGGGGCTTTTCGGGGGGCGGGCGTCCTCGCCCGCCGAAGGGCCGAAGGCCCTTAGGGTTTTAAACGGCAAGGACAAAATGATCTCGCTGCGTAAAGAACAAAGGCCAAAACCTGCGGGCCTGCAAAACAGCCCGCCCGCGGCCAAGATGGCCGCGCTCCGAAAAACCAAAACCGGCGGGGCTTCTCGGGGGGCGGGCGTCTCGCCCGCCGAAGGGCCGAAGGCCCTTTAGGGCTTAACCGACAAGGACAGAATGACCTCGCTGCGAAAGAAGAAAAGCCAAAACCTGCGGGCCTGTGAACCAGCCCGCCCGCGGACGAGACGTCCGCGCCCCGAAATACCAAACCCCAGCCCCCCGCGGACGAGATGGCCACGCTTCGAGAGGATCCTCTCGACGTCAATTTTCCTCCATTCCATGCCCCCACCGCCAGTCATCGCCATGACCTGCGTGGCCAAAAGGCCATTCTTCCTCTGCCTCACAAAGCCCCGCTTCAACGGGATTCCCGGCGACATAGCCCAGCGTCTCCAGGAAATCCTTCTCGTTGCGGATAGCCCTATCGAAATACTCCTCCTGCCAGAAGGCACCTTGGCGGCCGAGAAGTTTGTTGGCCACCTTCGCCGTGAAAGACTTCCAGGAATGGACGATCGAAGAAAGGGTCAGATCCCGGAGGGGTGTGACGATCACGTGAACGTGGTTCGGCATGATGGACCAGCCGTGAAGGCGATAGCGATCACCATCAAAATGAAGCAGCGCCCCTTCGACGGCGCGGGCAACTTCGGGCCTCCGGAGCCAGCAGGAGCCGTATCCTCTGTCGAGAGTAGCCTGCAGGCGGTCGCGGAGTTCGGCGTTCCGTTCCTTTTCGCCAAGGAGGCGAAGTTCTTCGGACCATTGTGTCACAAGAGTCTGAGGTAGACTGTCAGCCAGTCGAAAAACGATATGTTGTGGCACCTCGCCAGCCTCCCAATGGGGAAGGCGGCCCCGGCAGTGCCATTCTGGATCCTTCTCGACAGACCGCCTCCGGCCAATCACCTCATAGGCAGCTCCTTCCGACGTCACCGGCTCTCTCCCCCTTCCGCAAAAGAGCACAAGACCAGCACGATGCTTCTGGCTACCCGAAGAGCGGGCCAATGCGCCCGCCAAAGGGTTTGGTTCTCGGGGGGCGGGCGTCTCGCCCGCCGAAGGGCCGAAGGCCCTTAGGGTCTTAACCCCCGCGGCCAAGATGGCCGCGCTCCGAAAGGGCAAACACCCAAGATCAGCGGGCTTCTCGGGGGGCGGGCGTCTCGCCCGCCGAAGGGCCGAAGGCCCTTAGGGTCTTAACCCCCGCGGCCAGGATGGCCGCGCCCCGAAAGGGCAAACACCCAAGATCAGCGGGCCTCTCGGGGGGCGGGCGTCTCGCCCGCCGAAGGGCCGAAGGCCCTTAGGGTCTTAACCGACGCGGCCAGGATGGCCGCGCTCCGAAAGGGCAAACACCCAAGATCAGCGGGCTTCTCGGGGGGCGGGCGTCTCGCCCGCCGAAGGGCCGAAGGCCCTTAGGGTCTTAACCCCCGCGGCCAAGATGGCCGCGCTCCGAAAGGGCAAACACCCAAGATCAGCGGGCTTCTCGGGGGGCGGGCGTCTCGCCCGCCGAAGGGCCGAAGGCCCTTAGGGTCTTAACCGACGCGGCCAAGATGGCCGCGCTCCGGAAAAACCAAACCCCAAAGATCAGCGGGCCTCTCGGGGGGCGGGCGTCTCGCCCGCCGAAGGGCCGAAGGCCCTTAGGGTCTTAACCGACGCGGCCAAGATGGCCGCGCTCCGGAAAAACCAAACCCCAAAGATCAGCGGGCCTCTCGGGGGGCGGGCGTCTCGCCCGCCGAAGGGCCGAAGGCCCTTAGGGTCTTAACCGACGCGGCCAGGATGGCCGCGCCCCGAAAAAGCCGGATCCAACCCCATCGCGGACGAGACGTCCGCGCCCCGGAATACCAAACCCCAGACCCCCGCGGCCAGGATGGCCGCGCTCCGGAAAGCCGGACCCAACCTCGAAAGCCCCTACCCTTTCCAGCGCTCGAGGATCCACTGGGCGGCGCGGCGAGCCTCGTCGAGGGGCTCTGTCCGCTGATCCGGTGCGGCGAGGAAGACCTCCAGATTCTCGGGGGCCGTGACATCTGCCAGACAACCCCTGGCCTCGAGCTCCGCAAAGAGGGCGTCGAAACGAGGCGGGCCAGAGCACCACGACGGGGAAAGGAGCTTCTTGGCGGCCATTCGCGTCAGCAGGCGCTGTCCCGCCGCCTTGGGCCCAGCGAGACGACGGGCGCGCAGGAGCCCGACGCGAAATCCCGCCGTCGCCGCTTCGGAAACCATTGAGACCGAATCATCGGTGACGAGGACATGCGTCGCCAGCCCCAGCAACGCCGGCACGGGATTGGCTCCGTCGCGAGAGGCCAAAAGGAGCATCCGCAGCGAAGGGCTATCGCCGAGGAGGGCCTCGACGGCCGAGTCGGCCTCCTTGCCCGTCCGACGCGACGTCGTCACATATAGGGCGGCACCGAGGCGTTCCGCCTGCTCCCGGACAGGCCCCAGGTGACGCCGCACCCAGTCGGCGTCGATGCGATAGTTGCCGTCACTGCCCCCCACAAGGAGAGCCACAATCCGCTCCGACCGGGGCGGATAGGACCGAGCCAAATCCTCCGCCGGCCCGCCCAGATCGGGGCGGTAGATGTGGTTCGGCGCCCCCGTGGTGATGCAGATCCGCTCCGATGGGTAGGGGTAATCATGGGAGGGGACAATGGCAAAATCGAAGGGCGCCGTCCCCAGGACGGAAGGGGTCATCACCACCGCGGCCCGTCCTCCCGTCGCCCGGGCCAGAGCCAGGCCGTAAGGAGCGGCAGAGCTTCCGGCGGCCAGGAAAAGAAGGCCCTTCTGTCCCTCAAAACGGTCCAGCAGCTCCTTGCCCGCAGAGGCGATGAGCCAGGCCTGAGCCTCTTCGGCATGGGCCGTCCGCAGATGCTTCGCCGCCACCTTGAGGCTCAGGAAACGGCCCAGGCCCTCCAGACGAGGCGCCTCGACCTCAACGAGGGTGGCACCACAGAGGCGCTGCAACCAGCGGCCGATGCCGAGAATCTGATGCCAATGGCCCCGGATCCCGTCTCCGACGAGAACGATCCTCTCGATCTCAGGACCCCTTTCGTTAATTTTCTCCATGGGAAGCGACCTCCTTGTAGGAACAAGGTCATTATACTCAAGATCATACAAAGGATGGCGTCGAAGGAGGCTCCAAAGCCTTGAGGGCTTTTGGCTTTTCGGTGGGGCCAAAAACTCAGCCGAAAGGGTTGGTTCTCGGGGGGCGGGCCAATGCGCCCGCCGAAGGGGCGGAGGCCCTTAGGGGTTTAACCGACGCGGCCAGGATGGCCGCGCCCCGAAAGGGCAAACACCCAAGATCAGCGGGCCTCTCGGGGGGCGGGCGTCTCGCCCGCCGAAGGGCCGAAGGCCCTTAGGGTCTTAACCGACGCGGCCAGGATGGCCGCGCCCCGAAAGGGCAAACACCCAAGATCAGCGGGCCTTTCGGGGGGCGGGCGTCTCGCCCGCCGAAGGGCCGAAGGCCCTTAGGGTTTTAACCGGCAAGGACAGAATAACCTCGCTGCGAAAGGACAAAAGTCAAAACCTGCGGGCCTGCAAAACGGCCCGCCCGCGGCCAGGATGGCCGCGCCCCGAAAGGGCAAACACCCAAGATCAGCGGGCCTTTCGGGGGGCGGGCGTCTCGCCCGCCGAAGGGCCGAAGGCCCTTAGGGATTTAACCGGCAAGGACAGAATAGCCTCGCTGCGAAGAGCAAACTCAAAGAACAAGCGGGCCTGCAAACCGGCCCGCCCGCGGCCAGGATGGCCGCGCTCCGGAAAAGCCGGATCCAACCCCATCGCGGACGAGACGTCCGCGCCCCGGAATACCAAACACAACCGCATCGCGGACGAGACGTCCGCGCTCCGAGAAACCTAAAACCGGGCCGCCCGCGGCCAGGACGGCCGCGGGCAGGAAAAAAGCTCCGTCTTGTGTAAGCGGGACTGTTTTTACCCGGCATGGACAAGCAGTTCAACCTTCCAGCCCATAGCCGTTGCCATGTTGACGAGGGCATCAAGGGAGAATTTCGCCATTTTGCCCTGCATCAGATCGCTCATCCTCGGCTGTGTAACACCGCAGCGCTTCGCAGCTTCCCGCTGGGTCCAATTGTTCTTCCTGATGATATGAGTGATCTCGACCATCAGCTCCGAGCGCAGCTTAAGATTAGCAGCCGTCTCCGACCCGTCTTCCAGGGCATCCCACACATTCACAAAAGTCTCAGCCATTTCTCTCGCCTCCCGGTAATGCCCTATACCGCTCCCGGCCCAAAGCAATGTCTTTTTTCGATGTAGCACGGCTCTTTTTTTGAAACGCATGGAGCACAAAAACAGCTTCTGGGAGATTCGCCACGTAGAAAACTCGAAAACTCCCATCATCGCCCTTGATACGTATTTCGTAGACCCCTGGCCCCACGGCCTGCATCGGTTTGAAGTCAACAGGTAACTCCCCACGCTGGATGAGGTAGAGGTTATACCCCGCCTCAAGCCTAGCCTCATTGGGGAAAGCCTTCAGACGCTTCAACGAATCGCCCAAAAAGGTTATCTTCTTCATCGCATCATGGATTATATATCAATATCGATATATCGCGCAAGATTCGTCGTCAACGCTGAAAGATCTGGCGCAAAGCACGGAAGCGACTCCATCTTCTACAGGCTGGAGATCCTTGTCTCAAAAAGGGGGCTCCAAAACCTGCGGGGCCTCTCGGGGGGCGGGCCAATGCGCCCGCCGAAGGGCCGAAGGCCCTTTGGGTTTAACCGACAAGGACAGAATAACCTCGCTGCGAAAAACAAACCCAAAGACCAAGCGGGCCTGTGAACCGGCCCGCCCGCGGCCAGGATGGCCGCGCTCCGAAGAACCAAAGCCTGCGGGCCTCTCGGGGGGCGGGCCAATGCGCCCGCCGAAGGGTTTGGTTCTCGGGCCTTTCGGGGGGCGGGCGTCCTCGCCCGCCGAAGGGCCGAAGGCCCTTTGGGTTTAACCGACAAGGACAGAATAGCCTCGCTGCGAAGAGCAAACTCAAAGAACAAGCGGGCCTGCAAACCGGCCCGCCCGCGGCCAAGATGGCCGCGCTCCGGAAAGGCCGAATCCAACCCCATCGCGGACGAGACGTCCGCGCTCCGAAATACCAAAACCCCTCCCGGCCAGGACGTCCGCGCCCCGAAGAACCCGGGCCTTGCCGTCAGCCGATTTGGAAGAGCCCCTCGAGGGGGACGAGGACAATCCTGTCGTCCTCTGCTGCCCGGCCAAGGAGATCCGCACAGAAACCAGACCGCGAGAAGAGGTAGTAATAAGCGACGTCAGGCCGTCCGATCAGACGCGCCCGGTACTGGAGCTTCTCCAGATCGGCGCCCGTCATCTTCTCTCCCTTGAACTTGCACTCGCCGTAGATGATCTTTTTCCCGTCTTTAGACTGAGCCACCAGGTCCAACTCCTCCTGGGTCTTTCTCCCCCTGTCAGGCCCCCACCAGCTGCCAATCTCCGAAAACCAAAAGGGCAGACGGCCCAGGCCGTTCAGTCTCGTCATGTACTGAAAGCAGACCGCTTCGAATTTCTTGCCGATAAAGGCGTTCATGTCGGCCCGGACGAGCTCGGCAAAGACCCTCTTCCCCTCCCCTCTTTCGATCAGCGCCTTATGGGGAAAGACATAGCGGTACCAGAAATCGTAAAAGTTATCGTCAAAGCGATAAATTCCCTTGCGGCTTTTCTCCTTCTTCTCGCCGAAAGGGCACCTTCTGGACAGGACATCGAGCTGTCCGAGCCTGTCCAGGTAGCGCGTCACCTTCGTCCGCTCCTCTCCGATGGCTGTCGTGATTTCGTTCATCTTCGACGCCCCGCCGGCGATGGCCTTTAGGAGAGAATTATAGAGAGCCGGCTCCCGAAGCTCCTGGTTGAGCAGCATCATCGGCTCTTCGTAGAGATAGCCGTATTTTGAAAAAACGAGACGGCCGACGTTTTCGTCGAAAGACTCCCCGGGATCGATGAGGCTCAGGTAGTGAGGAAGCCCTCCGAAAACGGCGTAAAACCGGATGCAATCGGCCTCGCAATAACCATCAAGCATTAACGAAGCGTCGAAATAGTCAAAGGGAGCCACCTTGATCTGAGCCGTCCGCCTGCCGTAAAGAGGGCTCTTGGCCCCCATCACGTCGTGCTCCATGAAGGTGAGGGTCGATCCGCAGAGGATCAGGAAGAGGTGGGTTCCCTTCATCTCGTGGTCGATCACGTTCTGCAGAATCGACAGCAGCGACCGATTGGCCTCTGCGGCGTAGGAAAACTCGTCGAGAATGAGCAGCATCCGACGATCCCGACTCTTGGAAGCGATAAAGGAGAAGACGTCATGCCAGGAGGTAAAGGGGGGCAGAGTCTGGGGCATGTCGAAAAAGGCATAGACCTGTCTGGAAAAAAGCTCCAGGTTGAGGGCATCGTTGGCCTCTTGAGCCACGAAAAAAATCCCCTCCCGGCCTTTCTGGAACTCCGTCAGCAGCGTTGTCTTCCCCACGCGCCTGCGCCCATAAAGGACTACCATCTGAAACCCCTCCCTTTCGTAGAGGGCCTCCAAAGCCGCCAGCTCGTCATGGCGTCCGACAAACAAAGCCACCACCTCCCTTGTATGATCACGATCATTATATTCCTGATCATACAAAAATTGAGCCCCCTGGCGGAGGCTCTAAAGATGCGGCTTTCGTGGGGCGGGCCAATGCGCCCGCCGAAGGGCCGAAGGCCCTTAGGGTCCTAAACGACACGACAGAATGACCTCGCTGCGAAAAACAAACCCAAAGACCAAGCGGGCCTGTGAATCGGCCCGCCCGCGGCCAGGATGGCCGCGCTCCGAAGAACCAAAGCCAGCGGGCCTCTCGGGGGGCGGGCCAATGCGCCCGCCGAAGGGGCGGAGGCCCTTAGGGTCTTAACCGACGCGGCCAGGATGGCCGCGCTCCGGAAAAGCCGGATCCAACCCCATCGCGGACGAGACGTCCGCGCTCCGAAATGCCAAACCCCAACCCCATCGCGGACGGGACGTCCGCGCCCCGAAATGCCAAACCCCAGACCCCCGCGGCCAAGATGGCCGCGCTCTGAAAGAATCAGGAGAACAAGCCCGCTTTGTTTAATCCTTAAATGCTTGCTCTTCGACAAACAATCGATTTTTCCGCTTGATACCGTTTATTTTTGATGATACTCTCTCCGCAAGGAGGCGGATCATGACCAAGATAACCGTTCCCGAATTGATCTCCAGCCTCGGTCGAGAGGAGTTTCCACGGAGCCGCCTCGTCGAAATCCTCCTACAACGAGGCTACCGGCGTCCAGACGACGCCATCGCCTCCCTGACCGTCAAGGGCATCATCGAGCGCGTCACCCGCGAGTGGTTTCTCCTCGGCCCCCTGTGGCGACGCCGGTCGATCCACAAGCGGTGGCTCGCCAATCAGCTCCTGCTTCCATCCACCCTATCCCTGGAATACGCTCTTCAATTTCACGGCCTCATTCCTGAATCGGTCGAGGTCTTCACCTCGGTCACTCCCCTGCGCAGCAGGGAGTATCGTTCCCCCACAGGCACCTTCACCTACATCCGAATTCCTGAGGAGGCTTTCTGCCTGGGGAGAACAGTGGCCACTCTGCCGGACAGCACAGGGAAAAGCGAGCGCTTTTTCATCGCCTCACCCGAGAAAGCCTTGGCCGACAAAATCTGGCTGGAAAACCTCCCCTCACCGGTCGACTGGGAAACCTACCTCATCGATGACCTGCGCCTTGACGAGGATTTCTGGTCCAAAGCGAAGATCGACGAAATTCTCCGTTTCGGCAAAGCCTACCGCTCCAGAAAAGTGACCTCACTGGCCACTTTCTTTCGCCTTTGCGATGGAAGGAGGAAAAGCCATGGCCGCCCACGTGGTGGAGGAAATGCTCACGCGCTATGACATTTCGGCTCCCGAATCTGCACTGAAAGCCTTGCGCGAGGTCCTCCAGGAAATTATCCTTTTCGGCCTGCACGAAGGCGGCTTCTTTGAATCCGTTGCCTTTTACGGAGGGACGGCATTACGGGTCCTTCACGGCCTGAATCGTTTTTCCGAGGACTTGGATTTCTCTCTTCGTCCGTCCGTCGAGAGCATTGAGCTTGATGCTTTCGGAGACGCCGTCGAAAACTGCTTGCGTCGCTTCGAGGTCGAAGCCACCTTCCGACGGAGCCCAACACAATCGCCCGGAGGCATCGCAGCCGCACAGATCCGAACCGAACCGCTCAGGGGCATCCTGTCACTCTCTCCTCCGTCCGGCCTGGAAGGCCTGGCTAAAGGGTTTCCCCAGAATCAGACCCTCCGGATCAAACTGGAAGTCGATACAGGAGGGGCCAGAAACTTCCATGAAGAAATCGCCTACCCTCTTTTCCCCATTCCCTTTCCTCTTCGGACCATGACCCTTCCTTGCCTCTTTGCCGGCAAAATGCATGCCCTGCTCTGTCGTCAGTGGGGAAAACGAATCAAAGGGAGAGACTGGTATGACTGCCTCTGGTTTCTCCGGAAAAAAATCGCCGTCAATCTTTCCTACCTCGAAGCCAAACTCAGGCAGAGCGGACATTGGACCTCTTCCCATGCCCTTCAGGAAGACGACGTGCTCCGTCTTTACCGAGAACGGGTTTCCCGTCTCGACGTAGAATCGGCAAAAAAAGACCTTTACCCCTTCCTGCTCGATAGCAGCGACCTGGACCACTGGGATCGTGCCCTCTTTGAATCCCTTGAGAAACGTTTTCTTTTTGAAGGATAACGGGAGCCCCAGAAAGGCAAGGAAAGAGAGGCAGGCCCCTTGCTCGACTAAAGACCTGCCTCTCGGGGGGCGGGCCAATGCGCCCGTCGAAGGGGTTGGTTCTCGGGGGGCGGGCGTCTCGCCCGCCGAAGGGCCGAAGGCCCTTAGGGTCCTAAACGACACGACAGAATGACCTCGCTGCGAAAAACAAACCCAAAGACCAAGCGGGCCTCTCGGGGGGCGGGCGTCTCGCCCGCCGAAGGGGTTGGCTCTCGGGGGGCGGGCGTCTCGCCCGCCGAAGGGCCGAAGGCCCTTAGGGTCTTAACCGACACGGACAGAATAGCCTCGCTGCGAAGAGCAAACCCAAAGAACAAGCGGGCCTGCGAACCGGCCCGCCCGCGGCCAGGATGGCCGCGCTCCGGAAATACCAAACCCCAGCCCCTCGCGGACGAGACGTCCACGCTCTGAAATACCAAACCCTCAAGAGCAATTGAGTTATCGGTGCGATCATTGTCGCACTACATCGTCACCAGGTTTGGGTGACGGAATTCCGATAAAGCTCAAATGCCCGGATCATCATGTCCGGGACCTGTGACCTTCCTGCCGCCGAATGCGATCCGCAAAACGCGAGACGATCTTCTCGGTGATGTGCTTGGAATTCGACTGCCTAACGGTTTGAGCAAAAACCAGCGCCTCTTTGCCGGTGATTCCGCCGACCTTGTGCAGTTCGGCCACAAGCTCAAGTCCCCACAGCGACGAGACCCCTTCCTGTTTGCACAACTTTCGTAAATTCTTGTCGTTAGTCACGCAGGTGAAACCATGCCGTTTGGCCGTTAACAGGCATAGCCAGTCCTCGAACGATAACGGTCCGGATCGGCCACCGGCGGCATACGCATCTTCGATTTTAGGCTCGATAATGATCAGTCCGAGGACTACCAGCTCGTTTTCATCATCGATTTCGTTAACCTCGTCCACGACCGGGCTGGTCACGTGCAATGGACCGATATGTTTCACCACGAGTTCCAGCACGGCCCGCTCCGCCTTGATGAAATCGATCAGCACGCATGCGTCCATGATCATCAACTTGCGGTGAGCCGGCCGGCGTGTCACAGAATGACCTCCCAATTCTGGAGCAGGTCCTGCATCTCCTCAATGCCAATCCGAAGCATCTCCGCGCCGCGGCTGAGGGATATTTTGTCTTTTTCCACCGCTTCCCTGGTCAGGCGTTTGAATCGGTCTTCGTAGAAATCGAACCTTTGCATCCCGAACGGCTCCGCTGGATCGATGCCCATCGGTTCTTCCTTGAAGGAAAGCTTTCGGTGGAAGTGTTGCTGATAGGCCATGTTGAACTTCATCCAGATGGACTTGTCCACGGCCTCTTCTTCCAGGAGACGGGAGAGAACGGTTTTATAACTGACCCGGAAAATGCGCTTGACCTTGAAGACCCTGTCGACGAAGTGCAATCCGGCTGCTTCATTCCATTCCTTGCGGAACCCCTCGTTCGGCATTAAAAAATGCCCGGCAAAACGGTCGGCCTCCTGTTCTTCCTCCTTGCTCTCCTTGACCTTGGTGACGTCGTAGGCGTCGAGATGCAACATGAGGTGACCGAGTTCATGGGCGGCGCTGAAAATGCGTCTTTCCACTGAAATCCGCTCCCATACGTTCACCACCACCGCCGGCCCGCCGTCCTCCTCACCCACAGAGAGGCCGAAGAAACTATCGGAAGCCATGGGAACTGGGAAAACCTTCACGCCCGCGTGTTCGAGCAGGCCGCAGATGTCGTGGATGGGTTCGGTGGCCTTCAGCCCCAACTTTTTCCGGCAGAGTCCGGCCGCCTCGGCGAGGCGGTCTCTGGAGCATTGTCTCCGGACGGTGCCAAGGCTGAACGGCATCTTTTGATTCAGACTCTCCTCGAGAAAAGAGAAATCATCGAGCCACCTCGCCACCTCGGCCAGGACATTCTCACGATTCTGCATCCGTTTCGCCGAACGGAACCGGACGGTGCGCAATTCCCGAACCGGCTGGAAAAGTTCCTGAAGCTTCACATCGAGGGCCTTGGCGATTGCCTGCATCGTCCTCATCCGCGGCTCGCTCCTTGCGAGTTCGAGACTCTTTATCGCCGGCAAGGAGAGACCCGCATCGTCCGCCAGGGCGCGTTGGCTCAAGCGCTTCGCAGTCCTCAACCGCCTCACATTTTGGGCGAGTATCTGCAGATTCATGGTCGCCTCCTTTCTGGGTTCTTCTAATATATACCACTCAGCAAAATATTATCAAGTGGTATTTTTTGGCAGATAAAGGGGCTCCGACACTTCCCATCCGGCTCCGATAGGTATCCAGCGGAAACGTTCGCGCGAGTGGGAGGAAGCAGGATTGGAAACCGTTCGCACAGTCGTTGAAAACCTGCTCCGCCTGGCCAAAGCGGAGATCGACCCGGAGGCTCTGTTTTCGTCAATCGAAAAGGAACCCATCATGATCCTGTAAAAGGAGCCCACCCCTACTGCCGTCAGGCGTTCAGTTCTTTGGTGCTGCGCTGAGCAAATCGATAGGATTCCCCCTTGAAGACGAA
>JAESII010000007.1 GCA_016756725.1 Synergistaceae bacterium | reverse complement strand
TGCCGAACCCGGCAGTTAAGCCCTCCAGCGCCGATGGTACTCCGGGGGGAACCCGCGGGAGAGTAGGTCACTGCCGAAAACCTAGATAACGCCGAAGGGGGAGATCCTGTCTGGATCTCCCCCTTCGACTGTTACTGAGGCTTGAAGGAGGAGGACAAAACGCAAAAAGGCGGGCTCTATCCGATGCGGGGCCGCGTCGGATAGAGCCCGCCTTTTCCACGAGAGCACGGGTTTTTGTCTATGAGCTCCGGAGAGATGTCTCCTGCTTTCCCAGGATGGCAAGGCCCTGGGAGGTGCCGATGCGGTCGGCGCCGACGGCCATCATCGCCAGAGCCTGGGCCTCATTGCGAATGCCGCCTGAGGCCTTGATTTTCACGTCGTCGCCGGCGGCCGACTTGAGGAGAGCCACGTCATAGAGGCTGGCCGGGCCGCCGAAACCCGTGCAGGTTTTGATAAAATCGACCTTGGCTTGGCTGGCCAGGCGGGCTACGGTGACCTTCTGGACATCGTTGAGGCAAGGTGTCTCGACGATGACCTTGAGGCATCGCCCCTGTGAGGCCGCCCGGAAGCCCTCCATTTCCGCCAGAGTCTCTTCTTTTTTGCCGTCCAGGAGCTTGCCGACATGAAGAACGACGTCGATTTCATGAGCTCCGTTGGCGACGGCCCATTCGATCTCGGCCAGTTTCAGCTCCAGGGGGTAAGCACCAAGAGGGAAGGCGGCGACGGTCCCGACGTTGACGCTTTCTCCCGTCAGGACCTGTGCGGCGAGGGGAACCCAGGCGAGGGGGACGCAGACGGAGGCAAAACCCTCTTGAGCTGCCTCGTTGCAGAGTCTGACGATGTCCTCCTCTCGGGCGGAAGTGCGGAGAAGGGTGTGGTCGATGATGGCGCGAATGGCCTCCGCCTTGGGGCGCGTCAGAAGACCTGCCTCGGCCAAGGCGGCCTTTCTTCTTGCCCTCTGTGCCAACAGTTCGATATCGGTCATAGCCGGGTCCCTCCCAGTCTTCTGGCTAAGAGTCTTCTCTCAGGCAATCGCAGATTTCGCGGTTCGGGCTGGCCTTGCGCTCGAATTGGACATTGCCGATCGTTATTTCGCCGCTGCGGTGGAGGGCGAGAAGGAGCGACAGGGCGCTTGAAGAGGAGATGCCGATTCTGGCGGCGACGCGATCCACGTCGAGTCCGCCCGCGTCGCACTGGGACAGGAGCTCGTGAGCCATGAGGTCTCTCCATTGGCTGAAGAGTTCTTCCATTTCCGGTGTCGTCGATGAGGCCATCTGGCTGTTGCGGATAACGCTTTCAACGAGTCGTGCCGTAACGAGGCGGCACGACTCGAGGTAGGACTGAAGGGTATCATTTTCGGACACGTCGATGACCTCCTATCTTTCTACCCCCATAGCATAGCATGGATCGAGCAAGATTTCATTCCAGTTAGGGATAGGTGAACCGGTTCGCTTTTTTCTGATTGCCTCGGCGGACGTGATAAGATTCTGTCGCGGCTGTCTTCTGAATAGGATGGCTCCGGGCTTTTTTGG
Source organism: Synergistaceae bacterium (assembly GCA_016756725.1). Classification (GTDB taxonomy): domain Bacteria; phylum Synergistota; class Synergistia; order Synergistales; family Aminithiophilaceae; genus Aminithiophilus. The sequence goes on along the minus strand of JAESII010000007.1, from coordinate 211,452 downwards.
CCGCTACAATAGGAAGGGATTCATACGTCCACAGGAGGTGCCCCCATGTCAATTCTCGAGACATCGGAGAAGGAGCAGATGACCCTTGACGCCGAGACGAGAGGTAAAGAAAGAATCATTCTCGTTTTCGATCTGAACGAAGAGTTTTACGGCCTTGACGTCAATCTGGTCCGGGAGATCGTCCGTGTCCCCGGAAGGATCACCCGCGTTCCCAAGGCCCCAGGTTATATCCGGGGTGTCATCAACCTGAGAGGAACGGTGATTCCCGTTCTGGACATGTCGATCAAGATGGGACGGGAGTCTTCCGAGGCGGACAGCGATTCGCGGATCGTCGTCGCCGAATTCGAGGATCTCAACCTGGGCGTGATGGTCGACGCCGTCCGTGAAGTGCGGACGATTTATGAGGCCGAGATCGAGAGTGCCGATCGGGTGGAGACGAGCGCTGACGCCGAGTATCTCGAAGGAGTGGCCAAGATAGACGACGGTCGCCTGATCTGTCTCCTCGACCTTCCCCGTCTTCTGGATATCAGAGAAATCATCGAGGGTGAAGAGGAAAAGTAAGTTTTTCCACAGGACACGTCGCCACTTGCGACGCGTCGATCTTCATGTCCACAGCACGGCCTCCGACGGCACGGCGACACCGGAGGAAGTTGCCCTCATGGCCGGGAAGGGGAGACTGGATCTCGTCGCCCTCACCGACCATGACACGACGGCGGGGCTGCCCGAATTTCTCGAGGCCTGTGTCCGTTCTTCCCTGACGGGGCTGACGGGAATCGAGCTTTCGGCAGAAGCACCCTACACGCTTCACATTCTGGGCTACGGCATCGTTCTCGGTTCCTCCGTCTTGGAGCGCCACCTCTGCCGTCTGCGGGAAAGGCGACGGGAGAGAAACGAGGCCGTGCGCCTCCGTCTAGCCGACCTCGGTTGTCCCCTCGAGGCGGAAGAGATCGAACGGGAAGCTTGCGGCGATGTCGTCGCCAGGCCCCATATCGCCCGTGCCCTTGTCCGCAGAGGCTACGTACCGGACATGACGACGGCCTTCCAGCGATTCCTCGGACGTGATGGCGCCGCTTATGTTCCCCGCCGGCGCCTTGACGCCGAAAGCTGCATCGAGACCATCGGGGCTGCGGGAGGCGTCGCCTCGTTGGCCCATCCGATCCAGACCGGTCTTGACGACGACGAGCTGAAACGGCTACTCTTCCGACTCAAGGATGCCGGATTGTGGGGGCTAGAGTGCTACTCCGGCCATCATGCCGCCGCGGAGCGGCTCCGTTTCCTCCGCCTCGCCGCCGAAATGGGACTGGAGCCAACGGCAGGCTCCGATTATCATGGTGCCAATCGCCCGGACGTCGCTCTGGGCGTGGAAATAGAAGAAAGTCATTTCCCCTATCTGTTCCTCATGAATCTCGCCTCTTCGAGGGAGGGTTTTCCCAAAAGCTCTCTCCAGGATGGTTTCTGAGAATTGACTGTTCCCGGGAGGGATAACCATGTCTTTGTGGGATCTTCGAAGTGACACCGTTACGCGCCCCTGCGCCGTCATGAGAAAGGCTATGGCCGAGGCTCCTGTCGGCGACGACGTCTATGTCGAGGACCCGACGGTCATCGAACTGGAAAGGGAAGGAGCCCGCCTGCTCGGCATGGAGGCCTCCCTTTTTGCGGCGTCGGGGACGATGGGTAATCTGCTGGCCCTCCTTTCTCACTGCCAGCGTGGAGAGGGGGCCGTGATCGGCATGCGGTCTCACATCTTCAAGTATGAGGCTGGTGGGATGGCCGCCCTGGGGGGCATCATGCCCCTTCCCGTCGACGACGCCGAGGGGCTTCCTCCCCTGGAGTCCTTCCTTTCGCTCTGTTATGACGGCAGGGATGTCCACCAGGTGAGAACGAGGCTTCTCTGTCTGGAAAACACCCATAACGCCTGTGGCGGCCGTGCCCTCTCTCCGGAGGAGATGGAACCCCTCTGTCAGGCAGCCAGGGAGAAGGGCGTTCTCCTTCACCTTGACGGGGCCCGTCTCTTCAACGCCTCCGTAGCCTGGGGCGTCGCCCCCGCGCGATACGGCAGTCTCGTCGATTCCGTCCAGATCTGTCTCTCCAAGGGTTTGGGAGCCCCCGTCGGCTCCCTCCTCTGTGGTCCCCAGGAGCTGATCATGAAAGCTCGCAAGTGGCGTAAGGCCCTCGGCGGCGGCATGCGACAGGCGGGGATCTTGGCCGCTGCCGGCCTTGTCGCCCTTCGATCCCGTATCGACCGTCTCGCCGAGGATCATGAGAAGGCGCGGCGGCTCGCCTCGATTCTCCGTGACAGTGCCGTCGACCTGATGGACGTCCCCAACGGCACGAACATGATCTATTTCCGCCTTCCCCGGGAAGGCCTGGAAACGGCCTTCATCGAGGCCTGTCGTAGCCGGGGTGTCCTTGTCGGCAAGGCAGGTCCCGCCTTGATTCGTATCGTGACGCACCTTGACGTGCCTTCCGTGGCCGTTGAGGAGATCGGGAAGTCCCTCGTCGAGGCGGTGCAGTCGCTTTGATCGAAAGGGTGCGGCGCGAAGACGTCGAAGGGGCCGCGACCTGGCTCCTCGACGCCGCACTCAGACGGGGAGCGGCCCAGGCGGATCTTCTCTGGACCTGGGGGGTGCGCAACTCCTTTTCCCTCTGTGACGGCGAACCCGAAGAGGATCGGATGGGGTCGGGCCAGGGGTTGGGGCTGCGCCTTCTTGACGGCGCGGGCCGCCAGGGCGTCGCCTTCGTCAACAGTCTGGACCGCCATCGCCTGGAACATCTGCTCCAGTGGAGCCTGCACAACTGTCGCCAGGCCGAGGTTCTTGAAGGGCTCGGACTTTATGGCGGGCCTGCTGCCGATGAGGTGGATCTTGAGCTCGAAGATCCCCGTATCATGGCCCTGACGGCCTCAGAGCGCCACGAGCTGTGCCGTTCTATGGACGGCAGGGCCCGTGACTGCGACCCCCGGATCGTGGCCGTGCGCAGTGCCTCCTGGGATGACGGCTGGGGCGAAGGTTTCTATGCCTCCACCGAAGGCCTTTCCTTCTGGCATCGGGCGACTTTTGCCGCCTGCGGCGTCTCCGTCGTCCTCGAAGAGGGAGAGACTGTCGAAATGGGAGGCAGTGGCGGCGAGTCCCGCAGCCTCAAGGGTCTTGATCCTCTCTTCCATGCCCGCGAGGCCGTCGAGAAGACGGCTCTCGTCCTGGGAGGGAAGTCCCTGCCGACGGGGCGGTATCCTCTCGTCCTCGATGCTGAAGTGACGGCTGATTTTGTCGATCTCCTGGGAGAGCTCTTTCTCGCCTCCAATGTCCGTCGGAAGAGTTCCCTCCTTGCCGGACGTATGGGAGACGCGGTTGCAGCCTCCTGTCTGACCCTCGTCGACGACGGACGCATCCCCGGAGGGATGGGCAGTTCCCTCGTCGACGGTGAAGGCGTCCCCACCGGTCGCACGACCCTTCTCGAGGGGGGGCGCGTCTTGTCTTTCCTTTACGACCTCCGCCATGCCAGACTGGAAGGTCGTGCCTCGACGGGCAACGGTGCCCGCGGTGTGGGCACCCTGCCCGATGTGGGAACCAACAACCTCTTCTTCTTGCCCGGGACGGCCTCGACGGAGGATCTCCTCAAGGCTGCGGAAGGGGGAATTTTCGTCACCGAGATCATGGGGCTTCACACCGTCGACACGGTGAGCGGCGAGTTCTCCCTGGGTATCAAGGGTGCCCTCATCCGAAGCGGCCATCCCGCCGAACCCGTTGCCGGCGTCACCATGGCCGGATCGATCCTCGATCTTCTCGCCGGAGTCAAGGCCTTGGGAAAAGAACTCCGCTTTTTCGGAACAACAGGAGGTTCCGCTCTTGCCGTTGACGACATGGCGATCGCCGGTCTCTAGGTTTCTTGCCCTTCTGCTCCTTTTCTGCCTGGTTCCCTCCGCCGAGGGGGCGGCCTGGAATCTCTGGAAGGGCAACGATCTTCTCGGCGCCGTGGAAATCCGCGACGCTGGAGGCTTGCGCCTCGTCGCTCTGAGCGACGTGGCGAAATTGGCTGCCCTGCCCTTCAGAGAGGAGAAGGAAAGTGTTTACCTTTCCGGCTCCAAGGGGGAACTGGAGTGCGTCAAAAACGCCTCCGTGGCCCGTTTCAACGCCCAGATCATTCCCCTGGCCTCATCGATCACCGCTGCGGAGGATCTCTGGTGGATCGAGGCATCGACGATGATCCGACTGCTGAACCTCCTCGAAGGCCTGCCGCCGGCAAGGGGGTTCCGGTGGGCCGGCGAAGGCAAGGCTGAGCCTCGAACAAGGTTGACAACGCCTTCCGTGCCCGGTGTGGCTCCGCTGCCGGAGCCTCCCGTAGCGGAAAAGGCCACGGATGTGTCCGACCAGCCCGAACCGGACGAAGGCGAGCCGAAGACGGAGCTCGATCGAAGGCTAAAGGAGATGGTGGCCGCTCTGGAACCGGGGAGGACTCAATCCCCATCGGGCGAGACGTTCACGGGCCATGGGGTCAGAGCCCTTCGCTGGGGTGATCAGGGCGGAGCGATCCGTGCCGTTTTCGACCTCGACGGAGCCCAGGACCCGAAGGTCTTCCTCAAGCCGGGCAAGACGACGCTCGTCTTCAGGGGAGCCTCGCCCGGAGATCTCGACAGGCACTGCCCCGACGGGGCCATGGCCCTTTCTGTCACCGACCACGGCGGGAGTGTCTCTTTCGCCTTCGACCACCCTTCCTGGGAGGTGAAGCACTTTTTCCTCCCCTCGCCACCGCGCTACGTAGTAGACTTCCTTGTCGGAACAGAGGCATCGGAGCCTGTGCCATCGCCGGATCCGATGCCGGCTCCCCCCCCTTCATCGCCCCGTCCCGCTCCGGCCAAGGGAGCCAAGCCTCTTGTCGTCCTTGATCCCGGCCACGGAGGCAAGGATCCCGGCGCCGTCGCCTTCGGGCTCAGAGAAAAGGACCTGAATTTGCAGATCGCCCTGAAAATGGAAAAGGAACTGCAGCGTCTCGGCGCCGACGTGCGGCTCACCCGCCGCGACGATCGATACCTCAAGCTTGCCGAGCGGACGGAGCTGGCCAACAACTGGGGGGCCGATATCTTCGTCAGCGTCCACATCAACGCCCTTCCTGCAGGCCGTCATGCCACGGGCATCGAGATCTACCTGATGGCCCTGCCGACTGACAAGGACGCCATGCAGCTGGCCCTCATCGAAAACGCCGAGCTGGATGGCAACGGCGGGGGAGGCGGGGCCGACAAGAGGACTAACCTGCTGCTTAAGATTCTCGGTGACATGCAGCAGAACGCCAAGATCAGCGAGAGCACCGGCCTGGCCGAGGCCATGTTCCAGAGGGGCAAGGCGGCCAAGCTTTCGATGCGACGCGTCGCCCAGGCTCCCTTCTACGTCCTCCGCGGGGCGGCCATGCCGGCTGTACTCCTTGAGCTCGGCTTCATCACGGAACGGTCCGAGGCCCGTCTTTTGGCCGACTCCTCCTATCAGCAGCGCCTGGCCGCCGCCCTGGCGCCGGGCATTCTGGATTACATCAAGAAGGCTCCCTGAGGCCTTCTTTTTCGAAAGGGCTGATGACGATGAAAGAACCGATTGATCAACAGGAGATGGAGGCCATCATCCCTCGCAGAACACGCGATGAGGAGGCTCAGAAGGCCAAACTTCCCTACAGGATCATCGCCTGGGTCTCGGTGATCGCCCTCTGTTTCGCCGTCGGGTACGGATCGACGTCGCTGGTGCTCCGTTACCTCGATAAGCGAGGCGTGACCAGCGAGAAGGATGTCGTCTCCTCCGGAAGCGATGCCGCTCGCCTTCTCGTCGAAAGCGGAGCCGGAAGCGCCTCCGGCTCGGTCCAGCGGGTCGCCGTCAGACTCTACGTTCCCGAGGGCGATGCCTTCAAGATCCAGACTCTCGAGATGATTCCCGGCGTCTTCGAGGACGATGCCCGTCGCTCCCTCTCGGAGCTCTTCGCCCGTCTCAAGAGCCAGAACGTCCTCAAGGACGAGGTCCAGGTGCTCCACCTCTTCCGGAGCGGCGAGACGGCCTACGTTGACGTCAACGCACCCTTTGTAGCCTCCCTTCAGGCCATCACGGCCGAAGAGGGTCTGCTTCTTGTCACCGGCATTGTCCGCACCCTGACGGAAAATTTCGCTCCCCTCTCGCGGGTCCGTTTCCTCGTCAACGGCCGGGAGCCGGTCGAGAAGGAGCCCATCGATCTCACCGTCGCCTGGACCCTGGGGGCGGGCTCCTGATGGGGGAGAACGGACGCCTTGATGGCCGTCTCGGCGACGAACTGCGGCTGATCACCTTCGAGCGGGCCGTCAACCGTTACGCCGAAGGGTCCGTCCTCGTCTCTTGGGGGCAGACGAAAATCCTCTGCACGGCCTCGGTGGAGGAGAAGGTCCCCCCGTTCCTACGGGGGACCGGGCAGGGGTGGGTCACGGCCGAATACGCCATGGTGCCGCGGGCCACGGCGACGCGCACCATCCGCGACGGTGTCCGCGGCCACATCGGGGGGCGGGCTCAGGAGATCCAGCGGCTTATTGGCCGTTCGCTGCGGTCGGCCGTTCATCTTTCCCTTCTGGGCGAACGGACGATCTGGATCGATTGCGACGTGCTCCAGGCTGACGGAGGGACCCGGACGGCGGCCATCTCCGGTGCCTCAGTGGCCCTTGTCGATGCGCTGCGCTTTCTTCTGAGGGAAGAACGGCTCGACCTCTTGCCCCTGCGGTCCCTCATCTCAGCCGTGAGTGTTGGCAAAGTCGCGGGGCGGGCTCTTCTGGACCTCTGCTACGAGGAGGACAGCGTCGCCGAGGTGGATGCCAACATCGTCGGCGACGAAGAAGGAGCCTTCATTGAGGTCCAGGCTACGGGAGAAAAGGGCACGTTGAGTCGTGCGGAGCTTGACCTCTTTCTGGACCTCGCCGGGACGGGCCTCGACCGGATCCGAAAGCTTCAGAAGGAAAGTCTCAATCTGACGGACAAGGAGGAGGAAGCTCTTGCCGAAAGCCGTCGTCGTGCTGGCGAGCTCCAACAGGGATAAGCTACGGGAGCTTGACTCCCTCTTCTCCCCCCTGGGCCTTGAGGTCCTTGCCGGTCCCAGTCTCGGCTCTCTGGAAGTGGACGAGACGGAAAGAACCTACGTCGGCAATGCCCGCCTCAAGGCCAGGGCCTGGAACGGCTTCACCGGTCTGCCGGCCCTAGCCGACGACAGCGGCCTTGAGGTCCAGGCGCTGGGAGGGGCTCCCGGCGTTCTTTCCGCCAGAATGGGCGATGATGACGCCGGGCGGATCGCCTGGCTGCTGGAGGCCATGAGAGGTCAGAGGAACCGCCGTGCCTGTTTTGTCGCTTCTCTTGTGCTCGTCGCCGGCGATCGGGAGTGGGAAGCCACCGGAGTCTGCTGGGGCATGCTCACCGAAGAGCCCCGGGGAGAAGGAGGTTTCGGCTATGATCCCCTTTTCATTCCCGACGGCGAGACGCGGACCTTCGCCGAGATGGCCGGCGCCGAGAAGGCCCGCTATTCTCACAGGGCAAAGGCCACGCGCCTTTTGGCCTGTAGGCTTGATGATCCTTTCGTGTTACAATATCTTCTTGATTGCAATCGAACACCGCTAGGGGGTTTAGACCATGAAAGTATTCCTTAGCCTCATCCACATCGCACTAGCCGTCGGCCTGATGGCTGTCGTCCTGCTCCAGCAGCGCAAGACGGGGGGGTTCTCCGGCATCTTCGGAGGCGGAACTCAGGCCGATACGGGTGGGCAGTGGCAGCGTTTCACCATCCTCACCAAGATCACCGTCGTCCTGACGACACTCTTTATGGTTTCGTCGCTCGTTTTGGTCATTCTCTAGCCGGTGCCCTGACATGGCCCAGAAACGGCTTGAGACTCTCGCCGAGGCCCGCGGCCTCGACGTCGCTCCGGGGAGACTCCTTTCGGCGACTCACGAGGAAATCCTCGCCGGTCACACGACGGATATCTACTTCGTCAAAACTCTGGAGCTTCTTCGGGCTTCGGGGCGGGCGGCCACGTCGGTCGTGGCAGAGATCTTCTGTCGCAGGGAAGGCCTCTTCGCGGGACTCCCGGAGGTTTTGCGCCTTCTGGAGGGTGCTCCTTTGAAGATCGAGGCTCTCCCTGAGGGCAGCCGCTTCGAGGGCAAGGAAGTCCTCGTCCGTATCGAAGGTCCCTATGAGGCCTTCGGCATGTACGAGACGGTTCTGCTTGGCATGCTCGCCTCGTCGACGGCCTGGGCGACGGCAGCGTCTCTCTGCGTCGAGGCCGCCGGAGGGAAACCTGTCCTCTGTTTCGGAGCCCGTCACGTTCATCCCGCCATCGCGCCGGCGATGGAGCGGGCTGCCCTCGTGGCCGGCTGCAGCGGAGCGAGCTGCATCCTCGGTGCGCGCCTCGCCGGTCATCAGCCCCAGGGAACCATTCCCCACGCCGCCATCCTCATCGTCGGCGATACCGTCGAGCTGGCCCACCTCTACGACGACTACCTTCCTCAAGGGGAGGCGCGGACCATCCTCGTCGACACCTTCAAGGACGAGGCCGAAGAGGCCCTCCGCGTCGCCCGGGCTCTCCAGGGGCGACTGGCGGGCATCCGTCTCGACACCCCCGGTGAACGGGGCGGCGTCACGGCCGATCTCGTCCGGGAGATACGGGCCCGCCTCGACCTGGAAGGTTTCGCCGAGGTGGGGATCTTCGTTTCCGGCGGACTCACTCCGGAACGGATCGCCCTTCTCGCCGAAGCCGGTGCCGACGGCTTCGGCGTGGGAAGCTACATCGCCCACGGCTCGTCCCGGGACATGACGATGGATCTCAAGATGATTGACGGCCGTCCTGTCGCCAAGAGGGGGCGGATTCCGGGAAAGACCGGCAGTCCCCGGTTGGGAGCCTTCTGATTTCCCGGAGAAAGAAGCTGCCATTTTCTGTAAGGCGTCTCGCCAGGGTCGGCCCCCCCACACACCGACCCGCAGTGTCTTTTCTTGACACCCGTCGGGGCCTCTTATAGAATTGACGTCGCCTCTGCAACCAGGGCGGCGAGATAGATACTCGTGCCTTCAAAGTCAATACAGGTTTAGATGAAGGAGTGAAGGTTTTATGAAGGAAAGCCGTACCTTCATGGCCAAAAAGGAGACGGTCGAGCGGAAATGGTATGTCGTCGATGCCGCCGACAAGACCCTGGGACGCATGGCCTCACAGGTCGCCAGAGTTCTGATGGGCAAGCATAAGCCCATCTACACCCCTCACGTGGATACGGGCGATTTCGTCATCGTCGTCAACGCTGACAAGGTCCACATCAGCGGCAACAAGCTGGAGCGGAAGCGGGTCTACCGTCATTCCGGCCATCCCGGCGGGTTCCGCAGCCGCACCTACGGCGAAATGATGGCCAAGCGGCCCGATCGCCTCGTCGAGAAGGTCATCCGGGGTATGCTGCCCAAGGGCAAGCTCTCCCATGACCGCAAACTGAAGGTCTATGCCGGTCCCAATCACCCCCATGCGGCTCAGAAGCCTGAGCCCCTGGATTTTTAGGTCCGTCGACAGAGCACGGAAGGAGGTCCTGTGAATGCAACCGATTGACTTCTTCTGGGGCACCGGTCGGCGGAAGACTGCCGTTGCCCGGGTGCGGGTCCGTTCCGGCGAGGGCAAGGTCCTCGTCAACGGTCGGTCCGTGGAGAACTACTTCCCCAGACTTATCTGGGCCAATAGCGCCCTCGAACCTCTCCGCGCCAGCGGCATGGAGAGCAAGCTTGACGTCTTCGTCAAGGCCGAAGGCGGCGGCCTCACCGGCCAGGCCGGTGCTGTGCGCCTGGGCATCGCCCGCGCCCTGATCAAGATGAACCCTGAGCTTCGCCCCGTGTTGAAACGCGGCGGTTTCCTCTCTCGCGACTCCCGCATGGTGGAGCGCAAGAAGTACGGGCTCAAGGGTGCCCGCGGACGGAGGCAGTTCTCCAAGCGTTAATTGCCATTTCACCGGGAAGATCGACGAGGGGCGCTTTGCGACCCCTCGTCTTTTTTTCGTTGCCCTTTCCCTTTCGCCCTTTCGCCTCTACCATGAAATGGGACCGGGCTCTGTCTGGGTACCCTGTCCGGTTTCTCCCCTTTGGAGGTGATCCCCGTGGACCAGCGCCTCGAACAGATTCACGATCATCTCATCGATCTTCTGGAGGCAAAAGACTTTCTTGCCATCAAGGCCCTTCTCTCCGCTCAGGAGTCGATCGACGTCGCCGATCTTCTGAACCAGATCCCACCGGCGGTGAGGGTTCTGCTCTTCCGCCTTCTGCCCAAGGACCAGGCCATCGAGGTCTTCGAGTTCATGGAGGGCGACGAAAGGGAGGATCTGCTGGCCCACTTCACCGATGGCGAGGTGGCCGAGATTATCCTGGACATGTCCGATGACGACCGGACGGAGCTTTTCGACGAACTGCCGGCGAAGACGGTGAAGAAGCTCCTTCTTCATCTGCCGGCCGAGGAGAGGACTCTCGCCAACAGTCTTCTCAACTATCCCGAGGGTTCTACGGGACGCGTCATGACGCCCGAATTCATCGACCTCAAGGCCGACCTGACCGCGGCTCAGGCCCTTCAGGTCATCCGCCGTCAGGCCCGGAGCAAGGAGACGATCTACACCTCCTTCGTCGTCGACGGATCCCGCCGTCTCCTCGGCGCCGTCAGCCTGGAGGATCTCATCCTGAGCGACCCCGAGGTGTCGATCAAAAAACTCATGGATGACGACCCCGTCAGCGTCGTCACCACGACGGACCAGGAAGAGGCGGCCCAGGTCATCTCCCGCTATGACCTTCAGGCTCTCCCTGTCGTCGACAAGGAAAGGCGGTTGGTCGGTATCGTCACCTTTGACGACGTCCTCGACATCGTCGAAGAGGAGGCCACCGAGGACTTTCAGCGCATGGCCGGCATCGAGCCGACTGACGAAGGGTATCTCGACACGGGGCTTTTCACTCTGGCCCGGAAGCGCTTCACCTGGCTTCTGGTCTGTATCGTCACTCAGATCCTAACGTCATCCATTCTGGAAAACTATTCGGAGGCCCTGGAGAGCGCCATTGCCCTGGCCTTCTTCATCCCCCTCATCATCGACACCGGCGGCAACGCCGGAACTCAATCGGCGACACTCTTCATCCGCAGCATGACCCTTGGCGACATCGAAGCCAAAGATCTGCCCCGCGTCTTTTTGCGCGAGACGGCCACGGGCCTTCTTTTGGGCGGGGCCATGGCCCTCCTGGCCGTGGGGCGCGTCCTTCTTTTGGGAACAGGAGCGGCCGTGGCCCTCACGGTGGCCATCGCCCTCGTCGCCGTCGTCCTCCTGGGCAATCTGGCCGGCATACTCCTGCCCCTCACGGCCCGCGCGCTCAAGGTCGACCCGGCCATCATGTCGGGCCCCTTCATCACCACCGTCGTCGATGTGGCCGGATTGATCGTCTACTTCGAGGTGGCTCGACGGCTTCTCGTCCCCGCCTGATGATGGCTGGCCTTTTCTCTTTCCGCAAAAAACCGCTCAAGCTGAGGACCCAGTTCTTCCTCCTTGCTGTCGTCGTCTCCGTCGGCGGGGTCCTGGCCGTCGCTTTGGCCTCGTGGGAGCTCGTCGAAGACCAGCTTGAATCGCGAATGGCCCGGACGGCCATGGCCATCGCCCGCTCCGTGGCAGAGATTCCCGACATCCAGGCCAACGTGGGACGGCCCGGCGGCAGCGAGGTGATCCAACCCATTGCCGACAAGATACGGCGCGAAACGGGCGTCGAATTCATCGTCGTCTTCGATCTAACGGACCGGCGTTACTCTCACCCCTTGCCGGAGCGCATTGGCAAGCAGGCCGTCGGGGGCGATCACGGTCCCGTCCTTGAGCGGGGCGAGTCCTACATCTCCCGGGCCGTTGGATCTCTCGGACCTTCCATGAGGGCCCTCGTGCCCATCTACCATGAGGGGCGTCAGGTCGGCGGGGTCTCCGTGGGCATCCTCATCGACGACATCAGCGAGGCCCTGGACCGGATGGTGCTCCCTCTCCTCCTGGCCCTCCTCCCCGGGCTGATCATCTCCCTCGCCGGAGCCGTCTTCCTGGCCTGGAACATCAAGCGCAGCACCTGGGGACTTGAGCCCCATGAGATCGCCAGACTCCTCAGGGAAAGAGAAAGCATGATCGATTCCATCAAGGAGGGGATCGTCGCCGTCGACGGCGAGGGGGCGATCACCCTCATCAACGGCGCGGCGCGGCGCCTCCTCTCCCTCGAGGGAGAGGTTCTCGGCCGCTCCGTTGAGGATCTCATCCCCAACACCCGCCTGCCGGCGGTGCTCGCCAGCGGTCGTTCCGAAATCGATCAGGAGCAGAATCTCCTCGGGACGAGACTCATGACGAACCGGATCCCCCTGGTCCATCGGGGCCGCGTCGTGGGAGCCATCGCCAGCTTTCGGGACATGACGGAACTGCGCAGCCTGGCCGAGGAGATTACCGGTGTCCGCCTCTATCTCGAGGCTCTCCGGGTCCAGAACCACGAATTCCGCAACAAGCTCCAGGCCATCTCGGGCCTGATCCAACTCGGAGAGCCCCGGAGAGCTCTGGATTTCATCGCCGAGACCTTCGAGCTCCGCGCCTCCCAGGATAGGATCGTCACCGGGCAGATCCGCAATCCCGCTGTCGGGGGAATCCTTCTGGGGAAGATGGGGCGCTGCCGTGAGCTGGCCGTGACCCTGGAAATCGACGAGGAGAGCTACTGCTATGACGGGCGAAGCGTCGACAGTCAGGCTCTGGTCGTGATCATCGGCAATCTCCTCGAAAATGCCATCGAAGCCGTCGCCTCTCTCCCGGTCGAGAGGAGGAAGGTGCGCTTCGCTGTCTTTGACGAATCGAACCGGATCCTCATCTCCGTCTCTGACAGGGGGCCCGGAATCGCCGCCGATTGGGTCGAGCGGATTTTCGAAAAGGGTTTTACCACCAAGGAGGGGCCCATGGCCCGAGGCTATGGCCTTCACAACGTGAGGACCCTCGTCGAGGCCTGTGAAGGCGAGATCGTTCTCCACACGTCGCCGGAGGGAACGGAATGGATCGTCAACATGCCCAAGGGGAGGGACCAGTCTCATGACGCGACCTGTTGATGTCATCGTCGTCGAGGACGACCCGATGGTCACCGAAATCTACCGGCGATATGTCGACTCCATCGAGGGTTTCCGCGTCGTCGCCACGGCGGCCGGGGGACGGCGGGCTCTGGAGCTCCTCGAAAAGGTCAGGGCCGACCTCCTCATCCTTGACGTCTTCATGCCCGACATGGATGGCCTTGAGACGCTCCGAAGTCTCCGAGGCAGTGGGCGGCGCCTTGACGTCATCATGATCTCGGCGGCCCATGACGCCGCCACCCTGGCCGAGGCCATCCAGGGCGGCGTCTTCGACTACATCGTCAAGCCCTTCAACTTCGAACGTCTCGGTGCTGCCCTGGACGCCTACCGGCAACTCCATGGCCGCCTGTCGCGACCCGAGGAATCTCTCACTCAGGAAGACGTCGACGGCCTGCTGCGTTTGAGGAACAGGAAAAACCTCTCGGTCCTTCCCAAGGGTCTCAACCAAGGCACCTTGGAGCGCGTTGCCGCTCACCTGCGACGGAAGGGAGAGCCCCTTTCCGCTGACGAGACGGCCGAGGCCCTGAATGTCTCACGCGTCACGGCCCGACGCTATCTGGAACATCTCGTCGCCTCCGGCCAGGCCCAGGTGGAGAGACGTTATCGTGAGGTGGGCCGCCCGCTCCATCTTTACCGCCTCACTGAATGACCAAAACCTTACAAAACCTTTCTTTAGCTTCATAAACTTGAAGGGACCTTACTGGAAAGGGACAATGACCTTAAATCTTTCCGGCTGTGACCGGAATAAGGAGGGAATTGTCCATGAAACGAAAGAGCACCCTCTCTGCCGGCCTTTTCGCGCTTCTCGCCGTCTTTTTCCTCGTCTCCTCGGCCATGGCGGCTGACTTCCCGGCCCGCCCCTTCGAGTTCATCGCCCCCGGCGGTGCCGGCGGCGGCTGGGACACGACGGCCCGCCTCTCGGCCAAGGTCCTGGGCGACACGGGCATCATCACCCAGCCCATGCCCGTCATCAACAAGCCCGGTGGCGGCGGCGGCGTCGGCCTGGCCTACATGCAGAAGAAAAAGGCCGACCCCTACAGCCTCATCGTCTATTCCCCCCCTCTCCTTCTCATCAACCTCACGGGTCAGACCAAACTGAGCTATCGGGATCTCACCCCGCTGGCCATGCTGATCAACGACTTCGGCGCCTTCGCCGTTCCCAAGGATTCGCCCTATCAGACCATCGGTGACGTCATGGAGGCTCTCAAAAAGGATCCCAAGGCCGTGAAGACGGGCGGCAATTCCTCCTTCGGCAGCATGGACCACATCCAGTTCCTTCAGGCCGCCAAGGCCGCCGGCGTCAAGGACATCCGGGAGATTCCCTACATCGCCTTCCAGGAAGGCCCCATGGCGGCTCTCATGGGCGGTCACATCGATCTTCTCTCGACGGGCATGGCCGAGACGGTGGGGCCCCTTGAGGCCGGCGAGATCCGCGTGCTGGCTCTCACGGCTCCGCAGCGGGTCGACGCCGGCGTCCTGGGCCAGGTGCCGACACTGAAAGAGGCGGGCATTGACACGACCTTCATCAACTGGCGGGGCATCTTTGCCGCCCCCGGGGTCGGCGCCGACGAAAAGGTCTACCTGACCGAGGCCCTCCGGAAGATGTCAGAGACGCCCGAATGGGACGAGGTCTGCTTGAAGAACGGCTGGACCAAGGCCTTCATGGAATCAGAGGCCTTCGCCGCCTTCCTCGAGAAGACCAACGAGGAGTACAAGGACCTCCTGACGGAAATCGGTCTTTTCAAGGCTCAGTAGCGTCCCCCAAAGAAGCGGCCGGAGGGGACAGCCCCTCCGGCCTTTTCGTCGAGGAGGTGAGTTCATGCGTTCCGATGTCCTCGTCGGTGCCGTTTCGATCCTTTTCGGGATGGCCTACACCGTTCAGACCCTGCACCTGCCCAAGGCCATGGTGGGCAATCCCTGGGCCCCCCTCTTCTTTCCCCTCGCTCTGGGCGTCCTTCTCGTTGCCATGGGGATCGTCGTTCTTCTCAAGGGGCTCCGTCATCACCCGTCGTCGGCGAAAAAGGGAGGATCGAAGCGCCTCATCGTCGTGACCATCCTGATCTGTCTGGCCTATACGGCCCTTTTCGAACGGATCGGCTTCATTCCGTCGACGATCCTTTTCCTCGGCGGCCTCCTCTTCGCCGTCAACGGCGCCAAAGCCTGGATCGTCAACAGCCTCATCGCTGTCACCTTCTCCTTCGGCGTCTGGTATGTCTTCGAAAAGATCTTCTACATGAACCTTCCCTGACGGGCGGAGGTGACTCTCAATGGAACTGATTCAAAATCTACTTCTCGGCTTCTCCGTCGTCCTGACGCCTCTTAACCTGATCTGGATGGTTGCCGGATCGATCCTGGGGACGATTCTCGGCATGTTGCCCGGCCTGGGGCCGACGACGGGCATCGCCCTTCTCCTTCCCCTGACCTTCACCATGGAGCCGGCCACGGCCCTGATCACCATGTGTGCCGTCTATTACGGTGCCATGTTCGGCGGATCGCGCAGCTCGATCCTGCTCAACGTTCCCGGCGACGGGGCAGCCGTCGCCGCCTGCTTCGACGGCTACCCCATGGCCCAGAACGGGCGCGCCGAGGCGGCTTTGGCCATTTCGGCCATCGCCTCCTTCATCGGTGGCCTCATCGCCACCGTTGCCTTCGTCATCGTCGCCATCCCCGTCGCCCGCTTTGCCCTTCGTTTCGGGCCCCCCGAATACTTCATGCTCATGATCTTTGCCCTCTCGGCGACGGCGGCCATCTCCAAGGAGGCCCTCTTCAAGGGCTTCATCTCCCTCCTGGTGGGCCTCATGATCTCCACCGTTGGCATCGATTATCAGACCGGCGTTCTCCGTTTCACCTTCGGTCTGATGGAACTCCAGACGGGCATCGATTTCGTCGTCGTCATCATCGGAGTCTACGGCCTGGGGGAGGTCTTCAAGAACCTCGAGAACATCGCCTCTGGAGGAGGTCTTCAGGCCATCCAGAAGAAATTCGGCCGCATCTGGATCACCCTCGATGACTGGAGGCGGAGCATTATTCCCATCCTGAGGGAGACGCCCGTCGGCTTTCTCGTCGGTGTCCTGCCCGGAGCAGGGGCGACGATCGCGGCCCTCATGGCCTACAACAACGAAAAGCAGCTTTCCAAGGAGCCGGAGCGTTTCGGGACGGGAACCATTGAGGGCCTTGCCGCGCCGGAGGCGGCCAACAATGCCTGCTCCGTCGGAGCCCTTATTCCCATGATGACCCTCGGTGTTCCCGGTTCGGGGACGACGGCGGTCATGCTCGGAGCCCTCATGATCCTCGGTCTCCAGCCGGGGCCTCTCCTCTTTCAGCAGCATGCCGATGTCGCCTGGGCCGTCATCGCCAGCATGTTCCTCGGTAACGTGGCCTGCGCCTTCATCAACATCCCTCTGGCAGGCCTGCTGGTGCGTGTCCTGGCCGTTCCGCCCAAAGTCCTTTATCCCGTCATCGTAGCCCTCGCCTTCGTCGGCGTTTACACCATCAACTTCAGCGTCGTCGAATTCGTTCTCCTAATCCTCTTCGGGCTTGTCGGTTATGGCATGAAAAAATACAAGGTCCCCACGGCTCCGCTTATTTTGGCCGTCGTCGTCGGCTCGTCGATGGAGCAGAACTTCCGCATGGCTCTCATGCTCGCCGACGGCGATTTCGGCGTCTTTTTCCGCAACGGCATCTGCTGGACGCTCTTCTTTCTGGCCATCGGTTCCATCGCCTGGCCCTTCCTGTCGTCGCGCATCAAACTGCCCTGGAATCGCTCTTAGCCGCCTTTCCCAATCCAAAGGACGAGGAGGGCCGAAGCCCTCCTCGTCCTTTGGATTTTATGTTGACAGACCGGTTGGTATGTTGTACCTTCCTAAGACGGAAAATCTATGAGAAACGACTTCGGCAAGGGGAGGGTGCCATGACGGATCAGGCGCTGGAGACGCGGGAAAGGATCCTTGCAGGAGCCAGGCGTCGGTTTGCCCTCGGTGGTTTCCATGCCACCGGCGTTGAGCAGATCGCACGGGAGGCCGGAGTGAGCAAGGGCGCCCTTTACTGGCATTTCAAGAGCAAGCAGGAGATCTACGGGGCCATTCTCGAGGAGGAGGAGGAGGCCGAGGCTCTCCGGGCTGTCTTCGACCCCGGCCGAGCGCCTCTGCCGGATGATCCCGTCGCCTTCATCATAGAGCAAGGCGAGCGTCGTCTGCAGGGTCTTGCCGAAGACAGAGAGGCCCTGCTCCTTTGGGCCAACATCTGGATCGAAACGAAGCGGGGGCAGGAGGAGATCGGCCGGCTCTATCGGGAGATGACGGAAGCCATCTTTCATCGGCTCCAATCTCTCTTCCTTCAGGTCTTTCCTCGTTTCAAGGGGAAGGAACATGCGGCTGAGGAGATTCTGGAACTCCTGGGAGCCGCCTTCGACGGGCTCGTCCTCCAACTCGGCGTCAACTTGGACGTCGTCAAGGCGAAAAGACTCTGGCGCTACGCCGTCAAGCGGATCATAGAAGGAGGAGATAGCTATATCTGATCATCTGAGGTCCCGCCTGGTACGCCTGGCACTGCTCTTCGCTCTCTGTCTCGTTACCCTTGCCGTGGGCCGTCGCGTCTGGGCCTCAGAGGAGCTGACGCTGGAGCGGGCCATCGAACTGGCTGCCAGCAACAACGGCCAGATCACGGCGGCCGGGGAGCGGGTTGCTCAGGCCGAGGCCGCTGCACGAGGCGCTGCCTCGCGGCTGGGGCCACGCCTTGACGCCACTGTCGGCGTCGTCCGCTATGACGAGGCTCCCGTAAGCGCCGTCTTCCGCAACGGCTTGCCCACGGGAGACTACGTCGTCAGCGGGTTCAAGGAGACCTGGCAGGCGGCGCTGAAGCTCAGCCAGATCCTCTACAGCGGCGGCACCCTTCAGTCCGGCCTCAGCGCGGCCCGCCTTGAAGTCGACGCCTATCGGGCCGAAGAGCGCCGCACCGTCCAGACCGTCTTCAACGGAGTCAGCCGGGCCTATTTCAGCCTTCAGCAGGCCCGGGCGGCCCTTGAGGTCGCCGAAGAGGCCGTCAATCTCGCCGAGGAGCACCGCAAGGACGCCGATTCTCTCTACCGGAACGGACTGGTCGCCAAGAACGAACTGCTCCGGGCCCAGGTCTCCCTTTCTGACGCCGAGCTGAACCGGATCCGGGCCGCCAATGCCGTTGAGGTTGCCCGCAAGGCCCTGGAGCGTGCCATTGGCCTTGCGCTCGGAGCCGAGTGGAGCCTGCCTGCTCCTCAGATGGAACTTCCTTCCTTTACCCTGCCCGCCGTCGCCGAAGCGGAGAGCGAGGCCCTGGTCGAACGGGCCGAACTCAAGGCTCTCGCCGCGGCCCGGGCCGCGGCGGAGATGACGGCGCGAGCCGCCGCCGGTCAAGCCCGGCCTCAGCTCGTTCTCGAGGCTCAGGCCAGCGACGTCGGAGACAGCTTCTACCCGAATCAGCACGACAGCTGGCAGGTCACGCTGGCGGCCCAGTGGCGCCTCTACGACTCCGGAGAAATCAAGGCCGACGTGGACCGGGCCCGGGGGGTCGCCAAGGAGGTCCTGGCCCGAACGGAGGACATGGAACGTCAGGTTCTCCTCGAGGTGGCCACGGCACGGCTTGATTTAGACTCGGCCCTGCAGCGTTATCGTGTCGCCGTCGATCAGGTGGCCCTGGCCGAGGAAGATCACCGCATGGCTCTGCGTCGCTACAAGGCTCAAGTCGGGACCAACCTGGATGTTCTCGATGCTCAGGTGGCTCTGACCAACGCCAGAACACAGCTGGTCCAGGCCGTCTACGATGCCTTCAAGGCCGACGCCGATCTGACTTTCTCCATCGGCCGGAATGACGGCCCTGACGGCACAGGAGAGGCTTCTCGGCCATGAAGCGCCTCCTGATCCTCCTTGTCTGCGTTCTCCTTCTTCTGGGTCTGATTGTCTTCCGAGGCTTCCAGGGCCGACATATCGGTGGGGATAGGCCGGAGGAGAAGGGGCTGCCTGTTGTGGCAAGTCGCCTCGAGTCACGCACCTTTCTCGAGAGGGTCTCTTTCGTCGCCACCCTGGAGCCTGAGGAGTCGGCGGCCGTCGTCGCCAAACTGCCGGGACGGACTGTTCTTTCCGTATCTGCTGATCTCGGTGATGCCGTCGAGGCCGGTCAGGTCCTGGCTCAGCTCGATGACAGCCTGCTCCGGAGCGGTCTTGCCCAGGTCGAGGCCGCCGAGGCGGCAGCGGCGGCTTTCTTGCGCCAGGCTAGGGTTGAGGAGGAGACGGCGGCCCTCGATTACGAGCGTTACCGCAGCCTTCATGACGAGGAGGTCATCAGCCGCCAGGCCTATGACCATGCCAAGGGACGCTACGAGACGGCCCGGGCCGGCCGAGAAGCAGCCGAGAAGGGACTTGTCCAGGCCCGGGAGGCCAAGACTGAGCTCCTCACCCAGATGAGCTACCATCGTCTGACGGCGCCCGTCGGCGGCGTCGTTGCCGGGCGGTTCATCGACGCCGGTGACAGTTCCAGCGTCAATGAACCGGCCTTCATCATTCACAGCCAGAGCCGGGTCAGGGTTCGCGGCTCTCTCCCAGAAGCGGCCTTCCTCAGGGTCTCAATCGGCCAGAAGGCCGATATCGCCGTCGACGCCCTGCCTGGCAGGGCTTTCCAGGGCCGGGTCAGCCGTCTTGCCCCAGCCTTGGACGAAATGACGCGGACCGGTAACGTCAGGGCCTGGCCCTGCCGCGGGAGGCCCTCTTCCCCGTCGAGGGGACGGGGGAGCGGGCCTGCTACGTCGTCGACGCCGACGGGAGGGCCCGAATCCGGATCGTCAGAACCGGTCTTGAGGAGGGCAACTGGGTCGAAATCGTCGATGGCCTCGGTGACGAGGAGACCGTTGTCGTCACCCGCTCAGGAGCTCTCGAGGATGGCCGTCTCCTGGAGGTGTTGGGCCGTTGAAACTGCCGGGACTGGCTGTCCACCGCTCCGTGGCGACGACGATGGTCTTTTGTGCCGTTCTCCTCCTCGGCCTCGTCTCGCTCTGGGGCATGAAGCTCGACATGCTGCCCGAGATCGAGCCCCCCGTCATCACGATCCTCACGACCTGGCCCGGTGCCTCCGCTGAAGACGTGGAGCAGCGCATCACCAGGGAGATGGAGGACCAGGTGGCCCTTCTCGAAGGGGTCGACGAGATCAACTCCAAGTCGGTTGACAACCTCTCGGCCGTCTCCGTCAAGTTCGGCTGGGACGCGGATCTGGATGTCAAGGTCGGCGACATCCGGGACGCCGTTACCTTCGCCAAAAGGCGCCTTCCCTCCGATGCCGAAGAGCCCATCATCCTCCGCATCTCTTCGGGGACCGTTCCCGTCATCGAGATGGCCCTCACCGCCGAACGGTCCTACCCCGGCCTCTATCACCTGGCCGACAAGATCATCGTCGAAAACCTCAAGCAGGTCCAGGGCGTCGGCCAGGTCCTCGTCTATGGCGGCATGGAACGGCAAATCACCGTCAACGTCGACCTTGAGCGGCTTGAGGCTTACCGTATTCCCCTCGAGACCTTGGCGGCTGCTCTGGAAAGGGAAAACCTAAACGTTCCGGCGGGGAGCCTCAAGGAAGGCTCCATCGAATACTACCTCCGCGTTCCTGGCCGCATCGGCTCCGTCGCGGAGATGGGACAGATCATCGTCGGGACCCGGGAAGGGCGCCCCGTGCGGCTTGCCAACGTGGCCGACGTCATCGACGGCTACAAGGACAGCCAGGTCCAGGGGTGGATGGGACGTAACCCGTCGGTGGTTCTCATCGTCCTCAAAAACAGCGACGCCAACACCGTCGAGGTCACCCGGGCCGTCACGGACAAGCTGAAGGAACTCGAAAGCCGCCTGCCCTCGGACGTGCGCTACGACATCGTCTTCAACACGGCCGACTACATCATGATGTCCCTGGGCAACCTGACGACGTCCCTTCTGGCCGGCATTCTTCTCGTCTTCATCGTCACCTGGCTCTTCCTGCAACGTCTTTCGGCCTCTCTCGTCGTCTGCTCCGCCATCCCTTTCTCCCTCATCATCACCTTCATGGCCATGAGGCAGCTCGGATTCACCCTGAACATCATGACCCTTTCGGCTCTGGCCGTTGCCAGCGGCATGGTCGTCGACAACGCCATCGTCGCCACGGACCAGATCATCCACCATCTCGAAAAGGGAGAGCGACGCCACGTCGCCGCCGTCCTCGGAGCCGAAGAGGTGGGCTCTGCCCTCGTTGCCTCGACGCTGACGACGGTCGTCGTTCTCTTGCCTCTCGCCCTGACCACCGGCCTGGTGGGCGTCGTCTTTTCGGCTCTCTCCATCGTCCTGGTCCTCGCCGTGGCGGCCTCTCTCGTCGTCGCTCTCACCTTCGTTCCCGTCCTGGCCTCCAAGGTTTTCCACCGGGATACCCGTCTGTCCCGTTTTCAGCGAGGCGCCGAGCGGTTTCTTTCGGGCCTGGAGAGGCGCTACCGCGGCTTCCTTCAGTGGGCCCTGGCAAACCGCAAGAAGATCCTCCTTTTCGCCGTTCTTCTGTTGGGGCTCACCTTTTTCGGCTTCCGCTTCATCGGCACCGAACTCATGGGCGATCCCGACACGGGAGAGATCGCCATCACCTTCCGCCTTGCCGAAGGAACGCGGAACGAGGTCACGGACGAGCTCGTCCGCGAGATCGTCGACTTCTGCCTGAAAAACGTTCCCGAGGCCCGGTGGGTCTTCGGCTGGGACGGCCAGACCGAGGAGGGCTACGGCATCGCCACGGGACAGGACGAGGGCCCTAATGTCGGCACCGTCGGTCTCAAGCTCGTCGACAAAAAGGATCGGAACCGCTCCGCTTTCGACGTGGGCCAGCAGATCCGGACCTGGCTTGAGGCCCGTCCCGGAGTGGAGCGGATGACCGTCTACGTCTCGTCGCCCGTGAAGGCCATGTTCCTGGGGACGAAGCCCCTGAAGATCGAAGTCTACGGCGATGACCTCGACCGCGTCCTCGCTCTTGCCGGCGACGTCGCCGAAAAGGTCCGTTCCGTCCCCGGCGCCGTCGACGTGACGTTGAGCCAGAAGCCGAGACGGCCCGAAATACATGTCGACGTCGACCGGGATCGGGCGGCTCTGGCCGGTGTCCGAACCGCCTCGGTGGCCCAGACCCTGCGGGGTTACTTCTACGGCTACGAGCCGAACGAGCGCTACTGGGAAGGCGAAGACGACTATCCCATCCGTCTCCGCCTCGGTGAGGAGGATCGACGCAGCATGGATGTCCTCGACCGGCTCATGGTCCTTTCCGAAACGGGCCAGCCCCACCGTCTCTCCTCCTTGGCCGGAATCCGCCTCACCGAAGGCCCTCCCGAAGTGGACCGCAAAAACCGGCGGCGCGTCGTCTCCGTCGAGGCCAACGTCCACGGCCGCGCCCTCGGCCAGGTCACGGCCGACGTCACGGCCCTCCTGGAGGGGATGGAGATCGACGACGACATGACAGTCCAGTTCGGAGGCGAGGTCAAGGAGCAGACCGAGGCCTTCCGTCAACTGGCCCTCATGGCCCTTTTGGGAATTCTCCTCGTCTACATGGTCATGGCCGGCCAGTATGAGGCCTACCTGGATCCCCTGATCATCCTCGGGAGCGTTCCTTTTGCCCTGACCGGTGTCGTCTTCGCCTATCTCCTGACGGGAGTCAATCTCTCCATCCAGGGGTTTCTGGGGATCATCATGCTCGTCGGCATCGTCGTCAACAACGCCATTGTCCTTGTCGACTACGTCAACCTCGTCCGGGCCCGCGGCTCCCGTCTGATGGAGGCCCTTCTTGAGGCGGGAGAGCGGCGCTTGAGGCCCGTTCTCATGACGACGCTGACCACCTTCTTCGGCATGCTTCCCATGGCCGTCAGCCGCGGTGAAGGAGCGGAGATCTGGCGTCCCCTGGCGATTTCCGTCATGGGAGGGCTGCTGCTGTCCACCCTGGTCAGCCTCGTCCTCGTGCCGGTCCTCTATGGAATCGTCGAAGAGCGGATCCGCAGCAGGCCCCGCTTCGAGGAACTGAAGGAGATGAAGCGCCATGGCTCTGAAGGCACTGTGGATCTTCTGTAACGAAAGCATCGTCGAAGAGGTCATCGATCTTCTCGAAGAGGGAGGAGCCGAAGGCTACACGGCCTGGCCCGATGTCCTCGGCTGTCACCGGGGGTGTAAGACCCACTGGAACGATGCTGTCTTTCCTGGCAAAAACTGGGCCTTCTTCGTCGCCGGAGGCGGGGAGCTTATCGCCTCCCTCCTGGGCCTTCTTGAGGCCTTCAAGGAGCGCGAGGAAATCCGCCACGCCGGGATCAAGGCCTTTGTCCAGCCCTTGGAGGAAATCCTCTGAAAGAGCGAAGAAGCTTCGTTGACGGCCCCGGACGTTACGCTATAATACGGGAGCGCCAAGCCGGTGTAGCTCAGCTGGTAGAGCAGCTGACTTGTAATCAGCAGGTCGCCGGTTCGAGTCCGGCCGCCGGCTCCATCGTCTTCCGGGCTTTTCCGTCGAAGCTGTTGACAGTGGGAGCATTCTGGGGTAACATACCACGAGTCCAGTAACGGCAACGTTTCACGCCCTAGGGGACAAGGCAGCGCCAAACGTGGTGGGATGGCCGAGTGGTCAAAGGCAGCAGACTGTAAATCTGCCGGCTAGCGCCTACGTAGGTTCAAATCCTACTCCCACCACCATTTTTGAACACAGGCCGACTTAGCTCAGTAGGTAGAGCACATCCATGGTAAGGATGGGGTCTCCGGTTCGAGTCCGGAAGTCGGCTCCAGTAATAGCGAGGCCCCGGACAATTCCGTCTGGGGCCTCGCGCTTTTCGCGGGTCCAGGTTCTTGCGGTCGCTCCCGACCTTCCCGGCGAAGGCCCGAAACGCTCTCCCGGGATCGTGCAGGCGTTGAAGGGGCACTCCCGTTTCGGAGGACCCTTCGGTGATGTCCTGACATGAGGAAGGAGAAGGAACATGGACCTGCACCTGCACAAGATGGCCCGTGCCTCGGTCTCTAAAGGGTACGGGGTCTCCTCTTTTCAGACGGCCCAGGAGGCCGAAGCCTACCGGAATCGCCAAGTCGACGGCAAGACCGTGGGTTTCGGCGACTCGGAGACGCTCAAGTCCATGAGGCCCTAGGATCTGCTGACGACACACAACGCCGTCGTCGATCCCATGCATCCCGCCGCCGGTCAGGCTTTTCGGGCAACGCCGTCGCCGGTTCCCTTTTCGGTCACGATAAAGTCTATCTTGTCGTGGGCCGGAACAGCATCAAGGCCAGCCTCGCAGAGGCCCGACGGAGGGCGCGGCATGTGGCGGCGCCGAGGAATGCAGCGCGCAACAGCTACAGGACGCCGCCCTGTGCCGTCAGGCAGGATCGCTGCCATGACGGCAACCGTCCGGACCGGATCTGCTGCGCCGCGATCATCCATCACCGCAGGATGCGTTTCCTCGAGATGGGAGTGGTGATCATCGGAGAGGATCTGGGCCTCAAGGCCCCTTCGGCAGGGAAGAGATTGGAGATAATCTAAAGGTGGATCGATCATGGACATCCTACGGTTTTTGGGGAACATCCTTTGGCACTTTCCCTTCCTCGGTTTCGTCAACGCCTTTGTCGTCTATCTCTGCGGCCTTCTTTTGACCCTGACCGTTGTCGCCTCGCCCATCGGTCTGGGGCTCATGGAATACGGCAAGTTTCTTTTCGTCCCCTACAGCCGCGCCATGGTGAGACGCTCTGACCTTCCTCCGCCGCAGAACCGGCTCTGGCAGGCCTATGCGACGGTGATCCGGATTCTCTACCTTCCCCTGGGCCTTCTGCTGAGCCTGATCGCTCTCTTTCAGGCCCTTGGGCTGATCCTGTCTGTAGTGGGTATCCCCGTGGGGCTTGTGGTCCTCAAATCGCTGGGGACCTACTTCAACCCCGTCGGCAAGCGCTGCGTTCCGCAGGTCGTGGCTGACGAGATTTCCCGAAGGCGGGCGAGGGATGAAATAAAGCGTCACCTGGACTAGGGGGCGAGTGGGGCTGTCCGGGGTCCGGCTTTTGCCCCGCCCCTTGACGCTTCTCGCCTTCATGGCGTATCTTCTACTTCCAGGCCGATGCACGATCCCGCGGCCCTTTCTGTCGTGACCCTTTCCGCTGGTCCGACCCGTTCCGTTGGGGTGATACATGGTTCGGCTTCTTCGTGGTACAATTTCCCTCGGACGATCGGAGCCGAAAGGCTCCATTTTGGGTGCACTTTTATAGCTGGAAATATCATTTCGAGGAGGTCTCCTAGAAGATGGCAAAGGAGCATTTTGCAAGAAACAAGCCTCACCTGAACATCGGTACGATCGGTCACATCGACCACGGCAAGACGACGACGACGGCCGCCATCACCTTTGTGCTGTCGAAGGCGGGTCTTGCCGACTTCACGGCCTTCGAGAACATCGACAAGGCTCCTGAAGAGCGTGAGCGTGGCATCACGATCAACATCTCTCACGTTGAGTACCAGACGAACAACCGTCACTACGCCCACATCGACTGCCCGGGTCATGCTGACTACATCAAGAACATGATCACCGGCGCGGCCCAGATGGACGGTGCCATCCTCGTCGTCTCCGCAGCTGACGGTCCCATGCCCCAGACGCGGGAGCACGTTCTTCTGGCCCGTCAGGTCAACGTGCCTGCGCTGGTCGTCTTCATGAACAAGACGGACATGGTCGATGACGAAGAGCTTCTGGACCTGGTCGAGATGGAAGTTCGCGACCTCCTGAGCAAGTACGAATTCCCCGGCGACGACGTGCCGGTGGTCCGCGGCTCGGGTCTGAAGGCCCTCGAGGGCAGCGGTGAGAAGGGGGACCCCTGGGCCGACAAGATCTGGGAGCTCATGGACGCTTGCGACAGCTACATTCCGGAGCCGATCCGCGACACGGAAAAGCCCTTCATCATGCCTGTTGAAGACGTCTTCACCATCACCGGTCGCGGCACGGTCGTCACGGGTCGGATCGAGCGTGGCATCCTGAAGTCGGGCATGGAAGTGGAGATCGTCGGCATGCGAGACACGCAGAAGACGGTCTGCACGTCGATCGAGATGTTCCGGAAGATCCTCGACGAGGCCATGGCCGGCGACAACGTGGGTCTACTGCTTCGGGGCATCGGCAAGGACGACGTGGAGCGGGGTCAGGTCATCGCGAAGCCGGGCTCGATCCTGCCTCACAAGCACTTCTTCGCCGAAGTCTACGTTCTGAAGAAGGAAGAGGGCGGTCGCCACACGCCGTTCTTCTCCGGCTACAAGCCCCAGTTCTACTTCCGGACGACGGACGTGACGGGGGAGATCAAACTGGCCGAGGGCGTGGAAATGGTCATGCCCGGCGACAATGCGACGTTCGAGGTGAAACTGATCGTTCCGGTGGCCCTGGAGCCCGGTCTGCGCTTTGCCGTTCGTGAGGGCGGCCGCACCGTCGGCGCCGGCGTCGTCACCGAAATCCTCGACAAGTAAGACAGGATCGGAGCGAACTCAATGGCAGATACGGTCGGACTCCAGTGCACGGAGTGCAAGCGCCGCAACTATGTCACCACCGTCAACAAGCGGAAGCAGCAGAAGAAGCTCGAGAAGAACAAGTTCTGCAAGTGGTGCGGCAAACACACCTTGCACAAGGAAACGAAATAGGGTAGAATATCCTCTGCGCGCAGGTCCGTAGCTCTAACTGGCTAGAGCATCGCACTCCAAATGCGAGGGTTGCAGGTTCGAATCCTGCCGGGCCTGCCATTTTATTTGGCTCAGACGCATCAAGAAAAGACGGGGGGCCGAGGTTGTGAAAAAGATCCTCGACTTCGTCCGCGAGGCGAAGGCTGAACTTAAAAAAGTCACATGGCCCGGCCGGCAGCAGGTATGGTACTCTACGCTCGTCGTAATCGCCGTCACCTTCATGGTGGCCGCCTACCTTGGGGTTGTAGACGTCCTGCTCACCGCGGTATTCTCCAGCCTGGTTCGGTAATCAAGCGGCCGGCAAGGCCGCTTTTTTTTGCGTTAGACCTTACAGGGTCGGCGGGGGAGGTGAGGGGACCCCATGGTCCTTCAGAAGATGGGCGCCCATTCGCCCGATCGGCACTGGTACATCATCCAGACCTATTCCGGTTATGAGAACAAGGTCATGGCTAATCTGGAGCAGCGCATCGCCACGATGGGCATGGAGGACCGCATCTTCAACGTCCTGGTACCCGTGGAGGAAAAGGTCTCCGTCAAGGAGGGAAAGACCAAGCGGACCAAGCGCAAGGTCTTTCCGAGCTATGTCCTTGTGGAGATGATCCTCGACGACCAGTCCTGGTATGTCGTTCGCCACACTCCGGGCGTGACCGGCTTCGTCGGAGCCGGCAACCACCCCATCCCCCTGACGGAGCGTGAGGTGAACGAGATTCTGGGCAAGGTCCAGCAGGATCAGGTCAAGCCCAAGGTCGAAATCGACGTCAAACCCGGCGATACGGTCCGGGTCAAGTCCGGTCCCTTCGAGGGCCAGGTCGGTCCCGTGGTGGAGGTCCTCTCCGACAAGGGGAAGGTCAAGTTCTCCGTCACCGTCTTCGGCCGTGAGACTATCGTCGAAACGGACTATACGGAGCTGGAAAAGCTCTAATCCCATACATCGCTTCGCGCGGATCCTTTATCCGCGCTCTGTGTGCTTTAGGAGGGACCACAGCGAATGGCAAAAAAGGTCATCGGTCAGATCAAGCTGCAACTGCCGGCAGGCAAGGCGACGCCGGCTCCCCCCGTGGGACCGGCTCTCGGTCAGCACGGCGTCAATATCATGGAGTTCTGTAAGCAGTTCAATGCCAAGACGTCGGATCAGCCGGGGATGATCATCCCCGTCGTCATCACCGTCTACGCCGATCGAAGCTTCACCTTCATCATGAAGACTCCCCCGGCCAGCGTCCTCCTCAAGAAGGCCGCCGGCGTCGAGAGGGCTTCGGCAGAACCGAACAAGGTGAAGGTCGCCAAGGTCAGTGAGGCTCAGGTGCGCGAGATCGCCCAGCTCAAGATGGCCGACCTCAACGCCAACGATATCGACGCGGCCATGATGATGATCAAAGGCACGGCCCGTTCGATGGGGATCACCGTCGAAGGCTAGCTCCGGCGGAGCACAGACCGTGGAAGGGGCTCTTTCGGGTCCCGCTCGGACCACAGGAGGTAAGGAAAATGCCCAAGAAGAGCAAGCGTTACCAGGAACTGACGAAGAAAATCGACCGCGACAAGCTCTACGGCCTCCAGGAGGCCCTTGACCTTGCCAAGGAGACGGCGACGGCCAAGTTCGACGAGAGCGTCGAGCTCCATATCCGTCTCGGCGTCGACCCGCGCCATGCCGACCAGCAGGTCCGCAGTACCGTCGCTCTTCCCCACGGCACGGGCGTCGTCAAGCGCGTTCTCGTCATCACCGACGGTGAGAAGATCAAGGAAGCCGAAGAGGCCGGTGCTGATTTCGTCGGCGGCGAGGACATGGTCCAGAAGATTCAGGGCGGCTGGCTCGATTTTGATGCCGTCATCGCCACGCCGGACATGATGCGCGTCGTCGGTCGTCTCGGCAAGATCCTCGGCCCCCGGGGCATGATGCCCAGCGCCAAGGCGAACACCGTCACCGACGATGTGGCCGGAGCCGTCAAGGAGATCAAGGCCGGTCGCGTCGAATTCCGCGTCGACAAGTTCGGCATCGTCCATAACTCCGTCGGCAAGGCCTCCTTCGAGTCGAGTCAGCTCTTCGAGAACGTCAAGGCCCTCCTCGGAGCCATCGTGAAGGCCCGGCCCGCTGCCGTCAAGGGGACCTACGTCAAGAGTCTTACCGTCTCCACATCCATGGGCGTCGGAATCCGCATCGACGCTGGCCAGGCTCAGAAGGACATCGCCTAAGCGACATCCTTGCTGATACAATCCCATAGCGTTTCACTTCCAGGGCTTAAGACAGCGGGGGCGCGTCCGTGCGCTTAATCATCCCGCCGAGGTCCAGGAACGTCCTCGCCGGATCATTCGCCCCTGTCGGGGCTTAAGGCACGATGTCTCCTGGGCGCGAGCCCGGGAGACATTTTCTTTAAGGGGGTGAATTCATGCCGACAGAGTTCAGAAAACAGCAGGTAGCCGACCATCTGGAGAAACTGCAGCGCTCCGAGGCCGTCTTCGTCTGTGAGTACCGCGGTCTCACCGTGGCCCAGATGACCCAGATCCGCGCCAAGGTCCGTGAGGCCGGTGGTGAGATGAAGGTCTCCAGAAACACCCTGATGACCATCGCCCTCACTGAGGCGGGTCTTCCCGTTCCGGAGTCGCTCATGACGGGACCTAACATCTTCAGCTTCGCCTACGAGAATGCTCCCGCCGTCGCGAAGGCTCTCAACGATTTTACCAAGGAAAAGGGCAACGAGAAGCTCGTCATCAAGGGCGGCGTCCTGGGACAGAGCATCCTCGACAAGGCAAGCGTCACGGCCCTGGCCGACCTGCCGCCCCGCGAAGTCCTTCTCGCTCAGGTCGTCGGGACCATCGCCGCTCCTCTCCGCGGTCTCGTCACCGTTCTTTCCGGTCCTTCCCGCGGCCTCGTCACCTGTCTCAACCAGATCAAGGAAAAGAAGGAGGCCGCCTAAGAGGCGCGCCATTGTTCCCCTGGAGTGCCTGAAGGCCTCCTGAAACCCAAAAGGATCACTTTTAAGGAGGAAACATCATGACCCGTGAAGATCTCATCAAGGCTATCGAAGAAATGTCCGTTCTCGAGCTCTCCGAGCTCGTCAAAGAGCTTGAGGAGCGTTTTGGCGTCTCCGCCGCTGCTCCCATGGCTGCCATGCCCATGATGATGGGCGGCGCCGCCCCCGCCGCCGAGGTGGAGGAGCAGACCGAGTTCGACGTCATCCTCAAGGGTCCCGGCGCCAACAAGATCGGCGTCATCAAGGTCGTCCGCGAGCTCACTGGACTGGGCCTCAAGGATGCCAAGGACCTTGTCGACAATGCCCCCAAGGCCATCAAGGAAGGCGTCGAGAAGGCCGAGGCCGAGGACATCAAGAAAAAGCTCGAAGAGGCTGGCGCCGAAGTCGAGATGAAGTAGCTCCAAATGAATAAAAGAGGAGCGGCACCCTAAGGGGTGCCGCTCCTCTTTTATTCTTGTATAGTCAGGGTAAAGGGGGAAAGACGATGAGCGTGATCACCACAGTCGAGGCAAGAGCCCTTCAGCGTGACCTCGCCCGGCAGGTTCTCCTCGTCGATTCCTTTCCGGAAGGACTGGAACGAGTCTGCGGGATGGACTGCTCCTATTCAGGACGGCGCAAGGGCGGGCGGATGATTGCCGCCGCCGTGGTCCTCCGTTTCGGCTTCTGGGAAAAAGTGGAGGAATCCGTCGCGGAGGGCCCGGTGCCCTTCCCCTACGTCCCGGGATTGCTCTCCTTCAGGGAGCTGCCTCTCCTGCTGGAGGCGATCAGGGGGCTGAGAAAAAGCCCCGATATCGTCCTCGTCGACGGCGCCGGTATCGCTCACCCCCGCCGTCTCGGACTGGCTGCCCATCTGGGTGTCGTCACCGGACTGGCGACGATCGGCGTTGCCAAAAGCCGCCTCTGCGGCGACTTCGACGAGCCGGGGCTCCACCGCGGGGACACAAGCCCGCTCTTCTTCCGGGGAGAGCAGGTCGGCACAGTCCTGAGAAGCCGCGAGGCCATCAAACCGCTTTTTGTCAGTCCCGGTCACAAGGTGAGCCTCGAGAGCGCTCCCCGGATCGTTCTGGACTGCTGCAGCCGCTACCGTCTGCCCGAGCCTACCCGTCAGGCCCATGGCCTTGTGACGGCCCGCAGGGCCATCTGGAAGGAGGAGCACCATGGCACGGCGCCTTGATACCCATGTTCACGTCTACTCCCCTGAGCTGATCGCGACCTGGAGGGAGGTGGCCCGCGTCGAACCCTATTTCGGCAGGCTCGCCTCGGGAAAGGTCCACCGCTGGGCCGAGGCCGACGACGTCCTCGCGGCCATGGAGGCCGACGGCGTCGATCAGTCCTGGATCTGCGGCTTCGCCTTTTCCGACATCGGTCTCTGTCGTGCTCAGAACGACTACGTCATCGACGCCGTCGCCCGGTCGGAGGGCCGTCTGCAGGGGCTCGCCGTCGTCCCCCCTCTGGCGCCCGGCGCTGAAGCGGAGATCGTCCGCTGCCGCGAGGCCGGCCTCATCGGCGTCGGTGAAATCTTTCCCCAGGGCCAGGGGGTGGACCTGACCGACCTCCGCCAGACTTGGCGCCTCGTCGGCGCCTGCCATGAGGCGGGGCTCTTCCTGCTGATCCACACGGCCGAGCCCGTGGGCCACGATTATCCCGGCAAAGGCGACGTCGGTCCCAGGGAGGCGGCCCAGTTCTGCGCCAACCACCCTGAAGCCGTCGTCATCTTCGCCCACTGGGGCGGGGGGCTCTGGCTCTACGAGCTCATGCCCGAAATGGCCCGGATTCTGCGCAACGCCTGGTACGATACGGCGGCGACGCCCTTCCTCTATGGGGCTCCCGTCTTTTCCTCAGCCCTGGCTGCCGGAGTGAGGAACAAGATTCTCCTGGGAACGGATTTCCCCATCCTCGGCCGTCACCGCTACGACGCGATGCTTGACGCTGCCGGCGTCGACGGTGAGGCCCGGGAGGCCCTGGAGGGTGGAAACGGCGCAAGGCTACTCCGGATCTGCCGGGGTGAAGAGGAGCGCTGAGAGGGGGGGCAAGGTCACAGGAGCCGACCAACCCCGGCCGTGCCAGGGTAAGGGCTCGGCCTCAATGGCTCCCAGGTTGCCTATGCCGCTTCCGCCGTAGAGCGAGGCGTCTGTGTTGAGCCGCTCCCGCCACAGGCCGCCCTGAGGCAGGCCGAGGCGGTAGCCCCGGCGCGGCTCGGGGGTGAAGTTGGCCACGAAAAGAAGGTGCCGACCGGAGCGGTCCGTCCGGACCCAGGAGAGGACGCTCTGAAAACGATCCTGGCAATCGATCCAGGAAAAGCCCCGCCAGGAGTCGTCCTGTTCCCAGAGGGGGGCTTCGAGGCGGTAGAGGGCCATCAGATCGCGGCTGCAGAGGCGGATTCCCTCGTGAAGGGGGTCCGTCAGGCTCTGCCAGCTCAGTTCGCGGTCATGGTCCCATTCACCCTCCTGGCCGAACTCACCGCCCATGAAGAGCAGCTTCTTGCCCGGATAGGCCGTCATGAAGGCGTAGAGAAGACGGAGCTGGGCCGCCTTCCGCCACCGGTCCCCGGCCATCCTTTCCCAGAGGGAGCCCTTCAGGTGGACGACCTCGTCATGAGACAGGGGCAGGAGAAATTTCTCGCTGAAGGCATAGAGGAGCCCGAAGGTCAGGTCCTCATGGTGGTAGGAGCGGTAGATCGGATCGAGAGAGAAATAGGCCAGGACATCATGCATCCAGCCCATGTTCCACTTGAAGGTGAAGCCCAGCCCTCCGGCTGGCGTCGGTTTCGTCACGCCCGGCCAGGCCGTGCTCTCTTCGGCGATGGTGAAGACCTGAGGGAACTCCGAAGCCAGAACGTTGTGAAAGTGACTCAGGAAGTCGACGGCTTCCAGATTTTCCCGGCCCCCGTAGCGGTTGGGGATCCACCCTTCCCCCTCGCGGCCGTAGTCGAGATAGAGCATGGAGGCCACGGCGTCGACGCGGAGCCCGTCGACGTGATAGCGGCGGCACCAGCAGAGGGCGGAGGCGATGAGGAAGTTGCGCACCTCGTTGCGGCCGTAGTTGAAGATCTTCGTGCCCCAATGGGGATGTTCCCCCTGGCGGGGGTCGTCATGCTCGTAGAGGGATGTCCCGTCGAATTGGGCCAGCCCCCAGTCGTCCTTGGGGAAATGAGCGGGAACCCAGTCGATGATGACGCCGATATCGGCCCGGTGGAAGGCGTCGACGAGAGCCTGAAAGTCCTCAGGCGGGCCGTAGCGCGACGTGGGGGCAAAATAGCCCGTCGTCAGATAGCCCCAGGAGCCGTAGAAGGGGTGCTCCGCCGGGGGGAGCAGCTCGACATGGGTGAAGCCCATCTCCAGAACGTAGGGCACCAGTGTTTCGGCCAGGTCGCGGTAGCTGTAGAGCCTGTCATCGGGGTGGCGCTTCCAGCTTCCCAGATGGACCTCGTAAATCGATAGAGGCCTGTCGGCCATCTCCTTGCGGCGACGGTTCATCCAGGCCTCGTCGCCCCAGTTGTACCGGTCCGGTCCGACGACGATGGCCGCGTTCCCCGGAGGCTGTTCGAAATAGCGTCCCACCGGGTCGGTCCGTACCTGAGTCCGTCCCTGCCCGTCGGTGAGGCTGAACTTGTAGAGGCTGCCCGCGCCGACGGCGGGAAGGAAGATCTCCCACAGTCCGCAGCCCGGGTGAAAGCGCATGGGGTGACGACGTCTGTCCCAGCCGTTGAAGTCGCCCACGACGGAGACGCGCCGGGCATTGGGCGCCCAGAGGGAAAAGAGCGTCCCCTCGACGCCGTCGACGTCGCGGACCTGGGCGCCCAGCACCTCGTCGAGGCGGTAATGGCGCCCTTCGGCGACGAGATGGCGGTCCAGAGCCCCCAGCAGAGGCCAGAAGCTGTAAGGATCGCGCCCTTCCCAGCGGCAGGGACCGTCGATGATCAGGCTGTAGGACGGGTCAAAACGGTCGGCTCCGAGGCGCACCTCGAAAAGGCCTTCGTCGTCAATCCTTTCGGCCTGAAGGGTTCCTCCTTGGCCCTTCACGGTCACCGAAGCGGCCTCTGGCCAGAGAACGCGGATGGCATAGCTCCCGTCGTTCAGGCGGTGAGGCCCGAGGTGAGCGAAGGCATCTTCCTCAAGCCCCCTGGAGAGGCGCCGTAAGGCGTCATGGACAGTCATCAGCCTTCCTCCTTTTCTCAGCGGTCCTGTGGACCTGTGGGGCTCCTCCAAGGATAGCCTCCAGGTTCCTTTCAGGAAAGGAGAATCGACGGAAAAATCTTTCCTCGTCTTCGGGGCTGCCGGAGGTGTTGACAAGGCTTCGGTGCCTCGATATACTACACCCTGCGCTCGCCACGAGCGCTGGGTGTGACGGGCGGATAGCTCAGCGGTAGAGCGCCTGCCTTACAAGCAGGTGGTCGTAGGTTCGATCCCTGCTCCGCCCACCAAGTTCCTTGCAAGCAAAATACGGAGCCATAGCTCAGTTGGTTAGAGCGCCGGCCTGTCACGCCGGAGGTCGCGAGTTCAAGTCTCGTTGGCTCCGCCATACATTGAGAGAAAGTGCATGGCGAGATAGCTCAGTTGGTAGAGCAGGGGACTGAAAATCCCCGTGTCCCCAGTTCAATTCTGGGTCTCGCCACCATCTTACCTCTCGACAAGCGGAAATAGCTCAGTGGTAGAGCACAACCTTGCCAAGGTTGGGGTCGCGGGTTCGAATCCCGTTTTCCGCTCCAGATTGACCAAGGCCCAGAGGGAAACCTCTGGGCCTTGTGCTTGTGCCGGTGCAAAAAGGCCTAAAGGGCCGGAGCAAAACAGGGGCAACCGACGGATTTCCCCCTTTCGCTCCTGCCCTTTTGGCCGTGGATAAGCGTCAGCCCTCAGCGGTCTTTTCCGATCGCCCTCTTGAGCTCTTCCATCCGGTCGTCGTCGATCCCCCAGACGGGCCCACATCGTTCGTCCCTCAGGGACTCGAAAACGACGCCGTTTGGAACCGGCCTCTTGAGAAGCTGGCCGATCTTGCCGATCGATTGGGGATCGTCGTTGCCCCCCTTCATCAGTGTGACCTAGACGGTGTAGGTGCCGCCGTAGCTTTTTTTGAAACCGAACCATGCGCTCGACGTAGGCCTTAAGGATTCATCCCTCAAGAGGACGCTGGAGCTTGCGGAACCCCTCCTCCGTCACGGCCCTGATTTCGCCCGAGACCTCATCCGTGGGGCCGCCACCGGGCCATTCCGGCATAGGCCGAGACGGATAGGATGATCACCAGGCCGTGGATGAAGCGGGTCCAGAAGCCGACGAGTCCGGCGCTGACGATGCCCGCCTCGATGATGCCGATCAGGATGGCGCCGACGAAGGAGCCGTAAATCGTTCCCTGGCCTCCGTAGGCCGAGGTGCCTCCGACGAAGACGGCGGCGAAGACGAGGAGCATGTAGCCCTCTCCCTGGGTGGGCCACCAGTTGTTCAGCTCCAGCGTGGCCAGAAGGCCGGCGAAGGCGGCGAGAAACCCCATGAGAGTGAAGGTGGCCAGGCGGACCCGGTCGACGGAGATTCCCATCATCTCGGCCGTCTTGCGGTTGTCGCCGATGAAGAGGATGGCATCGCCGAAGGGGTGCCGGTTCAGAAGAAGGCCCAGCACAACGGCCACGGACAGCCCCCAGAGGGCCTGAGCCGGGAGCTCCCAGAGACCGAGGCGGCCCACGAAGAGGCTGTGAATCCAGTGGCCGCGGATGGCCGAGAGGGCGATGGCCAGTCCGTCGGCGGCGAGGAGGATCAGTCCCCGCCAGAAGAACTGGGTGCCGATGGTGGCGATGATGGAGGGCACGCCCACCTTGACGACGAGAAAGCCGTTGAAAAGCCCCATGGCTGCGCCCGAGGCGAGAGCCAGGGCCATGGCCGCCGCCGGCGGCCAGCCGGCCTTGGCGTAGAGGGAGGCGAAGACGAAGGCCGCCGCAGCCGAGACGGAGGGGAAGCTCAGATCCATCTCGCCCAGGATGACGAGAAGGGTCATCCCCAAGGTGAGGATGAGCGTCACCGGGATGGTCGACATGAAGGAGCGGTAGATGCGGATGCCCGTGAAGGCTGCCGGCGAGGCCAGGGTGAAGACGGCCCAGAGCGCCGTCAGGGCAAGAGTCACCAGTACCTGCCTCCGGTAGCAGTTGAAAAAGCCGATCATGGTCTGTCCTCCTCGCCGAGCAGAAGTTTTTCTGCCAGGTCCTTGAGGCTGATCTCGCTTTTTTTGAGGATTGTCGCGATGCGGCCCCGTTCCATGAGGGCGAAGCGGTCGGCGATGCGGTGGACGTGGTGCATTTCGTGACTGACGAAGAGGCAGCTGTGCCCCTCGGTTCGGAGCCTCTCGACGAAGGAGAGGACCTTCTCGGCCTCCGTCACGCCCAGGGCCGTCGTCGGCTCGTCGAGGACGATGATGGCCGCGTCGAAGTACATGGCCCGGGCGATGGCCAGTCCCTGCCGCTCTCCTCCGGAAAGGCTCGCGACGCGGGCCTCGGGGTGGAGGCCGACGCCGCGGAAGCCGATCACGTCGGCAAGAAGCTTCATCGTCTCCACTTTCTCCCGCCTGACGTCGATCAGACCCAGGCGGTTTCTCAGGTGGCGGCCGACGAAGACGTTACGCCAGAGGGGTTGCTTCTCGCCGAGGGAGCGCTCCTGATAGACCGTCTCGACGCCCATATCGCGGGCCCGGGCCACATCGTACCGTCTCCAGTCGACGGGTTTGCCGTCCAGAGTCATCGTCCCCGAATCGGGGACGTGAAGGCCCGAAAGGATCTTGACCAGCGTCGATTTACCGGCCCCGTTATCACCGAGCAGCGCCAGCACCTCGCCCGCCTGCAGGTCGAGATCGACGCCTCTCAGGGCGTGGATGGGGCCGAAGGATTTTGTGATGCCTCTCATCGTCACCGCTGGTTCCATCCTCATCCTCCTGTGATGATCACAAAAAAGGTGCGGGGTAGGTTCCCCCGCACCGAGTATATTGCATTTTCAGTGATAGGGGAGCTTCAGCGGATGCCTTCTTTCGCCAGAGGGGCCACGGCAGCGATGTTCTCTTGCGAGACGTAGCCGCCGCCGGTGTCGACGACGAGGCCGCCGAAGCCGTATTTGGCCGTCTGGACGATCTGGACGACGCTGAGGTAGCCCATCAGGTAGGGCTGTGCCTCGGAGACGAGGTTCAGGTAGCCGCTCTCGATGGAAGCCGCCGTGGCGGGATTGAGGCTGAAGCCTGTGGCGTAGATCTCGCCCGGCTTCAGTCCGGCGGCGCGGAGGAAGTTCTCCATCTGACCCGTCAGGGCGCCATGATCGACGACGATGACCTTGCAGTCGGGATTGGCGGCCAGATAGCCCGTGAGAACCGGTGCACCGAGAGAGACGTCGCGGTTGATCTCGTCGGAGATCTCCAGGTAATCCACCTTGAGTCCCGCCTCCTCGAAGACCTGGAGGATGGCCCGGGCCCGACGGCCGCGGCTCTCGAGGCGCTTGAGGCCCCAGACGAAGGCCTTGTCTCCTTTCTTGAAATCACGGCGCCGCAGGATCTCTTTGGCCATATCCTCGCCCTGTTTCCATCCGTCGGGGCCGATGTAGCCGAAACCGCGGGACTGATATTTCGCCTGAAGCCGTGGCAGTTCCGTGTCGACAGCAGTGACGATCATGCCCTTCGAAAAAGCCTCGTCGATGAGGGGTTCGAAGGCATCGTCGCCTGGGTGTCCCATGACGACGAAACCGGTAGGCTCCGCGGCCAGGCCGTTCTTGAAGTTTTCCAGCATTTTCTCGGCGTTCCAATCGGAGTAGACGATGGTCAGTTCGACGCCGAGGTCCGTGGCCGCCTGCCTGGCACCGTTCACGACGATCGTCGTGTAAGGTTCACCGACGGAACCGCCTCCGTCGAACCAGACCTTCATGCCCTTGCCGCTCGGTTGGGTCTCAGCGAAGGCCATCGTCGCCGCCAAAACCAGAAAAGCTGCTGTTGCCGCCAGTCTCTTCATCATGTTCTCTCTTCCTTTCTCGTTCAATTGAGTGAGGCATTCCATGCCCCGATCAGAGCATTTCGACAAAAGCGCCCATTCGTGTTGCCAGCTGTTCTCTGTCGCCGGGAGAGTAGTCCGTCCCGACGGCGAGATAGCGCTTGCCCAGAGATTGGACCCGTTCGCGGATGGAGTGGCTTTCGATGGCGTAGGTATGACAGGCCGTCAGGACGATCTCGACGACGCCGTCCACATCGTATTCGTCGATCAGTCTCTCCAGGGCTTCCATCCGGTGGGGATTGGGACTCATCACGGAACAGCCGATGGTCAGGTATTTCTCCGCCAGGGCCCCCATGACGTCCTTTGCTTCGTCGACGGCTTTCAGCGGTTCCTTCTGGCCGCCGCAGTTCTCGAAGCATACCACGAGGGCACCGGATTCTTCGAGGGTCTTGAGGGTCTTCATGACGCCGCCGATGGGGCATCCCGTGACGAGAACGCGGGGCTTCGCGGAAAGATCCCTTTCCGGTTCGGTCTGCCTCAGGGTCTCCGTCACCCCTTCGAGCCAGACGAGGGCCTGTTTCTTGTCAAAGTGATACTGGATGTAGTCGGTGATCTCCTGGACCTCCCATCCTGTGAGGGGGGGATTATCCCGGCGCGATAGATCCCAGAGGGCCCTGAGGCCGCGGCGCTCACGGTTGCGGAGGGCCACCGAGGCGGCCAAAGCCTCGTCCGTGACGGGCCTGCCCGTCAGAGTCTCAAGGCGGCGGCAGACGCGGTTGAATTCGGACTTCATCAGTGCAAGATCTTCCGGCCTGTCCTGTCTCTGGGGAATTTGGACGAGGTGGACGGGCTTGATCCGGTCCAGGAGCTCGTACATCTTCTTCTTGCCGTCGCAGGTGGTCTCGGCCACGATGAGGTCGCAAAAATGAAAATAGGGACAGCTTCCTCTCAAGGCGTGGCCGTAGCTGGACTTCACGAGGGGGCAGAGGTTGCGGGGGAGATGTTCCTCTGCGGCGGGAATGGCCTCGTCGCTTTTGGCACAGAGGCTCACGGCGATGGCCCCGGCGGCGTCGATGATCTCCCAGGGCATGTAGCCGCAGTAGGTGCCGACGATGGGAATGCCCTTCTCATGAGCCTCCTTGATCTGCAGGATTCCGTCGTCGCGATGGCGCCGCACCTCATCGACGATCGCCGCTATGGGACCCATCTCAGCGCTCCTCCCAGGCGATCAGGGCTGCACCGATAGCTCCCGCCAGGGGCGACCGGCCGTGGACGGCGACCTCCGTTTTCAGCTCGCGGCCGATCAGCGTTGCCAGGCTGCCGATGCGCGAGAGTCCCCCCGAGAAGAAGAGAGGCTCTGTCAGGCCCGTTTTTGTCACCATCGCCGCTGCGCGGGCTGCGATGGCTCGCAGGATTCCACGAAGCAGCGCTTCCCGGGGCACGCCGCGGGCAATATGGGCCACCACTTCCGTCTCGGCGAAGACGGCGCACATGCTCGTCAGAGGCTGCACCTCACCGTCACAGCTCAGGGCCTTCACGTCGTCAAGGCTGTAATCAAGACGATGAGCCATCATTTGAAGAAAACGCCCCGTCCCGGCGGCACAGCGGTCATTCATGGCGAAATCAACCACTTTCCCCGACCGGTCCAGTCCGATGACCTTGCTGTCCTGTCCGCCGATGTCAAGAACCGTCCTGGCCTCTCCGTGAAGGAAGCGAACGCCTCTGGCATGGCAGGTGATCTCCGTCATCGTCCTCCTTGCCCCTTCGACGGCGTTACGGCCGTATCCTGTGGCGACGAGGGGAAGAGCCGTCACATCTTTACCCCCCGCAAGGGAAGACAGAAGGGACCGGGACGTCTCTTTCATGTCCCACCCCGTAGGAACGATGGCGCTGGCCGCAATGGAGCCGTCGAAAAGAACGCCCTTGGCCCCGACGGAGCCGATATCAATGCCGATGACTTGAGAAACGATCGCCATTCACTCCCCTTATAATCGAAATAGCTATCGATTATTATCAGGAAGGATAGCTTTTCTCGAAAACGATGTCAACTTTCAAGGCTGTCCTCCTGTCTCCGCGACCGATGAAGAGCAGGGTCTTTCCCCTTGGATTGCAGAGACGAGGATGGGGTTGGTTTAACCTTCTATGACGAAGGGCTGTTGTTGACCGGACAGATCGGGCACAGCGTGGGGTCCCCTCCTTGCGAAAGAGGACATGCTTAGGCTGCGTTGCTTTTGTGATGCTTTTTCGGAGAAATTGCACTCCCGGGTCACCTTTGAGGATGATGGGAAGAAGCTCGCCTCTTTCAAAGACAGGTGGAGAGCAAAACAATAGAGGATTGAAGACCGACTCCGTTTCAGGGTAACGTGACGGGTATTGATTGCGGAATCAGGGGAGAATGAGGCCTAATGGGGCTTGACCCAGGCGCAGAGCCCCTGTAGAATGGGCTCTGCGGTGCAGAAAAGGCCGAGATTCCTTGAGAATGTAGCCTTACCGATAACGAAACGGGGCGGCATAGCCAAGTGGTAAGGCAGAGGACTGCAAATCCTTTATCCCCGGTTCGAATCCGGGTGCCGCCTCCAATTTTTTCGGCACCGTCCTTCTCGAAGTCACTTTTATCGCATTCCTCGGTAGCTCAATAGGCAGAGCGGGTGGCTGTTAACCACTAGGTTGCAGGTTCGAGTCCTGCCCGAGGAGCCAGAATTCGTTCGACCGCCCAGGTCCTTACCGGCCTGGGCGGTCGTTTTTTGTGCCAGCCACAGAGGATCTGACAGCGAACGGGGCCATCTCGCCCAGGCCGGGCCTCTGGGGTATGATAAAAAAGCATCCCCTCCCGGAGAGGGGGAATTCGAGAGGAGGCTCCTCATGAAGCGTCGCGGTTCGCCTGTTGTCCTTTTTGCCCTTTGCCTTGGTCTGCTCAGCTGCCTCATTTCGGCTCTGCCTTTGGAGGCGTCCGATATCATTCACCGACGCCTTTCCCTGTTCGAGGTCCGTGATCTTCTGCGGACCGAGGGTTACCAGACGGATCTTGATGCCGGCAATGACGTCTGTCACTTCAAGATGATGGGCTACTCGGTGCAGATGTTCGTCGCCGACGGAGGTGAGAGCATTCAGTTCCACTGCGGGTGGGCCGATACGGATGCTACCTTGCGCAGCGTCAACGCCTGGAACGAAGGGATGCGTTTCTCCCGGGCCTACATCGACAGTGACGGCGATCCCCATCTGGAGCTCGATCTCGATCTGGCCGGCGGGGTGACGCGGGCGCGGGTGATCGATTTTCTGACGACCTGTCGGATCTCCCTCGAGCGCTTTGTCAAGGAGGTCCTTTAAGTGACCCGTTTTCTGCTCCGCAACGGCCTCCTCTGGGACGGCAGAAAGAAGACGAGGGAGCGCGTGCATCTGCTCGTCGAGAAGGGGCGCATCGCTGGCCTTGCGACCGATCTCGATTCCCTCATCGATGATGAAGGGGCCTACCGGGTCATCGATGCCGAACCCTTCTGGATCACGGCGGGGCTCATCGACGTTCACACTCACCTGGGCCTCTGGGAGGAGGGAATCCCCGAGGACGAGGGCAGCGGCAACGAGATGACCCATCCCGTGACGCCTCATCTGCGTGTCATCGACGCCATCAATCCCGTCGATCGGGCCTTCGCCGAGGCCCGACAGGCCGGGGTGACGACGGTCCAGGTCCTTCCGGGCAGCGCCAATGTCATCGGCGGCCAGGGCGCGGTGCTGAAGACGGCCGGAACGGTCGTCGATGCTATGGTCCGTCTGGCTCCGTCGGCGATGAAGGCGGCCTTCGGCGAGAATCCCAAAAATGTCTACAAGGCTCAGAAGGCGTCCCCGTCGACGCGCATGGCCGTCGCGGCGACCTTGCGGGAGGCTCTCCTCAAGGCCCGTCACTACGGAGAAAAGCTTCATCGTCAGGACGAGGATAAGGGTCTGGACCGTGACGTGAAGGCCGAGGCGCTGCTGCCGGTCCTTGAGGGCAAGCTGCCCCTTCGCGTTCATGCCCACAGGGCCGATGACATGATGACGGCTCTGCGCATCGCCGATGAGTTCGGCCTGAAGCTGACTCTGGAACATGGCACGGAAGGCCTGTCCATCGCCTCGGTCCTGAAGGAGAAGGCCATTCCCGTGGCCTATGGCCCGGCCCTTTCGTCACGGCCCAAGCTGGAGCTGGCCCGGCTTGAGATCGGCGATGCCGCCAGACTCCACCAGGCCGGCGTTCACCTTTCCCTGACGACCGATCACCCCGTCATTCCCATCCGCTTTGCCCTGGCTCAGGCTGCTGAGGCAGTCCGATCAGGTCTTGACGCCGATGCGGCCCTGGAGGCTCTGACGATGAATGCTGCCGAACATCTGGGGCTGGACGAGGAACTGGGTAGCCTTGAGGGGGGCAAACGGGCCGATCTGGTCCTCTGGACGGGCGATCCCTTCCACTACCGGACCGTCGCTGTGGCTACCTTCATCGACGGTGAGATGGTCCACAAGGATAAAGGGGTGGCCCTTTGATCAACGCCCCCCATCTGACGACGGCTGAGGAGGTTTTCCCTTGAAGTCCTTCCGCAACGCTCTGCTCGCCGGTGGAGCTCTCCTTTTCGTCTTTGCCGGCCCCCTTTTTGCGGCCGGTTTCGCTCTTTCCGAGTACAGCGCCAGGAGCAACGCCCTGGCCGGAGCCCCTCTGGCGCGGGCTGACGATCCTTCCGCCCTGGCCTACAACCCGGCGGGAA
The DNA here is from genome assembly GCA_016756725.1 of Synergistaceae bacterium. Taxonomy (GTDB): domain Bacteria; phylum Synergistota; class Synergistia; order Synergistales; family Aminithiophilaceae; genus Aminithiophilus. The sequence goes on along the minus strand of JAESII010000007.1, from coordinate 169,038 downwards.
TCACCCAGCTCGAGGGAATCCACCTCGCCACAGGCATGACCTTCATCATGCCCCAGACGGAGATTCTTCGCTTTGGCGACGGCTTTTTCCAGTGGGCCGAGGAGCACCTCTGGATTCCTCCCACCTTTACGACACCCGTCAGGTGAACGACCGTTTCTGGTACGGTGTCGGTCTTTTCACCCGCTTCGGCCTCGGTTCCGATTTCAACGAAGACTGGTTTGGCCGTCTCAACAGCACCTACGCCAATATCCAGAGTCTCTCCCCGTGACTGTCGAGGGCCATTCGGAGCTCTCCGCCGGCGGCGTTCCCCTCCGCAGTGGCCCGGCCCGACGAGGGCATCCTGGGCGACGTCGGCTTCCGCAGCGGCGACTCCGATCTCGTTGCCTTCACCCTGTCCTACCGCTTCTGAACTGTTGGCGGAAAGGTTTCTAAGGAGGTGATTGCATGGTTTTGCGCTGGATCCTGCTTTCCGTCGTTCTCATCGGACTCGTCGGCCTCGTGGGGCGACGGAACGTGCTCTCCAAGGTGCTGGCCATGGACGTGATGAACACGGGCGTCATCTCCCTCTTCGTCCATGCCGGCTACCGGGCCGGACCGAGGGCTCCCCTTCTGGGCGACGGGGCCGGAGCCTACGCCGATCCCATCCCCCAGGCGGCGATCCTGACGGCCATCGTCATCGGCTTCGCCACCCTGGCCCTGCTCATCGTCTACGTCATGGATATCTCCAGGAGCTGCACCACCCTGGACGCCTCCTGCATCGAAAGGAGAAGCCGCCGGTGACCTTTCTGTCCCTGGCCGTTTTTCTTCCTTTCCTGGCCGGACTTGCTGTCCTCGCCCTCGGCCGCGGCGGCCGCCTCGCCGAGGGCGGCACGGGAGTTGCCGTTACGGTCGGTGCCCTGCATCGCCTCGCCTTTTCCTTTCCTCCCTCGGACCTCGTCCTCTCTGGGCCTTTCGGAGTCCATCTTTTCATCGACGATCAGAGTGCCCTCTTCGTTCTCCTGGCAGGACTGGTCGTCACGGCCGTGGCCCCGGAAGAACGGGAGCGCCCCCCCTTCCAGGGGCTGGTCCTGCTCCTTCTGGGTGCCTGCAACGCGGCCTTCGTGAGCTATGATTTCTTCAACGTCTATGTCGCCATCGAGCTGGTGACCCTTCTGGGCTTTCTCCTCATCCGGTGGGGAGGCGGCCTGAGGCGGACCTGGGCGGCCGTCAAGTATCTCATGACGGGCCATGTGGGGATGATCCTCTACCTCCTGGGCTGTCTCGAGGCCTTCGGCGCGACGGGGAGTTTCTCCATGGCCGGCTTGGCCGATCTCCCGCCTCTGGCCCTGCTTCTCATGGCCTCCGGTCTGGCCGTCAAGGGGGGGCTCTTTGTCCTGGGCCTCTGGCTGCCCGAAGCTCACGGCGGGGCGGCGGCGCCCGTTTCGGCCCTTCTTTCGGCCGTCGTCGTCACCACAGGCCTGGCGCCTCTGCTTCGTTTCGCCTCCGTTGAACCCCGGCTGCTCGGGCCTTTGACGGCCCTGGCCCTTCTCTCCTTCGTCGCCGGTTCCCTGCTGGCGCTGAAAGAGGACGACTACAAGAGACTCCTGGCCAGCAGCACGCTGGCCCAGGTCGGCCTCATCCTCGTCGTGCCGGCCCTGGGGGCTCAGTATGCCCTCTATCACGGTCTCTGCAAGGGCTGGCTCTTTCTCACGGCGGGCCGCATGCCTCATCGTTCGGTCACTTTCATGGCCCGCAAGGGTCTTCCCTGGCCTCTCCTCCTCTCCCTTCTCGGAGCGTCGCTGGCCCTTTCGGGCGCCCCTTTCCTGGGCGCTCCGGGGCTGAAGGAATCTCTGGGCGAGGCCATGAGCCCCCCTTGGGGGGGGCTTTTCAAGATCCTCGCCCTGTTGACGCCGATCTACCTTCTCCGTCCTCTCCTGGGCCGGCCGCGGCTGATCCGTCAGGGCGGATGGCAGAAGTGGCTTTTTCCCCTTCTTCTTTCCCTCTCCCTGGTCATGATGGGGCACTTCCTGGGGTGGACGCCGTCGCACAGCGTCATTCCGGCCGTCGTGACGCTTCTTCTGGGCCTCACCGTGGCCTTCCTCCTGCCTTTGCCCGGAGAGGGCAAGGGAGGGCCTTGGGCTCTGGAGAACCTGGAGAATCTGCTGGGACTTTCCGTCCTTTTCGCCCAGGTGCTTCTCCTCGTCTGGAGGTGGTTGCCCTGACCTTCTGGCTTCTCGCGGCCCTCCTCTGCTGGTGGGTCTTTGCCGGGACTAACCCTCTGACCCTGACGGCCGGTTTCTTTCTCGCCTGGGGGCTGGCTCTTCTTCTGGGGCGGCAGTCCTCTCACCGAGCCTTCGGCCGCTTCCTCTGGCGCCTGGCGGCGCTTCTTCCCAGGGCCTATGGCCAGGGATGGTCGCTCATCCTTAATGGCAGGACGGTCGAGACTCTTTCCGCCGAGGATCTCTGGGACGAGCCGGCACCGTTCGTTCTGGAGCGGATCTACCTGATCACCCTCACGCCCGACGCCGTGGCCCTCGGGCGAGACGGAGAGGGGCGGCTCCTCATTCATGGCCTGGAGGTGGAACGATGACTCTCCTCAATCCCCTGACGGCTCTTCTCCTCTGGTGCCTTCTGGCGGCGACGGGGCTGGCTTTCGCCCGCTCCGGGGGGATCTGGTCGCGGCTGGCCCTCTTTTCGTCCTTCTCCCAGAAAGGGGCCTTGCTCCTTCTCGTCTGGTCCTGCTGGCTCCAGGCGCCGACGATGGCTTCCGTGGCGGTTCTGACGCTGCTCATCGGTTCCGTCTCGGTCCTCATTCTCGGCCTCTTTCTCGCCCGGGGGCACAGCTGATGGGTGCCGTCGGGACGGTCCTGACCCTGCTGGCCTGGTTCTTCCTCGTCGGCGGCACCTGGCGGGGCCTCGCACGAAAGGAGCCTCTGGCCCGGCTTCACTACCTGGGCATCGCCGACACGCTGGGGGGGCTGCTCCTTCTGGCGGGGCTGGCCTTCCGTCATCCCGAGAGGTGGCTTCAGCTTCTGCTCGGAGCCCTGGCCCTTTTGGCCTGGGGGCCTCTGACGACCTATCTTGTCGGCTGGGGCGCCACGGGAGGGGAGGCGGAGCGATGAACATCGAGGATCTGCTTCTGCCGGCCCTGACCCTTCTCCTGCCCCTGACGGCCCTTTTCGTCGTTCGCGAGGAGAACTTCCTTCACGCCGTCGTCGCCAGAGGGCTCTTCGGTCTTGCCGCAGCCCTGATCTATGCCCTCATGGGGGCTCCTGACGTGGCCCTTGTCGAGGTCCTTATGGGAGCGCTCCTGGTGACGCTCCTTTATATCGTCGTTTTCAACCGCTCCCGCGAGGTGCGGGTGGGCTACCTCAGCGAAGAATCCCTTCACGGCGAGGCGGGACGACTGGTGGAAGACTTTTTCCGCCGCGAGAGGCTCCGCTTCCGGGGGGTCTCTTTCGAGCGCCGAGAAGACCTTGAGGAGGCCCTTGCCGAGTCCCTCATCGATATGGCCCTCGCCGACGGCGTCTTTCCCGGGAGCCGTCATTTCCCCACCAGGGAAGGGGCTCCGCCGGTCCGCCTCGTTCTGCCCGAGGAGGCCGAGGACCTGCTGGCCCTTCTCGAGGCCCATCTTGAAAGGAGTCCGTCATGAGGCGCCTCTATCTGGCCGCGGCGGTGGGGCTCTTTCTCCTCGTCGGCCTTGAGGGGGGAGCCTTCCGTCTCGCCGACGATACGGTGACGCTGCTGGCCGAGCGGGGGAACGTGGCCAATGCCGTCACCGTCGTCTACCTCGGCGTCCGCCTCTACGACACCCTATTTGAAGTCCTCGTCTTCTCCGTGGCCGTTCTGGGCGTCACCGTCCACCTGGCCCGGGACGAGGGAATGGGCAACCTGCCTGACGATCCGGCGTTGCTTTTCATGGTCCGAGGCGGGGCTTTCGTGGCTCTCCTCATCGGCGCCGCCCAGGCCCTGACGGGACATCTGGCCCCGGGAGGGGGCTTTGCCGCCGGCGTCTCTCTGGCGACGGGGGCCGTTCTGCTTCAGATGGGACCTTTGCCCGCCCTCAAGGGGCTTGACGAAGAATATCTTCTTTCCCTGGAGAAGGGGCTTCTGATCCTCTTCCTCTGTCTGGCCTGGACCTCGCTGCTCGGTTTTTCCCTCCCCCCGGGCGAGAGGGGGCGGCTTTTTTCCGGAGGCCTTTTGCTGCCGTTGAATCTTTCCGTCTCCGTCAAGGTGGCCCTGGGGGCGTGGATCGTCGCGTTACGTTTCCTCCACCACCATTGGGTCTTCTGACGCCAGAACAGGAGGGGCCTCCTTGCGGGAGGCCCCTCCTGTCTTGTCCGTCTGCCGCTAGCCCCGGAAGATGTAGGCCTTCAGGGGCGGGAAGCCGTTGAAGTTGACGGAGCTGTAGCTCGTCGTGTAGGCGCCGGTGGTGAAGATGTAGACCCGATCGCCTTCGGTGATGTCGCCGGGGACCTCGTATTTGGTGTCCTCATAGAGGATGTCCATGCTGTCACAGGTGGGGCCGGCCAGAATGGCCTCCTTCGGCGCTCCTCCGGCGTCGACGAAGATGGGATACTTGATGGCCTCGTCGATGGTCTCGATGAGGCCGCCGAACTTGCCCACGTCGAGGTAGACCCAGCTGTACTGGTTGAACTCCGACTTCTTCGAGACCAGAACGACTTCACTGACGAGGACGCCGGCGTCGCCGACGAGGGAGCGGCCTGGCTCGATGAGGATCTCCGGGGCCTGGTCGCCGAAGTCCTCTTCGAGGAAGCGGGTGATCTCCTGGCTGTAGAGTTCGATGTCGTGGGTGGGAGAGACGTAGTTGGCGGGGAAACCGCCACCGAGGTTGATCATGCGCAGATGGACGCCTTCCTGGGCGACGGAGTCGAAGAGATAGCGGCAGGTGGCGATGGCGTTGTCCCACTGGCCGATGTCGCGCTGCTGGGAGCCGACGTGGAAGGAGACGCCGTAAGGGTCGAGGCCCAGCTCGGCGGCGAGGAGGATGAGACGGTAGATCGTGTCGGGATGGGCCCCGAATTTGCGCGACAGGGGCCAGTCAGCGCCGCTGCCGTCGGTGAGGAGACGGAAGAAGACCTTCGAACCCGGGGCGTTGGCGGCGAGTTTGCGCACGTCCTCTTCGGAGTCCGTCGAAAAGAGGCGGACTCCCTTTTCGTAGGCGTAGGCGATGTGGCGGGCCTTCTTGATCGTGTTGCCGTAGCTCAGGTCGTCCGGCCTGGCTCCGAGGCGGAGCATCTGGTCCAGCTCGAAGACGGAGGCGATGTCGAAGTGGCAGCCCCGGGCGATGAGCATCTTGAGGATCTCGTCGTCGGGGTTCGCCTTGACGGCGTAATAGACTTTGGCGTAGGGGAGGAGACGGCGTAGCTCGTCGTACTTATCGCCGATCCTTTCCAGGTCGATGACGACGAAGGGGGTCTCCTTGTCGGCAGCAAAGGCCTTGATCCTCTCAAATCTCTCCGGATCCATGTGGCGGTCGAAGTCAAAGGTGTAGCAGCTTTCCTCTTCCACGCCATTCCCTCCCGATCATGGTGAATTCGGCCCTCAGTGTAGGAGCTAGTCCCGTCGTGATCAAGAGGCTGGCGGAGAATTTTCCGACGATAATCTGATGTGCCTTTTCAGCCTCTGGCGGAACGGGCTGCAGCCAGGCCGGCCAGGTAGGCCGTGCTCCAGCAGATCTGAAGGTTGTAGCCCCCGGTGGGCCCGTCGAGGTCGATCACCTCTCCGGCGAAGTGGAGGTTGCGCCAGGCTTTGGCTCTCAGGGTCCTGGGATCGAGGGCCTTGAGGGAGACGCCTCCTGCCGTGACGAGAGCCCAGTCGAAGCCGAGGAGTCCTGTCGGCGTCAGCGGGAGTTCCTTGAGGGTGGCGACGAGGTTTTTCCGTTCCTCTCGGGTGAAGCCCTGGAGAGGTTTTTCCTTTTCCAGTCCCGCCTCCTGGGCCACGGGAGAGATGAGGGCCCGGGGGAGAAGGCCTGCCAGAAGGGCCCCGACAGGCCGCCTCCGGAGCTTGTCCAGGTCTCTCTGAATCCGGGCCTCCAGTTTTTCGGCGTTCAGGGCGGGCTTGAGGTCGATGGCGAGCCTGACGGTGCCGCCTTTTTCCAGGGCCGTGCCGACGGCCCGGGAGAGGTCCATGGCGATGGGACCGCTGACCCCGAAGGGGGTGAACTGCATTTCGCCGAAACGGTCCTCCAGGCGGCGGCCGTTTCGGACAAGGGTCAGGCCCACGTTTTTCAGGATCTGGCCGTTCAGGCCATGGCTCCACGGTTCGGCCGTCCTGATGGGGACGATGGAAGGGCGAGGCGGGACGACGTCAATGGCAAGATCCCTTGCCCAACGGAAGCCGTCGCCGGTGGAGCCCGTCCGAGGGTAGCTGCAGCCGCCGGTGGCGACGATGAAGGCCTTTCCCCTGACGGGGCCGCTGTCCGTCTCGGCGGCGACGATGGCGCCTCCTTCCGCTGCCAGAGCCCTCACCGGGCAGCGGGTGAGGAGGCGGACGCCCCTTTTGCTGGCTTCCGAGAGGAGGAGGTCCCGGACGGACCGGGCATCTCCCCGGGCGGGAAAGACCCGTTTACCTCGTTCCACGACGGACGGAAGCCCCCGTTCGTCGAAGAAACGTCGGATCGCCTCGGGGCCGAAGGCGGCGAGGCCGCTGTGGAGGAAGCGTCCCTTGGGGCCGAAGGCCTCCTGGAGGTTCTGGGCCGAAAGGCCTTCCTGGGTGAAGTTGCACCGGCCCTTGCCGGTGAGGAGGAGCTTGCGTCCGGCCTCGTCGCCTGACTCGAGAAGGACCGTCCTTGCTTGGAGGCGTGCTGCCTGGCAGGCGGCGAAAAGGCCTGCCGGTCCGGCGCCGATGATGACGATGTCAAAAGAATCCACGGCTGATCAGGCTCCTTAGACTTTCGCCCCGTCTGCGACGGGGCAGGGGGTGGGCTATAATGGGAAAAAGAACGGTCTCATTTCAGGGGGTGTCGTTGGTGCTAACGCTGTCACAGATCGTCCAGGCCCGGGCCCGCATCGCTTCCCGCGTCTTGAGAACGCCGCTGGAATCGTCATCTACGATCGGCCGTCTCTGCGGCAACGAGGTCTACCTCAAGGCCGAGAATCTTCAGAAGACGGGGGCCTTCAAGTTTCGTGGCGCCCTCAATGCCCTCCTCTCTCTGGCGGCGGAGGAAGGGGAGCGCGGGGTGGTGACGGCCTCTTCGGGCAATCACGGTCAGGCCGTGGCCTGTGCGGCCGGCCTTTTGGGCTACAGGGCCGTCGTCGTCGTTCCCGTCGACGCCTCCGAGGCCAAGGTCGACGCCATCAGGGGTTACGGAGCCGAGGTGGTCGCCTGCGGCACCACGTCGACGGAGCGCCTCGACAAGGCCGCCGATCTGGTCCGCCGGGATGGCATGACCTTCGTCCACCCCTATGACGACGAGCGCGTCATGGCCGGCCAGGGGACGATCGGCCTGGAGATCGTCGACATCCTTCCCGACGTCGACGCCGTCCTTGTTCCCATCGGCGGAGGGGGACTCATATCGGGCGTGGCGACGGCCCTCAAGGAGATCCGCCCCTCCATCGCCGTCTACGGCGTCGAGCCGAAACAGAGCAACTCCATGGCCCTCTCCCTCCGGGCCGGCAAGAGGACGGCCCTGGAGGGGATCGAGACCCTGGCTGACGGGCTGAGGACCACCATGCCCGGCGAGAAGACCTTTGACGTGGTGAGGCGCCTCGTCGATGACGTGCTCCTCGTGGAGGAGGAAGCCATCGTCGAGGCGATGGTGCTCCTCCTTGAGCGGGCCAAGGTGCTCGTCGAACCTTCGGGTGCCGTTTCCGTGGCGGCCCTTCTTTCCGGGCTGTTCCCTCTGAAAGGCAAGAAGATCGTCGCCGTCTTGAGCGGCGGCAACGTCGCCTTGGGGCGTCTTGCGGAGATTCTGGCCTCGGCAGATCGGAAACGCCCATAGGGGACGCCGCCCCCTATGGGGCGCTTCAGTAGCCCGATCCCCTGGGCTGGACGGGTTCGATCGTCTCCGTCTCGCAGTTCACGCGGAACCAGAAGCCGTCGATACCGGGTTCGCAGTCGGCAGCGGCTTTTCTTTCGACGGTGAAGCTGACGATGAAGGTCCCTTCACGGTCGCCTTCGGTGACATCCCAGCCTTTCACCTCGACGGGGCCTATCGCCTCCTGTTCCTTGACCCACTCCCGCAGATATTCCGGTGTGACAGCCCGTTCCTTGACGAGGACGATGGCTTCCGATCGGGCCATGGCCTTCTGAAAGAGGAGGTAGCCTGAGACGAGACAGACAAGAACGACGACGGCGATGGCGATCGTTGGCCAAGGCAGCTTTTTCAACGGCGGACACGCCCTTTCCCGATGAAGTCTCACCCATTTTACTTCGAAAGTGTCCATGAACCTATCGCGTCCGGAGGTGCCCTTTTGGAAACGTCAACCATTCTCAACGAAGTCGCCGTTGACGACGAGTTGAAGCTTCAGCTCCTGGCGGGGGAGAAGACGCCCTGGATCGTCCTCCTCAACGACAAGGCCAGGAAGCGCCGCAACGTGCGCCTCAACTGGTTTGAGACGGCCCGTCCCATCCACCTCGGCGGGGGGAAAGAATACGATCAGGCCGAAGTGGACAAGGCCCTTGCCGAGCTGATGGCCGCCTTCTTCAGCTCCGTTTCGGTCCAGGCCCTCTTTTGGCAGGCATTCCGTTTCCTCCAGAAGGGACTCCACCAGACGGCCGTCATCGTTGACCGGTCCGACTGCAGCCTTCTTCCGGAGAGCAAGAGGGACTATCTCTGGCTCGCCTACGTGCCCCACCAGTCCCCTCACGGCCTGGTGCGCCACACCTTTCCCCTCGGCGAGACGGAAAGGCCTCTGGTGGAGCGGTTCCTCTCAGGCGACACGCCCTGGCCCGCCCTGGAGCTGACGGCCCAAGAGGCAAGGAAGTCCATGGCCGCTTTCCCTTTCGTGCGAGATCTTGCTCAGGCCGATCCCGTTCGATGGCTCCGCCCACTCATGCTGGCTGTGGCCGGTGTCCTTCTGGGCTTTCAGGACGGTTCGGCTGGGCTGGACTGCGATTTCTCCGATTCGATCTGGCAGGCCTATTACGGCATGGGCCGTCTTGACCCGGAGAAGGCCCACTTCTTTGGTCTCGATGTCTTCCTCGGCGAGATGAGGGGCCTCGTTCGCCTCTGGCCCTACCTGGGATCGGTCCGTTACGAGCGGGCCTTTGACGGCTTGCTTCACCTCCAGGAACGGGGCTTCAGCCGTCGCGAGCGCTTCAATGCCCTAATCGACGCCTCGGGGCGACGGCAGTTCGTCGTCACCCGCCTTACCGGCGACGAGGGAGCGCTGCTCCTTTCACCTCTGCGGCCGGGGCCGGGGGAAAAGGACCGGATCCTCTTCTTTCCCCAAGCCCTGTACAACGAGATCAGTTCCCTGAATAAAACGATCGGCATCTTGGACAACGATTTCGCCTCCCTTCAGCTCTGGAGGAGCTGGAGGCGCTATCGGGGACAGAAGCGCCTCGACGATCTTTTCGGGCAGGTCCCTCTCTTTCGGGGGATGGCCCCGACGGCGGCGGGGTCCTCTGGAAAGGAGGAGTAAGCGTGGCCAGACTGAAGGGAAAGAAGATCCTCATGTTCGTCGAAGAAGTCTACGAAGACCTCGAACTCTGGTACCCCAAGCTGCGTCTCATCGAGGAGGGGGCGGAGGTCGTCGTCGCCGCCCCCGAGGCGGGTCGGGTCTATCGGGGCAAAAACGGCTACCCCGCCCGTTCCGACGTGGCCTTGGCTGGATTGAAGGAGGCCGATTTCGACGGCCTCGTCCTGGCCGGCGGTTTTGCCCCCGACAAGCTCCGCCGCCTGACGGAAGTGCTCGATCTGACCCGGGCCTTCCACGAGAAGGGGAAGCTTGTGGCCCACATCTGTCATGCCGGCTGGATCCCCATCTCGGCCGGAATTGTCCGCGGCTTCCGCTGCACCTCGACGCCGGGCATCAGGGACGACCTGGTCAACGCCGGAGCGGAGTGGGTCGACGAGCCCGTCGTCGTCGACCGCCACATGATCTCCAGCCGCCGCCCCGATGATCTGCCCTGGTTCTGCCGGGCCGTGATCGCTTTCCTGGAGGGACAGGGAGAGTAGGGCGGGAGCGCAAGAAGGGCCGTTAACAAGAGGAGCTGAAAGGAGGAGCGAAGATGAAGATGAACAAGATTCTCGCCTGTGTCGACGGAAGCGAAGCCAGTCCTCTCGTCATCCGCCAGGCCCTGAAATGGGCTACCCAGCAGGGGGCAGAGAGCCTGGAGATCCTCCACGTCGTCGACTCGAAGGTCGAGTTCCCCGTCCTGGCTTCCGAATTCGACGAAGCCGCCGATCCTCGTGGCGAGGTGGAGGCCAAGGTGGGCGTCAAGGTAGAGGAGATGGTCAAGGCCAACCTTGACGACGGTGAAGAGGTCGCCTGGAAGATCAAGATCATCACCGGTCGCCCCTACGAGGTCATCATACGCCGGGCCAGGGAGGTCGGCGCCGATCTGATCCTCCTCGGCCACCGCCGTCTTTCGGGATGGGAGCGGCTTCTTTTGGGCAGTGTCGCTTCGAAAGTCGTACCCTACGCTCCCTGCCACGTCCTCGTCGTCAGGCCTGGTCTGGAGAAGCTGGGCAAAGTCCTGGTGGCCCTCGACGGGACCGACGAGAGTCATGCCGTCGCCTCCTTCGGCCTTGATCAGGCCCGACTCCTCGGCGCCGAAGAGGTCCTCTTCCTCCATGTCGTTGAAGAGGTCACGGAGGCCACCTACACCTACTGGGGATCCTTCACCGTCGGCCCCGAGTACTACGCCCGGGCCCGGAAGACGGCCGAAGAGGGGATGAGCCAGTTAATGGCAGAACTCTCCCGTTCCCGGGAGGGGACGCTTCCTCTCTGTCGCACCCGTGTGGAGGTGGGCCGCTCCCACGCCATGATCATCGACCTGGCCGAAAAGGAGAAGGCCGACCTCGTCATCGTCGGTGACCGCGGCGTCTCGAGTGCCCTTGAGGGTTTCCTCCTGGGCAGTGTCTCGGCCAAGGTCGTCCGTTACAGTCCCGCCAGCGTCCTCGTCTACCGCCTTCCCAAGGAGGGATAGGGCCAGCGTTTGTCCTCTGTCACGAAGGAGGGGCGCCCTAGGGCGCCCCTCCTTCGTGACAGAGGATCTCGCAGCGGCGGAAGCAGCTCAGAAGGTGATCGTTGACCATCCCCGTGGCCTGCATGAAAGCGTAACAGAGGGTGGGGCCGACGAAAGCAAAACCGCGGGACTTCAGCTCTCTGCTGAGCTTCTCCGAGAGAGGCGTTGATGGAGGAATCTCATCGACGGTGCGCCATCTGTTGCGGATCGGCCTGCCGTCGACGAAGTCCCAGAGGAAGGAGGAGAAGGATCCCCTCTCTTCAACGACGGCGAGGAAGGCTCGGGCGTTGGTGACGGCGCTCTCGATCTTCCGCCGGTTCCTTACGATGGCCCTGTCCTCCAGCAGCCTGGCGATATCCCCTTCGCCGAAGGCCGCCACAGCCTCGGCGTCGAAGCCCGAGAAGGCCTTCCGGTAGGCTTCGCGCTTGCGGAGAATGGTGATCCAGCTCAGCCCGGCCTGAGCTCCCTCGAGGAGGAGAAACTCGAAGAGCTTGCGGTCTTCCCTCAAGGGCACGCCCCACTCCTCGTCGTGATAGGCCACGTAGAGGGGGTCCGTGCCGGCCCAGGGACAGCGGACGGTCATGCCGTGGTCATCCTGTGCCGGGCCAGGGGGAGCCAGAGTCCCCAGTGAAGGAGAGGGGCGATGACGATCAGGCCGCCGCCGAAGAGACGGAAGGCCGCCTCGTAATTCCAGAGGGCCGCCAGGTAGCCCATGATGAGAGGCGAAAGGGAGAAACAGCAGGCCATGAAGAACCAGACCATCGACGACGCCTTGGCCCTCAGGTGGCGGGGAGCGACGTCGCCGATGAGGGCCAGGTGCATGGGGAAGCCGAAGCCCATGCCGATGCCGAAAAGGAGGCCGCAGGCCGTGAAACTGGCGTTGCCCTCCGCAAAGGAGGCAAGAAGTAGCCCCAATGAGGTGAAAGCCAGGGAGGGGGCGACGAGGGCCATCCGAGGAAGACGGTCCATAAGGCGGAAGGCCGTGACGCGGATCAGCACCGACAGACCGGCGTTAGCGGCGATGAAGCCCGAGGCGACGAGCCCCTTGGAATGGGCCAGTCCCGTCACGGAGAGCATGGCCGCGTCGGTGAGGGCAAAGAGCGTCACCGAGAGAAAGAGGATCACGATGGGCCGTCGCCTGAAGAGTTCGACGTAGGTGCCGGGCTTCTCTCCCGGTTCGATGGACCGTTCGCCGGGGTCGAAGGGTAGGGCCAGGAGAAGACAGAACAGGGAGATCGCCACAGGGAGCAGCACATAGGCCCGAGGGTGACCGCCGGTGAGAAAGGCCTCGGCGAGGGGGACGACAGTCACCAGGGGGGCGATGCTTCCTGCCGATGTGAGGGCGAAAGACGATCCCCGATGATCTTCGGGAACGCATAGGGTCTGGTAGGTGGTGAGGGCCACGAGAAAGAGGCTGGCCCCGATGCCCGTCAGGGAGCGCCAGAAAAGGAGCATCGCCAGAGAGGGACCAGAAAGGGCCAGCCCCAGCGTTCCCGCCAGGAGGCCCGCTCCGCCGACGAGGAAGCTTGCCCGGAAGGGGAGTCGCTCGACGAGCCACCCCACGAAGGGGCGCGAAAGAGTCGAGGCGGCGTAGTAGCTGCCGAGAACCCAGCCGGCGGCGCGGGGGTCGTCGAGGCCCAGGCAGGTCAGGTAGGCAGCGAGAAGGTAATAGGTGTTGCTCACGCCGTTGACGGCGAAGTTGGCCGCTGTCAGACGAAGGATAAGGGGACCGGAGCCGGCCATGGCACAAGACCTCCTTTGTGGGACTCGGCAAGAGCATACACCGCGGTGCAGCGAAAAACACCCCCTCGGAGAGGGAGGAAAGAGGAAACACAGAAAAGAAGGTCAAGTATACTTGACAATCCTTCTGGAGTCCGGTATGTTCTGGTTGGGATCCCCTTCGGGATACGACTTAGTGAAAGAAGGGAATAAACGTTGCCTACAGCTGAGGAACGGGCCCATCAGAGAATCATCGAGCTCATTCTCTCCCGGGCCTACGGGCCAGGCGATCGCCTGGTCGAGTCTGAATTAGCCCAGGCCTTCGGCCTGAGCCGGACGCCGATCCGGAATGCCATGAGGCAGCTCGTTGCCGAAGGGCTTCTCGAGGCCCACGACGGCAAGGGATGCTATGTCCCGAAGCTGACGCCGGAGGACATGCGCGATACCTTCAAGGCCCGGATCTATCTCGAGGGAAAGGCCGCTCTCGAGGCGGCCCAGTCCCGTACCGAGGAGGATCTCCGTTACGTCCGGGATCTTCTCGAACGCGAAAAGGACCATTACCGCACCGGTCAGCTCCAGGAGTATACCGACATCAACAAGGAGTTCCACTTGCTCCTGGCGACGATGGCCCACAACCCCTACATCGAGAGGTTCGTCCGTCAGACCTTCTGGCGCTCCGAGCTCTACATCTTCTTCTTCGATCGTTTCTACGTTCCCGAGGAACCGGACCGCCCTCTCCGTGACCCCTCCCAGTCACGGAGCTGCCAGGAGCACGAGCGCATCGTCGAGGCCATCGCCTCCGGTGACGGGACCCTGGCCGAGGCGACGATGAAGGCCCACATCTTTACGACCTACTCCCTCATGACCCGGCGCATGCCTCTCATTGCCACGACGGGTCTCCAGCCCGCCCGCTACGTTTAGGGCTGTTCCGCTGTCGCTTTTCCGCCGTCTGAAAGACGTCGGTGCCGTCAAGCGGTCTGTTCCACCCGCCCCGACGGGGCCGTCCCGACAAAGGAGGTGAGTGGTTCAGGGAGGGTCCGGCGGCGGGAACGGTGAGAAACCCTGCCCCGTGCAGGACGAAAGGGAGGCGTTATCGGTGGAGCATTACGGCATTTTTTCTATTCTTCCCCCTCTGGTGGCCGTCATCATCGCCATCAAGTACAAGAACGTCATCACGGCCCTTTTTTTCGGCGGTCTCCTGGGAGCCCTGGCTCTGGCCGGATGGAACCCCATCGAGGCCCTGACCCTCTTCATCAAGGACTACATCTTCAAGCAGGCTGCTGACGGCTACAACTCGAGCCTGCTCGTCATGATGGTCTTCATCGGCGGATTCGTCGGCGTCATCACCCATTCGGGTGGGGCCAACGCCTTCGCAGCCAAGGTGGCCTCCTGGATCAACACCCGCGCCAAGGCCCAGATGGCCGTCTGGTTTGGCGGGCTGGCCATCTTCTTCTCCGACTCGGGCAATCCCCTCATCCTGGGTCCCACCTTCCAGCCCATCACCGACAAGCTCCGCATCAGCCGCGAGAAGCTGGCCTGGCTTCTGGACAGCACGGCTTCGCCGGTCTGTATTCTCGTCCCCTTCATCGGCTGGGGCATCTACATCATGGGTCTCATCAAGAAGGAGTTCGATGCCCTCGGCATGGTCGAATCGGAGTTCGCCGCCTTCGTCAAGGTCATTCCCTTCCAGTTCTACGCCATCGGGACGCTCGTCATGATTCCCCTCGTGGCCTTCCTGGGCTTTGAGTTCAGCGCCATGTACCGCGCCGAAAAGCGTACCCTCGAGACGGGGCAGCCCCTCTGGCCGGAAGCCAAGCCGGCCCGTCCCGCCGTCGACATCAGTCAGGACAGGGGGAACAAGGCCAATGCGACGATGATGATCGTCCCCCTCGTCGTTCTCTTCGCCTGCATTTTCGGCCTGCTCATCCCCCATGGTTTCCCCTTCAAGCCCGCCCCCGGTCCCGTCCTGCGGTCGGCTCTCTGTTTCGGCTACTTCATGGGTGCCGTGACCTGCATCGGGTTTATGCTCTACTACAAGGTCAAGACCGGCGCCGAGGCCTTCAAGATGTACATGGACGGGGCCAAGGAGATCGTCTTCATCCTCATGATCCTCGTCCTCTCCTGGTCTTTGGGTTCGGTCTGCAAGGCCCTGGGAACGGCCAACTACATCGTCGGCATCGCCCAGGGCAACGTCCCCGGCTGGGCCATCCCCGCCCTTCTCTTCATCACCGGCGCGGCCATCTCCTTCGCCACCGGCTCCTCCTGGGGTACTTTCGCCATCCTCGTGCCTCTGGCCATTCCCGCTTCGGCGGCCCTGGGCGCCCCGCTTTACGCCTCCATCGGAGCCGTCCTCAGCGGAGGTCTTTTCGGCGATCACTGCTCTCCCATTTCGGACACGACCGTGCTATCCTCCATGGGGGCCGCCTGTGACCACATCGATCACGTCAAGACTCAGCTGCCCTACGCCGTAACCGTCGCCCTGGCAAGCATCATCTCCTATCTCGTGGCCGGCTTCTTCGATTCGCCCGTCGTCCTCGCCCTGGCCGTAGGCCTCGTGTTCCTCTTCATCGTCACCTTCGGCAAGATCTGGGGCGAACAGCTGTCGGACCGCAAGTACGCCTCCAAACCCCAGGCCTGATCGTCGACAGAAGGCTATTCCCGGCCGGGGAGCCCCGAAGAGGGGGCTCCCCGGCCTTCAGAAAGAAAGGTGTGTT
Organism: Synergistaceae bacterium; assembly: GCA_016756725.1. GTDB lineage: Bacteria > Synergistota > Synergistia > Synergistales > Aminithiophilaceae > Aminithiophilus. Next base: position 153,469 of record JAESII010000007.1, on the reverse strand, counting down.
TGCCGTGAAGCATGTTCTCGTCCTCGGGGCCGGAAGAGTGGCCGGTCCCTGCGTCCAATACCTTTTGCGCGATCCCGAAGTCTCGGTGACCGTCGTCGACCTCAACGGGGACAACTTCGACCGGGTCCTCAAGGGCAATCCCCGCGGCAGGGGGCTGGTCCGCGACGTCGCCACCGAACTGCCCGCCATCCTGGTTGAGGTCGAGCCCGACATCGTCATCAACCTCCTTCCGGCGGCCCTCATGGCTCCGGCGGCGGCGGCCTGTGTCGAGGCGGGCATCCACTACGTCAACCCCTCCTACATCAAGGACGACATGAGGGCCCTTGACGGCAAGGCGAAGGAGAAGGGGCTCGTCCTTCTCTGCGAGCTCGGTCTCGACCCCGGCATCGACCACATGTCGGCGGCCAAGACGATCCACGAGATCCACCAGGGCGGAGGCAAAATCCGCTCCTTCCACTCCTGGTGCGGCGCTCTGCCGGCCCGGGAGGCCAACGACAATCCCCTGGGCTACAAGCTCTCCTGGGCTCCTTCGGGACTCATCGGGGCGAGCAAGCGGGAGGCTCGGATCCTCCAGGATGGCCAGGTCGTGATCTGGCCCGACGGGGAGACCTTCCGCAAGGCATCGCTCATCGAGATCGCCGGCTGCGGCTGGTTCGAGCAGTACGCCAACGCCGATTCCCTGCCCTACATCGAGCACTACGGCATGCCCGAAGTGAAGACCGTCTACCGGGGGACGCTCCGCTTCCCCGGCTGGTCCGAGATGATCTGCGCCATGCAGGATCTGCACCTTTTCGATCTCGACGAACGTGACTTCAGGGGACTCACCTTCGCCGGTCTCACGGGACAGCTCGTCGGCGCCGCTGCGGGAGACGATGTGGACGAGGCCCTGAGAAAGTTCCTCGGCCTGGCGCCCTACTCGTCAGTCTACATGAAGCTCCGTTGGCTGGGCCTGCTCGACGAGAGGCCCATCCCCATGGAGAAGGGGAGTCTCCGCGACGTCGTCTCCTTCCTCTACGGAGAAAAACTCGTCTTCGCACCTGGCGAGAGGGATCTCGTGGTCATGGAGCACCGCTATGTCATCGAAAAGGCCGATGGCTCCGTCGTCGAGCGCCGTTCGACCCTCGTCGACTACGGCATTCCCGACGGCGACACCTCCATCGCGCGGACGACGGGCATTCCGCCGGCCATCGGCGCTCTCCTCATCCTCCGCGGCGGGTTCAACGTCCCCGGCGTTCATGCCCCGGTCCTGCCCGAGGTCTACGAGCCGGCACTGAAGCTCCTTGAGGAGGAAGGCGTCCGCTTCATCGAGAGCGAAAGGCCTCTGGCCTGAGCTTTTCTGCTCCTTCTTCAGAGACAAGCGGGGAAGCCGCCCGGGCCGGGCGGCTTCCCCGCTTGTCGCGAGGGGCTGTCAGCGGTTTCTGAGGCTCTCTCTCAGGTCCGGCCGGAGGGCTCCGTCGGCGGTGAAGAGCCGCCGGTAGCCGAGGCCCGTCAAAAGAAGACAGCCTGCGGCGACGGCGGCGGAGATCATGTACATGACGACGATCTGGTAGCGGACGGCCTGGAGAGGATCGGCACCGCCCAGAATCTGGCCCGTCATCATTCCCGGCAGGCTGACGAGGCCGACGACCATGAGGTTGTTGATCGTCGGCGTCATGCCGGCCCCGATGGCGCTGCGGACGCGGCCCTGGACGGCCTCCCAGGGTGTGGCTCCCAGGGCGAGAAGGGCCTCGACCGTTTCCGATCCCTCCCGGACGGAGGAAAAGAGCCGCTCCAGAGAGAGGGAGATGCCCGTCATGGCGTTGCCGAGGATCATGCCGAAGATGGGGATGGCGACGCGCGGCGTGTACCAGGGGTCGGCCCTGATGACGAGGGCCAGGACGATGGTCCCAACCAGAAAGGTGCTGGCCCAGAGGGAGCCGAAGGCCAGCAGATGAGGGAAGCGCTGCACCGACGGGACCCGGGACGTGGCTGCCTGGGTGGCGATACCTGTCATGACGGTCACGACGGCGGCGACGACGAGAAGCCTCTCCTGGGAAAAGAGAAAGCCCAGGGCGTAGCCGATGAGGGTGAGCTGAAGAAAGGCCCGGAAGGCTCCCCAGAGGAGGGACCGGAGAAGGCCCAGGTCGAAAAGGGCCGATACTGCTCCGGAAACGAGAAGGAGCGAAAGGGAGGTCAGAAGCTGCAGGTCGGTGATGATCGGCGTCACGGTGCTCATGACTGTCCGCCTCGGCGAGGTTCCAGTTCGAGGGTCATGCCGCGATCGAAGTAGGCCCTGTCGTCGCGGTGAGAGACGAGAACGAGGCCCCGCTCGTCGGCCCCGATCTCAAGCCATTGTCGAAGGGCCTTCAGCAGAGCCTTGCGGCTTTCCTCGTCGAGGGAGGCCGTCGGCTCGTCGAGGAGGAGCACCGTCGGCCCGGCGAGAAAGCTTCGGGCCAAGGCGACGCGGGCCTTTTCCCCGCCTGAAAGAAGGCGGCTGTCGCGGTGGAGGAGACTTCCGTCGAGGCTCAACCTTTCGAGGGCGGAGAAAAGATCGTCCTCTTCCGGGCGCGGAACCTCCTGGTATCCCTTGAGGCTCCAGGGAAGGCGGAGATTGTCCTCGACGGTGCCGTCGACGAGGACGGGCTGCTGGTGCAGGTACTGGACCTGGCGCCGCCAGAGAGGGGCTGCCACGGTCGATGACGGCTTGCCCCGGAAGGTGATGTTCCCTTCTTCGAAGGGTGAAAGCCGGGCCAGGACGCGGAGAAGCGTCGATTTTCCGGCTCCCGAGGGGCCCTTGATCTCCAGAACTGATCGGGGCTGCACCTGCCCGGCCAGAGCGGGACCGGGCCCGTCGTTGAGGGAGAAGCGGAGATTCTGAAATGCGAGCAGGCTCATTTGCATTCGCCGTCCTTCCGTTTCGGTTCCGCCAGGGCCGGGTGTTCTCGGATGCGGAGGGCCAGGGCCAGCGAAAAGAGCTGGCGGAAGTCGCGAAGGTCCAGGCCCGTGAGGCGGCCGATCTTGTCGAGCCGGTAACTGAGGGTGTTTCGGTGGATGGCCAGCTCCTTCGCCGCACGGCCGGGATGGAAGGGAGAGGCCATCCAGGCCCGGACGGTGGTCTTCAGTTCGTCGAAGTCGTGCTGATCGGCCAGATCGCCCAGGGTCCGCCGAACGAAGGTGCGGGCCAGACGGCGGTCGGCGCCGGCCAGGAGATCGTCGAGGAGGTAGTCTTCGTAGAGGAAGATGCCGGGGCCGCCTGTAGCCCGCCGTCCCAGGACGAGGGCCCGCCAGGCGCTGCGCAGCGACTGGGAGAGCTCTTCGGGGCCTTCCGCCGTGGGCCCGATGCCGAAGGAGATCGGCCGGCCCCGGCGGTCCAGGCTTTCGGCCAGGGAGCGGCAGCGGCCGGTCAGCTCCTCCAGGAAGGCGCCTCCCTTGCGCGGCACGGCGGGAATGACGACGAGCTTGTCGCTGCCCAAAAGGGCCGTCAGGTCCTGATGGCCCCGGAAGGCTCCCTCGATCTCGGCGGCGATCCTCCGTCTTGCGGGGCCTTCTTCCGCCTTGGCCTCGCCCGTCAGAAAAGGAGCCAGGTCGATGACGATGCAGAGCCGGGGAAGGGCCAGATCGATGGCCATCTCCCGGCCCCGGGCGAGGAGAAAGTCCCGGTCCATGTCGCCGCCGGAAAAGGCGTAGATCTCCTGGACGAGATGTTGACGCGCCCCTTCGCGGAGAAGCTGTGCCTCAAGGAGCATCCGTTCCTTGAGAAAGACTTCGGCCTCGCGCCGGACGAGATGGCCGAAGCGGATCACCTCGTCCGGCGGGCCAGCGATGGCGACGGAGCCGACGATCTCCCCGGCGAGCTCGATGGGCAGTGTGACGCCGGGGCGGACGTCACCGAGGCGCCGGGCCTCGTCGACGGAAGTCACCACTTCCTTTCTTCGGTTGATGGCCTCAAGGGAGGGGCTGTGGAGGCATCCGACGCGCTCCTTTTGGCTGGCGCCGATGATCCGTCCCCTCTCGTCGGTGATGATGACGTGATGATTGATCGTGGCCTGGGCCACCTCGGCCACGTTCTGCGCGAGATCGGCCTGCATGGACCTCCCCCCTTATTTGTGCAGGATGACAAAAGAATCCCCTTCAGAGTAGCATCTCTTGCGCCTTCCGACTAATGCGCCCCTTTCACTCCGGTTCTACCATAGTAGGGAGGAAAAACCATAAGCCTGCTCCTGGAGGAGAGGCGGGGAGGTGGCGTCATGAAACTGGAACTGCGCCGGGCTGTCGTCGAAGACCTCGTTTTCGGCCCTGCCACGGGCCTTGCCGGAGGGCTGCTCACCGTCGATTCCGATGAGGCCCTGCGGTGTCTTGAGGGCATTCCCCTGACGAAGATGCGTCTGGAGATCGCCAGGCCCGGCGAAAGCGTGAGGATCATTCCCGTCAAGGACGTGATCGAGCCGCGCTGTAAGGTGGAGGGGCCCGGAGAGGTCTTCCCCGGATTCATCGGCGATGTCGAGACCGTCGGCGAGGGGGCGACACTTGTTCTCGAAGGTGCCGCTGTCGTGACCTGCGCGCCCGTCGTCGGCTTCCAGGAGGGCTTCATCGACATGTGTGGCCCCGGGGCCGACTACACGCCCTTCTCGAAGACGAAGAATCTCGTCCTCATCGCCGAGCCCGAAGAGGGGCTGGAAAAGCATGCCTACGAGGGAGCTCTGCGGATGGCCGGTCTCCGCCTGGCCCACTATCTGGCCAAGGCCTGCGCGTCCGTCGCTCCGGACCGGACCGAAACCTACGAGCTGCCTCCCCTGGCGGGACGGAATTCCGACCTTCCCCGCTTCGTCTACATCTACATGCTCCAGTCCCAGGGCCTTCTCCACGACACCTATCTCTACGGCGTCGACGTGAAGAAGATCCTGCCCACCCTCATTCATCCCAACGAGGTCCTCGACGGCGCCGTCGCCTCGGGCAACTGCGTCTCGGCCTGCGACAAGAACACCACCTACCACCACCTGAACAACCCCGTCATCGCCGAACTCTACCGCCGCCACGGAATTGACCTTGACTTTCTGGGTGTCATCGTGACCAACGAAAACGTCATTCTCGTCGACAAGAAGCGCTCGTCGAGCTACACGGCCAAGCTGGCCTCCCTGATCGGCGCCGACGTGGCCATCGTCACCGAAGAGGGTTACGGCAATCCCGACACGGACCTGGTCATGAACTGCGCCAAGCTGGAGCGTCGGGGTATCAGGACGGTCCTCATCACCGACGAGGCCGCCGGTGCCGACGGCGCCAGCCAGGGACTGGCCGATGCCGTGCCGGAGGCGACGGCCGTCGTTTCGGCCGGCAACGTCAACGCCATCGTCGTCGTTCCGCCCATGGATCGCGTCCTGGGCTGGCCCGAGTCGATCGCTACCCTTTCGGGGGGCAATGAGTCCAGTCTCCGCCCCGACGGGTCCATCGAGACGGAGATCCAGGCCATCATCGGTTCGACGAACGAGCTCGGCTTCAGCGCCATCGGCTCCCGTTGGGTCTAAAGGGGGAAAGAGAGATGACCAAGCGCGTCGTCCACTACGTGAACCAGTTTTTCGCCGGCCAGGGCGGTGAAGAGTCGGCCCATCTCGAGCCCGTCACCGTCGAGGGCGCTCTCGGGCCGGGGCTTCAGCTTCAGGCCCTTCTCGGTGACGAGGCCCAGGTCGTCGCCACCGTCTGGTGCGGCGACAACCATTTCGCCGAGAACCTCGAAAGCACCCGGCGCGAGGTGCTCCGCCGGATCGCCTCCTTCGAGCCCGATCTGGTCATCGCCGGCCCGGCCTTCAACGCCGGCCGTTACGGCATGGCCTGCGGCGAGGTCTGCCGGTCCGTCACGGAGGAGCTGAACGTCCCGGCCCTGACGGGGCTTTACCCCGAGAACCCCGGCGTCGAGATCTACAGCCGCGACATCTACATCGTTCCCGTCGCAGACAGCGCCCGGGGGATGAAGGTCGCCCTTCAGGCCATGGGTGCCCTGGCCGCCAAGCTCCTCAACGGCGAGCTTCAGGGAACGGCCGAGGAGGAGGGTTATCTATCGCGGGGGCGACGAAAGAACTTCTTCTTCGCCGAAAACGGCGCCGTCCGTGCTGTCGAGATGGCCTTGGCCAAATTCCACGGTCAGCCCTTCAGGACCGAGTTCGAAATGCCCGTCTTCGACCGCGTCCCGCCCGCTCCGGCCCTGAAGGACCTCAAGGGGGCCACCATCGCCCTCGTCAACTCGGGCGGTGTCGTTCCCATGGGCAACCCCGACAGGATCGAGGTTTCGTCGGCCTCCCACTTCGGCCGCTACTCCCTGGAATCTCTCGAGGACCTGACGGCTCAGGCCTTCGAGTCCGTTCACGGTGGTTATGACCGGACCTACGTCAACGACGACCCCGACCGGGTCGTCCCCCTCGACGCCCTGAGGGCCCTCGAAAAGGAAGGTGTCTTCGGCCGCCTCTACGAATATTACTTCTCGACGGTCGGCACGGGAACGCCGGTGAAGAACTGCTCCCGCTTCGGCACGGAGATCGCCGAACAGCTCAAGGCCGACGGCGTTGACGCCGTCATTCTCACCTCGACTTGAGGCACCTGCACCCGCTGCGGCGCAGCGATGGTCAAGGAAATCGAACGGGCCGGGTTCCCCGTCGTTCACATCGCCACCATTGTGCCCATCTCCCTCACCGTGGGCGCAAACCGGATCGTTCCCGGTGTGGCTATTCCTCATCCCCTGGGCAATCCCGATCTTCCGGCCGAGGAGGAGTTCGCCCTTCGCCGGAGCCTCATCGAACGGGCCTTCCGAGCCCTGACGACGGATGTGGAGGAGCAGACCGTCTTCGACTGCTGATCCCCTCCGCTTTCCTTCCGAGCCCGGCCATGAGGCCGGGCTCCTTTTCGTCTCCGCCGGTCTTTCGTAGAGAGCGGAAAGAGACCGAAACCAGTATAATAGGTTCCGCCCTGGAGGCTGTGGCCTTTCCCAGGCGGCAGAGGCCGGAACAGCCGCCGAAATCCCCCCTTTGCGGGAACGTTATTCTGGAGGAGAGAGATGGCGTCGAAAGAGACGAAAGAGAGACCCTTTCCCGAACGGACCACGGCCCGTCTCAGGCTGGGCCCCCTTGATCTGGCCCAGACCGAAGGGCTTCATCGGGTCTGGACCGATCCCCGCGTCGTCGAATATCTCGTCGCCGAACCTTTCGACGAGCCAGCCCGCTCGGCGGAGATGATCGAGATCCTCCGGGGTCTCTTCGCGAAAGGCGAGGGCATCCGATGGGCCGTCTCGCTTCTTCCCGACGGCGACGTCATCGGCACCTGCGGTTTTCACAAATGGGCCAGGGAGCACCGCCGAGCCGAAATCGGCTATGAACTCGATTCCCGCCACTGGCGCCAGGGGTTCATGGGCGAGGCCCTAACGGCTGCCCTGGAATACGGATTCCACGAGATGGATCTGAACCGCGTCGAGGCCTTCGTCACCGTCGGGAATCGTCTCTCCCGGGGTTTCCTGGCCAAGATGGGCTTCACCTTGGAAGGGACTCTCCGACACTACGAGTGGGCCCGGGGGCGTTTTCAGGATCAGTGGCTCTTTTCCCTTCTTCGGGAGGAGTGGCGCCCGTCCCTGCCCGCCTAGACGAGTTCCCCCTCCTTTTTGCCCCAACCCTCGGGTGGACTTTCCTGCCGTCGACCGATGAAGAAAAAGGTGAAATCAGCGTGGAGAGATACGTAAGCGAGTTGCTGACCTTCCTGTCCGTTGAAGTGGCCGTTCTCCTGACGGCGGCCACGCCGATCATCGAGCTCCGGGGAGCCATCCCCGTCGGGATTTCGCTGGGGCTTTCGCCCCTTCATTCCCTTTTTCTCAGTCTTCTGGGGAGCATGATCCCCGTCCCGATCATTCTCCTTTCCATCGTTCCCGTCTTCAATCACCTCAAGCGCGTCGGCTTCCTGAGGACTTTCATCGAAAAGATCACGGAGCGGTCGCTGCGAGGCAACGGCGAGAAGATCGAAAAATATGGTGCCTGGGCCCTTGTCCTCATCGTGGCCATCCCCCTCCCGGGGACGGGAGTCTGGAGCGGCAGTCTCATTGCCGCCCTGCTCAACATGCGCTTCCGCTGGGCTTTCCCGGCCATTTTTGCAGGAAACGTCATCGCCGGTGTCCTGGTGGCCGGCCTCAGCTATGGTGCCTTCTCTTTCTTCAGGCCCTGACGGAAGGGCAAAAAAAGGAGGCCTCCCCAGAGGGGAGGCCTCCTTTCATGTCAGGGACGCCACAGGACCCGGTGTTTTTTAAGGAAGTCCACGGGGTTGTAGGACATCTTGGCTTTTTTCAGTCCCTCTTCGCCCATGTCCTGTTCGCGGTTGACGTAGGTGAAGCGCCCTGCCGACTTCTCGAGGAAGATCTGGTTGATGGCCTGATAGACGCCCTTGTAATCGCCCAGTCCCTTCTCGAAATGGATGACCACCGTATCGCCGACCTCTTCGGCAAGGGTGTAGGCCACCATGACGTCGTCGACGAAAAGGGCGCCTCCCAGAAGGCCGGGGAAATGCTCCCAGTCGCGAAGGATCCGGGTGATGGCCTCCTTTTCTGCGGCCAGCCCGGGGCTGTCGTCGCAGTTCTTCCACCGGCACCACTCTTCCTGGAGGTCCAGCAGGGCTCTGCGGCATTTCGGCTCCAGTTCGGCGTAGCGCCAGTCGTAGCTTCTGAGGAACTGGCGGAGGAGGTTTTTCTTCTTGTGGAACCGGTTGCCCCTGAGCGAGACCAGTTCTTCGACGAGATAGAGATACTCCCACTGGTCCCGCTCCTCGTCGAGGCTGACCTGCGGGCCCAGGCGGTCGGCCAGGATCAGGGCGTCCTTTTCGGGAACGCGGTGGAAGCTGGCTCCGTGGGGGAAATGTTTTGTCAGAAGCTCTTCCCAGTCATCCCGTTGCCACGAGCCGAGGGGGGCCCAGAGGCGCTCTTGCGGATCGGTCTGGCGAAGCCAGATCAGGCCGTCGGCGAAGGCCACCTCATAGCGGCGGTCTTCCTGCCAGGCCCAGAGGTTGACGAACGTGTAGTCCGACGCTTTCTGACTGCTCTCCCGGAGGGCCCTGGTGAGGGCCGGCCCGTCGGCAAGGGCAAGGGGGCGGAAGGAGAGGGGCATGGCCGTTCCTCCTTTCGGGCTCGGTCGACGGCAGGAGGCGGGGGTTCTTCCCCGCCTCCTGCCCTTTTCAAGGTCTGTCTTTGTCTAGGCGCGGATCATGGTCAGGACCAGACGGGTCGGTTTCAGCGCCTTCAGCGCGTGAGGCACGTCGGCCGGCATGACCAGAGCCTCCCCGGCGCAAAGGGTCTGGGGAACGTCCTTGAGGCGGATCTCCATGGAGCCATCGAGGACGTGGACGAGGACGTCGAAGGGAGCGCTGTGCTCGCTCAGCCTCTGTCCCTCGTCGAAAGAGAAGAGGGTCACGTTGCCCCTCTCCGACTCGAGAAGGAGTCGGCTGACGATGGCGTCCGGTTGGATCGGGGCGGCTTCCTTCAGATCAAGGACCTGACCTCGGGTGACGGCGGTCTTTTTCTCCATGGCTGTTGCCTCCTTTCCCCGGACCTCGGCCGGGTGTCGCGATGAGATGGCCTAGCCCAGAATGGCCTTGAGATCGTCGTCGACGGTACTGATGGGCTGGAGGTTGAACTTCTCCTGGAGCACCTCGAAGACGGGAGCCTTCACGAAGGCCGGCAGGCTGGGGCCAAGGCGCATGTTCTTCACGCCCAGGTAGAGCAGGGAAAGAAGAATGCAGACGGCCTTCTGCTCGTACCAGGAGAGAATGAGCGACAGGGGCAGGCCGTTCACGTCGGTCTCGAAGACGTCGGCCAGGGCCATGGCGATCTTGACGGCCGAGAAGGCGTCGTTGCACTGGCCCACGTCGAGGAGACGGGGAATACCCTCGATGTCGCCGAAGTCGAGCTTGTTGAAGCGGTACTTGCCGCAGGCCAGGGTGAGGATGACGCAGTCCTCGGGAACGGCCTTGGCGAAGTCGGTGTAGTAGTTGCGCCCGCTCTTGGCTCCGTCACAGCCGCCGATAAGGAAGAAGTGGCGCAGCTTGCCGGCTTTGACGAGTTCGACGACCTTGCCCGCGGCGCCGAGGACGGCGTTGCGGCCGAAGCCGACGAGAATCGTCTTCTCGGGCTCGTCCTTATCGAAGCCCGGGGCGGCGAGGGCGGCCTCGATGACGGGAGAGAAGTCCTTCTCTTCTCCGATGTGGGTGACGCCCGGCCAGGCCACGAGGCCGGTCGTGAAGATGCGGCTCTTGTAGGAGTCCTTCGGTTTCTGGATGCAGTTGGTCGTCATCAGGATGGCGCCGGGGAAGGCGTCGAACTCCTCCCTCTGGTCCTGCCAGGCGCCGCCGTAGTTGCCGGCCAGATGGGCGTATTTCTTCAGTTCCGGATAGCCGTGGCAGGGGAGCATCTCGCCGTGGGTGTAGACGTTGATGCCCTTGCCCTCGGTCTGCTTGAGAAGAATCTCCAGGTCCTTCAGGTCGTGGCCTGAGACGAGGATGGCCTTGCCCGCCAGAGGTGTCACGCGGACCGGCGTGGGGACGGGATGGCCGTAGGTGCCGGTGTTGGCGGCGTCAAGGAGCTCCATGACGCGGATGTTCCACTTGCCTGCCTCCAGGGCCTGGCCGACAAGGTCGTCGACGGTCAGCTCCTCACGGCTCAGGAAGTCGAGAAACTCATGGAAGAAGGCGTAGACGGCGTCGTCCTCCTGACCCAGGACCTGGGCATGGTCGGCATAGGCGGCACTTCCCTTGAGGCCCAGCAGGACGAGGTCGTGAAGGCCCTGGACCACGTCGCCCCGTTTTTCGGCGCCCGCTTCGGGCGTGACGGCTCCGCCCTGGCGGATCAGGTCGTCTTTGCACTCCCCGGGAACGTAGGCGGCAGGTCCGGCCAGCTTTTTCGGGGCCTTGCCGGCTTTTGCGCAGGCCTCCTCGTAGAGCTTGCGGGCTTTGTCACGGAGGGCCACGCCGCGGTGAATCCGCTCGGCCAGGCGATCTTCGTCGAAATTGACGTTCGTCACCGTCGTGAAGAGGGCCTCGACGACATAGAGGTCGATCTCCCTGTCCTTGACCCCCATCTGGCGGGCCCGGTGGGCGTACATGGAAACTCCCTTGGCGACATGAATGAGCAGGTCCTGCAGGTCCGCGACCTCGGGACTCTTTCCGCAGACGCCGAAAGCGGTGCAACCCGTTCCCTTGGCGGTCTGTTCACACTGGTAGCAAAACATCGATTCATCCCCTTTCTCTTTCGTCTATTAAAGGAGGGTCCGGAGGCAAACCTCCAGTGATGCCAATTTAAATTTTAGCATTTTATCCTTATGAAAAGTGATGTTTGACTGACTCGTCGTCCAGGATCTGTCCTTCCACGGAGAGGGTGGTGATGCGGACGGTGATGTCCTGGCGGGCCACGGCGACGGCGTCTTCGACGATTCCTGTCAGGCCGCCGCAGCAGGGAACCTCCATGCGGATCACCTGGATTGACCGGGGCCGGGCCGCTTCGATCATCTGCGTCAGCTTGAGGCGGTAGAAGTCGCTGTCGTCGAGCTTGGGACAGGCGTTGAGGAGCACCTTGTTTTCGCCGGCAAGGAAGGTCTCGTGGAAGCTGGCGAAGGCGAAGGGCGAGCAGTCCGAGGCCAGAACGAGGTTCGCCCCTTCCAGGTAGGGGGCGTTCAGGGGGACCAGCTTGAGCTGGGTCGGCCAGTTCCGAAGAAGGGATGGCCGGGAGCCTGAAGGGCTTTGCGGGGCGGTGGCAGGGGTTTCGGGAGCCTTGGAGGCGAAGGACCGGGCCGCCGTTCCGGGGCAGCCCAGAGTGCGTGTGGCCGTTCCGGGGCAGCCGCAGGGCAGGGGGTCTTTGGTCGCCATGTGGCGCTTCACGGCCTCTTCGTCGTAGGCCTCGGCCTCACGGGTCTCGAAAGTGATGGCGCCACGAGGGCACTCGCCGATGCAGTCCCCCAGGCCGTCGCAATAGGATTCGCTGACCAGCTTGGCCTTGCCGTCGATGATGGCGATGGCCCCTTCATGGCAGGCGTCGGCACAGAGCCCGCAGCCGTCACACTTGCCCTCGTCGATGACGATGATCTGACGCGTCTGCTTGTTCTTTCCCATCTTCGTCTTTCCCCCTCTAATCTTCCAAAAGACTTTGGATCGTCGTCTGAGACAGGTAGTCCCGAAAGCGTTTGTTCGTCTCGGCGATGAGGTCGCCGAAAAGGCAGCGGCTGAACCGGAAAGGGCAGCCCTTGCCGGGCAGAAGGCAGGCCCTGTCGTCCAGAGGCCCTTCGATGGCTTCGTACACCTCGAGGAGCGTGATCTCTCCGATGGGGCGGGCCGGTTCGAAGCCGCCCCGGGGACCCCGGGTCGAGTGGAGCAGGCCCGCCTTGACGAGGCGCTGGAGGACCTTGGCCAGGTGTGCCGATGAGATTCCCGTCGAGGCCGTGATCCGTCCCAGGGAGACGGGGCCCTCTCCTTCCCGGGCGATGGCTGCCATGCTGTGCAGGGCCAGCGATGCCGCCTCGGAAATGGCGATGATGGAGCTCATGGCGCACCTCCTTTTCTTCATTTTGGAACCAAAATACTTAAATTGACCACTCCTGTCAAGAGGGGCAAAGACAATGACCGGGGCGGCCGTGAGGCCGCCCCGGAGCAGAAAGGGGATCAAAAGGCCCGGAAGCCGACGACGTCCTCCCTGAGGGAGACGTAGCGCTTTTTTGCCGTGGCCATGTGGTCCTGCTCCATTTCCTTGAGTTCGCCGAACATCTTCCTTGCGTCGCCGGAGCTTGCCTTTTCGAGGGCCTCGTAGAGTTCGGCGGCCCGCATCTCCGAGACGTAGGCTGTCGAGGCGATGCGGAGGAGGGCGTAGTGGTTGCGGAATTCGTCGGCCTGGACCTTGAGGGCCGGATCGACGACGAGATCGGGTTCACGGCGGAAGGGTTCTCCGAAAAGCTCCTCGTAGTAGACCTTGAGGGAATCGCGGTGGCGGCTTTCCCACTGGGCCAGTTCCTCCAGTTCGCGGCGGATGTGGGCCTGCTTCGTCTCGGTGGCCCAGGTCCGGTAGAATTCCTCGGCCTCCATCTCGGCTGGATGGCGTAATTGAGGGCTTTTTTCATGTCCATGGCCTCTTCCATCGTCACAACCTCCCCTGCATCATGATTTGGTGAGTCCATTTTAAGACTCCTTTCTTTCAGGGGGAAGGGGTGCCGTGACGGCGGACGATGGCCCCCAGAGGCTTGCGGTTTTTTGGGGCCCCCCGGTCATCGGGCCACCCCAGAGTGAGCATGACGTCGATGCGGCTTTTCGGCGGAAGCCCCAGCTGTTCTTTGACGGCCTTCTCGTTGAACCAGCCGATCCAGCAGGTGCCCAGGCCGAGCTCGGCGGCCTGGAGGGTGAAGTGATCGACGGCGATGGCCACGTCGAGCATCTCGTACCGGACGTTCCGGATCAGTCCCGCCAGTCTGGGGGCCAGGCGCTCTCTCGGGAGGGTCTCGACGGCCACGATCAGGGGGGCCTCGTCGATGAAGGCGTTCAGTCCCTTGCCGTAGAGGCCGCTGTTCATGGCCCGGGCCAGATCGCTCTTGAGGGTGCCCTGGACGACATGAAAGAGCCAGGGCTGGCTGTTGCAGGCGCTCGGGGCGAGCCGTGCCGCCTCAAGACAGGTGTCAAGCAGCGCCGGGGCGACGTCGTCGGGTTTGTAGCGCCGGACGCTCCTTCGGGTTCGGACGAGGTCGGTGAAGGTCATGCTTTTTTCTCTCCCTCCCGGTCAGGCGTTGATGACGGCCGAGCCGATGACGACGAGGACGATGCCGGCCCATTGGCGTCGTGTCGATTTTTCTCCCATGAGGACGATGGCAAGGAGAGTCGAGATGAGGGGGCTCGAGGCGGTGATGGGCGTCACGACCGAGGCCGGGGCCCGCTGGAGGGCCAAGGCGAGGAAGGTTCCGCCCAGGGCGAGGGCGATGGCTCCGGCGGCGTTGAGCTCAAGCCAGGTCCGAAGGGGAAGGCGGGCCACCCGCCGGGGACTGTGGTAGCCCAGGCGGCACCGCAGGAGCCAGAGGATCCAGACGGAGGGGAGAAAGATGACGGCCCGCCAGAAGTTGAGGTCCATCGACGAAAGGCCCGTGTCAAGGAGGAGCCACCGCGTTATGGGGATCGAGATGCCCCAACAGAGGGCCGTGGCGAGGGCGAGGAAAAACCCTTTTTTCGTCTGATTCCCTTCGGGACCGCCGCCCGTCTCCTTGCGGAGAAGGTTCAGCCCCAGGATGACGCTGACCGTGCCGATGAGGATGGGGACGGTGACGGTTTCCTTCAGCCAGATTGCCGAAAGGGCCGTCACGACGAGGGGATAGGTACTGGTGACGGCGACGGCGCGGCCAACGCCGATCTTGTCGATCGACGCGAGGTAGAGGACGTCGCCGATGACGTTGCCCAGCAGGGTCGAGCCCGTCAGGAGGAGGAAGGCGTAGGTCTCCATCAAGGTGACCCCCTTGCCCTGAAGGAGGACGAAGAGGATCATCGTGCCCAGATAGCCGAAGGACCGGACGGCGTTGACTTCAGGGAAGGAGAGTCCCGTCATGTTGCGCCGGTAGATGAGGGGGACGATGGCCCAGCAGAGGGCCGTCGTGAGAGCCAGAGCGATGCCGATCGTCGTCAGTGGAGAGCGCTCCCTTCCTTGGAATGATGCCCCATTATAGCCGAAGATTTCGACAGGGGTGGAAGGGGGAATAAACAGATGTGTGCTTGAGGCAATGTTTTGGCAACTTGTCAGAAGGCCCTCGGAGTGGCATGCTAAGGAAGAATAAACTCAAGGAGGTGATCCGGTGCGGATCAAGGCCGCTCCGACGCGGGGCAATTTCATGAAGCTCAACCGCTCCCGTCGCCTCGCCCGCAAGGGCAGGGACCTCCTGGAACAGAAGCGGACCATTCTTCTCATGGAGCTCGGACGGCAGAGAGAGAGGGCCAAAAGCCTTCTTGCCGAGGCGGAGGCCCTTTTCGCCCAGGCCTACCGGGATCTTCAGCGGGCCAACCTGGCCCAGGGGCTCGATGCCGTCGAGGAATTGGCCGAGGCCGTTCCCCTCGAAGAGGGGCTCACCGTGCGACTTCGTTCCGTCCTGGGCGTCGAGGTGCCTGAAGTCGATCCCCTGGACGTGAAGCCGAGACCGGTTTATTCCTTCTGGGCCACGTCGGGGGCTCTTGACCGGGCGAGACGTTCTTTCAGGGAGGTCCTGATCCTGACGGTCAAGCTGGCCGAGATGGAAAGCGCCCTCTTCCGGCTGGCCCAGCAGGTCCGCAAGACGGGGCGGCGCGTCAATTCCCTTGAGAAGGTGGCCCTGCCCGCTCTGGACCGCGCCTTGCGCGAGATCTCCGAGGCCCTGGAAGAGAGTGAGCGAGAGGATTTCGTCAGGATGAAGCGCGTCCAGTCTCTTTCGTCCGAATAGGGAGGGTTGGTCATGAAGGATCTGGATCAGGTTCTTTCCGTGCTCCTCGGAGCCGAAGATGAGGCGGAACGGACCGTCGAGGAGGCCCGCCGCAAGGCGGCGACCCTCCTGGAGGAAACGAAACGGACCTTTGCCGCCGAGGCCGAGCAGAAATTGGCCTCGGCCCGGGAGCAGGCCCGTTCCCGCCTTGAGAGTTCCCGGGCCGCTTCGGAGGAGGAGGCCCGTCACATCGGCCAGCTGGCCCAGCAGGAACGGGATCGTCTGGCCCTCCACGCCCGTTCGCGAATGGAGGAGGTGGCCCGCGACATCGCCCTCGAGGCAGCGGAGAGGTGGATTCGCCAGGCCAGAGACCGTGGCACCGTCGCTTGACCTGGGCGGCCGGCTTTGCGCCGGCGTGAGAGCCAAGGCCTCTTCCCTGCTGGACGACGATTTCTTCTGGCGCCTCCTCGACCTCGATTCGGTGGGGGAGATCGTCTATTCCCTGGCCGAGAGCGAGCCCTACGGACGCTATTTCGAGGGTCTTGACCTCAAGGCTCTGGGGCGGATCGACGTGGAGGAGATCGTCTACGTCGTCCCCTTCCTTGAGGCCGAGCGGTTCTTCACCCATTTCCGCGGCGTCGAAAGGCGACTTGTCGAGACTTTCCGGGACCGGTGGATCATGGAGTATCTCAAACGCCTCCTCCGCCGCCTCCGGTCTTCCCGCGCCGACAGGGACTATTTCCGCCGCCTGGCCCGCCATTTCCCGCGGGCCCCCTATCCTCTCGTCGACCTCGCCGAAGCGGACACCTTCCATGAGGTAGCCCGACTGCTGGCTCCCACTCCCCTGGGCCCCAAGGCCGCTTCCCTCGTGGCCGCCCTTGATGACCCTGGGACCCCCCTTTTCCCCATCGAGATGGCTCTGGATCGGCGTCTTTTTTCGATCATCCTCGACCTCTGCCGTTCCCTGGGCGGCCCTGCGGGAAAGGCCCTCCTCGGTCTTTTCGGAACCGAGGCCGACCTGGCCAATCTCTCCTGGATACGCCGGGGCCGACGCTACTATGCCATGGACGGTGCCGAGCTGGTGGGAGCTCTCATGCCTGGCGGGAAACGGATCGGCCCTAAGGACCTCAACGCTCTCGTTCAGGCCCCCTCCGAGGAGGCCCTCTGGCGCCTTCTGCGCTCCTCTCCCTATGGGGAGCTCTTCGAAGAAGGGGCGAGCGAGGAGGAGCTTTCGATGGAACGGGCCAAGCAGCGGCGGCTTCGCGACGAAGCCCTCCGCCTCTATCATCGGGGCGTCCCGGGACTTCAGAGCGTGATGGCCCTCCTTTTTCTGCGCCGTTTCGAGACCTTCGACGTCATCACCCTCGTCGAAGACGTCCGCTACGGCTTCGATCGGAGACAGGGGGCCCTGTTCCTCTGCCGTCCCCTCATTCCCGGAGGTGAAATCCGATGGCCCTCATGAAGATGAAAACCCTCTCCCTCGTCGGCCCCCTCGAAGAGATCGAGTGGGCAGCGCGCCATCTCCTGCTCCGAGGGACCTTTCAGCCTCTCCCGTTGGGGATGTGTGTCGAGGATGCCGGCCTTCGGTCGGGCCTGACGACGGTGCGGGAGAACCCCTACGACGAGCCGTTGGAAAAGCTCGAAAGCGTCTGGGACCTGGCGGGCAGGGAGATCCCCGAGGCCCGTCCTCTCGCCGTCGACGCCGACCTCACGCCCGAACGGGCCCAGGCCATGGTCGACCAGATCGTCCGGAAACTGACGCGATGGCACCGTCGCTCCCAGGAACTGGCCGAGTCGACGGACCAGCTCGAGGCGGGATGCCTTTTCCTCGAGGCCCTGGCCCGGCTGAAGCGCAAGCCCTCCGAGCTGGCCCGAGCCCGTCATCTGGTGGCCCTCTTCGGACGGGTCGACGACGAGAACTGGAGCCGCCTGCGCGACTCCTCCCGGGACGCCCCCATGCTCGTCCTCAATCTTGCTCTCCGGGGAAAGCAGCGGTGGCTCCTGATTCTGACGGTGCCGGCCTATCTGGAGGGGGCCAAAAGACTTCTGGACTCGCTCCTTTTCAAGGCCTACTCTCTCGACGATCTCCCTCAAGGTTCGGCTGCCGAGGCCCTGGCGACGCTGAAGAAAAAGCTCGCCCATCGCCAGCGGGCCGCCGAGGGGCTCCGCCGGGCCGTCCAGGACTACCTCGACAGCCATGGCGAGGAGCTGGAGGCCCTCCACTCACGGCTTCACTCGGGCCAGAGGATCTGGGAGATCTGCCGCGAAGGCGGCCAGATGGGCCGGCTCCATCTTGTCTCGGGCTGGATCCCCGCCGATGAGGTTCCTCAGCTGAAAGACACTCTGGCCGAAGGGGCGCCCCGGACGGTTCTCGTCGTCGACGATCCCGATGCGGAACAGGTCCGGCGCGGTCTCGTCCCGTCGGTGCTGAAAAACCTCCCCCTCGTTCGGGCCTTTCAGGATATCGTCGGTCTCTACAGTCTGCCCGCCTACGGCGAAAGCGACCCCTCCTTCGTCGTCGCCGTCACCTTCTGTCTCTTCTTCGGCTTCATGTTCGGTGACGTCGGCCATGGGGCCCTGCTGTCCCTGGGTGCCTGGTGGCTCACCCGCAAGGGAACCCTTCCCCGGGGGCTCGGGGCGGTGGTGCAGCTCGCCGGCGCCGTCTCGATCCTCTTCGGCTTCCTCTATGGCAGCGTCATGGGCCGAGAGGATCTGATGGAACCGCTTTGGCTCTCGCCCATGCACGACACGTCGGCCCTGATCGCCGCCTCTCTCGTGACGGGTGTCTGCTGCCTCTCCATCGCCATGATCCTCGGCCTCCAGGAGAGCTGGAAGCGCCGCGACGGGTTTGATTTCCTCTTCGGCGACAAGGGACTTGTCGGTCTGGCTCTCTACTGGTCCGCCGTCCTGCTGGGCGTTTTCGGCCTCACCGGTATCGGAGGCGACAGGGCCTTCAGCGTGGCCATGACGACAACGGTTCTCCTGGCGCTGATCTTTCTGCTGGCCGGAATCGTGCCGCGCCTCTTGCCGGGCCGGGACAAGGAAAAGGACAAGGGAAGCGCCGCCGTCGAGGGTTTCAGCCGTTTTCACCACCTCTTCTCCTTCCTGAGCAACACGGCCTCCTTCGTCCGCCTCGCCGCCTTCGCCCTCAACCACGCCGGCCTTTCCATGGCGGTCTTTCTCCTGGCCGATCAGGCTTCGGCCCTGCCGGGGGGATTTGTCCTCGAGGTCATCCTCCTCGTATTCGGCCATGCCCTGATCGTCCTTCTCGAAGGGCTCATCGTCTTCATCCAGACCCTGCGCCTCGAGTACTATGAGCTGTTCGGCAAATTCTTCCGCGGCGGCGGCCGGCCCCTGCGGCCCGTCCCCTGGGGACGGGCCTCGGCCCTCTACCGCTACGAGAAGATCAAGAAAGGAGTCCTATCATGACGGGGTTGGTTCTGCTGGTGACGGTCTCTCTGGCAACGATCGTTTTCGGTTTCCGTCTTCATCGGCGTCCTTCCGGGGCGCCCCGGAGGGTCTTGGCCACGGCTCTGTCGGCCGGTTTCATCGCTCTTTGCGCCGCTTTGGTAATGGTTCTCCTTGAGGCTCCGGCTCTGGCCGCCGAGGGAGCTGCGGCCTCGTCGGGCCTGGGTTTCATCGGCGCCAGTCTCGCTACGGGCATGGCCTGTCTCGGCGCCGGTATCGCCGTCGCCATGGTCGGTGCCGCAGCCCTGGGGGCGGTGGCCGAGAAGCCGGAACTGCTCGGAACGACGCTGATCTATCTCGGCCTGGCCGAAGGGATCGCCATCTACGGCGTCATCGTCTCCCTTCTGATCCTGGGAAGGCTTTAGGCCGTGAGAGGACTCGTCCTCAGCGACAGCCAGGAGACGCTCGTCGGTTTTCGCCTGGCCGGCCTCTCGGGGCGGCTCGTGGATCGGGAGAATGTCGATGCCGCCCTTGATGAGGCCCTTCAGGAGGAGGATCTGGCCTTGATCGCCTTCACCGAAGAGGCCGCCTCATGGGTGTCGCCCCGACTCCGTGAACTCCGGCTTGATGGTGGCCTTCCCCTCGTCGTCGAGGTTCCCGGTCCCGGAGGCGTCCGCCGCGGCCAAGGCTTTATGGAACGCTTTCTGCAAGACGCCCTGGGGGTGAAGTCGTGATGAGAGAAGGAGACAACGGCAAGGTCGGGGCCCTGAGGGACCTTCTCCTGGACCGCGCCGATTCCCAGAAAGAGGCCCTGATCCATTCGGCCGAAGCCGAAGCCGAAAGGTGGCGGCGGGCCGAGGAGGCCCGGATCGATCAGCAGATCGCCCTCATTCTTGAAGAATCCGAATCGCGGGCCCAGGAGATTCGGCGACGCCAGATTGCCGCCGCCGAGCGGGATCGGTCGCTGGAGCGGATCCGTCTCCAGAACCTTCTCCTCGACGAGGCCCTTCGGAGGCTCGAGGAGGCCCTGGCCGCCTTGGCCCTCAGGCCCGATTACGGGGATATCCTCTTCGGTCTGGCCCTGGAGGCCGTCGAGGCCCTGCCCGGTGTGGAGGCGTTGCTCGTCCGTCCCGGGCCCCGCGAATGGCCTCATCTTTCCGGGCTGCTCGTGCGTCTGGGCCAGGCCTTCCCCTCCATCGCCTTTGAGGGCGCATCGGAACCGGCCTCCATTTTAGGGGGACTCTGGATCGAGACGCCTGACGGACGGCGCCGTCTTTTGGCCGACTGGCACTCCAAGGCTTCCGAATTCCGGGAACGCCTGGCTGACGCCCTTCTGGCCACTCATTAGGTGGGCGCCGTGAACAGGATCGGCAGAATCCTTTCCGTGAACGGGCCCGTCGTCCGTGCGACGGGCCTGAGTTCCTTCGCCATGCGCGAGATGGTCGAGGTCGGAGAACTCCGCCTTCTGGGGGAAGTCATCCGCCTCGACGGCAACGAGGGCGTTCTCCAGCTCTTCGAGGAAACCCAGGGCCTTCGGCCCGGAGAGCCCGTGAAGGGCCTGGGCGAACCCCTGTCGGTGACCCTCGGCCCAGGCCTGGTCGGAGCCATCCTGGACGGCATCGGCCGTCCCCTCGGGGCCCTTCTGGAGAAGACCGGCGCCTTCATGGACCGCGGCGGCGGTCTCCAACAGCTCGAAGGAGACCGCAACTGGGAGGTCTTTCCCCAGGTCCGCAAGGGCGAGATCGTCACCGAGGGCAGTCTTCTCGCCACGGTGAAGGAGACGCCTCTCCTGGAACACCGTCTCCTCCTGCCGCCGGGCATGGAAGGGGAGATCCTTGAGATCCTGCCCCAGGGCCACCATGACGGTTCGGCCGTCCTGGCCCGCCTCCGTGACGGCTTCGGCCGCGAGAGGGTCCTTCCCCTCATCCAGCGCTGGCCCGTCCGGACGCCCCGGCCCGTCAGGCAACGTCTGCTTCCCGAGGAGCCCCTTCTGACGGGCCAACGCGTCATCGACGGCTACTTCCCCATCGCCCGGGGCGGCGTGGCCGCCATCCCCGGGGGCTTCGGAACGGGCAAGACGGTGACGCAGCACCAGCTCGCCAAGTGGAGCGACGCCAAGCTCGTCGTCTACATCGGCTGCGGCGAGAGGGGCAACGAGATGACCCAGGTCCTGGAGGAGTTCCCGGCCCTCGTCGACCCGGCGACGGGCCATCCCCTGATGGAGCGGACCATCCTCATCGCCAACACGTCCAACATGCCCGTTGCGGCACGGGAGGCCTCGATCTACACGGGCCTGACCATCGCCGAATATTTCCGTGACATGGGCTACGACGTGGCCCTCATGGCCGACTCCACCTCCCGCTGGGCCGAGGCCCTGAGGGAGATCTCGGGTCGCCTTGAGGAAATTCCCGCCGAGGAGGGTTTTCCCGCCTACCTCCCGTCACGGCTGGCCGAGTTCTATGAACGGGCGGGCCGGGTGACCACCCTCGGCGGCGAGCAGGGGAGTGTCACCCTCATCGGCGCCGTCTCTCCGCCGGGCGGAGATTTCACGGAGCCCGTGACGCGGCACACGAAACGGTTCATCCGCTGCTTCTGGGCTCTAGAGCGGGAGCTGGCCTCGGCCAGACACTATCCGGCCATCAGCTGGACCGCCTCTTACAGCGAGTATGCCGCCGAGGTCCGTCCCTGGTTCGAGAGCCACGTCGATCCCCGGTGGGGCGAAGTCCAGACCGAGCTGCGACGGATCCTCGCCGAAGACGAGCACGTCCAGCAGGTGATTCAGCTCGTCGGCGAAGACGTCCTGCCCGACGAGCAGCGTCTCATCGCCCTCGTGGCCTCTATCATCAAGACGGGATTCCTCCAGCAGGGGGCGTTCGGTCCTGATTCTTACTGTCCGCCGGCCAAGACCTTCGCCATTATGGAGCTCATCGTCCACTTCTACCGCCGCGCCCAGGCCCTGGTCGCCAAGGGCGTTCCCCTCCGTCTGGTGAGAGAGACGCAGGAGGTGGCCTCTCTCTACCGGCTGCGGGAGATCGACGGAGAAAAGCTGGAGGAATTCGAAGAGATCCGGCGCCGCCTTGAGTCTCGCCTTGAGCGCATCGGCGCTGAACGTCTGGCCGGAGGGAGGGATCGGCGATGAGCCTTGCCGAATACAGAGGGCTCCAGGCCGTCGACGGGCCTCTCGTCTTTGTCGACGGTGTCAGAGGAGTCGGCTACGACGAGGCCGTCGAGATCGTAGGCCCCGACGGGCGACCGAGACGCGGCCGAGTCGTTCTCATCGAGGAGGACCGTGCCGTCGTTCAGGTCTTTGCCGGAACGGCAGCCCTCGTGCCCGACGGCAGCCGTGTCCGTTTTCTCGGCCGCCATCTCGAGATGGCTCTGAGTCCCTCCATCCTGGGGCGCACCTTCGACGGACTCGGCGAGCCTCGCGATGGCTGCGGGGCCGTCCTGGGCGGTTTCCAAAGCGACATCAACGGGCGGCCCATCAACCCCATGGCTCGGGCCTACCCGCGGGACTTTATCCATACGGGCCTTTCCGTCATCGATACCCTCATGACCCTCATCCGGGGGCAGAAACTGCCCATTTTTTCTTCCAACGGTCTGCCCCACAACCGACTGGCCGTCCAGATCGCCTCCCAGTCGCGGATCACGTCAGGCGACAACTTCGCCGTCGTCTTCGTCGGCATCGGCATCCGCAACGATGACGCCGCCTACTTCATCGAGGCCCTCCGCGATGCCGGGAAGGGCCAGCCGCCGGTGGTCTTCCTCAACCTCGCCTCCGATCCCGTCATCGAGCGTCTCGCCGCTCCCCGGACGGCCCTGACGGCGGCGGAGTACCTTGCCTTCGACCTGGGCTATCACGTCCTCGTCGTCATGACGGACATGACCAACTACTGCGAGGCCCTGCGGGAGCTCGCCGTCGCCCGCGGCGAGGTCCCGAGCCGCAAGGGTTACCCCGGCTATCTCTACAGCGACCTGGCCTCCCTCTACGAGAGGGCCGGCGTCCTCCGCGACCGTCCGGGGAGCCTGACGCAGCTGCCCATTCTGACCATGCCCAACGACGACATCACCCACCCCATTCCGGACCTGACGGGGTTCATCACCGAAGGTCAGATCGTCCTTTCCCGGGAGCAGGACGCCCAGGGCGCCTATCCCCCCGTCGACATCCCGGCCAGCCTGTCGCGGCTCATGAAGGACAGCATTGGCAAGGGCTACACTCGCGACGATCATCCCGATCTGGCCGGGCAGCTTTTCGCCTCCTACAGCCGCGTCCAGGAAATCCGCGCCCTTGCCGGAGTCGTCGGCGAAGATGAGCTGGGTGCCACAGAAAAGAGCTACCTTCGCTTCGGCGATGCCTTCGAGAGGCGCTTTCTCTCCCAGGGCGATCAGGAGGACCGCGAAATTGGCGTCTCCCTCGACCTGGCCTGGGAGCTTCTGGCCATCCTGCCCCGGACGGAGCTGAACCGTCTCCCCTCGGAGCTGGTCCGAAAGCACCTTCCCTCAAAGGCGACGAAGTGACGTCCTCGGCAGGGTCAGGGCGGAAGGAATTCCGCCCTGACCCTGCTCGGTCCCCCTCTTTTTGATGCCCTTCGCCTTACTCCTTGCCCTTTCTTCTGTCCCCAATCATGCTAAACTGGAAGTGTGGCTCCTATGGGCGGTGGCTGCCGCCTTTTTCGGAAGAGATCTGCCGAGAGGGGAGTCAATCTTGCTGTATCGGGACGAAAGTGGCGTTAGACTATTGCGACAGATTGCCCTATATGCATAAAATATCCACGGGGGGAATGTTCCCATGCCACTGCATCCCGACGACTTCCCCGGGATTCCGACGAAAGCGAGACAGGAGGCCTTTTGATGACGAGACAGAAAGTGATGATCGACGGCAACGAGGCGGCGGCCTATTCGGCCCATCTGACGAATGAAGTGATCGCCATCTATCCCATCACCCCCTCGTCCCCCATGGGGGAATGGGCCGACCAGTGGTCTTCGGAAGGGACGAAGAACATCTGGGGGACCGTTCCCTCGGTGGTGGAGATGCAGAGCGAAGGCGGCGCGGCCGGCGCTCTGCACGGTGCCCTCCAGGCCGGTGCCCTGGGGACGACCTTCACGGCTTCCCAGGGGCTGCTTCTGATGATTCCCAACATGTACAAGATCGCCGGCGAACTGACCTCGACGGTGATCCACGTGGCGGCCCGTACCGTGGCTGCCCAGGCCCTCTCCATCTTCGGAGACCACAGCGACGTCATGGCCACACGGCAGACGGGGTTCGCCCTCCTCGCTTCCGGTTCCGTTCAGGAGGCCATGGACATGGCCCTCATCGCCCAGGCGGCGACGCTCGCCTCGCGGGTTCCCTTCGTCCACTTCTTTGACGGCTTCCGCACTTCCCACGAGGTCATGAAGGTCGAGCAGCTCTCCATCGACGATGCCCGGGCCATGATCGACGACGATCTCGTCAAGGCTCACCGTGAGCGGGCCCTTTCGCCGGACCGGCCCCGCATCCGTGGCACGGCCCAGAACCCCGACTTCTTCTTCCAGGCTCGCGAGGCCTCCAATCCCTGGTACGAGGCCTGCCCCGGTCACGTCGAGGCGGCCATGGAGCGTTTTGCCTCCGTCGTGGGTCGTCGCTACCGCCTTTTCGATTACATCGGCGCCCCCGATGCGGAGCGCGTCATCGTCCTCATGGGCAGCGGCGCCGAGACGGCCCACGAGACCGTCGACTACCTGACGGCCCGGGGAGAGAAGGTGGGCATCGTCAAGGTGCGTCTCTACCGGCCCTTCTCGGCGGATCATCTCCTTGAGGCCCTTCCCGAGAGCGTCCGCTCCGTGGCGGTTCTGGACCGGACCAAAGAGCCCGGTTCCCTCGGTGAGCCCCTCTTCCTCGACGTCAACACCGTCCTGGCCGACAAGCGCCCCGGCGTGGCCGTCATCGGCGGCCGGTATGGCCTCTCGTCGAAGGATTTCACGCCGGCCATGGTCAAGGCCGTTTTCGACGAGTTGGGCCAGAAGAAGCCGAAGAAGCGTTTCGTCGTCGGGATCGTCGACGACCTGACTCATTTGAGCCTCGACTGGGATCCCGACTTCTCCACCGAAGAGGAGTCGACGGTGCGCTGCCTCTTCTGGGGCATCGGTTCCGACGGGACCGTGGGGGCCAACAAGAACTCGATCAAGATCATCGGCGAGGACACAGACAACTACGCTCAGGGCTACTTCGTCTACGACTCGAAGAAGTCGGGCGGCCTCACCGTCTCTCACCTGCGCTTCGGCCCTAAGCAGATCCGTTCGTCCTACCTCATCGGCAAGGCCAATTTCGTGGCCTGCCACGTCTTCCCCTACGTGGAGAAGTACCGCGTCTTGGCCCAGGCAGCCGAGGGGAGCACCTTCCTCCTCAACAGCATTTACGGCCCCGACGAGGTCTGGGATCATCTGCCCCGGGAGCTTCAGCAGGAGATCATAGACAAGAAGATTCGTTTTTATGTCATCGACGCCTACAAGGTGGCCCACGAGACGGGCATGGGCGTCCGCATCAACACGGTCATGCAGACCTGCTTCTTCGCCATCAGCGGCATCCTCCCTCAGGATGAGGCCATCGCCGCCATCAAGCGGAGCATCAAGAAGACCTACGGCAGCAAGGGCGAGGCGGTGGTGAAGCAGAACTTCGCCTGCGTCGACGCCTCGGTGGCTAACCTCCACGAGGTCTCCGTGCCCCAGGCGGCGACGAGCGAGTTCTCCATGACCTCCGCCGTTCCTGCCGAGGCCCCCGACTTCGTCAGGAAGGTCCTGGGTCCCATGATCGTCAACGACGGAGACAGCCTCACCGTGGCCGACGTGGCCGAGACGGCTGATGGCACCTTCCCGACGGGGACGACCCGGTGGGAAAAGCGCAACATCGCTCTCGAGATTCCCCTCTGGGATCCCGAGACCTGCATCCAGTGCGGCAAATGCGTCCTCGTCTGCCCCCACGCCGTCATCCGCTCCAAGGTCTACGAGGCTGATGCCCTGAAGGGCGCTCCGGAGACCTTCAAATCCACCGACGCCAAATGGCCCGCCTTCAAGGAGATGAAGTTCACTCTCCAGGTCTCGCCCGAGGACTGCACGGGCTGCAGTCTCTGCGTCCAGAACTGCCCAGCCCGGAGCAAGAAGGCGGAGGGCAAGAAGGCCATCAACATGACGCCTCAGCCCCCCCTGCGGGAGACGGAGCGGGAGAACTGGAACTTCTTCCTTTCCTTGCCTGACATGGACCGCACCAAGCTGAATCTGGGAGCCGTGAAGGACATCCAGCTCCTGCGGCCCCTCTTCGAATTTTCCGGCGCCTGTGCCGGCTGCGGCGAGACGCCCTATGTCAAGCTCCTGAGCCAGCTTTTCGGTGATCGGGCCCTCATCGCCAACGCCACAGGCTGTTCGTCCATCTACGGCGGCAACCTGCCGACGACGCCCTGGACGGTCAACGCCGAGGGGCGGGGGCCGAGCTGGTCCAACTCCCTCTTTGAGGATAACGCCGAGTTCGGCCTGGGCATGCGCCTGGCTCTCGACAAACAGCGCCAGTACGCCCTGGAACTCCTTGAGGCGCTTCGCGGCGACCTGGGCGAGGCGACAGTCAAGGCCCTCGTTGAGGCCGATCAGACTGACGAGGCAGGAATCTCCGCCCAGAGGGCTCGTGTCGAAGAGCTCAAAGCCCAACTTTCCGGCCGCGATGACCTGAAGGCCAGGGACCTCCTGAGCCTGGCCGACGTCCTGGTGAAAAAGAACGTCTGGATTCTCGGCGGCGACGGCTGGGCCTACGACATCGGCTACGGCGGCCTCGACCACGTTCTCGCCTCGGGACGGAACGTGAACGTCCTTGTCCTCGACACGGAAGTCTACTCCAACACGGGAGGCCAGATGTCGAAGGCGACTCCCATGGGGGCCGTGGCCAAGTTCGCCGCCGGCGGCAAGCCGGCGATGAAGAAGGACCTGGCCCTCATGGCCATGGCCTACGGCAACGTCTATGTCGCCCGCGTCGCCCTCGGCGCCGACGACAATCAGGTCGTCAAGGCCTTCCGCGAGGCCGAGGCCTACGACGGTCCCTCCCTGATCATCGCCTACTCCCACTGCATCGCCCACGGGATCGATCTCAAGGAGGGGCTGAGGCAGCAGAAGAAGGCCGTCGCCTCCGGCCACTGGATCACCCTTCGCTACAACCCCGAGCTCAGAACTCAGGGCAAGAACCCCCTCACCTTGGACTGCAAGGAGCCGTCTCTGCCGCTCGAGGACTACGTCTACGGCGAGAACCGCTATCGCATTCTCCAGAGGGCTCACCCGGAAGCGGCGGCCCAGTTCCTGGAGGAGGCCAAGGCGCAGAACGCCTACCGCTGGAAGCTCTACCGTCACATGGCCTCCATGGAAGAGGCCTAGGCCCGCAAAAAAGCGGGGGGGAGCCATCGGGCTCCCCCCCGCTTTTTTGCGGGGTTTCACTCTTTGACGAAGGGGGCTGCCTGCCCCCAGGAGCCGCTGAAGACCGTCTGCTCCAGCGGCAGCCGTTCTCGGGGGGCAAGCTCGCGGGAGCGGAGCTCGTCGTCCAGTTCCTGGGGGTCGCCGGGATAGCCCAGGGCGACGGCCGTCACGGGGTCGAAATCGTCGGGCACGGCATAGATTTCGCGGATCCTGTCGCGGTCGAAGCCGGCCATGGGATGGCCGACAAGACCTCCGGCGACAGCCTGAAGGAGCAGGTTTTCCAGAGCCAGTCCGGCGTCGTGATGAAACCAGCGGTTGGACTTGCCGTTGTGGCTGAAGGTCTTTTTCGTCAACAGAACGGCCAGGACAGGAGCCTTGACAGCCCAGGTCTGGTTCGCCTCGACGAGGCAGGAGAGCATCGTCGCATGAGCTTGGGGTTCCTCTTGCGTGGCGACGAGAAAGCGCCAGGGCTGTTCGTTGAAGGCCGACGGGGCCCAACGGGCGGCCTCGAAAAGGGAAGCCAGGATTTCCGCTTTCGGGATGCGGGCCGAAAAGGCCCGGGGGCTCCAACGGTTGGCGATGACGTCCACAAGGGGCCAGTTGGCCGGTGCCGGTTTTCTCATGGGGATCTCCTCCTTGCTCTGTGGTATCAGATGTCTCTGCTGTCGGGTTCTCCTCGCTCTTTTGCCATTCCGCCTTGCCTCGCCGGCAGGAGAAGGGGAGATCAGCCCGAAAGGGACCGTTTTTCTGCGCTGCCGATGAGGTATTCTCCCCAGGCCAGAGAGGCGATCAGGCCGACCAGTAGGGGGAGGGTGAAGGCCCAGTTCACGGGTTCGCCGGGAACCCAGAGGAAAAGGAGAATGGCCAGGGCCACGAAGAGGGCGGCCGCCAGGGCGGCGCCTATGGCGAATGTTTCCGATCCCGGGACGGCATAGGGTCTTGCCCTTTTGTCGGTGCGTCGCAGTCGGATGAAGGCGGCAAAAAGCAGGACGTACGGCAAGAGGAAGAGGATCGAGGCGAAGGCCGTGAGGCTCCAGAAGAGGTCTTCCGATGTTCCCGCCGCCAGGCCGTAGAGAAAGAGGCCGGTCGAAGCGACGACTCCGGCGAGGAGGGGCGCTCCCAGGGGAGTTGCCCATCTCGGGTGGAGCAGGCCGAAAAGGGGCGGCAGCTCGCCGGAACGGGCTGCCGCTGCGGCGACGCGGCTGACGCCGAGGGTCCAGCTCATCATGGTGGGGACGATGGAAAGAAGAACCAGCGAACCCGTCAGGATCGTCGCCCTCCGGCCCCAGCCCGTTGTTCCGAAAACGGCCTCGAAGGCGTCGACGATGCCGTTAACCAGTGAAAGCTGGTCCGAGGGGATCAGGACAAGAAGGCTTGCCGTGGCCGCGAGGTAGAGGAGGGTGATGACGGCGCCGGCGCTGCCAATGGCCCGGGGCACATCCCGCCTAGGGTCTTTCATCTCCGCCGAGGCTCCGGCCATGAGCTCGAAGCCCGCCAGGTTGAAGAGGATGATGGGCACAAAGGCCAGCCCCCCGTCGCGGGTGGGTAGGAGGTTGGTCCAGGTGAGGTCGTTGGCCGGAGATCCCTCGACAAGGTGAAGGGCAGCGGCCCCGATGAGGGCGACGACGACGGCGATCTTGGCCAGGGCTCCCGTTGTTGCGATCCACTTGGCCTCAGCCAGGGGAAGCAGAGCCAGGCCGATGGTCAACCACGTGGCAGCAAAGGCCAGGGCGACTTGAGGGCCCAATCCCAAATCGGGAAAGAAAAGACGGATTGTCATGGCAGAAAAGAGAACGTAGACGGAGGGGAGTCCCAGGGCGAGCTGAGCCCAGTAGAGCCAGGTGACCCGGGCGCCCCAGCGACGGCCGAAAGCTCGGCCGATCCAGGCTCCCAGTCCTCCCTCGTCGGGATAGGCCGACCCCAGCTCGGCCGAGACGAGCCCGTAGGGCAGGAAGAAGCAGAACATTGCCACGATCCACCAGCCCAGGGCCGACGGACCGATGGCCGCCGTCGCCGGCAGGGTGTCGATGACGACGATGGCACAGAGGCTGAAGAGTCCCATGTCGAGGACGCCGAAGGTCTTCATTTGCTTTTGCTCCATTCTGGGCCTCCCTTCAGCTCGATTTTCCGTCTCCCATCATCCGTCTGGCGATCGATTTTCGTCAAGAGCAAAAAGTCATAACGATTAAAATCACATATGGTTCAACCCTCCAATTTGGAAATTGATCGGTTGACAAACATTTTTTCACTCGCTATTCTTAAGTGGCATCCTTCTCAGACCGGCTACCCTGCCCTGCAGGGACTGCGGGAGGTCCTGGCCTCATCACTTACCGCTGCTGCGTCTTTACGGCGAGTTCCTCTCATGCTACTTGCTGTGGAGCGTTTCCGGTCCCCCCCTTTTCGCGGGTCTTCGCAGAGACCGCGCTCCTCTTTTCTGTCGGAACCGCCTTCTCTCGTGACGTCTGCCATTTGCTCCTGTCGATCTCCTGGAGTCTTCGCTTCCGGTTGAAGACCCCAGGTGTATGGGCTGGTGCCCGAGGAACCGTGAGTCCGGGGGGTGAGACCAAAAAGGAGAGAGCCTGAGGCGAATTGGTGCGATGCCGACCGTTTTTTGGGAAACAAGCGAAACACAATCGAGGAGGTGGCGTGTGAATGTCGATTTTTGAAAAGATGGTGAACGAAGCCATCGGTGCGACTCTTTCCGTCTATGGGGTCATCAAGGAAAAGCGCGGAGGGATCTTCAAGCTTACCGATGCCAAGCCCTACGTGGACGCCGTCAACAAGATGGTGGTCGCTGAAGGGCAGAAGAAGGAGGTCATTGACCTCCACGTTCAGTCCGTCAACGCCCATTACGACATTCTCTGCAGCCTAACGGACACCATCCGCCCCGAGGACGATCCCTTCGTCGAGCACTACCAGACTCCAGCGATTCTGGAAGTCCTTTATGAGCTTGATCCGGAGTTCAAGAAATCGATGTGGAAGTTCATCGATGCCATCGCCGCCAACAAGGCCCTGGTGGGCCTCGAGTCGGTGAGACGGTACGGCGGGATGTACGGCCCCACCTGCGTCGTCGACTTTGCCATGTCCGTCGGCTCCGTTCCCAATTTCGTGAACCGCATCCTGCGCACTATGGACATCCCGACCCATCACAAGCAGGCGATCCTGGCTTCCAAGTCCTGGGGGATGAATACCTCCTACGGCTTGGGTGCCTCCTTCCGGGCCGCCATCGAGGCCGGCAAGACGGCGGCCGAGGCCGAGGCGGCCGAAGTGGAGATGCTCCAGTTCATCTACCGTGAGCCCATCGCGGCCCAGACTCATCTCATGAGTACCCATAACCTGGGTGGACACGGGCCTCACAGCTCTTTCGACGTCAAGAAGTACATGAACCAGTACAAGGACCGGATGCGGCCCTACATTGAGGCTGCGGCCAAGAGCGGCGTCCACTACGCCAACATCACCGCCGTGCCGGCCTACTGCGTCGGCGATATCGGACACCACATCGCCCAGTCGTCCTACAACATGTTCAAGAGCGACATGGTCTTTGGCATCTACGAATCCGTCATGGGCGTCTTCGAGAATACCCTCAAGAAGGCCCTCGCCGAAGGGGCCTTCAAGAGCGAGTATGATGTCCTCACCGTCGCCACCGGAGCCCCTGCGGCGGCCACGGCCTACATCCTCTGGAAGGATAGCTTCACCGTTCCCATGGTCGTCGATCTTCTGACGAAGCGCTTCCACAACTACGCTGCCATGAACCCCAAGCGGGGCGAGGCCGATGAACTCCACAACGTGGATTTCATGGATATCCTCGTCCGGGGTGAGCAGATTCTCGACATCCATCCCCTGGGTGCTGGCGCCAAGATCAAGGGTGTGGCCATCGACTTCAGCCCTATCGATGAACATGAAGTCGTCTCCAACCCGCAGCGCTACACCTACCCGGCCTGCGCCATCAGCCAGCGCTTCGCCGCTCTCATGGCGATGGCCGATTTCCCCTGCTTCCTGACGCCGGAATGCACGACGGCGACGCTGATGACGAACGTGATCGCCCTCAATCCCGACAAGCCGGGTGCGCCGGTCCGCTTCTGCAAGGGCTGCGCCGTGACGTCCCTCATCAAGAGGAACGTCCCCTTCGTCAAGGGCTGCCTCCAGGGCGACAACGGCTACTGCGAGTGGCACCTGACCGTCTGATCTGAACCCGTCCGGGCAAGGGGCGGGAGATCGAGAGAGACCTCTCGGTCTCCCGCCTCACCGTTATGTTTAAGGAGGGGTTTCCCCGTGAAAAAGATTCTCCTGCAGCTTGACCCCGACCGGCAGCCCAGCGTCTTTGACGCCGTTACGGCTCTGGATGCCGGAGCCGACGTCCTTCTCCGTCACGGAGGCGTGACCGCCGAAGAAGTGCAGAACCTGGTCTTCGGTGCCATGTTCACCCGGGGCCCCGAAGACCTGCACAACACGGCCCTTTTCATCGGCGGCTCCAGCGTCTCCGCCGGCGAGGCCCTGTTGGAGGTGGCCAAGAAGGCCTTTTTCGGCCCCATGAGGGTCTCGGTCCTCTTCGACGCCAACGGCTGCAACACGACGGCTGCTGCGGCCGTCGCCAAGATCGCCCAGAACCTGGGGGGACTGAGGGACAAACGGGTCACCGTTCTCGGCGGCACAGGACCTGTCGGACTCCGTGGCGCCGCACTGCTGGCCCTGGAAGGGGCAAAGGTCCGCCTCACCTCGCGCCGGCTCGATCGGGCCGAAGAGGCCGTGACGACCTTGAAGGAGCGCTTTTCCGTCTCTGCCGAGGCAGTGGAGGCCTCCTCCGTCGACGAGACGGCAAGAGCCCTGGAAGGGGCCGAAGCCGTCCTTGCCGCCGGAGCGGCCGGCGTGACGCTCCTGCCCGAATCTCTCTGGAAGACCTTGCCCGCCCTCAAGGTCCTGGCTGACGTCAACGCCGTCCCCCCCCTGGGAATCGAGGGAGTCAAGAGCCACTGGGACGGCCGTGAGATCGAGGGAAAGCTTCTTTTCGGGGCCCTGGGCATCGGAGGGCTTAAGATGAAGGTCCACAAGGCCGCCCTGGCCCGTCTCTTCGAGACGAACGACGCCGTCCTCGATGCCGAGGAGGTCTACGCCGTCGCCAAGGAGCGCCTCGGCCTTTGAGGCTTCTCGTCGTCGGCTACAGCGTTCGTGCCCTGGCGCAGTCGGCACGGCAGGCCGGGTATGACGTGAGGGCCGTCGATTACTTCGGCGACAGGGATCTCGTCGAGACCGTGCCGACACGCTCGATCCGGCACGATCTCGATCAGGCCTACCGGCCTGAAGGGCTCGTCGAGCTGGCCCGATCGATGGAGGTCGAAGCCGTCGTCTACACGGGAGGCCTCGAGAATCATCCTTCCGTCGTCGAAGAGCTGCGGGCAGGGCGGAAGCTCTGGGGCAATGACGGCCAAACTCTCAAGGAGGTAAGAGACTGGCGGAGGCTAGATGCCCTTTTCCGTCAAAGGAAAATCGCTTTTCCCCAGGTGGTCTTTCCCGGCCAGGCTGTCCCGCCGGGGCAGTGGCTCTCCAAGCCCGAGAGGGGAGCCGGCGGCGGAGGCATCCACCGGTGGCAGGGGGAATCCCTTCGCCGGGGGTGCTACCTTCAGGAGTTTCTCCGCGGACCAAGCGGCAGCGCCACCTTTCTCTGCGACGGGAAGAGGGCAAGCCTGGTGGCGGTGACGGAACAGCTCGTCGGCGAGAGGGCCTTCACCGACGGAGAATTCACCTGGTGCGGCAATCTCGTCCCCTTCGAGTCTGCCGAAGGGGACGAGATTGAAGGTCCGCTCGAAGAAATCGGCCAGGCATTGACGGAAACCTTCGGCCTCCGTGGTCTAAACGGCGTTGATTTCATTCTTGCCTCGCGGGGAGAAAAAGCGGTTCCCCTGCCCCTTGAAGTGAACCCGAGACCGACGGCTTCTCTGGAGGTCATCGAGGCCGCCTTGGGAAGGAGCCTTCTGCCCTGGCACGAGGCGGCCTGCCGGGGTGAACTGCGCCAACTGCCCCGCCCGCGGAAAGGCTTCTGGGGGAAGGCCGTCGTCTATGCCCGTCGCGAGCTTCACCTCGGCACGACGGAAGGCTGGCACGAGAGAGGGCGACGGGACATTCCCCACGATGGTGAAGTGATCCCCGCCAGGGCTCCCATCTGCACCGTCCTGGCGGGAGGGGGCGATCGCGAGGAGTGCATCGGGGCCCTTGAGCGTGCCGCTGGTGTTGTGCGCCGGGAATCGGGCGACGAGGAAGGTCTTTGATGAAGGAGGAGTCCTGATGGCATTGACACTGACGCTGGTGACGGGCCGGACCCTGGCCCAGGCGGCGGCGATGCACAAGGGAAAGACGACGGATCATTATGCCGCAGTGACGCGACAGGCCGAAATCAACGGAGAAGACCTGGC
The DNA here is from genome assembly GCA_016756725.1 of Synergistaceae bacterium. Classification (GTDB taxonomy): domain Bacteria; phylum Synergistota; class Synergistia; order Synergistales; family Aminithiophilaceae; genus Aminithiophilus. The sequence continues at coordinate 119,829 of JAESII010000007.1, read as the reverse complement.
CGAGCTCGGTCTTGCCGAAGGCGATGAGGCCACCGTCAGGACGAAAGAGGGAGAGGTCCGGGTGACACTCAAGGTCTCCGACCTGCCCCGGGGAATGCTCTTTCTTCCCATGGGCCCCTGCGCCAACGTCCTCATCGGCGTCGATACGGAGGGAACGGGCATGCCTCCCTTCAAGGGCTTGTCGGTGGAGGTGACGCCATGAGCGAGCGCACCGAAAACGTGGTCTGCACCTTCTGTGGCTGTCTCTGTGACGACCTCGTCGTCGAGCACGAAGAGGGCAGGATTGTCAAGGTTCTCAAGGCCTGTGCCAACGGTCAGGGGCACTTCCGCGAGTATGACCCTTCGCCCCGTTTGCCCCGCCTGGAGGGACGGGACGTTTCCTGGGACGAGGCCTATTCAGCGGCGGGGGAGATTCTGCGTTCTTCCCGGTCCCCTCTGATTTACGGCCTCTCCTCGGCTGTCACCGAGGCCCAGCGTCGGGCCGTCGAGCTAGCCGACCGGCTGGGGGCCGTCGTCGACAGCACCTCCTCGGTCTGCCACGGACCGACGGGCCTGGCCATGCAGGGCGTCGGCGAGCCGACCTGCACCCTCGGAGAGGTGCGCAACAGGGCCGATCTGCTCCTTTTCTGGGGCTGCAACCCCTTGGTCTCTCACCCTCGGCATTTTGCCCGCTATTCAACGGCCAAGGGGCGTCTTACGCCTGAGGGCCGCAAGAGCCGGACCCTCATCGTCGTCGATGTGAGGCCCACGGCGGCGACAAAGGCGGCGGACATCTTCGTGCAAGTCGAGCAGGGACGGGATTATGAGGTCCTCACGGCCCTGAGGGCCCTCGTCCAGGGCAAGGCCATGGAGCGTCCCTCCGTGGGCGGTGTGGCCAGGGAAGCCCTCGTCGACCTGGCGGAACGGTTCAAGAACTGCCGCTACGGCGTGGCCTTCATGGGCATGGGGCTTACCATGACCCGGGGCCGGGATCTCAACGTGGCCGAGCTCTTTTCCCTCGTCTCCGACCTGAACGACTACACCCGCTTTTCCGTCATCCCCATGCGCGGCCACGGCAACGTAAGCGGTGCCGATCAGGTGACGACCTGGCAGTGCGGTTTCCCCTTCGCCGTGAGTTTTGCCCGCGGTTATCCCCAGTACGGACCGGGAGAGTTCACCGCCGTCGACTTCATCGCCCGCGGTGATGCCGATGCGGCGGTGATTCTCGCCTCCGACCCGGGGGCTCATTTCCCCCGGAAGGCGGCCGAGAGGCTTAGGGAGATCCCGACGATCGTCATCGACCCCGCCGAGAGCCTTTCGGCGTCACAGGCGACGCTCTGGCTGCCCACGGGCGTCGCCGGCATCGACACGGCAGGAAGCTCTTACCGGATGGACGGCGTGGCCCTCCGGCTCCGGCCTTTTCTCAAGGCCCAGCGTCCTTCCGATGAAGAGGTGCTGGTCCGTCTCATTGAGGAGGTGATCCGATGATCCGCATCCGTGGCGGCAAGGTCTACGATCCGGCCAACGGGGTGAATGGCGAGATCCGCGACGTCTGGATCGATGGAGGCAAGGTTGTCGCCGCTCCGGCCGTTGCTCCGGCCGACGTGGAGATCATCGAGGCCGAAGGGATGATCGTCTTTCCCGGCGGCGTCGACATGCACACCCACGTCGCCGGAAGCAAGGAGAACGTGGGGCGCAAGCTCCGTCCCGAAGATCATCGGGACCACCTGCGCAGCCGCAAGGGTGTCCTCCGTTCCGGCTCGGGTTACACCGTTCCGTCGACCTTTCTCTCCGGCTACCTCTACGCCGAGATGGGCTACACGACGGTCATGGAGGCGGCCTCAGCCCCCCTCCTGGCCCGTCATGCCCACGAGGAACTGGATGATCTTCCCATGGTCGACAAGGGGCTCCTTGTGACGATGGGCAACAACCAGTTCATCATGGACTGCATCGCCAAGGGAGAAAAGGAGAGGCTCCGTCACTATGTCTCCTGGCTGCTGGAGGCGACGCGGAGCTACGCGATCAAGATCGTCAACCCCGGTGGCGTCGAGAACTGGAAATGGGGCCGCAACGTGGCGGCCCTCGACGACGAGGTGATCGGCTTTGAAGGGGTGACGCCCCGAAAGATTCTCGAAGGGCTTGCCGAGGCCTCCCGCGATCTGGGGTTGCCTCACGGCATCCACGTCCACGGCCTTAACCTGGGCCAGCCTCGAAGTGCCCGGACGACGGTCGAGACCGTCGCCGGTCTCGACGGGCGGGGAAGCCACCTCTGTCACCTGCAGTTTTTGAGTTACCAGGGCAAGGAGGAGGGCCACGCCTTTCGCTCCGGCGCCCGTTCCGTCGCCGAGGCCGTCAAGACCGTGAGGGATCTGACCTTTGACGTGGGGCAGGTCGTTTTCGGCCAGGCGACGACGATGACCTCCGACGGCCCCCTCGAGTTTGCCCTTCATCAGATGACGGGCCACAAATGGGTGAACGACGATGTCGAGGCCGAAAGCGGCGGCGGCGTCCTTCCCGTCCTCTACGACAGAAAGAGCCGAATCGGCGCCGAACAGTGGATGACAGGCCTTGAACTCTTTCTCCTCGTCGATGATCCCTGGCGCATGGCCCTGACGACGGACCACCCCAACGGCGGTCCCTTCTTCTGCTATCCCCAGGTGATCCGCCTTCTCATGGACCGCGACTACCGGGCCGAAGTGCTGGCCAGCCTTCCGCCCAAGGCCCTGGAGGGCTCCCTCCTGCCCGATCTGATGCGAGAGTACGATCTTTTCGAGATCGCCATCATCACCCGGGCCGCACCGGCCCGCATCCTGGGCCTGACGGAAAAGGGGCACCTGGGCGTCGGCGCCGATGGCGACGTGGCCATCTACGATCGGGTCAACGTCGACGGCACAGCCTGCCGCTGCTCCCGCTTCCAATCCTGTCGGAGGGCCCTCTCCCGGGTCCGCCATCTCGTCAAGGGCGGCCGCTGGGTTGTCCGCGACGGCCAGATCGTCGAGGAAGTCAAGGGGCGGACGTTCTACGTAGCCCCCGGTTTCGATGCCTCCCTCGAGGATCACCTGAAGGACTACTTCGAGAGGACCTACACCGTGGCCTTCGACAACTACGCCATGGTCGACGAGGAGCTTCCCCTGGGGGAGGTGATCCCTTGTCGAAGACGGAACGGATCTTTCTGAGTCTCGGTGCCAACCTGGGCGACCGTCAGGGCAATCTCCTCCAGGCCCTGCAGTACCTCAGCGCCCGTGCCCTGGTCCGACAGGTCTCCTCCTTTTACGAGACCGACCCCGTCGGCTACGACGATCAGCCCCGTTTCCTCAACGCCGTCTGCGAGATCGAAACCGACCTTGAGCCCCGGACGCTCCTTGAGTTCCTGCTGGCCATCGAAAAGCGCATGGGACGCCTTCGGCCTTTCCGCAACGCGCCCCGCCCCATCGACATCGACCTCCTCTTTTACGGGGACCGCGTCATCGACGAGCCGGACCTGAACGTGCCCCATCCGAGGCTGCAGGAGCGGGGATTCGTGCTCATCCCCATGGCCGAGATCGCCCCCGATTTCCGTCACCCCGTCGACGGCCGGACCCTGGCGGAGCTGGCTGCTTCCGTGGGGTCGGCCGGCGTGGACCGCGTCGAGCGGAGTCTCCGTTTTCGCCTCGACCGCGATGTCCAGCAGGAATGTCCCCTGGTGACGACGAGCTTGAGCCGTGTGGGCGTCACGAACCTGGAGCGGATCATCCGCGTCACCGACGGCGGCAAGCCCACCCTCTTTTCGGCTGTCATCGACCTCTTCGCCGACCTGGGGCCGGACCAGTCGGGCGTTCACATGTCGCGCTTCTCCGATGCCCTGGAGGAATTGACGGAGCAGCTCTCTCTGGAGGTGTCGCCCGACATCGAGTCTCTTGCCGAACGGCTTGCCCTCGACGTGGCCCGATCCCAGCAGACCCGCTATGCCCAGGTCCGGATTCGGGCCCGCTATCCGCTCCAGCGGACGACGCCCATTTCGGGCAAGGCCGTCGAAGAGCTTTCCACCTTCGTCGGCATCGCCGCCAGCGACGGCAGGCGCGTCCGCCACGTTGTCGGCGTCGAAGTCGATGGCCTCACCGTCTGCCCCTGCGCCCAGGATCTGATGAAGACCTACCAGCGCCAGCTTCTTCTCGACGGAGGCTTCACAGCCGATCAGGCCGACCGGGTCCTCGATCTCCTTCCCGTCGCCTCTCACAATCAGCGGGGCCGGGGGACCCTTCTGGTGGGTGCCGAGGAGCGGATCCGCGCCGAGCACCTCGTCTCCATCGTCGAGGCCTCTATGAGCTCCGAAGTCTATGAGCTTCTCAAGCGGCCTGACGAGTTTTTCGTCGTCAACAAGGCCCACCGTAACCCCCGCTTCGTCGAGGACGTGGTCCGCGAGATGCTCCACAACTTCTGTCTCGTCTACGCCGACTTGCCCGAGGACGTCTTCATCCTCGCCCGACAGGAAAACCTCGAGAGCATTCATCGTCACAACGCCTTCGCCGAACGGCAGGGGAGCCTGGGCGAGATCCGCCGTGAACTTCAAGGCGGCGCCCGGGCGAGCCGTCACAGGACGATGGAGGAATGGCTTCGGGAGGGCTGGTCCTGATGGCAGGTAGACGGATCGCCTGGTGTCTCACTGGGGCGGGCCACTGGCTTGAGGAGTCGGTGACCCTCGCCCTGACCCTGGAGGGCATCGATTTCTTCCTTTCCCGTGCCGCCGAGGAAGTCCTGCGCCTGTACCGCCTCGAGGAACGCCTGCAGGGACGGCCCCTCTTCCGGGACCGGATGGCCTCGGCTCCCCTGTCGGGCCGTTTCGGCCAAGGAGTCTATCGGGCTCTGGTGATCGCTCCGACCACGTCCAACACGGTGGCCAAGTGCGTTCTGGGCCTTTCCGACTCGCTCGTGTCGACCTTCTTCGCCCAGGCCGGCAAGTCGGACGTTCCCGTCGCCGTCCTGCCCACCGATACGGTGCCCTATCTTCTCTCCCGCGATCCGGCAGGGCGGTCCGTCGCCGTCCGCCCCCGGGCGATCGATCTGGAGAGGGTCGAGCAGCTGGCCTCCTTTGACGGCGTCACCGTCGCCAGAAGGCCTGGCGATCTGGCCCGCTGGCTGGAGGCCCTGCCTTGAGGCGGATCCTTTTCGTGACGGGCCGTCTGGCGGCGCCGTCGCTGGAAAAGGTGCTGCCCCGTCTCCCCGAAGTGGGAGCCCGCGTCGCGGTCCTGCCCATCTCCGTGGCGGCCCTGATGACGACGGAGTGGATCGGCCGTCATCTTGACGACACTCTGGACTGCGACGAAGTCCTCCTTCCCGGCCTCGTCCGGGGGGAACTGGAGCCGCTGGAGCGAAAACTGGGTTGTCCCGTCCACCTCGGTCCGAAGGATCTGAAAGACCTTCCCGGGCACTTCGGCGGCGAGAGGGAACCTGTCGTCTACGAAGGCTACCGCATGAAGATCGTCGCCGAGATCGTCGACGCCTGGCGCCTTCCGCCGGCTGATCTCCTTGCCCTGGCCCACCGCTACGGCGCCGCCGGCGCCGACCTGATCGATCTCGGCGGTCCGCCGGGAGCGCCTTTTCCCGCCGTGGGCGATGCCGTGCGGCGTCTCAAGGAGGCCGGTTTTTGCGTCAGCGTCGATTCCCTCGACGGCTCGACTCTTGTCGAGGCCTCCCGGGCCGGGACGGACCTGCTTTTAAGCCTCAGTGGACCGACGCTTCACCTCATTGAGGAGCTGGAAGCCCCCGTCGTCGTCATCCCCGACGGCGACGAGGGACTGGAGAGTCTCTGGCGCAACCTGGACCGGGCCCTGGCCTCGGGCCGTCCCGTCGTGGCCGACCCTCTCCTGTCGCCGCTGCTTTTCGGCTTCGCCCACTCCCTGGCCGGCTATGGGGAGGTGCGCCGCCGCTATCCGGAAATTCCCATCCTCATGGGGGCCGGAAACGTGACGGAGCTCGTCGAAGCCGACAGCATCGGCATCAATGCCCTCCTTGCCGGCATTGCCGAGGAGCTTGCCATCGACTATCTCCTGACGACGGAAGTCGTCTCCTGGACGGCCGGAACGGTTCAGGAGCTCGACAGGGCGCGAAAGATGATGTTCTGGGCTTCCCGTCGGGCCAGCCTGGCCAAGCACCTCCGGGGCGATCTCGTAGTGGCCAAGGCTCTTCCCTTCGAGCCTTATACGGAAGAAGAAATCCGCGAGCTGGCCTCGCAGGTGAAAGACCGCAATTTCCGGATCTTCGTCGCTGCCGGCCAGATCTACATCTTCAACGGCGAACGTTTTGTCGCCGGCGACGATCCGGCTGAGATCTTCCGGCGTCTCGGCCCCCTGGAGAGCTCCCATGCCTTTTACCTGGGCCGGGAGCTGGAGCGGGCCGATACGGCCCGAAAGCTGGGGAAAAAATATGTCCAGGAAAGCCCCCTCCATTTCGGCTACAGGGGGGAGGGGGAATGATCGTCGAAGCGATCCTCTCCACCGTCGACAGCGACGGCGTCGCCCATTTCGCCCCCATGGGGATCCTCTGGGGCGATCGGATCGTCGAAGTCCTGCCCTACCGGGGGAGTCGTACCTTCGAAAACCTGACGGCCCGGCGGGGAGCTGTGGTCAATGTCACCGACGACGTGCGCCTTTTCGTCTCCTGCGCCCTTGAGGCCAGTTCCCGAAGGGACAGGCTGCACCGCCCAGCGAAGAATGTTCCCGGCGGCGTCCTCGACGAGGTCTGCTCCTACAGGGAACTCGAGATCGTGAGGGCCGTCGATGAGGGGCAGCGGCGCCGTTTCCTCTGTTCCGTCGTCGCCTCGGGCCGAGACCGGGAGTTTCTCGGCTTCAACCGGGCTGCCGCGGCCATTCTGGAAGCGACCATCGCGGCGACGCGACGGAGCTGGCTCCCGCCGGAGTCCTTGCTGCCTCTGCTGGATCAGGCCCGGCTGGTGACGGAAAAAACGGGCGGCCGCCGGGAGATCGAGGCGCTGAGGCACCTCTTGGATCTCTGTGAGGAGGGTTCTTCTTGACGTTGCGCATCGAAACGGGATCGAGGCTTCACCTCGGTTTTCTCGACCTTCACGGCGGTCTGGGACGCAAGTTCGCCAGCGTCGGCGTCGCCATCGACCGGCCCCGAACGGTCATCGAGGCTTCTCCCTCTACGGCCTGGAGCTACGAGGGCCCCGAGGCCTTCCGCTCCAAGGCGGAGGGAGCGGCCCGCCGCCTGACCGGCACCCTTCCCCCTCTGGCCGTGAAGGTCGTCGAAGCGGCACGGGCCCATGTCGGCTTCGGCTCGGGCACTCAGGTGGCCCTGGCCGTGGGGTCTCTCGCGGCGAGACTGCTGGGCCGTGACGGGGACGTCCGGACTCTGGCGGGACTGCTGGGGCGGGGCCGTCGTTCCGGCGTCGGCGTCGAGGCCTTCGCCGCTGGAGGCTTCATCGTCGATGGCGGCCTCAAGCCGGGCCAGGAGGGGCCTCCCCCTCTGCTCATGCGCTGCAGCCTGCCCGAGACGTGGCGTTTCCTCCTGGCCGTGCCCGACGAGGAAGAGGGTCTTTCCGGGCCCGACGAGGAAAAGGTCCTGGCGACGATGGCCCCCCCCTCTCCCGATCTGGCCGAAGCTCTCTGCCGCCTTGTGCTCATGGTCCTTCTGCCTGCCCTCGTCGAGGCCGACGGTGAGGCCTTCGGCTCGGCTCTTACGGAGATCCAGCGCCTCGTCGGGAGCTCCTTCGCTGCCGCTCAGGGGGGCATCTACGCCTCGTCCCATGGCGAAGAACTGCTGGCTTTCATGACTGCCTCCGGAGCCAGAGGCGTGGGACAGAGCTCCTGGGGCCCGGCCCTCTTCGGCTTTTTCGACGATCCCCTCCTCGCCGAGAGGGCCCTGGAGACGATGAACGAAAGAGGGTTGCCGGGGAGTCCTGATCTGATCCTGGCCAGGCCTCTCAATGAAGGTGCCCGTATCTCGGGCACGGGACCTTTCCGGAAGGAGGTGCGCGATGCTTTTTCGCGGTGTTGAGATCGAAAGGACCTATGCCGAAGCCTTCAAGATGTGGGGCACGCGCCTGGTGATCACCGCTGAAACGGAAGGGTGGGCCCAGGTGGCCGCCGAGGCCGCCTCGGGATTTGCCATTTCCGTCATCGGCTGCGGCTGCGAGGCCGGGATCGAGGGCCCGGTCCCCCCGGAGAAGACTCCTGACGGCAGACCGGGCGTTGCGGTGCTTCTTTTCGCGTCGTCCCGGAAGGACCTGGAAAAGCAGCTCGTCGGCCGCGTCGGCCAGGGCATCATGACCTGCGCGACCACGGCCTGCTTCAGCGGCCTCGATGGCGACGAGACCGTTCCCGTCGGCGGCAAGCTCCGCTATTTCGGTGACGGTCACCAGGGAAGCAAGGTCATCGACGGACGGCGCTACTGGCGCATCCCCGTCATGGATGGCGAGTTTCTCGTCGAGGACCGCTTCGCCATGCAGCGCAGCGTCGGCGGCGGGAATTTCCTCATCCTCGCCGATTCCGCCGCTGCTGCCCTGGAGGCGGCCCAATCGGCCGTCACGGCCATGCGCTCCGTCAAGGGGACGATCCTGCCCTTCCCGGGAGGAGTCGTCCGCAGCGGCAGCAAGGTGGGATCGCGGTACAAGTTCCTCTCGGCGTCGACGAACAGCGCCTACTGCCCGAGCCTGCGGTCCCTCGTCGACAGCGAATTGCCGCCGGAGGTGCAGGCCGTCTACGAGATCGTCATCGACGGCCTCGACGAGGCCGCCGTCGCCCGGGCCATGAAAGTCGGCATCGAAGCGGCGGCCCGGCCCGGCGTGGTGCGCATCTCGGCAGGAAATTACGGCGGCAGCCTGGGCCAGTTCCAGTTCCACCTCCAGGAGATCCTTTCCGAAGAAGAGGGAGGTGACCGTTCATGACCTTGATCCGTCCCCGCTTTGCCTTTGAGGCGCCTGTCGAGGCCGAGGTCCTCGTCCCCGAACACTTTGCCCCGACCAGTCTCGCCAAGGCGGGCCGTCTTCGCGTGGCCTACGGCCGTCAGTCCTGTCCCCTCGAGGAGCTTTTCGAGATCGAAGCCGACGGGGAAGAGGCCCTGATCCTGGAAGGTGACTTCTCTCGGGTCAAGAAGATCGGCCGGGCCATGACGGAGGGGCTCCTCATCGTCCGCGGAAACGCCGGCATGCATCTCGGTTCGTCCATGGCAGGCGGCACGATCCGCGTCGAGGGAAAGGTCGATGCCTGGGCGGGAGCGATGATGCGGGGCGGCACCATCGAGATCGCCGGGTCTGCCGGTCCCTACCTGGCCGGAGCCTATCCGGGCGAGCTGAAGGGCATGATGGGCGGGACCGTTCTCGTCCGGGGCGATGTCGCCCTGAGAGCGGGCGAAAGGATGAGGCGCGGCATCATCGCCATCGGCGGCAGGGCCGGCGAGTTTGCCGGTTCCCATGCAGTGGCCGGAACGGTCGTCGTCTTCGGTTTGCTCGGGGGCCGGGCCGGAGCGGGTTCGAAGCGGGGTACTGTCGTCGCCCTGGGCGGCCTCGACGAGGAGCTCCTTCCGACCTTCTGTCAGGGAGGCCTCTACCGGCCCCTTTTCCTGATGCCTCTGCTTCGTTTTCTCGCCGACTGCGGCTTCCCCGTCACGCACGCCCATCGTCAGGGACCGTACCGTCGCTGGACGGGAGACGTGACGAGCCTGGGAAAGGGGGAGATCCTGGTCCATGAGAAGCTTTAATGACCGTAGTGCCGACGTCGTCGCCTCCATGATCGACGAGGCGGAGTTGCTGGGCCTGGCCGTGCACCGCTTTGGCTGCGGGGCCACCTGGGTCGACGCGGGCATCGCCGTTGAGGGATCTCTCGAGGCGGGGCGCCTTTTTGCCCAAGCCTGTCTGGGCGGTGTGGGGGAGCTCAGCTTCTGGAAGGTCGACCTCGAAGAGGCACGCTGGCCCGCCCTGGCCGTCACCCTGCCTCAACCTGTCAAAGCCTGCATCGGCTGCCAGTACGCGGGCTGGGAGGTCAAGGTCAAAGGAGAGGAGAAGACCTGGCGGGCCATGGGGTCCGGCCCGGCCCGGCTTCTGGGATCCTCCGAGCCCATACTGGACCGGCTTGGCCTGCGCGAGAAGGCCTCTCGGGCCGTCATTGCCCTGGAGACGCGCAAGAAGCCGACGGAGGCCGTCGCCTTGGCTCTGGCCGAACGTTGCTCGGTCGGTCCAGAGGATCTCTTTCTTCTCGTCGCGCCGACGGCGAGCGTCGTCGGCTCCGTCCAGATCTCGGCCCGCATGGTCGAAACGGGCATCCACAAGATGATCGAGCTGGGGCTGCCCGTCGATGCCATCGTCACCGCCTCGGGGACCTGCCCAGTCGCTCCCGTCGCCGGTGACGATCTGACGGCCATGGGCCGGACCAACGACGCCGTCCTCTACGGGGGCACGGCCTGGTATGCCCTTCGGGGAGAGGACGAGACCATCGGGGCCGTGGCTGAACAGCTCGTCTCGGCCTGTTCCACCGACTATGGCCGCCCCTTCCTGGAGATCTTCGAGGAGTACGACCGCGACTTCTACAAGATCGACCCCATGCTCTTCAGCCCTGCCGAAGTCTTCGTCAACAACCTCGCCTCGGGGCGGACCTTCCATGCCGGAAAGACGCGAGGAGATCTCCTGGCCCGATCATGGTTCCTCTGAAGGCGGCCATCGTCGGCAATCCCGAAGGATGGCATGCCGAGCGTCTCACAGCGGCTCTCGAGGCCAGGGGGCTGACGGTGCAGCGTCTGCCGACGACGCGCCTCACCGGCAGGGTCGGCTCTTCGGAGAGCGCTTCCTTTCCCTCCTGGGCGGCCTCGCGGGGGCACTCCCTGGCTGACGTCGATCTCGTCTTCGTCCGGGCCGTCCCGGCGGGATCGCTGGAGCAGATCATCTTCCGTCTCGACGTGCTCCATCTTCTCGAGAGGCGGGGCAAGCTGGTCCTCAACGGTCCCGGCGCCCTGGAACGCTCCGTCGACAAGTACGTCGCCTCCCTCCTTTTCGAGGAGGCGGGGCTGCCCACGCCGGAGACGCGCGTCACCGAAAGGCTCGATGAGGCCATGGAGGCCTTCCTTGCCCTCGGCGGTGATGTCGTCGTCAAGCCGCTTTTCGGTTCCGAGGGGCGGGGCATGGTCCGCCTTGACGACGAGGAGGCGGCCTGGCGCTTCTTCCGAGTTCTTGACGAGGGGCGCTATGTCCATTACATCCAGCGGTTCATCGCCCACGGGGAGGAGGATTACCGTCTCTTCGTCGTCGACGGCCGCGTCGAGGGTGCCATGGTCCGCCGGGCCCAGGGGTGGCGCACCAACATCGCCCGAGGGGCCCGGGGGGAAGCCTTCGAACCCGACGCGACCATGAGGGACATGGCCCTCATGGCAGCTGAGGCGGTGGGCGCCTTCTACGCCGGCGTCGACATCCTCAGGGGCGCCGAGGGGCTTTTCGTCATTGAGGCCAACGGGATTCCCGGCTGGAAAGGGCTGGAGGCGGCCACGGGCATCGACATGGCTCCGGTCATCGTCGATCGGGCCTTGGCGACTTTGGGAGAGAATCGGCCATGACGGGACGGAGCCGAGAGGACGTCATACGCTGGGTCGAGGTGGCGTCGCTCTGGGAGGCCTGTGCTCCCAAGCCGGGCAACGTCAACCGCTTTCACGATTTCCACGACGCCTCGCTGCCCGATTTCCTCACCAGTGCGGCCTTGACCGCTCAAGCCTTCCGGAAAAGGGACCGGTGGAGCGTCGGCTCTCTCGTCCTCGGTGCCGTTCAGGCCCGTCGGGCCGTCGTGCGAAGCAACACAAACCTGGGTATCCTTCTCCTCTTGGTTCCCCTCGCCCTAGGCGCCCTCCGGGGGCCTAGGGGGACGCTGAGGGAAATGACGACTCAGGTCCTGGAGGCCACGGACGGTGATGACGCCCGTCTCGTCTACGAGGCCATCCGTCTTGCCGCCCCCGGGGGCCTCGGCGACGTCGACGGCGATGACGTGAAAGGCGAGGCGCCGCCTTCGCTCCTTGCGGCGATGGCCGAGGCGGCCGACCGCGATTCGGTGGCCGCCGAATACGTCACCGGCTTCGCCCTCACCTTCGATCTCCTGCTGCCGGAGCTGCGGAAAAATCTCGGTGCCGGCCTGAGCCTCTCGGACAGCATTGTCCGCACCTTTCTGTCCGTCCTGGCTGTCAGGCCCGACACGCTCATTGCCCGGAAGGTCGGCATGGATCGGGCCCTCGAGGTCTCCCGAAAGGCGGAACGTCTCCTGACGGAGACCCCCCAGGGTCAACGGGTCAGCGAAGAGGCCCTGAACCGTTTTGACGCCCAGCTCCGTGTCTGGGGGAACCGCCTCAACCCGGGGACGACGGCGGACCTCATCGTCGCGGCTCTTTTCTCCCTTCTTGCCGAAGGCCCCTGGTCGGAGGCGGAGCTTCTGGCACGCTGGAACGGCCTGGCGCGGCTTCCGAAGCCCGGAGAGGAACCTTGCCTGCTTCTGCCCCGTCGACGCCGCCTGGAACTGGGGCGCAGGACGCTCCTCATGGGGATCGTCAACGTCACGCCCGACTCCTTTTATGGAGGCAGCCGCGTCGACGGCGCAGCAGAAGCCGTCGATCGGGCCCGGGCCATGATCGCCGACGGGGTCGACCTCCTCGACATCGGCGCCCAGTCGACCCGCCCCGGAGCCTCGGAAGTCGGCGTCGACGAGGAAAAAGGGCGCCTCATCGGCGTCATCGCCGCCATCAGGGCAAGCCTGCCCGAGGCGGTCCTCTCCGTCGACACGAGCCGCGCCTCCGTGGCCGAGGCGGCCCTTGATGCCGGAGCGGACATGATCAACGACGTGACGGCCCTCAGCGATCCGGAAATGGCCGGCCTTGCGGCCCGCAGAGGCGTTCCGGTGATCGTCATGCACATGAAGGGGACGCCCCAGACGATGCAGGACGAGGCCTTCTATGGGGACGTCGTCGCCGAAGTCTGCGCCTTTCTGGCCGAACGGGTGCAGAAGGCGCTTGATGCCGGTATCGGGCCGGGACAGATCGTCCTCGACCCGGGCATCGGCTTCGCCAAGAAAAGGCGTCACAGCCTGGCCCTCCTGAAGGGACTTGACCGGCTTCGGGGGCTCGGTTTTCCCCTCCTGGTGGGCCATTCCCGCAAATCCTTCCTCGATCCCGCCCAGGGGGGATCGGAGGACCCCGACGGAAGGCTTGAAGAGACCCTGGCCGTCACGGCCTACTGTGCCCAGAAGGGCGTGGAGATCCTCCGCGTCCACGACGTCGCCCCCAACAGGAAAGTCCTGGCCGTCGCCGAGGCCCTGAAAGGTCTTCCTTCCTAGCCTTCTTGAATCGCAGAATCTCCGCTATCATTGATGATGAGTCTCATTTTTCTTTTCTGAATCTCGAGTTCTTTTCCGGAGGAGATGCCTCCTGCATCGTTCCATTCATCTTTGAGTCAGGAAGGGAGCCCCAAGGCATGGACGAACGCGAACTGCGCCATCTCGTTGACAAACTTCGCCGTGATGAGATTTCAGAAGACACCTTTCTCGCCTGTCTCCGAGGCCTGCCTTTCCGCGACCTTGGCGAGGTCAAGCTCGACACCCATCGGGCCTTGCGGAACGGATTTTCCGAGATCGTCTACTGTCCCGGCAAGTCTCCCGATCAGCTGAGACGTATCGCCGAAGCCCTGGCCGACGGATCGGGACCGGCCCTCTTTTCCCGCATGACCGAAAAGCAGCGCGACCTGATCGCCCCCCTCCTCGAGGAGTTCGAGTATTTCCCCCTTGCCCGGATAGGGCGCTGCGGCATGGAGAAGGACCGCCCTCGGGAGGGACGGGTCCTCGTCGTGACCGGAGGGAGCAGCGATGTTCCCGTCGCCGAAGAGGCGGCCCTGACGGCCGACACCATGGGCTGCGTCGTCGAGCGCCTTTATGACGTCGGTGTCGCCGGTCTCCATCGGCTGCTGGCTCATTTCGACGACCTTCACAGGGCCGATGCCATCGTCGCCGTCGCCGGCATGGACGGCGCCCTGCCCGGCGTCGTGGCCGGCCTCGTTGCCTCGCCGGTCTTCGCCATTCCCACCAGCGTCGGCTATGGGGCAGCCCTGGGAGGGATCGGCCCCCTTCTGACCATGCTCAACGCCTGTGCCCTTGGCGTTTCCGTCGTCAACATCGACAACGGCGTCGGCGGCGGCTACGCTGCGGCCCAGGTAGCCCGCCGAGCCGGCTCACTGCGCAAAGGAGACGAACGATGAAGCCCATCCTCTACCTCAACTGCTTTGCCGGGATTGCCGGAGACATGACCTTGGGGGTTCTCCTCGACCTTCTCGGGAAGAGGGACCTCAAACCCTTCCTCGAAGGACTGGCCCTGGAGGGCTGGGACGTGACGGTCCAGCAGGGGCTCCGCTCGGGCCTGTCCGGCCTGGACGTGAAGGTCCGTTGCGGCGAAGGCCATGCCCACCGGGGGCTGGCTGACGTGCTGCAGATCATCGAGAAAAGCGACCTTTCTCCCGCCGTGGCCCGAAAGGCGTCTTCGGCCTTCCGCCTCCTGGCCGAAGCGGAAGGGGCCGTCCACGGCAGGCCGCCTGAGGAGATCCACTTTCACGAAGTCGGCGCCGTCGACGCCATCGTCGACATCGTCGGTTCCATTGCCCTCATGGAGGTACTCTCTCCGGGAGAGGTCGTCGCCTCGGCCGTCAACGTCGGGTCCGGGACGGTCCGCTGCGCCCACGGCGAGTTTCCCGTACCGTCTCCGGCGGCCCTCAAGCTTCTCGAGGGAATTCCCGTCTACGGTTCCGGCGAACCCCTGGAGCGCACGACCCCGACGGGTGCTGTGCTCCTGCGGACCTTTGTGGACCGTTTCGGTCCTCTCCCCTGCGGCGTCGTCCTCAAAAGCGGCTATGGCCTCGGCGACAGCGAGACGGATCTCCCCAACGCCCTCCAGGGAATACTCCTTCAGCCTAGGACTGACGTCAAAAAGCCATCTTCCCAGAGACATTGCCAAAAGCAGAGTCCTCTCCAAGGTCACGACCATGACCACGATCACGACCACGACCACGACCATGACCATGACCACGACCATGACCATGACCATGACCATGACCACGACCATGACCAGGACTCTCACCCTCATGGTCCTTTGAAGACAGAAGACAGAGCCTGAGGGTTCCACCTTAAAAAATCGGTTCCAAGGGTCTCCGGGCCCGTTCTCTAAAAGACAGCTTATCCTGCAGGATCTCTCGCCCGACATAGCTCACATCTTTTGGCCTGGGAGAAGTGACGGTCTTCCTGTCCCTTCCGGAAGGTTGGCGACGCCAAGGAGCCGTTTCGACAGGGGAGGAGTGAATGGCAGGGGCATGGGTTAAAACCGCTCTCTGAAGCTGCTTGCTCATTCGATGAGATGACCAGCGGTTCAAAGGAATCAGGAGGTGTTCTGTTCATGGAAAAAGAACTTTACTGCGCCATCGCCGCGGCGAACACATTTGTGGAAAACGTCACCAGCGACCGCCTTGAGGCCGTCACCAAGGGGCACGGCATGCTCAACCTGGCCGTGTTCAGCGCCGCCAACGTCATGACGGCCGAGATTCTTCGGGGCCGCAGCACCAAGATCAGCGATTCCAACCTGGCCGACCTGGCCCTCGACTACGTCATGGACGCCGGCATCGCCGCCGCCAAGGAAGCGGGCGCCGACCCGGCCAACGCGGCTTTGATCGTCGCCGTCTTCCTCAATCTGGCCGGGACGGCCAGCCGCGCCGGTGTGCCCGCCGGCAACCGTAAACTCGGCTCCATGGCCCGCATGAAGGCTGGAGCCAGCCGGGCCGGAGTGCAGGCCATTCCGACATCGAAACTGACCAACAAGGTCTCGGCCTTTCCCGCCGTCAAGGCCCTCTACGAGGCCATCGAACGGGGCGAGATCTGCCGTTTCAGCGGCGCCGACGTGCCTCCCTTCGTGGCCGGTGGGGCCATCTACGGCCACAGCGCCCTCGGCGAGGACATGATCTATCACGACATCACCGTCAACGGCACCCGTGTCGCCGTAGAAGCCATGTTCAAGGCCTATCAGGGCGTCGGCATCAACCCCAACCCCTGGCTCTCGGCCGCTCTTGCCGCAGCCGCCGTCCTGGAGATCGTCAACCCCGACGGCATGATCGGCGAGGAGTTCGGCGAGTTCTTTGTCCAGGGCACGGGCTACCTGGCCGGGAAGGGCGCCACCGAAGCCGCCGGTCTTCCCCCTAAACTTCACATGCGCGGCACCAACAAGGAGTATGACACGGCCACCCTCATCGGCGACCTGGGCATGATCCTCAAGGACGTGGGAGCCCCGACGGTGGTGGGCATGATGACCTTCAACGAGATGATGGCCTGCTTCCAGGAGGGCCCCATGATCGGCGCCGGTTTCGGCTCAGGTCCCGTCAACCCGCCTCTGGGGCACCTCGCAGGCGATGCCGTCGTGGCGGCGATGAAGCTCATCGAGAGTGAGGGCGACATCGAAGCCACGGCCGACATGATCCACGACATGAAGCTCAACGAGTGGATCGATCCTGAGGTCTCGGCCTTCTCGGCCAACACGGTGGCCCACAAGGCCGAACAGATCTGCCGCGGCCCCGTTTCGTCAGCGGTCATCATGGGCACCCAGGGCATCCGCAACAACATGAGCTACCGCATTGCCCGTTTCGCCTGGGAAGGACTCCAGGCCGGCCGGTCTCTTGAAGAGATCTGTGAGGCCCTCGACCTTCAGCGCAAGGAAAAGGTCGAAAAGCGCACCGCCATGATTCTGGGCGGCATGTTCGGCAAGGAGATCACCCTCACCTTCTCCAAGCTCAAGGGCGGGGCCAGGCGGAGTCATCCCTTCGCCGAGACCTTCTGGGGCTTCGACGCCGATATCGACGCCGTCGTCACCGTCGATGGCAAGGAATACCCCATCACGGGGCTCTCTCACAAGGTCGTTCCCGACGTGGTCCTCAACAAGAAGGCGGATTGGACCATCCCCATCACGGTGGCCTCCGTCGCCGCCCAGGAGCTGATGTATATCGGCTGCTGCACCGTCAACGTCGTCCTGCCCGCCGCCGTTGCAGCCGTCTCGGGCAAGATGGACTGGAAAGACGCCGGCAAGCGTGCCGAGGCCGGAGCCTACCTCACCAACGCCATTCCCGGAGCCAAGGAGACGGCCCGCAACGTGGCGCGGCTAGCCATGAGGCTCATGGCCGACATGGAATAGGACCACACCTTTCGCATGATGCCGGGGGGCCTTGCCCCCCGGTTCCGCCTTGAAAGGGGAGATCCCATGCTGCTGCTCGTCAATGCCGACAACGTCTCCGGCGAGGGGCTGCCCTACCTCATCGACGGCCTCATGGCCCGGGGCGCCGCCAGCGTTCACGCCGTTCCAGCGGTGACCAAGAAGGGCCGAAGCGAATTCCTCTTCTTCATCGATGCCCCCGAGACGGCCCTTGACGCCGTCGGCTCCTTTTTGGCCCTCGAGCTGGACACCCTGGGGATGAGAGTCTTCGAACCCCTTCATGTTCCCTTCGCTCCCGTTCGCCACGCCTGGGTCGACGTCGCCGAGGGGGACCGTCAATCGGGCTCCGTCCGCGTCAAGGTCGTCGAAAACGAAGAAGGAGGCACCCTCTCCTGCAAGGCCGAATTTGACGATCTTGAAGCCCTGCTCAAGGGGGGCCTCGGAGAGATTCTCTCCTTCAAGATGGCCAAGGGAGCCATAGAGCTGGCCGCGACGAGCGGTCAGGAAGTCGTCATCGGCCCCCATCGCTTCACCCCCTCCGAGAGAGAGGGGTAGCTAGCTCTCCAGCTGCCTTTCTCCGACAGGGCAAGCCCTCTCAGCCCCCGGAGGTCCCGATTGACGCTGAAAGGCGACAATCGGGACCTCTCAGGGCGTTGCGATGGATGGTGTCCCGAGGGGGAAGTCGAGGTTGCCCGCGTCAGCCCTTCAGGCGATCGCGGCTTGGGGCTCTCTTGCCCGGACTGCTTTGCGTCAAAGGGTTTTCTCCTGCAATGAAGTGACGGCCTCAGTCCTTTTGCAGTGATTCCTCATTGTGGTGAGGGATAAGGGCGTGGGGCTGGCGCTGCTTCAGCATGGTCTCGGTCAGGCTCGATCCTGCGGGGCCGGAACGGTGCGCGTCCTTCCCGGTCCCCCTGCGCCGGCCTTTCCTTGCAAACAAAGAAGCCGCCTGGGTTTGTAGGTACGCCCAGACGGCTTTGTCCTGTCTAGTGGCGGAAGGCGAAACTGCTGAATACGTCCTGTTTCCAAGCATTTAGGCAGCTTGGGGTACGTTTTGCCGGAGAGCAGGGCGTGACGCTGGAGGAAACCAGAAGTCCGGAAAAGGTTCGGCATGTCCGGAATGTATAAGAGAGATAGCGGCGAATTATTCCAGGTGAAGGGCGGGAGGCAGGTCAAAACTGAGGGTAGAGCGATGTCTTTTGGAAAGCGGAAGGCCTTCTCTGGTGCCAGAGATTCGACGCAACTGCGGGGTATCTTTGGAGTGCCCCGGAAGAAGTTCCGGAGAAAGCCAGCGGAATGAATTCCAATATGGAGTGCGGAATATTTTCGGATGAAAGCAGATGAATTTTTTGTAGTCTTTTCTCGTCAAGCTCAGGGGTGCAATTTGAAGAAATTTTCACAAACCAGCGAAGGATTGATTCTCCACAGGTGGATTGTGGCCTCTCCGTCCTGGAGTCTCCAATGCAAATAGACCCTATAAGAAAGCTTGTTTTGAGATGGAATGTGTTCCGAAATTTTTCCCGACCGTATTCACGGGACATTCTCCATGGCCTTAACGTGCGAATAAGTAGAAGAGCTCTTTGGTGCGGCATGCCCTTCAGCTGCGCCTGGAATTGGGATTTCATGCATGGCCGGGCAATGCGTTTCCAGATTATTGAGATAGATCGCGGTGGTTTGCCGGTGCTCCTTCTCATGATACCCAGATAGTCTCCTGTGCAGAGAGGTCCTGCTGTATTTTTCACGATAAAACAACAAATAATAAATCAAAACATCTCAGTCCCGCAGTGTCGTGCTGTCTTCATCTTCATCTGTTCCCTTCAGGGGTGACGTGGCATTGTCCGGCTACAAGAGTCATGAGCCTGTTTGACAATCTGCTCCTGCCCAAATACATTAGAGTAAAATTTTGTTTTCAGCATTGGCATCATGGATCGCTGAATCAACGATCCCGTGATACCTGCCTATCGGTCGCAAAAGGCGAAGTTGACGAGCAGGTTGAGGCTAATGGCCTGGCTAAGTGCGGAAAAAGGACCCCTAGACAATGAAGATCATCGACAACATCAATTCCTTGCTCGGCGACGACCTGAAGACGACTCTTCGCCCGAAAAGCAGGCTGAAGATAGCGGCCTCCTGCTTTTCGATCTATGCCTACGAAGCTCTCAAGTCGGAACTTGCCAAGGTGGAGTCGCTGGAGTTCATTTTCACGGCGCCTACCTTTGTCGCAAACGAAGTCACGGACAAGCTCCGAAAGGAAGGCAGAGAATTTTTCATTCCCAAGGCGGATCGGGAACGAAGCCTTTATGGTTCGGAATTTGAGATCCGCCTCAGGAACAGGCTCACGCAGCGAGCCATAGCACGTGAGTGTGCCGAATGGATGCGACGTAAGGCAACCTTCCGTTCCAACAAGACAAAGGCGCCGATGCAGCAGTTTGCCTGTATCCGGCATGAGGGGGACGAAACGGCCTATATGCCCCTTCAGGGGTTCACGACAGTCGATCTTGGCTATCAGCGCGGCGATGCCCTTTCCAATATCGTCAACAGATTTGACGAACCCTCAGTCACCGCCACCTATCTCGGGCTCTTTGAACAGATCTGGAAAGACCCGGAGAAGCTGGAGGACGTCACGGAAGCCATTTGCGACCACATCGCATCGGTCTACCAGGAGAACTCTCCCGAACGCATCTACTTCCTAATGCTCTACAACATCTTCAGCGAGTTCCTCGGCGAGATCGACGAGGATGTGCTGCCCAATGACCGGACGGGATACCAGCACACTCTGGTCTGGAACAAACTCTTCAACTACCAGAAAGATGCCGCCATCGGAATCATCAACAAGCTCGAAACCTATGACGGCTGCATCCTTGCCGACAGCGTCGGCTTGGGTAAAACCTTCACGGCTCTGGCCGTCATCAAATATTACGAGCTGAGAAACCGTTCGGCGCTGGTCCTCTGCCCGAAGAAGATCGCTGAAAACTGGCTGAATTACAACAGCAACCTGAAGACGAACATCTTTGCC
Source organism: Synergistaceae bacterium (assembly GCA_016756725.1). Classification (GTDB taxonomy): domain Bacteria; phylum Synergistota; class Synergistia; order Synergistales; family Aminithiophilaceae; genus Aminithiophilus. The sequence goes on along the minus strand of JAESII010000007.1, from coordinate 99,653 downwards.
AAGGACCGCTTCAATTACGACGTTCTTTGCCACACAGACCTCTCAAGAACATCGGGCGAATCCTTCGGCATACCGCTCAACCGGGTCAACTGGGGCAACTACGACCTGGTCGTCATCGACGAATCCCATAACTTCCGGAACAACGACGCCTACAAGGACAGGGAGACACGCTACCAGAAGCTGATGAATCAGGTGATCCGGGACGGGGTAAAAACCAAGGTGCTGATGCTCTCGGCCACGCCGGTCAACAATCGGTTCAGCGATCTGCGCAATCAGCTCGCTCTGGCCTATGAAGGAGATTCCGAGAAGCTCAGCAAAAAACTGTCCGGCCAGCGCAGTGTGGAAGAGATCTTCCGCCGGGCTCAGGGCGCCTTCAATCAGTGGGCCAAACTCCCGCCCGACAAGCGGACGGCGAAGGCCATCCTGGACACGCTGGACTTCGACTTTTTCAAGCTCCTTGACAGCGTGACGATCGCCCGATCCCGAAGGCACATTCAAACCTTTTACGACACCCGGGATATCGGGCCCTTTCCGGAGCGCCTCAAGCCTCTGTCGTTCCGCTGTCCCCTTACCGGACGGACTGACGTGCCGGACTTCAACGGCATCTTCGCTGAGCTGTCTCTGCTCAAGCTCGTTGTTTATGCCCCTGTAAGCTACGTCCTTCCCAGTCGTCTTCGCAAGTACGAGGAACTTTACGATACCCACGTCGAAGGCGGCAAGGGGAAACTGCGGCAGGCCGACCGGGAACGGAGTCTGCAGGCCCTGATGACCACCAATCTCCTGAAGCGCCTTGAAAGCTCCGTCGAGGCATTCAGGCTGACCCTCGGCAGCCTGCAGGAAAATCATGTCCAGATGCTGGCTCGAATCCGGGCATTCAGGCAATCGGGCCAAGGCACCGTCACGGACTGGACCGAGGGGCTGGAAGTCCTCGAAGCCGAAGACGACGACATCCCGAGCCTCGACTTCAATGCGATCGGAGGCAAGGTGAAGATCAGCCTTGCCGACATGGACCTGCCGTCCTGGGAAAAGGATCTCTCCGCAGATCTTGCGATCATCGATGCCCTGCTGTCCTCGATGAACAGAATCGAACCCGAAGACGATGCCAAGCTGCAGCACCTCCAGAAGCTCATCCTCGAAAAAATCAAAAACCCCATCAACGGCGACAACAAAAAAATCCTTCTCTTCACCGCCTTCGCCGATACCGCCACGTATCTCTATGACAATCTGGCCGAGCTTCTCAAGTCTGAGGGGCTGCACACGGGCAAGGTGACCGGCGGAGACACGCCCAAGTCCACGCTGAAAAAAGGGTACGACTTCCAGTCTCTGCTGACGCTGTTTTCTCCCCTCGCCAAAGAAAAAGCCCTGGTCCTGCCCGATGAGCCGGGCGAAATCGATCTGCTCATCGGGACCGACTGCATTTCCGAGGGCCAGAACCTTCAGGATTGCGATTACCTCATCAATTACGACATCCACTGGAACCCGGTGCGGATCATTCAGCGGTTCGGGCGGATCGACCGCATAGGTTCCCGGAACAAGGTGATCCAACTCGTCAATTTCTGGCCCGACATGAGCCTCGACGAATACATCAACCTCAAGGAACGCGTCGAAAACCGCATGATGATCGCCGACGTCACGGCAACGGGTGACGACAACGTCCTCACCGCCCGGAGCAGCGACGTCAGCTATCGCAGGGAGCAGCTCCGCCGCCTTCAGGATGAAGTCATCGAGATGGAGGACCTGAAGACCGGCGTTTCCATCACGGACCTGGGACTGAATGACTTCCGCATGGATCTCCTCAACTACGTCAAGGCACAGGGTGACCTTGCCCTTGCTCCCAAGGGAATGCACGCCGTCGTCCCGGCCCGGCCGGAGCTTGGCCTCAGGCCGGGTGTCATTTTCGCGCTGCGCAACGGCAACGACAGTGTCGATGTCAACCGGCACAGCCGCCTTCACCCCTACTACCTGGTCTATGTCGCCCGCGATGGTGAGGTCGTCGTCAACCACGGGGAGGCCAAAAAGCTGCTCGACCTGGTGCGCGCGAGCTGCAAGGGGCAGAATGAACCCATCGCCCAGGTCTGCCGTCTCTTCAATCTTCAGACCGATGAAGGCCGCGACATGAGCGTCTATTCCGATCTGCTCGGCGCGGCTATCCGCTCCATGATCGACGTTAAAGAGGAAAGGGATATCGACAGCCTCTTTACGGGCGGCAGAACGACGGCGCTGACGGACACGATAAAAGGTCTCGACGACTTCGAGCTCGTCGCCTTCCTCGTGGTGCAGGACGGAAGATGACCCCTCTTTTTGAATACCCCCGAAAGGCCGCCTTCGGCCGCATGCTGCCAAAAGGCAAAATCTACGAACACGGTCGGCCCCGGGCAGCGACACGGGAACTCTTTGTCCGCCAGGTGGAACGGATCGTCTGGCAGTACAAGCTCGCCCCGGAAACCATCAACATCAGAGGCACGGCCTCCGTCCCGGAGATAGAGATCTTCGGCATTGCCCTTAAGGACGGAGAACTCAAGACGGAGGTGCTCCGCTGCATCGACCAGGCCATTGCCTTTCCGATCCTCTTTGAACTTGAGCATGACGGCAGAGTGAAGCCTGTCGCCGCCTTCAAGCGTCCGAGCGAAGCCGATCCTTCCAAATGGGTCGTCAGCGGCTATCTCGCAGGAGACTGGGTGAGCGCCGCTAGACCGCGCAAGCCCCTGCCCCTGGTCGTTGACCTTGAGGCGCTCTATGGTCACATGCTGGCGGACCTCATGCCCTACCCGGGACGGCCGGGAGAAAATCTGCAGGCCCAGGTGGAACGGATGGAGCTCATCCGTCTCAGACAGGGTGAGCTGGAGCGCTGCGAGATCCGGCTCCGGAAAGAGAAGCAGTTCAACCGCAAGGTCGCGATCAACGCCGAGCTGCGCAACCTGAAAAAGGAACTGGAGGAACTGACCCGATGAAACCCGATGCGATTCAACAGATGAAGAACGGCTTTGATGCCCTTAGCCAATCCATCTCCGGCGAAAATGTGCAGAACAACGTGAGTGTGCGCGACATGCTCGGCCAACGCGGCATCAGGCCTGAAAAGCTTCCGCCCGAAGAGGACATCAGGAAGCTGGAGCGCCGGGTCAGGGGCGAGGAAAAGAAGATCGAAAAACAATCCGGCAAACTGCCCGAACCGAAGGAAGAACGCTGACATGGAGAAGATGAAAATGCACTCCCCGAACCTGACCCAGGAAAACATCGCCCGCATCGCCGAGATCTTTCCCGGCTGCGTGACCGAGGCCCGGGGCGAAGAGGGCCGATTGAAACTGGCCGTTGATTTCGATCAGCTCCGCCAGGAGCTTTCCGAATCCATCGTGGAAGGGCCACAGGAGCGCTACCACCTCAACTGGCCAGGCAAGCGCGAGGCCCTGCTTGCCGCCAACGCGCCCATCGCCAGGACCCTGCGCCCCTGCCGGGAAGAGAGCGTCGATTTCGACACCACGGAGAACCTGTTTATCGAGGGCGACAATCTGGAGGCCTTGAAGCTGCTCCAGGAGACCTACCTCGGCAAGGTCAAGATGATCTACATCGACCCGCCCTACAACACGGGCAAGGATTTCATTTACAAGGACAACTTCACCACGTCCCAAAACGAATTTGAAATAGCCACCGGCGAACGAACTGAAGAGGGAGGAAGGCTTGTCAGCAATCCGGAAAGCCGGGGACGCTTCCATTCGGACTGGCTCTCCATGATTTATCCACGACTATCTGTTGCTAAGCGCCTCCTGAGCGACGAGGGCCTCATCTTTATCAGTATTGATGACGCTGAGCAGGCGTCGTTAAGAAAGGTCTGTGACCAAGTTTTTGGGGAACAGAACTTTGTGGCGCAGCTCGTCTGGGAAAAAGGTCGGAAGAATGACGCAAAGTTCTTTTCAGTCGGGCATGAGTACATGCTTGTCTATGCGCGGAACATCACCTTTCTCAGGGAACGAGGTGAGGTTTGGCGTGAAGAAAAGCCGGGAGCCAGGGAGATTTGGGAGGAATTCCTGCGACTCAAGGGAATTCATGGTGAAAACTACCGTGCTATTGAAACGGATTTGAGCCAATGGTACTCCGACCTGCCAAAGAGCCACCCCGCAAAGAAATGGGCGAGATACAAGCGAGTTGATCAATATGGTCCATGGCGTGACCGTGACATTTCCTGGCCAGGTGGAGACGGGCCAAGGTACGACGTCATCCACCCTGTAACAAAACAACCTTGTAAAGTTCCTGAACGCGGATGGATTTACACGTCCCCTGAGGAAATGCAGCGCCAAATTAAACTTGGCTTAGTCGAGTTCCGTGAAGACCATTCGGAGCCTCCCTTTCGCAAGGCTCACATTCGACCGATTCCTGAAGAGACCCAAGAAGACGCGGATGAAAACAATGGCGAAGCAGATGAAGGAAGCGACGATGCCGAATTTGCTACCCAGGTCCGTGGCTCATACTTTTATAAACAATCTCAGGTTGCGGTGAAGTATCTCCGTAATCTGATGGGCGCTAAAGTATTCAGCAACCCAAAGGACCATGAAGAGCTTGCTCGCTTGATCGAGTATGTAACGCCGCGTGACCGCAATGCCATCATAATGGATTTCTTTGCCGGATCAGCTAGCACCGCCGAGGCAGTCTTTAAAGCAAATGCGACATACGGAACAAATCACCGATTTATTATGGTGCAATTGCCAGAATCTCTCGAAGATGCTTTGGCTTCTACCACTGGAACCGCGAAGAAGACTGTTCAGACAGCCATAAAAATGCTTAACAAAGCAGGTCGGCCACTTGCCCTCTCGGAGGTTTCTAAAGAACGAGTTCGGCTGGCCGGTGTGAAAGTATTAGAAGATGGTGGGCATGCAGACTGGAAAAAAGATATCGGCTTCCGCGTCCTCAAGATCGATTCATCCAACATGGCCGACGTCTACTACAGGCCCGACGCCATCGAGCAAGGCCAGCTGAAGATCTTCACCGACAACATCAGGCCGGACCGCACGCCCGAAGACCTTCTCTTTCAGGTGCTGCTGGACTGGGGTGTCGATCTTGCCCTGCCCATCCGGCAAGAGACCATCCAGGGCAAGACCGTCTTCTTTGTCGACGAAGACGCTCTTGTCGCCTGCTTTGATGGCGGTGTGAATGAGGACCTGGTCAAGGAGCTGGCCCGGTTCAAGCCGCTGCGGGTCGTGTTCCGCGACACCGGATTCGTCTCCGACGCCGTCAAGATCAACGTGGAGCAGGTCTTCAAGCAGATGTCGCCTCGTACGGAGGTGCGCTCGCTATGAGCCGCGAAACAGGCCAAAGGGGCAAAGAGGACAATCTGGACCTTCCCGCGGACTATGCCGGGCTGCTGACGGATATCAAGCAGCGGATTGGACAGGCTCAGACAAGGGCGGTGCTGGCGGTCAACGCCGAGCTTGTCCGGCTCTATTGGGAAATTGGCGCCATGATCGATCGCCGTCAGCAACAGGAAGGCTGGGGGGCTGGCGTGATTCCCCGCCTTGCCCGCGATCTGCACAACGAGCTGCCCGAGGAAAAGGGTTTTTCCGAGCGCAACATCAAGCGAATGCTGGCCTTTTACCGTGAATATCCGCACCTGGAGTTTGTGCCACAGCCTGTGGCACAAATCGATTCCGGCTCAAAAGTGCCACCGGCCGTGGCCCTTTTCCCGGCTGATCTGATCCAGTCAGTACCCTGGGGCCACCACGCCGAGCTGATCGCCAAGGTCAAGGACCTGGCCACACGCCAGTGGTACATGAAGGCCAGCCTTGCCAATGGCTGGAGCCGCAATGTTCTGGTGATGCAGATCGAGGCTGCTGCTCATCGGCGACAGGGACGGGCCACCACCAACTTCACCCGACATCTCCCTTCGCCCGATTCCGATCTGGTGCAGCAATCCCTGAAAGACCCCTACCTGTTCGACTTCCTGACTCTCGAATCAGGTTTTCATGAACGCGAGCTGGAAACCGGCCTCATTGCCCATCTAGAAAAATTCCTCTTGGAATTGGGACGGGGCTTTGCCTTCGTCGGACGCCAGTACCACATCGACATCGGCGATAAGGACTTCTACATCGATCTGCTGTTTTACCATCTCATGCTTCGCCGTTATGTGGTGATCGATCTCAAACGGGGTGACTTTAAGCCGGAGTATGCCGGAAAGATGAATTTTTACTGCAGCGTGGTGGACGATAGGCTGCGGCATGAAACCGACAACCCCACCATTGGCCTCATACTGTGCCAGAAGCCCAATCGCGTCATAGCCGAATATACGCTGCGGGGTGTGGATAAACCGATTGGCGTTTCCGGCTATGAACTGACCCGCGCGCTGCCCGAGTCGTTGCAAAGCGGCCTCCCCACCATCGAGCAGATTGAACAGGAACTGGAGAAGGGCGAATCATGAAACTGAAATTCAAAGTCCAGCCCTACCAGACCAACGCCGTCGAATCCGTGGTCGACTGCTTTGCCGGGCAGGGGAATACCGCAGGTCTTGCCTACCGGATCGACCCTGGCGTGAGCAGAAAGCTGTCGGTGCAGGGATCGGCTTTGCCGGGAATGGATCTCGAACAGACCGGTTTCAGAAACGCCGATCTCCGGCTGTCCGAGGACCAGTTGCTTGCCAATATCCGCGCCGTGCAGCGGCGGCAGAATCTGCCCTTGTCGGACGAGCTTGTGTCCAGCGCTGGATGCAGGGTCAACCTCGACGTGGAGATGGAGACGGGCACCGGCAAGACCTACTGCTACATCAAGACCGTCTTCGAGATGAACAAGCGCTACGGCTGGACCAAGTTCATCGTGGTGGTGCCCAGCATCGCCATCCGTGAAGGCGTGCTCAAGTCGCTGGAGATCACCGCCGAGCATTTCACCGAGAGTTACGGCAAGAAGGCCCGCTTCTTCGCCTACAACTCCAGGCAGCTGCACCATCTGGAAAGCTTTTCCTCCGATGGGGGCATCAACGTCATGGTCATCAATATCCAGGCCTTCAACGCCACAGGTAAGGATAACCGCCGCATCTATGACGAGCTGGACGACTTCCAGTCGCGCAAGCCTATCGATGTGATCAGCAGCAACCGCCCCGTCCTGATTCTGGATGAACCGCAGAAGATGGAAGGCAAAAAGACTCTCTCGGCTCTGGCCAAGTTCAGGCCGCTGATGATCCTGCGCTACTCGGCCACCCACCGGACCACGCACAACAAGGTCCACCGCCTTGACGCCCTGGACGCCTACAACCAGAAGCTGGTGAAAAAAATTGCGGTGCGCGGCATCGCCGTCAAAGGCTTGGCCGGGACCAATGCCTACCTCTACCTGGAATCCATCGAGATTTCCAAGAAGGCACCGGTTGCCCGAATCGAAATGGAAGTGCGCCAGGGTGGAGGCATCAAGCGGATCGTCAAACGACTGGAGCGAGGCAAGGATCTGTTCATTGAATCAAACGAGCTGGACCAATATCGCGGCTTTGTCATCGCCCAGATCGACGCCAACAAGGACACGGTGGAGTTCACCAACGGCCATGTTCTGAGTGCGGGTGATGCAACCGGCGATATCACGGAAATGGCTATCCGGCGGATTCAGATCCGGGAGGCGATCAGGGCTCACCTTGAGAAGGAGCAGGTTCTTTTTGCCCAAGGCATCAAGGTGCTGTCCCTTTTCTTCATCGACGAGGTGGTCAAATACCGGGATTATAGCCAGGCCGATGAACAGGGGGAGTACGCCAGGATTTTTGAAGAAGAATACGAGCGGCTCAAAGCCGAATATTTGAGCCGTCTTCCCTTGGATGGCGGGTTGTATCAGGAATATCTGAAGGGCATTCCGGCCGGTCACACCCACAACGGTTACTTCTCCATCGACAAGAAGACCAAAAAGCTCACCGATCCGAGCTTCAAGACCCGTGGAGAAGAGGCCGGGCTTTCCGATGATGTCGATGCCTACGATCTGATCCTGAAGGACAAGGAACGGCTGCTCTCCTTCGCGGAACCGGTCCGGTTCGTTTTTTCCCACTCGGCCCTGCGGGAAGGCTGGGACAACCCCAATGTCTTCGTCATGTGCATGCTCAAGCACAGCGACAACACGATCTCGCGCCGCCAGGAAGTGGGCCGGGGGTTGCGGATCAGCGTCAACCAGCATGGGGTCCGCATGGACAACCCGGCAACAGTCCATGACGTGAATGTCCTGACCGTCGTTGCCAGCGAGAGCTACAGGGACTTCGTCGGCAACCTTCAGCGTGAGATCAGCGACTCCCTCTCGGCGCGCCCCCGCAAGGCGGACGAGGCCTACTTCACGGGGAAGGTCATCATCACCGAAGCTGGGACGGCGGAAATCACTACCGACCAGGCGCAAGACATTGAATTTTATCTCATTCAAAACGGATATGTGGATCGAAACCGACAGATTGTTGAGAAATACCACGAGGCAAAAACCAACGGGACCCTGGCACCGCTTCCGCCCGAGCTCGCCCCTCAGGGGGACCAGATTTTCGGCCTGATCGACAGCGTCTTCAGCGAGTCCCAACTGCCCGATGTGGGGGACGACCGCAAGCCGAAGGCCAATCCGCTGAACGACAACTTCGAGAAGAAAGAGTTTAAAGCGCTCTGGAGCCGGATCAATCGGAAGGCGGTCTACCGTGTCGAGTTCGATTCCGATGAACTCATCCAAAACAGCATCGGAGCTCTGGACCAGGAGCTGCGGGTGACGCCGCTGCAGTACACCATCCAAAGCGGCATTCAGAACGAACAGATCACCGGCGTCCAGCTCCGGGTCGGCACGGGGTTTTCGCTGACCAGGACGTCGGTCCAGACTCACCAGGCCTCAATCCATTCCGGGGTCACCTATGACCTGCTCGGGAAAATCGCCGAAAAAACTCAACTGACACGAAAGACGGTCGCCGAAATATTGAGCAGCGTTCAGACGGCGGTTTTCAGGCAATTCCAACAGAACCCGGAGCATTTCATCACCGAATGCTCGAGGCTCATCAATGAGCAGAAGGCCACGATCATCATCGAAAGGCTGAGCTACGACAGCATTGCCGAGAATTACGATACCGATATTTTCACCGCAAGCCAAAGCAAACAGGACTTCAGCAAAGCCAGCGAGAAGCTGAAGAACCACATCTATGACTACGTGATTACCGACTCCAAGGTTGAGCGGGAGTTTGTGAAAGAGCTCGACACCAGCACCGAGGTGGTCGTCTATGCCAAGCTTCCCCGGGGGTTTCTGATTCCCACTCCCGTCGGCGACTACAACCCGGACTGGGCCATTGCCTTCAAGGAAGGCTCGGTCAGGCACATCTATTTCGTCGCCGAGACCAAGGGCTCCATGTCCAGCATGGAACTTCGGACCATCGAGCATACGAAAATCGAATGTGCCCGCAAGTTCTTCGCGAAGATCAACAGCAAGATTGATGCCGAACAGGTGAGGTACGACGTGGTGACCGACTACGGAAAGCTGATGGAGATCGTCGCCGGGGCCAATTGACAGGAGGATCGAAAGGGTGTCGTTGTCGTCCTGGCCGCTTCAAATCCCCTGTTCGAAGGCCTGTGAGGGCAGATGGGGTTCGGCCAGGTTGTCGTCTGCCCAACGGAGCGCTTTGCTGATAACCTGCTTTTTGCGGAACCCACCGACACCAGAAGGACAAAGAAAGCAGACCGCTGGCAACCCGGCGGGTAGCGTCAAGAGTTTTTCCTATCGCCCCGTTAAGCGGGTCACGCAATTTGATCTGGTGGTCACCGTGTCCGGTTGTCATGGCAGAGACCCCCGTTTTCCTCGTATTTCCGGGCAGGGCAAAAGGACAAAAAGCAGCCGCCTACGAGGTTTGTCGGACTCCTCGTAGGCGGCTAATGGTCTAGTGGCGGAGGGCGCAACCGCCAAATACATGCTGTTTTCAGGCTTTTTGGCGGTATGGGGTACGGTTTGGGGTACGGTTAGCCGGAGAGCAGGGCGCGACGCTGGAAGAAACCAGAAGTCCGGAAAAGGTTCGACATGCCCGGAATGGTTTTGAGAAATAGCGGGGAACTCTTCCCGGTGGGGGGCGAGAGGCAGGTCGAAGCTGAGGGTAGAGAGCCGCTGTCTTTTGGGAGGCGAAAGGCCTTCTCTGGCGTTAGAGATTCAACACACCCGCGAAATCTCTCGGGAGTGATCCTGGAAGATGTTCATGAAAAATCTTGCGGAATGAATTCCTGTGCGGAATGCAGAATATTTTCGGATGAAGGTAGATGGATATTCCGGAAGTTTTCTTTGTCAAGCTCTTGCGTGCAAGCTTAGAGTGTTTTCAAAAAACTTAAAAAGCAATTCTGCGTAGGTGAATGTGGTCTGTTTATTCGGGTATCTGAGATGTAAATACATAATATAAGAGGCTTGTTGTGGTGTGGACGACGTTCCGGAATTCTTCTGGATCTATATGTTTTCGGAAAATTTCTTGGTGTAGAAATTTCCCGACGAAAAATTCTCTGCTTAGATGAGGTTTTCCAAATAATCTGGGCAGTAGTGTGTCGGGTTCTTGCTATTGGATTTTTTCGGGCAGTTCTTTGCGTGATAAGTCAAAGAGAAGACTTTGCTTGCATATTTCGGTTTTGACGCTTCCTCGACGAGCGTTGGAGCTGACGCGCAATTGGTTGCTTCCATGGAGGAATCCCGAAGAGAAAAGGTCTGAGGAGAGACCTTAACGAAAGCAGATGCCTCGCCTTTCTTCTTGATGTCAGAATATAACCGAGCGCTGATGGTCGCCTCGGGAGTCTTTCTTGAAGACTTCCAGAGACCGCCACTGATCACCTTCTCAGCAATCACCCCACGTGCAGTGGTTGGTGAGCGGACTTGCGGACGTTCCCTAAGGTGTTTAGGAGAAAGACCAGCTCCGTAAGGCGACGGTTCTCGCGGGAACGCGCGCTTTCCTCGCCCTTGATCCAGCTGTAATAGCCGCTCCGGGACACCTGAAGAGTTTCGCCCATCTTCCGAACGTCAAAGACATCGACGTTGTCGGAGGCTTATCTGGAACCGCTGCCGGATCGAGGTTCCTTTGAGAAGATGGCGACAGCTTTTTTTAGGATGTCACGCTCCTGAGTCACCAGCGCCAGCTCTCTGCGGAGTCGCAGAATCTCGGCCTCTTCGGCGCTGCCGGGACGAGGCTTTGTCTCCTTCTCCCGCGACGCTTCGACCCAATCATAGAGAGTCCGCTGCGGTATCCCAAGTTCTCGGGAAAGGGCATGAACGGACCTGCCGCTGTTTTCCAGCAGTTCCAACGTTTCCCTCTTGAACTCCTCGGTGTAGACACGCGCTTTTTTGACCATGGTGGCACCTCCAGAATAGAGCATAGATGATTTGCTCTTTTCCGTGTCCACCGATCTGGGGGAACATCAGTATGAGTGGAGTGTATTCCCGTGAGGCCCTCATGGAGTATGAGTGGAGTATATTCCCGTGAGGCCCTCATGGAGTATGAGTGGAGTATATTCCCTGTAAGGGAATCACGGAGGATATCTGGAGTATATTCCTGCAAGGTTATTGTGGGGTATAAGTACGGAATGCTCGGGTTTTACGGAACCTTAGGTCAGATGCTGTTCAGCTCCATAGCCGGGTTTGAGCTTTTCACTATAGTTATGGCCTCGGTTTTCATGTCTACTTTAGCGGATTCCACCAGACGGAAAGCCCTTGGGTCTGATATATCCGGCGCAAGTCTACATTTTCCTGCCTTTCTCTGTTCCTATATCTGCGACATTCTCTCTGGCTGTTGCGGAGAGACTCCTTCCGGCGATCGAGGCGATCATTGACCGCAAACTGGCCGAGATGGCCAAAGCGGAATCCCCCGAGCCGGGCGGGTTACTGCGGTTGCCGGCGGTCCTGGAGCTCGTTGCCGTCTCTCGGGCACACTGGCGGAACCTTGTCAAAGAGGGAAAAGCTCCGGCAGGCGTCAAGCTATCAGACAAGGTGACGGTATGGAGAAACGAGGAGATCGAGCAGTATATCTGGAACGGGAGTCTGAGACGTGAAGGGGAGCCCCTGGAGTGGGACGACGATTCCCGCTGACGCTTTCGGCAGATCGACGGGATCTTTTCGGAGGTTTTCCTTCCGGACGGAATCCGTTTCGAACGGAATGCGTGGGAGTCGCTTGGAGCCGGGCGACTGGAAGGGATTCCCGGAAAATTCCTCATGAACGGCTTCCGAAGAGAGCTTGGAAAGGGATTCCGTTCCGCTTCCCGGAACTGATTCCGGGATGACTTCGCGGCAGGCAATCGGATCCATTCCGGCAGTGGGATTTTTCCCGACGGGAAGCCTTCTCGGAACCGCTCGGAGGGCTCAGCGTAGATTCCCGTTTGTCCGATATGATGTAAGTACATAATATAAGAGGCTTGTTGAGGGGTGAGCTGGCAGAAAAGTCGGCCTCACCCCTTTTGCGGTCTGATGAATAGAGGTCCCCTTGTGAGATGGCGCTCCCTTGTGGAAAATTCCTGGCAGGAAATGATTCGGAACTTTTCTGTGTGATCAGGACGATGTTTTTCCGGGCTGAAGCGAAGGAATCTTTTCTGGGGGGTGATGTCAGGAAATTTCTTGAAAGGGGTTTCAGGAGACCCTGGGGTGAAGATGGAAAATTCCGCAGGAGGTTATCTCGGAAATGTCCCGGCACCTCCGTGATGATCCCGGGCATGACCCCACATCACAACAGCACCGCCTCGCCTGTGGCAGTGCTTTCTATTTTTCCGGGACGATGGCGTCGGGTCCGGGGAACGGTTTTCGTCACTGTGGAGGAGCTCGTGTCTCAAGGCGGGAGGACTTCCCTTCAGGATGGGAGAGCCTCCTAATAATGATGCCGATGGAGGTGTCCGCTTCGGACGGAGGAATATCAGATGCAGGGCAGGATGACAGCCGGCGGTTCTCCTGTTCGAGCCGTTCCGCCAGGAGAAGCAGTTCGTCCAGAGTGCAGCCTTGCCGGTTCCGATACTCCAACCTCAGCCATCCCGGACCGATGCGCCTGCCGTGGACGCCGGGCATCTGGCGGGATTTCACGTAACCTGCCCAGCTGTGCCCTGCCGTCCTCTTTCCGGCATACCAGGTCATGCTGGAATCGCAAGGACTTATGAAGCAGCTTTCGCTCCTCCTGTATCCGTCCGATTGTCCTGCCCGCCTTATCAGACGGGCGATCTCCGCATTCGTCCAGTGGCCGTGACGTCGGCGGAAGTCGGTCGAGATGTCATGTCGCCTGACGAGGGATCCTTTCATGGCGTCGACCAGCTCTTCAGGGGAGACCGGGATCTCCTTGCCGCCTGCCGCCTTGCGCCTGATGTAGGGCAGGAGCCTGCTGCAGGCCTCTTCGATCATGGCCCGGACTGCCTTTTTCCCTTGTCCCTCGTGAAAGCCGGTTCCACCCATGCCCTTCCCGGTCTGAAGGCAAAGGACGACGGGATGGAGCCTGTAGATGAAGGTCTGCCATGCGATCATTCGGCGGTCCTCCGAGGCGACCTGCCGTCGGGAGATGGCCGTCTTCCTTGAGGTGGCAATATAGCTTCGGAGGGTGCCTGCCGGGTTATGGCGGAGGAGGAACCTGCGGGGCAAGGCGATCTCTACTGTGTCTAAAGAAACGATCCGGGACTGGAGCACCTCCCGAGAAAGCCCCGGAACGGCCCCGCAGATCCATCGTTTCTTCCTGGCCCTTATCGGCTTTTTGCGTGCCATGACTACCTCTCCTTCTTGAAGCGTGTTGCTGAGGAGTTTACGAGGCAGGCATGTGTTAAACAGATCTCTCTTGTCCTGTGGATTGTGGTGGGTTTATTTCGCCAGGATGTCCGTGGGAATGAGTATCGATGACGGGAGTTTTCCGTTAATTGTTGCCGTCAATGATTCTTTCTTTATGTCAAGGGTCAGGTTAGAATTGATGGGGTATTATGTGATTGGGGGAGTAAGATAATTCATGTTTCTTGTTGTGATCTCATGACGCTTTAAGGTGGACCCCATTGTCAAGACCATTTTGGTACCGATGTTAGTTAAGGAACCTCTGAAAAAAGGGTCTTCATGAACCGCATCAGTGCCGATGTAATCGGCAGAGCAGAGCTGTAGCGACGTTGTCATTAACCCCTTTCAAGGAGTGCAAGACGATATGGAGCGACAGAAAACCCTTGCCGACGCCCAGACCTTCGAGAGATACAGGAAGCCCACCCGGCGTGAGAAGTTCCTCTCCGAAATGGAGGCTGTGGTCCCCTGGAAGGATCTCTGCTCGCTCATCGCTCCCTTCTATTCCAAGGCCGAACGAGGTCGTCCACCGGTTGGGTTGGAGCGGATGCTCCGAATCCACTTTCTCCTGTGCTGGTTCAACCTCAGCGACCCAGCAGCGGAAGTAATCTTCTACGACATAGAATCGATGAGGCGCTTTGTCGACATCGACCTCGGGAACGAGGTTCGTCCTTGACGAGACGACCATCTGCGATCGAAAAGACTGCGCCTTCCCGAAGGGACCATCATGAAGGGCACCATCATCGCCGCGCCCTCGTCGACGAAGAGCAGGGAGAAAAAGCGAGACTGAGACGTACATCAGGTGCATAAAGGGAACCAGTCCTGCTTTGGCATGAAGATTCATCTCGGAGTGGATAAGGACAGCAAGCTTGTCCACACTCTCGTGGTCACGGCGGCAAATGTCCACGATTCCTGGATGGTTGGAGATCTTCTCCACGGAGAGGAAAGGTGCGTCTGAGGCGATTCGGCCTACATAGACAAGACGGAGACGATCCAGGCAAAGGCGCCTGATGCCGCCGACAAAACCACCAGAAGGGGCTCACGCAACAGGAAGCTGACCGGCGAAGAACAGTCTCGTAGTCGGAAGCTATCCCAAACGAGAGCTGAGGTGGAGCATGTTTATTGAAGAGCGAAGCGAGTCTTCCGATTCACCAAGGTACGTTACAGAGGGTTCAAGAAAAACACGAGCCATGTCCACGTGCTTTTTGCCCTGTCCAACTTCTACATGGAGTGAAGGCGCTTGTTGGAAATAGTCGTGCCGTAGTGTCTTCAAAAAAGCGGCACGACGACATAGAGGACCCTAAAAGAGCCGAGAACAGCTCCAGGCATAGGGGCTGGGCCTGATAGAATAAGCTAAAATAGCACACAGCATATGGATTCAGCCACCAAGAGGTACTGTTCGAGCTCGCCAGATCTTTTTTTCAGAGGTTCCGCCAATGTCTGAGCCCGGGCATCGCGTCAGCCGTCGCTGGATGTTCAAACACGACGAAGTGGACGAAGGGGGTCGCTTCGGTGGTGTGGCTAACAAAACCGATAAGCTGGATACCGAGCAGTAAGGAGCGATCATGGCCGAACCGATTCACGACAAGATAAAACGATCCCTCCAGGCAGCCGAAGGGCTGTATCACCGTCTGGTGTTGCTGGTGGGTGAGACCGGTTCCGGCAAGACCGGCGTTCTTCGGGATATTGCCGAGGAATTCGGCTCGTCCGTCGTCAACGTCAATCTGGTGCTTTCAGGCGAACTGCTTGAGCTGACGGCAAAGCAGCGGTCGCTTCGGCTACCAGGCATCCTCGATCAGATCGCGGACCAGGCTCAAGCACCCGTGGTGCTGGATAATCTCGAGATCCTTTTCGACAAGGATCTCCAGCAGGACCCCTTGCGCCTGCTGCAGGGCATTTCAAGAAACCGGGCCGTGGTGGCTTCGTGGAACGGAATCATGAATTCCGGGAGGCTTTTGTACGCCGAAACCGGCCATCCCGAGTACCGCAGCTATGACTCGGTCGATGCGCTGATTGTGGGCATGGATGGCTCGGCCACGGTCGATTCGGCAAAAAACAATAGAGAGGCAGGACAAGCATGAAATACGGAGACCTTATCCAATTCGACCCGATTGAGTCGGTCGTTCAGTTGCGTGACGCGGACAAATCGAGCGCCGCACACACCCTCGTGAACACCTATGTCATTTCCGAGGAAATGGCCGAACGGCTCATCCAGCTTGTCATTCCTCAGATGCAGTTCGACCAGCCGGTCGACAACAAGGGCCTGCTGGTCGTCGGTAACTACGGCACCGGTAAGTCGCACTTGATGTCGGTGGTCTCCAGCCTTGCCGCAGACGCCTCCCTGCTGGAAGGGCTGAAAAGCGAAGGTGTCCGCGACGCAGCCTCTCAGATCGCCGGGCGTTTCAAGGTTATCCGTACCGAGATCGGAGCCACCACCATGTCCCTGCGCGACATCCTGGTGGCCGAACTGGAAGAGCATCTCGAAAAACTCGGCGTGGAGTATGTGTTCCCCGAAGCCGGGACCATCACCAGCCACAAGCGGGCCTTCGAAGACATGATGGCCAAGTTCGGCGAGGTGTTCCCCGAGCACGGCCTGCTGCTGGTGGTCGACGAGCTGCTCGACTACCTGCGCACCCGCAAGGACCAGGAGCTGATCCTCGACCTCAACTTCCTCCGCGAGGTCGGCGAGGTCTGCAAGGATCTGCGCTTCCGCTTCATGGCCGGTGTCCAGGAAGCCATTTTCGACAGCCCGCGCTTCGCCTTTGTCGCCGACAGCATCCGCCGGGTGAAGGACCGCTTCGAGCAGATCCTCATTGCCCGCAGCGACGTCAAATTCGTCGTGGCCGAGCGTCTGCTCAAGAAGACCACCGAGCAACAGGCCAAGATCCGCGACTACCTGATGCCCTTTGCCAAATACTACGGCGGGCTCAACGAGCGCATGGACGAGTTCGTCCGGCTCTTCCCGGTGCATCCCGATTACATCGACACATTCGAACGCGTCACCGTGGTGGAAAAGCGCGAGGTGCTCAAGACCCTGTCCATGGGCATGAAAGGCATTCTCGGCAAGGATGTGCCGCAGGACGAACCCGGGCTGATTGCCTTCGATAACTACTGGAACACGCTTAAGCAGAACGCATCCTTCCGCGCCATTCCGGAGATCCGGGCGGTCATTGATTGCAGCCAGGTGCTGGAAGCTCGGATTGAAAATGCACTGACCCCAAAAAATTATAGGCCAATGGCATTGCGCTTGATTCATGCCCTTTCAGTGCACAGGTTAACAACGGGCGATATCTACTCTCCCATAGGCGCATCCCCTGAAGAGCTGCGTGATCGTTTATGCCTGTTCGAACCTCTAATTGCAGAGATGGGCAGTGACGAGCCCGACAAAGACCTACAGACTCACGTTGAGACTGTTTTACGAAAGATTCATAACGCAGTTAGCGGACAATTCATATCCGAGAACAAGGATAACCGCCAGTTCTACCTAGACCTGAAGAAAACCGACGATTTCGATGCCCTGATCGACAAACGGGCCGAAAGCCTTGGAAGCGGTCAACTCGACCGATTCTATTACGAAGCCCTGAAGCGGGTCATGGAGTGTCAGGATGCTACCTATGTGACCGGCTACAAGATCTGGCAGCACGAATTAGTCTGGCAGGAGCGTAATGCTGCCCGTACCGGTTATTTATTTTTCGGCGCCCCCAACGAGCGCTCCACTGCCGTGCCCCAGCGGGACTTCTATCTTTATTTCATCCAGCCTTACGACCCCAACGACAAACTTAGTCGATTTATCAACGAGAAGAATAGGGATGAGGTCTTTTTCCGCCTGAAAGGCACCGATGAGGAATTCCAGACCGCGCTGAAGAGCTATGCGGCGGCCCTGGACCTTGCGGCCACTTCATCGGGCCATGCCAAGGCCACTTACGAATCGAAGGCCAATGGCTTCCTGAAGAAGCTGGTTCAGTGGCTGCAGAAGAACATGACCATGGCCTTTGAGGTGACATATCAGGGGCGTACCAAATCGATGACTGAATGGGCAAAGGAGAAAGGTGGTAACATTCGATCTTTGTCCGGACTCGCTCCTCATGAAACCATCAATTTCCGCGATCTGGTCAACACCATTGCCGGTGTCTGCCTGGCTCCGAACTTCGAGAACCAGGCACCGGACTATCCGTTTTTCTCGGTGCTGATCACCGGCAACAACCGCACCCAGGCCGCGCAGGACGCCCTGCGGGCCATCGCCGGGCAGAACCGCACCAGGCAGGCCACCGCTGTGCTGGACGCCCTGGAGCTGCTCGACGGCGAAAAGATCGACCCCTACAAGTCGAAGTACACCAAGTTCATCCTCGATGCCGTCAAGGCCAAGGGGCACGGCCAGGTGGTGAACCGCAGCGAGATCATCCAGGACGATTACGGCCTTGAATACATGAACCCGGGCGGTGGGCGGCTCGAGCCCGAGTGGGTGGCGGTCATCCTGGCGGCGCTGGTCTACTCCGGCGACATCGTGCTCTCCATCCCGGGCAAGAAATTCGACGCCACTGGGTTGCAGCAGCTTGCCGCGACCGGCATGGACGAACTGGTCCGCTTCAAACACCTGGAGCAGCCCAAGGAATGGAACCTGCCCGCGCTCAAGGCGCTGTTCGAACTGCTCGGCATGACGCCGGGCATGGCCCAGCTCGTCACCCAGGGCAAGGACGAGCCGGTGCAGAACCTGCAACAGGCAGTGGGCAAGATCGTCAAGCGCATCGTCATGACCCAGCAGACCCTGCGCGAAGGGCTGTCGTTCTGGGGGCTGGATCTGCTCGCGGGCACCGATCTGGCCAGCCAGACCGGCGGGCTGGATGAGGCCAAGGGCTTCTTTGAATCGCTCCAGGCCTACTCCTCGCCGGGCAAGCTGAAAAACTTCCGTTACAGCGCTCCCGAAGTGCTGGCCCATGAAAAGGCCGTGAAAGCCCTGGACGAGCTGGACGCCTTGCGCGAGTTCATCATGGACCACAGCCCGACGGCGTCCTGGCTCTCCACCGCCGAGGCTGTGCTGCCCGCTGAGCATGACTGGGTGGATCGCATGAAGACCACCCGGCAGGACGTGCTGGATGCCCTCAAGCAGGCCGACCTGACCGAGCTGGCCAGCCAGTCCCAGAGCATCGGGGCTAAGCTGCAAAAGCTGAAGAAGGATTACACCGTCGCCTACATCGGCCTGCACACCAAGGCCCGGCTGGGCGTGAACGACGACAAGCGCAAGGCGGGCCTGCTCAACGACCAGCGCCTGCAAACCCTGCTCAAACTGGCTGGTATCGACCTGATGCCCCGGCAGCAGCTCACCGATTACCAGAACCGCCTGGCCGGACTGAAGAGCTGCTTCGCCCTGACCGAGCAAAACCTCGACGCCTCGCCCATCTGCCCCCATTGCGGGTTCCGGCCCTCGGTGGAAACCGGCACGGCGGCAGGTTCGCAGATGATCGACCAGATGGACGCCCAGCTCGACGCCATGGTGGCGGCCTGGACCTCCACCATCCTCAGCAACCTGGAGGACCCGATCACCCAGGCCAACATGGACCTGCTGAAAATCGACGACCGCGAGCCCCTGGAGGCCTTCATCAAGTCGAAGGAACTGCCGGTGCCGCTGGACAGCAACTTTGTCCATGCATTGAAGGAAGTACTCTCCGGCCTGGTCAAGGTCACCGTCAAGGCGCAGGAGCTGCAACAGGCCCTGCAGGTCACCGACGGCCCGGCCACCCCGGCAGAGATGAAGAAACGCTTTGAGGAGTACATCGATCAGCTCACCAAGGGCAAGGACCCGGCCAAGGTCAGGATAGTTGTCGAGTGAGCGAGTTACGAGTAGCGAGTTGAAACATGGGAACGATACAGAAATTTGAGGACATCGACGCATGGCAGAAGGCCCGTGTACTGACACGGGAGGTTTACGCCGTGACGGCTGATGGCGCTTTCGCCAAGGATTTTGGTCTGCGCGATCAGATCCGGCGAGCTGCCGTATCGGTCATGTCGAATATTGCCGAAGGGTTTGATCGAGGCGGTGTACGCGAATTTATCCAGTTCCTGTTCATTGCCAAAGGCTCAGCCGCAGAAGTTCAGGCCCAGCTCTATGTGGCTCTCGACGCCGGTTATATCAAACAGGAACAATTCAAAGGCCTTTACGACCTGTCAGGTGATACAGGACGCCTCATCGGCGGTTTTATCCGCTATCTGAAAAGTCGTGAACAAGCAGGAGGAAAACGCTGATGCAGGAAGAGCTTTTCAACTCGCAACTCGAAACTCGGAACTCGAAACCGCAACCGGTCACCTGTCTCGGTATCGAATTCCCCAGTGATGAAGCGCGACGCCAACACTTCACCGAGCTACTACGCGACCGGTTGCGCGACCCGGAGTTCCGCAAGATCGAAGGCTTTCCCATTGGCAGGGACGAGAACATCCTGAATCTGAGCGATCCGCCGTACTACACAGCCTGTCCGAACCCGTGGATGGCCGACTTCATCGCCGAGTGGGAAGCGCAGAAGCCGGAACAGCCCGAAGGCTACCACTACCACCGTGAACCCTTTGCCTCTGATGTAAGCGAGGGGAAAAACGACCCGATTTACAACGCGCATTCCTACCACACCAAGGTGCCGCATAAGGCCATCATGCGTTACATCCTCCACTACACGCAGCCGGGGGATATCGTGTTCGACGGCTTCTGTGGAACCGGCATGACGGGTGTGGCCGCGCAAATGTGTGGCGACCGCGAAGTAGTGATGTCTCTCGGCTACCAGGTGAAGCCGGATGGGGCCATTTTGCAGGAAGAGGTCGATGAAGATGGCAAAAAGGTTTGGCGACCTTTCTCAAAGCTGGGTGTCCGCAGAGCGTTTCTCAATGATCTGTCTCCGGCGGCAACGTTTATCTCATACAACTACAACACACCCGTGAGTCCTTTTCTTTTTGAAAAGGAGGCCAATCGAATTCTCAAGGTGGTTGAAGATGAATGCGGCTGGATGTACGAAACGAAACATTCTGACGGCCGAATTGGCAAGATCAATTACACGGTTTGGTCGGATGTTTTTATCTGTCCAGAGTGTGCTGGCGAAGTGGTTTTTTGGGATGAAGCAGTCGACGCTGAAAATGGAAAAGTTCACGATGACTTTCCGTGTCCAAACTGTGCGGCATCTCTTTCAAAGCGAACGATGGAACGTGCATGGATCAATGTTTTCGACCCTGCGTTAAAAGAATCTATCGCTCAAGCGAAGCAAGTGCCGGTTCAGATCAATTATTCAGTTCCCGGAATTACTGGACGACACGAGAAGAAGCCAGATCAACAGGATTATGAGTTGATCGAGAGGATCAACAATGAACCCATCCCTCACTGGTTTCCGTCAGACAAAGTTCCAGAGGGTGATAAAACCTCTGATCCATTTCGAGTTGGTGTGACCCATGCGCACCACTTTTACTCAAAAAGAAATCTTCGCGTTCTTTCTACGCTACGGCATCATCTGAAAAAGTCTCCGATGGAAAGTCAGCTCCTGTGTCTTGTTGGAGACCAGCTTCCCAGGGCAAGCAAAATGCACAAAATTGCTGTTAGCCGACTAAATACGAACCTATCAAAGACGGCAGGAGTTTTGGCCGGTACCCTGTATATTCCATCGAACCAAATCGAATATAACATCAATTTAATGATTGGCTTCAGGATTAAGGACGTAGCCTCCTATCAAGCAAAAAGAGATCAGAAGACCAGGCAAGTCGTATTTACTGGATCAACTGAGGCCACAAGAATACCCGACGAAAGCCTCGATTACTTCTTTTTTGATCCTCCATTCGGCTCGAACCTAATGTATTCCGAGCTCAATTTTCTTTGGGAGACATGGCTTGGCGTTCTTACAAATAAAATTCCGGAGGCCATTGAAAATCGATCTCAGAAAAAGAGCCTTGACGACTATCGTGCGCTAATGACGCGCTGCTTTAGCGAAGCATATCGTGCTCTCAAGCCTGGCCGATGGATGACGGTTGAGTTTTCGAACACCAAAGCGTCTGTCTGGAATAGCATCCAAACATCCATAACAGAAGCAGGCTTTATAGTCGCCAATGTATCCGCCTTGGATAAAAAGCAGGGGACTTTTAACGCTGTTACCAACACGACTTCTGTTAAACAAGACTTGGTCATAACAGCATATAAGCCTAATGGCGGTTTTGAGGAGCGCTTCAAAAAGGAGGCGCAAACCGAAGAAGGCGTGTGGGACTTCGTCCGCACGCACTTGAAGTATCTACCTGTAACTAAACGACAAGGCGTTTTGCTATTAATGGTGCCCGAGCGCGATCCTCGCATCCTGTTCGACCAGATGATTGCGTTCTACGTCCGCAAGGGTTACCCCGTGCCGATCTCAAGTCAGGAGTTCCAGATCGGGCTGTCGCAGCGTTTCATCGAGCGCGACGGCATGTTTTTCCTGCCGGATCAGGTGGCCGAATACGACCGCAAGAAGATGACCTCGGGCGAACTCAAGCAGATGTCCATGTTCGTCTCCGACGAGGCCTCCGCCATCCAGTGGCTCCGCCAGCTCATCAAGGAAAAGCCGCAGACCTTCTCTGATATCAACCCGCAGTTCATGCAGCAGCTCGGTGGCTGGAGCAAGAACGAGGCCCAGCTCGACCTGCGCGAACTGCTGAACCAGAACTTCCTGTGCTACGACGGCAAAGGCCCGGTGCCAGAACAGATCCACGCCTACCTCTCCACCAACTGGAAGGAACTGCGCAACCTGCCCAAGGATGATCCAACTCTGGTCGCAAAGGCCCGCGACCGCTGGTACGTGCCTGATCCCAACAAGGCGGGCGACCTGGAGAAGCTGCGCGAGAAGGCGCTGCTCAAGGAGTTCGAGGAATACAAAGAGGTCAAGAAAAAGCTCAAGGTCTTCCGCCTGGAAGCTGTCCGCGCCGGATTCAAGAAAGCCTGGCAGGAGCGTGACTACGCCGTCATCGTCGCCGTGGCCGACAAGATCCCCAACAACGTCCTGGAAGAAGATCCGAAGCTGCTCATGTGGTACGACCAGGCGGTAACACGGATGGGAGGGGAATAGTTATGCTCAAGCAGTTACGAATACAGAACTTCAAAGGCTGGAAGGATACCGGCACCATTCGCATGGCTCCCATCACCCTGTTTTTTGGTGCCAACAGTTCGGGCAAATCCAGCATCGGTCAGTTTTTGATGATGCTGAAGCAGACTGTGGAGTCACCGGACAGAAAGGCGGTTTTCTATCCGGGCGGCAAGAACTCGGCGGTTCAGCTTGGCTCCTATCAGGAGATGGTTTTTCACCGCGATCCGGGAAACAAGATCACCTTTGACTATCTGTGGTCGTTGCCGGAAGTACTGAAGTTCAAAGACCCGGTGACGGGCCAGGCCTTTTCCGGGGATAACCTCTCTTTTCATGCCGAGGTCGGCTTAGGGGATAAGGACCGGCACACCCTGGTGCTTGATCAACTGAAATATGAGTTGCTTGAAGAAGAGGAATCCCGGCTGTCCATTGGCATGGAGCGAAAATCGGATGCCAAGTCCGAGTATAAAGTCGATGCGACCAACTACACGCTGAAACGCAAGCAGGGGCGGGTCTGGTATCCCGGTGCCCCGGTACGGTTTTACGGCTTCCCAGATGAGGTGGTTGCCTATCACCAGAACGCAGATTTCGTCCAGGCGTTGAACCTGCGTCATGAAAAGCTCTACCGATCTCTCTGTTATCTTGGTCCCTTGCGCACCAAGGCGGAACGTCTGTATTCATGGACCGGCATGGAGCCCGAAAGTGTCGGCTATGCGGGGGAAAATACCATCGCGGCGATTCTTGCGGCGCGAAACCGGAAAATCAGTTTATTCAAGCCGGGGGCAAAACGAGCATCTCCAGCCAAACCTTTTGAGGAGATCATTGCTCTCAAGCTCAAGGAAATGGGACTAATCGAGGAATTCAAGGTCAACCCGATATCGGAACAGCGGCAGGAGTACGAGGTCAAGGTTCGCACCAAGGGATCAAGGGACTGGGTCGATCTCCCGGACGTCGGTTTTGGCATATCCCAGGTGCTTCCGGTTCTGGTGCAGTGTTTCTACGCGCCTGCCGGGTCGATCATCCTTATGGAACAGCCGGAGATCCACCTGCACCCGAATGCACAATCGGCGCTGGCTGACGTGATGATCGATGTCATCAACTCCAGGGAAAACGGGGCAGACAGGGATATTCAGCTGGTTATCGAAACCCACTCGGAGCATTTCCTTCGCCGTCTGCAGCGCCGTATCGCCGAAGATACAGTCCACCAGGAAAGAGTATCGGCCTATTTCGCCAATATCGCCAAGACGCCCGCATCCTTGGAGCCGTTGCAAATTGACATATTTGGCAACATCCAGAACTGGCCGGAAAATTTCTTCGGCGACGAGATGGGTGACATCACTGAGCAAGCCAAGGCTGCCATGAAAAAACGGATGCAGAAAACCGAAAAGTCGGAGGCATCCGAATGAGTCTGCCGAAGAAATGCCTCGTGGATACCAATGTGCCTAAGACGGCCAATCTCGCTACCCAGCCGGACCCAGACGCTGATGTTTCCGATGCGTGCGTGCTGGCATGCATTGAGGCAGTTGATCATGTCATCAAAAAGCGCGGATTGATCATCGACGCGGGAGACGAAATTTTCGATGAATACCGGCAGCAGCTCTCCATGAAGGGACAGCCAGGTGTTGGTGACCGTTTCATGAAATGGGTTCACGATAATCGCTGGAGCCTGCTTGATACTCAGCGAGTGCCCATTTCCAAGAATGGCGATTCCTACGATGAATTCCCAACGCATGACGGCCTGGATGATTTTGACAGATCAGACCGGAAATTTGTCGCCGTGGCCAATGCCCACGCGGATAAACCGCCGATATTGCAGGCCACCGACAGCAAGTGGTGGGGATGGAAGGATGCCTTAGCTGAGCTTGGAATTACCGTCCAGTTCCTCTGTCCGACATACGTCAAAGCAAAATATGAAGAGAAGATGGGAACGTGAAAGAGGATTTCTTCAAATTTCCCTCAACACCACATCTGGCGACCATGCCCGGTGTTGACATCCGGGGTGACAAAGTGCTGTCGGATTCGGAGCGTGATGCATTCCTGACGCATGAGGTGACTGTAGAAGAAAAGGTAGATGGCGCGAATCTGGGAATCTCTTTTGATTCGGAAGGAAATATTCGAGCACAGAACAGGGGTGCATACCTGCATTTACCTGGATCTGGTCAATGGAAAAAACTTGGTGACTGGTTGACGCCACGGACCGATACGCTGTTTGAGCATCTTTCCGACCATTTCATACTCTTCGGGGAATGGTGCTATGCCCAGCACTCGGTTTTTTATGACCGTTTGCCGGATTGGTTCCTTGGTTTCGATGTTTATGACAAACGATTTGGCCGATTTCTATCTTCAAAACGCAGGGATGATCTCTTTACGGAAATGTGCGTTGCTCAAGTTCCTGTCCTCACACGCGGGCACTTCGCATACCCGGAAGTTCAAAAATTCCTATCGACATCAAAACTCAGCGATCAGCCTGCGGAAGGCATCTATCTCCGATTTGACCTAGACGACTGGCTGGCGCAACGGGCTAAACTGGTTCGTCCGGCATTTATCCAAGCCGTGGAGCAACACTGGTCTCGTTCGGCTATCAGGCCAAACCAGTTGAGGCTGGAGGTTCAAGGATGAAATCTCCCAGTGTTGGTCAGCAGTGGCAATACAGCACCGTTCATAACAGCGCCTGCAAGGTCATCGAAGAACAGACCTTGTGGGGGCAGACGGTGTTCCGCATCTGGTTGCCGAATCAGGACGCGGTGGTGCGCGTGCCCCGCTCCGCTTTGCGGCCGCTGAGTGCTGACCTCCAGCCGGAGATCGAGGCCGGACGCATTGCCTATGTGGCCGCCGCAGCCAAGGTGGCCGAGGTGCTTGAAGGCTCTACCAGCGCCACCGATGGCCATGTATTGCTGGCTCCCATGGAGTCCAACGTCATTCCGCTGCCGCACCAGATCCACGCCTTGTCCCGGGCCATCTCCGGCGACCGCGTGCGTTACCTGCTGGCCGATGAGGTGGGTCTCGGCAAGACCATCGAAGCCGGCTTGATTATGCGTGAGCTCAAGCTGCGCGGGCTGGTTCGGCGAATCCTGGTCGTCTCTCCCAAAGGCATCGCTACCCAGTGGGTGGCGGAAATGCAGACCCACTTCAACGAGCAATTCCAGCTCGTGCTGGGCGACGACATCGGCACCCTGCAACGCCTGGCTACAGGGGGTGACCACCGGAGTTCAGCCTGGTCGATGTTGGATCAGGTCATCGTTTCCCTGGATTCGGTCAAGCCCATGGACAAGCGGCGCGGTTGGACCGCCGAGCGCGTAGCCGACTACAACCGCAGCCGGTTCGAAGATCTGATTACCGCCGGTTGGGATCTGGTGGTGGTGGACGAAGCGCACCGCCTGGGCGGCAGCACCGATCAGGTCGCCCGCTACAAGCTCGGCAAGGGGCTGGCGGAGGCTGCACCCTATGTGCTGCTCCTTTCGGCGACTCCCCACCAGGGGAAGACCGATGCCTTCCATCGCCTGATGAACCTGCTGGATGACGAGGCCTTTCCGGATATGGACAGCGTCTCCCGTGAGCGGGTGGCCCCGTATGTCATCCGTACCGAGAAGCGCAAGGCCATTGATGCCGACGGCAAGCCGCTCTTCAAACCCCGGCGCACGCAGATGGCCCCGGTGGCCTGGGAGAGCCGTCATCACCTGCAGCAGCTTCTCTACGAGGCAGTGACCGACTACGTGCGCGAGGGCTATAACCAGGCCCTGCGCGAGAAGAAGCGCCACATCGGCTTTTTGATGATCCTGATGCAGCGTCTGGTGGTCTCCAGCACCCGGGCAATTCGCACCACACTGGAACGACGGCTCGCGGCGCTCAAGGAAGGCGAACAGCAAGCCAGCCTGCGTCTGGCGGAGCTGGAAAACGGAGCGGAGGGATCGGAAAGCCCAGACGATGAAATGGCCGAGCTCTACGACATGGACGGCCAGGAGCTGCTTGACGAGCTGCTGAAATCACACGTGTCGGCTCTGCAGAGCGAAGGCAGCCATGTGGAGACCCTGCTCGATGCGGCGGTTCGCTGTGAACAGGCTGGACCGGACGCCAAGGCCGAGGCGTTGATCGAGTGGATCTACAAGCTGCAGGCCGAGGAAAACGAGCCGGACCTGAAGGTGTTGATCTTTACCGAGTTCGTGCCGACCCAGCAGATGCTGAAGGAGTTTCTGGAAGCCCGGGGGATCTCGATGGTCACTCTAAACGGCTCCATGGATATGGAGGAACGCAAGCAGGCCCAGAATGCCTTCCGCACATCGCACCGCGTGCTGGTTTCCACCGATGCGGGCGGTGAGGGCCTGAACCTGCAGTTCGCTCATGTCATCATCAACTACGACATCCCCTGGAACCCGATGCGGCTGGAGCAGCGAATCGGTCGTGTGGATCGTATCGGCCAGTCCAAGACGGTAAGGGCAATCAATTTTGTGTTCGAAAATTCGGTTGAGTTCCGCGTCCGCGAAGTGCTGGAGCAAAAGCTCTCGGTGATCTTCGACGAGTTCGGCATCGACAAGACCGGCGACGTGCTCGACTCCGCCCAAGCCGGTGAGCTGTTCGAGGATGTGTTCGCTTCGGCCATCCTTAATCCTGACGGTATCGAAACCTCCGTCGATCACACGGTTGCTCGGCTTCGCGATGAGATTCAGCAGGTGCGCGAGGCCTCCGCCATCTATGGCATTTCAGAAGAACCGGATGTGCAGGCGGCTGAGCGTCTGCGTTCCCATCCGCTGCCTCACTGGGTGGAGCGGATGACGGTGGGCTACCTCAATTCTCACGGCGGCGCGGCCAGCCGCAAGCGCTCCTGGTGGGATCTGAATTGGCCGGACGGCCAGGAGCATCGCAAAGCCGTGTTCAACGCCCGGGAAGCGGATCGTCTGACCGACGCAACCCTGCTCAATCTTGAAAACAGCCGTGTCCGTGGGCTGGCCTTGAACCTGCCGCAGATCGCGGCGGGCCAGCCATTGCCTTGCGTAAGCGTGAGCGGATTGCCAGCCAGCATCTCCGGGTTCTGGGGGCTCTTTGAGATCCGCCTTCAGGCCGGAATGCACCAGAAGACACAGCTCCTGCGCATTCCCATGGTGCGGCGGGGATATGTCAGTGTGTTCCTGAGCGAGGAAGGCAAACTGTTTCTGCCCACGGCCCGGCATATCTGGGATGCGCTGCAGACAGCGGAAGCCCAGGTGCAGGCCACCCTCGGCCAGGACGAATCCATCATCGCCCATGAGCGGTTGCAGATTGCTGCCGAGCAGGCCGGACAGGAGCTGTTCGACGCATTACAGCAGGCACATCTCGCCTCTGTGGCTCGCGAGGAGGAACGCGGCATCGTCTCCTTTGCCTCGCGCCGCAAGGCTATCGAGCGGGTTGGATTGCCGGAGGTACGGCAATTCAGGCTCTCCCGTTGCGATGCTGACGAATCCGAGTGGAGGCATGAACTGCAATCGGCAAGGCAGATCGTGCCGGAAATCCGGCCGCTGCTGATGCTGCGGATCATCAAAGGAGGCGCTCAATGAGTAGTTGGCGAGACGCCATCCTGAACGACTTTGTACCCAACGTCAGCAAGCTGACCCTGGTTGCCGATCCGGATTGCCTGTTGACAGAGGAGAAGCTGGCACTCGAATTACGCGGGCGCGGTTTCGACCTGATCGAGTTCAGTGACCCGGTCGAATTCAGATACGCCTATGAGTCCAAGTACCGTTCGATCTGGGATCGGGGTGAGCATACCGATCTGGTGGTGGTCCTTCGCTTGCAGAATGCGGAGCTGGAGTCCCTGCCTTACGACCTGCTCCAGGCGGGCCGGAAGCTGTCGTTCAACCTGGGGGATCTCTTTCCCCATCTGAGCTACCCGGTCATCGAGAAGCTCGACCGGAGCCTGCTGGACGCGCTATTCGAGGCCCAGCGCAAGTCGCCGCCGGATCGCATGGGCGACAACGCCACCAAGGATTTCATTCTCCGTCATGTGTTCGGCATTGCGGCGGAACTGATTGGGGGCGAGGTGGAACTGCTTCGCGCCTTGCTGCGCCTGCACTACGGCAAGCTCCAAATCCCGCTGATGCTGGCCGAGCGGCTCATCCAGGTTCTGAAAGGCCATGATGGGTTCAAAGCCTGGCCGCTTTCCGAGATCGTTCCGGACGATGAGGCCTTCTTCGCCTTTTTGCAGGAACGCTGGCCGCTCTTCCTTTCCAGGCTCGGTAGCGTCAATCAGGTACGGGAAGATTCGCCGGAATACGGCCTCAAGTATCCCGGCCCTGACCGTCCGCCGTTCGACCATCAGGACATCAAGGTCTACATCGACAACTTGTTCCTGGAAGGGAAACTCACCCCGGTTGAGGCCAAGGACATTGAAGTGGACGCCGGGTCGTGGGTACGAAGCGGCATCGCCACCTCCGGCGTGGACGATGACGAACTGCGGATTTCCCGCCTGTTTGACCTTGTCGAGAAGGAACTGCCCACTGCTGAAGCGCGTTACTCGGACTGGACCGCCTTTGCATTGAAATGGGCCGAACTTTCTTCGCTGGTTCATTGTGGCAACAGCACCGAGTATCAGACCCGGCTCAGGGAAATCGGCGATGCACTGAACACGACCTTTGCCGCTTGGCTGGCCGACCACTACTCCAGTCTGATCAACTTGCCGCCGACCAATCCAGCCATGCTGCACCATGTGCCGCGCCGCTTGGCAAGGGAAATCGAGGACTCCGGTAGCAGCCGTGCCGCGCTGATCGTGGTCGATGGACTGGCCTTGGATCAGTGGGTGACCATTCGCCAGCTTCTGCAAAAGCAAGATGCCAATCTTGTCATGCGCGAATCCGCGACCTTCGCCTGGATTCCGACGCTGACCTCGGTATCGCGGCAATCGATCTTCTCGGGCAAGCCGCCGCTCTATTTCCCGTCATCCATCAACTCGACCAACAGCGAAGAGAAACTCTGGAAGCAGTTCTGGGAAGGCCATGGCCTGTCTCGGCTCGATGTCGCCTACCAGCGCGGTCTTGGCGACGGTGATGCTGCGGGCGTCCTCGACTCCGCAATCCACCCCGGGAAGACCAAGGTGGTGGGGTTGGTCGTGGACAAGGTGGACAAGATCATGCACGGCATGCAACTCGGCTCGGCCGGGATGCACAACCAAATCAAGCAGTGGTGCCAGGGTGGGTTTCTGGCTGCGATGGTCGGCCAACTGCTGGATTACGGCTATGAGGTCTGGCTGACGGCCGATCACGGCAACATCCAATGCGAAGGCAAAGGCCGCCCGTCTGAAGGTGTGATTGCCGAAACTCGCGGCGAGCGGGTTCGTGTCTATCCCACGCCGGAACTCCGCGCTCAGGTGGCTGGGGCCTTCCCGTTTGCCCACGAGTGGCAGCCGGTCGGGTTGCCCGCAGATTATTTCCCTCTGGTGGCCGGTGGCCGCGACGCATTCGTGAATCCGGGAGATGCCATCGTGGGTCACGGCGGTGTAGCCATCGAAGAAGTCATCGTGCCCCTTATAAAGTTTGAAAGGAGAACACGGTGATGGGCAAACAACATGAAGCCATCGGCATCAAGCAGACCATTCGCCTCGAGTGGCTTCATAAAACGGCAAACCTTATCTTGGCAGGTATGGATGCCCAAGCCATCCGGCGGGAATTGCATGCGTACCTTGCGGAAAGGAAAGGCAGTGGATCTGAATGCGAGCGAGGAGAGACCTCAAGGACTCAGGTCGTGAATATGCTGATGAAGATCTGGGTCTCTCCCGATGCCGGCCTGTCGGCATTCCGCAACAGGGCTCTAGCCTTCCTGGAAGAGCAGCCATCGATGGCTCTGGCGGTCCACTGGGGGATGATCTCGGCGGTCTATCCCTTCTGGTTCAATGTGGCCCGGCAGACTGGCCGTCTGCTGGCCTTGCAGGATCAGGTGACCCAGACGCAGATCATCAATCGCATGAAGGAACAGTATGGTGACAGGCAGACCGTGAGCCGCTATGCACGATATGCGATCCGTTCCTTTGTTGCTTGGGGAGCCCTGAAGGATTCTGAAGCCAAAGGCTGCTATGAGAAAGCCGCTCCGGTGAGCATTGCCGAGCCAAACCTGGCCATCCTGATGATCGAGTCCGCGCTCTTAGCCACCCCGGAGGCCAAGAGCGCAATGGAGCTGTTCGTAAACAACCCGGCATTCTTCCCATTTCAGCTCCCCGTGATGACCGGTGACTTTGTTTCCCAACGAAGCGACCGGATCGACGTGGTTCGCTATGGACTGGACAATGAGCTGTTGAAATTGAAGGGCAACTAAATCAGGGATGGAACGTGATTGTTTTGGGCTTAAGAGCATACTCATGGGCTTGCTGATACTGGCTAACGGCTGGAGACGACCGATGGAAAAGCGGTTGAGATGTGGCGGTTCCGTCATAAATAAGACGAGGCAGTGCTCCCGGCATGGGCGAAACACTATGGTGGCCCCACTTGTCAATACAGAAAAAGCCCTCAGATCAAGCATCTCGCTGGTGATGTCCTGTCGGTCTGGGCGATCTCGTCTTCCCGTTCTGCCGAGAGGCAGGGTTGTTCCCCGCTCCTTGAAAAATAAACTTCTGCCGGAGTTCGGTATCCCAGAGATTGATGGGGACGTCGGTTGTTGTAGAACTCGAAGTACCGATAGGCCCTCCGGCGACACTCGGCGGGAGAGTCGTACTCATTGAGGTAGACCTCCTCGTATTTGTAACTCCGCCAGAGCCGTTCCGTGAAGATATTGTCCATGCACCGTCCCCTGCCGTCCATGCTGATCCTCGTGCCCCTCTCCTCGGCCAGGGCGATGTAGGACCAGCTGGTGAAGTGGCTCCCCTGGTCGCTGTTGAGAATCCCCGGTCTGTGGCCTTTGTCGAAAGCTCTCCGCAGGGCCTGGAGGACGAAAGGAAGCTCCAGAGTCTGATCCAGTTCCCAGGAGATGACGTACCGAGAGTGCCAGTCCATGAAGGCGACCAGGTACATCCAGCCTCGACGGAGGCGGACATAGGTTATGTCGGTCCCCCAAACTTGGTCGGGTTCCCTGATTTTCAGATCACGAAGCAGATAAGGGTAGACCGGGTGCTCCGGATGAGGGCGGCTCCCGTCCCTGTGCGGGTAGACGGCGTGGAGCCCCATCTCTCGCATGTTCCGTCCGACGTTTTTGCGATCGACATGGAACCCCTCCCCGTTAAGGACGGCGGCGATCCGCCGAGCACCGTAAAAGGGGTGTTCCGTAAAAAGCTCGTCGATGCGGCGCTTCAGCCGCAGATCTTCTCCCGAGGGAGAACGGGGCTTATAGTAAAGGCCGGACCTGTTCAGGCCCGGCAAATCCGCCTGGGCAGCCAGAGGCAGGGGGCTGTCCTCTCCTCGGTCCAGGAGGGTAACCCGTTCACGCCTTGGGAGCGGTGCGACCACATTTTTTTTCCAGCCACTCGAGCTCCATGGTGAGTCGCCCGACCTGGGAGTAGAGATCTTTGATGAGGCTGTCCTTTTCGTCCTGCACCTTCCTTCTGGGGTCCTCAAAAATCTTGGGCAGGTTCGCAAGGGCCTCCTTCCTCCACTTCGTGAGAAGAGTCGGATGTACCTCATAGACGGAAGCCAGTTCACTGAGGCTCTTTTGCTCTTTAAGTAATTCCAATATTGCTTGGGCCTTGAACTCCGGCGAATAGCTCTTCCTGGCCCCCTTCGTCATGCTTGATCTACCCCCCAAAAACTGTCTCGTTTTCTGGGGCCATCATACTCTCCGATCCCCTCCATGACACGGAGCGTCCGTCCTGCCGGGGGCAGAACCTCTCGATCCAAGCCTTACGATTGGCTTCGAGTTGTATGCTCATCGATTCTGCCTCCGTTCACGGGTTGCCAGGTTTCCACAAATACGAGACAATAACGACACAGTTATCACTTTGAATTGCCCCTCCAGCAACGAGGGGAAAAGCCTTCTCAGTCGCGGCCACGACTGGGGGGCTTTCTTATTTGCAGTCATCCCTTCCAGCCTCCCGGATATAGCGATCAATGTCGGCTTCTCGCCAGACGGTGACGTTGGCCGACAGCCTGATCCCTGCAGGCGCCTTTCCCTCCTTCACCAGCTGCCACCATGTCGCCTTTGAGACCGGGATCAGCTGCAACACCTGGGGCAGACGGAGAAACCCGTAGCGCTTCTCCTGCCCGTCGATCTGCCGGTGCTCGGTCAGTTTCCTTTCGATGGTCGCTTCCAGCAAAGGAATCAGTTTTCCTGTGACAGCGTCTGCAAGTTGTGATTCGATGCTCATCCGACAATCGCCTCCCTGATCGATTGATATCGATTTCAAAAAGAGTGAGCTATGATGTTGAAAGCTTACTGGTGACGTTGTCGGGAAACAAAAAGAAGGCTTTTCCCGGAAAAGAAGAGGGGGGTTTTACCGTCACGGTCTGCTCTCCGTCGGCTTGTCTGATGCTATAGCCGTATCCGTCTCCTTTCTTCTGGAAGAGGGCATCATCGAGTCAAAGAGATTTAAGCCCGTCACGGTGGAAAGCTTACCGGTCTGACCCTCAGGAAACAAAAAGACGGGGACCAGTGCACGAAAAGGGAGCCCCTCGATAGCTGGAGGGGCTCTTTCGATCGATCGGCGTGTACCGATGAATTTCCTTAGAGGAACGATTCCTTCCGACGGCTGTCAAGCCAGTCGGCCCACCACTGCATGAGGTCTCTCCGCTGGTCCAGCAGGAGAGAATGGTCATAGGCGGCTCTCACTCCGCCTTTTGCGTGGGCCAGCTGGCGCTCGACGACATCGGAGGACCATCCGTTCTCGTAAGCGAGGGTGCTGAACATCCCCCGGAACCCGTGAGGGACGATCTCATCCTGTCCGTAGCCGAGGCGCCGAAGGGCGACAAGTTCCGTCATGTCGCTCATGGGGCGGGAGAAGTTTCTGACAGCAGGGAAGAGGTAGGGAGAACGGCCCGTGATGGGATGGAGCTTTTCGAGGACCTCCAGGGCTTGCCGTGCAAGAGGAACGACATGGGGGCGGCGCAGCTTCATTTTCGGGGCGGGGATTTTCCACAGGTCTCCTTCGATCTCGGCCCATTCGGCTTTCCGAAGCTCGCCAGGGCGGACGGCAGTCAGCATGTGGAAGAGAAGTGCTGCTTTGACGATCGGCGTTCCTTTGGCGGCGTCTATGGCCCGGCAGAGGGCGCCTATCGCTGCAGGGGAAGTGATCGTAGGACGGTGCTCGACTTTTTTGGGCGTCAGGGCTCCTTTCATGTCGGCTGTGACGTCGCGGGTGCATTTCCCCGTCGCCACTCCGTAGCGCATGACCTGGCCGATGATCTGGGTCGTGCGGATGGCCGTCTCGTTGTGCCCCATCCGCTCGACGGGGCGCATCGCTTCCAGCACGTCCGGCGCGGTGATCTCATCGGGGGTCCGGTCACCGAGGGCTGGAATGACGATTCGGTCCAGCCGGGAAAGGACAGTCTGGGAGTGTCTGGCCGACATCAGGGGTTCAATCTTTGTTTCGAACCATTCCCGACAGAGCTGTTCAAAGGTGCCCCGGCTCTGCCGTACTCCGTCTTTCCCGGACCGTACTCCGCCCTCGGCCGCCTCGATCTTGAGACGGTCCCTTTCGAGGCGGGCTTCCTTGAGACTCATCCGGGGATAGTGCCCCAGGGTCGTTTTTCTCTCCCTGCCGTCCTGGTAGAGACGGACTTTCCAGCTCTTTCCCCCGTTCGGTCGCACTTCAAGATAGAGCCCCTTGTCGTCGGCGACGACGTACCTCTTTTCCTTAGGGGGCAACCGTCTGATGGCAGCATCCGTCAACATGCCTTGCGCCTCCCTTCATGACCGTACCCCCATTATAGCGGAGTACGGAGAGGAGTACGGTAGAAGCTCTGGATTCGGATGTTTCCACTTGATCCCGAAAAGAGTTCAAATACTTGCAAACAAAGAAGCCGCCTGGGTTTGTAGGTACACCCAGACGGCTTTGTCCTGTCTAGTGGCGGAGGGCGCAGGATTCGAACCCGCGGTGGGAGGTCCCACAACTGATTTCAAGTCAGCCGCCTTAGACCACTCGGCCAGCCCTCCATGCTTTGAGCATTTTACCAGCCCCGAAGGTTTTTGCAAGGTCGTCGTTGAATCGCCATGAAGGCGGTAGGCCCCCTGTTGGGGCCCGCCCTTTTGTGTGTCGCCAGGCGACTTGGCTCTTGTCGCTTGTCGGGACTTTCGTGGTAAAGTCAAAAGCGGATGCTCGAGAGCGCCCATTGTCTGCTGTGATCGAAGGGAGGTTCCGCCATGGCTCTGTCTTTTGATGAAATTCGCGAACGTTTCGTCTGCAAGCCGTCGACGGTGGCTGTCGTGGGGGCTTCGTCTAAAAGGGAGAGGCCCGTCTACGGGGTCATGCGTTACCTGCAGGGGCAGGGGTTCCGCCTTTTTCCCGTCAACCCTGCCTACGCGGGGCAGGAGATCCTCGGAGAACTCTGCCTGGAGGATCTGAACAGTCTGCCCGAAGCGGTGGATGTGGTGGCTTTCTTCCTCGATGCCCGCCATCAGGAGGAGAGCCTTTCCTTCCTGGCATCACAGGAAGGACGGCCCGTCGCCTGGTTTCAGCCGGGGGCCGAAAATGGCGAGGGAGAGCGGCTTCTTAGAGAGAAGGGATTTGAGGTCGTCAGCGGCCTCTGTCTGATGCAGATTCATCGCAGCGCCTGCCGGAAGGACTAGATTCCGGCCAAGTTGAAGGAGGTCACCGTGAACAGAATCAAGGGAACGATCGCTGCCGTCTGCACGTCGGAGGCGAAGGGAACGCAGAAAGAGGATGTGGGCGAGGCCTTCCTCGTCGTCGAGAAGGGACTGGAGGGCGATGCCCACGCCGGTTTCGCCCACCGTCAGGTCAGTCTCCTCACTCTTGAGGATATCGAGACGGCGAAGGAGAAGCTGCCGGAGCTCCGGCCGGGAAGCTTCGCCGAGAACCTGACCGTCCAGGGCCTCGACCTTTCCGGCGTGGCCATCGGAGACCGGCTCCGCGCCGGCGAGGCCCTGCTCGAGATCTCCCAGATCGGCAAGACCTGTCACACCAAGTGCGAGATCTACCACAAGACGGGTGACTGCATCATGCCCCGCAAGGGCCTCTTCTGCCGGGTCCTTGAGGGGGGCTGGGTCCGCAGGGGCGATTCCATCGAGCTTCTGCCCCGGGACTGAGGCCTCTTGCGATGGCCCGTGTCTTCCTGTCCCGTCAGAGGGTCCGCTACGCCGAGACGGACCAGATGGGCGTCGTCTATCATGCCAACTATTTCGTCTGGTTCGAGGCGGCCCGGGGCGAGTTCTGCCGCGATCTTGGCATCTCCGTGCCCGCCATGGAGGCCTCGGGTCTCATGCTTCCCGTCGTGGAGGCCCACTGCCGTTACAAGAGCCCGGCCCGTTACGACGATGTCGTCCGCGTCGAGACGGTCCTGGCCGAGCTGAAAAAACACAGCGTGACCTTCGGGTACCGCCTCTTCCGGGAGGGCGAAAAGAAGCTGCTCGTCGAGGGAACGACCCGCCACGGTTTCTGTGACCTTGACGGAAAACTGACCGGCTGCCCCGATGCCTACCGTGTCCTTTTTGAATCCTGTCTGTAAGTGATCTGACCCCAATGAGTCGAGAGGAGTGGTCGAAGTTGAGTAAACGTCAGATTCTCCTGGGCAACGAGGCGATCGCCCGGGGGATCGTCGAGGCCGGCTGTGCCGTCGCGACGGCCTATCCGGGCACGCCGTCGTCGGAGATTCTTCCCGCCGTCGCCGCCTACGCCGACGAGCTGGGCACGAAGACGGCCGTCGAGTGGGGGATCAACGAGAAGGTGGCCTTCGAGGTCGCCGCTGCGGCGTCCTTCTCCGGCCAGCGGGCCTGTGCCGTCATGAAGCAGGTGGGGATGAACGTCGCCGCCGACGGGATCATGAGCGTCGCCCAGTTCAACATGGCCGGCGGCTTTCTCCTCGTCGTCGCCGACGATCCCGGCCCCCACAGCTCTCAGACGGAGCAGGACACGCGCTTTTTTTCCATGTTCGCCAAGCTCCCCTGCTTCGATCCGTCCTCGGCGGAAGAGGCCAAGCGCATGGTCTTCGACGCCTATGATCTTTCGGAGCGCCATCAGATCATCTCCGTCCTCCGTCCCTCGGTGCGCGTCGACCACTGTCGTCAGGATGTCGAGCTCGGCGAGGTCCGCGAGGTGCCCAACAAGGCGGCCTTCAAGAAAGATCCCAAGCGCTGGGTCTGCCTTCCCGCCAACGTCCGCGTCTCCCATCCCCAGCTGAACGCCAAGATCGATGCCATCGCCGAGGAGTTCGAGACCGACTTCGACAGCTACAACTACGAGGTTCCCGCCCGGTCGGAGGCCAAGCTCGCCGTCGTCGCCGGCGGAGTCTCCTTCGCCATCGTCATGGACATCCTCAAGGCCACGGGGCGCACCGATGTGGCCGTTCTGAAGATCGGAACGCCCTTCCCCCTGCCGGTGAAGAAGGTCCAGGATTTCATCGCCCGCCACGATAACGTCCTCTTCCTCGAGGAGACCTACCCCGTCATGGAGATGCAGCTCCCCGACCGGACCAAGATCAAGGGACGCTGGAACGGCTTCGTGCCCCGGGCGGGAGAGCTTCTGCCGGAGGTCATCGAAGAGATCCTCTACCGGGCTCTCGGCGAGGAGCGGCCCAAGAGGGAAGAGGAACGGCTCAAGGCGGCCCTGCAGGAACTGAAGGTGACGCCCAAGCCGCCGGCACTCTGCCCCGGCTGCCCCCATCGGGCCAGTTTCTTCGCCATCCACAAGGCCCTGCCGGCGGCGATCTATCCCTCCGACATCGGCTGCTACACGCTGGGCGTGAACCAGAAGATGGTCGATTCCGTCGTCTGCATGGGCGCATCCGTCTCCCAGGGGTCGGGCTTCTTCCTGGCCCATCATGTCGACGGCAAGGACCAGCCCGTCGTCTCCACCATCGGCGACTCCACCTTCTTCCACATGGGCGTTCCGGGCCTGATCAACGCCGTCTACAACCGCCATGCCTTTGTCCTGGCCATTCTGGACAACAGCCTGACGGCCATGACGGGCGGACAGTCCCACCCCGGCCTGGGCGACAAGCTGCGCCGCGAGGACAGCGGCGTCGCCGTCGATCTCGTGCCCCTCATCAGGGGGTGCGGCGTCAGCCACGTTTCCGTCGTCGCCTCTTACGACGTGGCCGAGGGGACGAAGGCCATCAAGGAGGCCTGGCAGTTCGCCAAGGAGAACCGGACGCCGACGGTCGTCGTCTTCCGTCATCCCTGCATGCTTCTCCGCCCCAAACAGCCCCGTGTCGCCGTCACCGTTGACCAGGAGAAGTGCATTGGCTGCCGTTACTGCATCACCAACTTCAACTGTCCCGGCCTGGTCTTCAGCGACGAAAAGAAGAAGGCCTACATCGACGAGCGTTTCTGTGTGGCCTGTGGCGTCTGCCGTTTCGTCTGCCCCCATGGGGCTATCGTTGCTGTCGACGGAGAGGAGGCGTAAGGGATGCAGTATGTCATCGTTGGGCTTGGTGGTCAGGGCATTCTCTTCTCCAGCAAGGTCCTAGGCCAGGTCGCCCTCGCCCGGGACGAGAAGGTCCTCGGCAGCGAGGTGCATGGCATGGCCCAAAGAGGCGGTTCCGTCATCAGCCACTTCAAGATCGGTCCTTACAATAGTCCCCTCGTCCGAGCTGGCGAGGCCGATGTCCTCGTAGCCTTCGAGCAGGGAGAGGGGTTCCGGAACCTCCATTTCCTCCGCGACGGAGGAACTCTGGTGGTGAACATTCACCAGAAGGAGGCCCTCGAAAACGAGAACCTCAAGGCCTATCTGGCCTCGCGGAAGATCAAGGTCCATGCCATCGAGGGCTACGAGATCCTGAAAAAAACGATGGGCGGACGGTTCCTCTTCCTCAATGTCCTCATCCTGGGGGCCCTCTGTGCCAGCGGCGCCGGTGGCGTCACCTTCGACGAGGTCAAGGAGGCCGTCGCCTCCCTCTCGCCGGAGCGTTTCCGCGCCGACAACCTTAAGGTCCTTGCCCTGGGCCATGAGGCGATCAAGGTCTGATTGCTGCTGCGGCAGGGGGCTTCCCCGGAGAGGAAGCCCCCTGCACGCCCGTTCCCGGAGGGCCTTCTGCCTCGTCGAGCTTCTCACGTCTTTTCTCATCATTCTCCTTCTTTTCGGCGCCGGCAGGCTGGCTCTCGGTGCCTGCCTCGACTCGCCCCGGGCCAGGCTTGCTTCGGCCCGGCGTGAATCGGAAATGCTCCTTTCCTGGCTTCAGTCGGTGACCGGCCGGGCCCTGCGGGAGCGGCGCCCCTTTCGGCTCCATCTTCCCTCGAGCGAAGGGATCGACTACCTGATCCTCCGATGGGACGACACGGGCCAGACGGAGCGTTACGACAGCCGCGGTCGCCTGCTGATGCGCCATCAACTTTCTCCCGGAACGGGGCCGACTCAGACGGAGAGCGTCTTTTCGCCCCTCTTCAACACCTTTTCTCCGGCTTTCAGCCTCTATCTTCTTTCCCCGGCCGCGCCGTCTTTCTCCAGACCCTTCCGTCTGCTCGTCGTCTCCGTCCAGGGACGAATCCGTCTTGACGAGGTGCCTTCTGGGGGTCGTTGAACGGATGAGGTAAAAGGGGTATAAACTTGTGGCGTCCCTTTCGCCCGGACGCGGCGTTACCTATCCTGTACGCGACGCTCCCGAGGAGGTCATTGTGATGGCAGTGAAGCCGTGGTGGCGCGAGACCCTGGAGACCATTCTCTGGGCTCTGGCGCTGGCCCTTATCTTGCGCACCTTCGTCGTTCAGGCCTTCTGGATTCCCAGCGGTTCCATGATTCCCACCCTCGAGATAGGGGACCGGGTGTTGGTCTGCAAGTTCTGGTACCGCTTCAGCGACCCTGCCCGGGGGCAGATCGCCGTCTTCAAGTACCCCATGGACCCCCGCCGCGATTTCGTGAAACGCATCATCGGATTGCCCGGTGACTTGGTGGAGCTCAAGGAGGGGATCGTCTACGTCAATGGGACGGCCCAGGGAGAAAGTTACGTCAGGAACAAGGATCTTTTCGATATGCCGCCCGTCAAAATACCTGAGGGGAGCTATTTCTGCCTCGGCGATAATCGGCCCAACTCCCAGGATAGCCGCTTCTGGGGGTTCGTGCCGGAAAACTACCTGAAAGGCCCTGTCTTCGTCCGTTACTGGCCTCTGAGTCGCATGGGACCGGTGAAGTGACGTGGGACGGACCGTCTGGTTTCCCGGTCACATGGCCCGGGGCTCTCGCAAGCTGCGGGAGCTCACCGATGGCTTGGACCTTTTCCTCGAGGTCCGCGACGCCAGGGCACCGCTTTTGACGGCTTCGCCCTTCGTCGAGTCTCTGCGCACGTCCCGCCCCGTCTGGCAGGTGCTGACCCGAAAGGATCTGGCCGACGGCCAGACGACTGACCGGTGGCTTGACTGGTTCGGCGCGTCAGGCGGCCGGGCTTGGGCCTATGACTTGCGCAAGGACCGTCTTGACGGCCTGATCCGCGCCCTGGGGGCCCTTCGTCCCTCTCATCGGGAGCTGCGTCTGGCCGTTTTGGGCATCCCCAACGTGGGCAAGTCCCTTCTCCTCAACGGCCTGGTGGGCAAAAAGTCGGCTCAGGTGGGCGCCATGCCGGGCATCACCCGCGGCGTCTCCTGGTTCCG
The DNA here is from genome assembly GCA_016756725.1 of Synergistaceae bacterium. Lineage (GTDB taxonomy): Bacteria > Synergistota > Synergistia > Synergistales > Aminithiophilaceae > Aminithiophilus. The sequence continues at coordinate 59,235 of JAESII010000007.1, read as the reverse complement.
GGGTCGGGGATTCCTCGTCGTCGATTCCCCGGGTATCGCTGACCCTCACTCGGGGGCGGCTGTCCATCGCTGGCTGGCCTGGATCGGCTGCAGCAAGGCCGAGGTGATTGGCGGCACCGATGTCCTTGCCCTGGGGCTCATCGCCGTGCTGCGTGAGAAGGGGCTCTGGCGTCTCGTCGAGGAGAGTTGGCAGGTCGCCGATGACGGCGAAAGCGACGAGGCCCTCCTTGAAGCCGTCGGACGGCGCCTGGGCTGTCTCGTGCGAGGTGGCAAGGTCGATCTGGCCAAGGCCGGCAAGCGTCTTCTCGATGCCTTTGCGACGGGCAAGCTGGGGCGGGCCTCCCTGGAAGGGCCCGGAGAGATCCCGCTGTGGCAGCTCGAAGAGTGATCGCCGGGACCGACGAGGCGGGCCGAGGCCCCCTTGCCGGTCCCGTCGTGGCCGCCGCCGTCATCCTCTCTCCGTCGCAGAGGGCGATCCTCTGCGACCTGGGGCTGGGTGACTCGAAAAAACTCAACGAGGCGAGGCGGGAGTCTCTCTTTCGGGCCATGAATTCCCTCGGCGTCCTCTGGCGCGCTCAGGCCGCTTCGGTGGAGCGCATCGAGAGGAACAACATCCTCCAGGCCAGCCTCTGGGCCATGAAACGCTCCGTCCTGGCTCTCGACGTTCCCGTCGACCGGGTGCTCGTCGACGGGAACCGCCTCATTCCCGGCCTCCCCTTCGATCAGAAGGCCCTTCCCGGAGCGGACGGCTTCGTCCCGGCCGTCTCGGCGGCCTCCGTCGTCGCCAAGGTCCTCCGCGACAGGGTCATGACGGTCCTCGACGCTCTCTATCCCCAGTGGGGCTTCAAACGTCACAAGGGATACGGGACGGCAGCCCACCGTGACGCGCTCGTCCGCCTGGGCCTGTCTCCGATCCACCGGCCCTGTTTCTGCAGGAAAATCCTTTCATGACGGGCGGCATCGGCGGTCTGAGCCACCGCCCCGACCTGCCTGCGGGGTTGCAGGGAACGGAGCGGGAACCTCAGGCGCCCCAGACTCAGAGGCCCGGCGGTCTTTCCCTTGCCGACGGCGAAGTCGTCGAAGGGCGGGTGCTGGCCAAAAACCCCGATGGCTCCTTGCAGGTCCGCCTTCTGGGGCGGGAGCTCCAGGCCCGGGCGACGATGGATCTCTTCCCCGGCCAGGCCTTTCGTGCCCAGTGGCAGAACGGAACCGTTCCCCTTCTGAAGCTGATCACCGCCGGCCGCGAGGGACTTCTGTCGTCTTTGACGGGGCGTAACCTCGTATTGGCCGAAGCCCTTCTCTCCCGGGGATTGCCCCTGGGAAAAGGGGCGCTGGACCAACTTCGGATGGCCTGGTCCCGCCTCGGCGGGGCGAAGGAACAGCTGCCCGCTCTCGTCGAGCTTTGGGCCCGAGGACAGGCCATGACGGAACAGAACGTGGCCGTCATCGTCAGTTACCTGGCCCTCGACGACGACGCGGTGAGCCGGCTTTGGAAGCGGTTCCGGCAGCGTCTTTCGGACCGTCTCGCTGCGGGGCAGCCGCTGAAGGCGGCCCTAGCCGAAATCCGCACGGCCGATCCAAAGCTCAATGATCTCCTGTCGGCCATGAGTCTTCTGGGCTCGCCCGTGACGGTCGATACCGACGGGGAGCCCCATCCCCTTCTGCGGTGGCCGACGGAAGAGGGGGTTCCGGCCCGTGTCGCCGTCGAAAAAAGCGGCGGCCTCTGGCATTTTTTCTTTGACCTTCCGCTGCAGCGGCTGGGTCCCGTCGAGGGGGAGTTTCACTATGACGGCGAGGCCCTGGCCCTGTTCCTTCGGGCCGAAGAAGAGGGGTTGACGGAGTTGCGGCAGGTTCTTCGCGACCTTGCCGACGATCTGGATGCTCTGCCTTTTGCCCTGCACCATCTGGGCCTTTCCCGACGGGGCCAGGCAAAGCCGCGTCTCTATCGGGGGGTGGATTTCGAGGCATGACGAAGGGACGGAAGAAAGCGGCGGCTCTCAGCTACGAGCCGGGCGAGGGCGGCGCTCCCCGCGTCGTCGCCTCCGGCGAGGGGCACTTGGCCGAGAAGATCATCGAAATCGCCCGAAGTGCCGAAGTCCCCCTCGTCGAGGACGCGGCCCTTGTCAGTGCCTTACTCGTCCTCGAACTGGGCGAGGAGATTCCCGTCGAGCTCTACGAGGCCGTCGCCCGTGTTCTCGCTTTCATCTATGATCTGGACCGCAAGGGCGGCCGGGGAAAGGAGAGGCGTCTGTGAATCACCTCGAGAAGGGCCGGTACGGCGAAGAGATAGCCCTCGATCATCTCCGCTCGCTGGGTTGGCGGGTCACGGAAAAAAATGTCCGCGTCGGCGGCGGTGAGCTCGACCTCGTTGCCTTCGACGGCGATGAACTTGTCGTCGTCGAGGTGCGCCTTCGCAGCGTCGGTCATCTTCTCCCGCCGGAGGATACCGTCGGTCCCCGGAAACTCCGTGTCCTCGTCCGGGCTGGACGGACCTATGTGGACCGCATCGTCTGGGAAGGTCCCTGGCGGATCGATCTTCTTGCCGTGACCCTTGACGGTTCCCGGGAGCCCCAGGTGGAACTCTTCCCTGATATCGCCGCGGGGTGGCCCTCGTGAGCCGCATCTGTGGCGTCACCCTTCGCGGCATTGAGGCCGTCAAGGTGGAGATCGAGGTGGAGATCACGGGAGGTCTTTTCGCCATTTCCATCGTCGGCCTCCCTGACGTGGCCGTCAGAGAGGCCCGAGAGAGAATACGTGCCGCCCTGAGACATGTCGGCAACAAGCTCCGTGGGCGGATCTCCCTGAATCTGGCTCCTGCCGATCTCCCCAAGGAGGGAGCCCTTCTCGATCTTCCCATGGCCGTGGCCCTCGCCGAGCGACAGCAGCTGATTCCCCCCCAGAAGGAGGCCGTCTTTCTGGGCGAGCTCGCCCTTGACGGCCGACTGAGGCGGGTGCGCGGTGCCGTGCCGGCGGCCCTGATGGCCCGGCAGGCGGGACTTCCCCTTTACGTCCCGGCCGAAAACGCGGCCGAGGTCGCCCTCGTGCCCGGCCTGACGGCCTACGCCGCTTCGAACCTCCCGGCCGTTCTGGATCATCTCGCCGGCAAGAGCCGCCTTGAGGCCGTGGCGGCTCAAAACGAGGAAGAGACCTCTTTTGAGGTCGACACAGATCTGGCCGATATAAAAGGACAGATGGCCGCCAAAAGGGCTCTGGAGATCGCGGCGGCAGGCCATCACAACGTCCTGCTCATCGGGGCACCGGGATCGGGAAAGACCATGCTCGCCAAGGCCCTCCAGGGCATCTTGCCGCCCCTTTCCCAGGAGGAGCTTCTTGAAGTGCTTCTCGTGAGGAGCACGCTGGGCCGGGTCTTCAGCGGCGGCCGACGGCGTCCCTTTCGGGCCGTCCACCATACGGCAAGTGCCGTCGCCGTCTGCGGCGGGGGGCGTGACTTGAGGCCCGGGGAGATCAGCCTCGCCCACAGGGGGGTCCTCTTTCTCGACGAGTTCACCGAGTTCCGCAGAGACCTTCTCGAGGCGTTGCGTCAGCCCCTCGAAGACGGGCAGATTGCCGTGAGCCGTGCCACAGGGACGGCCCATTATCCGGCCCGAGTGCTTCTGGTTTGCGCCTGCAACCCCTGTCCCTGCGGCTACCTGGGCGACCCCCTCGTCGCCTGCCGTTGCTCGGCGACGGAGAGGGAGCGTTACGGCAAGCGTCTGTCCGGTCCGATCATGGACCGCATCGACCTCCACGTCGAGGTGCCTCGCCTGACGCCGGAGGAGCTCGTCGGGATCTCCCCGACGGCCGGCGAAAAAAGTGTCGCTGTCCGGACCCGCGTCGAGGGGGCTCGGACGGTCCAGCAGGAACGGTGGCGCCCTTGGGGGTTGACCTGCAACGCTGAAGTGCCGGAGAAGATCCTGCGCAAAACCGTCGTCCCCGGCGACGAGGTCCGGACCTTTCTTGCCTCCATGGCCCGCCGCAATCGGCTGACGGGGCGGGGCATGAGCCGTGTTTTGCGCGTCGCCCGGACCATCGCCGATCTGGCCGGAGCGTCCGAGGTTGATGTGGGGCATGTTGCTGAGGCTTTGGCCTACCGCGGGAGAGGAGGAGACCCTTGGACCGACGAGAGGCTCTGATACTGCTCAACGCCTGCGAGAGCTTCGACGGCGATTACCTGGAGGGACTTCGCCGTGACGGTCTGGATGCCGTCGAGCTCGTACAGGCCGGCCCTTCGCTCTGGAAGGAGTTGGGGCTGACCGAACGGGTCCAGTCCCTGCTTTCGCGGAGTCTCCGTCGGCACTGGCCTGAGGAGGAGATGGAACGGTGCCGTCGCCAGGAGATCTCTCTCGTCACCCTTGACGACCGAGAGTACCCGTCCTGTCTGAGGAGCCTTCCCAAGGCCCCCCTGCTTCTCTATGTCCGTGGCCGTCTTCCTTCCCTAGATGCCGCGGCGGCCATCGTGGGCACGCGACGCTGCTCCTCCTATGGCAGACGGGTTGCCCAGGAGCTGGGCCGTCGCCTTTCCCTGGGAGGTTCCGTCGTCGTCAGCGGAGGTGCGGCCGGCATTGACGGCGCCGCCCACAGCGGCGCCCTCGAGGGTGAAGCGTCGACGATTGCCGTCCTCGGCACGGGCGTCGACCGCGTTTTCCCTCAGGGCCATGACGAGCTTTTCCGGACCATTGCCGACAGGGGGGCTCTGGTGAGCGAATACCCTCTGGGCACGGAGGCACGGGGCTGGCGCTTTCCCCGCAGAAACCGGATCATCGTCGGTCTGGCGTCGCGTCTCGTCGTTGTCGAGGCGCCCAAGCGGAGCGGGGCCATGATCACGGCCCGGATTGCCCTGGAGGCCTCCCGAGAAGTTTGGGTTGTTCCCGGGCGTGTCGGCGAGGCCGTCTGCGAGGGGTCGAACCGCCTCCTCTTCGACGGGGCCTTTCCCCTCGTCGATCTCGACGAGTTCGTCGGCGTCAACGGCCAGAGGCAGCTGGCTCTTTTCGAGACAAGCCGGGCTCCGGAGCCGACGCGAAGCCTGCAGCTTTCGTCGGAGGAGAAGGCTCTCTATTTTCTCCTTCGCGATCAAGGTGAACGGGCTGTTGACAATCTGGCGGCCCAGGGTAAAATGGGCGCCGCCGATGTGGTCAGAATTTTAAGCCTTCTTTCGGCTCGGGGCCTTGTCTATCCTTCCGGGCCGGGGCGGTGGAGCGCCAGTCCCGAACTTTAGGTGCCGCTCCCTTTGACGGTTCACGGCTTTATTGGTTAGATAGCAGGCGATCCCCCAGGAAGTCCGGGGGTTCCCTTTTCTCCTTTCCTGATCTGTCGACGCTCCTTCTTCGGGAGGGGCTTTTTTACGGAGGTGCCTCCATGTTCTTCAGACTTTTTCACGATCTCGAACGTCGCTATCTCAAGACGGAGACCTTGGGCCTCGTCTGCCATTATCTCGAGACGGAGGAGTACCCCCCTCACGTCATCGAACGGGCTCTGGATGAATCGGTCCAGCTGGGCTGCAAAGGGCGCCTTCAGGTCGGCCCCGATCTTTTCGGAATCGTCCTCGAAGCTCTCTGGGAAGAGGCGGGATTGCCTCTAGCCGGGCGGGAGTGGGCTTTCCCGGCCGAGCAGAGCGCCCGGTGGACCTGCTAGAGGGAAGCGGTTATGGCGAAGAAAACGCTCGTCATCGTCGAATCGCCGACGAAGGCCAAGACCCTCTCCAAGCTGCTGGGCAGAAACTACGAGATCAAGGCCAGCATGGGCCACGTCCGGGATCTGCCGAAAAGCCGCATGGGTGTTCTCATCGAAGAGGACTTCACCCCCGAGTACATCCTCGTCCGGGGCAAGGGGAGCATCGCCAAGGAGCTCAAAAGCCGGGCTAAAGGGGCCGACAGAATCCTGCTGGCCTCCGACCCTGACCGGGAAGGGGAGGCCATCGCTTGGCATCTCGCCTTCCTTCTCGGCATTGATCCTGCCGAGGCCTGCCGCATCCGTCTCTATGAGATCACCAAGCAGGGTGTCCGTCAGGCCGTCGCCCATCCCGAGCCGATCGACCTCAAACGCGTCGACGCCCAGCAGGCCAGGCGCGTCCTGGATCGTCTCGTCGGATACCGCCTGAGCCCTCTCCTCTGGAACAAGATCCGTTCCGGCCTTTCGGCCGGCCGCGTCCAGTCTGTCGCTCTCCGCATTCTCTGCGAGAGAGAAAAGGAGATCGCCGCCTTCAAGGAGCAGGAGTACTGGCTTGTCGATGTCGACGGCGGCGCCTCCGACGACAGGCGCTACAAGCTCCGCCTGGAGAAGAAAGACGGCAAGGCCCTCTCCCTTTCCACTGCCGAAGAGGCGGAGGCGGTCGAGAAGGAACTGCGCCGTCACTCCCTGGTCGTCGCCGACTGGAAGGCCCGGGAGAACCGCCGTCTCCCTCTGCCTCCCTTCAAGACGAGCACCCTCCAGCAGGAGGCGGGACGGCGTCTCGGCTATTCGCCGAAACGGACCATGGCCGTCGCCCAGGCCCTCTACGAGGGTATCGACATCCGCGGCAAGGGGCCCGTGGGCCTCATCACCTACATGCGGACCGACAGTCTCCGCGTCTCCGAAGGGGCCCAGGGCGCCTGTCGTGACTTCATCGGAAGCCGATGGGGGGAGGAGTATCTCCCCGAGAAGCCCAATGAACACAAGAGCCGTGGCCGTGTGCAGGATGCCCATGAGGCGATCCGCCCCACCGACGTGACCCTTGAGCCTGAGGCGATCAAGGAGCAGCTTTCGAAGGAGCAGCACCAGCTTTACGACCTCATCTGGCGCCGCTTCGTCGCCAGCCAGATGGCGGCGGCACGCCTTTCCCGGACGACCCTCGACGTCGAGGCCGGGCCTTTCGGCCTCCGCCAGTCCGGCGTCACCCTCCTTTTCAAAGGCTGGGGTCTTCTGTGGCCCCTCGACCTGAAGGAGGGACTCATCGCCCCCGCCGAAAAGGGAGAAACCCTGGATCTGCTGGACGTGACAAGGACGCAGAAGTTCACCCGGCCCCCTTCGCGCTACACCGAATCGGGGCTCGTCAAGCTCCTTGAGGACCGCGGCGTGGGGCGACCCTCGACTTACGCCTCCATCGTCTCGACCCTTTTCGATCGCGGTTATGTGGAGCGCGGCGAGGAGAAGAAGCTCCTGCCCACCGAACTCGGCGTCGTCGTCTGCGATTTCCTGGTTGCCCATTTCGCCGATCTGGTGAACACCGACTTCACGGCGACGATGGAGGAGGATCTCGATGAGATCGAGCAGGGACAGCGCCAGTGGCTTGACCTGGTTCGGGCCTTTTGGAAGAGCTTTTCCGCCGATCTTGCCAAGGCCGAAGAAGAGGCCAAGCCTGTGGAGCTTCCCGTCAAGGAAGTTGGCGAAGACTGTCCCGACTGCGGAGCTCCCCTGGTCATCAAGCGGGGTCGTTTCGGCGAGTTCATCGCCTGTTCTGCCTACCCCAAGTGCAAATACAGCCGGCCCCTGCTCAAGACGATCGGCGTCGCCTGTCCCAAGTGCAAGGAGGGCGAGGTTGTCCGGCGCCGGAGCAAGAAGGGGAGGACCTTCTACGGCTGTTCCCGCTATCCCGACTGTGATTTCGTGAGCTGGAACGAGCCGACGGCGAAGGCCTGTCCCGACTGCGGGGCCTTTCTGGAGAAGAAGAAAAAGGGGCGCAAGCCTCTGCTGGCCTGTTCTTCCTGTGACTACGTCGAAGAGGGAGGGGCCCACGATGACGGCGAAGCCTGAGATTCTCGTCGTCGGTGCGGGCCTGGCCGGCAGCGAGGCCGCCTGGCAGCTCGCCTCTCGGGGCTATCCCGTCAGGCTTGTGGAGATGCGGCCCGACAGACAGACGGCCGCCCATGTTAGCGGCCACTGTGCCGAGCTGGTCTGCAGCAACTCCCTCGGAGCCGATCAGCTCACCTCGGCGGGGGGCATCCTCAAGGCCGAAATGCGCCGCCTCGGGAGCCTGATTCTCTCCGTAGCCGATGAGAGCCGCGTCCCGGCGGGCAAGGCCCTCGCCGTCGACAGGGAGGGTTTCGCTCGGACCGTAACGGAACGTCTGGCCGCCTCCGAACTGATCCGGATCGAAAGACAGGAAATCTCGTCCCTTCCCGACGGCCCGGCCATCATCGCCACGGGGCCTCTCACCTCGGCACCTCTGGCCGAGGCCATCCGGGAGAGGACGGGAGGGTTTCTGGCCTTCTTCGACGCCGTCGCCCCTGTCGTCACCGTCGATTCCATCAATCACGACGTCGCCTTCCGGGCCAGCCGCTACGGCCAGGGCGAGGACTACATCAACTGCCCCATGGACGAGGCCCGATACCGAGCCTTCCACGAGGCCCTTCTTTCCGCCGAAGGGGCTCCTCGGAAGGAATTCGAAAAGGACATGACCTACTTTGAAGGGTGTCTCCCCGTCGAGGTCATCGCCTCCCGCCGGCAGGACACGCTCCGTTTCGGTCCCCTCAAGCCCGTGGGGCTTGTCGACCCCTCCCGCCCTGACCGTGTTCCCTTCGCCGTGGTCCAGCTCCGCCAGGATAATCGGGAAGGGACTCTTTTTAATCTCGTCGGCTTCCAGACCAATCTTCGCTGGGGTGAGCAGGAGCGCGTCTTCCGCATGATCCCCGGCCTGGAAGAGGCTGAGTTCGTCCGTTTCGGCGTCATGCACCGCAACATTTACGTCTGTGCTCCACGAGTCCTCGACGGGGCCCTGCGCCTCCGGGGAGAAGATGATCTCTTCCTGGCGGGCCAGATCGTCGGCGTCGAGGGGTACATGGAAAGCACCGCCATGGGGCTTGTCGCGGCGCTGAACGCCATCGCCCTCGTCGAAGGACGTTCCTTCCCGACCTGGCCGCGAGAGACGGCCATCGGCTCCCTGCTGCACTATCTCCAGGACGCCCGGCCCGACCACTTCCAGCCCATGAACGTCAATCTCGGCGTCCTTCCGCCTCTGGGGCGCAAGGTCCGACCCAAGCCGGAACGGTGTCGCCAGGTGGCCTTGAGGGCTTTGGAGGCACTGGAGGGGGCGATCGTCGACGACGATTTGCTTCAAATTCCCCCAAAAAGCTAGAAAAAGCCCTCCATTTACCCCCTCACTGACCTTCCAAATCGACCGAAGAGTGATAATATAATGGACATGACCGATAACTTGTCTTTTGCTGTCGACAGTTTTCTGGAATTCATGAAGTTCAGCAAGGGCCGATCGGACAACACGGTGCTCAACTATGCCGTCGACCTGGCTCAGTTTGTCGAGTACCTTCAGCAGCAGGGGCTGACGGCGCCGAAGGAGATCACTTCCGCTCACGTGAGGTCCTTCCTGAGAGAGATGGTCGGCTTCGGTTTCGCCCGTTCTTCGGCGGCGCGCAAGCTTTCGGCCGTGAAGAGCTGGATGGTCTACCTCCTCGACAGCAGCCTGATCGAGAAGGATCCTGCCGCCTCCGTGAAGGGGCCCAAGCTGCCGAGCCGCCTTCCCCGGGCCATCGCCCTTGATGACGTGATCCGCCTCATCGAGGAAGGTCCTTCGGGGGCTCCCGCTCTCCGCGACCGCGCCCTGCTCGAGATCCTCTACGGCTGCGGTCTCCGGGTCGCCGAAGTGGTCGCTCTCGACTGGGCCGACGCCGATCTGGACGAGCGGTGGCTTCGTGTCCGCGGCAAGGGACGGAAGGAACGGATGGTTCCCATGGGGCGTCCCGCCCTGGCGGCTCTCAGGGCATACCGGGACAGCCAGGGCTCTCCCGAGGGAGGGCCCCTTTTTCGGGGACCCCAGGGATCACGCCTGACGGTGCGGACCGTACACCGCGTCGTCACCAAGGGGGCGGCCAAGGTGGGCCTTGCCGGCGTCACGCCTCACGTCTTGCGTCACAGCTTCGCCACCCACATGCTTGAGGGCGGCGCCAGCCTGAGAGTTCTTCAGGAGCTCCTGGGCCATGAGAGCCTCGTGACGACGCAGCGATATCTGAAGATCACGGCCGATCAGCTTCTGGCCGGTTACTGTGCCGCTCATCCCAGGGCAGGAAGGGACGAAGAATGACGATGGAACTCCTCAAAGGAACGACAATCCTCTGCGTCCGCAAGGACGGTCTCGTGGCGATGGCCGGCGACGGTCAGGTCACCTTGGGAAGCCAGATCATCAAGGCCTCGGCCCGCAAGGTCCGGCGCATCGGCGAGGGCAAGGTCCTGGCCGGTTTCGCCGGAAGCACCGCCGATGCCATGACGCTCCTTGAGCGTTTCGAAAAGCGCCTCGGCGAGGAGCAGGGACGGCTGGCCCGTGCCGCTGTCGCTCTTGTCAAGGAGTGGCGCACCGACAAGGCCCTGCGCCGTCTTGAGGCGATGATGCTTGTCGCCGACGCGGAACAGACGCTGCTCCTGTCGGGAGCCGGCGACGTCCTCGAGCCCGAGGGTTCAGTGGCCACCATCGGATCCGGTTCGGGCTTTGCCCTTGCTGCGGCCCGGGCCTTCGTCGAGGCAGGAACTCTCGACGCCGAGGCGGTTGCCCGGCGCTCCCTGGAGATCGCCGCCGACATCTGCATCTACACGAACAGCAGCCTCACCGTGGAGGTCCTGGGCCGATGAGCGCCATCGAGAGGGAGAACCTGACGCCCAAGGCCATCGTCGCCTACCTCGACCGCTACATAGTCGGCCAGACCAAGGCCAAACGGTCCGTCGCCGTGGCCCTCCGCAACCGGATGCGCCGTCGTCTCCTCGACGACGATCTTGCCCGGGAGGTGGCACCCAAGAACATCCTCATGGTCGGCCCCACGGGGGTGGGAAAGACGGAGATCGCCCGCCGGCTGGCGGGACTGGTCGACGCGCCCTTCGTCAAGGTGGAGGCCACCAAGTTCACCGAAGTGGGCTATGTAGGTCGCGACGTGGAGTCGATGATCCGTGACCTTGTCGAGGTGGCCGTTCAGGCCGTCAAGGGCCGCCGCATCGAGGACGTCCAGGCCCCGGCTGCGGAGCGGGCCGAAGAGCGGCTTCTTGACGCCCTGCTTCCGTCGCCGCGCCGCATCTCCCAGGTGCCCGATTTCTTCCGGTCCTTCATGGGCGGCCGCCAGGACGAACCTGACGAGCCGACCGAGACGGAAGAGGAGGTCCAGCGGCGCCAGAACACCCGGGAGCGTCTTCGGGAAATGCTCCGCAAGGGCAAGCTGGAGGACCGTGACGTGGAGATAGAGGTGACCCAGTCGGCCTCGGCGGGACTGCCCATGATCGGTGGCGCCGGCCTGGAAGAGATGGGAATCAACCTCTCGGAGATGCTCGGCGGCCTGATGCCCAAAAAGGCCAAGCGACGCCGCGTCTCCGTCGCCGAGGCCCGCCGTCTCCTCGAGGCCGAAGAGGCCGAAAAGCTCGTCGACATGGAATCCGTCGTCCGAGAGGCCCTGGTGAAGGCCCAGGAGGAGGGGATCGTCTTCATCGACGAACTCGACAAGGTCGCCGCCGGCGAAGGCCGGGGATCGGGGCCCGACGTGAGCCGTGAGGGGGTGCAGCGTGACCTCCTGCCCATCGTCGAGGGATCGGCGGTCTCGACGAAGTACGGCACGGTCCGCACCGACCACATCCTCTTCATCGCCGCCGGCGCCTTTCACCGCGTCAAGCCCTCCGATCTCGTGCCGGAGCTTCAGGGCCGTTTCCCCATCCGCGTCGAGCTCGATTCGCTGGAGGAGCGGGACCTGGCCCGGATTCTCGTCGAACCGGAAAACAGCCTGATCCGCCAGTACGAGGCCCTTCTGGAGACGGAAGAGGTCCGCCTTTCCTTCCGCGGCGAGGCCATCGACCGCATCGCCTCCTTCGCGGCCCGCATCAACGCAGAAATGGAGAACATCGGGGCCCGCCGGCTCCACACGCTGATGGAGCACCTCCTAGAGGAGGTCAGTTTCGAGGCTCCCGGCCTGGCAGGCCAGGAGATCGTCGTCGATGAACCTTTCGTCCAGTCCCGGCTGGAGGCTCTGGCCGGTGACGCCGACGTCCGCCGCTACCTGCTTTAGACGCAGCGAAAACAGCTTAGGAGGGAAATGCCTTGTCCATGAATACGCCCCAAGATCTCATTGAGTCTCGTCCTAAAATCCTCAATCCTTCGGCCATGCAGGATCTTCTCGAGAAGACCCGTCTCGTCGGGCGGGCCCTTCAGAGCCGCCGAGAGACGACGCAGCCCGATTACCAGCGGCTCTGCAAGCTCCTCTGCGACCTGGCCGCAGCCAATGTCTACGTCATCAACCGCGAGGGCAAGATTCTCGGTTACGCCTGGGTGAGCGAATACGACTGTCCTCTCATGATGGATCAGCTCAAGGACGGCCAGATGCCGGACAGTTACGTCGACAAGCTCAACCAGCTTCATGAATCGGTGCTGAACCACACCGACCACGGCCTTTGCGCCTATTCCGACGCCCCCTGCACCTACTCGAACAAGCACGTCGTCTACACGCCCATCAACGGCGGCGGCGAGAGGCTGGGCACGCTCATCCTGGCCCGCTTCGGCCACCCCTTCGACACGCGGGACCTCGTCCTCGGCGAATACCTCTCGACTGTCGTCGGCCTCGAGATCCTCCATGAAAGGACCCGCTCCATTCAGGAACGGGCCCGGGAGCGTCTCGTCGTTCAGATGGCCATGAGGGCCCTCTCCTATTCGGAAGTCGAGTCGGTCCGCCACATCATCCAGGAGCTGGGCAGCTCCGAGGGCGTCGTCGTCGCCAGTCGGGTCGCCGACCGCGTCGGTGTCACGCGGAGCGTCATCGTCAATGCCCTGAGAAAGCTCGAGAGCGCCGGAATCATCGAAAGCCGGAGCCTGGGCATGAAGGGCACCTACATCAAGGTTCTGAGCCCTCTTTTCATGGAGGAACTGGACGTTTTCGAGCAGTAAGGGCTCAAGAGTTCCCCTGCAACGTCCGAAAAACAGGGTGAGGAGGGATGCCCCGTGCGCAGCGATCTGACCTGGAATGTCCTGGCCAAAAACCTGGAAGGCCTTTCTCAGCGGTTTGACGCCGTCAGTTCCAACATCGCCAACGCCAACACGCCGCGCTACGCCCGGCGGGAGGTCCGTTTCGAGGACCAGCTTCAGGCTCTCCTCGATGCCCCGAAAAAGCTCCCCCTCGCCGTGACCGACGAGAGACACATGGCCCTGAGGCCCCTCTCGGTGGAGCAGATCACGCCCCGGGAGGTCCGTCCCGTCGATGAGATCTACCGCCTCGACGGCAATAACGTCGACCCCGAGGTGGAGATGGCCCGCCTCGCCGAGACTCGTATGGCCTATAATGCCACGAACCGTCTCGTTAGCAAGAAGGCCGGCCTCTATCGGCTGGCGATCGGAGGTCGCTGATGTCCCTCTTTCGCCCCGTCGACACGGCCGGAAGCGGCCTGACGGCCCATCGTCTCTGGATGGATGTCATCGCCGAGAACCTTGCCAACGTGAACACGACCCGAACCGTCGAGGGTGGCCCCTATCGCAGGAAGGTTCCCCTTTTCGCTGAACGGCTTGATGACTTCATGCGCCAAGGTCCCGGCGACGGCGTCCGCGTCGTCGAGATCGCCGAGGACGACGTGCCGCCCCGCCTCGCCTATGAGCCGGATCATCCCGATGCGAATGACGAGGGCTATGTTGCCTACCCCAACGTGAACGTCGTCCGTGAGATGGCCGACATGATGGTTGCCAGCAGGGCCTACGAGGCCAATCTGTCCATCGTCGAATCGGCGAAGGAGATGTTTAACGGTGCCCTTGATGTGCTCCGCGGATAGTCCGGGTGAATGTTCGACGATGAGAACTGATGTTTCTCGGTGAGAGTGCATAGCACTCTCGCTTTTTTATAAACTGAAAACCCTCAGTTGTTAACTAGAAATTTATTTTTGCCCTGAGACTTGTGGCCTTTCTCTAATCGTGCAAAAATGAATGCCAGCTCAGTGGTTGTTTCGTATTTTGCGCCAAGGGGTTATGCCGACCCCTGTTTTTTCGTTGTCTGCCGATTTGTTTTCCCTTTCGGGAAAGCGGGGCTTTATCCGTCATTATCCAGGAGGTGTCTCAATGGCCGAACGGCTCCTGAACCTGTCGCGGCTGGCCATGCAGCCGGGACAGGACGCCGAGGAAGTGCGGCGTTCCTCACCTGTGGCCACGCCTTTTGTCGAGATGCTCAACGAGCAGCTCAAGGAAACGAACGCCAAACAGCTTTATTCCGAAAACGACATGCGCCGTCTCACCACCGGTGACGTGAATGACATTTCCGATGTCGTCCTTTCCGTGACCCAAGGGGAACTGGCGCTGAAGATGGTCGTCGAGATTCGCAACAAGCTCGTCGAGGCCTATCAGACCCTCTCCCGAATGTCCGTCTAGTCCGACGTCATGGGAGAGAAATTTTCCTTCTTCGTTGAACGGCTACGCCAATTTTGGTCCGGTCTCTCCCGGTGGCAGCGCTATTCTCTCGTCGGTGCCGCCTTGGGGGTGGTCCTTCTGCTTGCTCTCATGGTGGGACTTTCCGGAAATCCCCGCTATGAGCCCCTCTTCACGGGCCTTGAGGTGGAAGATCAGGCGTCGATTGTCGAGATCCTCAGGGAGCAGAAGATTCCCTATCGCCTTGATCCAGCCGCAAACGCCATCCTCCTTCCCCGCGATCTGGTCCATGAGACCCGCCTGTCCCTGGCCCAGGGAGGGTTGCCCCGTGGAGGCGGCGTGGGCTTTGAGATCTTCGACGAGAGCAAGATGGGGATGAGCGATTTTCAGCAGCGCATCGCCTACATGCGCGCCCTGGAAGGCGAGCTGGGCCGCACCATCGCCAAGCTGGAGGGCGTCGACTTTGCCCGGGTGAGCATTGTCCTGCCCCAGCCCCGGCTATTTCTCGAACAGCAGCAGCCGTCGACGGCGTCCGTGCTGGTGGGACTCAAGCCGGGTCGACGCATCGGTGCCGAGCAGGTCCGGGCCATCGTCCACCTTGTCGCCCGCAGCGTCGAGGCCCTTGATCCCGGCAGCGTCACCGTCGTCGACACGGCGGGCAATGTGCTCTCCGACATGATCGACGATGAGACTCTTCTGTACTCCACAGGCGGAGAGAACCGGGTCTCTTCGGTGCAGCGCGAATTGGAGCGGCAGCAGGAGCATGAGCTGGAGCAGAAGGTCCGCCACATGCTGGAGCGCGTCTTCGGCCCGGGACGGGCCGTCGTCCGGGTGCGGGTGGAGCTCGATTTCGACAAGGCCCGTCAGAACGAAAGGGAGTTCATTCCCGGTCCGACGGGGCGAGGCGTCATCCGAAGTCAGCAGGCCATCGACGAAAGCTATGTCGGTCCCGGAACGCCACCGGCCCAGGCCCCGGGGACGACGACGAATATCCCCGGCTATGCCGTAACCCAGACCGACCAGGGTAACAGCGAATACAACAGAACCGATGTGGTGACGAACTACGAGATCACGACCCGCGAACGGGAGCGAGTCGTTGCCCCCGGCGGTATCCGTTTTCTTTCGGCTTCGGTCCTCGTCGATGCCGAACTCGATGAGCCGGCGCTGGAGAATCTGCGGTCCTCCGTGGCGGCAGCGATCGGCCTCAACCCGGATCGGGGCGACAACCTTGTCCTGCGGGCGATGAACTTCCAGCCCTCCCCGGCCGACGACCTTCTGGCCCAGCTCGAGGCGGAGCGACGGCGCAAGATCTACACCGCGGCGGCCCTCGTTGCCCTTGTGCTGCTTGCCGGCGCCGTCGCCCTTTTTCTCTGGTACCGCCGGCGGGGGCGCCAGATGGCGATACCCCAAGACGGCGGGAAGAAGGCTCCCTCCCTCCAGGAGATTCTGGACCATCCCGAACTTCTGGCCGAACAGGGAGAAGCTGCCGTCCTGGAGGAACAGCTTCGGGCCTATGCGCTTAAAAACCCCGAAGAGATGGCCAACCTGATTCTCAACTGGCTCTCGGAAGACGCATGAGAGTTGACCCGGCTGTGATGGAGTTGAAGTCCTGATGGCAAAAGGCAAGGAACTGCGAGGCAAAGAGAAGGCGGCCATCCTCCTCGTCTCCCTGGGACCGGAGGTGGCCTCCCGCATCTACAAGGAGCTTGAGGAACCCACAATTGAGCTTCTCACGCTGGAGATTGCCAACCTGAGGAAGATTTCCCCCGAGCAGAAGACGGAGGTCCTCAAAGAGGCTCAAGAGATCCTCATGGCCCGCGAGTTCCTCACTCAGGGAGGCGTCGACTACGCCCGGAAGGTCCTGGAGCAGGCCCTCGGTTCCGAGAGGGCCCAGGAAGTGCTGCGGCGGATCACGGCCAGTCTTCAGGTCCGTCCCTTCGACTTCATGCGCCACACCGACGCCCAGCAGATCCTCAGCTTCATCCAGGGCGAACACCCTCAGACGATCGCCCTCATCCTCTCCTACTTGGAGCCGGAGCAGTCGGCCCAGATCATCGGCGGCCTGCCTGCAGGAACCCAGGCCGAGGTGGCCCGGCGGATCGCCAAGATGGACCGAATCACGCCCGAAGTCCTGCGCGAAGTGGAGCGCGTCCTGGAGCGCAAGCTCTCGACCGTTCTCGGTCAGGATTTCACCCTCGCCGGGGGGATCGACGCCATCGTCGAGATCATCAACCGCGTCGACCGCGGCACGGAACGACACATCATGGAGACCCTCGAGGAGAAGGATCCCGACCTGGCCGAGGAGATCAAGCGTCGTCTGTTCGTCTTCGAGGACATTGCCGGCATGGACGACCGGTCTCTCCAGCGGGTGCTTCGCGATGTGGACATGAAGGACCTGGCCCTCGCCCTCAAGGGGGCCACAGAGGAGCTGCGCCAGAAGTTCTACAAGAACATGTCCAAGCGGGCCGCCGAGATGCTCAAAGAAGACATGGACTTCATGGGTCCCGTCCGGGTGCGCGACGTCGAAGAGGCCCAGCAGAAGATCGTCAATATCGTCCGCGCCCTTGAGGACGCCGGCGAGATTGTGATTGCCCGAGGCGGCGAGGAGGAGCTCGTTGTCTAGCCCCACGAAAAACCGCCTCTACCGGACCGTCCGGCTTCTTCCCGAGGCGGTTCGCATAGGGAAGGAGCCGGATCTGTCGGCAGGGCCTGAGGCTGCGGAAAGGGACTCCTCCTCTGCCAAGGCTGCGGAGCGGGAGATTCAGGATCAGGCCCGTATTGAAAGCCTTGAGCGGGAGGTCGCTGCTCTTAAGGAGCGCAACAGCGATCTGGCTGCAGCAAGGGCCCAGGCCGAGAAGGCTCTCGCTGACGGATTGGCCGCAAAAGAGGCGGCATTGCGGTCGGAACGGGAGAAGGTCCTGGCCGAAGCGAGGCAGCAGGGACGCGATGAAGGCCGGACGGCCGGCTACGAAGAGGGACGGAAACAGGCCGAACAGGACCAGGACGAGGCCTACCGTCAACGTTTCGGAGAGGCTCTGGCCCTTCTGGGGACGATCCGTGAGCGGCTCGAGGGAGCCTTCTCCGACCTTGAGGCGACTCTCGCCCCCAGGATGATCCGGCTCTGGGAGCTCGTCCTGGCCCGGCTCCTGGCGCGGGAGGTCAAACTCGCCGACGATCCAGTCGTGCCTCTGCTGCGGGAGGTCCTTCTGCGGACGAGCGACAGAGAGCGGGTCATCATCTACCTCAATCCTGAGGACCTCCAGGAAGTCGACCGGGCCCGCTCCGTCTTGGGCGATCTCCTCCGGGGAACGGAGCAGCTCGATTTCCGCGGCGATGATCACGTCGACAGGGGAAGCTGTCTCGTCGAGACCAATCTCGGCGTCTATGATGCCCGGTTCCGGACCCAGCTTGCGACGGTAGCCAGGGAAATCGACGCCGTCCTGCTCGAAGGAGCCCGCGAGGAGTCTTCGGGCGTTGCTGCCCTCTTGGGAGGCCGCCGTGGCAGCTGAGGGGAGTGCCCTCTGGGATGCCCTGGAGGCCCGGTGCCGCGCCATCGACCTCCTTTCCGTCAACGGCCGTGTCGTCCAGGTCGTGGGCCTCGTCGTCGAATCGCAGGGACCGGATGTCAAAGTCGGCGATCTCTGCGAGATCCGCTTCCGCCGTCGTGCTTCGGCTCTCAAGGCCGAAGTCGTGGGTTTCCGCGGCGACCGGGTTCTGCTCATGCCTCTGGGCGATCTCCAGGATATCGGCCCCGGCTGTGATGTCGTCTCGCTGGGGCGGAATCTTTCCGTTCCCGTCGGGAAGGGGCTGCTCGGGCGCGTCGTCGACGGCCTGGGCCGTCCGCTCGACGATCAGGGGCCCCTTCTGGTCACACGCTCCTACCCGCTCCATGCTGCGCCGCCCCACCCTCTGCGCCGGCGTTCCATCGACAGGCCTCTTTCTGTCGGCGTCAAGGCCATGGACGGTTTGCTCACCCTGGGGCAGGGGCAGCGTATCGGCATCTTCGCCGGGTCCGGCGTGGGTAAGAGCACCCTCCTGGGCATGATGGCCCGCAGCACCGAGGCGGATGTGAACGTCATCGGCCTCGTCGGGGAACGGGGCCGTGAGGTCCGTGAGTTCATCGAACGTGACCTGGGACCGGAAGGGCTGAAACGGTCCGTCATCGTCGTCGCCACCTCCGATCAGCCCCCTCTGGTTCGGCTCAAGGCGGCCATGACGACGACGGCCATTGCCGAATACTTCCGCGACGAGGGAGCCAATGTCCTTCTTATGATGGATTCCGTCACGCGCGTCGCCATGGCCCAACGCGACGTGGGGCTCGCCGTCGGGGAGCCCCCGGCGACGCGGGGGTACACGCCGTCCGTTTTCGCCCTCCTGCCGCGCCTTCTTGAACGGGCCGGCACGGGCGAACGGGGCAGCATCACCGGGATCTACACCGTCCTCGTCGAGGGCGACGACATGAACGAACCCATCGCTGACAGCGTGAGGGGCATCCTTGACGGCCATGCCGTCCTTTCGAGAAAACTGGCGGCACGGAACCAGTACCCCTCCATCGACGTGCTCGAGAGCGTCAGTCGGGTCATGAATAACATCGTTTCCGAAGAGCATCTTCAGGGGGCGGCACGGCTGCGGCAGCTTCTGGCCTATTATGCAGAAGGGGAGGATCTGATCCGCATCGGTGCCTACCGCAAGGGGAGCGATCCCCGCATCGACTGGGCGTTGGCCCACCTCGACAGGGTTCGGGCCTTTCTCGTTCAGAGCGTCGACGAATCTTTCTCCTTCGAGGACACGGTACAGCGCCTCGTCTCTCTCGTGCCCGAACCGGAGGGACTGGGCGTCTGAAGGCTCTTAAGGGGGGCTCGAACCGTT
The DNA here is from genome assembly GCA_016756725.1 of Synergistaceae bacterium. Taxonomy (GTDB): domain Bacteria; phylum Synergistota; class Synergistia; order Synergistales; family Aminithiophilaceae; genus Aminithiophilus. The sequence goes on along the minus strand of JAESII010000007.1, from coordinate 40,073 downwards.
GATCGACCGCATCCATCGCTTCAAGCGGCTCCTGCAGACGAAGGAACGGGAACAGACCATGCTTCAGGAGGAGCTGAGTTCAAAAGAGCAGGAAAAGGCCGAGCTGGAACGCCTCCTCGATGAGCTGAGCGCGCAGAAGGAGGTCGCCCTGAATGACTTCTGCCGTGATGCCGATCGGAGCCAGACCATCAACGAGCTCTGGCTTCGCCGCGAGGCCCTCGATCGCCTCGGCCGGGCTCTGGATGAAGGGCGGCAGAGGCTCTGCTATGCCGCGGAGGACGTTGACGACGCGCGGGATCGTCTGCTCCACAAGCACCGGGAGGTCCAGACCTTCTCGACGGCACTCGACGGCATCCGGGACGCCTGGCGGTTTCACTGCCTCAAGAGGGAACAGGACCAGCTTGACGATCTCACGGCCAGCCGTTTCGCCTTGTCCCGAGAGAGGGAGGACGGATCATGAGAGATTCCCTGGAAAGCCTCGCCCGAGTCTACCGCCGTCTTGAGGAGATCCAGTCCCGCTTCGGCCCCACCCAGGCAACGCCGCCTCGCCAGAATTCGCGCTTCAGAGAGATCCTTGCCGAGGAGGAGGTCAGGCCGGAAGCGTCGCCCCCCGGCCCTGTCCGTGAAGGCGAGGGGCAGGGAGAGAGGGAAAAAGTTGCCGCAAAAGGCGACGTCGAAAGCGTCCGCACCCGTCTTTCCCGGCGCTACGGCGTCGATGAGTCCCTGGTCAGCGCCGTCATCGCCGTCGAATCGGCGGGAAACCCCCAGGCCCTCTCCCCGAAAGGGGCCATGGGGCTCATGCAGCTCATGCCCCAGACGGCGAGGATGCTCGGTGTCGACGATGCCTACGATCCCGAACAGAACCTCGACGGGGGCATCCGCTACCTGTCGAGCCTCATCGACCGTTACGACGGCGATCTCGAAAAGGCCCTCGCCGCCTACAACGCAGGCCCCGGAAGGGTCGACGCCTACGGCGGCATTCCCCCCTTCAAGGAGACCCGCGATTACGTCAGAAAGGTCCTCGCCCGTTACCGATCGGAAGGAAGTGATGGCTAAATGGCGGAAGAGCGTCTGAATCTGGAGCCTCAGGAAGAAGAGCGGGAAAGCCGGCCCGCCAGACCGGCCCGGAAGAAAAAGAAGAAAGGCTGTGGCTGCTTTCTCCTGTCCCTTCTGCTCCTCGTCGGCGCCGCTATGGGCATACAGCTCAGCGGCGCCGCCGACTTGAGGGCTCCTCTCCGTCAAGTCGTCTGGTCTGTGCCCGTCATCGGCCCCCGTCTCGGCGAGAGGCTCGGCCTGAGCCAAGACCTTCCCCTGACGGCAGAAGAGCGTCGCCTTGCCGAGCTGGAAGAGAGAGAAGGGCTCCTTCGGGAGCAGCGCCTCGACGTGGCCGAGAGTCAGCGCCTTCTTCTGGAGCTATCGGCCGACCTTGCGGAGAAGGCGGAAAGTTTGGCCTACCGCGAGGAAATTTTGGCCCAAAGCCTCAAGGTCGAGGCTCAAAAGCCCGAAATATCAACAGAGGAGGTCGTCCAATCGATTGGCATGATTTTTCAGGAGATGTCCTCGCGCAAGGCGGCCAAGATTCTCGAGGAATTGGACGAGAAGCTGGCGGTGTCCCTCCTGGAGGGACTGCCTCAGGACAAGTCCGCCGAAATACTCGGGAGCATGGAGGCTTCTCGAGCTGCCAGGCTGACGGAACAGCTGGCTTCGCGTAATTCCACGAGGTGACCATGATCACGACAGCGTTGACACCCATCATCGCCGATGGCGAATTAGTTGCGGTCAAGGCGGGACGGGCTAAATCCTCCAAGGCGGAGGGATTTGCCGATCTCGTCCGTTCCTGCATGGAAAGGCCGAAGAAGGACTGTCTCGTCGGCGACCTCGCCACAGCCCTAAAGGCCTCCAAGGAAGAGTCCTCATCGACGGAGCCATCACCGGAAGAGGCGAAGGGAGTTTTCTTCTCCCTTCTCTTTCTTCCTGGGTCCTCGCCGGAGCCGGTCGAAACCTCGTCCGAGGAGGGTGGGGCCGGGCTGTCGGCGACGGAGGAAGCTGACCCCGACCTTTCCGTTGATCCCTTTTCGCTTTCCCCTTCCGTCGAAGAGGGAGCGACCCCGGAGGGGTTAATTCCCTCGGAGCTTCCCGAGGGCGCGGAAGCGCTACTTCCCGCTGTCGGCGAAAAATCCCCCGACGGCGTGAGAAAGACCCCGGGCAATGCTCTCCCTCAGGCCGACGGCGCGGAAAAGGGCCAGGACGATCTCCCCGTCCCTGCTACCAGGCAAGAAACGGTCACCCCCTCGGCTTTGTCCGTCGCCGATGAGGGAGATCTCCCTGAAGAAGGGAGCCCCAAAGCGGCCGAAGCCAGCCCGGAGGCTCCTGAGGCGGCAGGCGATCCTACCAAGCCCCCCCAGCCCGAGAGATCGGTCCTTCCCTCGCCCTCACCGGATCGGCCTGCCGAGGCGATGACCTTGACCGAAGAAGAGGGCGGGCCGGACAGGGCCTCCGTCCTTCCGCGAGATGAGGCGCCTCGCAAGGACGGCACCGGTGAAGACGCGCCTTCGTTCCTTTCGGGGAAACCCGGAGCCGCTGAGGGCGCGATCCTCTCCTCAGGCCTGTCCCGTGAGGGTGGTGACGGTGAAAGCGACGCCGACGGCGGCGACAGGAAGCCCGCCATGGCGCCGATGGGGCAGGAGAAAGCCGAGGGTGACGTCGCCGGCGACGAAGGAGCCACCGGTGCCTCGCCACCGGTGAAATCCGCCGAAGAAAACGACGGCATCACCCCTGAAGAGAACCGTAGGGCTGCAATCAAAGAAGGGCCTTCCCGAGCCGCCTCGGACGAAGGCCAGAGCCGGTCGGAAAAGGTCCAGCCCCAGCCCTTCTCGGAGCTCCTCCCGTCGACGGAGGGTCAGCGCAACGGAGCCGCTACCGCCCTGACTCAGGACTTTCCCCGCCGTTTCACGACCACCTTCCCCCTGGCCGAAGGGCTTTCCGGAGCGGCGTCGGCCACGATCCGTCTGGGAAGGAACCGGGCCGATGTCGTCGTCGAACCGCCTGCCCTCGGACGGGTGGAGATCCACTTCCGCCAGGGAGGCCAGGGCATCGAGGCCACCCTCCGGGTCGACAACGAAGGCCTTCGGCAACTTGTCCAGGGCCAGATCGACCAGCTTCGCACGGCCCTTCAGCAGGCGGGCATCGCCCTTCAGGGGCTTTCTGTCGATGTCCGAAGTGGTGGCGAGGGGCCGCGCTGGGCCTGGGCCGAGAGAAAGGACCCCCGCAAGGGGCTTCTCGACGACGAGGAAACGCTCGAATTCGCCATCGACCTCGAACAGGGTCTCCTGAACTGGATGGCCTGATTCCCCGATAAGGAGGGACGCCTCATGGTAACGTCCGTTTCTGCGGCCTCGTCCGGAACTTCGACAGAGACGACCCGCGAAATCAAGAAAGAACTCGGCAAGGACGATTTCCTCAAGCTCCTCATCACTCAGATGACCCATCAGGATCCCCTGGAGCCCTTGACGAACGAGGAGTTCATCGCCCAGATGGCCCAGTTCAGTTCTCTGGAGCAGATGACCAACATCAGCAGCGGCATCGACAACCTCCAGCAGTTCCAGATGATCGGTGCCGTCGGGCTCATCGGGAAGGACGTGGTCTCCTACGACGAGACGGGCGTCGAGAAGGCCGCCACCGTCAAGGCCGTCCACTTCGAGGAGGGCAAGGTCGTTCTCGAGACGACCGAAGGTTTCCTCCTGCTGGAGCAGGTCCTTTCCGTCCTCGGCTAACCTGAAGTCAGACGTGACGATTCCAGCGTCCGCCAGGGAAGGCGGCGCCCTCACGATCGCAAGGGATTGCACTCACAACTCATCTCGATGAAACGAGATCAAGGGGGTCGCGTACCATGCTTCGTTCCCTGATGGCCGGAGTCTCCGGCGTTCGCGGACATCAGACCTATCTCGACGTGGTGGGCAACAACATCGCCAACGTCAACACAGTGGGCTTCAAGAAATCGACAGTGCTTTTCCAGGATCTTCTCTACCAGACCTCCCGCGGAGCCTCGGCCCCGCAGGACCAGCTCGGCGGCATCAATCCCATGCAGGTCGGGCTGGGGACGCGCGTCGGCGCCATCGAGACCATCCACAGCCAGGGCAACCTGGACTACACGGGCAACCGCAACGACATGGCCATCCAGGGTGACGGCTACTACGTCCTCTCCAACCAGGGCAAGCAGGTCTACAGCCGCGCCGGCGCCTTCACTCTCGACGGCTCGGGCAACCTCGTCCAGGCCGGCACGGGCTTCATGCTCCAGGGCTTCGAGATGTCCCTAGACCCCAACGACCCGACCCGCTATGTCCAGGCCTCGACGCTGGAGAACATCAACATCCCCGTGGGCCGCAAGCTTGAGCCCCGGGAGACGACCATCGCCGGCTTCCGCTGCAACCTCGACAGCCGCGCCCCCACCTACCTGCCCATGGGCGTACTCACCAACGACGTGGCGATCAACTTCTCCATGAGCGACGGGACGGACGTGACGGCCTACTCCCTCGAGGTCCAGGCCGGGGACACGGCAGCGGATTTCATGACCCTCACCGACGGGACGAACGAAGTGACTCTGGCCTTGTCAGGCATCAACGCAGAATCGGGCCTGCCCGAATTCACCGTCACCGGGGCCGGCGATTTTACCGGAGCCACCTACGATCCCCTCACGGGACGGCTGACCGTCGACAACGGCACGGAGACGAAGATGATCGAGCTCGCCCCGTACATGAACTTCACCCACTTCACTCATGGCGACCCGGCCGTGCAGTATCTGGCCGAGTATAACGATCTGCCCAACGGCAACAGGGAGCTCGTCCTCTGGGACGGGGCGGGAAATCGGGAGATCTTGGAGCTGGCCATGAACGCCGACGGGACTTTCGCCCAGGTCGATCCCGCACCGTCAATCACCATCGGGGGGGTAACCTTTGACGTCGACTACGCCGCCAGCGGTCTGAGCATGACCCTGAAGGACGTCGACACCGACGTCGTCTCCCTCCGCCAGACCATCTCTTCGGTCCACACGACGAAGCTCGACGTCTACGACAGCATCGGCAACGCCCACACGCTGGAAGTGAGCTGGGAAAAGATCGACAACAACCAGTGGCGCTGGCGGGCCTGGCTGCCCGAGGAACCGGGCATCGCGCTGACGAACAATACGGGCGTCATCGATTTCAGCGGCGACGGCAAGCTTCTGGGGCCCGACACGGCCGATCTGGGGCTGAACTTCGCTTCCCTTGGCGCCACCGATGCCGTGATCACCCTTGATTTCGCCGGGACTTCCTTCGGCAACGAGCCCATCGAGGGCGTGACCCAGTTCGGCGAGCCCTTCACGACGAAGGCCTTCTACCAGGACGGCTTCGGCATGGGCGTCCTGGAGGATTATTCCGTCGGCGCCGACGGCGTGATCTACGGCATCTACAGCAACGGCCAGACTCAGGCTCTCTCCCGGGTGGCCCTGGCCCTTTTCGCCAACCCCCAGGGGCTTCTCAAGGCGGGAGACACCGTCTTCGAGGCCTCGGCCAACTCGGGGCTGGCCCAGATCGTCTCGCCCACCGAGGGCGGCGCCGGCAAGATCGCCGGTGGCAACCTGGAGATGGCCAACGTCGATCTTTCGGAGGAGTTCGTCCGCCTCATCATCGCCCAGCGCGGCTTCCAGGCCAATGCCCGGGTGATCACCACCAGCGATGACGTGCTCCAGGAACTGATCAACATGAAGCGCTAGGTCTCATGAGATAGAATGGGGAGGGGAGACCCTCCCCGGGAAGAGGGGCGTGGGGGATGATTGAAGTGACGCGGCTCAACGGGGAGACTTTCATCCTCAACGCCGATCTGATCGAGACCGTCGAATCCCGGCCCGATACGGTGATCTTTCTCGTCAACGGGAGGCGCTACGTCGTCCGCGAGACCGCCCAGGACGTTCTCGCCCGCGTCGTCGCCTACAAGAGGGCTCTCCATCAGGGGCCACTGACGAAAGAAGAGTGACGGCGGCCGCTGACGTTTCCGCTGTTGTCGAAAGGACGGTGCCTGCGTGGATCTAGCCTCTCTCATAGGCCTTCTTCTGGCCCTCATTCTCGTCATCGGCGGCATCGTCGTCGGCGGTGAACCGGGAGCCTTCATCAACTTCCCATCCCTGCTGGTCACAGTAGGCGGCACCTTCGGGGCCACCATCATGTCCAACCCGATGGAGCGGATCCGGGGGGTGGGGCGGGTTCTGAAGCGGGCCTTCATCAACGAGAGCCCCGACCTGATCGGTCTCGTCCAGACCCTGGTCAGTTTCGCCGAGAAGGCCCGCCGCGAAGGCCTTCTGGCTCTGGAGGACGACACGAGTGAACTGGACGACGAGTTTCTGCGCAAGTCGATCCAGCTCGTCGTCGACGGAACGGACCCGGAACTGGTCAAGGGCATTCTCGATACGGAGATCGGCCTCCTCGAGGAACGCCACAGTGCGAGCAAGCAGATGTTCGACACCATGGCCGAACTGGCTCCGGCTTTTGGCATGTTGGGTACGCTCATCGGCCTGATCCAGATGCTCCGCAACCTGAGTGACCCCGATGCCCTCGGCCCGGGGATGGCCGTGGCCCTGATCACTACCTTCTACGGTTCCTTCATGGCCAACGTCTTCTGCATTCCCATCTCGCGAAAGCTGTCGGTCCGCTCCTCCGAAGAGGTCCTGTCCCGGGAGCTCATGGTCGAAGGCGTTCTGGCCATCCAGGCCGGAGAGAACCCACGCATCGTCGAGGAGAAGCTGAAGGTCTTCCTGCCGCCTCAACTTCGGGATGTTCTTGACGAGGAGAAGAAGCGCGGCGACGGGGTAGAAGGGTAGGCGACGGTCATGGCGGGACGGAGACGAAAGAAGAACGACTCGGGCGGGAACGGTCAGGCCTGGCTTGCCACCTACGGGGACATGGTGACCCTTCTGCTGACTTTTTTCGTCTTCCTCTTCGCCTTCTCGACCATCGACGTCCAGAAGTTCGAGAAGCTCCTCCTCTCCTTTCAGGGCGCCCTGGGCGTGATGCCCGGCGGCAAGGCGGTCGAAGAGGAGACGACCAATCCCTTCGGCGGCCAGCCGGCCCGCGATGCGGGGACGTCGTCCCGGCAGACCCAGGACGTACGCCACATTTCGGAGCGGGTCATCGCCCTCATCAGGCGGGAAAACCTGGAAAGTCAGATCTCGGTGAGCGTTGACCAGCGGGGCGTCACCATCTCCCTGTCGGAGCAGGTCCTCTATGAGACGGGAGCCGTCGACGTGAGGCCCGAGGGACAGCGTCTGATCCACAAGATCGGCCTCCTCCTGGCGGAAGTGCCCAACGCTCTCTCCGTCGAGGGCCATACCGACGGAGTCCCCCTTCGGGGTGGACCGTACCGGGACAACTGGGGCCTTTCGGCCATGAGGGCCGCCGGGATCGCCTCCTTCCTCGCCCAGGAGGGGATCGATCCGGTCCGGCTTCAGGCCGTTGGCTTCGGGCCGACCCAGCCCCTTGTCCCCAACGACACCGCCGAGCACCGGCGGCTGAACCGCCGCGTCGATCTCGTCGTTCTCTCGCAGTATCCGCGCCGTTAACTGATTGCCTTCGGAGGGATGGTCATGATCAAAAAGATCGCGCTAATCGGGCTTGTCGTCGTCGTCGTTCTCGTCGGGGGGATCGGTGCCGGCCTGTTTCTCGGAGGTCGCCTCGGTTCGGAGACGAAGGAAGGCGCCGTCGACAGTCCGGGTCCGACCTTCCCTGCCGGCGAGTTCACCGTCAACCTCGCTGACGTGGAACCCCGCATCGCCCGCTTTTCCCTGACCCTGGAGATGATCTCTCCCAAGGCCGTCGAGATCATGGCCGACGCGGGATGGCTGGACCGGGTGAAGAACGAGATCATTCTCACCGTCAAGGACCGGCGGTTCAGCGCGCTCCGCAGCGCCGAGGGGCTGATGGAGCTTTCCCAGGACCTTCGGGTCCGCCTCAATACGCTCCTGCCGCCCATCAAGGGAACGCCTCCCGTCAAACGGGTGCTCTTCACGGAATTCGTGCTCCAGTAGCGGGCAAGGAGGTTTGCCATGGTCCCGGAAGTTCTTTCCCAATCGGAGATAGACAGCCTCCTGAGCGCCCTCTCCAGCGGTGAGGTCGACGCCGAGTCGATCAGCAAGGCCAACAGCGAAAAGAAGATCAAGCTCTACGATTTTCGCCGTCCCGACAAGTTCAGCAAGGACCAGCTCCGGGCCATCCAGATGATCCATGACGCCTTCGCCCGCCAGATGACCACTTCCCTGTCGACGATGGTGCGCTCCATGGTCTCCGTCGAAGTCGTTTCCGTCGACCAGATGGCCTACGACGAGTTCGTCCGGTCCCTCGTTCAGCCGACGGTCATCGCCGTGCTCGAGATGTATCCCTTCAACGGCAATGCCGTGCTCGAGGTGAACCCGTCGATCATCTTCACCATCATCGACCGCATGCTCGGCGGCAAGGGAGAGCCCCTTGCCAAGGCCAGGGATCTGACGGACATCGAACAGACCGTCGTCGAGAGGGTCCTCATGAGGATCCTGGAGCTGATGGAGGAGAGCTGGAGCACCGTCGTCGACATCCGCTTCCGTTTCGAGAGTATGGAGAGCAACCCCTTTTTCGTCCAGATTTGCCCCTCGACGGACATGGTCCTCTTGGTGACGCTCAAGGTCGAGATCGGCGGCGTCGAGGGGATCCTCAATCTCTGCGTCCCCTACTTCGTCATGGAACCGATGATTGACAAGCTCAGCTCCCAGCACTGGTTTGCCTCGACGAGCCGCAAGGACGGCTTTGAGGCAAGGCCCATTCTGGAAAGAAAGATCCGTAACGTTCCTGTGCCCCTCGCCCTGGAGCTGGGGCGGACGGCGCTGACCGTCTCCGATATTTTGCAGCTTCAACCGGGACAGGTCATACGCCTCGATCAGGGTCTGGAGGACCCGATCCGCGTCATCGTCGGCCGGGAAGTCAAATACCTCGCCAAACCCGGCCTTTCGAAGGGCAACTTTGCCGCCGAGATCACCGAAGTGGTGTCCCTCGAGCCGGAAGAGGAGGATTCCCAGTCATGACGGACGATCTGTTGAGCCAAGACGAAATAAACGCTCTTCTTCAGGGCGGAGGCCTCGGCGGCGCCTCCCAGCCGGAGACGCCAACGCCTTTGGCCGAGGTGGCCTCTCTTTTTTCCGGCGCCTCAGGGAACGTCATGGGCATGCTTGCCGGCCGAGATGTCGCCTGCACGCCCCATGAACCTCTGGAGATCACCCAGGACGAGCTCCCAGGCCATTTCGGGGAACGCGCCCTGGTCTTCCGTTTCCTCTGCGACGGGCTCGATCGGGCACCGATGGCCGTGGCGCTTTCGGAGAGGACGGGTTTGATCCTCGCCGATCTTATGATGGGCGGTGATGGCAAGGAGCTTCCGGCGGAGGCCAACGACCTCTACCTCAGCGCCTCCCAGGAGGGCTTGAGTCAGATCATCGGGGCCGCCCTGACGAACCTGAGCGGACTTCTCGGCGGCAAACGCCTCATGCCCGCCGACGCCAAGGCTACCCTAGAGGAGGAGGGCTGGCGGCCCTTCTCTGAAGAGGAGGGCTCGTCGAAGATCTTCTGCCTCAAGGTCGACATGGACATCGAACAGGTCGACAAGATCTCCATGTATTTCGTCCTGCGCGAGCAGGAGGCTCTCCTTCTCGAGGAGGAGATCACCGCCAAGATGGCTTCTGCGGCCGAACCGAAGGCGCCGGCTCCCTCGACCGGACCTTCGTCTCAGCGGCGACCTGCCTCGGCTTCTTCTGCCGCCTCGCAGCCTCAGCCGCAGATGGCCCGCCCCGATCCTCAGCCCGTCGACGTGAGACCCGCCGAATTCGCCCCCCTGACTCAGACGGAGACGACTCCGGTGCCCGCGAACATCGATCTCATCCTTGACATCCCTGTATCTGTTACGGTTGAATTGGGCCGTACCTCGCGGACGATCGGCGAGGTGCTCGGTCTCGGTCCCGGCTCCGTGATAGAATTGGAGAAGATGGCCGGAGAACCGGTCGACGTTCTGGTGAACGGAAAGCTCGTGGCTCACGGAGAGGTTGTCGTCATCGACGAGAGCTTCGGCGTCCGGATCAGCGAGATCGTCAGCAAGGCCGAGCGCATCCGCTCCATCGGCCGGTGACCCTTGAGACCGACTAGGGCCTAAGGAGGTTGAACGCGGGATGGGAGCCAAGGTACTGATTGTTGATGATGCAGCCTTCATGCGCATGATGCTTAAGGACATTCTTCTCAAAAACGGCTTCGAGGTTGTCGGCGAAGCCGAGAATGGAAAGGTTGGGGTCCAGCTTTTCCAGGAGCTCAATCCCGATCTCGTGACGATGGACATTACCATGCCGGAGATGGACGGCATCTCGGCCGTCAAGGAGATAAAGAAGCTGAACGGCGGCGCCAAGGTCGTCATGGTAAGTGCCATGGGGCAGCAGTCGATGGTGATCGAGGCGATTCAAGCCGGGGCCGCGGACTTTATCGTCAAGCCCTTTCAGCCCGACCGGGTCCTGGAATCGTTGAAGAAGGCCCTGGGCTGATCGGCGCGGGCCGGCTCGATCATGAGAAGCAGAGTCGGGCGAGGCGGTGCCAAGGCATCCCTCGCCTCTGTCTTTTTGTCCGCCTCTCCCGCCTTCGCGGCGTCTCCTTTGCCTGACGAAAAAAGCTATCTCCTTCGCCTTCTGCTGGCGGCCCTTTTTCTCGTTGTCCTTCTTTTCCTCCTGTCCCGTCTGTCCCGGGGAGCCTGGTTCCGCCGTCGCTTTCCGGCAGCCGGGCGTTGCCGTCTTCTGGGGACGTTGCCTCTCGGCCGGGATTCTCTCTACCTGATCCTTTGCGGCCCTGAAGTCATCGCCATCGTCTCCGGAAAAGGCGGCGCCGTCGTCGTCGGCCGATGGGACAAGAATCAATGGGAGGAGGCCGGTCCGCGTGACGAGGTTTAGGCTTTTTGCGGTTTTCTGTCTTTTTGTCCTGTTGTCCTGTGCCCTGCCCGCTCTGGCTCAGCCGGAAGCTCCGACCCCGCCTTTCCCGGCCCTCAGCCTGGGCGTGAGAGGCGCCGAGTCCCCCGAAGACGTCGCTTTGACCCTCCAGATCGTCGCTCTGATGACCGTTCTCAGCGTCGCTCCGGCCATTGTCCTCATGCTCACCAGTTTCACCCGGATCCTCGTCGTTCTCGGCTTCGTCCGCAACGCCCTGGGGCTGCAGCAGATGCCGCCCAATCAGGTCCTGGTGACGCTGGCCCTCTTCCTGGCCCTCTTCACCATGGGCCCTGTCTGGCAGAGGGTCTACGGAGAGGGACTCGAGCCCTACATGCGCGGTGAGATCGCGGCTGCCCAGGCCTGGAGCGCTACGGTGACGCCCATGCGCGAGTTCATGCTCAGCCAGACCCGGGAGGGAGAGCTCTCCCTCATGATCACCATGGCCGATCTGCCCCAGCCGGAAAACGCCGACGCCGTGCCCCTGCGGGTGCTCGTGCCGGCCTTCATGCTCAGCGAGCTCAAGACGGCCTTTCAGATGGGCGTGATCATCTTCATCCCCTTCATCGTCGTCGACATGATCGTCGCCAGCGTCCTCATGAGCATGGGCATGATCATGCTCCCGCCGATGATGATCTCCCTTCCCTTTAAGGTCCTTCTCTTTGTCATGGCTGACGGATGGAACCTTGTCGTCGTCAGCCTGCTCAATAGTTTCCGCTGAGGGGGGAATCTGAGTGGGAACGCTTAGCATCGTCGATACCTTCCAACAGGCCATCTGGACGACGCTCATCGCCGCCTTGCCCGTTCTCCTTGTCGCCATGTTTCTCGGCCTCGTCATCGGCATCCTTCAGACGGCCACGTCGATTCAGGAGCAGACCCTGGTCTTCGTCCCCAAGATCCTCGCCGTCCTGCTTTCGCTCGTCCTCTTCGGACCCTGGATCTTCGGCCGCGTGGGCAAAATGGCCGTCGACATGCTCGGCCAGCTTCACCGCTACATCCAATGACCCTGGACGGTGACCTGGTCCTTTTCATCGTGGCCTTTCTCCTCGCCACGATCCGGTTTTTGGGGCTCCTTCTGGCCGCCCCGGCCTTTGCGGCAACGTCGGCGCCCATGGAGTTCCGTTTCTGGATGGCCGCCCTGCTGGCGTTGGCCGCCTGGCCCCTCTTGGGCGCCCCCTTACCGGAGCGGGCTCTCCTCGGCTGGGGAGGGATTGTCCTTGCCGGAGCGGGAGAGTTCCTCGTCGGAATTACCCTGGGCCTTCTTTCGGCGCTGCCCCTTTATGCCGTCCAGGTCGCCGGCCGGGTCATCGGGACCCAGATGGGGTTGGGCATGGTCAACGTCCTCGATCCTCTCTCTCAGGTCCAGGTCTCTCTTGTCGGCCAGGTCAAGTTTCTTCTCGCCCTCTGGTATTTCTTCCACTGGGACGGCCACCTTCTCCTGATGCGTGCCCTCGTGGAGAGCTTCCGCCTCGTGCCCCTCGGGGGAGCCGGTCTTTCCCTTCTGGCCGAGATGGGAGTCGGCGCCTGGCTTCAGGGGCTTTTCGTCCTTTCCTTCCGAATCGTTCTTCCCTACTTCGGGACCCTCCTTCTGGCCGACCTGGGGCTGGGTTTCGTCGCGAGAACCGTCCCGCAGATGAACATTTTTGTCCTCGGTCTTCCGCTGAAGATCATCCTCGGCTTCTTCCTCCTCGTCGTCGTCCTGCCTCTGACGGTGGACGTCGTCCACGGCCAGATTGAGCCTCTCGTCGAGTCCGCCCTGAGAGGGGCCTCCCTGTGGCGATGAGACGTCCCTTCGATCTCCAGTTTTTTTCCCAGGAGAAGACGGAGCCGGCCACGCCGCGAAAGAGGCGGAAGACACGGGAGGAAGGCAAGACGGCCAAAAGCCAGGATCTGGGAGCTGCTGTCGTGATCCTGGCCGGTCTCCTTTTTCTGCGGGTTTTCGTGGGGCATTTCGGCGGGACCCTGAGGGCTCACCTGGTCACCCTTCTTCGCGCCACCGGTGATCGGGTCTTTCTGCACGAAGGATGGGCCTGGATTCTGGGTGCCGAGGCCCTGAAGGATTATCTGATCATCTGGCTTCCCCTGGGCCTCTCCTGTGCCGTCGTCGCCCTGGCCATCACGGTTTATCAGGTCGGCTTCTTCATCACCGCCAAGCCTCTCGAGCTCAAGTTGGACCGTCTCAACCCCCTGTCGGGGCTGAAGCGCATCGTCTCCCTCCGCTCCCTGGTGGAGCTCGGCAAGGGACTGCTGAAGGCCTTCCTCTTCATGGCCCTCCTCTACTACGCCCTTCGCAAGGACCTGAAACGCCTCGTGGCTGTCATCGCCCTCCCCCTCGATGAGGGAACGGCCGAAGTGATTGAGGCGGTCTGGTATCTGGGGCTTCGTTTTGCCCTCCTTCTTCTGACGATTGCCCTCTTCGATTACCTCTACCAGCGCTGGGAATTCGAACGGTCCATCAAGATGAGCAAACAGGAGATCAAGGACGAGTACAAGCAGATGGAGGGCGACCCGCAGATCAAGCGGCGGATCCGCCAGAAACAGCGGGAGCTCGCCCGGGGGCGGATGATGCAGGATGTCCCCAAGGCCGACGTGGTCATCACCAACCCGACGACGCTGGCCGTGGCCCTGCGTTATGACCGCCAGACCATGGAGGCCCCTCAGGTCGTCGCCAAGGGCAAAGGAGTGATCGCCCGCAATATCCGCGAAGTCGCCGTCGAAAGCGACGTGCCCATTGTGGAGAACAAAGTTCTCGCCCGGGCCCTCTACAGCCAGGTCGAAATCGGGGAAGAGGTCCCTGAGGATCTCTATCGGGCCGTCGCCGAGGTGCTGGCCTTCGTCTACCGGATCAGGACAGGCCGCAGGCCGGTGCGCCCTTCCGGTTGAGTGCCTTCCCCTCATCGGCTATAGTGTTTTGTAGGATAACGGGGCCTTGACAGCAGCTTGTCGTCGTCTCAAGGAGTTGTCGCAATGATCGAACCTCAGGAGATCCGCACGACTGGACTCAGGGCAATGCTCAAGTACGCCGATATCGGAATGGCCCTTCTTCTGGCCCTTATCGTGGGGATGATGATCATCCCCCTTCCGCCAGTGCTGCTCGATCTCCTGCTGGCCATGAACATCACCATCGGCGTCGTCGTCCTGCTGGCCACTTTCTATGTCCGAAAGGCCCTGGAGATCGCCGCCTTCCCGACGATTCTCCTCATGGCCACCCTTTTCCGGCTCGCCCTCAACGTCTCCACGACGCGGCTCATCCTCCTCCAGGGCTATGCCGGAGAGGTCATCGGCGCCTTCGGTAACTTCGTCGTCGGCGGCAACTACGTCGTCGGCGGCGTCGTCTTTCTTATCCTCGTCATCATCCAGTTCGTCGTCATCACCAAGGGGGCCGAACGGGTCGCCGAAGTCGCCGCCCGCTTCACCCTTGATGCCATGCCGGGCAAGCAGATGGCCATCGACGCCGACCTCAACGCCGGCCTTATCGACGAAACGGCAGCCCGCACGCGACGATCGGAGATTCAGCGGGAGGCCGATTTCTACGGTGCCATGGACGGTGCCTCCAAGTTCGTCAAGGGTGACGCCATTGCCGGGCTGATCATCACCATCATCAACATCATCGGCGGCCTGTCCATCGGGACCTTCCAAAGGGGCATGACCCTCGGCCAGGCCATGGGCACCTACAGCCTCCTCACCGTCGGTGACGGATTGGTAGCGCAGATTCCGGCCCTTCTCCTCTCGACGGCTACGGGTATCGTCGTCACCCGGGCCGCCGGAGAGACCAACCTGGGGCGGGACATCGTCACCTCCCTGACGGCCTACCCGAGGCCGCTTTGGATCGGTTCCTTCCTGCTCTTTTCCCTCGCCATCGTTCCCGGTCTTCCCGTGATTCCCTTCTCCGCCCTCGGGGCGGCGATGGCCCTCATGGGCTATGTCGTCTACCGCGAGGCCAAGGGCGTCGAGGCCGACCGCGAAGAGGGGGCCCGGCGGGAGCGGCGGGGGGCCCCCGGACAGCCCTCTTCGCCGGGGGCGAAAGGCGACCCCGCCCCTTCGGCGCCTTCGGCTCCGGAAAACGTCCTCCCCCTCCTCACCGTCGATCCCATGGAAGTGGAGATCGGCTATGCCCTGATTCCCCTCGTCGATCCCTCACAGGGAGGAGACATGCTGGAACGGATCGGGACGATCCGGCGTCAGATGGCCCTCGAGCGGGGGCTCGTGGTGCCTCCCATCCGGATCAGGGACAACATCCAGCTCAAGCCGACGGAATACATCGTCCGCGTCAAGGGCGGCGAGGTGGGGCGAGGCGAACTGCTCCCCGATCACTTCCTGGCCATGAACACGACGGGAACGGAGGCGACCCTTGTCGGCATCGCCACGACGGAGCCCGCCTTCGGGCTGCCCGCGACGTGGATCGCCCCGGACCTGCGCGATCAGGCCGAGGGCATGGGCTTTACCGTCGTCGACGCTCCCTCGGTGCTGTCGACCCATCTTTCGGAGGTCATCAAGATCTACGGCGCCGACCTCCTCTCGCGGCAGGAAGTGCAGCGCCTTATCGACCTCGTCCGGGAGAACAACCCCGCCGTCGTCGAGGAGCTGCTGGGGGCCCTTTCTCTGGGTGACATCCAGAAGGTGCTTCAGAATCTCATCCGCGAACAGGTGCCGATCCGCGACCTCGTGTCCATCTTCGAGACTCTCGCCGACAACGGCAAGGTCACTCACAGCACCGATTATCTCCTCGAGCGGGTCCGGGAATCTTTGGCCCGTCTTATCACCCTGGGGCTCCAGGGTGATGGAGGGGTACTCACCGTTGCGACCCTTTCGCCCCGCTGGGAGGAGGAGATCAAGTCCTCTCTCCAGGGAGATCTCATCAAGGGCTGGACTCTCGGGCTCAACCCCAAGCGGATGCAGGATCTGATCCAGGTCGTCGGGAAGATGGCCGACCAGAGTTCTCTCAGCGGAATTCCCCCCATCCTTCTCGTCCATCCCGACCTGCGCCTCGTTGTACGCCGCATTATCGAGGGAAGCCTACCGCAGGTCCACGTCCTGGCCTATAATGAAATAGTTCAAGGGGTATCGCTTAAATCGATCGGGATGGTGGAGTGATGCGTGTAGTTCAGCAGATTACCTTTGATGCCAAAGATGACGCCGAAGCGATGCGGGTCGCCAGGGACCGTCTCGGCGACGATGCCGTCGTGATCTCCGTTGTGCCCGTCAAGCGGGGAGGCTTTCTGGGGCTTTTCCGAAAACGGATGCTTTCCGTGACGGCCGGCCTCTTCGAGGAGGATCGCCAGGAAAGGGAGCGGGAAAAGCGGGAGCGGATCCTGGCCTTTCAGAAGCTCCTGGAGATCCGACAGGCCGTCCGTCCTGCAGAAGAGCGCGTCCCGCCGGCCGAAAGGGCCCCCGGATCGGTCGTGGATCAGCTTGTGGCTACCGAAGACGAGGCCGTGACCGTCGAGCTCTCGAACCAGGCCATGGAGCTCTCCCGGGCTGTCCGGACGAAGGGACAGGGTAAGGAGAGCGACTCCGACCTTCTCGACAGGGTCGAGGCGATCCAGAATTCGCTGCACAAGGTCCTGGCCCGGCTGGAGGAGCGGGAAATCCCTTCCGACGATCCCCTGGTCTCCCTTCTCGTGGCTTCCGGCGTCGAAGGTCATCTGGCCGGGAGGCTTGCGGAGCGGTACCGCAAGGCGGAGGGGAAACCCCCCTTCCGAGACTGGCTGGCCCGTCAGATTCCTTGCCGTGGAACGTCCTTTGCCGAGGCCCTGCAGGGCCCGCGGTCGCTGTTTATCGGTCCGACGGGAATGGGCAAGACGACGACGATCGCCAAGCTGGGAGCGGCCTTCGCCCTCTGGGAGAACCGGAAGGTCCTCCTGCTCACGGCCGATACCTACCGTATCGCCGCCGTCGAGCAGCTTCGGACCTACGCCAAGATCCTGGGCGTTCCCATGGAGGTGGTCTACGGTCCCGATGATCTTCCGCGCATCCTGGGCCGCTATGCCGATGTGGACGTCGTCCTTCTCGATACGGCGGGACGGAGCCAGAATGACGACGAGAAGGTAGCCGAATACCGACGACTCTATGAGGCCTTCGAGCCCCAGTCGACCCATCTCGTCCTGGCCGGAAACGTCAAGTATCACGACATGCTCGACATCATCGACAGGATGAATGTGGTGCCCATCGACGGGTTGATCGCCACCAAGCTCGATGAAACGAAGAGTGCCGGAAGCCTGCTGAATGTCGTCTTCAACTTCAACCTGCCTCTGACCTTCCTCACGGCGGGACAGAATGTCCCCAACGACATCTCCATTGCTTCTGGCGAGGACTTCCTCTCTCACCTGGACCTGCAGGAGCGTGATCGTCGTGGCTGAAGGACTCAATCTCTCTTCGTTGCTTCAGAAGCGGAAGACCTCCTCCGATCAGGCCCATGAGCTCCGCCAGATGGTCAAAGAGGAGCGTCGTGAGCCCTTCCGGACTTTCGCCGTCGTCAGCGGCAAGGGCGGGGTGGGCAAGACCAATCTGGCCGTCAACCTGGGCCTTGCCTTCTGCGAGGGGGGACGCAAGGTGGTCCTTCTTGACGCCGACCTCGGGTTGGCCAATGTGGACATCCTCTTCGGCCTTCTGACGCCGCCTGTCAACCTGACCCAGGTCATCGGGGGGGAGAGGCGCCTCGAAGAGATCCTCGTCCAGCTTCATGACAGCTTTTGGCTTATCCCGGGCGGAGCGGGCGTCCAGGAACTGGCCGACCTTCCCTCCTCCCACCAGGAGAGGCTGATCCATGAGTTGGCCGGACTCGACGAGAGGGCCGATGTCCTGATCGTCGACACGGCAGCAGGAATTCACAGCAGCGTTCTCTCCTTTGCCCTCGCCGCTGATGCCGTCATCCTCGTGACGACGCCGGAGCCCACGGCCATTCGTGACGCCTACGGCGTCCTCAAGGCTCTGGCTAAGCGATCGAAGGGCCGCATTGACGTGAGACTCGTGGTCAACATGGCCCGCGACGAGGCCGAGGCCCAGGAGGTGGGACGGCGCTTCCAGATGGCGGCCGCCCAGTTCCTGGATCTGCCCGTCGTTTTTGCCGGTTATGTCTGCCGTGACGACCGGGTGCGTGAGGCCGTATCAAAACAGCGGCCCCTGCTCTGGGTCTTCCCCGATTCCCGAGCGGCCCGCAACCTGCGACGCCTGGCCGATATGCTCCTGCCCCCGCCGAACGTCGACGAGTCAGCGCCGCCCCCGGCGCGGGGTATCAAGGGCTTCCTCTTCCGCCTTTCCCGTCGGATCGGCCTTGGAGACTGACGGCGATGGCGGCGGGCAGACAGCAGGTGCCGCAGATCGGCGGACGGTGTTTCCTCACCGTTCAGGCCGGTCTCTACAAGGGGAAGTACCCGACCCGGATGGAGGATGTGAAGGACGATCTCTGGGCCTTTGCCCATCCGATGCGAAAGGGGGCTCTGCTCCCTCTCTACCGTGAAATGGCCGTGACCCTTCTCTGCGAGGAGCAGAGCTGTCATCTCTTTGCTCACGCCACTGTCGTTCGCAGTGACATGACCGGCACGGTGCCCCTTCTCTGGGTGAGACCGGAAGGTAACGTCGAGCGGATCCAGAGGCGTCGTTTTGTCCGCGTTCCCTGCCTTCTCGACATGATGGCCTTCTGCCTCGATTTCGAGGAAAAGAACCCCCTCAAAGGTCGCTGGTTCGCGGGCAAGGCGGCTGACATCAGTCTCGGCGGGATCCGATTTCGTTGTTCCCGCTCCGCCGCCTTTGGCGAGGAAGACGAGTTGTTTTTGCGCCTGGCGTTAAGCGAACCCTTCTGGGTCGTCACGAAGGTCATCAGGCGTTCTGATCTGCCCGATGACGTTTGTGAGGCGGGGCTGGAATTTCAGGCGTTGCCTCGTGTCGTCGAAAAGGCCCTTCTTGATTTTATCCGGCGCCAGGAATTGCAGAAACGTTGAGGTGATTGGTAGGATGGGAACAAGGCCTGTACGAGTCCTTGTCGTCGATGATTCGGCCTTCATGCGAAAAATCCTGAGTGACATTCTCTCCGGCGACGGTCTTGAGGTCGTCGGAACGGCTCGGGACGGGCAGGATGCCCTGCGCAAACTTGAAACGCTCAAGCCTGACGTGATCACCCTCGACGTGGAAATGCCCCGCATGGGAGGTCTGGCCGCGCTGGAGGCGATCATGGCCTGCTGCCCCGTGCCGGTGGTGATGGTGAGCAGCAAGACGGCCAAGGGGGCCGAGACGACCCTCCAGGCCCTCGCCGCGGGGGCCGTCGATTTCGTCCAGAAGCCGTCAGGGGCGATTTCCCTCGACATGGATCGTGTCGCCTGAGAGCTGCGGCTCAAAGTGCTCGAGGCGAGCCGGGCCAGACCGAGGATCAGCTCTTCCAGAACGGCACCGCCTCCGGCGGCGGAGCGACCGAGAGTGACGGAAAGCCCCCGGAGAGAACCGCGCCGCTTTGATCTTCTTGTCATCGCTGCTTCGACGGGTGGGCCCAAGGCCCTTCAGGAGATCATTCCCCTTCTTTCGGGGCGGTTTCCTGTTCCCATCGCCATCGTTCAGCACATGCCTGAAGGCTTTACCGCCTCCCTGGCGCAGCGTCTTGACGGCCTTTCTCCTTTGACCGTGGTCGAGGCCACGGAGGGGCTGACTCTCAGACCCGGCCTTGTCGTCATCGCTCCCGGCGGGCGCCATCTTTCCCTCGCCAGGAGGGAGGGGAATCTCGTCTGCCGTCTCTCTGACGGTCCGCCTCTCCGGTCGGTCCGCCCTTCGGCGGACATCCTCTTTCTCAGTGCCGCCGACGTCGTCGGCCCGTCGGTTCTGGGACTGATCCTGACCGGGATGGGCCGAGACGGGACCGACGGAGCGACGGCGCTGAAGGCAAAGGGGGCCTACATCGTCGCCGAGGCCGCGGAAACCTGTGTCGTCTACGGCATGCCCCGATCAGCAGTCGAGGCCGGAGTCGTCGATGAACAGAGGCCTCTCGGTTCCATCCCCGAAACTCTGGAGCAGCTCGTGGGCCTTAGAGACTCCATCTGATACGTACGGAGGGCGATAGCCATGACTAATCTCGACATGAACCAGTACCTGGGAGCCTTTCTCGACGAAGCCGATGAGCAGCTTCAGAGTCTGAACGAGCTGCTTCTTGCTCTGGAGAAATCTCCCGATGACGGCGAAACGATCAAGGAGATCTTCCGCATCGCCCACACGCTTAAAGGAATGTCGGCCACGATGGGTTTCGAGGGGATGGCCCATCTGACTCATGCCATGGAGGACCACCTTGATGTCGTCCGCCGTGGCGAGGCGGCTCTCTCTCAGGAGGGAGTGAATCTTCTCTTTCTCTGCCTCGATGCCCTTTCCTCCATGACGGAAGCCATCCGCCATGACGGCAGGGAACCGGCCTCGGACGTGACGGCCCTCATCGACAGGCTCCACGAACAGAAAGCCGACGAAGGGGTCGGGGAGGGCGAGGCCGATGTCGCCGCACCGGAGCTAACGGCTCTTGAATCGGAATGGGTCGTCGAGGCGAGGCGTCGGGGGATGGCCGTTTACGAACTTGCCGTGACCCTCTCTTCGGATTGCTTGATGAAAGCGGCCCGGGCCTACATGGTCGTGACCCGTCTGACAGAGCAGGGAGAGATCATCAAGACCTTTCCTCCCGTCGAGGATCTGGAGAAGGAGCTCTTCGACCGTACCTTCTGGGTCTATTTCGCCAGCCACGACGAGGAAGAGGAGATACGGCGAGAGGTCCTTCAGGTGAGCGAGGTCGAAAGCGTCACCATCAAGGCCCTGTCCGGCGACGAAGAGCCAGAGGCTCAGGAGGAGGCGGTAACGGCCATGGAGGACAAAGGAGCCGGGAATGCTCCCGCAGCAGAACGGAAGGATGCCGCCCAGGAGACCCGGAAGCTGAGCCGGACCGTCCGCGTCGATATCGGGCGCCTCGACAAGCTGATGAACCTCGTCGGCGAGCTCGTCATCGGCCGGGCCCGGATCGAGCGTCTCGCTCAGGAGGCCAGAATCAAGGCCTTCGAGGAGCCTCTGGCCCAATTGGGCCGTATTTCCGGCGATATTCAGGAGCTTGTCACCAAGCTTCGGATGGTTCCCGTATCTTTCGTCTTCGACCGCTTCCCCCGCCTGGTCCGCGATCTGAGTAAGTCTCTGGGCAAGGAAATCCGCCTCGAGCTTGAGGGCAAGGAGACGGAACTGGACCGGAATCTCATTGACGAGATCGGCGATCCCATGGTTCATCTGATCCGCAACTGCATCGATCACGGCATCGAAAGACCCGACGAGCGGCTCCGGGCGGGTAAGACCAAGGAGGGCGTCGTGACGATCGCCTCCTATCAGGAAGGCAACAGCGTCATTATCGAAGTCCGTGACGACGGAAAGGGGATTGACCCCGAGCGGGTGCGCCGCAAGGCCGTCGAACGGGGTATCGTCAGCCGCGAGGAGGCCCAGCTTCTGGGCGACGACGATCTCGTGCGCCTCGTCCTGCTTCCCGGTTTCAGTACCGCCGAGGAGGTTACGGACCTTTCTGGTCGCGGTGTCGGCATGGACGCCGTCAAGAACAAGGTCGAGTCTTTAGGTGGCCAGTTCCAGGTCGAATCCAAATTCGGCAAGGGAACCCGCGTCGTCGTTCGCCTTCCCCTGACGCTGGCCATCGTCGTCGCCCTGCTGATCCGTGTGGGCGACGAGACCTACGCCATCTCTCTGGAGAACGTCGAGGAGACGCTCCTGGTGGCTAAAAAGGAGGTCCGGACCGTTCACGGTTCTCCCGTGACGACCGTACGGGGGGAGATTCTGTCCCTCTGCGACCTTGCCCGCATCCTGGGCACGCCCGTGGAGCGGGGCGATGTCGATGAATATCCCGTCGTCGTCGTCCGCAACGGAAATAGCCGCGTCGGGTTCATCGTCGATGAGCTCATTGGTCAGCAGGAGATCGTCATCAAGCCTTTGGGCCGCCTCTTCTCCAAGGTGAAAGGGGTGGCCGGCGCCACCATTCTCGGTGACGGCAACGTGGCCCTGATCCTCGAGCCGGGCTCCGTGCAGGCCATCTAGGACGCCGGCGATGGAGAAGGAAGAACTGAGCAGCCTCCAACTTGACGCCCTCCGCGAGGTGGGCAACATCGGAGCCGGTCATGCTGCCACGGCCCTTTCGGGACTCCTCAACAGGCCCGTCGACATGGCCGTCCCCGAGGCACGGCTTGTGCCGATCTTCGACCTGGCCGAACTCTACGGGGCAGCGGAGTCCCTCATCTGTGCCGTTCTCATCCGCGCCGAAGGGGATTTTTCCTGCAACCTCGTCTTCATGATGGAGGAGGATAAATCGCAGGAACTGGCCGATCTTCTTGTCGGTTCCTTCTGCTGCGACGACGAGGAGATGCTCTACCAGCTTCGGGACAGCGCCCTCTCGGAGGTGGGCAACATCGTTCTCGGGGCCTTCGTTAACTCCCTGAGCGCTTTCACGGGCTTCTCTCTGCCCGTTTCGGTGCCCGCCATCGCCCATGACATGCTGGGGGCGCTTCTTGACGTGGTCGTCGCCATCTATGGCATTTCAGGCGATATGGCCCTCATGGTCCAGACCTCTTTGTCCGTCAAGGGCCTCGACGGGGAGTTAAGCGGGCAGATTCTGATGGTCCCTGATCCGGGCAAACTTCCCATCCTGCTCGGAAAACTCGGAGTGCTCTAGGTCATGAAGCCCCAGGCCGTTCACGTCGGCATGGCCGAGCTTGCCGCCCTTCGCCACCCTGCCCTTCTCGTTACCTTGGGGCTGGGCTCCTGCATCGGCCTCGTCCTCTACGACGAGGGAAGCCGGATTGCCGGCCTCGTCCACATCATGCTTCCCGACAGCCGGCAAAGCAAAAGCGAGACCAAACCGGGCAAATTTGCCGACACGGCCCTCCCTGCGCTGCTCGATGAGCTCAGCAAGCTTGGGGCGACCCGCTCCCGTCTCAAGGCCAAGATGGCCGGCGGCGCCCAAATGTTCAATCTGCCCGGGTCGGGGCAGGGCCTCCTCGCCGTGGGAAACCGCAACATCGAGGCGACGACGGCTCTGCTGGCCAAGCTGAAGATCCCCCTCGTCGCCTCTGACACGGGGGGCAACAAGGGGCGGAGCATCGAATTCAGCACCGATAACTGGGTCCTGACGGTGAAGACCCTGGGGAAGGGCGTGCAGATGCTCTAGCGCTTCAGCAGAAAGGAGGCCGTTATGGATCAAGACCAATTCCTTGCTGAAGATATTGAGGAGGCCCGGAATCTTTCCGTCGATGAAGCGGCTTCCGAGCTTTGTGGCCTTCTCGGGTGCTCGGCGGCGGAAATGAAGGCGGCCCTCCGGCTAGCCGATGGAGAGCCCGAGAAGGCCCTTTCGCTGCTTCATTCTGTCCTTCCCTCGGCCCTGGCTCTGAAAGGCTCCTTTGAAGGCCGGCGGAGCAGTGACCCGGCCGGCGCTTTCTGTCTCATTGCTGAAGGATCTTCGGGCAAGCAGCTGGCCCTGATCCTCTGGGCCGGCTACCAACGCTTACCTGCGGCCTTCCTTGTCGACGCCGACTGGGAGGCCGTGAAACTTGCCCTCGAAGACATCGCGACTCCTCCGCACAAAGAGCTCTGTCGGACGATGAACAAGCTTCTTGAGGAACGCCTCGACCCGACCTCCCTCAATCGGCTTTTCCGCGGTCAGGAGTCGCTGTCGTCTCTGACGGAACGCCTCAAGGAGGCCATCTCCAACCAGCTCCGTGTCGATGTGTTTCTCCACCTTCACCTTGAGACTTTCAATCGCCTTCGCCTTAAACAGTCAGGCCTCACCGGTTCGAAAGACAAGAATGCGGAACTGGACGAGGAGGATGACGAGAAACAGCGCGGCAAGGCAACACTCGACAGCCTCAAGATCCGCTGTCGGCCCCTTCTTGATCCCGTCAAGGGAAAACCCCTCTCGCGCGTCAGAAAGGGTGAACGGCTGCACGTTTCCTTCGAAGACCAGGCCGGTCTGTCCGGGCTTGTGGCGAAGATGATCGCCCGCAGTGGGCGGGATCTGGTCTTTCCCGTATCGTCTGTCTCGAAAAGCCCCGTCGGTGACTACCTGATCGAGCTTGATCTCGCCGACGGCGTCGTCGGTCTCGTGAAGCATGCCGAAGATCTCCGGGTCCGCACGGCATCGTCTGTCGTGGCCGACGCCCGACGCCCCCTGTCACGACAGAGCCTGCTTTTCCTCTACCTCGGTGCCGGCGTTCTTCTGTTGGTGCTTTTGTTTCAGTGGCTTCTCCGGTGAGGTGGCCCGATTGAGTCGCGAGTCGGACCAGGATCTCTGGAACACCTACGCCTCCGATCCGTCCCAGGAAAACCGGGATAGGCTCGTGTCCCGGTACGTACCTCTTGTCCGCTATGTCGCCGCCCGGATGGCCCTCGTCCCGCCGCCCGGACTGGATTACGAGGATCTCCTCAGTTTCGGCATCTTCGGCCTCCTCGATGCGCTGGACCGCTTTGACCCGAAAAAGGGATTCGTCTTTCAAACCTTTGCCGTTCCGCGCATCCGTGGAGCCATTCTCGACGAGCTGCGGCGCTACGACTGGATCTCCCGTTCGGGACGGGAAAAGCTCTCGCGCCTTGAAGCGGCTTCGGAGAGACTCTACCAGTCCCGAGGAACCATAGACGATCAGGAGCTCATGAAGACACTGGAGATGGACGAAAAAGGATACAGAGAGCTTCTGGAAATTGCCGGGCGAACCTACATGGTCTCCCTCGACGACGTGATGGCCCTGGAGGAGGGAGAAGTTCGTCGAGGTTCTGCCGTGGCCGATCCCCAGCCTGACGCCCAGAGTGTCGTGGAGCGGGATGAGGATCGCCGGAGGGTGACGGAAGCCCTTGAGACCCTCCCCGATCGCGAACGCCTGCTCCTGTCCCTCTATTACTATGAAGGTCTGACGCTCAAGGAAATAGGCCAGGTTCTGGGCGTCACCGAATCCCGTGTCTCTCAGCTTCACGGCAAAGCCCTCGCCACGTTGAGGGGCCGGTTGAAAGAGTAAATCCGGAGGAGGTGATCCCTTGGAGAAGAGAGGAGTCCGGTTCGAGGAGCGCGATGACGGGGTCTATGTCGTCGTTGATCCGACAGCAGATCTTCAACTTCCCGAACTTCTCGAACTTGTCAGGGCCCAAGGCCTTGACGGCTATGAAGAGGAAGCCCTCGGCCAGGCCCTGGGAGACAGGAGGGGAAAGCTCGTCCGCGTCTTGGAAAAGGGCGAGGAGCCCCAGCCGGCGGAGTTCCTTGTCCGCGTCAGCGACGACTTCATGAAGGCCGAGATCTACCTCGAGCCTCCCAAGGGCGGCGCCTCCTGGCCGACGGAGGAGGAGATTCGGGCCTTCCTGGCCTCAGAGAAGATCGTCTTCGGCGTTCGGGATGATGTCCTCAGCTCCCTGACTTCTCCTGGGAGCGAAAGGCGATGGCTCGTTGTTGCCGAGGGTACCCCCGCCATCGACGGTAAGGATGGCCAGCTCGTCTTCAAGGTCGAATCGGCTCAGACCCGTGATCTGGAAGCGGCTCGGGTCGACCTCCGTGACATGGGGACGATCATCAACATCACCCGGGGAACGGAGATCGTCGAAAAGATACCTCCCACGGAAGCTGTCGACGGAACCGATGTGATGGGACGTACTGTCAAGGCCCGCAGGGGGCGCGACCCGCGGATTCCCGCCGGGGCCAACGTCCGCCTTTCCGAAGACGGCTTGCGTCTCTATGCCGACGCCGACGGTCATCTTTCCCTGAAAGAGGAGAGAATTTCCGTTCTTCCTCTCTTCGAGGTGCCCGGTGACGTCGATTTCAGCGTCGGCAACATCGATTTTCTGGGGTCCGTCGAGATCAAGGGAACGGTCCGGGAGGACTTCGTTGTCAAGGCTGGCGGAGACATTATTGTCAAGGGCGTCGTCGAAGGGGCCACCCTGGAGAGCAAGGGCGAGATGATCATCCAGATCGGTGTCCGTGGCATGGGCAAGGCCAAACTGATCTGTCGGGGCAACCTCAAGGCGGGCTATCTCGATCAGTGCCATATCCAGTGTGACCACGACGTCATCGTCGAAAAGGGCGCCCTCCGTCATTCTCAGATTTCCTGCCGGGGCAAGGTGATCGTCAGCAGCGACAAAAAGGGACAGATCGTTGGCGGCAAGATCCAGGCCGGAACGGAGGTCCGATGCGTCTCTTTGGGAAGCGAGATGGGGACCAAGACCCAGGTGGCCGTCGGGTTCATCCCGGAGCTGGTCGAGGAGAGAAAGGCACAGGCAGAGGCGGCCAAGGAGCTTGACGTCAAGCTTCAGGAGATCAAGAACAACATCTCTTTCTTGAAGAAGCTGGAAGAGAAGGGCAACCTCGACGACTCGCGGCGGGCGCTCCTGGTGAAACTGACGAAAGCCCGTTTTCAGATTGAAGCCCAGCAGAGCGTCGTCAACTCCCGTCTGGAGGTCCTTGACGGGGAGATCGAGAAGTGCCGTCATGAAGGCGTCGTCCGCGTCAGGGGCACCTGTTATCCCGGAGTGACCGTCTCGATCCGCGGCGTCGCCTACGTCGTCCGTGAAGAGATGAAGTTCGTCCGCTTCATCCTCGATCAGGGCGAAGTCCGGGTTCTGCCCTTCAGCTGACAGTCAGGGGGTGTCGGCCTTGATCCGACCGGTGGACATGCAGCTTTCACTCTGGCGCGTCGAGGAAGCGGCTCACCGCAGAAATCCTGAGGCCGCTCCCGCCCAGGCTCTGCAGGATGAAGAGATCAACGAGGAGCGACGGCTCCGGAATCAGCGCGTCGAAGGTTCCCCGTCGACCGAAGGCAAGCGGGTGGGCGATGAAAACAGGGAACGCAAGGAGGGGCAGCGGAGAAGAGGTTCTCCTCCGTCGAAGAAACGGAACGAAGAGGATCACCCCCGCTCTGAAAGGGGACTGGATCTGATGGCTTGAGGAGGTTCGCCGTTCAATGGATAAGGGGAACAGGGCGTTTGGCTATGTCATCGTCGAAGAGGACAAGGGTGTCTTCCAGGGGGCCGTCATGGTCACCGACTTCCGGGGCATCCCCCTCGATTTCCGCTACACCGACCCCGTCCGTCCGACACGGTTGGAACGAGTCCTCTACGGGGAGGCCCTTGAACTCTATCTCCGTGAGGAAATCCTTCTCAAGAACCTTCTCAAGGCCGTCGAAATCCGGCCGCAGATTTGGTTTTGCCGGTCCAGAGATCTTCTGGCTCCTCTGACGGAACAAGGGGCGAGGCCGGTTCTGTCCATCGAGATGACGGGCCACGGCCCACTGGAGAAAGTGGGAGAGATCCAGTCTCAGGGGGAGGGAGGCTCCCTTCTGCTCCAGGCCGACCCCGTCAGCGCCCCCTTGCGTCTGACGCCGCCCGAGGAGGACCGCGACGTGGAGGGGCTTCTTCCTCTCCTTCTGGAGGCAGCGAAGACGATGGAGCTCGTCGAACCCTTCACCCGAATGCGCAAGGCCCTGGAGATCGTCGGCGATGAGGAAAAGAGAGCCTGAACGGGAAGGGGGTTGGATGGAGAAGCTCGCCCGTCTTTTCGCGGGAAGGGTTCCCGTCCATTCCCTTCGTCTTCCGGAGCGACACCTTCCTGTCCTGTCAAGCCGGTCCGATGTGCCCCTCCATCGCCTGTGCCTGACGCCCCCGATCAAGGCGGCCCGCTTTCTGGCCTGGAAACGCCTTCCTGCGAGAACGACAGCCTTGGGCCCTCTCCGCTGTAAAGTGGCCTGTCACGGCGTCCCTCTGATGGCTGGCGTGAGTGTCTCCAAGGCGGAGACCCTTCTGGCGGCAGCGCCTCCCTGCCACCGGATCCCTTCCTCCCGTCTCGTCTCGTTGCCCCAAAGCAGAACGAACCGGCTTCGCTATCTCGCCGAGCGGTGGAAACCGGAAGGGGCTAGCGTGCTCGCCCTCTTCTCGCCTATAATCAAAGGCAGTCTCTTGCGGTCAGCCCTTGACAAACAGACGGGCTCGCTGCTTTGCTGGATGAACCCCGCTCCCGGAAAGGGAGATCCCTTTTTCCTGCTTCTCCTGAGCAAAGGCGGTCAGGGCGGACAACGAACGATGGAATGGGTCTGGCTTCCCCTTCCGGGGGAGTGAGTGCCATCGTGAGGGTTAAGTCAGGGAATAACGATCATACTCAAGTGGAGGTCTGAAGAATTCATGGTAGACGGGAACAGCTCCCTAACAGGGACGGTCAACGTCGGTGACATCGTCACAGGAACGGTAGAACATATTGCCCCCTATGGGGCCTTCATCCGTCTCTCGACGGGCCAGAAGGCCATGGTGCACATCTCCGAGCTCTCTCACCGCTATGTCAAGAAAGTGGAGGACATCCTTGAGCTGAAGCAGGAGATACGGGCCAAAGTGATCAAGATCGACGAGAAGGGCCGTATCGATCTTTCCCTGAAGAGCCTTGAAGCCCCTGAACCTCCCAAACGGTCCTCCGAGGAGGATTTCGAGAAGAGGCTTTCCCTCTTCATGAAGAGTAGCGATCAGAAGATCGCCGACCTCAACAGCAAAATGAAGGATGCCCGCGGCGGGAAGCGTAAGGGCCGCAAGTAGCCGATGACCGGCCGTTTCCGGAAGGGGGCTCAGGGCCCCCTTCTTCCATTTCCTCCTCTATCGTCGGCCGACCGGGTGACCTTGGGCTGTCAGATGAAGGGGCGCCGATTCGACGGTTCTCTCGCCCTCGCCGTTTCTTGCCGTTGCCGGTGGGGTTACCCTCAGGTCCTTCTCTGTGATCCCCTGGGACGGAAAGGCCCTTTCCCCACTTCCTTCTGGCTCACCTGTCCCCATCTGGACAGAGTCGCGGCCCTTCTCGAAGCCCAAGGAGGGGTACGGGAGCTTGAAGTTTTCCTTGAGGCTCACCGGGACCGCTGGAGGGCTTACCAGGTGAGGCAGGTCCTTTTCCGTCAGGGCCTTCTCGGCCGGCGGGGCACCTTTCTTCGGCGCTTCAGGCCGGCCTTCTGGCAGGGATTGTGCGGCGGCGTCGGAGGGATCCGCCTGGGAAGGCAGGTTCACGTGAAATGCCTGCACCTCCAGGCGGCCTACTGGCTTGGACAGGGCGATCATCCCGCGGCGGCCTGGCTTGCCGAGCGCCTCAAACCTCTCAGTTGTGACGATCCCGAGAACCGCCCCTGCGGAGGTGGCTTTTCATGAAAATTGCCGTTGTCGATCTCGGCTCCAATTCGGTCCGATCTCTCGTTGTTGCCGTCGATAAGGGACAGCTCCGTTTCGTCGATGCCACGTCGACGGTCACCCGTCTCACCGAAGGCATCGGGGAGGGGCCTTTCAGCCCCCGCGCCGAAGCTCTGGAAAGGACCGTCACGGTCCTTTCCAGGCTCAAAGACCGGCTTGTAGGCCAGGAGATATCTCCTGAGGGGCAGGTCTTTTTCGCCACCGAATCGCTTCGGGCCGCCGGAACCGATGAGGGGCTCATCGCGGCCCTTGAGGCGGCATCAGGCCTGCCCCTTCAGATCCTGAGCGGAGATGAAGAGGCCCGGCTCAGCGCCGAGGGGGTCCGTTTGGGCGGCCTGGATGCCGAGGCGGTCTTCGATCTCGGCGGGGGCAGTCTTGAAGTCGTCGGCACCAGAGTCCTTTCCCTCCCCCTCGGTGCCGTCCGTATGGCAGGCCGTTTCAGTGAGGATCGCCTTGCCCTCTCCCGCCATGTCGACGACGTGCTCCGTCAGAGCGGACTGGCCCGGGTGTCCCTCCTTGCCGGTGTCGGAGGGACGTCGTCGACGCTGGCCATGATGCTCGGCAGGCTGCCGCGCGTTCATTATCACCCCCGCCTTCTTCACCGTCGCGGAATCTCCCGGTTCCAGGTGCAGCGCATGGTCTTCTCGCTCGCCTCGATGGGAGGCGATGAACGGACCGGTGTCGTCGGCCTCGATCCCAAGAGAGCCGACATCATCGTCGCCGGACTGACGGTGATCGAAAGGCTGATGACCTATTTCGGTGTCGAATCGTACCGTCACAGCGAGTGCGATCTCCTCTGGGCCATGGCGGCTGCCAAGGCCCGAGAGCTGGGAAGACCGGCGACGGGAGTGCTTTTTTAATTCAAGGAGGCTCTGCCATGTGGAAAGGACGTTTTGCTCAGGAAACGGCTGCGGCCGTCAATGCCTTCACCCAGTCACTCGACCTGGACTGGCGCTTGGCCTCGTCGGACATCGAGGGCAGCAGGGCTCATGTGGCCATGCTGGCCGAGGTGGGTCTGCTCGAAACCGATGAGGCCCGTCAGATCGACGAGGCCCTCCTTCAGATCGATCAAGAGGTTCGGTCCGGAGACTTCCGTCCCAGCGAGGACCTCGAAGACGTACACATGAACATTGAGGCGCGCCTCATCGAGAAGCTGGGCTCCCTCGGCGCCAAGCTCCATATGGGCCGGAGCCGGAACGATCAGGTGGCCACGACGATGCGCCTCTTTCTCAGAGGCGAATACCGGCGCCTCGCCTCCGGCCTCAAGGCCCTTCTCGAAGTTCTCCTTGCCCGTGCCGAAGCGGACCGGGAGATCCTCATCCCCGGTTACACCCACCTCCAACAGGCCCAGCCTATCAGTCTGGGACATTACTGGATGGGCCATTTCGAATGTTTCCGGCGCGATGCCCGTCGCCTTGCCGCCGCCTTCGAGGCCATCGACGAATCGCCTCTCGGAGCCGGGGCCCTTGCCGGTTCGACGCTGCCCCTCGACCGGGAGATGACATCCAGGCTGCTCCGCTTTGCCCGGCCGACGAGAAACAGCCTTGACACGGTTGCCCAGAGGGACTATCTCCTCGACTACCATCACTTCGCCTCCGTCTTTGCCCTCCACTGCAGCCGTCTCGCCGAAGACCTCATCCTCTACGCCTCCCAGGAATTCGGCTGGCTTGTGCTGCCTGATGCCTACTGCACCGGGTCGAGCATGATGCCTCAGAAAAAGAATCCCGACGTGCTGGAACTCGTCCGGGGACGGACGGGACAGGTCGTGGGCCATCTCGTCGATCTCATCGTCTCCCTCAAGGGACTTCCGTCCACCTACAATAGGGATCTTCAGGAGGACAAGCGGGGGCTCTGGGCTTCCTTGAGCGCCGTCGAGGCCGTGCTGTCGGTCCTTCCCGACCTGCTGGCCCATGTCTCGGTCGACGAGAGGCGGGCTCAGGCGGCTTTTGAAGGGGGATTTCTCCTCGCCACGGATGTGGCAGAACATCTCGTCGAGCGGGGTGTCCCTTTCCGGGAGGCCCATGAGAAGACGGGGAAGGCTGTGCGCTGGTGCCTCGATGAGGGACGGGCTCTCGATTCGCTTGCTCTTGTGGAGTGGCGTCGTCTCGTTCCCGAGGTGGGCGAGGACCTTTTGGCACGGCTCAATGCCCGCGAGGCCGTCCGGCTCCGTCGAACCTACGGAGGGACTTCTTTCGAGCGGGTCGCTGAGGCCGTCGCCGAAGGGCGTTCTTTTCTCCGCGACAGCTGGCCGCTGGAGGGGTGATTTTTTCTCGTTCCTGATCCCACCGCCTCTGGACCTCCTTGCTGAGAGGCCCTATAATACGATTCCGGCGGCTTGAGGCAGATGGGCCTCTCTTGACAGGCGCGGCTTCGCTCGCTATAGTGGTCTGCGCTTGCCTTGAGCCGTTAGCTCAGTCGGTAGAGCACCGGACTTTTAATCCCAGCGAAACAAAATTGCGCAGCAATGAACGCCAACAAAACCAGCAACCATCTACCTTGGGGCCTCTTCGGAGGCTCCTTTTTCATGGCCTCAACTCCTTCCTGACCTTCGGTCATCCTCGAAATTGCGGTAATGTGAGCCCCAACGGCCTAAAATGGCAATATCGCGGCCTGATTCCACGTTAGCCTTTTTACCGCTTGTTTCAATGGGCCAAGAGGCCCATTTCTATATTGACGCGAAGTGAAAAGAAAGAGCATCGGATTTACACTCCGAAGGAGGCGACGAACGATGAAAAAGTCCGTGGAGGCTCTGATTTGGGCAACCGTTTTCCTTGAAGCCGGGCTAAGGCGTCTCATCGGCGACTGGCCCGAACCGACGCTTGATGAGCTCGAAGAGGTGCTGACGGAGCGGCCAAAGGTCCTCAAGAGGCCGGACATTCCCTTCGAGGAGGTCCTGACCGCCGTTGGAGGCTGGCCCGCCATCGTGGCCGCCGTTGAACGGTGGCGGTGGCGCAAGGCCAACCAATTGACCTGGAATATTTTTGTCGAGGTTTCCGACATTCGGGTCTGCCCGGCCCGGTCAAGACTCAAAAGCAAGCCCAGGTGGCAGGTCCTGACCGAAAAGTACGACTTGACGCCGAAGACCTTGAGGCTTCGAGCCCAACAGGCCGTCGAGGGGATCGCCGATGAGATTTTGGCTTTAGGATAGGGGACAGTTCAAGGGTCGATTCCTCTCGTAATCCTCTCGTAATCCTCTCAAAACGGTGCTCAAGCTCCTCTTCTAACGGTCTTGCTATTCCGAAAACCCGTGTTATAATTTAAGATAGGACATATAGCGGGCCGGGGGAAATCCCGGTCCGTTTTTTGTGCATGAGAGGCGGCTTCCTTCTCGGAGAGAAAAAGGGGCCGTCTCTTTTTTTGGGGATCGACTGAAAAAAGGAGGTCAAAAAAATGTTAACTACGCTGAAGTTGCTTCGGCTGGAGCGAGGTTTGACGCTTCGGTCGGTGCAGAGTGGGACGGGCATTCACTACTCCTTGCTGAGCCGCTACGAGCACGGAATTATGAGATGCAGCGAAACCCACCAAGAACGGCTGGCCGGTTTTTTTGGAATGACCATCTCTGAGCTCTTTAGGGATGGTTTTGCCGTCAAGTGCTCAAAAATAGGCAGTAAAACACTTGACAAATAGTTTACGCTGGAAGTAGATAGACAACCACATAAGAGCCCTGGCTCAAGGGCAACAGCCCGAAAAGGGAGTTCGCCACCAGCAGCAGGAAGCCGGGGAGAAACGACAAGCACCAAGGCATCCGATAAGTACGATAACACCAATGAAAAAGAAGGTGGGCTCTATGTAATTCGCCATGGAAGCGGAAGAGCGGTAATCCCTTGGGTTTTCTGCCATGACTGACAAAGGAGACGATGAAATGAACCGTCGGAAATCTCAAAGAATGCAGATTCTTGATTATTTGCAGGAGGGAAACGCCATAACGGCTATTGACGCTCTGAGCATATTTGGAGCCTTCCGTTTGGCAACTCGTATCCACGAATTGAGGCAGCTTGGCCATAAAATTAAAACGGAGCTTGTGACGGTGCCTTCGGGGGCGACAATTGCCCGGTACACTCTGGAATCTGATGACGAGGTGGCCTGACATGGATCGAGACAAAAAAGTTGTTCTGGAGCTCATGAAATCCGGTTCCGCCGTCGGTCATACTTTGGCTGCCTCCTACGGCGTCGATGATCTGCGCGAAGTCATCAAAGAGCTTCGAAAAGACGGTTATCAAATCAAAACCCATTTTACTCAAATGGGAGAAAAGAAATGCGTTCGTTATGTCCTCTTGAAGAGGTCCCACCGCAGAAGCGCCGCATAAGCGCAGAAGGGAAGGTTTACACCATGGAACAGGCAATGAACGTTTATCAGATCAATGCAAGACTTAAAGCCGAACGAGAAGCCAAAGGAATCAGCCTTGAGCATCCTCTGGCGACGATTAAGCGGTTAATCCGAAAGATGAGACTATCCCGCTACTGGCAGCTCGAAGACGCGAAGGTGAGAGCTTCTTTCCTTCGCGTAATCAAGAATCTTGCCAACGGAGGGCGTCCCGTGATCCGCGAAAGGGAAGCCGCCACAGGAGGACCGGCAAGCTCCGCCGGGCCGGGTGACGATGATGAAGAGGGCGTTGCCCCGTGGGGTGACGGCCTGGCAGTCCGATGCAGCAACGCGCTCGTGGCTGGGTCTATGGCCCTGGGGCGTCTTGAGATTTGCGTCGACCACCTTGAGCGGGAACTTGCCCGATGAGCGCCGACCTTCGAGCCTGGGTGGAAGACAGCTTCCCCGGTGGGAAATGGGTCAAGCCCGACGAATACCGGGTTTCGTCGCCTCTTAGGGAAGAGCGGACGCCGTCATTCGACATCAACATTTCCAAGCGGGCCTTCATCGACCGGGGCGGCGACAGCGGCAAGCTCTCCGACCTGGCTGAGCGCCTGGGCATGGATCCGCCGCCGTGGGACGGCCAACCCGCGAAGGTGGAACGTCCCGCGAAGGACGTTAATAAAATCCTGGCCGCCGATGCCATCAGGCGTCGCTGGAACGAGGCCCAGGGGGCCACAGAGCATGTCTATCTGGCTCGGAAGGGGCTTGAGATGGTCCCTGGCCTGAAGGTTGACGGCAAGGGCAATCTACTGGTCCCTTCGCGGGACTGGGACGGTCGGCTCATCGGGCTGCAAGAGATCACTCCTGACGGCTCGAAGCGGTTCATGAGGGGTTCCCATGTGGGAACCTTCGTCCTGGGAGACCTGGCCGGGGCCGAGCACGTCTTGACTGTCGAGGGCCTGGCAACCGGGGCGGCCCTTTGGCAAGCGCTGGGCTTGCCCGTCATCGTGGCCTTTTCCGCTGGCCGGGTGTCATCGGTCGTGCGGGAGCTTCGAGGGCGGACGTCGGCAACCGTCGTTGTCGCGACCGACGCCGACGATGCCGGGCGCAAGGCCGCCGCTGACGCCGGGGTGGAGAGCTTCATCCCGCCGGGTGACGGTGGTCGGGACTGGGGCGACGTCCTTCTGGAGGAAGGCCTGGAAGCCATCCTCGAGCCCTGGCAGAACCGGGCCGTGCCCGCGAAGGAAAGAACCCGTGGCTTTCGGCTGGTTCCCTTCGATGAGCTCGAAGCCAAGGAGCCACAGTGGCTCATCGAGGGGCTCCTTGAGCAAGACAGCTTGATCAGCATCTTCGGCGAGTCAGGCTCTGGGAAGAGCTTTTTCACATTGGACCTGTCCTTCTGCATCGCGTCCGGGACGCCCTTTCACGGGCGAGCCGTCGAGCGGGGGGCGGTGGTCTACTTGGCCGGGGAGGGCTTCTCCGGCCTGGCCCGTCGGCGGGCGGCCTGGGAGAAGCATCATGTCGTCTCTCTTCGCGGTGCGCCGATTTTCGTTTCCAATCAAGCTCCAGCCCTCTTGGATGCGGCTTCAGCCGCCGAGGTTACCCGGGCCGTCGATGCGGTGGCCGCCCAAGTCGGAGCGCCGAGGCTGGTTGTCGTCGATACGCTGGCAAGGGCTTTCGCCGGTGGCGATGA
Organism: Synergistaceae bacterium; assembly: GCA_016756725.1. Classification (GTDB taxonomy): domain Bacteria; phylum Synergistota; class Synergistia; order Synergistales; family Aminithiophilaceae; genus Aminithiophilus. Next base: position 4,883 of record JAESII010000007.1, on the reverse strand, counting down.
AAATAGTTCCGCCGACATGGGAGCCTTCGTCCGATCGCTCGACGATTTGAAGGCGCGCCATCCCGGGGCGTCAATCGTGGTCGTCCATCACAGCGGCCACGGCGACAAGAGCCGTTCCCGTGGTTCGTCGGCCTTCAGGGGCGCGCTCGATAGCGAGATGCTTGTCGAGGGGACGCCTGGCCGGAGCCTGACCGCCAGGAGCACCAAGCAAAAAGACGGACCGGCTTTCGAGGACCTGCGTTTTGAACTTCAGGACGTTGAAATTGAACCGGGCATCACAAGTGCCGTTCTGGTCGAGGCTGAAGGCCCCGCGAAGGAGGAACGGCCCCTGACGTCACTTCAGCATACGGCCCTACGGGCGTTCCGGTCGGCGGTCGAGCATCACGGCAAGATCGTCGGTGGCCAAGCCTGTCTGGACGTCGAATCTTGGAGGCCGTCTTTCTACGGCCTGTCGACGGGAGACAATCCCGACGCGAAGAGAAAACAATTTCAAAGAGCCCGGGACGGTCTCATAGAACGCGGTCGGCTCCGAATCGAAAACGGGCTCTACTTTGTGACCTGTCCGCTGGAACAGAGAGCCCAAGTCGCTTTGCTACAGGAAAGGGATGAAGCGGGACAAACGGGACATGTCCCGCCTTGTCCCGATGTCCCGCCTTGCGAACAGCTCCACATAGCGGGACAAACGGGACATTCCCCGTTAGGGGATGTCCCGGTGTCCCGCCTGGCTGTTGTCCCGGATCGGGCCAAAGAGGATATTGATTCCTGGTTCGAAAAACAGCCTTCGGATACGCAAGCCGATTATCGGGAGCGGCTGGCCCGACTCCAAAAAGCCGGGGTCGTCGGCGCAGAGGCGCTGGCCCGTCAACGAGTTCTGGAAGCAGCAGTCCGATAGGTTCAAGGAGGGCCTTCTCCTTCGCGGGGAAGGCCCTTCACCAAAAATCAGAGAGGATGATTAACTTTATGGATACCATCAGTCTCAAAGGCTACATTGTGCGCACGGTGAAGGGTTACAAGGAGCGGCTCCTGGACATTTCCAAGAAGATTGAAGCAATTTCCCGTGATGAGGACCTGAGCCATGCCGGACGGAGCCGCCGCATTGCGTCGCTCAAGGAGGAGGCCACCGCGGCTCACTTGGCGGCCAGACAGGAAATTTCCAAGCTGGCCGGTCGGAGCATGGCAACCCTGGCCGGTGCGATCGATCACGGAAAAAAGGTCGGTCGCCAACCTGACTGGGCGCGGCTCTCCTATTTGGGCCAGCGATTCGAGGGGCTTGACTTCACTCAGGTCTGGGCGGAGCTAAAGTCGTCCTTCGAGGCTGCTGACATCGACCGTTGCCGGGCGGCCTTCGACGTCATCACGGCGCGTCATTCGGAAAAACTCGGAATGCCCCAGCGACGCGCGCTTCAGGAGGTGGCGGCGATCTTCGTCGATCCTGGAGAGGCGTGCATCCAGAATGCGCGACGGCGCGCGCAGGCGGAGAAGGAGCTCTGCCGGTGGGCGTTCGACGCGCTCGACATGAGCCGCCGCCACGTTGGGAGCGCGAAGGACGTCGAGCAATCCTTGGGCACGTACCTCGATCATTTTGTTCGGAGCGGCGATCCGGTCATTCCGGAGCCCATCGAGGCGCGGCCCGTCGCAGAGGTCCTGGCATCGGTGGACATTCCCGATGCCATGGCCCCGGAGCGTCGGATGATGGATGATCGTCCCACCGAACAGGTTCATTCCGAGATGAACGCTTTTCTTGAGGGCTTGAACGGTAAAGAGGCTTCTTCTCCGCGGGAAGGCTCGAATACCAGTCATTATCTGGAGAGTGCATTATCGGAGGCTAACAAGATTCTTGAGGGAGTCAAGAGCGACAGTTAGCCTCTGATAGCGGCACAGGGGCCAGAAGAGACAGCGCGCGCCTCTTCTGGCTGCCTGTTTCTTTTAGGAAGGGGCTAAAAGATGAATGCCAAGGACTTTGAGCTCGCTTTAAAAGAGTTCGCAGAAAAGACGATTCCAGAAGAGCATGTGAGGCTAATGAAGAAAGTTACGCTTGATCTCCTGGGAAGAGTGACAAAAAAGACGCCTGTCGATACTGGCCGACTTCGGGCCAATTGGATGACAGGTATAAATGCTCCTGACCGAACGGAAACGGATAGCACGACAGATAACGCAATTGCTAGAGCCATTGACAAGCTGTCAAGCTTAGAGTTCGGCGAGACGGTTTATGTTTCGAACAATCTGCCTTATGCCGCGAAAGTAGAATATGGCGGCTATTCTAAGCCTGGACAGGGCAAAACAATCAATGGTTTCAGCGTTCAAGCGCCACAAGGCATGTTAGGAGTTTCTGTCGAGGAAGTTAAAGCTTTTCTCAAGCCAAATGATAAGGAAGTGTAGAAATGAAGCTAACTCCAAAGCAGAGAGCTTTCATTGAAGCTTATAATGGTAATGTGACGGAAGCCGCAATTGCCGCAGGATATAGCCCTAAGTGGGCCGGTACAAATGGAGCCAAGATACTAAAGAATACCAAGATTAGAAAGGCATTAGAAGAAAGAGTAAACAAAAAGATAAACTCAATAATTGCCGATAGAGAAGAAAGACAGGCATTTTGGACTGAAGTCATGCGAGATGAGTTTAAAGACATGAAAGATCGTTTAAAAGCTTCAGAATTGCTTGCAAGAAGCGAAGGAGATTTCTTGGAGCGGATAGAAACCCAAACGATCGATTGTCCGGTTATAACCGTCAACTTCGTCGAAGCGGAGCCTGGATCGTTGGCCGGGAGTGACAGCGTCGTTTTTCCCGCTGACTAGCGGCTGGGGAAGCCGACGGTTCATGAGCCTCCCTGTCACCATGGAGAGCATCCTTGGCGACAGGGTGATAACGGACCTGTCCAATGCGCCGCACTTCGCCGATATGGCCATCAGGACGCCCTACAAGGCCCCTACTTTGCAAAAGAGGTAGTCAACTATCTTTTAGGTAAAGACAGGGGCCTTAACGGCGTTTTTTGAGGGTTTGCCTGTACGGGCTCCCTTCCAGCCAGAGCAGCAGCCCGCTGTTTTGCCTGAACCAGCTCTTCCCGCAGAGAGGCGAGTTCTTTCTTGGCAGTTGCTGCCTCCTCCTTGAGGCGTTGAGTGACGGTCATGTCTTCGTCATAGTTTGTGAAAGTGGGTTCATGTCCACTTTGTGGACTGGTAGTGACGATCTTTGAAACCGATTGCTTCGACAGCCCCACCTTTTCCGCTATCTCCCGCTGCCGATGCCCCGCAGCGGCCAGGCGACGGATGAGTTGGTCGCGGTTTGTGAAGGTGGGTTCATGTTGTTTTTGGACACCCGCAGAGAGGCGAGTTCAATCTTTGTTTTATTATTCTCTTCCTGAAGTTTAACTATCTCCTCAGTCGGAGGAGTGGTGTTAATGGTGGGTTCATGTCCACTTTGTGGACTGGTAGTGACGATCTTTGAAACCGATTGCTTCGACAGCCCCACAGCTGTCATGCAGGGCTTTCACCTTCGCGGTGATCGGCTAGCGGCGGGGCAAAACACGCAAAACGGAATCACCGTGTCAAAAAACTTGACATCAGATGTCAAAAAACTTGACATCAGATGTCAAAAAACTTGACATCAGATGTCAAAAAACTTGACATCCAGATGTCAAAAAACTTGACACTAGTCTACCTGATATAGTCAACCTGATAGAACTAAAAACCTTTTTTGTCTTTCTAGAATCTTCTGGTTCTTTAAAACCAACCGGTTGTACTGAACCTAAATAATAAAAGACACTCTTGTTCTTGAATATAAGGCTTCCTGCAGAACCATTCTCTGGTCTGACCACAAAACATAGCAAAAAGTGGCGTTTCGGGGGTCGTGGATTTCCCGGAGGTCTATTTGTACCTGCAATCAAAAGATGGTGCCTTCCTGGGCGTCCTGGAGGGCATATCGGGGAAGTCTGGGGTATTTCTTGTGTCGTTGCGCCTCGTGCGACAATTGACTCCAGTCGTCTCTCGCTGGAGCTCGAAAAAGTCCGAGATAGTATTTAGTTCATTCAGGTTGACTATATCAGGTAGACTAGGATGCAAATTTTGCATGTCCAGAGATGCAAATTTTGCATGTCTTACCTGCAAATTTTGCATGTCTAGACCTGCAATTTTTGCATCTCTGTAACGTGGTCTTGCGGGGGTAATTGTCGCGAAAGGAGGTGGACACATGCTAAAGCTCGGAATCATTGACGCGGGGGGCGTTCCTTCCGTTATCGAGGTGGCCGACCTGGACGCCGCCGCTACCGCTGCGGCTTCGGCCATCGCCGACGGCGCACAGGCCGTTTTCCGGCACGACGTTGACGGAGTCGGCGCACGGGTCAGCCACCTGATGAGGTAGGCCGCTCCGGTGTGGGGCTTTCTCTTCGCGGTGGGACCGTTGATCCTGGCCCGCGAAGAGGAAGCCCCTCTTTAGCATCGGCCGGTCTTCCTGCGGTCACAAGATGAAACGCGCAAAGCCAGTGATTATCTGGCCTTGCGCTTTTTCTTGCTCTTCCGTGGCTGGTTCCTGGAGCGACGGCCTGTCCTATCCGTTGGCCCTTTTGGCCATGGAGGCTTCATATGGCGGGATTGTCAGGTAAGCTTTTCCTGTCCGGCGATGACAAACAGTCAGCTTGTCATCGGGCGGGCAACATTTCCTTCTAGGGGTGCACTTTGGACAGGAGGTATCCTCCATCCTGTTTGAAAAGTTAGGGGCCTTAAACGGCCTCTAAGCGCGTCGTTTGGGACGTCCTGTCTTGTCGCTGTCGCCTAGCAGCGATGTCAGAGGGCCGCTTGTGGCATGGGCGGTCTTCATGTCGCCCTCTGATAGCGATACGTAAATTTGCGTCGTGCTGATGCTCTCGTGTCCCATGAGTTGCCGCAGGGCAA
>JAESII010000006.1:46687-224147 GCA_016756725.1 Synergistaceae bacterium | reverse complement strand
CGTTTAGGGGCTCTTCTTGACCGACGGACGTTTACATGTCAATTCCCTTGTGGTAGAGTTTCCTGAATCGTTGAGCAAGTGGTTACGAATCTTCTGAGCCCTTGGTACGACGGCCTCTCTTGACAGGCGCGGCTTCGCTCGCTATAGTGGTCTGCGCTTGCCTTGAGCCGTTAGCTCAGTCGGTAGAGCACCGGACTTTTAATCCGGGTGTCGTGGGTTCGAATCCCACACGGCTCACCATGTTGCGGTCCCATCGTCTAGTGGCCTAGGACACAGCCCTTTCAAGGCTGCGGCACGGGTTCGAATCCCGTTGGGACCGCCATTTGCCGGTGTAGCTCAGTTGGTAGAGCAGCGCACTCGTAATGCGCAGGTCTGCGGTTCAAGTCCGCACACCGGCTCCACTGAAGCCTGACAGGGGCCACGGAAAGTCCGTGGCCCCTGTTTTTGTCGTCCGATCGGTTGCTGCGAAAGGGGGTCTGACGATGCGAATTGTCTCCGTTTTGCCCTCAGGGACCGAGTTCATCTACGCCCTGGGCCGTTCCTCCTGTCTTGTGGGTGTCAGCGATCACTGTGATTTCCCGCCCTATCACCTGAAAAATCTGTCCCGCCTCGGTCCTTTCCTCAGGCCTTGTCTTGAGGCGATTCTGGACTTACATCCTGATCTGGTCCTCCTCGACGGAACCTATCAGGGACAGCTGGCCCAGGATCTGTCCCGTCACGGCTGCCGCTGGCTTGACGGGGCCTGCAGAAAAGCCGAGGAGATCGGCCTTTTCGCCGTCTCTTTGGGGAAGGCCCTCGGCTGCCCCGAGCGCGGCGAATCCCTCCGTTTTTGGTTCGAGGCCAACTGGCGCCGCTGGGAGCGCTGGTCGGCAGGTCTGACCGTGAAGCGGCCCCGCGTCGTCCGTCTCCTTACGGCCCTTCCCGACGGCAGGGCCATCGTCGCCGGCGGGGACACCCTCCAGGGCCGAGCCCTGGATCTCGCCGGCTATGAGAACGGTGCCGCCTCCCTGGCGGGCTATGTCGTCGTCGAGGCGGAGCGAGACTTCTACACAGACCTCGACGGCCTGGTCCTCTGCACTTTCGGCCCTCAGCGAAAGACCCTGGCCGATGACGGTAGCCTCCTGGGGTGGTGGGAAGATCTTCCTGTCGTACGATCCCGCTCCTTTGTGACCGTACCCTGTTCCCTGCTCTGCCGGGCGACTCACCGCTGGTTTACCCTACTCGATCTTCTGGCCCGCCAGGCCCATCCTTCCTGGCCGTCCTATTCTCCCTGGAGGTGCTGACGTGATTCATCGACGACTGCTTCTGGCCCGCCATGGGCGGACCGATTGGAACAGAACCTTCCGTTATCAGGGGACGACCGATGTCCCCCTCGACGCTGAGGGGCGGGATCAGGCACGGCGGCTGGGGATGAGGCTGAACCGGCAAAAGCTGACGGCCATTGTCGCCAGCCCTCTTTCTCGTGCCCTGGAGACGGCCGAAATCGTCGCCGCCGAGGCGTCGTCGACCGCTGAGCGGAGCGTTGCTGATGGCCTTGCCGAGATCGACTTCGGCCAGTGGGAGGGGCTGACCGTCAAGGAGGTCATGGAGCGGCATCAGGACCATTACCGCGCCTGGCGCGAAGATCCTCTCGCCGTGGAACCGCCCGGCGGGGAGCCCTTCCTCCAGGCTGTGGAGAGGGTCGGTGAGGCTCTCAGGCCCCTGTTGGACGGCCCCGAGGGAACGACCCTCGTCGTCTGTCACGGCGGAACGATCCGGGCGGCCCTGGTCTTCCTTCTTCAGGTGCCGGCCGCCCTGGTCTGGAAAATCCGTCAGGACAACTGCGCCCTCACGGCAATCGATCTCTGGGATCAGACGCCGATGCTGGCCTTCTCCAACGATCAGGCCCACCTTCTCGTCGATGAGGGGCTGATCGGCACTATTCCCCTTGCCCGGTAGGTTCTTCCGCCGGAAGAAACTGCTAGAATAGGGGGTACCTTGTGACGGGGAGGCAGGTCCATGGTTGTTCCAGAGGGAGAAGAAAAAAGCAGGATCCGGCTTTCCGAAGAGGAGGAGAGCCGTCTCTGGGCACGGGCTGCCGAGGGGGACGAGTCGGCCCGGGAGGCCCTTATCCTGGCTCATCGCCCCTTCGTGTTCTGGCTTGCACGGCGCCATTTCCACGTGGACCCCTCTCGTCAGGCCGATCTCATCCAGGAAGGCATGATCGCTCTCATCACCGCCGTCGACCGTTTCGACAGCACCCGCAACATCCGCTTTTCCACCTTCGCCTTCTACCGAGTCCGCGGCCGCATGGCTAACTTCCTCCGGCGTGTCGAGGCTCGGGCCCCTCTGCCCGTCGATGTCGATGCCCTCTCTCTCGAAGATGACAGCCCCGCAGACCATTTCGACTGGCTCATCGACCTCGGATCGGCCCTTCCCAAGCTGCCTCCATCGGAATCGGAGATCGTCGAGGCTCTCCTCTTGGAAGGGAAAAAGGCCCGTGAAGTCGCTCAGGAACGGGGCGTCGACGTGAGTCATGTCTATCGTCTTCAGCGGAGGGCTCTCGCAAGATTGCGGCGTTGGCTCGGAATCGGCAGTCCACAAGAGGGGGAGGCAGGGGGATAATAAAAAAAGCTTGACCTGCACCTTTGGCGGGGGTGACCTTGATGGAGCGGCGAATCAGGAGAATCGCGCGATGGCTTGACCGATGTGCTTCAGCCTGCGAGCGGAGGCTGTGGGCCTCGGCGATTGCGGAGCTGGACTGTGCCCGGGCAGAAATGGAGGAGACGCGCCGCCTTTTGGGCGAACGTCTCGTAGCTGAGCCAGCCAGGTCCGGCCAAAGCGCTCTTTCCCTCCGGGTGGCCCTCACGTCGGTTCTTCTGGTCGCTCTTCTGTCCCATCCTGCCGGAGCTCCCCGAGAGAGGGAGAAGGCGATGAGTCCCTTCTTCGTCGCCCCCGATTCGTTCGTCGAAGTCGTCACGGCTGATGAGAAGCTCCTTCTTGATGCCTTGCGTTCTCCCGGAAGGGACCTCGCAGCTGACCTTTCAGCTCCCGTCCAGTCCTCTTCGGAACCGCTGGCCGACAGTGACGAATCCCGTCCCGTTGCTCTGCCCCGCCAGGGGAGTGACGAGCAGGGGCGCGCTGCGGAAAGGCAGGTCGCCCGGGCCGTCGTCGAAGAAAGGGTACAAAAGCCTCAAGAGGCCGGCACGGAGCGAGCCGATTCTGGTAAACTGAAAGACGGCGATGTGCTCGCTCCAGAAGAGATTCTGCGTCTTCTTCAGGTGGGCCAGAGGGCCCTTCAGGGGGATAGCCCCGTCGTCGTCATCGAATGACCATCCCTTGGTCCACACCTCGAAGCTCCGGAAGGAGAGGATAGGCTTTGCGACGTTTTTTGCCCGGTCTTTTCGCAGTCCTGATTCTGCTTTTCATCCCCCTCGTGGCAGGAGCCCAGGAGCCGCCTGTCGCGGCCGTCAACGTTGAGGGCAACAGCCAGGTCGTCTCCAGCCACATCCTCGGCGTCGTCGAAACCCGTCCTGGCGAGCCCATCGACAGGGAACAGATCCGTAAGGATATCGAGGCGATTTACAGCCTGGGATTCTTCTCCCTCGTCGACGTTCAGATCGATCCTCTCCCGGCCGGGCTGGGAGTGACCTTTCTCGTCCAGGAGAACCCCATCGTCCGCGAGGTCCGCTTCGAGGGCAACACCGTCTACAGCGACGAGCAGCTTCACGAGCTTGTCTTCACGGCCGAAGGCAACGTCTTCAACCGCGTCTTCTTCCGCCACGACCTGCAGCGCATCCAGGAGCGTTACCAGAAGGACGGTTACGTCCTCGTCAAGATCGGCGATGTAGCCGTCGACGACGGCATCGTCACCGTCCAGATCATGGAGCCTCGCGTCGGGGAGATCATCATCCAGGGGAACACGAAGACGAGAACGCGCGTCATCGAAAGGGAGATCAAGGTCAAGTCGGGCGACATCTTCAACTCCACTGTCCTCCGCCACTCCCTGAACCGGATTCAGGGCATGGGTTATTTCGAGGACGTCAACGTCGGATTTGAGCCCACCGAGTCTCCGGAGATCATCAATCTCGTCCTCACCGTCGTCGAGCAGAAGACGGGCCGCGTCGGCCTTTCCATCGGTCACGGCTCCCAGAGCGGCTGGAGCGGCGGTATCAGCTACGAGGACACGAACTGGCAGGGCCTGGGGCACAAGGCCTCCATCGGCTTCGAGACGGGTGACCGCAAGCAGTACTGGATCTCCTACGAACAGCCCTACATGGACTATGAGACCTACTCCTGGCGCGTCGGTGTCTACCGCCGCGAGTGGGAGGACCTGGACTACTACAAAGACGGGCTTCTCTGGCTGCGGGACTACGAGGAAAACCGCGACGGAGCCTATATCGGCGCCGGCAAGAAGTTCCGCAACGAGATGTACAGCTGGTATGTGACTCTCGACTGGCGGGATTCGGAAATCGTGGCCACCATGGATAACGCCACGGAGCAGATTCCCGACCAGGAGGCTCTGGACGAATTCAAGCGGGACTGGCTCAAGGACGGCAAGACCTTCTCCGTCACGGGAACGCTCAAGCGGAGCAATCTCGACGAGTACCTGAGCTACCCCAAGGGGGACGTGGAGACGATCAACGTCGAGAAGGCCTTCGAGGTCCTTGGCGGCGAGTACGACTACACGAAATACTGGGTGGAGGCTCGTTATTACGCCCCCGTCTGGTTCCTCCAGGATGTTCTCGATACCTCCATCGGAGATGAGGACAACCCGATTCTCTTCGCCGCCCGTGTCCGGTCGGGCTGGTCCAGCGGTGTCCTTCCCGCCGCGGATCAGTATCAGATCGGCGGCAAGTCGACGCTGCGCGGTTTCAAAGACGACAAGTTCAAAGGGGACGAGATGTTCCTTGCCAACGTCGAGCTTCGTGTGCCCATCGAAAAGGCTTTCTCATTCGTCCTCTTCTATGACACGGGGATGGCTTGGCACACCAGCGACACGGTCCACAACAGCTTCAGTCTTTCTGACCTGGAAAGCGCCTTCGGCTTCGGTGTGCGGGTGAGAACGCCCATCGGCAATCTCCGCCTTGACGTGGCCGAGGGAGACGAGGAGACGAGGACCCATTTCGGCTTCGGCGAACTTTTCTGATCGCTTCCCGATAAAGGGACCGGTGGGAGTGGCCGTGGCGCTTTTCCTGGCCGCGGCCCTTTCTCTGGCCACGGTCAGATCGGCCCAAGCCGCCGTCATCGTCAAGGGCTTTCCTGTCTGGGCCGAACCCCTGGCAAGGCGGAGCCTCAACGCCGTCTGGGAACAGATCCCTTCGAGCCAGCCGCCGGAGGAACGGGCCAGAATCCTGCCCCTTGTGGCCGAGAGGCTTTTTGAGGGTTACGCCATCACCTCCGTCGATGGTGACGCCGATCCCGTGACGGTGACTTTCCGTCCTCTTGAAGAGCGGGCCTGGACCGTCGCGTTGATCGCCCCTTCCCTGTCTTTTCCTCTTGACGGCTGGTTCGTTGAGGATCTTCAAGGCGCTGACGCTGTTCTTGCCGGTCTTCTTGAAGGACTTCCCCCGTCGGCTCTTTCCTGGGCTGGCCGGACGCTTGAGGAGGCCGTTGACCAGACGCTGCGGGCCCGTCTCCCCGGGTGGAGAACGTCGACTCTCTTTCGTTCCGAAGGAGGAGCGTGGAGCCTGGAGGTCCGGTTCATTCCCGAGGGCACGTTGCTTCTCGCCTTCGAGCCCCGCCTCTCGTCGATGACTCTGCCTGTCTCCCTCCTGAGGACCGACCTCAAGGAAGATGTCCACGAGCGGCTTGAGCCTCTTCTTGGGCTTCCCGTCGACTGGCTCGGGCATCACAGCGACGAAATCGAGCTCTGGGCCGGCGAGCGCCTCCGGGAGCGTAGTGTCGTCGACAAAATGAAGGGACAGGTCGACGTCTCCTTCAAGGCGGAGCGGATCAGCGCTGTCGACGTTGCCATTGAAAGTCACCGCTATGTCCTCTGGGCCTGGGCCTCCGCCTATGCCGGCACGGAGGATCGCTACCCGGAAGTCGGTCTTCACCTGGGCCGGCGCGCCACGCCCTTCAGCGGATGGGAGGGTGAACTCTACTACGAAGGCGTTCTGGAGATGAACGATTTCAGCCTCGAGAATCGCTGGGGCTTTCGTTGGAGTCCCTGGGGAGATGTTTGGCTCGGTGCCGAGCTGGTCTACCCCGGGGAAAGGCTCTGGGGCAGGGTGTCCTTGGGCGGGCGGATCGGTAGCCCCTATCTCTGGTGGAGATTCAGCGAAGAGGACAGCCACAATCTCGGCCTTGGTTACAGGCTCAACGAATACATCTCCCTGGAGCTGCACTACGACGGTGACGATGACGACAGCCTCAGCCTGAGGGCCGTCGGCAACCTTTAGCGAGAAAGAGGGCGATTGCCGTGGAAAAGAGCACCTGGACCCTGGATGAACTGGCGCGGCGGCTCGAGGGGCGGCTTTTCGGCCCCGGTGACTTTCTCGTCACCGGCGTGGCCCCCTTGGAGGCTCCCGAAGAGGGAAAGATCTGCGTCCTCTGGGACAGGAATCTTCTGGCCTCCCTGCCGCCGTCGGTCCCCCTCGTCGCGCCCCGGGATTGCCTTGAAGGGGAGCGGTTCGGCGTCGAGGTCGACGATCCCCGCAGCCTTTTTCCTGAAGTCCTCGCCCTTTTCCGTCCCTTCCGGCGCCATGAGCCCGGCGTCGACAGGACGGCCGTCGTCGCTCCTGGGGCCTTCATTGCTCCATCGGCTCACGTGGGGCCTCTCTGCGTGATCCGGACCGGCGCTGTCATCGGCGAGGAGGCTGTCCTCGAGGCCCTTGTCTATGTGGGGGAGGGGGTTACCGTGGGGTGCAGGACCCGAATCGAGCCCCAGGTTTCCCTTTATGACGGTACCTCCGTCGGTGACGACGTCCTTATCCATGGAGGCACCGTCATCGGTAGCGACGGTTTCGGCTTCATTCCCGATTTCGACGGCGGTCACAGGAAGATCCCTCAGCTCGGTTCGGTGCGCATCGAAGAGGACGTTGAAATCGGGGCTTCCGTGTCGATCGACCGGGGCACCGTCGGCGACACCGTCATCGGCAGGGGGACGAAAATCGACGACCAGGTCCATATCGGCCACAATGCCAAGGTCGGCGCCCATTGTATCCTCGTCGCCATGACGGGCCTTTCGGGCAGCTCCGTCCTGGAGGAGGGGGTCACGATGGCCGCCCGCAGCGGCGTCAAGGACCACGTCCGCGTCGGCAGGAGAGCTCAGGTGGCCGCCATGGGAGGGGCGACACATGACATCGCTCCCGGAGCTGTCGTCTCCGGTTTTCCCGCCCGTGATCACCGGCAGCAGCTTCGGGGCCAGGCGGCCCTGCAGAAACTCCCGGAGCTGCTGAAAAAGGTCCGCGATCTCGAGGCCCGTCTGGCCGCCCTCGAAGAAAAGAGCCGCCCGTGAGGCGCCGCAGGACTCTGGCCGGCCCGGTTTCATTTGAGGGCGTCGGCCTTCACTATGGCCAGCCGGCTCGGGTTGTCGTCTCGCCCTACGAGGGGCAGGGTTACCTCTTTGTCTGCGGTGACGAGCGTTCTCCCGTCGAAGGACTCCAGCTTGAAAGCGGTGAGCGGGGCACGGCCTTGGTCTTTCCCGGTGGGGGTCGCGTCCAGACGGTGGAGCACCTTTGTGCTGCCTTGAGAGGACTGGAACTTGATGACGTCATCGTCACCTTCGACGGCCCCGAGCCGCCCGTCCTCGACGGCGGGGCGGTCCTTTACGGACGCCGTCTCATGGAAATCGGCATCGTCGAAAAGGACGCGGCCTGCGAGGCCTGTTCCGTCACCGTCCCCATCATCATCGAATCAGGCGATCGCCTTGTCGCTGCCTTGCCGGCCGAGAATTTCCGCCTTTCCTACGTCATCGACTACGACCACCCCCTCATCGGGACGAGACGCCTATCGCTGGCCATGACCCCTGCGGCCTTCATGGCTCAGATCGCACCGGCCCGGACCTTCTGTCTCGAAAGAGACCTGGAGGCCATCAAGGCCCGGGGCCTGGCCCAGGGAGGAACATTGGAGAACGCCGTCGTCGTCGGCGACAAGGGCGTTCTCAACCCCGACGGGCTCCGCTACGACGACGAGTACGTCCGCCACAAAATCCTGGACTTTCTCGGCGATCTGGCTCTTCTGGGCCGTCCGCTGAGGGGGCATTTTCTAGCCATTGCCGCAGGGCACGACCTTCACCAGGCTCTGGTGGAGAGAATCCGACCGTTCGTTCTGAAAGGGAGAATCGATTGATGATGGACATCGCCAAAATCATGGAATTTCTGCCTCACCGTTATCCCTTTCTCCTCGTCGACCGCATTGTCGAGATCGGGGAGCAGAAGATCGTGGGTGTCAAGAACGTGACCATCAACGAGCCCTTTTTCCAGGGTCACTTCCCCGGTGAGCCCGTCATGCCAGGCGTTCTGATCCTGGAGGCCATGGGCCAGGTCGCGGCCATGATGATCACCCAGATTCCCGAGATGAAGGGGATGATCACCTACGTCACGACCATCGACGAGGCCAAGTTCCGCCGTCCCGTCCGTCCCGGTGATCAGCTCGTCACGACGGCCGAGATGGTGCGCGTCCGAGGGCGAGTCGGCAAGGTCAAGGCCGTCGGACGCGTCGACGGTGACGTCGTGGCCTCGGCCACCTTCGGTTTCGTCCTTTCCCGCAGACTGACCGCTGAGGCAGAGGCCGGCGAATGACGGGGCCCATCCACCCGACGGCCCTCATCTCGCCCCGGGCGGAACTGGGACGGAACGTCACCGTCGGTCCCTATTGTCTCATCGACGACGACGTCGTCGTCGGCGATGAGACGGAACTGACCGCCTTCGTCACCCTGCGTCCAGGAAGCCGCATCGGCCGTCGCTGCCGCCTCTGCGAGCATGTCGTCATCGGGGGCGAACCGCAGGATCACAGCTATCGCGGCGAATCCAACGAGGTCATCATCGGTGACGAGGTGACTCTCAGGGAGTTCGTCACCGTCCACCGTCCCGTCGGCGAGGGAAAGCGCACCGTCGTGGGTAGTCACTGCCTTCTCATGGAAGGCGTTCACGTCGGTCACAACGTCCGCGTCGGCAACCACGTGGTCATGGCCAACAAGGTCGGCCTTTCGGGCCATGTCGTCGTGGAGGATCACGTCACCCTCGGCGGGATGGCCGGAGTCCATCAGTTTGTCCATATCGGCCGTTTCTGCATGATCGGCGGCCTCTCCAAGATCGTCAAGGACATCCCTCCCTTTGTTCTCGCCGACGGGAGGCCGGCGCGGATCTACGGGCTGAACCGGGTCGGACTGCGAAGGCAGGGTTACAAGGGAGCCGAGAGGGAGCGGATCCGCCAGATCTACGAATTGCTTTACCACGGCGGACTTCCCCTGAGGGAGGCCCTGAAGGCCCTTGCCGTCAAGGAGAGGGATGACCGCTTTGCCGAGGAAATCGTCGCTTTCGCCGCTGGCGGGACCCGGGGCCTTGCTCCGTGGATCCAGTGCCACGGCACGTCCTCCGGAGGCGGCGATGATTAGGCTCCTGGCGCTCGACGTCGATGGCACTCTCACCGATGGCGGCGTCTATCTCGACGGCGGGGGCAATGAGTTCAAACGCTTCGACATCCGGGATGGCATGGGCCTGGTCCGACTCCGGAAAGCCGGTGTGACCCTGGCCCTCATCAGCGGCAGAGCGTCAAGAGCCACGGAAAGGCGGGCCCGGGATCTCGGCATCGACCGCGTCCACAACGGCGTCGGCGACAAGCTGCCCTTCCTTCAGAAGCTGGCCGAGGAGCTTGATCTCGACGCCGCTGACGTGGCCTACATGGGCGACGACGTGAACGATCTCGACTGCCTCCGCTGGAGCGGCCTTTCCCTGGCCCCGGCCGACGCGAGACCGGAAGTCCTGGCCGTCGTCGATTGGGTTGCTCCCTTGGGAGGCGGCCATGGCGCCGTCCGCGAGGCCGCCGAGCTGATTCTCAGGGTCAACGGGGAGACGACGAACCGGTGAGGCGCAGGCTGCTCTCCTGGCCGATCCTTGACCGTTTCATCCTCAGCGAGCTGAAGGGGCCCTTCTTCTTCGGCGTCTTCGCCTTTACCGTTCTCCTCGTCGCCGGCGATCTTCTCTTCAAGCTGGCCGATCTCATCATCGAGCAGGGCGTCTCCCTCTCCGTCATCAGCCGCCTCTTCGTCTACAAGCTGCCGGGCGTCATCGTTCTCACCCTGCCCATGGCAGCCCTTCTTTCGGCTCTGCTCACCTTCGCCCGCCTCTCGTCGACGAGCGAGATCGGCGCCCTCAAGGCCTCGGGCATTTCGCTGCAGCGCATCGTGCGACCCGTGCTCTTCGGTTCCGTCGCCGTCGCTCTTCTGGCTACGGCGGCCAACGAGACCGTCGTCCCCCTCACGAGCCGGGCCGCCGAGAACATCCTCCGCTACGAGGTGGCCAAACAACGTGTCTCCCTCGTCCAGGATCATGTCTTCATGAGGGAGGAGGAAGAGGGGCAGCTCAAGCGGGTGACCTACATCAGCCGCCTCAAGCCCCGATCGGGACGGATGGAGGGTATCCTGGTCCAGGAGTTTGAAGAGGGCCAGCTCAGGCGGATTCTATCTGCCGAGGAAGGGTCCTGGCAGGAGGGGGAGTGGTGGCTCGACGACGGCAAGGTCTTTGAAGTCGACGGGGCCGGCCGCGTCTCCCTCCTGTTCCGCTTCGAGCGTCAGAGGCTGACGCTCCGCCTGTCGCCTGGTCAGCTGGAGAGCGTCTCCCGTCAGCCCGAGGAGATGAGCATCCCCGAACTGCTTGGCCAGATCGAGCTTTTTGACCATCAGGGCATCGATGTCCGGTCCCTCTGGGTCATGTTCCATCTGCGCCTCGCTGTCCCCTGGGCCAGCGTCGTCCTCGCCCTTGTCGGAGCCGCCCTCGGCGTCCGGCCTCAAAGGAGCGGCTCCGGCGTCGGTCTCGGCCTGAGTGTCGTCATCGTCTTCGCTTATTACGTCGTCATGTCCCTTTGTCGTGCTCTCGGACAGGGCGGATACCTGCCGCCACTGCTGGCCGCCTGGATGCCCAATCTGATCTTTCTCGTGGCCGGTGGTGCCCTGGTCCGAAAGGCCAACCGTTAAGGAGGTTCCCGATGGAATCGACCGTCGCTCTCTTTGCCGGCGAGGGCAAGCTGCCTTTGGAAATCGCAAGACGTCTGACGGACCGCGGCTTCCCTCCCGTCGTCTACACTCTGGGAGAGGCCGACAGCGGCCTTTCCCGCTATGCCCTCGACCGGGTCTCTCTGCCCCGGCTTGAGCTGGGCCAGGCCCTGGCGGACCTGAAAAAGCGGGGGCTGACGAAAGTCATGCTCGCCGGCGTGGTCCCGAAGACGGTCATGTACAAGCCGGCCCTTATGGACGAAGGACTGAAACGCCTTATCCAGCACGTGCCCCTGCGGGACGATCACAGCCTCCTCGGAGCCGTCGTGGCCGCCATCGAGTCCTTTGGTCTTTCCGTCCTCTCCTACCGTGATCTCATCATTGACCTCATGGCTCCCAGCGGGTTCATCGCCGGCCGGGAACCGAACCGCGAGGAGGCGGCTGACGTCGATTACGGCCGTGAGGTGGCTTCCTCCATCCTTCCCCTCTCCTTCGGTCAGACCGTCGTCGTGAGCGGCCGGGCCATCGTTGCCGTCGAGGCCATGGAAGGAACGGACGCGACACTTCTGCGGGCCGGCGGCCTGATCCGCCAGGGCGTGGTCGTGAAGATGATGCGTGCCGATCAGGACGAACGGTTCGATCTGCCCACCGTCGGTCTGGGGACCTTGCGCAACATGGCCCGGGCTGGCCTTCGCTGTCTCGCCGTCGAGGCTCACAGGACGATTCTTCTCGACGGTGATGCCTTCCGGGACTTTGCCCAGAAGGAGGGCATCGCCGTCACGGGGGTCCATCATTGTCTCTTTTCCTGAGCTGCGGCGAGGCCTCTGGAGACGGTTACGCCTCGGCCCTTCTTAAGGCACTCAGAAGGGAGGCCGGAGCGATCGAGGCTTGGGGCATGGTCGGGCCCGAAGCCCAAGCAGCCGGAGCGGAGGCCTTTCGTTCCTCTCACGAACTTTCCCTCTTTGGCTTCACCGAGGTACTCCATGCCCTGCCACGACTCCTGAAACTCCGGAAGGACCTCGCTGAAGAGGTCCTTCGCCGTCGACCACGGGCCGTCGTGCTTATCGACAGCCCCGACTTTCACTTGCCCCTTTTGCGCCGCCTGAGAAAGGATGGTTACGGGGGGCCCGTCGTGATGATCGCGCCGCCCACGGTCTGGGCCTGGAGGCGGGGGAGGGCCGACCTGCTGCGGGAGGGGAGAGCGCTCTGCCTTCCCCTTTTCGGCTTCGAACATCGCCTTTTCCTCAGCCTCGCCGTCAGGAGTGCTTGGGTCGGTCATCCCCTTCTCGAGACCGGTCTTGTTCCATCGGCGGAGCCGAAAGGGGCGGCAGAAAGGACCGTCGCCTTTTTCCCCGGGTCAAGGCATTCGGAAATCCGGGCTCTCATGCCCGTCATGGCTGAAACGGCGGCGGCCCTTACGGGCCGGGGATGGCAGGTGCGCTTTTCCGTTGCGCCCGGCTTGTCCGGGGCCTCCCGAGAGGATCTCCTTTCCCATCTCGGTGGTCAGGGCTGGCACGAGGGGCCGGCAGCCGAGCTTCTTGCCGCCTGCCATGCCGCCGTTGCCGCCAGCGGCACCGTCACCGTCGAGGCGCTGCTTCAGGACCGGTTCACCGTCGTCGGGTACCGCCTCTCTCCGTTGACTTCCTTCGTCGGGCGCCGCCTCTGTCGCCTTCCCCATTACGCCATGCCCAACATCCTGGCTGGCGAAGAGATCTTTCCCGAGCTCATCCAGAGCCGGTGGACGACGGAGGCCGTCCTGAAGGCTCTCGCCCGCTATGACGAGGATGAAGCCTACCGTCGAGGTGTTCACGTCCTTATGGCCAGTGCCCGAGAAAAAGAGTTAGGCCAGAGGGGAGCATCCTCCTTCTGGGCTCGAGCGGTCCTGGAGGCCCTGGAGCAATGAGCCGCTTCCTGCTCCTCGCCAACGGCCCGGGAGAGTTCTGGGGGTGGACCCGCCCTCTGGCCTGGGCTCTTCACGAACGGGGCCACGCCGTCGCGATGCAGCTTCTGCCCTGTCCCTTCGCCTCGGGCCAGGAGACCAGGATCGCCGAGAGCCTGCCTGGGACGACCTGCCAGCCTCTTCCGCTGCCGTCGCTGGCCCTTGCCCTTGCGCGATCGGAGGCTGAGGGCGTCGTCCAGCTCGGCGGTGACCTCCTCTTCGGCCGATGGGCAAGGGCTTCAGGGGGGCGTCCCCTGGCGGCCTACACCTACGGCGCCAAACCGGGACTGGGCCGATGTGACGCGGTTTTTACGGCCTTCGAGACTCTCCGGAACTCCCTGAGCCGGCCCGCTTCCGTCATCGGCGATCTCGTCGCCTCCGCCGTCGAGCTCGATGGAACCGGTCCCGTCTGGAATGAGGGCGAATCGCCGCGGGTCGTCCTTTATCCCGGGAGCCGTCCCGCCATCAGGGCCGTGGCCCTGCCCTTCCTGACCGAGATGGCCGACTCCCTGCGGCGGATCTATCCTCGGCTGGGTCTGAGGACTCTCTTGGCTCCCTTCGCCGCCGATGGGGAGTATCCCCTCTGGGAGGAGGCGGGGCTCTCACCGACCCGTCATGGAGCAGGAGCCGTGCTTCGGGGAGCCGATTTCGCCGTCACTCAGCCCGGGACGAACACCCTCGAACTCCTGCACCGCCGGGTTCCGGGGCTTGTGGCCGTCCCCTTCGCCTTTCTCCGGAAAATCCCTCTGGCCGGTCTTAAGGGATGGCTCGCCGCAACACCCCTTCTGGGCGGATGGGCGAAGGAGCGTTACCTGAGACATCTGGCCTCCAGAAAGGGATTTCTGGCCTGGCCCAACATCATCGCCGCTCGAGAGCTTCTCGAGGAAAAGGTCGGTGACTGGGGACCACGGGAGCTGGCTGCCTCCGTCGCCGCCTTCCTTGATGACGGCCGCCGGCTTGAGTCCTGCCGCAGGGGGCTTGAGGCCATCGCCGATGATGGAAAGGCGGCAAACCGCCTGGTTCTCGCCCTTGAGGAGTTGATCGCGTCATCATGAAATTTCTCCGCTCTTCCGTCTACTTCCGCCTTCTCACCCAGGTCCGCCCCTATCTGGGGCGGGTTGCCCTGGCGCTTTTTTGCATGGTTCTGGCCTCGGCCTGCAACGTCGCCCCGCCCTGGCTTCTCAAGAACGTCGTCGACGACGTCCTGATCGAAAAGGACATGGCCTTTCTCAATGCCCTTTCTCTGGGGATCGTCGTCCTCTTCCTTCTGAAGGGGCTGGCCGGCTACGGTCACCAGTACCTGATGAACTGGATCGGCCAAAGGGTGGTCATGGACATCCGCCTCAAGCTCTACGAGCACATGCAGAGCCTCTCCTTCCGCTATTTCCACGCCAGCCGGGTCGGCGAGCTTCTCTCGAGGGTCACCAACGACGTCAATGTCCTCCAGTCCCTGGTGACGACGGTCCTCGTCGATCTCGTCATTCAATCCGTCAGCTTCGTCGCCATTTTGGGCTTCCTCTTCTACCTCAATTGGCGTCTGACCCTGGTCACCTTTGCCGTCCTGCCTCTCGCCGGGTGGGTCATCGATCTGGCGGCGCGGAAGCTTCGTCGCGTGGGCCATGAGATCCAGGAACAGCTGGCTCGCCTTTCAGCTATCGCCGAGGAGGCCCTCTCGTCGATCCGCATCGTCCGCATCTTCGCCACCGAAGAGGAGGAGCTGGGACGCTTCAGCGAACAGAACCGGGCCAACTTCCGCTCCCTCATGAGAGGAACCCAGGTCCATGCGGCCCTTTCGGGGACGGTCGAATTCATCCTCATCCTGGCCCTGGCCCTGATTCTCTGGATGGGTGGGCGCGACGTCATCGCTGGCCGCCTCTCCCCGGGCGAACTCATCGCCTTTCTCGGTTACCTCGTCCTTCTCGTTCAGCCGATCCGCGTCGTCAGCCGCGTCGTCAGCCAGGTCCAACAGGGGCTGGCGGCGGCGGACCGTATCTTCGACGTCATGGGCAAGACGACGGAGGTGGTGCCTCCCGCGGATCCCGTCGTCCTCGACGAGATCCGCGGCGAGATCACCTTCGACGGCGTCTGGTTCGCCTATGAAGGCCAGCGGTGGGTTCTCCGCGACGTGAACTTGCACATCACCCCCGGCGAGACGGTCGCCCTCGTGGGGACGACGGGGGCCGGCAAGTCGACCTTGTCCGATCTGATTCCCAGGCTCTATGATCCTCAAAAGGGGACGATTTCCATCGACGGCCACGATGTCAAAAGTCTTGATCTTCACACCCTCCGTCGCAGAATCGGCGTCGTTCCCCAAGAGTCGCTCCTTCTCAAGGGCAGTCTCGCCTTTAACATCGCCTACGGCTGTCCCGAGGCGACGGAGGACGACATCCGCCGCGCCCTCGCCGAGGCGGGCCTCGGCGATTTCGTCGCCTCCCTTCCTGAGGGCATCGAGGCGGAAGTGGGCGAGCGGGGCGTTACTCTCAGCGGCGGCCAGAGGCAGCGTGTCGCCATCGCCCGGGCTCTCGTCAGGAACCCCCGGATCCTCATCATGGACGAGGCTACTTCCTCGCTGGATGCCGCCGTGGAGCAGCAGATCCAGGAGGCCATGCAGCGGGCTTCCCGGGGGCGGACATCACTTATCATCGCCCATCGTCTGTCGACAATCCGCCAGGCCGACCGTATCCTCGTCATCGAAGGCGGAACCGTCGTCGAAGAGGGGAGCCACGACGAGCTGCTGGCCCTGAACGGACGGTATAACCGTCTCTACTCCCTCCAGTTCGGCCTGGATGATGACCCGTCTCTTCGATAGCTACCTCCGCTACGCCAAGGGGGAGAGCCGGCGGTTCTCTCCGTGGAGCCTCCTTCTCCCTGCTGGGGCTATCGGCCGAGCCTACTCCCGATTGCGCAACGGCCTTTTCAACCGGGGACTTCTTCCCGTCGAGGAAGTGGCCCTGCCCGTCATCAGCGTCGGCAATCTCACCGTGGGCGGTACGAACAAGACTCCCTTTGTGGAGATGCTTGCCCGACGATTCAGAGATATGGGATTTCCTCCAGGCATCCTCTCCCGAGGCTATGGAGGCAGCGCCCGGGAGCCTGTCGTGATCCGTGACGGCGTCGCCGACCGCTCCACCGTTGGTGACGAGCCCCTCCTCCTCTCGAAGCGGCTGCCTTCCGTGCCCGTCGTCGTCTTCCCCGACAGACGGCGGAGTGCCGCTATCCTGGTCCGTCAGGGAGCTGCCGTCGCCGTCGCCGATGATGCCTTCCAGCACCGCCGCCTGGACCGGGATGTGGACATCGTCCTCGTCGACGCCTGCTGTCCCTTCGGCAACGGCAGGATCGTCCCCGCCGGCATCCTCCGGGAAGAGAAGGAGGGACTGCGGCGGGCTCACATGGTGGTGATTACCAAGTACGACCAGGTTTCTCCCGACCGCCTGGCCGCTCTCGTCGTGGCTCTCTCGTCCCTCGTCGATCGGGACCGCCTTTTCCTCTCCCGTCTCCGTCTCCAGAACTGGAGCCTCTGGTCCGGGGGATGGACCGGGGAGCAGGCGACACCGGAAGGAGCGGGCTTCGCCTTCTGCGCCATCGGGAGTCCCTCGAGTTTTCGGGCCTTCCTCCAGAGCCAGGAGGTGCCCCTCGTCGGCGAGGGCTTCTTCCGCGACCATCACCGTTTTGACGGGACCGAGTTGGAGGCCCTCGAAGAGGAGGCTCTCCGTCGGGGTGCGGCTTTTCTGGTCTGTACGGAAAAGGACGTCTACAACGTGCCGGCCACCTGGAAGCCTCGATTGCCACTCTTTATTCCTCGCGTCATCTCCTCCGTCGACGAGGAGGAGCGTTTCTGGTCTGTCCTTGCCCGATCGCTCCGGCCCCGGCTCGTCGTGGCCACCAACGGTCACGGTGAGGACGCCATGGGCGTCGAACTGGCCCGCAAGCTGGCTCAAGCCTATCCCTCCGCCCGCATCTGCGCTTTCCCCCTCGTCGGCCGCGGTGCGGCCTACGAGGCGCAGTCCGTCCCCGTCGTCCCGCCGCCGTCGGTGACCCCCAGCGGAGGCGTCGTCAAGTACGATCTCACCGTTCTCTTCAAGGACCTTCGCGCCGGGCTCCTGCCTCAGGTCCTCGCCCAGATTCGGGCCTGGCGTCGTCTGAGCCCCCACTGCCGGACGCCTCTGTGTCTGGGTGACGTCTATCTCTTTCTTCACGCCCTCTGGGGGCAGGGCCGAAAGCCTCTTTTGGTGGCTACGGCCAAGACGACCCTCCTTTCCGGTCATCTCGGCCTGGAGCGGTGGCTTTTGCGACGCCGCTGCCGGGCCGTCTGGACCCGAGACGAGGCCACCGCCGCCGAACTGAGGAGGGGGAAGGTGGAGGCCCGTTTTTCCGGCAATCCCATAATGGACCTCTTAGGGGATAATAAAGAGGGGCCGTTCCTGAGGCCGTCGGAAGACCGGATCCTCGTCCTCCCCGGAAGCCGGGAACGGGCCTATGATGATCTGCCCCTTCTCTTGGAGGCGGTCGTCGTCCTCCACCGCCGAGGGCGGCGGAACTTTCTCCTCGTCCTGGCCCCGACTCTGGATAGGAGCCGTCTTCTTGAGCATGCCCGTCGGTGGAGTCTAGACGAAAGCCATCTCAGCCATGACGAGGGCGCCAGGGTTGACCTTTATAAAGGCCCCGTTGCTGCGGCGGCTTGTCAGAGCCGCATCGTCCTCGGCTTGGGCGGGACGGCCAATCAGGTCTGCGCCGGCTTGGGGCTGCCCGTCGTCTCCATCGAGGAAAAGGGCAAGCGGGTGCAGCAGAAACTGCTGGGTCAGGCCGAGCGTCTCGTCTTGCCCCAGCCGGAGGCCTTGGCCTCTGCGGTCGAGGAGATTCTTGCCGACGACGGCCTCTACCGGATCATGTCCGAGGCGGGCAGAGAGAGGCTTGGCAGGCCGGGAGCCCTCGATGATGTCGTCGCCTATGCCAGAGACAGCCTCGGCTGGGGAGCCCGCCATCAGCTCTACCAGGGTCTTTCGGAAAAATACGGAGGAGGAGAAAGAACGTGACCACCCTTGCCGTCATTCCTGCCCGATACGGGAGCACCCGGCTCCCGGGCAAGCCGCTCATCGAAATCGGCGGCGTTCCCCTCGTCGTCCGCGTCCTGAGACAGGTTCAGAAATGTGCCATCGACCGCGTCGTCGTCGCCGCCGACGACGAGCGAATTGTCGAGGCCGTCGCCTCCTGCGGGGCTGAGGCGGTCCTGACCCCGTCCGAACTTGCCAGCGGAGGCGACCGCGTGGCCTGGGTCGTCCGCCGGGAGAAGGCTGAAATCGTCCTCAACGTCCAGGTCGATGACCCCCTCGTGGGGCCCCATCTCATCGATCCCCTTGTCGCGGCCCTGAAGGAGCGCCCTGCCGTCTCCCTGGCCTTGGCGGCCAAGCGGATCGAGAGGGAGGAGGAAGTCGACAACCCCAACGTCGTCAAGGTCGTCTTCGATGCCTCCGGAAAGGCCCTCTACTTCAGCCGTTCGCCCATTCCCTACCCGCGCAATCCCGGCGGTGTCTGGTACAAGCACATCGGTCCCTATGCCTACCGCCGGGACCTCCTGCTTGCCTTCTCCTCCTGGCCTCAGACGCCTCTGGAGAAGACGGAAAGCCTCGAGATGCTGCGCCTTCTCGAGAGGGGCGAGAGTATTCACATCGTCCCCGTCGAGAGGGACACCATCGAAATCGACACGCCCCAGGACGTCATCGCCCTGGAGGCCTATCTCAAAGAAAAGGGGGACGATCTTCGATGATCCATCCCGTCTCCGTCGGCTCCATCTCCATCGGCGGGGGACCTCTCGTCGTCGTCGCCGGTCCCTGCGTCCTCGAAAGCGAAACGATGGCCCTCGAAACGGCTCGACGGGCCCAAGACATCTGCCGCGTCCTGGGCCTCCCCTATATTTTCAAGGCCTCTTTCGATAAGGCCAACAGAACCTCCATTCACAGTTTCCGTGGCCCCGGCCTCGACGAAGGTCTTGCCATCCTGGAGAGGATCAAGACGACCTTGGGCTGTCCCGTTCTGACCGACATTCACGAGGCCTGGCAGGCCGAACCCGTCGCCGCCGTGGCTGATGTTCTCCAGATCCCGGCCTTCCTCTGCCGCCAGACCGATCTCCTCGTGGCGGCGGCCAGGACGGGACGGCCCATGAATGTCAAGAAGGCCCAGTTCCTCTCGCCCCAGGATATGGCGAGCGTCGTCGAGAAATGCCGTGAAGCCGGCAACGACGCCGTCATCCTCTGCGAGAGGGGAACGACCTTCGGCTACCGCCAACTTGTCGTCGATTTCCGCTCCCTTCCCCTCATGAGGGCTCTGGGCTGTCCCGTCATGTTCGATGCCACCCACAGTGTCCAGATGCCGGGCGGTGCGGGCAGTGCCAGCGGCGGTGACCGACGTTTCGTTCTCCCCTTGGCCAGAGCGGCCCTTTCTCTCGGCATCGACGCCCTCTTCCTGGAGACTCACCCCGATCCGAAGGGGGCCAAAAGTGACGGCCCCAACATGGTCCCTCTCGACCGGCTGAAAGAACTCCTCGAGGAGCTGGCGCTCCTTGACGGCTTCGTCCGCGACCGCCTCGGTCCGGTCCGACTCGACTGGGCCGGAGAGCGGCCATGAAGGCCCGCGCCGGCGAGGTCTGGAGCGACGAGGAGCTTCTTGCCTCGGGCAAGGCCGTCCTCGTCGACGAGGCCCAGGAGCTTGAGGCCGCCTCAAAGCGGCTCGGCCTGGAGCTGGTCGAGGCGGCCCGCCTGATTCACGGCTGCCGGGGGCGGGTTGTCGTTGTCGGCCTAGGCAAGTCCGGCCTCATCGGGCGCAAGATCGCCGCCACCCTGGCCTCCCTGGCGACACCGGCCTTTTTCCTCCACGCCGCCGAAGGGGTTCACGGCGATCTCGGCATGGTCCGGTCCGAGGACGTGGGCCTTTTCATCAGCAACAGCGGCGAGACTCGGGAGGTTCTGGAGCTTCTGCCCTTCTTCCGGCGCATCGGCGCTTCCGTCATCGCCCTCACGGGGCGATCCGCCTCGCGGCTCGGCCGCGAGGCGGACGTGACCCTTTTGACGACGGTTACCCGTGAGGCCGATCCCCTCGGTCTGGCCCCGACGAGCAGCACCACCGTCCAGCTTGGCGTCGGCGATGCCCTGGCCGTCATGGTGACGCGCCTTCGCGGCCTTCGCCAGGAAGATTTCGCCCTCTTTCACCCCGGCGGCGCCCTGGGCAGGAAGCTGCTCCTTCGTGTCGACGACCTCATGGGGCCGCCGGAGCGACTTCCTTCGGTAGGGTGCGATGCCTCCGTCCAGGATGCTCTTTTCGAGATCACCAGCAAGGGTTACGGGGCGACCTGCGTCGTTGACGACGAAGGACTCCTTGTCGGAGTCTTCACCGATGGCGACCTTCGCCGCCTTCTGGAGCGGCGGGGAGTGCAGGCCATGGAGGGGACCATTGCGGAGGCGATGACGACCGGCCCGAAGACGATCGGCGCCGACCGCCTCGCCGTCGAGGCCCTGAGGCTCATGGAGTCCTGGGAAGTCACGGTCCTGATCGTCGTCGACGGAGGCAGGCCCCGTGCCATGATCCACCTTCACGAGCTCCTCAAGGCCGGGCTTGCCTGAAGGGACGATGTGGCTCTATCCGGCTCTTCTGACGGCTCTCTATCTGGGTGCTTACCCCTGGCTGGCCCGCCGCTACCGTGAGGGCTTCGACGAGCGCCGCGGTCTCTACGGGCCCTCCTTCCCGCGGGACCTTCATCGCCCCTTCTGGGTTCATGCCGTCTCCGTCGGCGAGGTCCAGTCGGCCTCTCCCCTGCTTCGCGTCATCCGTGGCGACGAGCCCGAGAGGGGGCTCCTGCTCTCGACGGTGACTGTCACGGGCAGACAGATGGCCCGACGTCTTCTTGAGGGGACCATCGATGGCCACGTCTATTACCCTTGGGATGTTCCCTGGATCGTGAGGCGGGCCCTGGACAGGATCGCCCCTGGTCTCTACTGCGCCGTCGAGACCGAGATCTGGCCGGGCCTTCTCGAGGAGCTGCGTCGGCGCAGGGTGCCTGCCTTCCTCGTCAACGGCCGGCTCTCGGACCGCTCCTTTCGGAGGATGAGCCGCTGGCCCGCCTTCTGGCGCAGAACCTACGGCCTTTTCGAGAGGATCCTCGTCCGTGCCGACGATGACCTGGACCGCTTCCGCTGCCTCGGCATCGCGGAAGAAAAACTGGAACTCATCGGCGACCTCAAAATCGACGCTCTCCTGGACCGTCACCGAAACGCCTCTTTGGACCCGGTGCGGAAGCGTCTCGGCGGCGAAGGGCCTCTTTTCGTGGCCGGCAGCACCCATGAGGGCGAGGAGTCTATCGTCATCGAGGCCTTTTCCCTGCTCCGCCGGGAGATCCCGACGGCGCGCCTCGTTCTCGCCCCCCGCCATCCCGAGCGGGCACCGGCCCTGATGGAACGGATCGGCGAAGTGCCCTTTTTTTCGTGCCTCCTGTCGCAAAGGCGGGCGGGCTGGGATATACTGGTCGTCGATCAGGTGGGCCTTCTTTTCGATCTCTACGGCGTCGCCGACAGCGCCTTTATCGGAGGCAGCCTCGTCCCCAGGGGGGGACAGAATCTCCTTGAACCGGCCTGTTGGGGCCTTCCTCTCTGTCACGGTCCCCACATGGAGGACTTCTCTCTCGCCGCGGCAGATCTCAAGGAGGTCGGCGTGGCTCGAACCGTCGTCGACGGGCCCACTTTGGCCCGTTTCTGGAAAGATTCTCTCGACGGAGACCTTCGTCGATCCGTCGCGAAGAGAGCCCAGGCCTTTTTTGACACCCGTGGGGGGGCAGCCTCCCGAGCGTGGCGTATCATGAAACCCTATTTGGAAAACAGGAGATGATGCCATGAATTTCAACATGTTCCTCTCAGGCCGGATCAGCTTCGGTCCCGGCGTTTCATCCCAGGTCGGCCTCCAGGCCCGTAAACTCGGCGCCTCCCGGGCCGTTCTCGTCACGGACAAGACGATGGAGGACCTGGGGCTGGCCGAGAAGATCGCTGACCACCTCACCGATGCCGGCGTGGAGACCTGCCTTTTCACCGGCGTCGAAGCTGAACCCTCCGTGGAAACGACTGATGCCGTGGCCCAGCTTGCCCGTCAGCAGGACTGCCAGCTCGTCGTCGGCCTCGGCGGCGGCAGCAGCATGGACGTGGCCAAGGCCGTCAGCATCCTCATCACCAATGAGGGCTCGGCGGCCAACTACCAGGGGTTGGGGCTGGTCAAGAACCCCGGCGTGCCTAAGATCATGATTCCCACGACGGCTGGAACGGGATCGGAAGTGACCTTCACGGCCGTTCTCATCCGCCGCAGTGACGGCGTCAAAGGTGGCATCAACGACGATAAGCTCTTCCCCGACTACAGCCTTCTCGACCCGGAGCTGACTCTCTCCATGCCTCCTCATGTGACGGCGGCGACGGGAATGGATGCCCTCTGCCATGCCCTGGAGGCCTACACGAGCCGCCAGGCCTCCCCTTTCAGTGATCTCTTTGCCGAAGAGGCCCTCATGCGCATCGGCTCCTGGTTGCGGGTGGCCACTCTCAACGGCAAGGACCTCGAGGCGCGGAGCGAGATGATGCTCGCCGCCCTCTACGGAGGCATCGCCCTGGCCAACGCCGGCGTTACGGCCTGCCACTCCCTCTCCTATCCCCTGGGCGGCATGTTCGGCGTCTCCCACGGCCAGGCCAACGCCCTCCTCATTCCCTACGTGGCCCGTTTCAACGCCCTTGCCCGGCCCGACAAGTTCGCCTCGGCGGCGGCCCTCCTGGGCTACATCGAAGAGGAGCTTCCCCAGCGCGACGCGGCCCTTCTCTGTGCCGATGCCCTCGACGAGCTCTCCGACGACCTGGGGCTTCCCCGGACGCTGAAGCAGCTCAAGGTGGGCATCACCGAAGCCCACTTCGACGAGATGGCCGACAAGGCCTTGGCCGTGGCCCGGCCCATGGAGAACAACCCGCGCGTCATGACCAAGGAAGACTGCATCACCCTCTACAGGGAGGCGATGGAATAATGCCCGGTTTTGACCTGTTCGACCAGAGGGAGATCGACGCCCTCGCCGACGTCATCAACCGTAAGATGGTGCACCGCTACTCCTTCAACGACAGCCGCGGCGGCATCTACCGCGTCGAGGAGTTCGAGCGGGCCGTCGCTGACCACGTCGGCGCCCGCCACTGCTTGGGCGTCAGCAGCGGCTCGGCCTCGCTCTACGTGGCCATGAAGGCCTGCGGCATCGGGCCTGGCGATGAGATCATCACCACGCCCTTCACCTTCATCGCCAGCGTCGAGGCCATCATCGAGTGTGGCGCCGTGCCCGTCATGGGGGAAGTCGACGAGAGCCTCAATCTCGATCCCAAATCGGTCAAAGCGCTCATCAACGAGAGGACCAAGGCCATCATGCCCGTTCACATGTTTGGATCGGCTGCTGACATGGACGCCTTCGGCCGTCTCTGCGCCGACTACGGTCTGGCCCTTTTCGAGGATTCCTGCCAGGCCATGGGGGCCACCTTCCGAGGACGCCCGGCCGGGACCTTCGGCCTCTGGGGGACCTACAGCCTCGATCCCTACAAGGTCATCACCGTCGGCGAGGGTGGTCTCATCGTCACCGATGACGAGGAACTCTACCGCCGCATGGGGTACTATCACGACCACGGTCACATTCACGACAAGTCCATTGACAGGGGGGCGGAAGGCAAGCACTGCCTGGGCTTCAACTTCCGCATGAGCGAGCTCCAGGGCGCGATGGGCCTCGTTCAGCTGTCTAAGCTCGAAGGGGCCCTTGCGGCCCTGAGGGGACACAAGAAGACCATCATCGAGGCCGTCGCCGACCTTGGCCTTGGCCGGAGGGTCCATGCCGATCCCGAAGGAGACAGCGCCACCCAGATTGTCTTCCTTCTTCCCGACGAGGCTTCGGCCCGCCGTTTCCAGAAGGCCTCGAAGGAGGCCGGCGTCGGCTGCGGCAACCTCTCCGACAACACCTGGCACTACGCGCGCCACTGGCAGACCCTTCGCGACGGAGCCCTCTACAGTCGGACCCGCTGTCCCTACGACTGCCCCTACGTAGAGGACATGCCCACCTACCGTCCCGTCGAATGGCCCAGGACGCACGCGATCCTGACCCGCACGGCCGTCTACGGTCTCTCCAGCGTCATGGCGGACGAACAGATCGACAAGATCGTCGCGGCCATCCGGGCCGGAGCGGCCGCCCTCTAGCAGGACGGGACTGTCGGATACAGAAGGGGCCGTCGCCTGAGGCGACGGCCCCTTGGCCTATTCCGGCACGGAGGCTTTTTCCTGGTAGAATGATCATGAAAAACGCCTGATTCCTTAAGGAGGTCCTCTCATGACTGGAGAAGGGCCCGGAAGGATTCCCCTTTTCGACGCCTTCCGCGCCGTCAACGTCTTCATCGTCGTCAGCCTTCATGCGGCTATGACCTACATGCCCTATGTCCCTCCCTGGTGGTACGTCATCGACGACCGGAAGGGGCTGCCCTTCCTCATCTGGGTTCTTTTGACCGACACCTTCCCCATGCCGGCTCTCTTTTTTCTTTCCGGCTACTTCGCCCCGGCTTCACTGTTGAAACGAGGTCGAGGAGCCTTTCTCCGCGACAAGGTTCTTCGCATCGGCCTTCCCTGGATTGCCGGCGTTCTCCTTTTCGCCCCTCTTTTTGCCCGGGCCTCATGGCGATCGCTGGACCTTCCTCTGCCCGAGCGTTACGGCCCTTTCTTGTCCACCATCTGGCTCGGCCCAGGCTACCAGCAGGCCCATTTCTGGTTCCTCGGCGTGCTTTTGGCCCTTTTTGTCCTTTATGCCCTCAGCGGTTCCGTCGGTGGTCGCCGGTGGGTAACGGTGGTGCCGACGACGGCGATGGCTTTCTGGTGGCTGACCGCGACGGCGGCCTTTTTCCTCGTCTCCCTCCGACGGGATCCCAATCTCTGGATTCCTCTGGGGCCCCTCTTCTTTCAGCCGGCCCGCATCGTCTCCTATCTTGGGGCCTTCTGGCTGGGGGTGCGTGCCTGGGAGGACCGTTGGCTTCAGCGTCCCATCGGCAAAAGAGATCTGATCCTTTCCGGGCTCATGGCCCTGGGCAGTGCTCTTGCCCTTTTGGCCGTTACCCTCTCCTTCCCGCCCGGTGGCGGAGCTCTGGCGAAGTTTCTGCAGGCGGCGGCTCACAACGGTGCGGCCCTGGCTTTAGGGCTCCTTTTCCTCCATCTGTGCCGCCGGTTTCTTCCGACGGGGCCTTCAACGCTCTGGCGTCGTCTCGGCGAGGCTTCCTACGGGATCTACTGGCTCCACCAGATGATCGCCATGCCTCTGGCGACCTTGCTTCTTCCCGTCGACCTGTCTTCGGGCGTCAAATTCGCCCTCGTTCTGGCCGGTGGCTGGGGGATTTCGGCGCTGCTGACGGAGTTCGTCCTGCGGCGACTCCCCCTGCTGAAGAAGATCTTCTGATCGGGCCTTTTGGCCCCCTCCAGCACGTGTTATCATGGCCGGGAACCGAAGGAGGAGGGATTGTCATGGCAATGCAGATCAGTTTGGACGAGATCATCTCTATGCTCTTGGCGCGCGTTGAAAGCCTGGCCTATGGAGCGGAGAATCAGAAGACCCGCTTCAACGTTCTGGCTCGCGCCCTCTACAAGAAAGGTCTTCTTGGCGACGACGACGTCGTCGAGGCCGTCCGCGACGAGCACCGGCTTCTCAAAGATCTGGGGCTGATCGAGGAGATGCCCGACGACGAGATGCTTCGTTCTGCCGCCGATAGCCTTCTCCAGTGGATCAAGGGCGATGCCGATGAGATCCGCCGGACCATGGAGGACTACGAAAGCAAGATGCGCGAGATGGCGACGAAGGAGGCGGCTAAACCCAAGATCGACGTCGCTCCGGCAAGTGCCCTCTCGCAGCTTGATAAGCTCAGCGGCAAGAAGCAGGGCGGAAGCAAGCTCATTCTCTGATTTTCGCGGCAGATTCGGAAAAACGATGGAGGAGGGGAAGCCAGGGCTTCCCCTCCTCCATCGTTTTGACTGTTCTCAGAGGTGATGTCCGATCTCAGTCGCTGAGCCCGGCTGTGTCGGAGCGGAGTTTCATCATCGGCATGGAGACGACGGTGATACCCGAGGCTGCGTCGCGATGGTAACAGGCGGCGTCGGTCTCGGCATCGTAACCGATGGAGGTGTTGGGGGGGATCCGGTTGTGGGCGTCGACGATGACCCGTCTCAGCTTGCATCCTTCGCCGATGACGACGTTTTGTCCGATGATGCACTCTTCGACGACGGCGCCGGGCAGGATGGTGCAGTTCCGGGAGAGGACGGAACGGTGTACGACACCGCCGAGGACACGACTCCCCTCGGCCCGGAGCGTGCCGATCACCGAACAGGTCCTTCCGCCCGAGGGATAGCTGAAGGCGGGGGGGTCGGCGAAGGAAACGGTTCGGATCGGCCACAAGGGGTTGTAGAGGGTCATGGGGGAATCGGGCTGGAGGAGGTCCATGTGGGCCTCCCAATAGGCCTTGAGGGTTCCCACGTCACGCCAGTAGGGGTAGTCGATCTTCTCGCCGTGGGGGATGTGGTTCGTCGAGAAGTCATAGGCGAACATGCGGCACCGCGAATGGAGGCGGGGAAGGATGTCCTTGCCGAAATCATGACTGCTTCCCTCGCTCTGGGAGTCCTCGATAAGGGCCTCTTCGAGGGTCTCCCTCTCGAAGATGTAGTTGCCCATGGAGACGTAGCTGAAGCCTGGTTTGCCGGGGATTTCAGGCGGATCGGAGGGTTTTTCGACGAATCCCGTGATCCGGCCCGTCCCGTCCGTGAAAAGACAGCCGAACTGATGGGCCTCGGAGCGGGGTACGACATTGGCTGCGACGGTCACGTCCGCCCTGTTGTTCTGATGGAAGGTCAGCATCTCCTCGACGTTCATCTTGTAGATGTGATCGGCGGCGAAGATGCAGATGCGATCGGCGTCATAGAGGGTCACGAGGTGGAGGTTCTGAAAGACGGCATCGGCTGTGCCCCGGAACCAATGCTCACCCTGCCACATCTGAGCCGGAACGACGGTGATGAAAAAATCGCGGCCCCTGAGGGCTCCGCCGAACTGCCAGCCCCGCTCGACGTGCTCGTTAAGGGACTGGCTCTTAAATTGGACGAGGACGTAGATGGAAAAGACGCCGCTGTTGACGAGGTTGGAGAGGGCGAAATCGACGATGCGGTACTTGGCGGCAAAGGGGACGGCAGGCTTGGCCCGGTACTTGGTGAGGGGCATCAGACGTTCTCCCTTCCCGCCGGCGAGGACGATGCCGAGAACGCGACCGTATTTGCCGTAGATCATGGGCGAGACCTCCTCCGGTAGCCGTCGCCCCGGAAGGGGGCGATAGATTAAGATGATAAAAATTATTATACTATATTGCCCCTTCCGATTAAAGACGTGAGCTCCGTTTCCGGCCTTGGGCTTTTCAATCGAGACCGAGCAGCTTCTTGTAGAGTCTGAGGTAGATCTGGGCCGATGCCTTCCAGGAGAAGTCCTTTGCCATGCCCTGCCTCTGGATCGCTGTCCATCGTTTTCTGTCTTTGTAGAGGGTGACGGCCCTCCTGAAAGCGGTGATCAGTTCTTCCGGATCGTAGTCGGAGAAGAGGAAACCGTACCCGTCAGGAGCTCCGTCGACGTCGATGATCGTGTCCGCCAGGCCCCCGGTGGCGCGAACCACCGGAACGGTCCCGTAGCGGAGGGCGATAAGCTGGGAGAGGCCGCAGGGTTCGAAGAGGGAGGGCATGAGGAGAATGTCGCTACCGCCGTAGAGGAGGCGAGCCAGATCCTCGCTGAAGCCGATGTGGGCTGCCAGGTCGTGGGGAAAGCGGGCCGCCCTTTCGCGGAGGGCCTTCTCGAAGGGGGCGAAGCCGCTTCCGAGAAAGACCAGCCTCGCTCCTGTGGCGACGAGCGACTCCAGGGAGGGCAGGAGGAGGTCGATGCCCTTCTGTTCGACGATTCGTCCGATGAAGCAGGCGATGGGACGACCGTCATCTTCCCATCCCAGTAGCTTGAGAAGGGCCTGGCGGCACTTGGTTTTTCCCCTCAGGTCGGAGGTGTCGAAATTTGCCGGCAGGGATTCGTCGCGGGCCGGGTTCCATACGTCCAGGTCAAGGCCGTTCAGGATGCCCGAGAGTTTCTGCCTCTCCGCGGTGAGCACGCCGTCAAGGCCCATCCCCCCATCAGGTTTCTGGATTTCCCAGCTATAGCTCGGCGACACGGTCGTGACGGCATCGGCGGTGATGATCCCCCCCTTGAGGGCGTTCAGCTGACCGTAATATTCGAGGCCCTCCATGGAGAAGCTCCTCCGGTCCAGTCCCCATTCGTCGAGGACGAGGGGAGAGAGGATCCCCTGATGGGCGAGATTATGGATCGTCAGAACCGTTTCGAAGGCGTTCCGGTGACTCCTGTAGTGGCGATGCCACTGGAGTCCGACGGAAACGAGGGCGGCAGGCCAGTCGTGGCCGTGGAGAATCGTCGCATCCCATCCCGGCCTGCGGGCAACTTCGAGGGCGGCGAAGGAGAGAAAGGCGAAGGGCAGGGCGCTGTCGGGCGTCAGAGTGTCAGGGTAGATCGCGTCCCCGAAGAGTTCCTCATTGTCAAGCAGGAAGAGGGGAGTTCCATCCCATTCACTCCGCCAGAGCCGGGCGGAGAAGACCTGCCAGCGAAGGGCGACATGAATGCGTTCCCGTGATCGCAGCAGAGGGGCACCGTTGTCCCGGAGCCTGTCGAGAACGCCGGGCCATGCCGGCGTGAGCACCCGGGCGTCGACGCCCAGGGCGCGGAGGGCCTTCGGGAGGGAGCCCACGACGTCACCGAGTCCGCCAACCTTGGAAAGGGGCGCCATCTCCGTTGCCACGTGAAGGACCTGAGGCGTCACCGTTTCCTCCATTCCCGTTCCACCTCCTTCCGATTCACCTTCCTAGAGTCCCCGAAAGGCGATTCCGTAGGCCTTCTCGCAGTATTCGCGGACGACTCGGGTTGTGTTGAAGAAGCTTCCGTTCAGGGCGATGGTGTGCTTCATCATCGAGACCCACACCTCGCGGTTGCGATAATAGGCGGGGATGATCTTTTCCTCCAGCTTGCCGTAGAGGTCGGCGGCGTCCTTTCCCTCGTCATAGTCGATGAGCTGGGCCTCTGACGACTCGGGGCCGATGGACCAGCCCGTGACGTCCTCGATCCATCCCTCAATCCACCAGCCGTCGAGGACGGAGAAGTTGAGCACGCCGTTGAGGGTGCACTTCATGCCGCTCGTTCCGCTCGCTTCGCGGGGCCGTTTGGGATTGTTGAGCCAGACGTCGACGCCCTGGGTGAGGAGGGCTCCGATCTCCATGTCGTAGTTTTCGAGAAAGACGATAGGAATGGCCGCACCCAGTTCCTGGGATGCCTTGTAGATCTGACGGACCATGGCCTTGCCGCCCTCGTCGTGGGGGTGAGACTTACCGGCGAAGAGAAATTGGACCTGCCCCGAGGCGATGTCAAGAAGGCGCTTCACGTCGGTGAGGAGGAGGTCGGCCCTTTTGTAGGTGGCGGCCCGGCGGGCGAAGCCGATGGTGAGGACGTCGGCGTCAAGCTGTTGCCCCGTCAGCTCAAGGACCTTGGCGAGGAGCTTGAGTTTCGCCGCCTGGTGAGCTTTCCAGATCTCGTCGTCGGGGATCTGGAGGGCCTGGACGAGCCGTCCCGGGTCCTGTTGCCAGCCGGGAACGTGCTGGTCGTAGAGGCGTTTGAATCCGCTGGCCGTCCAGGTGCCGGGGTGGACGCCGTTGGTGATCCCGTCGATCTTGGGGTCGTTGAACATGTTGCGGCTCACTTCGGTGTGCTTTTTCGAGACGCCGTTGACGAAACGGCTGAAGCGAAGACCCAGCTCCGTCATCGAGACTCCTTCAGGAGGCATCATGCGCCGGAGCTGATTGGAGAAGACGGGAGGCATGACTCGGTCGATGAGCTCGTAGCGGAAGTGATCATGGCCTGCCGGGACGGGCGTATGGGTGGTGAAGACGATCTGCTGGCGGATCTTGTCGTAACTCTCGTATCCCTGTTCCCGCAGCAGTTCGAGGGTCAGAAAGCCGGCATGGCCCTCGTTGAGATGGAAGGTTTCGATGTTGTTGTAGCCCATGTCACGGAGCATGCGCAGGCCGCCGATGCCGAGGATGATCTCCTGGCAGAGGCGGTAGCGCTGGTCGCCGCCATAGAGGTACCAGGAGAGCTCCCTGTCGCCGGGGCTGTTGGGCTCGAAGTCGGTGTCGAGGAAGTAGATCGGGACGGGGTATCCGCTGATGCCGACCAGTTCGAGAACCCAGGCTCGGACCTTGACCTCCCGGCCTTCGATGCCGACGGAGATCTGGTTGGGCAAAAGACGAAGCTCCCGGTCGGGCTGCCAGGTGACGGGGCTTTCCTGCTGGTAGCCGTCGCCGTCAAGATGCTGGTTGAAGTACCCCTTGTGATAGAGGAGCGTGATCCCGACGATGGGGACACCCAGGTCGGCGTCACTTTTGAGAATGTCGCCGGCCAGGACGCCCAGGCCGCCCGAATAGGTCGGGATGGCGGCCTTGATGCCGATCTCCATGGAGAAGTAGGCCACGGTCCGGAAGGCCGGATCCTTTTCCATCATGTCTTTCAGGGCGTGGCCGATATGTCGGCCGTAGGTCATCGTCATGGCTGTTCCCTCCTGAGAGTCGATTTCACCCGGTCCTGCTGGGTGTCACGGCAAAGCCCAATGCCTTGGCCAAAGCCGCGAGGTTCTCGTCTATCGGGGACCCTTGCGCCTCCAGGGCCCGCCAAGTCTCATTCTGAAGTCTTTCGGCCCTGATGTCGATGGAAAGAACCGCCCTTCGTTCCAGCACCTTCCTCGCCCTCTCGTAGCCTTCGGGCCATTCCTCAATCCGTGCCTTGCGGACGAGGAGGCGGAGCTCTTCGGCGATACGGGGTGCCAAAAGGGAAAGCTCCGGTTTGAGCCCGATGCTGTGGGCCTCTTCGAGCAACGCTTCCAGGGGAGAGTTTTCGTCGAGCAGGTCCTGGGCGTTTGTCCCTTCGGCGAGGGCGGCCAGGCGGTGGCGCAGAGCGAGCTGAGCCGAGGCCTTCAGGTAGGCCGGCGGTTCCGCTCCCATCAGGTTGAGCTGAACCAGCAGACGGCGGCTGTCGTCGGTGACCGATTCGGCCTGACTGACGAAACGCTCCTCGGCGAGGCGTGTCCGTGCCTCCGCCAGGGCGTGTCTTTCGTCTTCGGGGAGATCGGCCATCCTCCAGGGGCCGAGAGGGTAGGCCTCGGCCAGTGCCTGGGAGAGCTCCATCAGGTCTCCCTCGTAGAAGAGTCGCTGCAGGCGGAGCTCCCTGTCTCCTCCGCCGGCGGCGAGGCGGCAGACGTCGTCGAGGGCTCCCTGAGAGAGACAGGCCGCCTCGCCCTGCCAGGACTGGCCCGTCCGGCTATCGGTGACGGCAAGGGAGGCCAGATTGAGGCGGAACTCGCCGCTTTGCATCACCCGTTCCCTTCGTTGAACGTCGAAGCAGTAATAGCGGGACTTTTTTTCACTCAGCATCGATTCGGCGGCGATCCGGACCAGATCGCGTCTTTTTTTGAGGAGATTCCGGGCCACGGCCGCCCCGTCGGGGCTGTCGGCGGTGTTGCCTTCGGCTTTCTTCAGGTCCTTCAGGAAATGGGGGAGCCAGTCCCGTCCCGTCGCGGTCTGGAGGAGTTCGCAGGCTCTCAGCCCGTAGGCGATGATCTGGGCCGTTTCGATGCCGGCCACGTCGTTGAAGAACCAGCCGCAGGAGGTGTACATGAAAAGGCCCATCCTCTGAGCCTCCAGCAGGAGGCGGGCCTGAAGTTGCAGGGCGGGGTCGGTTTTGCCCAACCTCTCGGCGAAAAAAGTCTCCTTCGGCGAATGCCGTCCCGTCAGGTAGAGGGCGATGGCCTCATCGCGCAAGGCCCAGGGGTCGCCGACGATTCTGCCCAGTTCCCTTTCGAAGGCGTCGTCGAGGTAGCCCTTGAGTCCGTCGAGGGCCTCTCTCAGGGGGCCTCGCCAGCGCTGGTGCCAGGAGGGTTCTCCTCCGGTCCTGCAGCCGCAGTCACTTCGCCACCGTTCGATGCCGTGGGCGCAGGACCAGGACGTCTCGGGGGCGATCCTCGCTTGCCAGGTAGGGCGGGATCGGCGCAGAAAAGCCGCGGCGTTGGTCACCTGGGCCCGCCCCGAGGCACCGATGCGCTGCAGGGCCCGGGCAAGGGCCATTTCGCCGAATTTGTGGTGATGGCCGAAGGTCTCGCCGTCGACGGCCACGACAAGAAGGGCCTCTTCCCGATCCTGGTCGGGAAGGGCCCGAAGGAGTGCTTCGGCGAGAGCGTCGCCGCTTTTGAGGAGTTCGCCGAAAGCCAGGGACTGGGCCAGGCCGCCGTGGTAGAAGAGGGCCGTCAGTGACCGTCCCGAGGGGAGTTCGACCCGATAGGGACGGGTCACCTCCAGCCCCAGGCCGCCGGGTGTTTCCTTCCAGGGGCCATCAGGCGGTGAGACGGCGGCACACTGATGAGGAGCGAGGATGACGAAGGAGACGCCACAGAGGGCGAGATCTTCGAGGGTCTTGACGTCGACGGCCGTCTCAGGCAGCCAGAGCCCTTCCGAGGGGCGGCCGAAGCGGTGGGCGAAGTCGGCGAGCCCCCAGCGGATCTGAGTGAGACGGTCGTGATCGGAGGCGAGGGGGAGGATCATGTGGCTGTAGGCCTGGGCGATGGCTCCGCCTCCTTCCCGATCTGCCCGTTTCAGATGGCGGTCCAGGACGGGATCGTGTTCCTCGATCCAACGGTGAAGGGTAGGGCCGACATTGAAGCTGAGATGACGGTAGTTGTCGACGATGGCCACGATCTTCCCTTGACCGTCGACGAGCCGTGCCGCCCTGTTGGGACGGTAGCATTCGAAGGCGACGCGCTCGTTCCAGTCGTGGGCGGGTGCCGCCGAGGGATCGCGGAGAACGGCCTCAAGCCAGGGGTCCTCCCGGGGCGGCTGGTAGAAATGGCCGTGGACAGCGATGGAATGCATCGGGTCACCTCCTCCCCATCAGGGGACGTACTTTTCTTTCATTTCTCCATTATAGACGCTCCCCTTCCGACGGACAGGGGAGAGAACCAGGGCCGTCCTTTTTTGTTGGCTTCAAGCCGAGGAAGATCTCCGTCCCCACGCCGGGCCAGGAAGGGTGACTGAAGGGCACCGCAAGGGACAGAAATCCGGCGGCTTCGATCAGCCCAAGCCAGAGCGATCTCGGGAAGAGGCCCATGACGTGACGGTCGTGGATGACGGTGGTCTTTCCCTTTTCATCCCTCATCATGTAGGCCATGTCCGTCACGTAGCGGTCTTTTGATCCCTCGGGGAGCCATCGCCATTCAAGATAACGCAGGCCACGGCCTTCTCTGTCGCTGCCGCCGCTTTCGGTGCCTTCCTCAAAGGTCTCGAAGACGAAGTCGGGCTGAAAAAGGGCGACGCCGCCTGGAGCCGTGTGGGCAAAGGCCGTCTTCCGGTGGGCCGCGTCGCGCCCACCGCCGTGGCCGAGGTCCAGCAGAGTCTGGAGTTTCCGGCGGCAGTGCGTTTCGAAGAGTCTGTGGTAAAAGAGGGCCTCTTCGGCGTAGTCGTCAAGGGGTGTCAGCAGCGGATACCAGTCGGCCAGGTCGCGGTAAAGCCGCGGAGCTTCGGGAGGCGTCCGACTGTCTTTGAAAAGAGGTTCCATCGTCTCACTCCTTTCGTCACCGTTCCCTTCGGAATCTCAGTCGATCTCGGACCCTGCCGGAGCGGTTTTCCCCTTAGGGGGCGGGGCGGATCTCTCCTGGACGGGCCTGACGGGTAAAATAAGGAAAGGAAGCCTCATATTTAGCAGCATACAACGCCTGCCCCTTTCTGTCGTGTCGACAGCCAACAATTGTGCACGACAATTCTTGCCACCCTCTTGAAGAGATGCTATGTTGTGCAATGGTATGGTTTAGTTTTCATTCGTTATTTGGGGGACGAGGCTAGGCCGGGCTTGGCGTTCCCCGCTGCAAGGATTGTCCTATTCGTCGAAGCGTTCGTCGTGTCCTGTTCTTGCGAAGGAGGGAGACTATGGCACTTTCTGTGGAAGAAGTTGTCTCGAAGACCAAGGAGATTGTGGCTCCCTGGAAGGATCGTCAGGGGGGGCTCATCCCCGTCCTTCAGGCGGTCCAGAAGGAGTTCGGCTATCTGACTCCTGATGCCATGAGGACCGTGTCGACGGAGATGCGTATCCCCACGGCCGAGATTTACGGTGTGGCCACCTTCTACGCCCAGTTCCACCTCAAGCCTCGGGGACGTCATGTCATCCGCGTCTGTCGGGGAACGGCCTGCCATGTCCGCGGAAGCCTCAAGATCCTCGATAAGGTCAAGGAAACGCTCCACGTGAAGGAGAACGACACGACCGAGGACCTGCGCTTCACCCTGGAGCCGGTGGCCTGCATCGGCGCCTGTGGCCTTGCTCCGGTAATCATGGTCGATGACCAGACCTTCGGTCGACTCGTACCGGACAAGGTGCCTGACATTATCGCCCAGTTCGAGTAGCTGGCCCATGCTGGAAGACCTGTCCTGCCACATTCTTGATATTGCTGAAAACAGCGCCGCCGCCGACGCCGAGACGGTGACCCTTCTCCTCGAGGAACGCCGCCGGGAGAACTGGCTTTACCTCTCCGTCGAGGATGACGGCCGGGGGATGGATGAAGAACGCTGCGCCCGCGTCTACGACCCCTTCTTCACGACCAGGACCACCCGGCGCGTCGGGCTCGGCATTCCCTTTCTCAGGCAGGCAGCCGAGGCCTGCGACGGTGAGCTGACCCTCACGTCCCGCCTCGGTGAGGGAACGGCCTTGAGGGCCTCTTTCCGCTTGGATCACATTGATCGGCCTCCCGTAGGTGACATCGCGGCCACTCTCGTCACCCTTCTGGCCGGAAATCCCAGAATCCGCTGGATCTACCGTCACCGCGTCGACGACAGCGAATTCCTCCTCGACAGCCAGGAGCTTCTGGCCGTCCTGGAAGATCCCGATATGCTGCGCACTCCCGCTGTGGCGGAATGGCTGCGATCCTACATCGCAGAAAATTTGGAAGAGATCGGAGCTGGAGGTGAGAGCATTGCCCAGGATCAAAAGTCTTGAGGACCTGAAGAAAATCAAGGAAAACGCCAAGGACCTGACGTCAGCCCGCTCGGAGGGGAAAACCCGTGTCGTCATCGGCATGGGAACCTGCGGCATCGCCGCGGGAGCCCGTAAGGTGATGGACGCCGTCCTGGCGGAGCTGGAGAAGAGGGGGCTTCACGACGTTACTGTCGAGACGACGGGCTGTATCGGCATGTGCCAGCAGGAACCCCTTCTCGACGTCATTCGGGCCGGCCAGGGCCGGATCACCTATGGCAAGGTGGAGCCAGAAGACGTTCCCCGCATCATTGCTGACCACGTGGTGAACGGCACCATCGTTCAGGACAAGGTCATCGGCCGTGCCGATTGAGGAGGCGTAGCTCATGGCATTGTACAGAGCACACGTTCTGGTCTGCGGCGGGACGGGGTGCGTCTCCAGCGGCTCCGAAGGAGTCCTGACGGCCCTGAAGGAGCGCATCGCCGCCAAGAAGCTCGACAACGAGGTCATGGTGGTGCCCACGGGCTGTCACGGCATGTGCGAAATGGGGCCCATCGTCGTCGTCTACCCCGAAGGGGTCTTTTACTGCCGCGTCACGCCCGAGGATGCCCAGGAGATCGTGGAGGAACATCTCTTCAAGGGGCGTCGCGTCGAGCGCCTTCTCTATAAGGAATCGGAAACGCTCAAGGGCGTTCCCAACTACAAGGACATTCCCTTCTACAGCAAGCAGGTCCGGGTGGCCCTGCGCAACTGCGGCTACATCAACCCCGACAACATCGAGGAATATATCGTTCGTGACGGCTATGCCGCCCTGACGAAGGTCCTGACGGAAATGCAGCCTGCCGATGTCATCGCCGAGGTCAAGACGTCGGGCCTTCGCGGACGGGGCGGCGGCGGTTTCCCGACGGGTCTCAAGTGGGAGTTCTGTGCCCGAGCCGCCGGGGACAAGAAGTACGTCATCTGCAACGCCGACGAAGGCGACCCCGGAGCCTTCATGGACCGCTCCATCCTGGAGGGCGATCCCCACGCCATCTTGGAAGGGCTCCTCATCGGCGGCTACGCCATGGGGGCTGACGAGGCTTACATCTACTGCCGGGCCGAGTACCCTCTGGCCATCAAACGACTCCAGCGCGCCATCGAACAGGCCAAGGAATACGGCCTTCTGGGCGACAACATCCTCGACAGCGGTTTCTCCTTCGACGTCCACATCAAGGAAGGGGCCGGCGCCTTCGTCTGCGGCGAGGAGACGGCCCTCATGGCCTCCATCGAGGGACAGCGGGGCATGCCCCGTCCCCGTCCGCCCTTCCCGGCCAACAAGGGGCTCTGGGCCAAGCCGACGAACATCAACAACGTCGAGACCTGGGCCAATGTACCGACGATCATCCGCAACGGCGGTGCCTGGTACGCCGCGATGGGCACGGAGAAGTCCAAGGGGACCAAGGTCTTCGCCCTGACGGGCAAGATCAACCACACTGGCCTTGTCGAGGTGCCCATGGGCCTGACCATCAGGGAGGTCGTCTTCGACCTGGGAGGCGGCATCCTGGGGGGCAAGAAGTTCAAGGCCGTCCAGATCGGCGGCCCCTCCGGCGGCTGTCTCACCGAGGAACATCTCGATCTGCCCATCAGCTACGAATCGCTCACGGCGGCCGGGGCGATCATGGGCTCAGGCGGCCTCGTCGTCATGGACGAGGAGACCTGCATGGTTGACGTGGCCAAGTTCTTCCTCGAGTTCACTCAGGCCGAGTCCTGCGGCAAATGTGTCCCCTGCCGGGAAGGGACGAAGCAGATGCTCCTCATGCTGAACAAGATCACCAGCGGCGAGGGGACTCTCGAGGATCTGGATACCCTGGAGGAGCTGGCTCTCATGGTCAAGGAGATGTCTCTCTGCGGTCTGGGGCAGACGGCTCCGAACCCGGTTTTGACGACCCTGCGCTATTTCCGTGACGAGTATGAGGCTCATATCGTCGAGAAGCGCTGCCCCGCCGGAGCCTGTTCGGCGCTGCTCCGCTACATCATCGATCCGGAGAGGTGCCGGCGTTGCGGTCTCTGTGCCAAGGCCTGTCCCGTCTCCTGCATCTCCGGTGATCGCCAGACGCCTTACGTCATCGACCAGGACAAGTGCATCAAGTGCGGGGCCTGTTACGAAAAGTGCCCCTTTGATGCCATCGATAGGCGATAAGGGCCTCGGGAGGGATCAAGATGAAAGAGATCGTTCTGACTATCGATGGGAAGAGCTGTCACGGCGTCCTGGGTGATACGATCCTCGAAGTGGCCCAGAAAAGTGACGTCTACATCCCCACTCTCTGCTATCTCAAGGGCCTGACGCCTATCGGTGCCTGCCGGATGTGCGTCGTCGAGGTCGAGGGCAATCCCAAGATGCTCACGGCCTGCACCACGCCGGCTGTCGACGGGATGGTCGTCCACACCAAGACGGCCAAGCTGTTCTCCTACCGGAAAGAGGTTCTGGAGCTGCTTTTCGCGGGTCGGAACCACTTCTGCATGTTCTGTTCCCAGAGCGGCGACTGTGAGCTTCAGCGTCTGGCCATCGAACATGAAATGGACGCCGTCCGCTATCCCTACCTCTACGCCGACTTTCACAACGACGCCAGCCACAAGGAGCTTCAAGTCGACCACAACCGCTGCATCCTCTGCCTGCGGTGCATCCGCGTCTGCGCTGAGAAGGTGGGCGCCCACACCCTGGATCTCGAGAAACGCGGCTGGAGCGCCAACGTCTGTGCCGACCTCGGAAAGGCC
Source organism: Synergistaceae bacterium (assembly GCA_016756725.1). Classification (GTDB taxonomy): domain Bacteria; phylum Synergistota; class Synergistia; order Synergistales; family Aminithiophilaceae; genus Aminithiophilus. The sequence continues at coordinate 186,163 of JAESII010000006.1, read as the reverse complement.
CTAGGCGAAAGTGACACCTGCGTCAGCTGCGGCGCCTGCGCCCAGGTCTGCCCCACGGGAACGATCACAATCCGCGAGTTCGCCTATCGGGGCAAGAGGAACCAGTGCGACGACATCGTCGAAAGCGTCTGCCCCCTCTGCTCCGTAGGTTGCAAGATCAAGGCCTATGTCCGCACGGGTAGCGTCGCCCGCGTCGAGGGAGCCGACCAGGAAGGTTCCGACGGAGGGCAGCTCTGTCACAAGGGACGATTCTGGCTGCCCCAGTCGACGGAGCGGGAGCGGATCACCGTTCCCCTCATCCGGGAAGGCTCCAACTTCCGTGAGGCCACCTGGGAGGAGGCGCTTGATCTCATCGCCCCCAAGCTTCAGGAGGCCCACAACCGCAACAGAGCGGCTGCCCTCGTCTCCAGCCTCTGCACCGACGAGGAGCTCGCCCATTTCAGCTCCCTTTTCCGGGACAGCCTGAAGCTGGAGATGCTCGACACCTTTGACGGCGACGTCCTCAGGGGCTTCATGAAGGGTTTCAAGCCCTTCGGCGACCAGGGGGTCCGCCCCTTCACGGCCGCCCACAACATCCTTGACGCCGATCTCGTCGTCACTGTGGGAGCCGATCCCCAGGAAGAGGCGCCTGTCGTGGCCAGCTACATCCGTGTCGCTGCCATCAAGAACGGCGCCCCCATGATCGACCTCTCTCTGGGCGAACCTCCCTTCGATGCCCTGACCGATCACCATCTGCCGCTCACTGTCGTCCCCAACCTGGCGATTCTCGTGACGGAGCTCCGTCAGGCTGGAGAGGCCAGCGACAAGGGCGAGACGGTTCTGGACACCTACCGCAAGCTCCTGGCTGATACGGCCAAAACGGCCGGCGTTGCCGAGGACATCATCGAAGAGGTCGTCAAGGCCCTCGTCGCCTCGGAAAAGCCCATTTTCGTTCTGGGACGGTCCCTGGCCAAATCGGCCAAAATGGTCACGGCCCTGGGCAATCTGGCCATTGCCTCGCGGGCCCTCTTCTCCGACGGCCTGGGGCTCGTTCCCCTTGTCGCCAGCGGAAACAGCCTGGGATCGATTAACACCGTCGTCGGCGAGAAAGCCTGGCTCGATGACGTCAAGGCCGACTTCTTCTACACCTTCTCGACGGGCATGATTCCTGAAGAGGAAGAGGCTCTGGCCGCTATCTCCCGGAGCCGCTTCTCCGTCGTCCAGACGCCTTTCTGGGTTCCGCCTCTGACGAACCTTGCCGACGTCCTCCTGCCTGCCCCGGCCTGGTTCGAAAGGAGCGGGCATTTCTGCACCATTGAGGGCGAGCGACGGCGCCTCAACGTCATCGTCCCTCCTGCTGCGGAGCTGCGCGGTCTTTCGGCCGTTCTGGAGGGGATGGCTCAACGGCTGGGCGTCAAGCTTGGCCGGCCTGAGACGGCTCCCTGCGTCAACGCCTTCAAGTCCGAGAAGGACCCGGCGTCTGCCCGCATGGTCACGCTTTAGGGGGTGAAGGAGATGACAAAACCGAAAGTCGCCACCGTGTGGCTCGAGGCCTGTGCCGGCTGCCACATGTCCTTCCTCGACATCGACGAGCGGATCGTTGATCTGCTCGACAAGGTCGATATCGTCTACTCGCCCGTCGTCGACCCCAAGGAGATCCCCCAAGTCGACGTGGGTGTCATCGAAGGGGCTCTGGGCAACGAGGAGGAACTCCACCTGGCCAAGGTGATGCGGGAGAACTGCAAGATCCTCATCGCCTGGGGAGATTGCGCCGTCTTTGGCGGCATCAACTGCATGAGAAACTTCATGTCCGTCGACGAGGTCCTCAAGGAGGGGTATGTCAACACGCCGAGTACGGTCAACCCCAAAGGCGTGATCCCGGGACAGGATCTTCCGGCTCTTCTTCCCAAGGCCATTCCCGTCGATTACGCCGTGAAGGTCGACGTTCACGTTCCCGGCTGTCCTCCCGACGCGGATACGATCCTCTACGTCTTCTCCGAGATCCTTGAGGGTCGCATGCCCAAGGTCCCCGTCGACATGATGCGCTACGATTAGGGAGGCCGCCATCATGACTGAGAAAGTGACGGAAAAGATGAACAACCGCATTGAAATCAACCCCATCAGTCGCATCGAAGGCCACGGCAAGATCACCGTCGACCTCAACGACGACGGGACTGTCCGCGACGCACGCTTCCACGTGACCCAGTTCCGTGGCTTCGAGCTCTTCTGCCGGGGCCGTGACTTCCGCGAGATGCCCGTCATCACCCCCCGCATCTGCGGGATCTGCCCCGTCAGTCACCATCTCGCCTCGGCAAAGGCCTGCGACGCCGTCCTCGGCGTCGAGATCACCGAAACGGCCCACAAGCTGAGGGAACTGATGCACATGGGACAGATCATCCAGTCCCATGCCCTGAGCTTCTTTCACCTTTCCAGCCCGGACCTTCTCTTCGGCTTCGATGCCGATCCCCTGACGCGCAACGTCGCCGGCCTGGTGAAGGAATTCCCCGACTTGGCCGTCATGGGCGTCACCATGCGCAAGTATGGCCAGGAGATCATCAAGACCCTGGGCGGCAAGAAAGTTCACCCCTGGCACAGCATCCCCGGAGGCGTCAACCGGAGCCTCAAGGTGGAGGAGCGCGATGCCATGCTGGGCGACCTGCCCGGTCATCAGGCCAACCTGATGAAGGCTCTCGATCTGATCAAGAACTACCTGGCCGAAAAGGGTGACGAGGCCAAGGAGTTCGCCACCCTCGAAACGGCTTACATGGGGCTCGTCAACGGCGGCTACCTGGAGCTTTTCGACGGTGATATCCGCATCAAGGGGCCCCGGGGACGGATCATCGACGAATTCGCCGACTGGGAGTACCTTGAGTTCATCGGCGAGCATGTGGAGCCCTGGAGCTACCTCAAGTTCCCCTTCTACCGCCCGCTGGGCTACCCTCACGGCACCTACCGCGTCGGGCCTCTGGGACGGGTCAACGCCTGCGATGACATCGCCACCCCCGAGGCCTCGGCCGAGCTGGCTGCCTTCCGGAGCCTCACCGAGGACGGCATCGTCCACTGGACAATGTATACCCATTATGCCCGCCTCATCGAAATTCTCTACGCCATGGAGCGGGCCCGGGAGCTTCTCGAGGACGAGGACATCACCGGAAGCGACCTGCGCGTCACCTCGAGGGAGTACCTCCCCGAGGGCATCGGCGTCATTGAGGCGCCCCGGGGGACCCTCATCCACCACTACTGGGTCGACGACAAGGGCGCCATCGAAAAGGTGAACCTCATCGTTGCCACGGGACACAACAACTATGCCATGAACCGTGGCGTGGAGCGCGTTGCCCGGGAGTTCATCAAGGGGCATGACGTCTCCGAAGGGGTGCTGAACCGTATGGAGCACGTCATCCGCTGTTACGATCCCTGCCTTTCCTGTTCGACCCACGCCGTCGGAAAGATGCCTCTCCTGCTGACCGTCCGCGACGCTTCGGGCGAGATCCTGCGGGAAATCGCCAAATCCTAGCCTCTTTCCGCCGCTTGACCGTCAAGGGGGCGCCGTTTTGACGGCGCCCCCTTGCGATGAGGCCGGGACGATCAACGACTTGAGGAGGTTATGGATGACCATGAAGATTCTCGTTCTCGGCTACGGCAACGAGTTCCGCCAGGATGACCGTGTCGGCCACGAACTGGCCCCCCGCCTCGTCGCCTGGCTCCAGGAGAGGGGCCATGAGGCGGACCTTTGGCTGGGCCAGCAGGTCCTGCCAGAAATCGTCTACGATCTGGCCGAAGTCGAGCTGGCCCTTTTCGTCGACGCTTCCGTGGAAATTCTGGATGAAGGTTGGCGTCTTGAGTCTCTCGAGGCCGACAGGAAACTTGAGGGGCTCAATATTCATGCTGTCGGCCCCGCCTGGGTTCTGGCGCTTATGGAGGATCTCGGCTTGAATCGGCCCAGGGCCTACCTGCTTTCCGTCTCGGGCCATTCCTTTGATTTTTCCGAAAAGCTCAGTCCCGACTGTCAGGTCCATGTCGAGGCCGCCTGGAAGGGCTTCTTGTCCTGGTGGAGCCTTATCGAAGACTCTCAGGGCTGACGGGTACCTTGGAGGGAACGCCCCTTCGGGCTATCATGGGAGGGGTCGCTCCGCGGCCCGATCACTTCATTGCCAAGGGAGCGCTTCGCCTTGAGAGAAAAAAGGGTTATTCTCGCCTTCGGCACCCGACCGGAAGCGATCAAAATGGCGCCGGTCCATCTCGCCTTTGAACGTCAGGGCGCCGTCGTCCCCGTCGTCCTCCTCACGGGACAGCACCGGGAACAGCTCGAACAGGCCCTCTCCCTCTTCGGGATCGAAGCCGACCGAAACCTGGAGGTCATGACGGACCGTCAGGCCCTTCCCGACCTGGCCGCACGCATCCTTCCGCTGGCCGCTGGGGCCCTCAAGGATCTCCGCGCCGACTACGTCCTCGTTCACGGCGACACCCTCACGACCTTTGTCGTCGCCTGGGCCGCCTTCCTCGAGGGCATCCCCGTCGGCCACGTCGAAGCCGGGCTGAGAAGTCACCGTCTGAGCGAGCCCTTTCCCGAGGAGGCCAACAGGCGCCTCACCGACGTCCTGACTGATCTCGATTTCCCGCCCACCGAGGGGGCCCGTCAGAACCTGATCGCCGAGGGCAAGAATCCGGACCGCCTTGTCGTCACGGGCCAGACCGCCGTCGACGCCGTCCGTTTTGCCGCCGGACGGGGACGGCTTCCTCTCGACGGCGGGGGGCGCAAGATCGTGACGGTGACGCTTCACCGACGGGAGAACTGGCCCCGACTGGCGGCACTGGCCGAAAGCATCCGCGCCCTGGCCGCCGAGTTTCCCGACCACCTCTTTGTTTATCCCGTCCATCTCAACCCCGTTGTCCGAGAGGCTGTCGTTCCCGTTCTGGACGGGCTGGAGAACGTGGTCCTTCTCGACCCCCTGGAATACGGGGCCATGGCGGCCCTTCTCGGGGCGAGCCGGCTCATCGTCACTGATTCGGGCGGGCTTCAGGAAGAGGGGGCCGCCCTAGGCGTTCCCGTGGCGGTGATCCGCAACGTGACGGAACGTCCCGAAGGACTCCTGACGGGGATCCTGCGCCTCATCGGCACCGATCCGGAGAGCGTCCGATCCGGTCTTTCGCTCCTTCTTCGGCGGGGCATTCTTCCGGGCCAGGTGCCGCCCGAGACGAATCCTTACGGTGACGGCCGGGCCGCCGAGAGGATCGCCCAGGCCGTGGCCTGGCGGCTCGGCCTGGGGACAAGGCCCGCTGACTGGGTCTTTGCGGCGGGGGAGGCAGGGCTTTCTTGAGCGACCGTACCGTACCGGAGATTTTTCGTCCTCTCTTCTGGGACGTCGACTGGAATCAGCTCGACGGGGAACTCCACTGGCGCCTCATCATCGAGAGAGCTCTCAACTGGGGTGACGAGAGCCATCTCCGGTGGGTCTTCGGCCGTTACGGCCGGACAAAGATCCTTGACGTCGTCAGAAAGAGCCGAAGACTGACGCCGAAGACGGCCCGGTGCTGGCAGAACCATTTCGGCCTTGGCGAGGAGGAGATGCGATGTTTTGGAACGTTCTCGACGAGCCGAGACGGCTACTTCTGAAGCGCCTTGTCCAGGCCTCTCCCGTCCCGGAGGCCTATCTGGCCGGCGGAACGGCACTGGCCCTTCTTTTCGGCCATCGCCATTCCGAGGATTTCGACTGGTTCACGGCCGGAGATTTCGACGTCCCGGCCCTCCGCCGCCGCCTTGAGGCCCTGGGGGCGCTGGTCATCTCCGAGACGGCCCGGGGCACCTTTCACGGCGTCCTCGACGGAGTGCGCGTCACCTGGCTCCATTATCCCAACCCCCTTCTCCGTCCCCTGCAGGAGGCGCCCGACCTGGCAGGATTTTACCTCGCCTCGCCGGCCGACATCGGCGTCATGAAGCTCTCGGCTCTTGCCGACCGGGGGGCCCTGAAGGATTTCGTCGACCTCTATGAGCTGGCCCGCCAGGGGCTCCCTCCGCGGGAGCTCTTCCGCCTCATCGAGGCCAAGTTCCCCGACCGGAAGGTTAACGCCTATCACCTCGTCAAGAGCCTCGCCTTTTTCGACGACGCCCGTGACGACGTCTGGCCCGTCATGCTCCGCGACGTCACGTGGCCCGAAATGGAGCATTATTTCCTCCGGGAACAGGCCTACCTCCTGAGCCGTTTCTTCCCCTCCGAGGGGGGGGAGCAAGCCCGTTGAGTCTTTGGTGCGCTGTGCTATAATAGCGCCAGAAGCTATCCCTGCGGTGTTCGTTGACATGTATGAAGTGCCTTGAGCCAACACTCGAACCTACGGAAGCCGGGCTCCGCTCCGGCAGAGGAGACGCCAGTTCGTCACCAAAGCTAAGGAGGGGAAGGCATCCAATTCTGTTAGGGACCGGGTCAAGGCCTTCATGCGACGGCATTGCGGGGTTCCTTCATTCTGGAGGGGGCGAGGGGGTCTCGCGCCCTCCTTTTGCTGTATCCTTGTCCTATGACCGCTGGTCCTTGAAGGGAGGAATCCGCCGTGATTGAAGCGCCTTTCTGGCATCCTGCCCAGACGGCCGCTTTTCTCCTTGACTGGGACGGTGTCCTGGCCGAGACGAGCCTCGATTTCGGTCCCATCAGGGACCGTTATTTCGGTGGCCGCCGGGTGCCTCTTTTGGAGGCGGCCGGCCATCTTCCCGAAGCCGAACGCCGTGCCTTTCACCGCGACATTGAGGCCCTCGAGATCGAGGGAGCCCGCCAGGCGACCCTCGTGCCCGGTGCGGACGAGCTTATCCGGTGGCTCAACGAAAAGGACCTTCCCTGGGCTGTCGTCTCCCGGAACTTCCGCGGTGCCATCGAGGAGGCCGCCTCCCGCGTCGGCCTGTCCCTGCCTCCGGTGACCCTCAGCCGTGACAGTGGGCCCGTCAAACCCGATCCGGAGGCTCTCTGGCTTGCCTCCCGCCGCCTCGGCGCGGAGCCGAAAGACTGCGTCTTCGTCGGAGATTTTTTCTACGATCTCGTGGGAGCTCGCCGCGCCGGCATGCGGGCCGTCCTCGTTCAGCGCGTCGAGACAGACTGGCTCGAGTGGGCCGACGTGGCCTATCCGGCGCTGACGGACCTCGTCGATTCTCTCCTCGAACCGGAGCCTCTCGTTCCCTGGGAATACCGCGATCTCGTCCGGGAACGGGGACGGCGTTGGCTCGAGAAAGCCTGGAGCGTGACCGTTCCTCTTTCCGGCGACGACCCGTCGCTGGATCGACGTGCCTTAGAGGTCGCTGCCTTAGGGGTGGGGCGCCTCATGGTCCCTGAAGGGGCGACGATGACCGTTTCCCAGTGGAGAAGCTGCTCCTCCTGGGAGCCTCTCTGGATGGGGCAGGACCTACTTCGGGCCCTGAGACATCTATTGGGTGGCCGTTATCCCTTCCTCGAGGTCCTTCCCGGCGACGCGGACAGATTCGGCGACGACGGCGCCTTCCTGTTGGGGGCGATCCGACCGTGACCGATGGGGGAGGCCTTTTCGACGACGTCGTCTCTCCGTCGTTCTCCTCCTGGGAGCGCCCCTTGGCCGACAGGATGCGCCCGGTCTCCCTCGACGAGTTCGTTGGTCAGGCCCATCTTGTCGGACCGGAAGCTCCGCTGAGACGGATCCTCGACCAGGGCCGGGTGCCGGGATCGATCCTTTACGGGCCGCCCGGCGTTGGGAAGACGACGCTGGTCCGGCTCATGGCCGAGAGGACCGGTCGCCCCCTCCTGGAGATCAACGCCGTCACGGCCAAGGTGAGCCAGCTCCGGGACCTCGTCGGCGACGCCCGGGCCCTGAAAGAAAAAAAGGACGGCCAGGCGCCCCTCGCCTTCGTCGACGAGATCTATCACTTCAACAAGCAGCAGCAGAACGCCCTCCTGCCCTCCGTCGAGAGGGGAGACCTGATTCTCGTCGGGACGACGACGGAAAATCCCTGGTTCGAGATCAACAAGACCCTTCTTTCCCGCCTCGTCATCTACGAGATGAAACCTCTCGAGGAGATCGATCTGATCCTTCTCCTCCGTCGGGCTCTCGTCGACGAAGAGCGCGGTCTGGGGCGGCTTGCCGTCGAAGTCGACGAGGAGACGCTCCGTTTTCTTGCCCGCAGCGCCGGCGGTGATGCCCGCCAGGCCCTGACGCGCCTTGAGGTCGCCGTGGCCTCCCTGGCCGCCTCTCTCGGCAACCGTCTGACCCTGGAGCATCTCCGTCAGTCCCTTCCCGGGGCCTACCGCCGCTACGACCGGAACGCCGACGATCACTACGGGGTCATCTCGGCCTTCATCAAAAGCATGAGAGGATCGGACCCCGACGCGGCGATCTACTGGCTCGCTCGGATGGTCGCCTCCGGCGAGGACCTGCGTTTCATCGCCCGCCGCCTCGTCATCTTCGCTGCCGAAGATGTCGGGCTCGCCGATCCTCAGGCTCTGGTCTTGGCCACGGCGGCGGCAGAAGGAGCTGATCGCGTCGGCTGGCCCGAGGCGCGGCTCATTCTGGCCGAGGCGGCTCTCTACCTGGCTCTCGCTCCGAAGAGCAACAGTGCCTACAAAGCCATCAACGAGGCCGTCGCATCCGTCGAGTCCGGCGACATCCAGGAGGTTCCCGAGGCTCTCCGTCCTCACGGTACGGGTTACCTCTACCCCCATGACGACGAGCGCCACTGGGTCCCTCAGGCCTACATGAAAGAGGTGCGCCGCTATTACCGTCCCGGCGGTCTCGGCGTCGAACCTCGTCTGGCCGAACTGCTGCGGCGATACTGGCGGCGCTTCCGCGAATAGTCTTACTCTCTTCCGTCCTGAACCCAGCCGTGCTAGGATGAACGGCGAACGACTCAATAAGGAGGCGTCCTGCATGAAACGAGTTGCCGTTCTGACCAGCGGTGGCGACGCTCCGGGGATGAACGCCGCAGTGCGGTCGGTGACGCGGTCGGCCATCTTTCGCGGGCTGGAAGTCGTCGGTGTTCGCCGCGGCTACGAAGGCCTCCTGGAGGGAGACCTCATTCCCCTGACGAAAAGCTCCGTGGGAGGCATCATTCACCGGGGCGGGACGATTCTCCGAACGGCCAGGAGTGACCGCTTCCGCCGCCCCGAGGGGATCAACGAGGCGGTCCAACAGCTTAAGAGCTTCGACATCGACGGGCTCGTCGTCATCGGCGGGGACGGCTCCTTCCGAGGGGCCTGGGAGCTCGTGGATCGGGGTTTCCCCGTCGTCGGCGTTCCGGCCACCATCGACAACGACATCGCCGGCACGGACATGACCATAGGCTTCGACACGGCCATCAACACCGCTCTCGAGGCAGTGAAGAAGATCCGGGACACTGCCAGCAGCCACGACCGCCTCTTCATCATCGAGGTGATGGGCCGTGAGGCCGGCTTCCTCGCCCTCGAGGTGGCCGTTGCCAGCGGCGCCGAGTGTGTCCTCGTCCCGGAGCGGCCCGTCGAGCTTGGCCGTCTCTGCGACAAGCTCCACTATGCCCGGAACCGGGGGAAGACCCATTCCCTCATCATTCTCGCCGAGGGGGTCATGGCTGCCCACGAGCTGGCAGAACAGCTCCTCGACACGGGGGGCTACGACTCGCGCATCACCGTTCTGGGCCATCTCCAGCGCGGCGGGAGCCCGACGGCCTTCGACGCCGTCCTGGCGTCCCGGATGGGCACGGCGGCTCTGGAGGGCCTCCTGGAGGGACAGAAGGGGGTCATGGCCGTCTACCGTCACGGCGGCATGGAGCTGGTGCCCCTTTCCCTGGCCTGGGAACAGAAGAAGCGGCTCAACCACGAGCTGCTTGACCTCGTGGAAAAGCTCAGCATCTGAGGCGGGGCGATGGATACCCCGACCCGGATCCGGTCCGTCATGGACCTGGTGGCCTCAGGCCGGTCGCGCAGGGGGGCTTCTTCCTTCGGAGAAGTCCAGGACTGGGCTGATGCCCTCCGCCTTGTTGACGGGGCCTCGCGGATTGCCGTTGTCACCGGCTTTTACATCCTCGAGGCGGAAGCGGCTGAAACGGACGGTCCCGGCGGGGCTCTTGTCTTGGCCCGGGCCCTCGAGAGGGACGGCAAGAGGTCTCTTGTCGTGACTGACAGCCGCTGTTTCGATCTCCTCGCCGCCGGAGCGGCTGCCCTTGACGGGGCCCCGTCGCTCCTTTCGGCCGACGAGGCCCGGGAGATCTGGGCCTGGAGTCCCGATCTCCTCCTCTACGTCGAGCGGCCCGGCCGCTGTCCCGATGGCTGTTTCCGCAACATGAGGGGATCTGACATCTCGCCCTGCACGGCGCCTCTCGACGATGCCGCCCTGGAGGCACCGGGCCGGTCCGTGCCGATCGTCGCCATCGGCGACGGCGGCAATGAGGCGGGGATGGGCCGTTTCCGAAAGGGCCTTGCCCTGAAGTATCCTTCTTTTGCCTCCTGTCTCTGCGACATCACAGCCGACGCGGCCCTCGCCGTCGATGTCTCCAATTGGGGCGCCTACGGCCTTGCGGTTCTCCTTTCTGCCGAAAGAGGGCTCTGGCTGGGTCATAGCCCTGACGAGGAGGAGCGCCTCCTCAGGGCTCTCGCTTCGGCCGGGGCCGTTGACGGTCTCACCCGCCGCGCCGAAATCACTGTGGACGGTTTCTCTCTGGAGGCACAGCGGGAGATCGTGGCTTCGCTAAAGACGTTATGGACGAGCTGGATGGGGGTCACTTCATCTCGCTCAGGGCCAACCGACGCCTGACGATGGGGACGAAGAGAAGGGCGAAGGCCGCTCCCATCCCCGTCTGGACCAAGTCGGTCACCAGCTCGACCGGAGCGGCTTTCCAGCCGTAAAGAAGGCCTGCTGCCGAGGTGTAGCCGGCGATCATCACCGTCGCTCCCGCGGCAAGGGCCAAAGCCGTTCCCTTCGGGGCGAGACGGCCCACCACGAAGCCTTCGACGCCTTTGATGCAGAAAGTAAGAGGCGCCCAGAGGGGGTAGCCCAGAAGAAGATCGGCCATGGCGGCGCCGAGGCTTGCGCTGACGGCGCCGTAGCGGGCTCCCAGGGTGAGGGCGATGACGTAGATGACTCCCTCGCCGAGGTTGAAATAGACGCGGAAACCCGGGACGGGCATGTGGATCATCGTTGCCACCGTAACGGCTGCGGCGGCAACAGCGCCGAGGGCGATCTTGCGGGATGCTTCCCTGTTTCGATTCATCGTCGTCACTCCTTTTCAGATGGCCCGTCTTCAGGTACTGTAATGGGGCGACACCACTGTAACTTCCTCGGATTATCCCCGGAAGGGCCAGAGACAGCCTTGGGGACCCGTCTTCTGGCCACTCTCTTTGATTCCTCCTTCCACCCCGACGGGAGATGATAGGCTATAATGAAGGGCAGCAGCCGTTTCCCCCTCGTCGTGATTTTCTCCGCCACGATCCTCTCGGCTCTCCTCCTCGGCTGGGCCCTGCGGGGCAGTGGCATCGTCCAGAACTGTGAAGTCTATGACGTCTCCGTCTGCGAGGAGCTAGACGAACAGCTTCGCCCCCTGGGCGGCAGTTCTCCCTTCTGTTTCGGGATCCGCCAGCTGGGTGTCCGCTTCCGCTTCCGTCTCGCCAGACAGGGCGAGAGTCTTCTCGTACGGTGGCATTTTCAGAATCACCTCATACATGAAGAATCCCTTTCCGTTGAATCCACTGAAGGAGTCAAAGCCTTTTACCTCGTCCGGGAGGACGGGGCACCCTTGCCGGTTGGAGACTATGCCGTCTCGATCGCCGAAGGAGACCGTCAGGCCTTTCGTCTTGAGTTTGCCATCCAAGGTCCCCCCGAGAGAGAGGACGGCGAGGATAGCCTTTCCGAGAAGGGATCTCCAGAGGCCCAGACGACCTCGTCCCCATAGGTCTGCAAAAAACGAAGAGGAGCTGGTACGATGCGTTTTTTTCTTGATACGGCCAACCTGGATGAAATCCGGGAGGCCGCCGCTTGGGGTGTCATCGACGGCGTGACGACGAACCCTTCCCTCGTGGCGAAGGAGGGGGACGTCGCCTTTCATGATCACGTCCGCGCCATTGCTGACGTTGTGAAAGGCCCGGTAAGTGCCGAGGCCGTCTCGCTGGAAGCCGAGCTCATGCTGCGAGAGGGCCGCGAGCTGGCCGCCCTCAGCCCTCACGTGGTGGTGAAGATTCCCATGACGCCTGATGGGATGGGTGTCGTTCGGATTCTTGCCGCCGAGGGTCTGCACACCAACGTTACCCTTGTCTTTTCCGTCAATCAGGCTCTCCTTGCCGCTGCCGCAGGAGCGACCTACGTCAGCCCCTTCGTGGGGCGTCTCGATGACATCGGTCAGGACGGCATGGCTCTCGTCAGGGAAATCGCCTCCGCCTTCCGGGCTTCCGGCGTCAGAACCCAGGTCCTTGCCGCCAGCATCCGCCATCCCCGCCATGTCACCGAAGCCGCTCTGGCCGGTGCCGACGTGGTCACCCTTCCCTTCAAAGTCCTCAGGCAGCTTTTCGATCACCCGCTGACGGAAAAGGGGATCTCCGCCTTTGTCTCCGACTGGGAGCGCTACAGGAGCCGTCATGGCCGGGCCTGAAGAGCAGAACGGCGAAAGCGTCGTCGACGAAACGACGACCCTGACTGCAGAGCCGGCTGAAACCCGGCCTGCTCCGCGACCACGCCATTCTTATGGCAAGCTCACCTCGCTTCTCCTCACCGATCTGCGCAAGCTGGCCCGGGAGCAGGGCGTCCCCGGCGCCTCGTCGCTGAAAAAGGACGATCTCGTCATCGCCCTTCTCCGCCACCAGTCGGAGGAGATGGGCTTCCGCTTCGGCGGCGGCACGCTGGAGGTCCTTTCCGAAGGGTTCGGGTTCCTGAGACATGAGGGGCTCCTGCCCGGCGACGATGACATTTACGTCTCGGCCTCTCAGATCCGGCGCTTCGGCCTCCGCAACGGCGATGTCGTCTGGGGGCTCGTCCGGCCCCCGAAAGAGCAGGAACACTACGAGGCCCTGCTCCGGGTGGAGATGGTCAATTTCTCCGATCCCGAGGCTGCCCGCAGGAGACCCCATTTCGAACAGCTCGTTCCCATCTTCCCCGACCTGCGCTTCCACCTCGAGACGACAGCCCAGGAGGTTTCGACTCGTCTCATCGATCTCTTCGCCCCCATCGGCATGGGGCAGAGAGCCCTTGTCGTCTCGCCGCCCAAGGCAGGCAAGACGTCGATCCTGAAAAAGATCGCCAATGCCGTTACCACCAACCACCCTGACGTCATCCTCATGGTCCTTCTCATCGATGAGCGTCCCGAAGAGGTGACCGACATGGCCCGCTCCGTGACGGGTGAAGTCATCGCCTCCACCTTCGACCGTCCCGCCGAAGAGCATATGCGGGTGGCCAACCTGGCCCTGGAAAAGGCCAAACGACTCGTCGAGGTGGGCAAGGACGTCGTGCTCCTTCTTGATTCCATCACCCGCCTTGCCCGGGCCTCCAACCTCATCGTTCCTCCCTCGGGTCGGACCCTCTCGGGCGGCATGGATCCGGCGGCCCTCTATTTCCCCAAGCGCTTCTTCGGGGCGGCCCGCAACATCGAGCAGGGGGGGAGCCTCACCATCATCGGCACAGCTCTTGTCGATACGGGAAGCCGTATGGACGAGGTCATCTACGAGGAATTCAAGGGGACGGGCAACATGGAGGTCCACCTCTCACGCAAACTGGCCGAACAGCGGATCTTCCCCGCCGTTGACATCGGACGGTCCGGAACCCGCCGTGAAGAACTTCTTCTCAGCGAGGAGGAACTCTCCCGAATCTGGTTCCTCCGCCGGCGCATCGCCAGTCTCGACGAAGCCGAAGTGCTCAACCTGATCATCGGCAAGATCAAGCACACGGCGACGAACGCGGAATTTTTGAAGACAATCAAGATTACATAATGAATTGCCCTTCTCCTCTTGTCGTTTTATAATGGCGAAGGTGACCTCTCGTCACCGTCGACTGCCGTTGCCTTCAAAGGGGTGAGAACGTTTGGGTTGGAAGAGAACCTCCACCTCCCGCCGAAGAGCGGGCCGACTGGGTTTCATTCTCCTTCTGGTCGTCATGATCAGTGGAACCGTCTATCTCTCCGTGGCTGCCAGTGAAAGGGCAGGAGGCGGCCTCTGGAGCGACCTTCCCGAGAGTTTCCATGCCTCCGCCTCCGCCTTACCTTCCGGATTTATCGTCGTCGACATGTCGGCTACGGCTCTCCCCCTTGAGGGAGACGTCTTCGTGGCCCAGGCGAAAACGCCCCGTTCCCTCGGCATCGGGCCCCTTCCCGAAGGGCCCTCTCTCTTCGATGAAGAACTGATCCTCAAGGAACTGAAGCCGACGGACAAGGAACCTTCCGATCTCGAAGAGATCGCCTCTGAGGATGTTCTCTCCGCCTGTTGGGAGGAGCACGTCGTCACCGCCGGCCAGACCCTCAGCGCCATCTGTGGAGGTCGCTCGATCACGCCTCAGGACGTGGCCAAGGCCAACGACCTCAAGAGCCTGCACCGTCTCGTCGAAGGGCAGCTTCTTCTTCTTCCCCGCGAGCCGGGCGACGTCGATGCCGTGCTTGAAGAGGTCAACCGTCGCCGGGCCGACGAGGAGGCGAAGCAGCGCGAGGCCGCGCCTCTCGAGCTGAAGGAATATGTCGTCCAGCAGGGAGACACGCTCTGGAGCGTGGCCAACAACTTCAACCTCGACATCAACACCCTCTTCGGCTGCAACACCCTCAAAAACCCCGATGTCCTGGCTCCGGGAACAAAACTCCGTGTGCCTAACCAGGACGGCGTCTTCCACAAGATCCAGAAGGGCGAGACCCTGGAGGCTCTGTCCAAGAAGTTCGGTGTCCATCCCGAGGCCGTCGCCTCGGCCAACGGCTTTGCCGGCGGCGGCCTGACGGCGGGGCAGGAGCTCTTCATGCCCGGGGGCAAGCCCCTCGTGGCGATGTCCAGCAGCCGGGGAGGTTCCTCGGCGGCTCTCAGCGGCTTCCGCTGGCCCGTGGCGGGACGGATAAGCAGCCCCTTCGGCTGGCGTCGCGATCCCTTCAGCGGTCGCCGCGACTTCCACACGGGGCTTGATATCCGCGCTCCCTCAGGAAGGACCATCGTTGCCGCCAAGGCGGGTACCGTCGTCTACTCGGGCTGGATGGGCGGCTATGGACGAGTGATCGTCATCAACCATGGCGGAGGCTACACGACCCTCTATGCCCACTGCAGCAAGCTCCTCGTCGCCAAGGGAAGGAAGGTCTCGGCCGGTCAGGCCATCGCCCGCGTCGGATCGTCGGGAAGGAGCACGGGGCCTCACCTCCACTTCGAGGTCCGTCTCAACAACTCGGCGACGAACCCCCTCAAAGTCCTCCGCTAGGTCTTGTCGCGACGGAGAGGGATCACGTGATCCACTGGACCGGAGCCGTCTCTGGTCCAGTTCTTTTTTTAGGCCATTTCCCTCTCGCCGGTTGGCCTCTGTGGTAGTATCTTTTCTTTAGGAAAGGAAAGACCCGACTCCGGCGGGAGCCAAATTCGTCAGGGAGGTCTCAAAGCGAATGACCAAGTTCATATTTGTCACCGGCGGTGTCGTCTCTTCCCTCGGGAAGGGGATCACGGCTGCCTCATTGGGCGTCCTGCTCAAAAAACGAGGTTTCAAGATCTCCATTATCAAGCTTGATCCCTACATCAACGTCGACGCCGGGACGATGAACCCCTTTCAGCACGGCGAGGTCTTCGTCACCGACGACGGGGCAGAAACGGATCTCGACCTTGGCCATTACGAGCGCTTCATCGATGAATCCCTCACCGCGTCCAATAACGTCACGACGGGGAAGATCTATTCCCGCGTCATCAGCAAGGAGCGGGAAGGGCGCTATCTGGGAGCTACCGTTCAGGTTATCCCTCACATCACAGGCGAGATCCAGCAGCGGGTCCTCTCCGCGTCGGAAGGGCGGGACATCGTCATCTGCGAGATCGGCGGTACCGTCGGCGACATCGAAGGGCTGCCCTTTCTGGAGGCCATCCGTCAGATGGTCTCCCGGGTGGGACGGGAAAACGTCCTCTACTGCCATGTCACCCTCGTGCCCTACATCGCCGCCGCCGGTGAGCTGAAGACGAAGCCGACCCAGCACAGTGTCAACGAACTGCGCCGCATCGGCATCCAGCCCGATGTCATCGTCTGCCGTTCCCAGTATGCCCTGGGGCAGGATCTGCGCGACAAGATCGCCCTCTTCTGCAATGTCGCCAAGGACTGTGTCGTTGAGGCCCT
Organism: Synergistaceae bacterium; assembly: GCA_016756725.1. Taxonomy (GTDB): domain Bacteria; phylum Synergistota; class Synergistia; order Synergistales; family Aminithiophilaceae; genus Aminithiophilus. Next base: position 169,951 of record JAESII010000006.1, on the reverse strand, counting down.
GGACGCCGACACGATCTACAAGATTCCCCTTCAGCTCTTCGATCAGGGTTTCGACGGTCTCGTGCTTCGCCGTCTGGGCCTTGCCGACGGCGGAGAACCCGATCTGAGCGACTGGAGGCGGTTCATCGAAACCTTCAGCAATGCCGAAGAGGAAGTGGAAATTGCCATGGTCGGCAAGTACACGGCCCTGAAGGATGCCTACCTGAGCGTCGTCGAGGCCCTTCTCCATGCCGGCATCAGCAATGGCTGCCGCGTCCGGATGCGCCACGTCGAAGCCGAGGAGATCGAGATCGACGGCGCCGAGGCTCATCTTGCTGGCGTCGATGCCATCCTCGTCCCCGGCGGATTCGGATCGCGCGGGACAGAGGGTAAGATTGCTGCCGCCGGCTATGCCCGGGAAAAGAAGATCCCCTATTTCGGCCTCTGTCTGGGCATGCAGGTCGCCGTCGTCGAATTCGCCCGCAACGTCTGTTCCATCGTCGGGGCCCACAGCGCCGAGATCGATCCGGGTACTCCCAACCCGGTCATTCATCTCATGGAGGAACAAAAGGGCGTCGCCGACCTGGGAGGGACCATGAGGCTCGGAGCCTATCCATGCGAACTGGTCGAAGGTAGCCTGGCCAGCGCCGCCTACGGCAAAAAGCTCATTCACGAAAGACACCGTCACCGCTTCGAGTTCAACAACGACTACCGCGACCGTTTCGAGGCCATGGGACTCCGTGTCGCCGGGGTTTGTCCCGGGAGAAACCTGGTGGAAATCGTCGAGCTTGTCGACCACCCCTGGTTTGTGGGTGTCCAGTTTCATCCGGAGTTCAAGTCACGGCCGGTCAAGCCGCAACCTCTCTTCCGCGAGTTCGTCGCTGCCGCCCTGAAGAGGCGCAGCAGCCGGTGACTGCTGTGGGACATAAACGAAGAACCGCCAGAGGAGGTATGATGATGAAGCGTCTTGTCCTCTTTTCCCTGATCGCCTTTCTCGGCTCTCTGACCCTTCTTGCCGCTGCCGGTGCCGAAGAGGAGACCCCCTTCCAGCTCCTGGGCCGAGTGGAACAGGTCGTCTACGGCGGTCCCCAGACGGGAGGGCTTATCGTCAGGCTCGGAACGGTCGAACAGGATCTCTTCGGCCGCGAACTGCCGGGAAGCATTGCCGAAAGGCAGCAGGCCCTTCTGGCCTACATCGAAGAAGGAACGCAGGAGCAGCCCTCTTTCCTCTTCAAGCTCGGCGTCGCCGAATGGGCCGTCTCTCAGAAGACCTTCCCCGCCCGGTCGGCGAAGGAGCGGATCGCTGATCTTGAACGCCTCCTGGAGGGGCAGGCTGGCGAGGACCGCCCGCTTGCCATGCGTCTCGAGCGCCTCATCGGTCTTCTCCTGGCCGAGGGCATCGCCTGGGAGGACAGGGACCTCCCCCCAGGGACGCTTGTCAAGGTCGAACTCATGGAGCCTCTATCGCCCAGAACGGCTGAGAAAGGCCAGTCCGTAGCCATGGCCCTGCGCGATGACCTCGTATCGGACGGGCGTCTTGTCGCTCCCCGGGGGAGCATCGTCGTCGGTCATGTGGCCGACGTCAAGCCGCCCCGCAGCTTCGGCCGAGCCGCCGAAGTCAACCTTGCCTTCGATCACCTCCTGCCCCTGGGGCCGGAGAAGATAGGTCTCTTCCTGGGTGAAAGGGCAAAAGAGGCGACCAAAACGGATAACGAGGTTCTGGCTGCTGCCGGAGCGAGCTTTCTCGGTCTCGTCGTCCTCGGCCCCGTCGGTCTCGCCACAGGTTTTCTCGTCCGTGGCGGAGAAAAGGATCTTGCCGCAGGTACCCTCTTTTACCTCGAGTCGACGTCAGAAACGACCGTTAAGGCCTTCCCGGTCCCCATGGGTCTTCAGGGACTGCTTCAACCTCTGTCACCGGACAGGGAGTCTCTCGAGGTCCAGGAACGGGGCGATGGAAACGCCCCGCTGAACTAGACGAAAGGAGCGATTCGCCATGAAGCGATTCAAGTCTCTTCCGGCTCTGCTGCTTGCTCTCACCCTTTCCCTTTCCTCTCTCGCTCCCGCCCAGGCCTTCGACCTCGGTGACCTCATCGGCGTCGTCGGCGGAGGACTGCTCGTGAAGACCATCGCCGGACCGATCAATGATTTCATCAACACCGTCACCCTCAATCGGGGTGTCAAGGCTGAGGGACACACCAAGGTGGTTCCCATCGTCTCCGTCGGAAGTGGCACGAGCATCGGTGCCGCCCAGGTGGCTGGTCCCAAGGGAGTTGTCGAGACAACGAAGGCCGTGGCCCAGTTGGATGTCTCCTTCCAGGATCGCATCGGCGTCAAGATCCTCGTTCCCATTGACTCGGAGAATCCGCTCCAGCGCTTCCGCCGTGTCCAGGGCGTCGGCGTCGCGGCTATCATCGATTACCGCCTTTAGAGGAGCACCGTGAAGCGTTTTGTCCTGGTCCTTCTGGCCCTTTTCCTTTTCGGGCCGGTTACCGCCGAAGCCAGTGATCCAGCCGTCGAGGTGGCCCGCATCCTCGATGGCTGGACCTCTTTTCGCTGGGGGCAGGACTGCCTCGTCTGGGTTGTCCATTATCCGGAAGAGCTCGTCGATCCCTGGGTTCGCGTCGACGGAGCCAGGCAGGGATTGACGCCTCACGAGATGGAGACGTCGGCTCAGGCCTTCCGCAAGAGCCTCCGCATGGCCGAGGCCGAGGCCTTTCTCGTTTCCGTCTACAACTTCGGCGGTCGCCCCCTTTCGCTGAAGCCCGTCGAACGGAGGCTGATGCTCGAGCTCGCTGACGGCAGGAGGGTGGCGCCGCTATCCTTCGAGGAACGTTTGGGCGAACCCATTTCGGGCCTCGTTCAGGGGCTGGTGTTCTTTCCCCGTCAGGAAGGGCCTTTTTCTTTTCTCGTCTCTGGCCTCGGCCCCGGCCCGGAAACCCGCTTTACCTTCGTCGGAACCGGTCTTGCGGATGGGCCCGTCGAAGAGGTCCTCGTCGAGCTTCCTCCCGTCGAGAGGCCTTCTCGGGAGGAGCCTGAGCCTCCCTCTGTGCCGCAGAGCCCTGTCGTGCCGCCTCCCGTCTCCACCCCAGAGGGACCGTCAGCTCCGGAACCGGCGTCGCCGGATTTTGCCCCCCCCCCGCCGTTCCTCCTTTTACCCAGCGATCCCCTTCCCGTCCGGCCCGTTTCACCGCCGGCACCGGAAGTCGCCGTTCCCGCTGCCGAAACACCTCCGTCGGCTGCCGAAGAACTCTCGATTTCGGCGGAAAACGGCAGGCTTCTGCCCGAGACCAGAGAGGATTTCCTGGAACGCTTCCTCGCTCTCTGGAGCGAGGGAAGGACGGAAGAGCTCTACGGCATGGTCAGTGACGAGACAAAAAGCCGCCTTTCTCCCGAGGATTTCCGGCAGGAGGCCTTGAACCGCACGTTTCGCCTGAACCTGCGCGACGGCTACAGGACGACCTGGCTCGACGGAGATCGCGTCAAAGTCACGGCAGCCCAGAAGCTCGTCTTCATCCGGGTCCTGCAGAGTGAGGTCCTCAGCCTCGTCCGTCAGGAGGGAGGCTGGAGGGTTGTCTGGTAAGATCGAGAGGCGTCTTTTCCTGCCGATCCTTCTCATCGTGGTGATCCTGTCCCTTGGAGGGGGTTTCGTCTGGATGGTCCGGCAGGATCTGGCTCTTCAGCGGCCTCAGGCCGCGATCAGCGTCGACGGCGAGGAGGAGATCCTCGTCACCGTCGAAAGGATCGACGTGGAGCGGGAGATGGACGGTCGCCTCTGGCACCTTTCGGCGGAACGCCTCGAGCGGTCCCAGGCCTGGGCCAAGGGGCATCAGGTGGACATTACCCTTGCCGACGAGGAAGGCCGCCGCTGGACCTTTTCCTCTCCCGTTGCCGACTATCGTGACGATCTGGGGGAGATCCGCCTCCAATCACCGGAGGGGTCCGTCGACGGTGAGGGCTATGCCCTGACCTGGGCTGCAGGAGAGGCCAACTGGATTCAGGGAGATCAGGGCTGGACCCTCTCGAGAGGATTGGCCATTGAGGATTCTCTCCGCGGGATCCGCCTGGAAGGCCAGCAGGGTTTCTTCGACATCAATGGCGTCGTCGTCCTCAGAGAGGAGGCTCAACTGTTTTGGCAAAGGCCCTGAAGATCCTGTTCCTCCTTCTCCTCCTCCTCCTCGTTCTTCCGGCCTCACCGGCTAAAGCCGGTGAGGGAACGGCTGTGACCGTCGAAGGCGAGCATCTCATCTATGACGAGGCCCATGGGCGAGCCAGTGCCGAAGGGGAGGTGACCCTCTCTTACGAGGACCTGACGATGAGCACGCCCTACCTGGAGTTGGATACGGAAAGACAGCTTGTCCGGGCCACATCCGACGGGACCCGTCCCGTGACCCTCTACTGGAGGGGACAGACCTTTCAGGGGGAGTCGATGGAATACGACTTTGTGGCTCAGCGGGGCTTTGTCCGGAACGCATCGGGCAAGGTCGACCAGCTCGTCGTCGCCGGTGAGGACCTCGAGGTCCTTCCCCTTCAGGACGCTCTTGAACGGGGCATCGTGACGGCCAAGGAGGTTCGGGGCCTTGAAGAGGGCGAAGTCGTTGGCTGGTGGCAGCTCGTCTCTGTCACGACCTGCCAGGAGCCGCACCCTCACTACAGGCTGACGACGAAAAAAATGGTCGTTGTCCCCGGAGAACGGGTCATCATCAAGCAGCCCCGGGTCTACCTGGGGGAGACGCTCATCTTCACCTATCCCTTCGATTACGTCGTCAAAGCCAGAGAAAGTTCCGGCGTCTTCCTTCCCATGCCGCGCTATGACGGGAAGAAGGGAGCGGGACTGGGTATCTCCGGTCCCCTGACCTGGTCGACAGGGCAGGCCGAACTTTCTGTCGTGGCCTGGTCGAAAATCGATCCCGAAGGAAGGCTCTCCGTCACGCAACGCTTAGGCGACCATACGACCTTTTTCCTCGAAAGCGGTTACATCTACAGCGATGTGGACGACGAAAATCGTTGGCGCCCGCGCTGGGGGTTCCGTGACGAGCGTTCGGGGTGGACGACGGAACTTCTCTGGAGTCAGCGGGAGTCTGTCGAGATCGACGACGTGGCCGGAGTGAAGCGCTATTCGGGAACACTCTGGCGGGAGCCTCAGCTCACCGTCGAAGGGCCCTGGTGGAGTGACCCCGCCAGCGGCGGCTGGTGGCGCCTCCTCGGCACCTGGGGAAGCTACAGCGAAGAGCAGGTGGAGGCACAGCGGCGGGGCGGCGCCATCGACTACTACGGCGAAGGTGCCCCTCTGGGTACCCTCCAGCCTTTCTGGCGGGCTACCTACTGGTATTACGATTATGACGTGCCCGACGCAGACAGCCAGAAGACGACCGATCTGGCTTTCGGCTTCAATTGGTCGGCAGGGTCCTTGCGTCTCCGGTCCACCTACGTACGACGCTGGGTCGACGGCACGTCGCCGATGCTCTGGGATCGGTACAACGAAACGGAACGGGTCTTTCAGCGCCTTTCCGTTCCCTTCGGCGACGAATGGGAGCTTTCCCTCCGCGGCGGCTGGGATCTTCGGGAAGATTACCTGGACGAGATGGTCTACCAGCTCCGCTACGAGGTGGACTGCCTGGCCTGGGAGCTGACGGTCCGTGATGACCGAGCCGGAGATGACGACTGGGCCGGTCTGCGCCTCATCATCAAGGCCTACCCGGACAGCCCTCTCCAGTTCAGGGAAAAGGAACTGGAAGAGCCGGGCGAGCGGCCTGGAGGGCTTCCGCCGATCCCCTGAGACCTTGTCGTTCCCGCGCGAGGTCCCTCGGACCTCGCGTTTTTTGTCTGGAGGCGATCTGTCATGAAAGTCGGTGTTCTTTACGGAGGCGACTCCCCGGAGAGGGAGGTCTCACTGAAAAGCGGCCCCGCCGTCACGGCCGCGATGGAAGAGGCAGGCTTCGACGTTCACCCTCTTCCGGTGGGGGGAGCTAGAGACGTTCTGGCCCTCCTCGAGGGGGGGTGGCGGGAGTTTGTCTTCGTCGCCCTCCATGGCGGCTGGGGTGAGGACGGGAGACTTCAGGCCCTGCTGGATATGGCCGGTCTGCCTTACTCGGGATCAGGTCCGGCTGCCTGCTTTGCCGCCATGGACAAGGAGGTGAGCAGGGCCCTCTTTCGGGAGAGAAACATTCCTGTCGCTCCCGGGCTGGTCTGCACCGGAGCCATGAGCCTCTCCGCAGAGAGGAACGAAGAAACGGAGAAGCTCTTTGCCCTTTCAGGACGTCTTGTCGTCAAGCCAGCAGGCTGCGGGAGCACCGTCGGCATCTCTATCGTCAACGATGGAGAGAGTTTGGTCCGTGCCGTCGAGGCGGCCCGGAAGTACGACCGGAAGGTGATCATTGAAAGCTACATTGACGGCAGGGAATTGACCGTCACCGTCCTCGACGAGAAGGATCACTTGACGGCACTGCCCGTCGTCGAGATCGTTCCGCCCGAGGGTTTTTACACCTATGAGGCCAAATACACCCCCGGAGCCAGCCGCTATGTCGCCCCGGCGGCGCTGACGGTCCGTGAGGAGGATGCCGTCGTCGCTGCCGCCCTGGCCGCCCATCGTGCCCTGGATTGCGGGGTCTACAGCCGTGTCGATCTCCGCCTTGACGGCGACGGTCGTCCCTGTGTCCTGGAAGTCAACACGGCTCCGGGGATGACGGAGACGAGCCTTGTCCCCAAGGCGGCCCAGGCAGCTGGTCTTTCCTTCGCCGAGCTTCTTGCCCGGATCGTGAGGGCCTCCCTGGAAAGGTTCTGATGATAAGGTAAGAAGCCACTAGCCGTCCCGGATGGAGCGGGGCGTCTCGTGGCTTCCTGTCTGTTTGCCTTGCGAAAGAGAGCGGGTCAGGCTTCGACGACGATGTCGAGAATGCGCAGTTTCCGTGTTCCCTTAGGTACCCTGGCCAGAACTTCTTCGCCGACTTCGCGGCCCATCAGAGCCTGACCGACGGGGCTCGCCGCGGAAAGCTTCAGGGCCTTGGGGTCCGATTCCTCGGAGCCGACGATGGTGTAGGCGAATTCACGCTTGCTGTCGAGATCGACGAAGGTCACCTTCGTTCCCAAGGTGACCCTGCTGCCGTCGATGTCCTCGGCATCGATCACCTTGGCCTTACTGAGCTGATACTCGAGCCACTGCACGCGACTTTCAAGTTTGGCCTGTTCGTCCTTGGCGGCCTGATACTCGGCATTTTCGCTCAGATCGCCGAAACCGCGGGCCTCCTCAAGCTGACGGGCGATCTCGGTCCTTCCGGAGCTACGCAGGTGAATCAGTTCTTCCTTGAGCTTTTCATAGCCGCTGCGCGTCATGACGATGACGTCGTCGGAGGAACGGGTACTGGGAGCCATGGCATCAGCCTCCTTGGACTGGCTGGAGGGTATCCCTCTATGTCGGTCGATCATTCTATCAGACTCTCTCGCTTTGAGCAATGACTTGACAATTTCATCGGGAAGGCGTAAAAACTACGGAAACCTTCAGGCCAGTCGATGACCGGAAGGAAAGGAATTGCGACGAAGGGAAGAGTAGCCGCCGTCTTCGGACAGAGAGGGGACTCCAAAGGCTGAGAGAGCCCCGCGATCGGACGCTGGTGAACACCGCCCCTGAGCAGACGGTGAAGCGGCCTTCAGCCGATAAGCCGCCGGGGTCCGCCCCTTAACGCGGAAAGAGTGCCGGCTAGGGCCGGAAATGGAGTGGAACCGCGGGTCAGCCCGTCTCCTTGGCAGAGGGGACGGGCTTTTTTGTCCTTTCGGCCGCTTGCGGCTGGGGAACGATAAAGCTGGGAGGTAGAACTGATGAGAGGAATCCTGCATCGCTACGGTGATCTGCTGCCTCTGACGGAGGCGACGCCCCGTCTGTCCCTCTGTGAAGGGCAAACGCCCCTCATTCCCCTGACGAATCTCGGTTCCGAGCTCGGCGTCGACTTACGCGTCAAATTCGAGGGGGCCAACCCGACAGGTTCCTTCAAGGACAGAGGGATGGTGCTTGCCGTTGCCAAGGCCATCGAAAGTGGCGCCAAAGCCGTCGTCTGTGCCTCGACGGGAAACACCTCGGCCGCTGCTGCCGCCTATGCGGCACGGGCAGGTCTCCCCTGTTTCGTCCTCCTCCCTGCAGGCAAGGTTGCCCGAGGCAAGCTGGCTCAGGCTTTGATCTACGGTGCCAGGGTCGTGTCCGTCCGCGGTAATTTCGACAGGGCCCTGGATCTGGCCAAGCAGGCCTCGGAGGAGCTGGGGCTGGCCATTGTCAACTCCGTCAACCCCTACCGTCTCCTGGGACAGCAGTCGGCGGCCTGGGAGATCTGTGACGAACTGGGCGATGCCCCGGAAAGGCTCGTCATTCCCGTAGGCAATGCTGGGAACATCTCCGCCTACTGGGCGGGGTTCAAGAAATACGGGGAACTGGGCCAAACGACGAGACTGCCCGAGATGATCGGCGTTCAGGCTTCCGGTGCCGCGCCTCTTGTCGAGGGGAGGCCTTTCGACGAGCCCGAGACGGTGGCCACGGCGATCCGCATCGGCCGTCCCGTCAACGCCGAGAAGGCCCGCGGTGCCGTCGGTGAAAGCGGCGGCCGCTTCCTTTCCGTCACCGACGAGGAGATCCTCGCTGCCCAGAGGCTCCTTGCCTCGCGCGAGGGAATCTTCGCCGAACCGGCCTCCTGTGCCTCCCTGGCGGGCCTTCTCAAGATCCACGAAGGGGAGGGTCTCCCTCAGGGTCAGATCATCACGGCCGTCCTGACGGGCAACGGGCTGAAGGACCCCGATGCCGCCATGGGGCAGTCGTCGACGATGGTCGAGATCGACGACTGCTGGCAGTCCCTTCGGGAGGTGCTTTCGCGATGAACGTGCCCTTTCGTGTCCGCGTGCCGGCTTCAAGTGCCAACCTCGGCTCCGGATTCGACACCATAGGGCTGGGGCTGGCCCTCTACAACGATTACGAAGTCGTCGATCTCTTGTCGGAAGGGGAGTACTCCATCGACGTCATTGGCGAAGGCAGCGGCGAACTGCAGGACCCCTCGGCCAACCTGGTTATCAAAAGCTACGAGAAGGCCTGTGCCGAGTGGGGCATCACCCCTTCCGGACTTCATCTTCGGTCCGTCAACGCCATTCCCCTCTGTCGAGGCCTGGGGAGCTCGGCGGGGGCCGTCGTCGGCGGCGTCCTCATCGCCAATGCCCTGCGCAAACGCCCCCTGCCCCGGGAAGAGCTCCTTCCCCTCATGACGGCCATCGAGGGTCATCCCGATAATGTCGTTCCCTGCTGCGTCGGAGGGATGGTGGTCAGCTGCTGGGACGGCAAGGATCTGAGGCACGTCCGGCTTCAAGCCCTTCCCAGGGAGATCGTCACCGTCGTGGCCGTTCCCGAGGTCCGGGTGAGCACCTCCAAGGCCCGCGAGGCCCTTCCCGAGCAGGTCAGCCTTCAGGATGCCGTCTTCAACGTGGGCCGCGTCGCCCTCTTCGCCGCCTCCTGGGCCACAGGACGGTGGGAGGAGCTGCCCTGGGCCATGGATGACCGGCTTCACCAACAGTTCCGAGCCAAGCTCTTTCCCGGCGGCGAGACGATCCTCGAAAAGGTCCGCCTCCACCGGGAGTGCCTCGGCGTGGCAATCAGCGGATCGGGGCCCAGCGTCCTCGCCTTTGTCAAGGGTAACCCCCAGGCCGTGGCCTCGACGATGTGCCGCGTCTTTTCCGATCACGGCGTACGGTCCCGTTTCTTCGTCCTTGACGTGGACGACGATGGGGCCCGCGTCGTCTCCCTCGTGCCGGAGGAGGTCTGAGGCGATGGCCAAACGGGTCTTCAAGTTCGGAGGAAGTTCGGTGGCGACGGCCGACAAGATCCGCGCCGTGGCCCGTAAGGTCGCGGCCTATGTCCGTCAGGGAGATTCCATCGTCGTCGTCGTCTCGGCCATGGGTAAGACCACCGACGGCCTCATCCGCCTGGCCATGGAGGTGGCGCCGAGTCTCAACCGTCGCGAGATGGACCAGCTTCTGGCCACGGGGGAGCAGCAGACCATCGCCCTCCTTGCCCTGGCTCTGGAGGGGGAGGGGATCCGTTCCCGATCCTTCACGGGATCGCAGGCCGGATTCCTTGTCGAAGGCCATTACAGCGAAGGAAGAATCCGCCGTATGGAGCCTCAGCTCGTCGAGCGTTCCCTTGCAGCGGGAGAGGTGGCAGTCGTGGCCGGTTTCCAGGGCGCTCTGCCCAACGGGGATACGATCACCTTGGGGCGGGGAGGGTCCGACCTCTCCGCCATTGCCCTGGCCGCCTCACTCGAAGCCGATTCCTGCCATATCTACACCGACGTGGACGGCATCTACAGCGCCGATCCCCGCGTCGTCCCCGAGGCGAGGAAGCTCGACCACATCTCCTACCAGGAGTGCCTGGAAATGGCCGTCGCCGGCTCCAAGGTGCTTCAGTCGCGGAGCGTCGAGCTGGCTGCGCGGATGGAGCTTCCTGTTTACGTGGCGTCCACATTCAGCAACGAGGAGGGAACATGGGTCATGAATTTTGATGTCAATGAAGGGCTCGTCGTCAAAGCCGTCGTCTCCGACCGGGAGACGGCGAAGGTCGCCGTCCTGGGTGTGCCCGACGTGCCCGGCGTAGCGGCCCGGCTTTTTTCGGCCCTGGCTGACCGGGGTGTCGGCGCCGAAATGATCATCCAGAGCGTCATGAGAGGGCAGGTTAACGACATCGGCTTTCTCGTCAAGAAATCCCTTCTCGGCGACGCCATCGAAGTCTGCCGCGATCTGGTCCGCGACATCGGGGCCCAGGGCGTGACGTACGACACGGAAATCGCCCGCGTCTCCGTCATCGGCGCCGGTATCGCCAACCATCCCGAAATCCCGTCGCAGATGTTCTCGATCCTCGCCGCCGAGGGGATCAACCTCGACATGATTGCCGCCACCTCCATGGCCATCACCTGCGTCGTGGCGGCTCCCAAGATGGATCAGGCCGTCCAGGCCCTCCACGGGCACTTCGTTCCCGATGAGGACTAGGCCATGCGTGTCGCCGTATTAGGCGCAACGGGGCTTGTCGGCAGGGAGATGATCGGTCTCCTCGAAGAGCGGGATTTTCCCGTCGACGAGTTGTTGCCTCTGGCCTCTCCCCGTTCGGCCGGAGCGGAGGTCCTCTTCCGCGGGCGTCCCTGGAAGATTCAGGCCGTGACGGAGCAGTCCTTCGAGGGCGTCGACCTGGCTCTCTTCTCGGCCGGTTCGGGGCCGTCCCGCCTGTGGGCGCCCTTGGCGGCCCGCTCCGGTGCCGTCGTCGTCGACAACAGTTCGGCCTGGCGGATGGATCCCCAAACGCCCCTCGTTGTTCCTGAAGTGAACGGCAAGGCGGCCCTCCGTCATCGGGGCATCATCGCCAACCCCAACTGTGCCACCATCCAGGCTGTCGTCGCCGCCTGGCCCCTCCATCGGGAGGCCTCCCTCTCCTACCTGGGTGCTGTCACCTTTCAGTCCGTCTCCGGTACGGGCCGTGACGCTCTGGAAGAGCTCGAAGGAGGCGCAAGGGCCGTCCTTTCCGGGGAAGAGCCGGTCTCTTCCATCTACCCCCATCCCATCGCCTTCAATGCCTTGCCCCACATCGGCACCTTCGACGACGACGGCGTCTCCGAAGAGGAGTGGAAGATGGTCCGCGAATCACGAAAGATCATGGACCTGCCCGACTTGGCCGTGAGCTGCACCACCGTCCGCGTTCCCGTCTTCCGTGGTCACTCCGAGGCCCTTCTGCTTCAGTTTTCCAGCGATCTTTCGCCCCAGAGGGCCCGGGAGATCCTCTGTGCCGCTCCCGGCGTCGTCGTCGTCGACGAGCCGGCGCTGGCCCGCTATCCTCTGGCCCGCGAGACGGCCGGGACCGATCCGGTCTATGTGGGGCGTATCCGTCGCGACACGGGGCGGGAAAAGACTCTTGCCCTCTGGGTCGTCTCCGATAATCTGCGCAAGGGAGCGGCCCTGAACGCCGTCCAGATCTGCGAGACGCTCCTCGAAGGAGGGGCGCTGCGTCCCTGAGGGCGCACCGGGCGTCAATAAGGTACAATAGCGGCGGCGCCATTCGCGCCGCCATTTTCTGTCATCGAGGAAGGTGTGCCCATGAGAGGGAGAGCGTCTCTCGTTCTGGTCCTGATCCTGACGATCCTGGCTTCTTCCGTTGCCGCCTTTGCCGAGGAGGCCTCGCTCCGGGCCGACGAACTCCGATATGACCCGACCTTTCAGCAGATCCGGGCCAAGGGAGAAGTTTCCCTCCAGCGGGAAGGGCTCTCCTTCCGGTCCGACGAGGCCGAGGCCTTCCTCGCCGAGGGGCGTTTCCGCCTCTGGGGGGGTGTGACCGGCCGCTGGGAGGAGCGCAATATCGACATCGAGGCTTCCAGTCTCCGCTATGCCGAGGAGGAGGGTGTCGAAGTCGTCGCCGACGGCGATGTCCTCCTGCGCCGCGGTGACGACGAACTCTACTGCGCCCATGTCACCTGGAGGGAATCGGGTTTTCTGCACCTTTCCGGAGGTTTTTCCGCCTTTTCCGGGTCCCGCACTGTCGAGGCCGAAGAGGCTGTCGTCGAAGGCAAGGTCTTTAAGATCCTCGGATTGAAGCGTTTTGAGGACGTTGAGGCAGGTTTTGTCCTTCACGCCGATCGCATTGAGGGACGTCTCGAAGGTGGGCGTGTCGCCGAAGCCACCGCTCTGGGCGGTGTCGAGGCTGAGTTCATCGGGGCCGACGGAACGCCCATGCGCCTTTCCGGTTCCCGGGCCCTCTATTCCGAGGCCAGGGGGACGCTGGTGTTAAGCGGATCGACTCGGGCCCGCCAGGGCGACCGGACCCTCGAGGCCGACAGCCTTGTCCTCCATCTGGCCTCACGCCGCATCGAGGCCGTGGGTTCGCCCAAGATCACCTTCATCCTTCCCGACCGGGGAACTCCCTGATGGATCGCCGTCTTCAGGCCCGGGGTTTGACGAAGAGCTTCAAGGGCCGCAAGGTCGTCCAGGGCGTCTCCCTTTCCGTCGCCCAGGGCGAGGTCGTCGGCCTCCTGGGGCCGAACGGCGCGGGCAAAACGACGACCTTCTACATGATCGTCGGCCTCATCGCTCCCGATGGGGGCAGTCTGTCCATCGGAGGCCGGGAGTTGGCCGGCCTCGAGATGTATCGCCGCGCCCGGCTGGGCTTAGGCTATCTTCCTCAGGAACCGTCGGTCTTCCGCAACCTGACGGTGGAAGAGAACCTTCTCCTCGTCCTTGAGGAGATGGGCAGTTCCCCTGAGGAGCGGGAAAGGACGGTGGATCAGCTCGTCGAGGACTTCGGGCTTCACAAGATCGTCGACGTGCCCGGCTATGCCCTCAGCGGCGGCGAACGCCGTCGCGTCGAGATCGCCAGGGCCCTGGCGATCATGCCTCAGTTCGTCCTTCTCGACGAACCCTTCAGCGGGATCGACCCCATCGCCGTCTACGACATCCAGCAGCTCATCATCGGCCTGCGCCGCAAGGGATACGGCATCCTCCTCACCGATCACAACGTGAGGGAGACGCTGGCTATCACCGACAGAGCCTACCTGATCCATCAGGGTCAGATCCTCATCGAGGGGACGCCCTCCGTCGTCGCCGAAAGCGATGTGGCCCGCAAGTTCTACCTCGGCGAGCGTTTCACCTGGTGAGCCAGGAGGGGGATTTTATCCCAGGTCCCTGTCGTCATGGCTTGGACGACGATCTCGACGGCCCCAGCGACGGTCTCCGAGAGGGCGAGAGACAGATGACATCGCTCTGGCTCGATGGCGATGACCGTCTTCTTCGCCTCGACGCAGGACGACAGAAGCCAGACCGTCGGCAGTCGTCCCAGGGATGGGCTGTCGTCCAGATCGGCGACGGAAAGCCGGCGTACCGTCCCCGGAGGCAGGCCCATGAGGGCCGCGTCGACGACGATGACCTCTCGGGGTTTTGCCGCTGCGGCGACGGCGAGCCAGTTTTCAGGAGAAACGCCGCAGTCGACGGCCTGAAGCCAGAGGAGTCCTCTGGCTTTCAGGGCCTCGACCACGGCAGGACCGACCCCGTCGTCCCCTCTGAGGCGGTTGCCCACCCCGAACAGCAGAACCGTTCCTTTCAGGGCCGTCACCTCCCCGCCTTTTCCGAGTTCCTGTCCAGGAGGTCATCATAAAAGAATGTCGTCCTCGCTTGCAAGAATGGTGCGCCATGCCCTGACCATGATGGTCGGTACCCTGGCCAGCCGCTTCCTGGGGTTGGCCAGAGAGATCCTGACGGCCGCACTCTTCGGGGCGACGCGGCGCCTGGATGCCTTCTTCGTCGCCTACACGCTGGCCAACCTCTCCCGTCAGCTTCTGGCCGAGGGGGCCCTCTCGGCGGCCTTCGTGCCCGTCTTCTCCCAGGCCCTGGCCAGAGACGGCACGGACCGGGCGAAGGCCCTGGCGCGACAGGCCATGACGGTCCTCTTCGTCGCCGGCGTCGTCGTCGTGGCCGTCGCCTTCCTGGCGGCGCCTCTTCTTGTCCGGCTCATGGCGCCGGGATTCTCCAGCGAAGAAGCCGCTCTCGCTCTGGCACTGACGCGGCGCATCCTGCCCTTTCTCCTGCTCATGTCCCTTTCAGCCCTGGCCATGGGCGTCCTCAACAGCATGGACCGATTCTTCGTCTCCTCCCTGGCTCCGGCCTTGAGCAATGCTCTCTATATCGTCATCGTCCTCCTGCTGGCGCGGCGGTGGGACATCGCAGCTTTGCCCGTCGCCGTCCTCGCCGGAGGGCTCCTCCAGTTTCTGGTCCAGTGGCTCTGGGCCGGGCGGCAGGGCCTTCTGCTTGTGCCGGCCAGACCGGACCGGCACGATCGGGAGCTGCGGCGCATGTTTCTTCTCTTCCTGCCCTATGCCGCCGGTCTCTCGCTGAATCAGGTTAACCCCATCGTCAGCCGCGTCCTCGGCTCCTTTCTCGAGGAGGGGGCCATCTCCGTGCTCAACTACGCCGATCGGGTCCTCCAGCTTCCGCTGGGGCTCTTCGTCATTGCCATTTCCCAGGCCGTGCTGCCTCTGCTCTCCCGTCATGTCCTCGACGGCGAGGCTCTTTTCGCCGAAGTCACCCGCGACGCCCTCCGCTTCGCCCTCTTCGTCGTCCTGCCCGTAGCGGCCGGTCTTTTCCTGATCTCCGAAGAGATGGTCCATCTCCTCTTCCGTCGGGGCGCCTTCGACGACTGGGCCTGGATGGCCACCTCCCAGGCCCTCGCCATGTACGGTCTCGGGCTGCCTGGCATGGCTCTCACAACGGTTCTCATGAGGGCTCTCTACGCCCGCAGTCTCCCACGAGAGGCCCTGCGGGTCACCCTCTCGACGGTGGGGGCCAATCTGGTCTTCTGCCTCCTCCTCATGGGCCCCCTCTCCTACAGGGGGATCGCCCTGGCCTCGTCGCTGGCCTTTTCAGGATCGGCCCTGGTGGGGTACCATCGTCTCGGTCGGAATCTCAAGCGGCCGCTGGGGCTTTTTCGGGACCGGTGGCTCTTCAAACCCCTCATGGGCCTGGTGGCCCTGGTCGTCGTCGTCTCGCTGGTCAAGCTTCTTCTGCCCTACGGGCCGACGGCCCGCCTTGCGCTTCGTGCCGCCTGGGTTCTCGGCGTGACCGCCGCCGGAGGCGGCGCCTATGGCCTCGTGACGGCGGCCCTCCGATGCCAGGAATGGAACTGGCTCATCAATGCCTGCAGGAAGGACGGTTCTTCATGAAAAACGAAACGACCCGCAACAGCGACTCCCAGGCCCTCGTCGTCAGGGCCCTCATCGGCGGTGAACAGGCCCGGCTCCTGGCCGTCGAGGCCCGTAGCCTCGTCACTGTCCTCAAGAAACTCCACGGCCTTTCGGGAACGGCCACCGCCGCCCTGGGCCGGCTGTCGATGGCTTCTCTCCTCATGGCCGACGACATGAAGAAGACGGGCCGTGCCCGCGTTACCCTCGCCGTTGACGGAGGCGGCCCTCTGGGCAGGATCGTTGCCGACGCCGAGTCCTCGGGCCAGATGCGGGGGTTCGTCCAGAACCCCCACGTCGAGCCGGAGCCGAAAGGACCGGGCAAATGGGACGTTGCCGCCGCCGTCGGCTCGACGGGGACGCTGACGGTTATCAGGGACCTGGGCCTCAGGGAGCCCGTCACGGGACAAGTTCCTCTCCTCTCGGGCGAAATCGCCGAAGACGTGGCGGCCTACTACGTCCGGTCCGAACAGATCCGGACGGCTCTTGCCCTGGGGGTGCTCGAACACGAGGGAGAGGTCGTCGCCGCCGGGGGAATCATGGTCCAGCTCTTTCCCGACACCACCGATGCCTTCGCCGACGAGGTGGAGCGGCGTTTCCGCGAGATGCCTCCTGTGAGCACCCTCTTCTTCGAGGAGGGCGAGGCCATGACCGTCGTCGAGAGATTCGCCTCCGGCCTTGAGGTCTTCTGGCTCGGCAGTCAGGACTATCGTTTCGGCTGCCGCTGCGACCGAGCCGTCGCCGCCGACGGCCTGCTGGCCGCCCTCGGCTCCGAAGCCGTCGCCGAAAGCCAGGAAGTGTGCTGTCATTTCTGCAACACCTCCTACCTCTTCTCGCCGCAGGAAATCGAGACACTTCGGAAGGAGCGACGGTCATGAAAAAGTTGATCCTGCTCGTCCTTGCCCTCTCTCTCGCTGTCCCGGCCTGGGCCGTCTCACCCTTTCAGGAGCGCCTTCAGGCCCGGACGGCCACTTTCTGGATCGAGGGCCAGGCCCTGGGTGACATGGTTCTCGGCGCCAGGGCCCGCCTTTCCTTCGTCCTCGTCGATGCCACCCTGGCCCGAGATCTTTCAGGGAATCCCGAAGCGCCGGAGTGGCTCAGCTGGCACGGCCAGCACTACGGGGCCAAGGGCAAGACCCTCTTCATCGTCCGCCTCAAGACCCTCAAACCCATGGCCTTCGACCCGACGCTCCTTCACGTCGGCGACCACCAGGTGACGATGGACGACGTCCTGACCCGTCAGCACTTCCTCCCCCAGGGCGACCTGCCCAGCGGACTGGAGGGAACGCTGGCCCTGCGCATCCCGACGACGGCTATCCCGAAGAAGGGGCCCATCCCTCTCGGCTACGGTGACTGGGGCATGGAATGGACTGCCCCCCGGTGAGCCCCGTGCACCGCTATCGCTGCTCCTCCTGCGGGGCCGTCTTCGCCTCCGAGAGCCATGCCTCCAAATGTCCCCACTGCCGCGGCAGGGTCCTCGTCCACCTTGAAGGAGAGCGTCGCCGCTTTCGTTCCTGCAGCGGAGATTGTCGGGGCTGCAGCGGCTGCGGGGGGCACTGACGGTGTCTCGCCCCTTTCTCACTCTGGCCATCGAGAGCAGCTGCGACGACACCTCCATCGCCCTCCTTGAGGGACAGAGAAAGGTCGTCGCCACAGTCCTCTCCAGCCAGGCCGACCTCCATGCCCCTTGGGGCGGCGTCATCCCCGAGGTGGCCTCGCGGGAGCACCAGCGGGTACTCATTCCCCTCCTGAGGGAGGTCCTCAGCCGGGGCGGCATCGCCAACCCCGCCCGGGAGCTGTCCCTGCTGGCCGTCACGGCCGGACCGGGACTGATGGGCTCGCTCCTTGTCGGCGTCATGGCCGCCAAGGCCCTCTCACAGGCCTGGGAGCTCCCTCTCGTCGGCGTCAATCACCTGGAGGGGCATCTTTTCGCCAACGTTGTCGTTCATGACGACCTGGCGCCTCCCTTCCTCTGTCTCATCGTCTCCGGAGGCCACACCGAAATCGTCCATGTCCGGGCCTTCGGAGACTACCGCATGCTCGGCATGACCCGTGACGACGCCGTCGGCGAGGCCTACGACAAGGTGGCCAAACTCCTGGGGCTGCCCTACCCGGGCGGTCCCGCCGTCGATGCCCTGGCCTCCCAGGGAAACCCCAGGGCCTTCCCCCTTCCTGTTCCCCTCAGGGAGAGCGATGCTGTCGAATTCAGCTTCAGTGGCCTCAAGACGGCTGTCCTTCACCTTCTGAAGCGATTCAGGGAGGGTGAGCCTCTGCCTCTGGAGGATATCTGCGCTTCCTTCCAGGAGGCGGCCCTGAATGCCCTCATGGTCAAGGTACGCCTCGCCGTCATGGCCACGGGCATCCGCTCCGTAGCCCTTTCAGGGGGGGTGGCGGCCAACAGCGGCCTGCGGGCCCGCATGACCGCTTCCCGTGAGTGGAAGAGCTACATCCCTCCCCGCGATCTCTGCACGGACAACGCCGTCATGATCGCTGCCGCCGGCTACAGCAACTGGAAGCGGGGTATCCGCTCCGATCTGCTCCTCAGTCCCGATCCGTCCTGGCCTCTGGCTCCGCAGTGAAGTCAGCGCTGAGGGTATGACGAAGAGGTCGCGCCGGGAGGCGCGGCCTCTTCGTCATACCCTCACTTTGGAGCAGGCCGAAAGCAGAAAGGAGGGCCCCAGGCGGTCCTAAAAGAAGAAAAAAAGAGATCAGAGGCTAAAATCGACCTTATTTGCCTCCTATCAGCTTTCAGGGGAGTTGAGGTCAGGCGCTGTTGACGTTAATATCAATCTCGATCGCTAGCACTCAGGTCGAATGAGTGCTAACATGACAAAAGCAAAAGAGCACAAGGAGGGATAGACAGTGCAGTTAAAGCCATTGGCTGATCGCATCGTCGTGAAGGCCGTCAACCAGGAGAGCCGCACCAAGGGCGGCATCGTTCTCCCCGAGACGGCCAAGGAGAAGCCCCAGGAAGGCGAAGTGGCCGCTGTCGGCACCGGCAAGATCCTTGAGAACGGGCAGAAGCTTCCTCTTGAGGTCAAGGTCGGCGACCGCGTCATCTACAGCAAATATGCCGGCACGGAAGTCAAGATCGAGGGCGAGGAGTATCTCATCCTCAGCGAGCGCGACGTCCTCGCCATTGTCGAGAAGTAGGAGGGAACATCATGGCTAAGATTCTTGCATTTGATGAAGAGGCCCGCCGTTCCCTGGAGCGCGGCATCAACAAGGTGGCCGACACCGTCGGTGTGACCCTCGGTCCCAAGGGGCGGAACGTCGTCCTGGAGAAGAAGTTCGGTTCTCCCACCATCACCAACGACGGCGTGACCATCGCCAAGGAGATCGAGCTCGAAGATCCCTTCGAGAACATGGGAGCTCAGCTCCTGAAGGAAGTTGCCTCGAAGACGAATGACGTGGCCGGCGACGGCACGACAACGGCCACCGTTCTTGCCCGCGCCATCATCCGCGAGGGCATGAAGAACGTTGCTGCCGGGGCCAACGGCATGCTCATGCGCCGAGGCATCGAGAAGGCCGTCGACGTCGTCGTCGATGAACTGAAGGCCATGTCCATCCCCGTCAAGGACAAGGCCAAGATCGCTCAGGTCGCCGCCATCTCGGCCAACGACAAGGCCATCGGCGATCTCATCGCCGAAGCCATGGACAAGGTCGGCGAAGAGGGCGTCACCTCCATCGAGGACAGCCAGACCGTCGGCACCACGCTGGAGATGGTCGAGGGACTTCAGTTCGATAAGGGCTACGTCAGCCCCTACATGATCACCGATCCCGAGCGGATGGAAGCCTCTCTGGACGACGCTTACATCCTCATCAACGACGGCAAGATCAGCAACATGAAGGATCTTCTGCCCCTTCTGGAGAAGGTGGTCCAGACCGGCAAGCCCCTGCTCATCATCTCCGAAGACGTCGAAGGCGAGGCCCTTGCCACCCTGGTCGTGAACAAGCTCCGCGGCGTCCTCAACGTCTGCGCCGTCAAGGCACCCGGCTTCGGCGACCGCCGCAAGGCCATGCTCGCCGACATCGCCGTCGTGACGGGCGGTCAGGTCATCACCGAGGACGTGGGACTCAAGCTGGAGAACGCTGATCTTTCCATGCTTGGCCGTGCCAAGAGGGTCAAGGTCACCAAGGAAGACACGACCATCGTCCACGGTGCCGGTGATGCCGACGCCATCCGCAAGCGCGCCGCCCAGATCCGCGTCGAGCTCGAGAATTCCACCTCCGAGTACGACAAGGAGAAGCTCCAGGAGCGTCTGGCCAAGCTCGTCGGTGGCGTCGCCGTCATCCAGGTCGGAGCCGCCACGGAGACGGAGCAGAAGGAGCTCAAGCACCGCATCGAGGACGCCCTCAACGCCACCCGGGCGGCCGTCGAGGAAGGCATCGTCGCTGGAGGCGGCGTGGCTCTCGTGAATTCCGTCAAGGCCCTTGACGTCTTCATGGAGAACCTCTGCGGTGACGAGAAGACCGGTGCCATGCTCGTCCGCAAGGCCCTCACCTCGCCGCTTCACCTGATCGCCGACAACGCCGGCCTCCAGGGCGACGTCATCGTCGAGAAGGTCATCGCCCTGCCCAAGGGTGAGGGGCTCAACGCCGTCACCGGCGAATACGAGGACATGATCGCCGCGGGCATCATCGATCCCCTCAAGGTCACCCGCAGCGCCCTCCAGAACGCCGGATCAATCGCCGCCATGGTCCTCACCACCGAGGCTCTTATCGCTGACAAGCCGGAAAAGAAGGAAGCCATGCCTCCCATGCCCGGAGGCGGCATGGGAATGGGCGACTTCTAGAAGTCAGTTGCCGTCAAGGCCTCCGTTCTCCGGAACGGGGGCCTTTTTGGTCCCTTCTCCCCTGTCTTGGGGGGGGCTCTTCTGCTACCATTGGGATAAACGATCAGACGGAGGTGGCGGGCCGCGGCCCAGCGGATGATGAAAAAAATGGATAACATCGTGATTCTCGACTTTGGCTCCCAGTACACCCAGCTCATCGCCAGAAGGGTGAGGGAGCTGAAGGTTCACAGCGAGATTCTGCCCTGGGATACGGAGGCCGAGGAGGTGCGCGCCAGGCAGCCGAAGGGGATCATTCTCTCCGGAGGCCCCGCGAGCGCCGCGGCACCCGACGCGCCGACGGTGGATCGGGCTCTTCTTGACGGATCCATCCCCCTTTTGGGGATCTGCTACGGCATGCAGCTTCTCGCCCATGCCTTGGGAGGTCAGGTGGGAAAGGGGTCTCGGGCCGAGTACGGGGCCTCGACGGTGCGCGTCACCGCTTCGGGCAATCCCCTCTTTAAGGGCCTTCCCGGCGCCTTTCAGGCCTGGATGAGCCATTGGGACGAGGTCGTCCGCGTCCCCGACGGTTTTACCGTCCAGGCCGAGAGCGAATCGGGCGCTCCGGCGGCCTTTTCGGGACCTTCCAACCGCATCCTGGCTCTTCAGTTCCATCCCGAGGTGGCCCACACCGAGGGGGGCCGGGAAATCCTGAGAAATTTCCTCTTCGACGTCTGCCGCTGTGAAGAGAGCTGGGATCTTTCGAGCTGGATCGATCAGATGACGGCCGAGATCAAGACGCAGGTCGGTGACGGCCGCGTCGTCTGCGGTCTTTCGGGCGGCGTCGATTCCACGGTGGCCGCCGTCCTCACCAGCCGGGCCATCGGCGACAGTCTGGAGTGCATCTTCGTCAATACCGGTCTGCTCCGCAAAAACGAGGCCGATTCGGTCCTTTCTCTCTACCGGGAGAAGCTCCGGCTCAAGGTCCACTACGTCGATGCTTCAGCGACCTTCCTCTCCCGCCTTTCCGGAGTCTCTGATCCGGAGCGGAAACGGAAGATCATCGGCGAGACCTTTGTTCGCGTCTTCGAGGCCAAGGCGGCCGAGATCGGCGGAGCCCAGTGGCTTCTTCAGGGGACCCTCTATCCCGATGTGATCGAAAGCGGTTTCAAGGGCAAGGGAGCCTCCGTAATCAAGACTCATCACAATGTGGGTGGCCTGCCCGAAGACATCGCCTTCGGCCTCCTCGAACCGCTCCGAGACCTCTTCAAGGATGAGGTCCGCGCCATCGGCGCCCTTCTCGATGTGCCCAGGGAGATCCTGGGGCGCCATCCCTTCCCGGGACCGGGGCTGGCGGTGCGCTGCCTGGGAGAGATCACGACCGAGCGACTTCAGGTCCTCCGCGAGGCTGACGCCGTCTTTCTCGAGGAGATTGCCCGCGCCGGGCTCTATGACAGCATGTGGCAGGCCTTCGCCGTCCTCCTGCCCGTCAAGACCGTCGGCGTCATGGGCGATGTCCGAACCTATGCCGAGGCGGTCGCCCTGAGGGCGATCGGGTCTCAGGACGGGATGACAGCCGACTGGGTCCGGCTGCCGCCGGAGCTGCTCGACCGCGTGGCCCGGAGGATCTGCAACGAGATCGAAGGGGTTAACCGTGTTGTCCTTGACGTGACGAGCAAGCCGCCGGCAACGATCGAGTGGGAGTGATCTTCGTCAGGTTCAGACGGCGGCCTTGCCCAGGTGGCTCAGGGCTTTGCGTATGAAGTGGGGGGACCGCCTCAAGTCGATGAGGCGGATGTCCTGAAGGGGTTTGCCCCTGCCGTCCAGCTGGACCAGGACGGTCGGTCTCATGAGGTCTCCCCGGGTCAGCGAGACGACAACGGCCAGGGAGTCATCGCTCAGCTCGACGATCGTTCCCGGCGGGAAAAGGCCCATGGATCTCAGAAGATGACCGCTGACGGCCGGATCGAAATGCACCCCTGAGGCTTCGATGATGAGGGAGAGGGCCTCCCGGGGCGGCATGGCCCCTTTATAGGCCCTCTCAGCCGTCAGGGCGTCAAAAACGTCGGCGACGGCGGTGATCCGTGCCGGCAGGGGGATAACCTCGGCCCTGAGTCGGTCGGGGTAGCCTGTGCCCTCCCATTTTTCGTGGTGCCACCGGATGGCCTGGAGGATTGCCGGTTCGATGATGCCGGCCTGACGGGCCAGCCTTTCGCCGGCCTCGGGGTGTCTTCTGATCTGGTCGAACTCCTCTTCAGTCAATCTCTCCGGCTTGTTGAGGATCGCTGGGGCGATGTGGGCCTTGCCGAGGTCGTGGAGGAGGGCGGCCGTGACGATCTGTTCGAGAAAGGGGTCATTCCCCGGCCTGATGGAGCCGGCCAGGCTCCCGGCGACGAGAGAGACGTTGAGAGAATGAATGAAGGTGTACTCGTCCCGTTCCCGCACCTTGAGGAGGGAGAAGAGAATGGAGGGGTTGCGGCCGATCTCCCTGGAAAGGGTTTTCCCGTAGGCGAGGAGAGGGGAAAGAAGTTCTTCCCGGCCCTGTCCTGAGGCGATGGACCGATAGACCTTGCCGATAGCGTCGACGACGCCTCCCGCCAGTTTTTTCCCGATGGTCCGCACCGGCAGTTTGGCCTGGGCCAAGAGTTCCCGCAGCTCTTCTGTCGTCAGCCCCTTCTCCCGTCGGACCAGGACAGCCTTGATCCCGCTCTGTTTCAGACGGTCGATGATCTGGCCGGCCCTTTTCTCGAGCCATGACAGCTGCGTTCCCAGGGGCAGAAGAATGCTTCCCCCATCGTCGACGATGTCTTCGGCGACGATGCCGGGGGTGTCGAAAAGCTCCTCTACGGGAACGGCAAAGACATTTTCCAAAAGCCTCACCCCGATGGCTGAGATAATGAAAAGCTTTTCCAATGCCATTGTAGCCGTTTCAGGATGAAGTCGCAAAAGGTGGACCTGAACAATCAGGAAGGAAGGTGTCCTTGCTGGATAACAAAGGTCTCTTTCATGTCAGCGCCAAAAGCCGGGCCGCACTCTATCCCTTCATCACCGTCTTTGCCCTGACGGCCGTCTTGAGCTATCTCGTTGCCCAGCCGCTGCTCCGTCCCTTGGCCTGGTCGACGCTGCTCTCCTTTTTCGCCTATCCCCTCTTCCGCCTTCTTAAGGATCGCCTCTTCCGCGGCCGCTTTCCCATCATCGCCGCAGCGTTGACGACGGCGGCCATCGTCCTCCTTCTGGTGATTCCGGCCCTTTTCGTCGGTCTCTCCATCGCCCGTGAAGGGATCCGCCTCTACGGCTATCTGGCCGACCATTTCCTCCGCCTGGGGACAAACCCCCTGGCGGATCTCGAGGCCCTCCTTCCCGAGGGGTGGGTCGCAAGACTGAACCCCCTGCTGGAGCAGCTGTCCTTTCTCAGCGGCACGCTGCGCCAGGCGGCGACGTGGCTGGGTTCCTCCCTGGCGACGGCATCGCGGGGCTTTCTGGAAAACGCCTTCCGTTTGGGCTACCAGCTTATCGTCATCGCCGTCGCCTCCTTCTTTTTGCTCAAGGACGGTCATCTGATCCTCCAGTTCGTCAAAGACATCACGCCCCTGTCGTCGGACCAACGGGACGCCTTCTTCGGGCGGATTCGCCGGATGATGGTGGCCATGATCTATGGCGTCACCCTGACGGCCGGTCTTCAGGCGGCCTTGGGCATTGCCGGCTGGCTTTTCGTTGGGCTGCCGAACCCGGCCATCTTCGGGTTGATGATGTTCATTCTCGCCATGATCCCCTTCGTGGGCACACCTCTCGTCTGGGGACCGGCGGCGCTCTATCTCATTCTTGCCGGCCAGGTCCGGGATGGCATTATCCTTCTCATCTGGGGCATCGTCGTCGTCAGCACCATCGATAACCTGATCCGGCCGATCTTCATCTCTGAGGGCAGCAAGGTTCACATCCTCATCGTCTTCACCGGCGTCGTCGGGGGCCTTTCTGCCTGGGGCTTTCTCGGTCTCTTTCTGGGGCCCATCATTCTCACCATGTTCGTCTTTCTTCTCGACACCTACCGGCTTGCCTGGCGTGATGCCCGGGAAGGTTGAGGTGTGCGATTCCCCTTGAGGGGAGGAAGGAGTTGACGTCATCATGCCCTTTGTCGTGGCCGTTTCCGGTTTCAAGGAGAGCGGCAAGACCACCCTCTGCCTCGATCTTCTCGACCGGTTCCGTCAGGCAGGCCTGACGGTGGGATTTGTCAAACACAGCGCCGGCTGCCACGGAGGACCTCTGATCGCCGCCGATGGGGACAGCGGAAAGGGGGCAGGCGCCGCCATACCTTCCCTTCTTTGGACCGACGAAGGGGTCCGTCTCGAAGAGGCCCGTTCCTTCGACATCGAAGAGATTCTCTTCCGTTTCTTCCCCGCCGTTGATGTCGTCGTCGTCGAGGGGGCCAAGTTTCTTCCCCTGCCCCGTGTCTGGGTCGGCCCCGCCGATCCTCCCGGGGAGGTGAAGGGCATCTTCGCCCGCTACGACCACCGGACCTCCGGCGATCTTTCAAGGAACCTCTACGGCGGCGGAGACGAAGGACTGCTTGCCCAGCGCATCATCGATCTCTGCCGCAAGGCTGAATCGACAGGTGTGGCCCTCTACGGAGGCAGGCGGCGCATCCCGGCCAAATCCTTCGTGGCCGACTTCATCGCCGGAGGCGTTCTCGGCATGGTGAGCGCCCTCAAAGGGGCACAATGGACCCGTGATGGGTTCTCTCTCTTCATCAGATCCAAAAAGGAGGAGGGGAGCGACGCCTGAAACGAGGGAACGGCCTTTTTTCCCGTTCTTTCTTGTCATCGCTTAAGGTCATGTCTATAATGAGGTTCGCTTCGGGCCCAAAGGGGGCTCGTTGCTCTGTGGCTTTGTCAAGAATTCGTCGCAAGACGTAAAGGAGGTTTCATCGGATGGAAGCGCAGCTGCTGTGGTTGGCCGGAGGGGCCGGGATTGCCGCCCTCGTCTATGCCGTTTATGCCGTCGGAAAGATCAAGTCCTTCGAGACAGATAATGAGAGGATCGTCGAACTCTCGGGGATCATTCAGAAGGGGGCTATGGCCTTCCTTTCCCGTGAGTACCGTGCCCTCGTCCCCTTTG
This sequence comes from Synergistaceae bacterium, assembly GCA_016756725.1. GTDB lineage: Bacteria > Synergistota > Synergistia > Synergistales > Aminithiophilaceae > Aminithiophilus. The sequence continues at coordinate 144,360 of JAESII010000006.1, read as the reverse complement.
TCGTTCTCGTTGCCCTGCTTCTGGCCTTCAAGATCAGCCTTGCTTCCGCCGTCTCCTTCCTCCTCGGCGCCGCCTGCAGTGCCGTCGCCGGCTATGTGGGCATGCGGGTTGCCACGACGGCCAACGGCAAGACGGCCGCTGCTGCCACGCAGGGCATGAACAGCGCCCTCGCCGTTGCCTTCACGGGCGGTTCCGTCATGGGCATGTCCGTCGTCGGCATCGGCATCCTGGGCATCGTCATCTGCTATTTCCTCTTCCGTGATCCCAACGTCATCACCGGCTTCGGCTTCGGCGCCAGCTCCATCGCCCTCTTCGCCCGCGTCGGCGGGGGGATCTACACCAAGGCCGCCGACGTCGGCGCCGATCTCGTCGGCAAGGTCGAAGCCGGCATCCCCGAAGACGACCCCCGCAATCCCGCCGTCATCGCCGACAACGTGGGCGACAACGTCGGCGACATCGCCGGCATGGGGGCCGACCTCTTCGAGTCCTACGTCAACTCCATCATCGCCGCCATGGCCATCGGCCTGGCCGTCTACGGCGCCGCCGGCGTGGCCTATCCTCTCGTTCTTGCCTCTCTGGGCATCGTCTCGGCCATCATCGGCACCTTCTTTGTCCGCGTCAAAGAGGGCGGCGACCCTCAGCTTGCCCTCCGTATGGGCACCTTCGCCACCGGCGGTCTCATGATCGCCGGATCCTGGGTCGCGACGGGCATGGTCCTCAACGGCGACACCACCCTCTTCTACGCCGTCGTCGCCGGCGTTGCCGTGGGTGTCCTCATCGGCTATGTCACCGAAGTCTATACCTCCTCGGCCTACAAGTCGGTCCAGCAGATCGCCCAGGCTTCGGAGACGGGCTATGCCACGAACATCCTCGCCGGCATCGGCGTGGGCATGCTCTCTACGGCCATTCCCGTCCTGCTCATCTGCGCCGCCATCCTGGTGGGCGTCAAGTTCGGCGGTCTTTACGGCATTGCCTGCGCTGCCGTGGGCATGCTCTCCATCGTCGGCATGAGTCTCAGTGTCGACGCCTACGGTCCCATCGCCGACAACGCCGGTGGCCTGGCCGAAATGAGCCATCTTCCGCCCGAGGTGCGCAAGATCACCGACCGCCTCGATGCCGTGGGCAACACGACAGCCGCCATCGGCAAGGGGTTGGCCATCGGATCGGCGGCCCTGACGGCCCTGGCCCTCTTCTCGGCCTATGCCGCCGCCGTCGGCATCGACGTCATCAACCTCAGCGATCCCCGCGTCATGGTGGGACTCTTCATCGGCGGCATGCTCCCCTTCGTCTTCTCGGCCCTCACCATTCAGGCCGTCGGACGGGCCGCCGGGAGCATGATCGACGAGGTGCGCCGCCAGTTCCGCGAGATCCCCGGCATCATGGAGGGTACGGCCCGTCCCGAATATGAGCGCTGCATCGACATTTCCACCAAGGCCTCCCTTCGGGAGATGGTCGTCCCCGGTCTGCTTGCCGTCGTCAGCCCCGTTATCGTCGGCATCGTCCTCGGTCCCGAGGCTCTGGGCGGCCTTCTTGCCGGATCGATCGTCACCGGCGTCATGATGGCCATCTTCATGTCCAATGCCGGTGGCGCCTGGGACAACGCCAAGAAGTACATCGAAGAAGGGTACCACGGCGGAAAGGGTTCCGACGCCCATGCTGCCGCCGTCGTCGGCGATACCGTCGGCGACCCCTTCAAGGACACATCAGGCCCCAGTCTCAACATCCTCATCAAGCTGATGTCCGTCGTGGCCCTGGTGATGGCCCCCCTCTTCCTCTAGAACATCAGACCGTCGCGACAGCAGACAACGTTTCTTTCGGAACAAGGGAGAGAGCCGGGCTCTCTCCCTTGTTTGCTCCCCTACCTGCAGGGAGGTGCGTCTCATGGCCGATGACGTCGTGGCCGAAGTCAAGTCACGTATCGACATCGTCGATCTCATCGGAGGCTATGTCCCCCTCCGCAAGGCCGGGAAGAACTATCTCGGCCTCTGTCCCTTCCACAGCGAAAAGACCCCGTCCTTCCACGTCTCCCCCGAGCGCCAGACCTACCACTGCTTCGGCTGCGGCAAGGGCGGTGACGCCTTCTCCTTTGTCATGGAGGTGGAGGGGCTAACCTTTCCTGAAGCCCTTGAGCAGCTGGCCCATCGCGTCGGCGTCATCGTGCCGCAGAGAGACTCAAGACGCAAGGTGGGACTGCGCGATGTCCTCGACGAGAGTCTGGCCTTCTTCCGATCGGCCCTGGCTCTTCCTTCGGGCGAAGTCGGGCGGGCCTACCTGAAGCGGCGTAATCTCGGCCCGACTCAGTGGGAGGCCTTCGAGCTCGGCTGGGCGCCACGCTCCTGGGACGGCCTGACCCGTCATCTCGAGAAAAAGCAGTTCGCCGCCCGCCTGCTCGACGAAAGCGGCGTCACTGTCGAGGGGAAGAAGGGGCGTTATGACCGCTTCCGAGGCCGGGTGATCTTTCCCATCAGGGACGTGACGGGCAAACTCATCGCCTTTGGCGGCCGCCTTGTTGACGGCGAAGGGGCCAAGTACATCAACAGTCCCGAAAACGAGCTCTACAGCAAGCGTCGTTCCCTCTACCTCATCGACAAGGCCCGTCGTGCCATCGTCGAACGGCGACGGTCCATCCTCGTCGAAGGTTACATGGATGCCATCCGGCTTCACCTGGCCGGTTTCACCGAAACGGTGGCCTCCCTGGGGACGGCCCTGACGGAGGATCAGGCAGCTATCCTGGGCCGTCTCGCCGACCGGTGCTACATCTGTTACGATGCCGACCTCTCCGGCCAGGAGGCGACCCTCAAGGGAATGTACCTTCTTCAGCGATCGGGACTGGACGTTCACGTCGTCACCCTTCCTTCGGCGAAGGACCCTGACGAGTTTCTCCAGCAGGAGGACGGTCTCGAAGCCTTCGGCAAAGCCCTGGCCGAGGCAAAACCTCTTCTTGCCTACCACCTTGCTCTTCGGCGGAAGGCCTTCCGGGACAGACAGAGGCGGAGAGGTGCTGTCGAGGAACTGCTTGAGGGGCTTCTCTCCCTGCCTCTCCTCGAAATCGCCTCCTACCTTCCCGAGATCGCCTCGGCCATGGCCGTTACCCCACGGCAGCTCCAGGAGGTCCTTGAGAAGAGGCGGAAATCGCTGTCTCTTGTCGAGACGTCTCGGGAGCGGGGAGGCAGAGAAATCGGATCCCTTTCTTTTCCCGGAAGGGAGGAAGGCATTTGCCCCCTTTCTGACGTACCTATCCATGAGGGGGATCAGAAGAGAGCCGACCCTTGGGAGGAGATCCTTTGCTGGCTGCTCTGGAATGATGAGAGCCTCCGTGAACGGGCGGATCTCTCGACGGTGCTCCCTCTCCTGCGCGATCCCCTGGCCTCATCGATTATCTGCGCCCTCCTCGGAGGGGAGACGCCGGACGAGCTGACTGTCCGGTGGCTCCAGGCGGGAGAGACGCGGGCTCAGGCGCTCCTTGCCTCCGGAGGCGACCGGTGCGAGCGTCTTCCCCGGGATGGATCACTCTGGACATTGGCCCTTCGGGAGCTGGAGTCGCGGCGGCTGAAGGAAGAGTATGAACGCCTGAAGATACGGATGACCGCGAACGAGGCCTCCGCCTCGGACGTGGTTCGTTACTACGAACTGGCGGGAAAGCTGAAGGGAGGAAAAGTCACTTAATGGCCAAGAAGAAGGCGTCGCCCAAAACGACAAAGGCGTCCACCAAAGAGGCGGAGGCGACGAAGCAGCCGACACGGGAGGAAGTCCTCTCGTACATCGACAAGATCAAGGAGCTCCTTCAGATGGGGCGGGAGAAGGGTTTCGTCACCTACGAGGAGATCGAGAAGCATTTCCCCGCTGAGTTCCTCACCGAGGAGACCTTGGATAACCTTTACTCGGAACTGGCTGAGCTTCAGATTCAGGTCGTCGACGAGAACCGCAAGCCCGCCGTTGCCGGCGAGGAGATCGTCCAGGCCACCGGCCCCGATGACGAGGTGGGGGACCTGGAGGACCTGCCCCTTTCCGATCCGGTGCGCATGTATCTGAGGGAGATCGGCAAGATCGACCTCCTCACCTCGGAACAGGAGGTCTCTTTGGCCAAACGCGTCGAAGAGGGTGATCCCCAGGCGAAGATGGCTCTCGTCGAGGCCAATCTGCGGCTCGTCGTGAGCATCGCCAAGAAATACATCGGACGGGGCATGCTCTTTCTCGACCTCATTCAGGAGGGCAATCTGGGGCTCATCCGGGCCGTCGAGAAGTTCGACTACCGCAAGGGCTTCAAGTTCAGCACCTATGCGACGTGGTGGATTCGCCAGGCCATCACCCGGGCCATCGCCGATCAGGCGCGGACGATCCGCATCCCCGTCCACATGGTGGAGACGATCAACAAGCTCATCCGCATCTCCCGTCAGCTCGTCCAACGCCTCGGTCGGGAACCGACGGCCGATGAGATCGCTCGGGAGATGGAGATCAACCCGGACCGGGTCGAGGAGATCCAGCGCATCGCCCAGGAACCCGTCTCTTTGGAGACGCCCATCGGGGAAGAGGAGGACAGCCAGCTCGGTGATTTTCTCGAGGACAAGGATCTGCCCAGTCCGGAAGATGCCGCTGCGGGGCAGCTCCTTCGGGAGCAGCTCGAGACGATGCTGGAAGATCTCACAGACAGGGAGAAGCAGGTCCTCCGGCTCCGTTTCGGCCTTGAGGACGGTCACGCCTACACTCTCGAGGAGGTGGGCAAGCGCTTCGGTGTCACCCGAGAACGGATTCGTCAGATCGAGGCCAAGGCGCTTCGCAAGTTGCGTCACCCGAGCCGCAGCAAGAAGCTGCGCGATTTTCTCGATTGACCCCAGCCCTTCAGGGGTAAAGTTCACAGGAGGTGACAGGCTATGAGAAAGACCGTGGTCAGAGAGGTATTGGATCAGTTTGCCCCGGCTTCCGCTGTCCTTTCCCTCTACAGCGACACCGACAGGGGACGTCGTACGGCCAAGGAGATCGTCATTGCCCTCAAGAACCTCAACCGCGATGCCCTTCGCCTCGTCGAGGACTGGTCCCGGGAGGACCAGGAGGCGATGCGGGACCTTCTGGAAAAGGTTTTTCCCCGCGTCGAAGATCTCTCGAAAGATCTACCCAGGGGATGGTCGTTTTTCGTGAGTCCCCAGTCGCCACCCTTTACCCTGCCGCTCCCTGCCTCGGTGGCCGCAGAGGCCAGCCTCGGCCCGAGACCGCGCCTCTTTCCCCTCATCCAGGCTCTCTCGCCCTTCCGGGAGACCCTCGTTGTCGTCGTCGAAAGCAAGGCGATCCTCTTCTTCCGCCGCTACGGTGCCGAGCTGACCCTCATGACGCGCCGTGACGTCGAGTTTCCCCCGAGGATCAAAGCGGGGGGGCGCTACGGTATGGAGGAACGGCGCATCGAACGTCATGGCGACGAGGAGACGGCCCGTCTCCTTCGGGAGGCGGCGGCGGAAGCGAAAAGACTCTACGGCGAAGGGACCTTCAGGCGGCTTCTCGTCTTCGGAGCCCGGGAACTGACTCAGCCCCTCCTGGAACGCCTCCATGAGATGCTCCCCACCGAAGAGATCGACCTCCTTCCCGAATCGCCCGAAAAGGGAGAAGGCGCCCTTCAGTCCCTTCTTGATCAGTGGGCTCAGTCCCGTTTCTGGCAGGAGGGAGAGGGCCTCGTCGTGAGAATCCTCTCGGAGGCACCCAAAGGAGGCCCCGCTGCTGCAGGCCTCCGGGCCGTCTTGGCCGCCTCCAACCGGGGCGGAGTCCATCAGCTCGTCGTCGAGGAATATGAACGGCGACGGGGTGTCCGCTGCCCCAGCTGCGGGTCGTTGGGCATCGACGAGGCGACCTGTCCCCTCTGCGGCCACGAGACGGATGAGGAGCCCGACCTTCTCGAGGCCCTCGTCCAGCAGGTTTTCGAGAAAGACGGCGAGGCCCTCGTCCTGGGCCGTCCCTCGCTTCTCCGGGAGTGGGAGGGAATCGGCGCTCTCCTGCGCTTTGTTCCTTAAATTGTTTTAAAATATTGTGCGTTGCTGCTTTGACCCTTTCTTTGATATACTGTTCAACGATTTGTGCTTGGAGGATCAAGTCATGCGGGCGGATAAATTTCTCAAACTCTCACGGCTCGTCAAGAGACGGACGGTGGCTCAGGAGATGATCGAGGCCGGGGTCGTCCGCCTCGGCGGCCGTGCCATCAAGCCCGCCTCGGAGGTCCGCGCCGGCGATCTCCTGGAAATCGCCTATCCCTCGCGGACGCTGATCGTCTCCGTAATCTGTGATGACGAGTCATCTCTCAAACGCGGCGCCGAGGCCTACGAACTTCGCGAGGAACGGCGCCGGGAGCGGGGCGGTGAAAATGATTCCTCGCGGTCTTGAATAGAGGCGTGAGACAGCAGAAGAGGAGAGGTGGTCATTCGATGAGTCTCATTGTTGGAGTCCATGGCAGGGAAGTTCTCGATTCTCGGGGCAATCCCACCGTGGAAGCCGAAGTCTGGCTTGAAAGCGGTATCACGGCCAGGGCCATTGTCCCGTCAGGGGCGTCGACGGGGAGCTTCGAGGCCGTCGAGCTCCGCGACGGAGGGGAGCGGTATCTGGGCAAGGGCGTTCTTCGGGCCGTGGAAAATATCAACGAGATCCTCTCGCCCCGCCTCATCGGAATGGACGCTTCCGACCAGGCCCTCGTCGATGAAGCGATGGTTGACGAGGACGGGACGGAAAACAAGGGACGTCTCGGTGCCAATGCCCTCCTGGCCGTTTCCATGGCCGTCGCCCGGGCTGCTGCAGCCGATCACGACCGACCCCTCTGGGCCTGGCTGGGCGGCTTGGGGCCTTTCTGTCTTCCCACACCGATGATGAACGTCATCAACGGCGGTGCCCATGCGGACAATAACCTCGACATTCAGGAGTTCATGATCGTTCCCCACGGCGCCTCCGATTTCGCTGAAGCCCTCCGTATGGGCGTCGAAATCTACCATCGTCTCAAGATGACCCTCAAGAAGAAGGGCTATTCCACGGCCATCGGCGACGAGGGTGGCTTCGCCCCAAACCTGGATAGCAACCGCGAGGCCTTTGATCTCCTCCTTGAGGCCATCGCGGCTTCAGGCTGCCGTCCCGGCGAGGACGTGGGGCTTGCCGTCGACGTGGCCGCCACGGAGTTTTTCGAGGGCGGTCGGTACCATTTCGCCGGTGAGGGACGTTCCTTCGACGGCGGGGAGCTGACGGACTATTACGAGGCCCTCTGCCGGGATTATCCGATCCTCTCCCTCGAGGACGGCATGGCTGAAGAGGACTGGGAGGGCTGGGCCAGCCTCACGGAGAGGCTCGGAAAAAAGGTGCAGCTCGTCGGCGACGATCTCTTCGTGACCAATCCCGTCCGCTTCCGTCGAGGCATCGACGGGAAGGTGGCCAACGCCATCCTGATCAAGCTCAACCAGATCGGCACCGTCACGGAGACTCTCCAGGTCATCGACATGGCCCGCAGAAACGGTTATGGGGCTGTCATCTCCCACCGCTCGGGCGAGACGGAGGATGCCTTCCTGGCTGACCTAGCTGTGGCGACAGGAGCGGGCCAGGTCAAGACCGGTGCTCCGGCCAGGACGGACCGAGTCGCCAAGTACAATCAACTTCTGCGCATCGCTGAGGAGCTGGGAGAACGGGCCCCTTACGCGGCATTGACCCGTTTCGCCGGACAGAGTCGATAAGTCGGCAGGGCGGCCTCATCTGGTGAGGCCGCCCTGTCCGTGCCCAAGGGACAGGAGTCGAGACGAGTGACGATGAAAGTTGCCGAACCCACAGTCGAACGCCTGGTTCAGTATTGCCGTCTCCTGGAGCAGCTCCACGACGAGGGACGACGGGTCGTCTCCTCCCAGGAGATCGGTGACATGCTGGGTCTCAAGGCGAGTCAGGTCCGAAAGGATCTCTCCTATTTCGGGGAGATCGGCAAGCGGGGCGTCGGTTATCACGTTGACCGCCTCTTCGAGCATATCCGCAGCATCCTTTCGCCGCCCCATCACTGGAAGATCGCCCTCGTCGGGGCCGGGAGGCTGGGTGAGGCCCTTCTGGGCTACAAGGCCTTCAAAAGCGACAAGTTCAACATCGAGGCCGTTTTCGACGTCGACCCCGATAAGACAGGGACGACCGTCGCCGGGATCCCCTGCTATCATCCTGACTCTCTTCCACAGGTTCTGAAGGAGAAGAACATCGAGGTTCTGATCCTGACCATTCCCGCCTCGGCGGCGCAGGCCGTCGTTGACCTCGCCGCGAAGGCCGGGACCCTCAAGGGTGTCCTCACCTTCGCGCCGACAACGCTCGTCGCTCCTGAAGGCGTTCTCATCTACGGCGTCGACATTTCGGTGGAGCTCGAAAAGCTCCTCTTCTACCTCAAGCACGGCGAACTCTGATCGGGACGGTTCACAGCCCTTGGCGACCGTGCTACAATGAGCAGCGGTTCTACAAGACACCTCATTTCGGGAGGCGGTTTCTTTGCAGCAACAGGGAAGTCTTATGGGCATGCTATTGCCCATCGTGCTCTTCGGCGTCATCTTCTATTTTCTCATTCTCAGGCCTCAGAAGAAGCGGCAGAAGCAGCAGCAGGACATGCTCAACTCCATCACCCGGGGCGATCAGGTCGTCACGGCCGGTGGCTTCTACGGCACCGTCCGTGAAGTCAAGGAGGACAGCTTCATCCTTGAGATCGCCGACGGCGTGAAAGTCCGCATCCTCAAGGGGGCCATTTCGGGAAAGAGGAGCTCGGCCGCGGAGGTCTCGCAACCGGAGACTCCCGTCGAGAGCTGATCGGCTTTTCAGCCTCGCTCTGACGGAGTGGATGCCGTCGCATCCGCTCCGTTTTTGTGTCCCTCAGTCGATCAGGCTGCCTGATAAAGTCCTGTAACGTGAAGGAGGTCCTGTCTCTATGTTCAGAAGGGAACGTTGGCGGCTGCTTCTGGTGATCGTCGTCGTCGTCGCCGCCCTTGTCTCGGTTTTCCCCATCGAGGGAAAGATCCGACTCGGTCTTGACCTCAAGGGGGGCGCCCATATCGTCCTCCAGGCCAAGGGAACGGCCGATAACCCCTTGACCGATGACAGTGTCGAGCGCCTGCTGGCCGTGCTGCGCAACCGCGTCGACCAGTATGGAGTGACCGAGCCCGTGATCCAGAGGAGCGGCACCGACCGGGTCATCGTCGACCTGCCTGGCGTGGAGGATCCCGAGGCGGCCTTGGAGCTCATCGGCAAGACGGCTCTCCTCGAGTTCCGTCGCGTCCTTGCCGTCACTCCTGAAGTCCCTCCTGGTCCGCAGCGGGCCAATTATGAAAGTGACGAGGCTTACCAGCGGGCTCTCGAACGCTGGCAGGCCGCCAAGGCTCAGATCGACGAGATGGGCCAGGCCTTCCAGGAGCGGATGGCCGAGGAAGAAGGTCTTCTTGCCGCCACCGACGATTTCGGCCGGACCTATCTTCTCGCGTCCGTAAGCGTCGGCGGCAGAGACCTCGTCGATGCCAAGACCGCCTACGACAACCTGGGACGGCCCATCGTCACTCTCAAGTTCAACGCCGAAGGAACAAAGCTCTTTGACGCCGCCACGGCCGAAAGCGTCGGCCATCAGCTGGCCATCGTCCTCGACGGGGCCGTCGTCTCCGCTCCTGTCGTGCAGCAGCGCATCTCCGGTGGAGAGGCCCAGATTTCGGGTTCCTTCTCCGTCGCCGAGGCCCAGCGTCTGGCCATCATGCTCCGCGCTGGCGCTCTGCCGGTTCCTGTCGAGATCCTTGAAAACCGTTCCGTCGGTCCCACCTTGGGCGTCGACACCATCCAGGCCGGACTCCGGGCCGGGCTAATCGGAGCCGGCCTCGTCGTCGTCTTCATGCTCCTCTATTACCGTTTCCTCGGTCTCGCCGCCGACGTCTCCCTGGCCGTGACTCTTCTCCTCGTCTTCGCCGGACTGATCAGCCTCCGGGCGACGCTCACCCTGCCGGGTATCGCCGGCATCATCCTCACCATCGGCATGGCCGTCGACGGGAATATCCTCATCTACGAGCGGATTCGGGAGGAACTGGCCTCGGGCAAGACGCGCATGGCTTCTGTCGAGGCCGGTTTCCGAAAGGCACTGACGACGATCCTTGACGCCAACGTGACGACCCTCATCGCCGCGGGAGTCCTCTACTACTTCGGCAGCGGTCCCATCCGGGGTTTTGCCGTGACACTTAGTATCGGCATCGTCGCCAGCGTCTTTGCCGCCGTCGTTGTCACGCGGGCCCTCATCCAGCTGCTCATGCCCCGCAGTACGGCACGTTCCTGAGCCGCCAAGGAGGAAAGGGAAATGGCCTTTACGAAGAAAAGAACGTGGAACATCGACTTCATGCGCCTTCGCCGGGGAGCTCTCATCCTGAGCCTCGTCGCCGTCCTTGCCAGCCTCGGACTGCTGGCGACGAAGGGACTCAACCTCGGCATCGATTTCACAGGCGGCTCGCTGATTCAGGTGGAGTTCCCTGAAGCCGTTGCCGTTGAAGAGGTCCGCACGGCCCTGGAATCGGTCGGCAAGGGTGGCTCCCAGATCCAGGCCTACAGCGACGTGGGTGTCATTGTCCGTCTTCAGGAAGATGACGGCGAAGACAGCGAGGCCAGCCGCCGGGCCTCGCTCGGAGCTCTGAAGGAGGCCTTTCCCAAGATGGATGTCCTCCGTCTCGAAAAGGTCGGTCCCATCGTCGGTCAGCAGCTGCGCCAGGAGGCCCTCCTCGGCGTTCTGCTCGCCCTTGTGGGTATCCTCGTCTACATCACCGTCCGCTTCCGTTTTCGCTTCGCCGTGGCCAGCGTCCTGGCCCTGATTCACGACTCGATCCTGGTGCTGGGGCTCTTCAGCCTCACCGGCAGGGAGATCTCCTTGCCCTTCATCGCAGCCATACTGACCATCGTCGGCTATTCGCTGAATGACACCATCGTCGTTCTTGATCGGGTCCGCGAGAACTGGAAAGACGCCAAGAGGTTGGGCATTGTCAGTCTCCTCAATCTCTCCATCAATCAGACCCTTTCTCGGACGATCAACACCTCGCTCACGACCTTTCTCCCCGTACTGGCCCTCTTCCTCTGGGGTGGCCCGGTCCTGGCAAACTTCTCCTTCGCCTTCCTGGCGGGGATCGTCGTCGGGACCTACAGCTCCATTTTCGTATCCGGTGCCGTTCTCGCCGAATGGCACCTGAAATCGCCCCGCCTTTCCTGATGTCCTGACGCGGCCCGCCATCCGGTGGGCCGCGCCGTCCTCAAGAACGGCCTTCCCGTCGGTGGCGGCGGCTTTTTCGGGGCGACGCCATCGGAGAAAGGACTTCAGGCCTCAGGCTCTGAGGTCCTTTCCTGCATTCCTCCGGTGCGCCCGTTTTGTACTAGAATGGTGACAGTATTTCGTGGCCGGGGAGCCTGATCCTGCCCCCCAGACCATTTCGGATTCACTTCGCCCTGCCGCTGGCGGACCGGGGGGAAGTCAGAGATGAACGCAAGGGAGCGTGAAGGAAGATGAAAAGCTACGCCTTGGCTGTCGCTCTTGCCATGCTCGCTGCCGCAGGTTACGCCTTTCAGAATGACGGACAGATCACCGTTCGCCTTTTTCTCTGGAGCCGTGACGTGCCCCAGGGGCTTTGGGAGGTCCTCCTTTTCGCCGCCGGAGGCGTTCTCATGTGGCTCATTGCCCTGGCGGCCCAGTTTGAGACGAAGGCCGGTCACAAGAAGAAGCTGAGAGAGTTTCAAGGACGGATCGACGAACTGGAAAAGGAGCGTCAATCTCTTCTTGCCGCTCTTGCCGGCGAAAGAGGGCCCGTCGAGGCCGCCGCCGACGTCGACCTGCCTGAGCCCCGCTGGGATGAACAGGCACAGTGATCCCTTTTGTTGAGGGGCTGGCTTCCCTCTCTCTTCTTTCCTGTGATGAAAAGTCCGCTCAGCAGGCCCGCCGAATCGGCTGTTCTCCTCTGACGGCCCTTCTTCTTCTCCAGAGAGGGGTTACCCTGGAAACGGACTTGGCCGAGGCTCGGGCGCTGTTCCGCCCGAGCCTCGACGGTGCCCTTTCCGGTCTCGATCTGGGCAGCGGTCTCGCCGATGCCGCCCGAGAACTCGATTCCTTAAGCCCGGAAACGCGTCTTGTCGTCTACGGCGATTATGACGTCGACGGCGTGGCTTCGACGGCTTTGGCCGTCGAGTACGGCCTTCTGAAGGGGGCCCGGGTGCGCTATTATATTCCTCACCGTCACCGTGAGGGATACGGATTTCACCGCAAGGCAGCCCAGACCATCGTCCGCGACGGCTGCGACTTTCTCATCGTCCTCGACTGCGGCAGCCGTGCCGTCGAGGCCGTTTCCCTCGTCCGCGAGGCCTCGATTCCCATCGTCGTCTTCGATCACCATCTTGACGAGGGAGAGCGCGCCAGGCCCTCGGGACTTGTGAACCCTCACATCGACGGCGATGGGGCCGGGCGGACTCTCTGTGCCACGGCCGTCTTCTGGGCGGCTCTGGCCAAGATGGGGGTGAACCCCGCTTGGCTTCGTGATCGGCTCGACCTGGTTGCCCTGGCGACCCTGGCCGATTGCGTGCCTCTCGGTCCACTCAACAGGGCTCTCGTCAAGGCAGGGATGGACCAGATCGGCCGTGGCAGACGTCCCGGCCTCCAGGCGCTTCTGGAGAAACTGGCCATCGGCAGGCGCGATCTCAGCGTGAACAGCCTGGTCATGAGAGTCATTCCCTGCCTCAACGCCGCCGGCCGACTCGACGTGGCTGACCGGGCCGTCAAGGTCCTCCTCGGCGGCGACGACGGAGATGCCGAGGAGCTGGTCACCCTGAACCGACGGCGCCAGCTCCTTTCGGGCCAGGTTCATGACGAGGCATCGTCATCGTCAGTTGACGATGCCCTCGTTCTCAGCTCGGAAGAGTGGCCTGTGGGCGTCCTGAGCGGCGTCGCGAGCCGTCTCTGCCGCGAGAGGGAGTGTCCTGTCGTTCTTGCGGCCCCTGTCGGTGATCTCATGAGGGGTACTCTGAGGCTTCCCGGCGGCGGCAATGCCGTCGAGGTCCTCTCCTCTCTGGCCGATTCTCTCGAGACTTGGGGCGGCCATCGTCTCGCTGCCGGATTCGCCGTCCGCAAAAGACAGTGGCCCGAGGTCCAGGAGGCCCTAGCCGGCATTCTCCGCGACGTTCCCTGCCAGGGGGAGCCCCTTGAGGCCTTCCGTGCCGACCCTGGCGATTTCAGCCTGTCCCTCTGGCGGGAGATAGAGTCCCTGGGGCCTTTCGGCGTCGGTAACGAGGCGCCTCTCTTCTTCTGTCCCTGGATGGGCGCGGAAAGGATCATCCCCCTGGGCAAGGATGGCCGTCACGTCAAGGTTGAACGATCCGGGCACAGTCTGTTGGCCTTCGGCGGCGCGGGCTCGTTCGAGTCGCTTCAGATCAGGCCAGCCGGCCTTCTCTACAGCGTTCGGGAGAACGTCTGGCAGGGAAGGCGGCGCCTTCAATTCCTCATCGAACGGATCGTCCTTCCCTGAGGACGGTCACGAAAGAGGCAGGTGAATCGATGACCGACAAGACGAACCACAACCGGGCCGCCATCGAGGCTCTGGGCGCTGAAAAACCGATGGGACGGGACAGCAAGGCCCTCCGCATTCTCCGGGACAGCTTCATCGGAAGACTGCCCGAAGATCAGCGTGTGGCCTCGGTCAAGCTGGCCTGGCAGGAGTTCTGGAACAAGGCCTCCCTCTATCTGGGCAAAGAGGCCCTTTCCCGCCTGGGCGAGGCTCTTGTCGTCGCGTCGACGGCACACAGCGGCCAGTTCCGTTCCTCAGGAGAACCCTACATCATCCACGTCATCCATGTCGCCATCATCCTGGCCGACATGGAGATCGACATTGACACCCTCACGGCGGCCCTCCTGCATGACGTCCTGGAGGACACCTCTCTTTCGGCGGAGACACTGAGGGAACGTTTCGGTTCTGAAGTGGTGACCCTCGTCGACGGTGTGACAAAGCTCGGCAAGCTGCCCTTCAAATCCCTTGAGGATTACCAGGCCGAGAACCTGCGCAAGATGTTCCTCGTCATGGCCAAGGACATCCGCGTCGTTCTCATCAAGCTCGCTGACCGGCTTCATAACATGCGGACCCTCCAGGCCCTGAGGCGGGACAAACAGCTGCGGATCGCCCGGGAGACGCTGGAGATTTACGCTCCTCTGGCCCATCGGCTGGGGATTTACCAGATCAAACGCGACCTTGAGGATCTCTGCTTCAAGATTCTCGACCCCGACATGTTCTACGAGATGCGCCGCCGGGTCCGCAAGAAACTGCCCGAGCGGGAGGCCATCATTAAGCGGGCCATCGACGAGCTTTCGGGCCGTCTCAAGGATGCGGGCATCGACAGTTTCATCACGGGGCGGGCCAAGCACTTCTACAGCATCTACGAGAAGATGCAGCGCAAGAACCTCTCTCTCGATCAGCTTTATGATCTTCTCGCCCTGAGGGTCATCGTCAACAACCTGACCGAATGCTACACCGTCCTGGGGCTGGTCCATACGATCTGGAAGCCCATCCCGGGGCAGTTTGACGACTATATCGCCAACCCGAAAAACAACATGTACCAGTCCCTACACACCACTGTCGTCGGCCCCTCCGGAGAACCCCTGGAGGTCCAGATCCGGACCTGGGAGATGCACTGGCTCGCCGAGTACGGCATCGCCGCCCATTGGCGATACAAGGAACGGCCCAAGAAACTGGACGACCTGGACGCCAAGCTCTCCTGGATCCGTCAGGTCCTGGAGACACAGAGCGAATCCTCCGAGCCGGGTGAGTTCCTGGAGCAGCTCAAGGCCGACGTGCTCTCGACGGAGGTCTTCGTCTTCACACCCAAGGGGGACGTCCGCTCCCTGCCCAAGGGCTCGGTGCCCATCGACTTCGCCTACGAGGTCCACACCGAGGTCGGTCACAAATGCGTCGGGGCCATGATCAACGGCAGGATTGTCCCCATGGACCATGAACTTCAGAACGGCGATATCGTCCGCATCCTCACCTCACCTCAGGGCAAGCCCTCCCGAGACTGGCTCAAGCTGGCCCGTAGCGGCCGGGCTAGGGCCAAGATCAGGGCCTATTTCCGCCAGATCGAAAGGGCCGAGAGGGAGGCCCGCCTCGAACGGGGACGGGAACTCCTCCTTCGCGAGGTTCAGCGCCGCGACAGTCAGATCCAGTCTCTTGAGCCCCTCATGAGCGGCATCAACTACATCGCCCGCGACCTCGGCTATGCCTCGGGGGAGGAACTCATCATCGCCATGGGAGGCGGATCTCATGCTCCGGCTGGTGTGGCCGCCCGCCTCTGGGAACAGAAGACGCCAGCTCAGGCCCTCCAGGAGCCCCTGCCCGTGGTGGCCCCCAAAAAGGAGAGCGACTCGGAAATCGTCGTCGAGGGAGCCGACGGCGTTCTCGTCTCCCTGGCCAACTGTTGCCTGCCCGTACCGGGAGACTCCATCGTCGGCTTCGTCACCAAGTCCCGGGGCATCACCGTTCATCGCGCCGATTGCCCCAACGTGACCGGTTCCTCGTCAGACCGGACCGTCGAGGTCTCCTGGGGACGGAAGCGGTCGGAGCGCTACACGGCACGCCTGCGTCTCGAGGCCATGGACCGTCCCGGGCTGTTTGCCGACGTCAGCCAGGTTCTCTGCAACCTCGACGCCTCCATGGTTGCCGTCAAGGCCAACGTCGTCGGTGCCCAGAGGGCTCGGATGACCATCGACCTTTCCGTCAAGGACGTGGAGCATCTCTATCGGGTCATGGCCCGTCTCAACGCCCTGGACAACGTCATCGAAGTGATACGGGGGTGACCTCATGCGAGCTGTCATTCAACGCGTAACCAAGGCTTCCGTGGCTGTCGACGGCCGGGTCGTCGGTGCCATCGGCCGGGGATTCCTGGTCCTGTTGGGCGTCACCCATGATGACGCTGAAGCCCAGGCCCGGTGGCTTGCCGAAAAGATCGTCAACCTCCGCCTTTTCGAGGATGACGCGGGCAAGCTCAATCTATCTCTTCTGGAATCGGGCGGGGAGATCCTCGTCGTTTCCCAGTTCACCCTTTACGGAGACTGCCGCAAGGGGCGGAGGCCGTCCTTCATCGCCGCCGCCGAACCGGAAAAAGCCAAGTTCCTTTATGAAGAATTCGTCGATTCCCTCAAGGCGCTTGGTCCCCCTGTCTCTTCAGGCGTCTTCCAGGCCCACATGGCCGTTGAACTTGTCAACGACGGACCGGTGACGTTGATTCTTGATACCCCCGAGAGGTGAGTTCTCATGGAGATGAAGCGATTTCCCCTTGGTCCTCTCTGGACCAACGGCTACCTCCTCTGGGATGAGGAGGGGCGTGCCTTTTTTGTCGACCCCGGCGGTGATGTCGGCGATGTCCTTCTCTTTCTGGAGGAGAAAAACCTTACCTTGGAGCTGATCCTGCTCACCCACGCCCATGCCGATCACGTGCTGGGCGTCGAGGCCCTCCGGGAGCATGCCCGCGACGGCGTGGCGATTCACGATGATGACGCGGCGGCGTTGACTGACCCTTCGGGCAACCTGTCCCGCTGGATGGGTGCGGACTGTCTCTGCCGACCCGCCGACAGAATTCTCCGCCACGGAGAGGCATTCTCCGTCGGTTCCATGGAGATCCAGGTGATCCACACGCCGGGGCACAGCCCTGGAAGTTCCAGCTATCACGTCCGCCATGGCGAGGAGAACCTTCTCCTGTCGGGAGACACCCTTTTCGCCGGCAGCATCGGCAGAAGCGATCTGCCCGGTGGCGACGGCGCTGAATTGATCCGTTCTCTTCGTCTCTTTACCGACCTCCCCGACGATCTGCCCGTATATCCCGGCCATGGGCCGTCGACGACGATCGGGAGAGAGCGCCGCGAAAACCCCTACTGGCCTCACGAGGAGAGATGACCGTGGCGCCCCTGGCGATTCCTCAGTCGGAACGTCCGAGGGAACGCCTTCTTTCCCAGGGGCCGGGAGCCCTTTCTCTGAGGGAACTTCTGGCCATTCTGCTTCGGACGGGCTGTTGCGACCGTGATGTCTTTACCGTCGCCGAAGGGCTTCTCCGCGATTTCGGCGGTCTTGAGGGGCTCGCCCGGGTCACCGCTGCCGAACTGCTGGCCGTCAAGGGACTGGGCGAGGCCAAGACGGCGACCCTGTTGGCGGCTCTTGAGCTGGCCCGTCGTCTTCGGGCTGAAGCCCTACGGGAGGAGGGTAGCCCTTCCTGGCGGGGGCGTCTTGCCTGGTGGGCATCGGAGCTCGCCGACGAGAGCCGGGAATATGTCGTCGCCCTCTTCCTTGACGGCCGGGAGCGCCTTCTGGGCGAAGAGCGCCTCTCCTACGGCGGGCTCAACGGCGCCTATGTCGACATGAGCTTTCTGCTTCGCCGGGCTGTCCGCATCGGTGCCGAAGGGGTGGTGTTGCTTCACAACCATCCTGATGGTAGTTTGGCGGGGAGCGCCGACGATCAGGCCCTCACCCTGGCACTAAAGCGGCGTCTCGCTTTGCTTGACATGCAACTTCTGGAGCATTTCGTCGTCGCCGGGGGGGCCTACCGTCCCCTCGGGACGGATTGAGTTTTTTCCGAATAATCCGAGGCGGCAATCGTCCCAGGTCATTCGGAGATCCTGAAAGCGGGGGAGATCGGGTGTTCAAGTTTCTTTCGGGCCTGTTCAGCCGCGACGTCGGCATTGATCTGGGAACGGCCAACGTCGTCGTTTACGTCAAGGGGAGGGACATCACCCTCAACGAACCCTCCGTCGTCGCCGTCCGCAAGGCCGGCAAGCGGGGGCAACAGGAGGTTATCGCCGTCGGCCGAGAAGCCAAGGCCATGGTCGGCAAGACACCGGGCGGAGTCGCCACCATCCGTCCCCTTCAGCACGGCGTCATCGCCGATTTCGAGATGACCGAGGCCATGATCGCTCACTTCGTCAGCAAAGCCGTCGGTTCCAGGGGGCCCTTTTCCCACCCGCGGGTTATCGTCTGTGTTCCTGCCTGTGTCACCGAGGTGGAACGGAAGGCCGTCGTTGACGCCGCCCTCAATGCCGGAGCCAGGGAGGCCTTCATCGTCGAGGAGCCTGTCGCAGCCGCTCTCGGTGCCGGTCTCCCCATCCAGGAGCCGCGGGGTAGCATGGTTCTCGATATCGGAGGCGGGACGAGCGAGGTCGCCGTTCTCTCCCTGGGGGGCATCGTCGTCGCCAACTCGCTCCGGGCGGCCGGCGACGACATCGATGCTGCCATCGTCGCCCTCATGCGTCAGAACTACACCCTTTCCATTGGCGACAGCATGGCCGAAGAGATCAAGATGTCCATCGGGTCGGCCACACCTCTTGACGAGGAGCTCTCCATGGAGGTCAAGGGGCGGGATCTCATGGACGGCCTGCCCAAGGCTGTCACCGTCACTTCGGCCGAGGTGAGGGAGGCCCTGAACCCCATCGTCGGGCGCATTGAGGACATGGTCCGCGATGCGCTGGAGCAGACACCGCCGGAACTCTCCAGGGACATCGTCGATCAGGGCTTCATCATCACCGGCGGTGGAGCTCTTCTCAAAGGGCTCCCCGAGCGGTTGGCCAAAACCCTCAACATCCCTGTCATGACTGCCGAGGAGCCCCTGTTCTGCGTGGCTCGTGGACTGGGGAAGGTCCTGGAGGAACTGAACAGGATGAAAACCGTTCTCGTTCCCGTCAACGACAAGGTCGGCTTCTAGGGTGGACCTGACTGACCGACAGTCATGAGCGAGACGGAGTCGCGCAAAGTCCGAATCCAAGGCGTCATCGCCGTTATCCTGGCCCTCCTGCTTCTGGGCGGTTCGGCAGGCACGCCTTTCAAGGCAGGTCTTGAGCGGATTGTTCTTGCCGTCCTCGACTACCCGGAAAGACCGATAAGGCTGTTGCTGGATGTCATCATCGGAGCTGGAGGGTGGGTCGAGGAGCGGGCCACTCTCCTGGAGGCCATGGCAACGTTGAGGGAGGAGAATCTCCACCTCCGTCGCCGCGTTGAGGAGGGAAAGATCCCTCCTCTGCCTACCGAGAAAGACGAGAAGGCCCTGATGGCGAGGGTTCTTTTCCGCTCGCCCCGGGCCTGGTGGAAGGAGATCCGCATTGATCGAGGAAGCCGGGACGGCATCCGCCTCGGCGACCCCGCTCTCAGCGACGGGTTCCTCATCGGTCGTGTCACTCAGGTGGAGCACGGTTTTTCGACGGTGGAGCTTCTCACCTCTTCGGGGCTTCTCGTCCCCGTCGTCGTCGACCAGACCCGAGACCTTGGCGTCGTCACCGGTGACGAGGTTGGCCAGGTCCATCTGCTCTACCTCCCTCTGGATCGGAGACTGGAAAAGGGCATGAGTCTCAGCACGGCCCTGGTCAGTGAGCGTGTGCCCCCGGGGTTGCCCGTCGGTTTCATCGCCGATGAGGAGCCCGATGACGGGGCCTTCCGGCCTTACCGCGTCCGGCTGGGGGCGGATCTGACCCGGCTTTACCGTCTTCAGATCTGGCTTTCCGGCGAGGATGATCAGCCATGATTCCCGCTCTGGCCTGGCTCATCCAGGATCTCCTGCAGGTTTTGGCAACAGAGACCCTTCTCGTTCCCGACCTCTTCCTTTTGAGTCTCGTCGCCGTCGCCGGAAGGGGGCAGGCCACCCCGCAATCGCTTCTCTGGGGGGCCTTCGTCGGCGGCCTTCTCTGGGATGCCCGCTGGACGGGTCTGCTCGGTTTTTCGGCCCTCCTTTATGTCGCGGCACTCTGGTTTTTGCTCGAATTCTGGAACCGCATTCCTCACGGGGGCCGGTCTGCTCCGCTCCTTTCTCTCTTTGCCTTGGGGCTACACCTTTTCGCCGG
This sequence comes from Synergistaceae bacterium, assembly GCA_016756725.1. Taxonomy (GTDB): domain Bacteria; phylum Synergistota; class Synergistia; order Synergistales; family Aminithiophilaceae; genus Aminithiophilus. Next base: position 124,532 of record JAESII010000006.1, on the reverse strand, counting down.
GTTGGGACACTTCCTTTCCTGGGGTGATCTGGAGCCGGTACAGAGACTTTTCCTGAACCAGCAGATCCTTGGGCTCCCCCTGGCCCTGTTTGCCGGATGGTGGGGCTGCCGGGGAGAGACGGATGAATAGGGAGATCAACCGTCGCGTCGAGATGGATTTCCGCCTTTCCCTACTGCGCTGGGGGCTGTTGCTGACGCTGCTTCTGCTGGGAGGCGCCATCTTCTCCTTTCAGGTCTTCCGCTTCGACCGTTATCTCCAGTTGGCTGTGCAGAACCGCCTGAGAACCCTTCAGGTCCCCGCACAGAGAGGGCGGCTCTTTGACACCCACGGAGCCCCGCTGGCGCTCAACGTGAGAACCTTTGACCTCAAGGGGTACCCTCTCTACCTGCGTCGCGAGGGCGTTCTCGAAAACCTGGAGGGCCTCCTGGGGCGACATGGCATCCCTCTTGATGCCGATCAACTCGCCGAGGCCGTCGATCGGCAGTACTGGGCCCCCTTCCGGGCCGTGACGGTCGTGTCCAACCTGACCCTGGCCCAGGTGGCCGGTCTTGTGACGGATCCGGATTTTTCGCCTCAGCTTTTCCCCTATCCGGTCTGGCGCCGCGTCTATCCCGCCGGCCCGCTGGCGGCTCACGTCGTCGGCTACGTCGGGGAGATCAGCCGGGAGGAGCTCGATGCCCGCCGTGACCGGGGCTACCAGGGCGGTGACCTCATCGGCAAGATGGGCATTGAGGCCGTCTACGAGGAACGCCTCCGGGGCAAAAACGGCGAGGAGGCCATCGAAGTCGATGCCAGAGGGCGGCGGCTGCGGCGCCTTGACTATCGCCCCCAGGAGGCGGGTGAGGACCTCTTCCTTACCCTCGACCTGGGAGCCCAGAGGCTGGCTGCGGAAATGCTCGCCGACCGCAGGGGGGGCATAGTCGCCCTCGATGTCGCAACGGGAGCGGTCCGTGTGCTTTATTCGAGTCCCTCCTTCGACACGAACCCCCTTTCCTGGGGCATGGCTCCCGGAGAGTGGCAGGCCATCATCGAGGCACCGGAACGGCCCATGATGAACCGGACCATCGCCGGTGCCTATCCTCCGGCTTCAACCTTCAAGGCCGTCGTCGCCCTCGCCGCCCTGGGCGAGAAGGTGATCACGCCGAACACGACGATCTTCTGCTCGAGAACCTTCAAGCTCGGCAACCGGACCTTCCACTGCCTGAGGGCTCACGGCACGGAAAATGTCGTCGAGGCCCTTCGCGACTCCTGCAACGTCTTCTTCTACCAGGTGGGTCTTCGGACGGGCATCGACCTCCTTTCGTCCTGGGCCTCCCTGCTCGGTATGGGCCGACCGACGGGCATCGATCTTTTAGGCGAAGCCTCCGGCAACGTCGCCGGACCGGAGTGGAAGATGGCCCGTTTCCAGGAGTCCTGGTACCAGGGCGATACGGTCAACTACAGCATAGGCCAGGGTTTTCTCCTTGCCACACCTCTTCAGATGGCCGTCGTCTATGCCGCCATCGCCAACGGCGGCTATCGGGTGATGCCCTTTCTTGACGAATCGTCGCCGCCTCCGAAGGAGAACCTCCACATCGAGGAGGCTGTTCTTCGGCCCGTCGTCAAGGGACTGGAGAACGTCGTCGCGACCGGAACGGGCCGCCAGGCCGGCACGTTCGGCGTCTCCCTGGCGGGGAAGACGGGAACGGCCCAGAACTATCACGGCGCCGACCATGCCTGGTTTGTCGGTTACGGTCCCCGCGAGAACCCCCGCTACGCCGTCGCTGTTCTCGTCGAAGCCGGCGAAAAGGGGAGCGCCACGGCGGCCCCCATCGGCGGTCGCCTTCTGGCCTATCTCATCGATCATGACGGCGATCAAAGCCGCTAGGGACAGGTTTTCAAGAGCAGCAGGGAAAGGAGAAACGATCGTGCCATTACCGGAAGATGAGATCATCCTCAAGAGCAACGGGTCCGATCTACGTCTCGTCGTCGCCGAGGGATTGTCCCGACAAAGGGTGGACGATGAGCTGGTCCGCGTCGCCGAAGAAGCGGAGAATGTCCTGAAAGGTTCGCGGGTCGTCCTCGATTTCCAGGGACGGGTCGTCGATGAAGCACTGCTTCAGTCGGTCCTGAATCGCCTTGTCTGGCCCACGGGCATGCGGCTTCTTTCCTGGATCACCCTCGACGGAGCCTCTCAAAATTTCCTGCGCCGCTCGGGGTTTACCGTCGGGGAGCCTCCGACGGAAAGGGGGAACCGCCCCAAGGCCTGCAGACCTTTTCTGCTTTTCCGCTCCCTCCGTTCGGGACAGAGAGTCGAGCATGAAGGAGATGTCGTCATCGTCGGCCATGTCAATGACGGGGCGGAGGTCTTCGCTCTGGGCCATGTCTTCGTCTGGGGGCGGCTCCAGGGCCTTGTCCATGCTGGATACGAGGGGGATGATGGTGCTAGAGTAGTCGTGGCTCACATGGAGGCCCTCCAGGTGAGAATTGGTCGCCGCGTGGGGTACATGGACCGTGGCGCCGCTTGGTGGGGACATCCCGTCGTGATCAGCGTCGACGGAGAGTCCGTTCTCGTCGATGCCTTTTCCCTGTAAGGAAGGGGATCGACGGGGCTTTTTCCATGATCCCATTCAGGATGTTCAGAATGACGCCTCTTGAAAAAGGAGAGGGGCCGTTCACTTTACGTTGTTCAAGGAGGGACTTCAATTGATGGAGCGGGTGATCGTGCTCACCTCGGGCAAGGGCGGCGTCGGAAAGACGACGACGACGGCCAATCTGGCCATGGCTCTTGCCAGGGCAGGCCACAAGGTCGTGGCCATCGACGCCGATATCGGCCTCAGAAACCTCGACGTCGTTCTCGGTCTGGAAAACCGTATCGTCTATTCCCTCGTCGATGTCGTCGACGGGGCCTGCCGTCTCAAACAGGCCCTCGTCAAGGACAAGCGGGTGGAGAACCTCTTTCTCCTACCGGCCGCTCAGACGCGGACGAAAGACGCTGTCAGGCCCGACCAGATGAAGGCCCTCTGTGATGAGCTCCGGGCCGATTTTGATTTTGTCCTCGTCGACAGCCCCGCCGGAATCGAAGGGGGGTTCCAGAACGCCGCCTCTGGTGCCGATGAGGCCCTTGTCGTCACCACGCCTGACATGTCGGCCGTCCGCGACGCCGACCGCATCATCGGCATGCTCGAGTCCCTCGACAAGCACCCGATCCGCCTCATCGTCAACCGCCTCCGGCCCAACATGGTCCGTGAGGGGAACATGCTCGACGTGAGCGACGTCCTCGACATTCTCGCCATCGACCTCATCGGCGTCGTTCCCGAAGATGACAACGTTGTCACCTCCACCAACAAGGGCGAGCCCTTGACGCTCAACTCCATTTCGCCGGCAGCGAGGGCCTTCGACAACATCAGCCGCCGCCTCGTCGGCGAGGAAGTTCCTTTCCTCGAAGTCGATGACATGACTTCAGGCGGCTTCATGGCCCGTATCCGCCGGGCCTTGGGTCTGAAGGGATAGGGTGGTGCCGTCATGAGCTTTTTCAAAAAACTCTTCGGCGTCGGACAGAGCCGCCAGACGGCCAAGGAGAGACTTCAGCTTGTCCTCATCCATGACAGGGCCGACATCTCGCCGGAGGTCATGGAAAACCTCCGCCGAGACCTGATCGCCGTCATCAGCACCTACATGGAGATCGACGACAGCAACATCGAGCTTGACCTGGAGCGGGAGGACCGTTCCGTCGCCCTCGTCGCCAGTATCCCCATCAGGAACGTCCGGAGAAACGCCAAGGTCGCCGATAAAGGACAATGACCCTGCCGAAAAAGAGTCTTCGTGAGATTTTGCCGGAACTGGACGGGCTCATGATCCTGGCCATGGTTCTTCTTTTTCTCCTCGGCCTCGTCTCGATCTACAGCGCCTCCCAGGGAGCGACTCGGATGGGCCAGTACTACGCGCTCAGGCAGACCATCTGGGGAGGTCTTTCCCTTGCGGCTTTTCTCGTCACGGTCCGCATCGGCTACGAGGAAATCTACCGTTGGAGCCATTTCGTCTATGGAGCCGTCGCCCTTCTCCTGTTGACGGTCCTCCTCGTCGGCTACAGCGCCAAGGGGGCCCAGAGCTGGATCAACTTGGGTTTTTTCCGCCTTCAGCCCGCAGAGCTGGGCAAGATCGCTCTGGCCGTCGTTCTCTCCCGCGTTGCCGTCGTTCACGGGCCTCACGATCTTCGGGGGCTGACGATCTGCCTTGCCGTCACGGCGGGTATCGCCTTGCCCGTCATGCTTCAGCCCGACCTGGGCACGGTCATCGTCTATGCCGTCATGACCTTTGCGGCCCTCCACGTGGCCCGGGCGCCACGGAAATACCTTTTCTCTCTCGTCGGTCTGGCTCTGATCTCACTTCCCCTAGGCTGGACCTTCATGAAGGAATACCAGCGTCAGAGGCTTCTGGTGTTTCTTGATCCCTATGTCGATCCTCTCGGGGCCGGGTACAATGTCATCCAGTCCCGCATCGCCGTCGGATCGGGCGGAATCTGGGGCAAGGGATTCCTTGAGGGGACCCAGAGCCGGCTTCATTTTCTGCCCGAGTCCCACACGGACTTCGTCTTCAGCGTCTTTGCCGAGGAATTCGGCTTCGCCGGCACCGTCGTCGTCCTCTTCCTCTACAGCCTTCTGATCTGGCGCATCCTGTCCACGGCGCTGGCGACGAAAGATATACGGGCCAAGGTGATGGTTTCCATGGTCGCCTGTTGGGTCTGGTTTCAGCTTTTCGAGGTCATGGCCATGAGTGTGGGCCTTGCTCCCGTGACGGGTATACCCATGCCCCTTTTCAGTTACGGCGGCAGTGCCCTTCTGTCGGTTTCCGTCGGCCTCGCCCTGGTTCAGAGCGTTCACGTGGCGAGCCGAAAAAGCTACGTCTAGCGAACACCATGGGCCTCGTGCCCGTAAAAGGAGTTGCCCCCACATGAAGATCACCGAATTTGCCGATCGGCGCTGGACTCTATGGAACGGAGTCAAGCGTCCGTCGCGTTATATCGGCGGCGAATGGGGCGCCGCCTCCACCGCCGACGAGGCGGGAACAATGCGCTTCTGCCTGGCCTTTCCCGATGTCTACGAGGTGGGCATGAGTTTCGTCGGCTACCAGATCCTTTACGGATTGCTTCGCGAGCTCGACGGCGTTTCCGTCGAACGGACCTATGCCCCCTGGCCGGACATGGAGGAGGCCCTCCGCGGCCGAGGAGAAAGCCTCTGTTCCCTCGAAGGGGGCCGCCCTCTCAGCGATTTCGACGTCGTCGCCTTCACCCTCCAGTACGAGCTCTCGGCAACAGGTATTCTCACCGTCCTCGACCTCGGCGGAATCCCCCTCCGTGCCGAGAGCCGCCGGGAAGAGGATCCCCTCGTCATCGGCGGCGGTCCGGGAGCCCTTGCTCCCGAGCCGGTCGCCCCCTTTTTCGACGTCCTCTGTCTCGGCGACGGCGAAGTGCTCCTGCCCGAACTGGTCCGCATCCTGAAGGAGACGGAAGGCCTGAGCCGTCGCAAACGTCTCGAGGCTCTGGCCGGAAGCTCCGGCTTCTACGTCCCCCTCCTCGTCGACGTCGAACGAAGGGGCGAGGGCCTGGCTTTCAGCTCGTCCTTCGCTCTCCCCAGGGTACGTCAGGTCGTCACCGACTTTGACGGCGCCTTTTTCCCCTCGAACCTGATCGTCCCATCGACGTCTATCGTTCATGATCGGCTCCCCCTGGAGGTCTTCCGGGGTTGCACCCGGGGATGCCGATTCTGCCAGGCCGGCATGCTCTACCGCCCCCTGAGGGAGCGCTGTCCCGAGACGATCGTTGCCCAGGCAAAGGCTCTGCTGGAAAAGACAGGCTGGGACGAGGTGGGCCTCGTTTCGCTGGCCACCTGCGACTACAGCGGTCTCTCCCGGGTCATGGAGGAGCTGTCTCCTAGCCTTGAGGCCAGGAAGATCCGTCTCTCTCTGCCTAGCCTGCGAATGGACCCCTCGTCCGTCGAGCTCGCCTCGCGCCTCGAGTCGCGTCGCGGCAGCCTCACCTTTGCCCCCGAGGCCGGATCGCAGAGACTGAGGGACGTCATCAACAAGGGTGTCAGTGACGAGGACATCGTCGGGACCCTTGAGGCACTTTTTGACAAGGGCTGGCAGCAGGTGAAGCTCTACTTCATGATGGGCCTGCCCACGGAGACGCGGGCCGATCTGGAGGGGATCGCGGAGATCTGCAATCTGGCCCTCAGAATCGGCCGGAGCCGCAAGGCCAAGGTCAAGGTCACGGCCTCGGTGGCCGGCTTTGTTCCCAAGGCCCACACCCCCTTCCAGTGGGAGCCGCAGGTCTCGATGGAGGAGCTGACCGAGCGGGGCCGTTTCCTGCGCTCCCTGGCCAGAGACCGTTACCTCACCCTCCGTTATCATGATCCCGAACAGACCTTTCTCGAAGGTGTCTTCTCACGCGGTGACCGCCGTCTGACCGACGTCGTCGAAGAGGCCTGGCGGCGAGGGGCCCGTCTTGACGGCTGGTCCGAACATTTTAACCTTCGAACCTGGATGGAGGCCTTCGAGGTCTGTTCCGTCGATCCCCACTCCTATACCCAGCGCCGTCGGGGGCTTGACGAAGGCCTCCCCTGGGATCACATCGACAGCGGGCTTTCCCGGGGCTTTCTTCTCGCCGAACGGGAGAAGGCCTTCCAGGCCGTCACCACAGCTGACTGTCGTGACGGCGCCTGCAACGGCTGCGGCTGGGAACTCCGGGGCTGTCCCCTCCTTGAAGGGAGGGCAAGCCGATGAAGCGTCTCCGCGTCCACTACGCCAAGCGGGGGCCTCTGGCCTTCGTCCCCCATGTGGAGCTGCCGCCTCTTTTCTGTCGTGCCGCCCGACGGGCCGGCCTCGTCCCGTCCCTGACGGAGGGGCTCTCCCCTCATCCTCGAGTCGTCCTCGGGCCGCCTCTGCCCATGGGCGTCCTCGGCCTCGATGAGCCTGCCGACCTCTGGTTCGATGATCTCCCTGAAGGTGCCCTCGAAAAGTGGCGCCGGGCCTTTCCCGAGGGACTCACGATTCACCGTGTCGACGAGATCGGTGACGGCCCCGCTCTGAGCCGTCTCTGTCAGGGTGCCGTCCATCGCCTTCTGATGCGTCATCCCGTCGATCGGGACCGCCTCGCCGCGGCTCTGAGGGATCATTGCGGCCAGGCTCTGCTGGGTCTTCATCCCGTCGAGGACCAGATTGAAGTGATCCTCGCCGACCCCAACCGCTTCGGGCCAGGAGCGATCGTGAAGGCCCTCGCGGGGGCCGGCCTCATCGCGGGATGGCAGGATCTGCTCATCGTCCGGACCGCTGTCGGCGCCGTCGACGGCGCGACGGTCGTTCCGCTCTGGGCAGGGAGGTGACTGTCCTGACTGCCGATCGCAAGATCATCGCCAACACCCTGGACAACGAAGAAGTCCGCGTGGCCATCGTCGAAAAGGGCCGTCTCTACGACATCTTCATCGAGCGCATGTGGGAACGCCAGCGGACCGGTGAGATCTACAAGGCCCGTGTCGACAGCGTTCTGCCCGGCATGAATTCGGCCTTCCTCAACCTCGGTGACGGTCGCAACGCCTTTCTCTATCTTGACGATGCCAGGGGCAGAAAACTCAAACCGAACGAAGAGGTCATCGTTCAGGTCATGAAGACGGCCCGCAAGGGAAAGGGCGCCCGCGTCACGACCCGGCTCTCCCTCCCCGGGCGCTACCTCGTCCTTGTCCCGGGAGGACGGGAGTCGGGCGTCTCCAAGCGCATCGAAGACGACGACGAACGGCACCGCCTCCGTCGCCTGGCCCGTGAGATCCGTCCCGACGGATGCGGCGTCATCATCCGGACCGCCGCCGAAGGCGTCGACGGCGAGGAGCTGGCCAAGGACGTGGGCGAGCTCCTCGAAATCTGGAGGGAAGTGGAGCACAACGCCGCCATCCAGAATGCCCCCTGCCTCCTCTACCGCGACCTGGGGCTCCTCGGCCGGGTCCTGCGGGACGAGCTGACCGAAGAGGTCTCGGAAATCGTCGTCGACAGTGACGAGGAACTGGAGCGCATCCGCCCCTGGGTCGAGCGTTTCTGTCACGGCACGCCTCCGGAGATGAACCTTTACCGCGGGCATGCTCCCATCTTCGATTTCTACGGCATCGAGAAGGAGCTCGAAAGCCTCCTGGACCGCAAACACTGGCTCGAATCCGGGGCCTACCTCATTATCGACCAGACCGAGGCTCTCACCGTCATCGACGTTAACACGGGCAAGTTCGTCGGCAAGACCAATCTGCGCGATACTGTCCTCAAGACCAACCTCGAGGCCGCCGACGAGATTGCCCGCCAGCTCCGGCTCCGGGCCATCGGCGGCATCGTCGTCATCGACTTCATCGACATGGAGCAGGAAGAGGACCGTCAGAGGCTTCTGGACCGCCTCAACGAGGCCTTCCATGGGGACCGCTACAAGGCCCGCGTCTTCGGCGTCACCCAGCTGGGTCTCGTCGAAATCACCCGCAAGCGGGCCCGGCTGGACCTGAGAGCCTCCCTCACCCGGGGTTGCCCCTTCTGCTCCGGTACGGGGTGGGTCCTCAAGGAGGAGACGCTGGCCGTATCGATCAAGCGCTTCCTGCGCAAGGTCTCTCTCTCGAGCCGCTCCGAGGCGATTCTTCTTGAACTCTATCCTGACGTGGCCCGTCACATCGCAGGCACCTACCTCACTTCCTGGGAGGAGGAGCTTGGGCGGCGCCTTTTCCTGCGCGAAGTTCCCGACTTCGCCTGGAGCAAATACCGTCTTGACAGCCAGGGTCCTCTGTCCCAGATCGAACGCCGCGTCGCCCAGCTCATGGAAAAGGAGGCCGCCGTTGTACATCGCACAACTGAACCTGAAGGACTTTAAAAGCTTCGGCGGCGGTCACGAACTTCCTCTTTCCCCGGGCTTCACGGCCATCGTCGGTCCTAACGGGAGCGGCAAGAGCAACCTCCTCGACGGGCTACGGTGGGTCCTGGGCGAGGGCAGCCCCGGCCGTCTCCGCGTCACCCGCCAGCAGGACCTCATTTTCCAGGGCTGCGCCTCGCTCGGGGCCGCCAGAGAGGCCGAAGTGACCCTTCATCTCCGCGACGACCGGAGGAAAGCCGTCCTTCGGCGCCGCTTCGACGCCGAAGGGGGAGGGACGCTACTCCTCGACGGCGCCAAAATCCGCCTTCAAGACCTTGAGGGCTTCAAGCGGCACTGGCATCTCGAGGGGGACCGTTTCGCCTTCATCGGCCAGGGAGAGGTGGCCGAAGTGATCCAGCAGCGGCCTCTCCAGCGCCGCCTCCATCTGGAGGGGCTTTTCGGCATCGATGTCTACCGAAGAAAGCGGGATGAGGCCGCCGAGAGGCTGGTCCGATCCGCCGACGAGCTGGCCCGCCTGCTGACCCTTGTGGCCGAACTGGAAACCCGCCGCCGTCAGATCGCTCCTGAAGTGGAGCGGGCCCGTCAGGCCCGAGATCTTTTGTCCACCCTCGACGACGATCGCAGGCTTCTGTACTGGCTTCGTCGTGCCGAGACGGAATCGGCTCTCGGCAAAGCCCGTCAGGCCGAGGAGGAACAGGTGATCCGCACCGAGGCCCTCGCCCTCTGGACAGCCCGTTGGGAAAGCCTGAGACGGCGCCTTGAGGAAAGGGCCGAAGACTTGGGCGGCAGCCGCCTCGAAGGGGAACGGCGCCGCGAAGCCCTGAGCCGGGACATCGAGGCCCTTGTCCGGAAGGCCTTTTCCCTCTCCACGGCCTGTCTCGAAAAAAGACGGCGCCTTGGGGTAATCGGCGCCGAGCGTGACGAGATCGAGGCGAAAGGGCAGACCCTTTCCGAGGAGCGTCAGGCTTCCCGTACCTCCCTGGAAGAGGCCGAAAGTCTCCTTTCCGACAGGAAGACCCGTCTCGCCGACCTGGAGGCGCGCTGGGAAGAGACCCGCCGCGATCTCGATGCGAGGCGCCGCGAAAGGGAGGCCCTTCTTTCGCGCAAGGCCGAGATCGAAACGGCCCTGGACCGTGCCGGTCATCGCCGCAAGGCCCTTGAGAGGGAGGGCCGAGATCTTGAGGCGGCCCTCCTCGAAAAGGGGACTCACCGCGACCGTCTCGCCTCGGGGCTTGAGGCCCTGCAGGCCGACCTGGATGAGGTCCGCCGAGCCTTTGAAAAGGTCCTCGACAGCCACGGCAGGAGCTATGCTCGCTGCCAGGAGCTGGGCGCAGCCATCCAGCAGCTGCGCCGCGAGAGCGCCCGCAGCCGCCAGTCTTTGGACGAACTCGTCGAAAGGGCCGAAAACGATCTCTATCCCCGCCCCGTCCGGCACGTCATCGCCGCTGCCCGTCTGGGCCGCCTCGAGGCCAGCCCTGTGCCTGTCCTGGAGGTTTTCTCCTGTCCCCCGGACCTCTCCTCTCCTCTCGAGGCCTTCCTCGGCGGCAGAGCCTTCTGGCTCCTCGTCGAAACCTTCGAAGAGGCTCAGCGTTGCATCGAACAGCTCAAAGGCCGCCAGGAGGGGAGGGCCACCTTTCTCCCCCTTGAACGATGCCGTCCCAGGACGCCGTCGCCCCTTGCCGGAAAGGAGGGTGTCGTCGGCTGGGCCCGGGATCTCGTCACCGTCGATTCCCGCTGGCAGGCCGCTTGGGACCATCTCATGGGCGACCTCCTCGTCGTCGAGACCTACCGCACCGGTTCCGATCTCGTCCGCGGTGGCCTCCGGGCCCCCGTGGTCACCCTCGACGGTGACGTCTTCCAGCCCGGCGGCACCGTCAGCGGCGGGAGAGCCAGAAAAGGCCCGGGAGCGCTCGAGCTGCGGCGTCTCCGTGAAGAGGCCCGATCGCGGCTTGACGAGCAGACGGACCGCCTTGCCCGTCTCGAAGAGGCTTTTGCCGAAGAGGAAAAAGGGGAACTCGCCGCCGCTGCAGAAAAGGAAGGTCTCTCGATCCGGCTTAGGGACCTGGAGACCCAGTGTGCCGACTTCTCCCGCCGCCTCGACCTCGAAGACCGGGAGCTGAAGGCCCTGGCCGACGACCGGGACCGGATCGTCGCTGAGCTGAAGGCCCTCGACGAACTGGCCTTCAGCGGCCGGGCCGAACTGGATGATCTGGACGGACGGCTCGGTGCCTTCGGTGACCTTCCCCAGGAAGACCATCTCGGAGCCGAAGTCGGTTCGGCCCGGGCCGAGGTGGCCCTTGCCGAAGAGCGCACCCGCTCTCTTGCGGCTCTGGCAGCCCGTACCGAGCGGGAGGCGGCCGAACTGGCCACCCGCCTTTCGCGTCTGGACGTCGAGGAAAAGACTCTTGCCGAAGGCGAGGGGGAGGCCAAGGCCGAGCTTGCGCGGATCGGTCAGAGCTATCTGAATCTCTGGCGGCAACGTTGCGATCTGGAGCGCAGCAGCAACGAGGAAAGCCTACGCCGCAAACGGCTCATGACCCAAATCAGCCGGGCCCAGTACCGGGCACGTTACGCCCGGGAGGCCGAAAGGCTTCAGGACGAGGCTCTCCAGCAGCTGCGGCTACGCCGGATGGACCTGGAGCGCGAGCTGGCCTCCCTCTGCGAGCAGTGGGAGGAGACGTCGCCTTACCCTGGCGCCGAGGCCTTGCCTGACGAGGATCTCGATGCGGTGCGCCGCCGCGTCCGCGAGCTGGAACGGGCCCTGCGCCGTCTTGGAGATCCCGACATGGGCGTCCTCTCCGAGGACAAGTCCCTTCTGGGCCGTCTGGAATTCCTCGGTGCCCAGGTCAAGGACGTCCAGGGAGCCATGGCCGAACTGAGGGAACTCATCGAAGCCACCGACAGGGAGGCCGGGCGCCTCTTCGCTGAGGCCCTCAAGGGCATCGACGGCGGCTTCAACGCCCTCTTCCGGAGACTTTTCAACGGCGGCGAGGCCCACCTCGAGATGGCCGACGGCCAATCGACGTGGGACGCCGGCGTCGAGGTCATCGCCCGCCCGCCGGGGAAGTCGCCCCAGAATCTCCGCCAGCTTTCGGGAGGCGAGCAGTCCCTTTCAGCCATCGCCCTTCTCTTCGCCTCCATGGAAGTAGCCAAGGTTCCCCTTGCCGTCCTTGACGAGGTCGATGCCGCCCTTGACGAAGTCAACCTGAGGCGCTTCGCCGAGCTGGCCCGTGAATACGCTCAGCGCCTCCAGCTCATCGCCATGACCCATCGGCGGATCACCATGGAAAGGGCCGACGTCATGTTCGGCGTAACCCTCTCCGAGCCCGGTCTCTCTCAGGTCGTCGGCGTCCGTCTCGACGAGTGGGACTGATGGAAAGCACCGTCGACGCCCTCCTCTACGGAGCCCTCTCGCTCCGCCAGCCCCTTCGGGGCCCCCGCGTCGCCCTCGATTCGGTCCTCCTTGCTGCCTGGGCCCGTCCGAAAAAGGGGGGACGGGCCATCGAGCTAGGCTCCGCCCACGGCGGCGTCACGCTCATCGTGGCCCTCCGCAACCGCCACCTGAGCCACCTGGAGGGGCTGGAGATCCAGGAGCCCCTCCACCGCCTGGCCCTGGAAAACGCGCGAGCCAACGGCCTGAACGTCTTCTTTCGCCTCGGTGACCTGAAGGAGCACCGCCGTCTCTACCGGAGCCAGTCCTTCGACCTCGTCGTGGCCAACCCGCCCTACGACGATCTTGCCCGAGGCCGCCTCTCCTGCCATGCCGCCGCGGCAACGGCACGGCAGGAGAGCGCCTGCCGCCTTGAGGACGTCGCCGCCGCCGCCCGCTATCTCCTCCGCGACGGCGGCCGCCTTTCCCTCGTCTTCCGTGCCGACAGGCTCGCCGAGCTCCTGAGCTCGCTGAGAGGGGCTTCCCTGGAGCCCAAGCGGCTCCGCACCGTCCACCACGCTCCGGGCCGTGAGGCCTCCATCGTCCTCGTCGAGGCCGTCCGGTCCGCCTCGCTGGGGATGAAGATCGGCGCCCCCCTTTTCATCACCGACGGAAGGGGCGTTACGACGGAGGAGACGGCCGCCGCCTATGTCATCGGTGACGGCCCCTGTCTTTAGACGTCTTCCTTTTTGATCTATCTTGATCTATACTTCCTTTCCGGACGGGGCTGCCGGCTCCGTCCCTGACGTGAAGTTTTTTGCAAGGAGGCATGGCCCGTTCATGACGACGAAAGAGACCTTTTCCTTCCAGAGCGAGGGAAAACAGCTGCTGGACCTCATGATCCACTCCGTCTATTCCCACAGGGAGATCTTTCTCCGCGAGCTCATCTCCAACGCTTCCGACGGCCTGGACAAGCTCCGCGTGGCCTCCCTCACCGACGAGGGCCTGAGAGCTCTCTTTGCCGATCCCCACATCCGCCTCGCCGCCGACGGCGAAGCCCGGACCCTCTCCGTCTCCGACAATGGCATCGGCATGAACCGCGACGACCTCGTCGCCTACCTGGGGACGATCGCCAAATCGGGGACGAAGGAATTCCTCCGTCGCCTCACCGAAAGCGGCGAACCCCTCACGGCCGAACTGATCGGCCAGTTCGGCGTGGGCTTTTACGCCTCCTTCATGGTCGCCGACGCCGTCGAGGTTCTGACCCGAAAGGCCGGAGACGGTCAGGCCTGGCTCTGGCGTTCCTCGGGCGACGGGACCTACACTATCGAGGAGGCCGACCGCGACGGTCAGGGCACGACGGTCACCCTCCACCTCAAGGCTCCGGGCCAGGAGGAGGACGAAGAGGAGGACTTTACCGATCCCCTCACGATCCGTTCCATTGTCCGCAGGTACTCCGATTTCGTCGCCTACCCGATCCGGATGAAAGGCGACGGCGGCGACGAGGTGCTCAACTCGATGAAGGCCATCTGGTCCCGGAGTGAGTCGGAAGTGACTGACGAGGAGTATGCCGAGTTCTACCGCCATTTGAGCCACGACTGGGCCGATCCCCTGGAGCGGATCGTCTATAGCGTCGAAGGTCTCACCACCTTCCGGGCCCTTCTTTTCCTGCCCTCCAAGGCTTCCCTCGACCTCTTCCTCCGCGAGGGAGACCGGGGCATCCAGCTTTACGTCAAGCGTGTCTTCATCATGCAGGACTGCAAGGAGCTCATTCCCGAGTACCTCCGGTTCTTGCGGGGCATCGTCGACTCCGACGATCTCCCCCTCAACCTCTCCCGGGAAATCCTACAGAAGGACCGTCAGATCGCCCTCATCCGCCGCAGCCTGACGCGGAAGGTCCTGGAGGAGCTCAAGAGCCTGAAGGAGAAGAACCCCGAAACCTACCTCGCCTTCTGGAAGGAGTTCGGTCCCGTCCTCAAGGAGGGGATCTTCGCCGATGAGAAGAACCGCCAGGCCCTTCTCGCCCTGGCCCTCTTTCAGACGACGGAGAGGGAATGGATCAGCCTTGAGGACTACATCGCGGCCATGAAGCCCGACCAGAAGGCCCTCTACTACCTCTCCGGCGGCTCTCTCGAGGGGCTCCGGCGGTCGCCTCACCTCGAGGCCTTCCGCGAAAGGGGCTATGAGGTGCTCCTTTTCGACCATCCCGTCGACGATTTCTGGAGCGGCGTCGTCGAAAGCCACGGCGACCGGCCGCTGCGCTCCGTGGCCAAAGGAGCGGCCGATCTGGACGATCTTCCCGGGGTCAAGGCGGACGTGGCAGAGGGGGAGGACCGCTACGAGGGGCTTCTCAAGGCTCTCGGCGAGGCGCTGAGCGAAGAGGTCTCGGCGGTGCGCCTTTCGCGGCGGCTCACCCAATCCCCGGCCTGTCTCGTTGGTGAGGCCCATTCCATGACGCCCCAGATGGAGGAGCTCCTCCGCTCCATGGGGCAGCCGGTGCCCAAAAACAGGCGTGTCCTTGAAGTCAACGCCGCCCATCCTCTGCTGGAGGGGCTGCTCCGCCGTCACGGCGAGGAGCGGGACCTCACTGACGAGGCCCGTCTCCTCTACGGGCAGGCCGTTCTGGCCGAAGGGGGCAAGCTGGATGACCCGGCGCACTTCGCCCGCCTTCTGGCGGACCTCCTGGCTCGCGACGTCGGGCGGGAGGGCCTGCGGACGTGACGGCCCGCCCCTCATGACTCTGATCGTCGTTCCCACGCCCGTCGGCAACAGGGAGGACATCACGGCCCGGGCGCTCAAGGTCCTGGCCACCGCTGATGTCGTGGCCTGCGAGGACACGCGCCATACGGGCCTGCTGCTGGATCACTACGGCATCAAGGCCCGGCTCCTCTCCTGCCACGACCACAACGAACGGTCCCGGACGGCTGAGATCATCGGCCTCCTCGCCGAGGGGAAGACGGTGGCTCTCGTATCCGATGCCGGGACGCCGGCCGTTTCCGATCCGGGAGAGCTCGTCGTCCGCGAAGTCCTCGAGGCCGGATACGATGTCGACGTCCTCCCCGGTCCGACGGCCTTTGTGCCCGCCCTGATCCTCTCGGGCCTTCCCGTCCACCCCGCCACCTTCTGGGGCTTCCTCCCCTCGAAGGGTACGGACCGCCGCAAGGTCCTGGCCGACCTGGCCGATCACCGCTGGACTCTCGTCTTCTACGTCTCCCCGCACCGCCTAGCCGACGAGCTGGCCGACCTGGCTGGGGCCTTCGGCGAGGACCGTCCGGCGGCTCTGGTCCGGGAGATCAGCAAGATCCATCAGGAGACCCTCCGGGCCCCTCTGGGAGAACTGGCCCGGCAGGCGACGGAAGGCCGGATCAGGGGCGAGATGGTCCTCGTCGTGGCCGGCAGGGCACCCCGAACCGTCGATGACGCCCTCTGGCAGGAGGAGGGGAGGACCCTCCTCGATCAGGGAAAGAGCCTCCGCGATGTTGTCAATCTCATCGCCGAGGGTTATGGTATTCCGAAAAACCGGATCAAGTCGGCCCTGCTCGCAAAGAGGCGCCGCGAGGAGGTTGAACAGTGATGTCTTGCGACAGGACTTTTTACGTCACCACGCCCATCTACTATGTCAATGACGTGCCCCATATCGGTCACGCCTACACGACCATCGCCGCCGACACCCTGGCTCTCCATCACCGCATGGCCGGCGAGAAGGTCCTCTTCTGCACCGGCACGGACGAGCACGGCCAGAAGATCCAGTCCACAGCCCAGGCCAAGGGGATGACGGCCCAGGAGCTGGCCGACAGGACGGTGGAGAACTTCCGCCGCCTCTGGGAGGTTCTCCACATCACCCACGACGACTTCATCCGCACCACCGAGCCCCGCCACGAGAAGGTCGTTCAGACCATCTTCACCCGTCTCATGGAAAAGGGCGACATCTACAAGGGAACCTACGAGGGGCTCTACTGCGTCCCCTGCGAGACCTACGTTCCCGAAAGCCAGATGGGTGAGGGCAAGACCTGTCCCGACTGCAAGCGGCCTCTCCAGCCCATGACGGAGGAGAGTTACTTCTTCCGCATCTCCCGCTACCAGGAGCCCCTCCTGCGGTACTATGAGGAGAACCCCGACGCCATCCAGCCCAGAAGCCGCTACAACGAAGTGGTCAGCTTCATCCGGAGCGGCCTCAACGATCAGTCCGTTTCCCGGACCACTCTCAAGTGGGGCATTCCCGTGCCCGGCGACGAGCGCCATGTCGTCTACGTCTGGTTCGACGCCCTCATCAACTACCTCACCGTCGCCGGCTACCCCGATGACGAGGAGCGCCTTCGGACCTTCTGGCCCGCCGTCAGACATCTGGTGGGCAAGGACATCATCCGCTTCCACTGCGTCGTCTGGCCGGCCATGCTGCTTGCCCTCGGCCTCAACCCGCCCAGACAGGTCTTCGCCCACGGCTGGTGGACCGTCGAGGGAGAGAAGATGTCCAAATCGAAGGGCAACGTCGTCGATCCCTTCGAGATGGTCGACCTCTATGGCGTCGATGCCTTCCGCTACTTCCTCCTCCGCGAGGTCGCCTTCGGCAACGACGGCGACTTCTCCGAGCTGGCCCTCGTCCAGAGGGTCAACTCCGATCTCGCCAACGACCTCGGCAACCTCCTCAACAGGACCCTCCAGATGGTGGAGCGCTTCCAGGGAGGCCAGGTTCTCCCCGGCGGAGCCGCCGATCCTCTTGACGAGGAGCTTCTCGACGCCGCTGAGGTCACCCGAAAGGCCTACTCCGATGCCATGGAGCGCATGGCTTTCGACGAGGCCCTCAAGGCCCTCTGGGCCCTCATCGGCAGGGGCAACAAGTACATCGACGCCACCATGCCCTGGAAGCTCGGCAAGGAAGGGCAGACGGAGCGCCTCGCCTCGGTCCTCTCCGTCCTCTGCACGGTCCTGAGACAGGCCGCCCTCCTCGTCTCGCCCGTCATGCCTGCCACGGCCCGGACCATGTGGCGCCAGCTTGGCCTGGCAGGGACGCCCGAGGACGCCGGTTTTGCCGCAGCCGAGAAGCCCTTCCCTGCCGGCGTCACCGTCGCCAAGGGAGAGGTTCTCTTTCCCCGCATCGACGTCGAGTCCTGGAAAGAGGCCAAGGCGGCCCGGGAAAGAGACAGGAACCTCGATCCCGACCCGGGCGAGCACGAAGAGGAGATTGCCATCGACGACTTCCGGAAGGTCGAGCTTCGGGTGGGCCGCATCGTCGCCGCCGAAGCCGTCCCCAAGGCGGACAAGCTCTTCAAGATCGATGTCGACCTGGGTTACGAACGACGGACCATCGTCTCCGGCATCCGCGAGTACTACAAGGCCGAGGAACTGGTGGGCAAGACGATCATCGTCGTCTGCAATCTCAAGCCCGTCAAGCTCCGCGGCGTCGAGAGCCGGGGCATGCTGCTCGCAGCCGAAAGCTGCCGTGACGACAGCCTGGCCCTTCTTACCCTTGACGGCGCCATGGCTCTGGGTAGCCGCATCCACTGAGGTCCGTCTTGCGTCTTTTCGATTCCCACTGTCATCTTTACGACGAGGCCTTCGACGAGGACCGTGCTGAAGTGCTTGCCAGGGCGGAGGAGGCGGGCCTGGCCCGCCTCCTCGTCGTCGGCTCCGACGAGGCGACGAGCCTCCAAGCCCTCGCCCTGGCCCAGGCTCACGAGAGCCTCTTCTGCGCCGTCGGCTATCACCCTCACGAAAGCCGCTTCATGGGTGGAGAGATCCCCCGTAGCCTCAAAGAAGCCGTCAGAGACCGCAACGTCGTCGCCATCGGCGAGGCCGGCCTCGACTACTACTACGATCATTCGGAGCGATCCGTCCAGCGCGAGGTCTTCGCCCGCCAGATCGCCTGGGCCGTCGATGTCGGCCTGCCCCTGGTCGTCCACGTCCGCGACGCCTTCGGCGACGCCCTGGCCCTCCTCGAGTCGGAAGGTGCTTCCCGCTGCGGCGGCGTCCTTCACTGCTTCTCCGGCGACGCCGTCCAGGCCCGACGGGCCCTCGACCTCGGTTTCTACCTCTCCTTCGCCGGGCCGCTGACGTTCGCAAAGAACGACGCCCTTCGCGACGTGGCCGCCTCCGTCCCTCTGGACCGGCTCCTCGTCGAGACCGACGCCCCCTACCTTTCGCCCCATCCCCGGCGGGGGAGGAGGAACGAACCTGCCCTCGTGGTCCACACCTTCCGCGTTCTGGCCGAGGTGAAAGGCATGGGCGAAGAGGAACTCGCCGACCGCCTCTGGGAGAACGGCCGGGCCCTCTTCCGCTGGTAGGGTCATCAAGGAGGAACCATGTTCGAATACCGCCTCATTGCCCGTTGCCCCGAAACGGGGGCCCGGGCCGGTGAACTCGTCACCCCTCACGGTGTCATCGAAACGCCCGTCTTCATGCCCGTCGGTACCCAGGCCACCGTCAAGGCCATGAGTCCCGAGGAGCTGACCGCCCTGGGCGCGCAGATTATCCTCTCCAACACCTATCACCTCTACCTCCGTCCCGGAGCGGACCTCGTCGCCGAGGCCGGCGGCCTCCATTCCTTCATGGGCTGGAAGGGACCGATCCTCACCGACAGCGGAGGCTTTCAGGTCTTCTCTCTCTCGGCCCTTAGGGAAATCAGCGATGACGGCGTGGCCTTCCGTTCCCACCGCGACGGCTCGAGCCACTTCATGACGCCCGAGCTCTCCGTGGCCGTTCAGGAAAAGCTGGGCAGCGATATCGCCATGTGCTTCGACGAGTGCGTCCCCTGGCCCACAACGGCCGAAGAGGCCGACCGGGCTGTCACGCGAACCACCGCCTGGGCCCGTCGGTGCCTTGAAGCCCATGATCGTGACGGTCAGGCCCTTTTCGGCATCGTTCAGGGTTCGGTCTTCGACGAGCTCCGCATCCGGTCGGCTCGAGAGCTGATGGCGCTCCCCTTTCCCGGCTACGCCATCGGAGGCCTCTCCGTCGGAGAGAGCCACGCCGACATGTACCGCATCCTCGACGTCCTCGGTCCCGTCCTCCCTGAAGAGAAGCCCCGCTACCTCATGGGCGTCGGTTTTCCCACCAATCTCATCGAAGGTATCGCCAGGGGCATCGACATGTTCGACTGTGTTCTTCCCTCCCGGAACGGCCGCAACGGCACCCTCTTCACCTCCTTCGGGCGGATGAACATCAAGGGGGCCCGTTTCGAGCGCGACTTCGGCCCCATCGACGGAGCCTGCGACTGCTACGTCTGCCGCAACTACAGCCGGGCCTACGTGCGTCACCTCCACCGGAGCGGTGAAATCCTCGGTGCCAGGCTCTGCACCTGGCACAACCTCCACTTCCTGGTCCACCTCGTCGGCCAGGCCCGCCGGGCCATCCTCGACGGGACCTTCCAGGCCTTCCGCCGAACCTTCCTGGAGACCTTCATGGAGGGGGCCTATCTGTCGTGAGGCGTTCCGTCGATCGCTGGAACCCGCAGAAAAAAATCATCGCCGAGGCGGCCCGGGCTCTTGTCCGGGGTGAGCTCGTCGCTTTTCCCACCGAGACCGTCTACGGCCTCGGGGCCAACGGCCTCGACGCCGAGGCGGTCCGGGCCATCTACCGCGCCAAGGGCCGCCCCTCGGACAACCCCCTCATCCTTCACCTGGCCAACCCTGGCGAAGCCGAGAGCGTCGCCTTCGTCGACGACCGGGCGAGGCGTCTCATAAATCTCTTCTGGCCTGGACCGCTCACTCTCGTCCTCCCCGCGAGGACCGGCGTCGTCCCCCCCGTCACCCGGGGAGGACTGGAGACGGTGGCCCTCCGCATGCCCTCCCATCCCGTCGCCTTAGCCCTTATCGAGGCGACGGCCCTTCCCGTCGCCGCTCCGAGTGCCAACCGAAGCGGCAGACCCAGTCCCACCGACGCCGATGCCGTCGAAGAGGACCTGGGGGAGAGCCTCGCCTATCTCCTCGACGGCGGCCCCACCGACGTGGGCGTCGAATCGACCGTCGTCGACGCCACGGGGAAGGATCTTCTCCTGCTTCGTCCCGGCGCTCTTCCCCTGGAAGTGATCGCAGAGGCCGAAGGGCAAGTCGGATTGGCTCAGGCCGGGGAGGGACGGCGTTCGCCCGGAACGCGCTATCGTCACTACGCGCCCGATGTCCCCCTCCTGATCTGGGATGGCCCTCTCCATTGGGAGGCCCTTCCCGGACCTGTCGGCTACATGGGCATGGCCGATCCGCCTCGACCCGCGGGAGAATCCGTCCTCTTCCGGACCGTTGACGACTACGGACGAGGCCTCTTTTCGGCCCTCCGCCACCTCGAAAGGGCCGGCGTGGCCGTGATCGTCGCCCAGTGGCCGCCGCAGGAGGGGATCGGCCTTGCCCTGAGGGACCGATTGCTCCGCGCCTCAGGGGAAGGCTAGAAAAACAAGAGGGCCCCGCCTCGGAAGAGGCGGGGCCGGGAGCGGATCGGTTCCGGTCAGGCGCTGAAATCGGCCTGGCCGCCGATGCCTGAGGCGGCGAAAAGCTGCCGGACGAGGTCCTCCTGCAGAGCCGACGTCGAATCCATGACCTTGGCCGTCACGGCCGTCTGGATCTCGGCGCCGATCGCCGCCGCCCTCATCTGCATGACGTCGCTGGTGAGCTCCATCATGGCATCACCTCCCGCTTCCCTTATCGGTTATCGCCCTGTCTTTTTCAACCCCCTGACCGGCAAAGGTTCTCTTCCGGTGCGTCTGATGATCAGCTTCATCGGAGGCAATCTCGAGTCAGGTCGTACAGGAAAGGCCCCAATCGCCTGACCGCCCGCCAGACGGCCTGGTGTCCCCCCGTTCTTCCGGGAGTCTGTTTTCCATCGAGGCGGCGGCCTTTACCCTGTCCCCTTAACGGACGAGATTATCCCTGTCCGGCCACACATTTGCTCTTTTGCACTTGCCAAAAGGTCCTGACGTTGCTACAATCATCGCCGTCATAGACAACGTCGGGGTGGCGGAATTGGTAGACGCGCTAGATTCAGGATCTAGTGGGCGAAAGCCTGTGGGGGTTCAAATCCCCCCCTCGACACCATAGTGAGATGTCCGACTTCGCAGCGAAGCGGTTTGTTTTGGCCGTACCATGCCTGTTGACTTGGTACGGCTCTTTTGTTATCCTTAGCTTTCGTCAAGCTCCTTTCAAAAACTTACACCAAGACAGGGAGGTCATCACTCCCATGGCCGAATTCGTCTCCGTGGGCAAACGGCGTCGGCGTCTGGCTTTCGGGCGGGTCAAAGATCTTGTCGATCTTCCCGACCTCATCGAAGTCCAGCGAAATTCCTACCGATGGTTTTTCCAGAAAGAAGTCGATCCTGACAAGCGCGATCTTATTGGCCTCCAGGAGCTTTTTGCAGAGATCTTCCCCATCGAGAGTTACGATGGGTCCTTTGCGCTGGAGTTTGTCCGCTTCTACATCGACCCTCCCACGACGAGCGAGGAGGAATCGAGGCAGCGGGACCTCACCTGGCAGATGCCTGTCAGGGCGACGATTCGTCTCATCAACCGCAAGACGTCGGAGATCAAGGAAGAGGAGATCTTCCTCGGTGATTTCCCCGTCATGACCGACAGGGGCACCTTCATCATCAACGGCACGGAGCGCGTCGTCGTCAACCAGCTGGCCCGGTCGGCCGGCGTCTACCTCAGTGCCGACACCAACGTGCCCGGCCAGGAGACCTTCGCCTGCAAAGTCATCCCCGACCGCGGGGCCTGGCTCGAGTTCGATCTCACCCCCGGTGAGATCCTCTCCGTCAACATCGACAACCGCAAGAAGATCCCCGTCACCATGTTCCTCAAGGCCTTCGGCGTTCCCAACAACGACGAGATCCTCCAGCTCTTTGACGCCCGGGAGATCGAAGTCGACGTCATCGACGAGGAGATCCGTGGTCGCCTTCTGGCCGAGGCCGTCGTCGACGAGACCGGCGACGTCATCATCGCCAGGAACGACCGTCTCACGAAGGAGCAGGTCGAACAGCTCCAGGAGATGGGACGGACCCGCATCCGCGTCTGGGATGTCGATCCTGCCCTGGCGGCCACACTGGAGAGGGACAACACGAACAACAGCGACGAGGCAATCCTCGACCTCTTCCGGCGTCTCCGGCCCAACGAGCCGGCCCGAATGGAGAACGCCCGGGAGTACATCCAGGGGCTCTTCGGGGACACGCGGCGCTACAACCTGGGCCGCGTGGGCCGCTACAAGCTCAACCGCCGTCTGGGCCTCAAGTTCGGCTTCGACGAGCGGCTGCTCCGCGTCGAGGACATCGTGGCCATGATCAAGGCCATGCTGGCTCTCCGTAACGGCAAGGAGCGCCCCGACGACATCGACCACCTCGGCAACCGCCGCGTCCGCGCCGTCGGCGAGCTCCTGCAGAATCAGGTCCGCATCGGCCTGCTCCGGATGGAGCGCATCGCCAAGGAGCGGATGACGACGCTGCCCAATCTGGAGAAGGCCACGGCCAAGGACCTCATTAACGTCCGGCCCGTTTCGGCGGCTCTGCGCGAGTTCTTCGGTTCCGGCCAGCTATCCCAGTTTATGGACCAGACCAACCCTCTGGCCGAGATCACCCACAGACGCCGCCTTTCGGCCCTCGGTCCCGGCGGGCTCTCCCGTGAGCGGGCCGGTTTCGAGGCCCGCGACGTCCACTACACCCATTACGGCCGGGTCTGCCCCATCGAGACGCCGGAAGGTCCCAACATCGGCCTTGTCACTTCTTTGGCCACCTATTCCTGCGTCAACGAATTCGGCTTCCTCGTCACGCCCCGCAGGAAGGTCGTCGACGGCCGCGTCACCGACGAGATCGTCTTCCTGTCGGCCGACGAGGAGGACGACCACTATGTGGCTCGGGCCAACACGCCGGTCGGTTCCGGCGGGGAAGTCCTGACGGAAATAGGAGATCGCGTCTACGTCCGCTACCGTGACGACATCGAAGAGGTCACGCCCGACAAGGTCGAGTACCTTGACGTCTCGCCCAAGCAGATCGTCTCCGTTTCGACGGCCCTGATCCCCTTCCTCGAGCACGACGACGCCAACAGGGCCCTCATGGGCTCCAACATGCAGCGTCAGGCCGTGCCTCTCGTTCATGCCGAGGCGCCTCGTGTCGGCACGGGCATGGAGGCCCGCATCGCCAAGGACTCCGGTTCCTGCGTCGTCGCCAGAAGGTCCGGGACGGTCTCCTATGCCGACTCGGAGCGGATGGAGATCTCCACCGACGATGGCGGCGTCGACCAGTACCGGCTCATCAAGTTCCGCCGCTCCAACCAGGGGACGATCATCCACCAGAAGCCCATCGTGAGCTGCGGCGACCATGTCCTTCAGGGCGAGGTCATCGCTGACGGCCAATCCGTCGACGAGGCCGAACTGGCCCTGGGACGGAACGTCCTCGTCTCCTTTGTGCCCTGGGAGGGTTACAACTATGAGGACGCCATCCTTCTCAGCGAAAAGCTCGTCAAGGAGGACTTCTACACCTCCATCCACATCGAGGAGTACGAAGTCGAGGCCCGCGACACCAAGCTCGGTCCCGAGGAGATCACCCGCGACATCCCCAACGTCGGCGAAGATGCCCTCAAGGATCTCGACGAGAACGGTATCGTCCGCATCGGCGCCGAAGTCGGCGCCGGCGACATCCTCGTCGGCAAGGTCACGCCCAAGGGCGAATCGGACCAGACGCCGGAGGAGAAGCTGTTGCGTGCCATCTTCGGCGAGAAAGCCCGGGAAGTGCGCGACACCTCTTTGCGCGTTCCTCACGGTGAGGGCGGCAAGATCGTCGCCATCAAGCGCCTCACCCGCGATGTCAACGGCGAGGACATGAGCCCCGGCGTCAACGAGGTCGTCAAGGTCTACGTGGCCCAGCTGCGCAAGATCACCGTCGGCGACAAGATGGCCGGCCGTCACGGAAACAAGGGCGTCGTCTCCCGCATCCTGCCCGTCGAGGACATGCCCTATCTGCCCGACGGCACGCCCGTCGACATTGTCCTCAACCCTCTGGGCGTGCCGAGCCGCATGAATCTGGGCCAGGTGCTGGAGACGATCATGGGATTCGTCGCCGTCCAGAACGACTGGTACGTCTCGACGCCCGTCTTCGAAGGAGCCCAGGAGAAGGAGATCTTCGAGGAGCTGGCCAAGATCGCCGGCGATCACCCCGAGCTGACCCGTGACGGCCGCATGACCCTCTACGACGGCCGTACCGGCGAGCCCATGGAAAACAAGGTCACCGTGGGCTACATGTACATGCTCAAGCTGATCCACCTCGTCGACGACAAGATCCATGCCCGTTCCATTGGTCCCTACAGTCTCATCACCCAGCAGCCTCTGGGCGGCAAGGCCCAGTTCGGCGGCCAGCGCTTCGGGGAGATGGAAGTCTGGGCCCTCGAAGGATACGGGGCGTCCCACATCCTTCAGGAGATGCTCACCGTCAAGTCCGACGACATCCGAGGCCGCCTCAAGACCTACGAGCGGATCGTCAAGGGCCAGAACCTGACCAAGCCGGGAGTTCCCGAGAGCTTCCGCGTCCTCGTCAAGGAGCTTCAGGGCCTGGGGCTCGACGTCGAGATCGGCTACGACGACGGCTCTGTCGGTGAGCTCATCATCGAGGACGACGAACCGGAAGCCCCCTTCCGGCCCAAGAGGATGGCGCCTCGCGAGGCCGGACCGGAAGGATCGGAAGAGGAGGGCGGCCTGCTCGACAAGTTCTTCGCTCCGTCGACGATCACCGACGAAATGGTCTTCGGTTCCGGTGGTGACGAAAACTCCCCGTCCGAAGAAGGGGAACAGGATGACGAAACAGAGGGGGCAGATGCCTAGATGAGCCGTCGCGAAATCGCCAGCGTCCGCATCAAGCTGGCCAGCCCCGAACGGATCCAGGAAATCTCCAGCGGAGAAGTGAAGAAGCCGGAGACGATCAACTACAGGACACTCCGTCCCGAAAAGGACGGCCTCTTCTGCGAGCGCATCTTCGGCCCCACACGCAGCTTCGAGTGCGCCTGCGGAAAATACAAGCGCAGCGGCCCCAAGTTCAAGGGCGTCGTCTGCGACCGATGCGGCGTCGAGGTTACCGACAGCCGCGTCCGGAGAGAGAAGATGGGGCACATCAAGCTGGCCGCCCCCGTCGTCCACATCTGGTATCTCCGCGGCATTCCCAGCCGCCTCAGCCTCCTGCTCGGCACGGCCACGAAGGATCTGGAAAAGGTGGTCTACTTCGCCCCAATACGGCGCCGTGAAGCGGTCTACAAAGTTGTCATCGAGGGCCGCAGGAGTGATCTGGCCCGTCGCGGTGACCTTCTGGCCGCCTGCGAAGAACGGATCCACCGGCACTTCGATGCCAAGTTCAAGGCCGAGGAGGCCCTGAGGATTCTCTCCGTCGATGACGTTCCCCTCACCGTGGGCGACGTCGTCTCCGCCCATCAGGTCTCGCGCTTCAAGACCGACTATGGCGACGGTGTCTTCGAGGTGGAGCCCGCCTTCCGGGTCCGCACCGAGTCGCCCGACGGCCGTTTCGCCGTCGATCAGGTCATCTCCGCCTCCGAGCTCGACGAGGCTCGCTCCCTGGGCCTCGAGGTCGACGTCGAGCGGGCTCTCTCGGGCAACCAGGAGGGCTTCCTCGTCACGGCCGTCGCCCACCTGCCCTTCGCCAAGGGCGACATTATCTCCGTCAGCGAATATGACCTCTATCACCAGAAATACCCGGGCCGTTTCACGGCCCAGCAGGAGACGATCACCCTTGAGGATCCCTGCTACATCGTCATCGAGGGCGGCGAATCGCCCTTCGAGCAGAGCGACATCATCCTCGAGAAGGAACAGCGCCTCTGCGCGGCCTACGACAAGACCTTCGACGCCGGCATCGGCGCTGAGGGCGTCAAGGCCCTTCTGGGCCGGATCAACCTGGAGGAGCTCGTCAGCAGCCTCCGCGAGGAGATCGCCGACACGACGGGCCAGAAGAAACGGAAGCTCGTCAAGCGGCTCCAGGTGGCCGAGGACTTCCGCAAGAGCGACAGCAAGCCCGAATGGATGGTCCTTGAGGTCCTTCCCGTCATCCCGCCTGACCTGAGGCCCATGGTCCAGCTTGATGGCGGCCGTTTCGCCACGTCGGACCTCAACGACCTCTACCGGCGCGTCATCAACCGCAACAACAGGCTGCTCAAGCTTCAGGAGCTGCGGGCTCCGGAGATTATCGTCCGCAACGAGAAGAGGATGCTTCAGGAGTCCGTCGATGCCCTCATTGACAACGGCAGGATGGGCAAGGCCGTCCTCGGCGCCGGCAACCGTCCCCTGAAGAGCCTCACCGACCTCCTGCGTGGCAAGAAGGGACGGTTCCGCCAGAACCTCCTGGGCAAGCGCGTCGATTACTCGGGCCGTTCCGTCATCGTCATCGGGCCGAACCTGAAGATCTACCAGTGCGGCCTGCCCAAGCAGATGGCCCTGGAGCTCTTCAAGCCCTTCGTCATGCAGAAGCTCGTCGAGCGCGGCCAGGCGGCGAACGTCAAAAACGCCCGACGCATTATCGAGCGCGGCCGCGACGAGGTCTGGGCCATTCTTGAAGAGATCATCAAGGATCATCCTGTCCTGTTGAACCGGGCCCCGACGCTCCACCGCCTCGGCATTCAGGCCTTCGAGCCCGTCCTCATGGAGGGCAAGGCCATCCGTCTCCATCCTCTGGTCTGTACGGCCTTCAACGCCGACTTCGACGGCGACCAGATGGCTGTCCACGTTCCTCTCTCTCTGGAGGCACAGACAGAGGCGCGCATGCTCATGCTCTCGGCTCACAACGTCCTCTCGCCGGCCAGCGGACGGTCCATCGTCACGCCCAGCCAGGACATCGTCCTCGGCATCTACTTCCTCACCCAGATGGTGCCGGGCCAGAAGGGCGAAGGCATGCGCTTCCGCGACATCGAGGACGCCCTCATCGCCCTCGACCACGGCGTCGTCCACATCAACGCCACGATCCTTCTGAAAGCCGATCCCTCCTGGACCGTCGAGACCGACGAGAACGGGTGGTTTGAGACCTCACCGGGACGGGTGCTTTTCAACAACATCCTTCCCACGGCCATGCGCTTTCACAACGAGAAGACGGGCAAGAAGGACCTGGCCCAGCTTCTCGACAGCGCCTACGACGTCGTCGGCGTCAAGAAGATGGTCGAGATGCTCGACAGCGTTAAGGCCCTCGGTTACCATTGGGCCGCCAAAAGCGGGATCAGCCTGGGGCTGGACTTCATCGCCGTGCCACCAGAAAAGAACCTCATTGTCCGCGAGACCCTCGATCGGGAGGAGGACCTCATCGACGAATATCAGATGGGCGTCCTCACCGAGGACGAGTACTTCCGGGAGAAGGAGCTCCTCTGGTCCGAGGCGTCCCGCAAGATCGCCGATGCCATCGTGGCCAACATGGACGAGGCCAACCCGGTGCGGATGATGGCTGAGTCGGGAGCGCGAGGCAGCAAGAGCCAGCTTGCCCAGATGTCGGGCATCCGCGGCCTCATGGCCGACCCTTCGGGGAGGATCATCGACTATCCCATTACGGCCAACTTCCGTGAGGGCCTGAACATGCTGGAGTATTTCATCTCCACCCATGGAGCCCGAAAGGGACTGGCCGACACGGCCCTCAGGACGGCCAAGTCGGGCTACCTCACGCGCCGTCTCGTCGACGTCGCTCAGGACCTCATCATCAGCGCTCCCGACTGCGGCACCGATCAGGGCATTGTCATTGAACCCCTCGTCCAGGACGGCAAAGCCGTCATCGGCATCGCCGAACGGATCGCCGGCCGGACGGCCCTCAAGGACATCCGCCACCCCCTCACCTCGGAGGTGCTCGTTCGGAAGGGTCAGGAAATCGAGCCTGCCGATGCCCGCCTCATCGAAGAGGCCGGCATCGACCGCGTAGAGGTCCGGAGTCCTCTCACCTGCGCTCTCCGCCACGGCCTCTGTCAGGCCTGTTACGGTCGGGACCTGGCGACGCGTAAGACCGTCTCCATCGGTGAGACCGTCGGCGTCGTCGCCGCCCAGTCCATCGGCGAACCGGGAACGCAGCTCACCATGCGGACCTTCCACACCGGCGGCGTCCGCCTCACCGGCGAGGATATCACCCAAGGTCTGCCCCGGATCGAACAGCTCTTCGAGGTCCGCAAGCCCAAGAAGGTGGCCCTTCTCGCCGAGGCCTCGGGCCGCATCGCCGAAATCCGCGAGCTCGAGGGCAAGCGCAAGGTCATCCTCGTCGCCGAAGGGCCCGACGGGGAACAGAAGTTCAGCTACAACGTCCCTCTCAACCAGAACCTCCTCGTCGAGGAGGGGAGAGAGGTAGAGAAGGGCGACGCCCTCACCGAGGGATACATTGACCCCCAGCAGCTTCTCGACGTCATCGGCCTCGAGGCGGTGCAGAAATACCTTGTCGACAACATCCAGGAGGTCTACCGCTCCCAGGGTGTCTCCATCAACAACAAGCACATCGAGGTCATCCTCCGCAAGGTGGCGCCCGTCAACCGCGTCCGCATCACGGAAGAGGGCGACAGCTCCTTCGTGGCCGGCGAGCTGGTCTGGATGGACGAGCTCGAGAAAGAGATCGAAGCCATCAGGGAGAACAACCGCCGCTGCCTCGACGAGGCCACGAAGGCCCTCGTCGGCATGGTCTTCAAGGACGCCAAGGGACAGGGAAACATCGAGGCGGCACTGCAGTTCAAGGGCCAGGACCTCGACTCCGGGTCGATCTCGCGCATCCTCATGCCCGGCACGCCCGTCAACGAACTCCATCTCGAAGACGGCGAGGGCGGCCTGAGAGTGATCGTCGGCGAGGCTTCCTTCCGCCGCCAACTCGAAGGCCTGGAGCTCACTGAGGCCCTCGACATCGCCGACGGCAAGCGCATCGAAGCCGGCGCTCCCCTCACTCTGGGCCAGCTCACTCTCGTCACCCAGGAAGCGCCTCGCCCTCTCTGGGTGCGCGACACGGATGTCCTCAAGAGCCTGACCGAGACGGCTTACCTCGCCGAAGACGTCGTCTTCGACGGCGAGGCCATCGCCCTCAAGGACCGCCTCATCACCGGGGAGACGGCCCGCCACTTCCGGGAGCTCCAGATCGAAGCGGTCAAGGTCTGGAAGGCGCCGGAACGCATCGCTCTGGCCGATGCCATGCAGAAATACCTCATCGACAAGGTCTGGAGCAAGCCCCTCGCTCAGGCCATCGATGCCTCGGGCAACGAGGTCCGGCAGATCTCTCACATCGTCGATGGCAGCGTCGTCCGAGGCCTCGTCGAGGGGAACCTGACGGCCGTCCAGATCGAAGGGGAGATCGTCACCCGCGACAAGATTCTCGCCCAGACGCTGAGTGACACCGTCTACGGCCGCGTCATCCTCGAAGCCGTAAAGGACGGACAGGGCCGAGTCGTCGCCGAACCGGGCCAGGAGGTGAACCACGCCCTCCTTGATGCCCTCGTCCTGGCCGATCCCGATGAGATCGTCGTCCGGCCCATCTATGGAGCGGCCGAGACGAAGCGGCTTATCCAGCGTGTCAGCTTCGTGCGCCGTCTTCGCGAGGAGCCCCAGCACAGCGCCGTCATTCACGGCATCACCAAGGCCGCCCTCAACACGGACAGTTTCCTCAGTGCCGCCTCCTTCCAACAGACGGCCCAGGTCCTGGCCAAGGCCGCCGTGCGGGGTGACGTCGATCCCCTCATCGGGCTCAAGGAAAACGTCATCATCGGCCACCTCATCCCTGCCGGAACGGGCGCCGAGCACTACCGAGTCCAGACTTCGTCGGTCCCCGCATCGCCTAAACCTGAGCCGGTCGAGGACAGGCCTCTTGAGGAGGCCCTCGGCGACTGACCGTGACGGTTCTCCTTTCTTGACAGCGCACCCGGACGTTGCTATGATGTCCGGGTGCGTCTTTTTTGGCGCAGGGTTATCTGTGCTCATTTATCCCTGTCAAGGCGCCTGTCGAAGCTCACAAGCCCGCGGCCGAAAAAGGCCCCCAGGGCCCGGTCCAAGCGGGCTCAAAATCATCAAAGAGCCCTTTTATCGTGGAAGGAGGTTTTGCCTGTGCCAACGATCAATCAGTTGATTCGCAACGGGCGTAAGACGAAGAAGGTCCGCACGGCGTCGCCTGCCCTTCAGAGCAACCCGGCGAAGCGCGGCGTCTGCACCCGCGTCTACACCACCACGCCCAAGAAGCCCAACTCGGCTCTCCGGAAGGTCGCTCGCATCCGCCTCACCAACGGCATTGAGGTCACGGCCTATATCCCCGGAGTCGGCCACAACCTGCAGGAGCACTCCGTCGTCATGGTCCGCGGAGGTCGCGTCAAGGACCTTCCCGGCGTCCGCTACCACATCGTTCGCGGCACCCTGGACACGGCCGGAGTCGAAAACCGTCGCCAGAGCCGTTCCAAATACGGGGCTCGCAGGCCCAAGAAGCAGTCTTAGGGAGGGGAACCGTAGATGCCGCGGAAAGGTCATGTCCATCGTCGGGAGCCCAAGGCCGACGTCCGCTTCAATTCCGTTTCAATGGAAAAGTTCATCAGCTGCATCATGTACGACGGCAAAAAGAGCATCGCCGAGAAGATCTTCTACGGCGCCCTCGAAAATGCCGGTGCCAAGCTGAGTCTTGAGCCCAAAGAGGTTTACGACAAGGCCATGGAGGCCGTCAAGCCCCTCGTCGAGGTCAAGCCCCGTCGTGTCGGCGGCGCGACCTACCAGGTCCCCGTAGAGGTCGATCCCGCCCGTGCCGAGGCTCTGGCGACGCGATGGATCATTCAGTACGCTCGGGCCCGCAAGGGTATCCCCATGGTGGAACGTCTTGCCCGCGAGTTTCTTGACGCCTGCAAGGGCGAGGGCGGTTCCGTCAAAAAGCGTGAAGACACTCACCGCATGGCTGAGGCCAACCGCGCCTTCGCCCATTACCGTTGGTAACTTTCTTTTCTCCTACAGCCCCGAAGCCCCAAAGCAACGGCAGGCAGTCACATTTCTTGGTGGTGAAAGACGATGCAAGGACCTGATCTGAAGCTGATCCGCAATATCGGCATCGCGGCCCATATTGATGCGGGCAAGACGAC
Organism: Synergistaceae bacterium; assembly: GCA_016756725.1. GTDB lineage: Bacteria > Synergistota > Synergistia > Synergistales > Aminithiophilaceae > Aminithiophilus. The sequence goes on along the minus strand of JAESII010000006.1, from coordinate 93,282 downwards.
GACGACGGAGCGGATCCTGTACTACACGGGCCGTACCTACAGGCTGGGCGAAACCCACGAGGGCGCGGCGACGATGGACTGGATGGAGCAGGAGCGCGAGCGAGGCATCACCATCACCTCCGCTGCGACGACGTGCCACTGGAAGGATTGTATCATCAACATAATTGATACGCCCGGCCACGTGGACTTTACCGTTGAGGTGGAGCGGTCCCTTCGCGTGCTTGACGGTGTTGTCGCCGTTTTCTGCGCCGTCGGTGGCGTCGAGCCCCAGTCGGAGACCGTCTGGCGCCAGGCCGACAAGTATCGTGTCCCCCGCATCGCCTTCGTCAACAAGATGGACCGCGTCGGGGCTGACTTCGCCTCCGTCGTCGAGGGCATGAGGGAGCGCCTCGGTGCCCGAGCCGTTCCCCTCCAGATACCGATCGGGGCCGAGGAGACCTTTACGGGCATCATTGACCTCGTCCAGAACCGGGCCGTTATCTACGGAGACGATGCCGATCTGGGCCGTGAGCCGAAGATGAGCGAGATTCCTCCCGAACTTCAGGAGGAGGCCGCCCTGGCCCGGGAAGCCCTCATCGAGGCTGTCTCCGACTTCGACGAGGCTATCATGGAGGCCTTCCTTGAGGGCGAAGAGGTGTCTGCCGAGAGGCTCAAGGCCGCCATACGCCAGGCCACGATCGATCTCAGCATCGTCCCTGTCCTCTGTGGCTCGGCCTTCAAGAACAAGGGCGTCCAGCCCATGCTCGATGCCGTCATCGACTATCTGCCCAGCCCCGTCGATCTTCCGCCCATCATTGCTCACGACATCGACGACCCCGAGGTCGCCATCGAGCGCCACTCGAGCTATGACGAGCCTTTCGCTGCCCTGGCCTTCAAGGTCATGGTCGATCCCTTCGTAGGCCGTCTCGTCTTCTGCCGGATTTACTCAGGAGCCCTCAAGGCCGGCGACACCGTCCTCAACGTGGCGACGAACAAGCGCGAGCGCGTCGGGCGTATCCTGCGCATGCACGCCAACAAGCGCGAGGAGCTGGATGAGTGCGCCGCCGGGATGATCGTCGCTCTGCCCGGGCTGAAGACCACCCGCACCGGGGACACCCTCTGCGCCGAGAGCGCTCCCGTTCTGCTGGAGAACCTCGACTTCCCCGAGCCTGTCATTCATCTTTCCGTCGAGCCCAACAGCAAGGCCGACCAGGTCAAGCTGGCCAAGGGCCTTTCGGCCCTCTCCGAAGAAGATCCCACCTTTCGCGTGCGGACCGACGAGGAGACGAACCAGACCATCATCTCCGGCATGGGCGAGCTCCACCTGGAGATCATCGTCGACCGCCTCCGCCGTGAGTTCGGCGTCGAAGTGAAGGTCGGCCGGCCTCAGGTCGCCTACCGGGAGGCCATCCGCAAGGCCGCTCAGGCCGAGGGCAAGTTCGTCCGCCAGAGCGGCGGTCGCGGCCAATACGGTCATGTCGTCCTCGACCTCGAACCTCTTCCCGAGGGGAAGGGTTTCGAGTTCGAGAACAAGATCGTCGGCGGCGTCGTCCCCAAGGAGTATATCCCTGCTGTCCAAAAAGGCCTGGAAGAGACCATCGGCGCCGGCATCCTCGGCGGTTTCCCCGTCATCGGCGTCAAGGTCTCCCTCGTCTTCGGCAGCTACCACGAGGTGGACAGCTCCGAAATGGCCTTCAAGATCGCCGCTTCCATGGGATTCAAGGAGGGCATGAAAAAGGCCGATCCCGTTCTCATGGAACCTGTCATGAAGGTTGAAGTGGTTTCCCCCGAGGAGTACGTCGGCGACGTCATCGGCGACCTCTCGTCCCGCCGCGGCCGTATCGAGGGGATGGAGATGCGCGCCAACGCCCGTATCGTCAAGGCTTTTGTCCCTCTGGCGGAGATGTTCGGTTACGCCACCGACCTCCGGAGCAAGAGTTCCGGACGTGCCGCCTACACGATGCAGTTCGACCATTACGAGGAAGTTCCTCGTGATGTGGCGGAAAAAATCCTTAAAGGGTAAAATAACAAGCCTGCTGAATATCTGTTGGGAGGGAAACGTCTATGGCAAAGGAGCATTTTGCAAGAAACAAGCCTCACCTGAACATCGGCACGATCGGTCACATCGACCACGGCAAGACGACGACGACGGCCGCCATCACCTATGTGCTGTCGAAGGCGGGATTTGCCGACTTCACGGCCTTCGAGAACATCGACAAGGCTCCTGAAGAGCGTGAGCGCGGCATCACGATCAACATCTCTCACGTCGAGTACCAGACGAACAACCGTCACTACGCCCACATCGACTGCCCGGGACACGCCGACTACATCAAGAACATGATCACCGGCGCGGCTCAGATGGACGGTGCCATCCTCGTCGTCTCGGCCGCTGACGGCCCCATGCCCCAGACGCGGGAGCACGTCCTTCTGGCCCGTCAGGTCAACGTGCCGGCCCTGGTCGTCTTCATGAACAAGACGGACATGGTCGACGACGAAGAACTCCTGGACCTGGTCGAGATGGAAGTGCGCGACCTCCTGAGCAAGTACGAATTCCCCGGCGACGACGTGCCGGTGGTCCGCGGCTCGGGTCTGAAGGCCCTCGAGGGCAGCGGCGAGAAGGGCGACCCCTGGGCCGACAAGATCTGGGAGCTCATGGACGCCTGCGACAGCTACATTCCTGAGCCGATCCGCGACACGGAGAAGGCCTTCATCATGCCCGTCGAGGACGTCTTCACCATCACCGGTCGCGGCACGGTCGTCACGGGTCGGATCGAGCGCGGCATCCTGAAGTCGGGCATGGAAGTGGAGATCGTCGGCATGCGAGACACGCAGAAGACGGTCTGCACGTCGATCGAGATGTTCCGGAAGATCCTCGACGAGGCCATGGCCGGCGACAACGTGGGTCTACTGCTTCGGGGCATCGGCAAGGACGACGTGGAGCGGGGTCAGGTCATCGCGAAGCCGGGCTCGATCCTGCCTCACAAGCACTTCTTCGCCGAAGTCTACGTTCTGAAGAAGGAAGAGGGCGGTCGCCACACGCCGTTCTTCTCCGGCTACAAGCCCCAGTTCTACTTCCGGACGACGGACGTGACGGGGGAGATCAAACTGGCCGAGGGCGTGGAAATGGTCATGCCCGGCGACAATGCGACGTTCGAGGTGAAACTGATCGTTCCGGTGGCCCTGGAGCCCGGTCTGCGCTTTGCCGTTCGTGAGGGCGGCCGCACCGTCGGCGCCGGCGTCGTCACCGAAATCCTCGACAAGTAATCCCCGGAGGGGGTTGTAGCCTTGACGAAAAATATCCGCATCAAGCTGAAGGCCTTCGATCATCGCGTCCTCGACAGTTCGGCCGCGCAGATCGCCGACACGGCACAGAGGACAGGCGCCCAGGTTTCGGGCCCCATTCCTCTGCCGACGGAAATCAACAAGTACACCATCCTCAAGTCCCCTCATAAGGACAAGGATGCCCGTGAGCAGTTTGAAATCAGAACTCATAAGCGGCTGATCGACATTGTCGGACCCACGCAAAAGACGATGGAGGCCCTTATGCAGCTGAATCTCCCCTCGGGCGTGGACATCCAGATCAAGCTGTAAGGGGAGCTCTGAGCAAAGGAGTGGAAGATCGATGACAATCGGCCTCTTGGGTCGCAAGCTGGGCATGACCCAGATCTTCGACGAGGCGGGACGGGCTGTTCCCGTCACCGTCGTGGAAGTCGGCCCCTGCCCCATCACCGCCCTGCGCACCGAAGAAAAGCACGGCTACATGGCCGTCCAGCTCGGTTTCGGCGCCATCAAGCCCCACAAGGTCACCAAACCTGTGAAGGGGCAGTTCGAGAAGGCGGGCCTCGAGCCCTGCCGCTGGCTCCGTGAATTCCGTCTCGAGTCCCTTGAGGGCTTCGAGGTGGGCAAAGTCCTCGACGCCTCCCTCTTCGAGGCCGGCGAGAAAATCGATGTCACGGGAACCAGCAAGGGTAAAGGGTTCGCCGGATTCATCAAGCGTCACAACGGAAACCGCGGCCCTTCGAGCCACGGTGCCTCCAAGTTCCACCGTCGGCCCGGCTCCAGCGGCGGGTCCAGCTATCCCGGCAAGGTCTTCAAGGGCCAGGTCATGCCGGGCCAGATGGGCGACGAAAAGGTCACCGTCAAGAACCTTGACGTCGTCGCCGTCGACAGCGAGAATAACCTGCTCCTCGTCAAGGGAGCCGTTCCCGGCGCCCGCAACGGACTCGTTGTCGTCCGTAAAAAGAAGTAGCGTCCGCTGAAAGGAGGGTAAATGACGATGCCTAACGTGAAACAGTACAATCTCCAGGGCGAAGTCGTCGGTGAGGTCACCCTTTCGGACGCCGTCTTCTCGGCCCCGGTCCATGTCCCGGCCATGCATCAGGTCGTCGTGGCCCAGCTGGCCAACCGTCGCCAGGGCACCCATGACTGCAAGCGCCGCGGCGAAGTGGCCGGCGGCGGCAAGAAGCCCTGGCGCCAGAAGCACACAGGGCGGGCCCGTCACGGCAGCACGACGTCACCCATCTGGGTCGGTGGCGGCGTGGCCCACGGTCCCCATCCCCGCGACTACCACCAGAAGGTGAACCGCAAGGTCCGCCGTCTGGCTCTCCGCAGCGCCCTGACGCTCAAAGTTCAGGACGAGAGGCTCATGCTTCTCGACTACAGCGGCCTTGAGGCGCCCCGGACGAAAGTCATGGTCCAGTTCCTCGACAGGGTCGAGGCGGCGAAGAAGCCGCTCGTGGTGGTTCACGAGTCCAACGACGCCCTGATCCGTTCGACGGGCAACATCCCCGGAGCCCGGGTGCTCCACGTCGACAGCATCAACGTCTACGACATCCTCAACCACGAGCACCTCATCCTCAGTGCCGAAGCCGTCAACAGACTGGAGGAGGTGTTCGGTCGATGAAGCTCCTGGCCCATGATATAATCGTCCGGCCCATCATCACCGAAAAAAGCAATCGCATGATGGAGCACAACAAGTACTCCTTCGAAGTCTTGCCACAGGCCAACAAGATCGAGATCAGGAAGGCCGTTGAGGACGTCTTCAAGGTGAAGGTCCTCAAGGTCAACACCATCAAGGTCCGGTCGAAGCCGAAGAGGCTTGGCGCCTTTCTCGGCCGCACGCGCTCGTGGAAAAAGGCCATCGTTACGCTTGCTTCGGGCGAGCGCATCGAATTCTTCGAAGGCGCCAACGCTTAGAGTGAGGGGAGGATCCAGCGATGGGAATCAAAGCGTTTAAACCGATCACTCCCGGCCGGAGGCACATGACGATCCCCTCCTACGAGGAGATCACCTGTACCGAACCCGAGCGCAGCCTGCTTCAGCCTCTGCGCAAGAAGGCCGGCCGCAACAACACCGGCCGCGTCACCATGCGTCATCGGGGCGGCGGCAACAAACGGCACTACCGTGTCATCGACTTCAAGCGGAACAAGATCGGCATCCCCGGCAAGGTGGCCACCATCGAGTACGATCCCAACCGTTCGGCCAGGATCGCCCTCATTCACTACGTGGATGGCGAGAAACGCTATATCCTGGCCCCCACGGGACTTGCCGTCGGCCAGATGATCGAGGCCGGTCCAGGCGTGGACATCAAGCCCGGCAACGCCGCTAAGCTTAAGGACATCCCCGTTGGCACCTTCGTCCACAATGTGGAGCTCAACCCCGGTCGCGGCGGGGCTCTGGTCCGGTCCGCCGGTGTGGCGGCCCAGATCATGGCCAAGGAGGGCAAGTACGCCACCCTCCGTCTGCCCAGCGGCGAGATGCGCATGATCCTCGTCGAGTGCATGGCCACCGTCGGTCAGGTCGGCAACGAGGATCACGAGAACACCACCGTCGGCAAGGCCGGCAAGACCCGCTGGCTCGGCCGTCGTCCCAAGGTCCGTGGCATGGTCATGAACCCCGTCGATCATCCCATGGGCGGCGGTGAGGGCCGCAGCAAGTCCAACAAGCATCCCGTCTCGCCCTGGGGAACTCCGGCGAAGGGGTATCGGACCCGGAAGCGCAAGGTCACGGATAAGCTCATCGTCCGTCGCCGGAACGCCAAGTAGGCTGAGGAGGGTCGAATATGGCTCGTTCCACGAAAAAAGGACCCTTTGTGGAGCTCAAGCTGCTCCGCAAGGTCGAAACCATGAACGAATCGGGGGCCAAGAAGGTCATCAAGACCTGGTCGCGCCGTTCGACGATCGTTCCGTCCATGATCGGTCACACGATCGCCATTCACAACGGGAAGACCCACATTCCCGTCTACATCAGCGAAAACATGGTGGGGCACAAGCTCGGAGAGTTCGCCCCGACCCGCAAGTTCGGCGGGCACGCGGGGCAGGAACGTTCCACCCGCGTGAGGTAGCGAGGAGGTACGACCATGGAAGCCAAGGCCATTGCCAGACAGGTCCGCGTCTCGCCCACCAAGGCGCGCCAGGTTCTGGCTCTCATTCAGGGCAAAAGGGTCGATGAGGCGCTTATCTCTCTTCGCTTCACGCCGAAGAAGGCTGCCGTCGTCATCGAGAAAGTTCTCAAGAGCGCTGCCGCTAATGCGGAGCACAATTTCGGGATGGATCTGGACAGGCTCTTTGTCAAGCTCGCCTATGCCGACCAGGGACCGAGCATGAAACGCTTCCGTCCCGTCTCCATGGGGCGGGCCCATCCCTATCGCCATCGCACGAGCCATATCACCGTCGTCGTGGCGGAACGCTAAGGAGGGGTGACGAATGGGTCAGAAAGTTCACCCGGTAGGTTACCGCATCGGCGTCATCCGCGATTGGGAATCCAAGTGGTTCGCCGGTGGCAAGGATTACGCCAAGAAGCTTCATGAGGACCTTCGCCTTCGCGACTGGCTCAAGAAGCGTTGGGGCCACGCCGGTGTTTCCAGGGTAGAGATCGAGCGGATCGGCAACGTCATCCGTTTCACCGTTTGGACCGCCCGGCCTGGTGTCGTCATCGGCAAGGGCGGCCAGGAGATCCAGGACGTCCGTGACGCGCTGCAGAAGCTGACCGGACAGCGGGTCATGATCAACATTCAGGAGATCAAGAGCCCCGACAAGGAAGCCCAGATCGTGGCTGAAGGAGTCGCCTCGTCCCTGGAGCGCCGGATCAGTTTCCGCCGGGCCATGAAGCAGTCCATCTTCCGCGCCATGAAGTCCGGCGCCAAGGGCATCAAGATCCAGTGCTCCGGCCGTCTCGGCGGCGCTGAGATCGCCCGGACTGAGTGGTACCTGGAAGGTCAGCTCCCTCTGTCCACCCTGCGGGCCGACATCGACTTCGGACTCGCCGAAGCCAGGACCATCGCTGGCGTCATCGGCGTAAAGGTCTGGATCTACAAGGGCAAGGCCCCTCTCCTCGCTGACCAGAAACCCGTCGAGGAGAAGGAAAGGAGGTAAACCGCCATGCTGATGCCTAAGCGCGTCAAGTACCGCAAGCCCCACCGTCGGCCCCTGCGCGGCATGGCCAAAGGCGGCAAGGAGGTCCACTTCGGGGAGTACGGTCTCCAGGCTCTCCAGTGCGGCTGGATCACGGCACGTCAGATCGAATCGGCTCGTGTGTCCATCTCCCGTAAGATGAAAAAGGGCGGCAAGATCTGGATCCGGATTTTTCCCGATCGCCCCTACACGAAAAAGCCCATCGAAACCCGAATGGGAAAGGGTAAGGGAGCCACGGAGTACTGGGTGGCACCGGTCAAGCGGGGCCGGATCATGTTCGAGGTTTCCGGCGTCTCCCGCGAAGTTGTCGAAGCGGCCTTCCGTACGGCGGCTCACAAGCTGCCGATCAAGGTCCGCGTCGTGGCCCGCGAGGGAGTGGGTGGTGAGTAAGGATGCGTAACAAGGAGCTTCGTGACCTTACCCTGGACGAGCTTCAGGAGAAGCATCTCCAGTTCAAAGAGGAACTCTTCAACTTGAGGTTCCAGAGCGCCATCGGGCAGCTCCAGAACACGAGCCGCATCAGAGAAGTCAAACGGACGATCGCACGTATTCTCACCATCGCCGGTGAGAAAGAACGTGAAGCGAGCCGTCCCGGTGTAAGGGGGTAAAGGGCGATGGAGGAACGCAAGGCCCATCGTAAGGAGCGGTACGGCGTCGTCGTCAGCGACAAGATGGACAAGACCATCGTCGTTCGCGTCGATACCACGTCGAAGCATCCGCTGTACGGCAAGCCGGTCCGCCGATACAAGAAGTACAAGGCGCACGACGAGGAGAATACCTGTCGCATCGGCGACAAGGTCCGCATCGAGGAAACCCGTCCTCTGAGCCGCCACAAGTGCTGGCGTCTCGCCGAGGTCATCGAGCGCGCTCCGGTCCTCACCGTCACCGGCAAGGCCGGTGAAACTGCCGAGGGGGAGAAATAGGCCATGATCCAGCTTCGTACCGTCGTGAACGTGGCCGATAATTCGGGCGCCAAGAAGCTCATGTGCATCCAGGTTCAGGGTGGCAGCTTCCGGCGCTACGGTTCCGTCGGCGACGTCATCGTCGCTTCCGTCAAAGAGGCTATCCCCAACAGCAACATCGAAAAGGGGAAGGTCGTCAAGGCCGTCATCGTCAGAACGAAAAAGGAAGTACGCCGTCGTGACGGATCCTATGTGCGCTTCGATGATAACGCCGCCGTCATCATCGACAACAACGGCGATCCCAGAGGGACCCGCATCTTCGGCCCCGTCGCCCGGGAGCTTCGGGAGAAGAAGTACATGCGCATCGTCTCCTTGGCGCCTGAAGTCGTTTAGGAGGGCCTGACCTATGGGCAAGATGAGAATCAAGAAAGGCGACACCGTCCGCGTCATCAGCGGGAAGGACGCCAAAAAAGAGGGCAAGGTTCTTCGCCGGATCCCCGACCGCGATCTTGTCGTCGTCGAGGGTGTCAATGTCGTCACCAAGCACGTCCGCCCCTCGGCCAAGAGCCCCCAGGGCGGTCTCGTCAAGCAGGAAGCGCCTATTTACGCTTCCAAGGTCCTCCTGGTCTGCCCCTCCTGCGGCAAGGCCACCCGTGTCGGCCGCGCCTTCCTCGAGGACAGCCGAAAGGTCCGCGTCTGCAAGAAGTGCGGCGAGATCGTGGACAAGGTCTAGGAGGGAGTAGATCATGATCCCACGCCTGAAGCAGAAATATCTCGACGAAATGGTCGGCCGTCTGCAGAAGCAGTTCGGCTTCACCAACGTCATGGAAGTTCCCCGCCTCGTCAAGATCGTCGTTAACGTCGGCGTCAACGAGGCCAAGACGGACATCAAGTACATGGATGCCGCTCTGGAGGAACTGGGCATCATCACCGGGCAGAAGCCCCTCCTCAAGAGGGCCAAGAAGTCCGTCGCCGGATTCAAGGTTCGCGAGGGCATGCCCGTTGCCTGCTCCGTCACCCTCCGTGGTGCTCGGATGTGGGAGTTCCTCGATCGCGTCATCTCCGTGGCTCTGCCCCGGATCAAGGATTTTCAGGGTATTTCCCGTCGCGGTTTCGACGGTCGCGGCAACTACAACCTCGGCCTGAGAGAGCAGCTCATCTTCCCCGAGATCAACTACGACAAGGTGATCCGGCCCCGGGGGATGAACATCTCCATCGTCACAACCGCCCGAAACGACGAAGAGGCCATGGCCCTGCTCACCGAGCTAGGCATGCCCTTCACCCGCTAAGGAGGCAGACGTAATGGCCCGAAAGGCAATGAAGGTAAAGCAGCAGAGAGAGCCCAAGTTCAAGGTCCGCGCCTACACGCGCTGCCCTCTCTGCGGCCGTGTCCACTCGTATATGCGTAAATTCGACATGTGCCGTTGCTGCTTCCGCAAGCTGGCTCGCGAGGGCAAGATCCCTGGCGTTGTCAAGTCCAGCTGGTAGTGGGTAGGCGGCAAAGGAGGCAATATCCATGTTCGTGAACGATCCTGTCGCGGATATGCTCACGCGCATCAGAAACGGAAACATGGTCTTTCATGACTCTGTTGACGTTCCTCTGAGCAAACTGAAGGTCGAGCTGGCCAAGATTCTCAAGGCCGAAGGCTATGTGCGCAACTTCAAGGTCATCAATGACGCGAAGCAGCCCTATGCCGTCGTCCGCATCTATCTCAGCTACGGCCCCAATCGTGAGCGGGTCATCCAGGGACTCCGGCGCATCAGCAAGCCCGGACGTCGTATCTATGCAGGCAAAGACGAGCTGCCCAAAGTCATGGGCGGCCTCGGCGTCGCGATCATTTCGACGTCGCAAGGGTTGATGACCGATTCGAACGCCCGGAAGCGTGGATTGGGCGGCGAAGTCGTCTGCTTCGTCTGGTAGCGGGAGGTGGAGTAGAATGTCTCGCATCGGTCGCAAGCCCGTAACGCTCCCCAAGGGGGTCACGGCGCAGATCATGGACGACAGCGTCAAAGTCACCGGCCCCAAGGGTGAACTTTCCATGTCCGTCGTCCCTTCCATCACGATCAGCGCCGACGGTCCGGTCCTCACCGTCACCCGCGCCAGTGATGCCAAGCCCGACAAGGCCTTTCACGGCATGACCCGGGCCCTTCTGGCCAACATGGTCAAGGGCGTCAGCGAGGGTTTCAAGAAAGACCTGGAGATTATCGGCGTCGGCTGGAGGGCCCAGATGCAGGGCCGCAAGTTGATCCTGAACCTCGGTTTCTCCCACCCTGTCGAGTACGATCCTCCTCAGGGCATCGAGATCACCACCGATGGTCCGACGAAGATCTCCGTCCAGGGCATCGACAGGCAGGTTGTGGGCCAGGTGGCCTCGGAGATCCGCGAATATCGTCCGCCTGAGCCCTATAAGGGCAAGGGGATTCGCTACGTCGGCGAATACGTCATCCGCAAGGCCGGCAAGGCCGGTTCCAAATAGGAGGTAGGTGAAGCCCGATGAAGGCACGCAGCAGAAACGACATGCGACTCATCCGGCACCGTCGGCTCCGCCGTCACCTCTCCGGGACGGCCGAGCGCCCGCGGCTTTCGGTTTTCAGGAGTCTCAATCACATCTACGCCCAGATCATCGACGATGAGCAGGGGTTCACGATTGCCGCTGCTTCGAGCGTCGACCGGGAGCTCAAGGGCAGCCTCGAGCGGACCGGTGACGTTGCGGCCGCGGCAGCCGTCGGTAGGCTCGTAGCCGAGCGCGCCGCAGCCAAGGGTATCAAAAAGGTCGTCTTCGACCGGGGTGGACACATGTTCCATGGCAGGGTCAAGGCCCTTGCCGAGGCCGCCCGCGAAGCCGGTCTCGAGTTTTAGGGAGGGCTCCCAGCATGGCAGGAAGGAAACCCATCAACGCCAAGGCTTCTGAGTTTACGGAGCGCGTCGTCGCCATCAACCGTGTCAGCAAGGTCGTCAAGGGCGGCAAGCGTTTCCGCTTCAGCGTCCTCGTCGTCGTCGGCGACGGTCACAGCCGCGTCGGCCTCGGCATCGGCAAGGCGCGAGAAATCTCCGAGGCCGTCCGCAAGGGCATCGACAAGGCCACGAAGAACATGACCGACCTTAAGCAGGTCGGCAGCACCATCCCTCACCCCATCATCGGACGTTTCGGAGCCGCTGAGGTTCTCCTCAGGCCCGCCGCTCCCGGCACGGGCGTCATCGCCGGCACCGTCGTCCGTGCCATCATGGAGCTCGGAGGGATCAAAGACGTCCTGACCAAGGTCATCGGCAGAACGTCGAACCCCGTCAACGTTGCCTACGCCACGATGGCGGCCGTCAAGGCCATGCGCACTCCCGAGGAGATCCTTCGCCTTCGCGGCAAGGACCGGGCTGAGGCGCAGGAAGCCTAAGGAGGGTCCCTGATGGCACGTATCCGAGTCACCTGGGTGAAAAGCACCATCAACAGACCCGAACGTCAGGCCAGGACGATCCGAGCACTGGGCCTGCATAAGCTGAACCACACGGTGGAGCACGACGACACCCCCCAGATCAGGGGAATGGTCGCCGCTGTCGACCACCTCGTCACGTGGTCCGTCATTGAGGATTAGGAGGTAGGGCCATGCGCATTCAGGATCTGCGTCCTGCAGAAGGCGCCCGCAAGGCCAAAAAACGTGTCGGCCAGGGTATCGGCAGCGGGCTGGGCAAGACCTCCGGCAAGGGCATGAAGGGCCAGAAGTCCCGGGCCGGCGGCGGCGTCCGCCCCGGTTTCGAGGGCGGCCAGATGCCCCTCTACCGCCGGACGCCCAAACGCGGCTTCAGTAACTACCGCTTCGCCAAGAACTACCAGATCGTCAATGTCGAAGCCATTGAGGCCCGCTTTGAGGCGGGCATGGAGATCGGCGCCAACGAGCTCTACAAGAGCGGACTGGTCAAGAAACTCACCGAGCCTGTCAAGATTCTGGGCGAGGGCGAGATGACCAAGAGCTTCACCATTAAGGCTGACGCTTTCAGCAGGCAGGCCGTCGAGAAGATTGAGGCATCGGGCGGGAAGGCCGAGGTGGTCTAGGTGATCGACTCCTTCCGCGACGCCTTCAGGTTGCCCGATCTCAAGCGTCGGATACTGTTTACCCTGGCGATGCTTTTCGTCTACCGCCTGGGTGCCCATATTCCGACGCCGGGCATCGACACGGCGGCCATGGGAAGGCTCTTCGAGCAGGGAGGGGTCCTGGGTTTCCTGGACCTCTTCGCTGGAGGAGCGCTGAGTCGGTTCAGCATCTTTGCCCTTGGCGTAGCCCCCTACATCAACTCCAGCATTGTCATGCAGCTCCTCGTCGTCGTCTTTCCGGCGCTTGAGAAGATGCAGAAAGAGGGAGAAGAGGGGCGGAAGAAGATCGTTCAGTACACCCGGATGGGAACCATTCTCTTCGCCGTCGTCCAGGCCCTGGGGCTCACCTTCTGGCTCCGCAATCTCGGCATCTTCGGCGGCGGGTTCCTTGCCGGCCTTGTCGTCGTCGTCACCATCACGGCCGGTTCCGTCGCCGTCATGTGGCTAGGCGAGGAGATCACCGACCACGGCATCGGCAACGGCATCTCCCTGCTCATCTTCGCCGGTATCGTGGCCCGTGTCCCTGAAGCCATCATCCGGACCTGGACGATGCTTCGCCTGGGTGAAATGAACGCCATCACCCTTCTTCTTGCCCTGATCCTCATGATCGTCGTCGTGGCCGGAGCCATCCTCCTACAGGAGGGGCAGAGAAGGCTTCCCGTCCAGTACGCTAAGCGGGTCGTCGGCAACCGCGTCTACGGGGGACAGAGTACCTTTATCCCTCTCAAGGTTAACCAGTCGGGGGTCATCCCCATCATCTTCGCTTCGTCGATCCTCATGTTCCCCACGATGGTGCTCCGCTTCTTCAAGGGAGACTGGGCGACGCGGCTCATCAACATGCTTGGTCCCGACTCGATCCTCTACATGGTCCTCTACGTGGTGCTCATCGTCTTCTTCGCCTATTTCTACACGGCCGTCGTCTTCAACCCCGTCGACGTCGCTACGAACATGAAGAAGCATGGCGGCTTTATCCTCGGCATACGTCCGGGGAGGCCCACGTCGGATTACATCGAAAAGGTCATGGCGCGCATCACCCTCGGCGGGAGCATCTTTTTGGCCGTCATCGCCCTTATCCCCACGGTGATGACCCGCGTCATGGGCATCACGAGCTTCTACTTCGGAGGAACGGCCGTCCTCATCGTCGTCGGCGTCGCTCTCGACACGGTCCACCAGATCGAGGCCCAGCTGCTGATGCGTCACTACGACGGAATCCTCAAGCGCCGCGACAAGGCCGGAAGCCTCCTGAGGCTCTAGGACTCCTTAGGAGATGGAAAAGACAATGCGAGTAATCTTCATCGGTCCTCCCGGAGCGGGCAAGGGAACTCAGGCGGCCAAGGTCGTCGAGCGCTGGGGTGTGGCTCACATTTCGACGGGTGACATCCTGAGGGCCAACGTCAAGAAGGGGACCCCCCTGGGGCTCAAGGCAAAGGAGTACATGAACGCCGGACAGCTCGTGCCCGACGAGGTCATCATCGCCATGATGAAGGACCGTCTCCGCGAAGCGGACTGCGCCGACGGCTTCATCCTCGACGGTTTCCCTCGCACCGTTCCTCAGGCCGAGGCCCTTGATGCGCTCATGAAGGAACTCCAGCTTGACCTCGACAGCGCCCTCCTCTTCCAGGTCGACGACGACACCGTCGTCGAACGACTCAGCGGGAGGCGAGTCTGTCGGAAGTGCGGTGCCATCTACCATGCCACCTTTCATCCGACGGCCGTCGAGGGAGTCTGTGACGTCTGCGGCGGCGAGATCTACCAGCGCGAGGACGACCGCGAATCGGTCATCCGGCAGCGGCTGGCCGTCTACCACGAACAGACGGCGCCCCTCATCGACTACTACCGCGGGCAGAGCCGGCTTCTTGAAGTCGACGCCGCCGGATCGAGCGACTCCGTTCTTGCCGTCCTCGAATCCACTCTAGGGGCGTAGGATGGTCACACTGAAAAAGGACCATGAAATTCAGATCATGAAGCAGGCGGGTCGTGTCGTCGCCGATGTGCTTCGGCTCCTGGAGGAGCTGATCCGCCCCGGCGTCGACACGCTCAGCCTGGACAGGGCTGCCGAGGACCTCATCCGCCGCAGCGGAGGGATTCCGGCGACAAAGGGGTACCGCGTGCCGGGGATCGCTACGGCCTACCCGGCAAGCCTCTGCACCTCCATCAACGACGAGGTCGTACACGGCATTCCCCGTTCGGACCTCATCCTTGAAGAGGGCGACATCATCAGCGTCGATGTCGTCGTCGGTGTCGGACGCTACTACGGTGACGCTGCACGCACCTACGGCGTCGGGGCCATCTCCGAGGAAAGGCAGCGCCTGCTTCAGGTCACCCACGATTCGCTTCATCGTGCCCTCGCCGTTGTGCGAGGCGGGGCCACCTTGGGGGACGTGGGATATGCCGTCGAATCCTACATCAAGCCACGGGGATTCGGTCTGGTCCGTGACTATGCGGGCCACGGCATTGGACGTCACATGCACGAGCCTCCCCAGATCCCCAATTACGGCAAGCCCGGCAGGGGGATGGTTCTCAAGCCGGGTATGACCTTGGCCATCGAGCCCATGGTCATGGCCGGGGAAGAGCGAGTCGTCACAAAACCGGATGGGTGGACCGTCGTCACCGCAGACGGATCGGATGCGGCTCATTTCGAGAAGACGGTGCTCGTCACTCCCGAGGGGGCAGAAATTCTCACTCCCTGGGAATAGGGCGGCCCGGCGAAAGTGCCCCATCCGATCGTCGGGAATAGTCCCGAAAGTCGCAATATCGTGTAAAATAGTTGCTTGCGGTGTCGAGAACTCCCCTTGGGGGGAGAGAGACGTCACCCGGTCAATCGGAGGCTCAGACCTCACCGGTCGAGGGCGAACCGCAACCCAAGGAGGTCGGTGGAAACGCATGGCAAAAGATGACGTCATCGAGGTGCGGGGCAAGGTGGTGGAACCGCTTCCCAATGCCATGTTCCGTGTGGAGCTCGAGAACGGGCATAAGGTTTTGGCTCATGTGTCGGGGAAGATGAGGATGCACTTTATCCGGATTCTGCCCGGCGATCGGGTCCTCCTCCAGATGTCACCCTACGATCTGACACGTGCGCGGATCGTCTACCGATACAAGTAAACTCTCACTTTAGGTGTCCCCACTTACCGCGGCTGGTAAGGGTCGATGTTTTTTCGCAAGGAGCGTGACTGGTTATGAAGGTCAAACCTTCCGTAAAGCCCATGTGTGAGCACTGCCGCATTATCAGGCGAAACGGAGTGGTTCGGGTCATCTGCAGCAAGAACCCGCGCCACAAGCAGCGTCAGGGAGCGAGGAGGTAGAGAGGTATGGCTCGAATCGCAGGTGTTGAACTTCCTCGCGAGAAGCGAATCGAATACGGGCTGACCTATATCTTTGGCATCGGGATTTCGACGTCGCGGAAGATCCTGACTCTTACGGGAGTCAACCCCGATACGCGCGTCAAGGATCTCACCGATGACGAGGTTCAGAAGCTTCGTAACGAGGTCCAGAACAATCATCTCGTCGAAGGCGACCTGCGCCGCGAGGTCACGATGAGCATCAAACGGCTCGTCGAGATCGGCTGCTACCGCGGGCTTCGCCACAAGCAGGGCCTTACGGTGCGCGGCCAGCGAACGAAGACGAACGCCCGCACCCGCAAAGGACCCCGCCGGACCGTGGCCAACAAGAAGAAGGCCGGGAAGTAGCGGAGGACAAGGAGGTAGACGCAGTTGGCCAAGCGAGTCCAGCGCCGAGGCAAGCGCAAAGAAAAGAAGAATATCAGTTACGGGGTGGTGCATATCTTCTCCACCTTCAACAACACGATCATCAGCATCAGTGACAAGCAGGGTAACCTCATCTCCTGGGCCTCCGGCGGCAACGTCGGCTTCAAGGGTGCCCGCAAATCGACGCCCTATGCCGCCCAGATGGCGGCCGCCCAGGCGGCAAAGACCGCCCAGGATCACGGCCTCCAGCAGATCGATGTCGTCGTCAAAGGGCCCGGCCCCGGTCGAGAGTCGGCAATCCGCTCTCTTCAGGCCGTAGGCCTCCAGGTCAATCTGATCCGCGACACGACGCCGATCCCCCATAACGGCTGCCGTCCTCCGAAACGGCGTCGCGTCTAGGCCCAGTCAGCAAGGAGGTAGGAACACCGCATGAGCAGATATACGGGACCGGTTTGCCGTCTCTGTCGGGCCGAGGGGTGCAAGCTCTTCCTCAAGGGAGACCGGTGTTACACCGACAAGTGTGCCATCAACCGCAGGAACGCCAAGCCCGGACAGTCGGGCACGTCCAAAAGGCATTCCAAGCAGAGTGAGTACGGGCTTCGTCTTCGGGAGAAGCAGAAGCTCCGCCGCTACTACGGCATGAACGAGGCCCAGTTCCGCCGTTTTTACGCCAGGGCCCTCAAGATGGAAGGCCAGACGGGTCACAACTTCCTTCAGGTGCTGGAGCGCCGCCTCGATAACGTCGTCTGCCGTCTCGGCTTCGGCATGAGCCGCGCCCAGGCCCGGCAGCTCGTCTGCCACGGGCACTTCACCGTGAACGGTCGCAAGGTTGACATCGCCAGTTTCATCGTCAAGCCCGGCGACGTCGTCGCCGTGGCCTCCGGCAGCCGCGACATGGACCTCATCAAGGGCAACGCCGAAGTGGCCGCCGCCCGCTCGATTCCGACCTGGATCGAGTTCAACGCCGAGAAGCTCGAGGCGCGCATCGTTGCCGTCCCCGGCCGGGATCAGATCGACACTCCCGTCAACGAGCAGCTCGTTGTCGAGTTCTATGCCCGTTAGCGAACGAAAGGTGGGGGGAATGATGGAGCCTATTCGTCCGGAAATCCGGGTCGAGGAGAGCACCCCCCGCTTCGGCAGGATCATCGTCGAGCCCCTGGAAAGGGGCTTCGGCGTCACCCTGGGCAATGCCCTGCGGCGGGTCCTGCTGTCATCGGTGCGAGGAGCGGCCATTTCGGCCGTCCGCGTCGAGGGAGTGCTTCACGAGTTCAGCACCATTCCCGGCGTCCGGGAAGACGTGATCGAACTCGTCATGAACCTCAAACACGTTCCCGTTCGCTGCTACGCCGAAGACGAATTCCGCATCCTTCGCCTCGAGGCTCAGGGCCCCTGCCAGGTCACGGCATCCCACATCGAGGCCGACAGCGAAGTCGAATTCGTCGATCCCGAGGCCTACATCTGCGAACTCGAAGAGGGGGCCCGTCTCGCCATGGACCTCTATGTCGAGCAGGGCGTGGGCTATGCCCCGAACGACAGGCCCCGTCCGGCCTACCTGCCCCTCGATTCCCTCCCCATCGACGCCCTCTATTCGCCGGTGGAGCGGGTCAAGTACGAGGTTCAGGCTGCCCGTGTCGGCCAGCGTACCGACTATGACAGTCTTGTCCTTGAAATCTGGACCAACGGCGTCGTCACCCCGGAAGAGGCCGTCGCCGAATCGTCCCAGATCCTGAAGGGCTACTTTTCACAGGTCGCCTCCGACCTCGGAAGGCCTGTGACCGTCGAAAGCGCCCAGGAACCGGAAGGGGAGAGCGACGAGATCGCCACACCCCTCGGCGAGGAAGATGCCTTCCTTGCCCGTCCCGTCCGGGATCTGGAACTCTCCATCCGGAGCGAGAACTGCCTCCTGCGGGGAGGGATCCTCACCATCGGCGATCTTGTCGGCCGAAGCCGTGATGATCTGCTCAAGATCCGCAACCTGGGCAAGATTTCCCTCAGGGAAATCGAAGAAAAGCTGGAAAAGGCGGGCCTGAGCCTCATCTCCGCCGAAACGGAAAAGGAAACGAAGGAGGAATAAGCCTCATGAGGCATCGCGTAGACAGACGCCGCCTTGGCCGCTACGGCAGCCACCGCATGGCCATGCTGGCCAACATGACGTCCAGTCTCTTCCTTGAGGGGAGCGTTACCACCACCGTGACTCGAGCCAAGGAACTGCGCCGGGTCGCAGAAAAGCTCATCACCCGGGCCAAGAGCGACACTGTTCACGACAGGCGTGTCGTCTTTTCCCGCCTCCCTCACCGGCCGGCCGTGAGCAAGCTCTTCAGCGAGCTTGCCCCCCGCTACGCCAATCGGCCCGGCGGCTACACCCGCATCGTCAAGCTCGGCTATCGCAAGGGCGACGCTTCGCCGATGGCGGTCATCGAGCTGGTCGAATAGCATGGCCGAAGGCTTCGTGTCGGTCCTGAAGGGGGTGCGTTTCAGCTACCCCCGGACCGACACCGCCGCTCTCGACGGCGTTGACCTCGAGATCAGGGCAGGGGAGTGGATCGCTCTCCTCGGGCCCAACGGCTCGGGAAAGTCGACCCTGGCCAAACACCTCAACGCCCTGCTCGCGCCGACGCAGGGCGTTTGTCTTGTCTGTGGACGGGACACGCGGGACGAAAAGGCCCTCGAAGCCATCCGCCGTCTCGTCGCCATGGTCTTCCAGAACCCCGACAACCAACTCGTCGCCGCCGTCGTCGAGGAAGACGCCGCCTTCGGCCCCGAAAACGCAGGCCTTCCGCCGGAAGTGATCCGAAGCCGCGTCGACTGGGCTCTCTCCGTCTGCGGCCTCAGCGGCAAGGAGCGCTCCCCCGTCTACACCCTCTCGGGCGGACAGAAACAGCGCCTCGCCGTGGCCGGGGCCCTGGCCATGGAGCCTCCCTGTCTTGTCCTCGACGAGGCGACGGCCATGCTCGATCCTCAGGGACGGACGGAGATCATGGACGTCGTTGCCGACCTGAACGGACGGGGCATGACCATCGTCCAGATCACCCACCGTCTCGAGGAGGTCGTCTCCTGCGACCGCGTCGCCGTCATCGACGGCGGCGTTCTCCGCTGGCAGGGCACGCCGCTGGACCTCTTCGCTCTCGGACCGGATCTCCTCGCGACGTGGGGGCTCGAGACGCCGCCCTTCATCCGGCTCTGGCAAGAACTGTGCGGGGCCGGTCTCCTCGACCCTGCCGTACCACCCTCACCGAAGGAGGTCCTTGACGCTCTATGTCGCTGATCCTTCGCAACGTCAGCCACAGCTATCACAAGGGAACGCCTCTGGAGACGGCCGCCCTCAGAGGCGTCAGCCTCGACGTCGAGCCGGGCCAGTGGGTGGCCGTCGTGGGCCACACGGGCAGCGGCAAGTCGACGCTGGCCCAGCACCTCAACGCCCTTCTTCTGCCCGATGCAGGGGAAATCACCGTCGACGGCCTCAAGGCGGCAAAGGGCAGCAAGGACCTACGGGAAATCAGGCGTCGCGTCGGCCTTGTCTTCCAGTATCCGGAGCAGCAGCTTTTCGCCGAATCGGTCGATGAGGAGATGGCCTTCGGTCCCAGGAACTGGGGGTTGCCGCCCGACCAGATCGGGCCTGCCGTCGATCAGGCCCTGGCTCTGGTTGACCTCGCCGACCTGCCTCGGGACAGGAGCCCCTTCGCCCTCTCAGGGGGACAGAAAAGACGGCTCGCCATCGCTTCCGTCCTTTCCGTCAGGCCCTCCTACCTCGTCCTCGACGAACCGACGGCCGGACTCGACTCACGGGGCCGACGGGGGCTGATGACCCTCATTGACGGCCTCCGCAGGGAGGGAATCGCCGTCGTTCAGGTCACCCACGACCTCGAGCTTGCTCTGGCCTACTGTGATCGTATCTGCGTCCTCGAACGGGGGAGGGCCCTCTTCTGGGGAACGCCGCAGGTCGTCGTCGAACAGCTATTGGACCGTCCCGTCCAGGGACTCTCCCTGCCGGAAGTCCTCGCCTTCGCCAGGGATCTCAGGGAAAAGGGCTTCAACGTGCCCCTCTCCTGGGATCCCTACGAAGTGGCCCACGCCCTTGCCAAGGAGGTGGGCTGATGCAGTTCATGAACCACATGACCCTGGGGCAGTATGTGCCGGCCGATTCCTTTGTCCACCGCCTCGATCCCCGGTGCAAGATCCTCGCCACTGTCGCTCTGCTGGCGGGTGTTTTCCTCGTCACGGACCTCCGTCTCTTCCCTGGCTGGGCCCTGCTGCTCGTGGCCGTCTCGGCCCTGGCAAAGATCCCCCTGTCCATGGTTCTGCGCTCGGCCAGACCTGTCGTCTTCCTCGTCCTCATCACGGCGCTCATCCACGTCTTCCTCACCAAGGGAGACCCTCTCTGGCGTTGGGGGATTTTCACGATCACCGCTGAAGGGGTCGTCATGGCCTCCCGCATGGCCCTCCGTCTCCTCTTCCTCGTCCTCTTCGCCGGCCTCCTCACTCTCACGACGAGCCCCATGGAGCTGTCCGACGGCCTGGAGCGCCTCTTCGCCCCCTTGACGCCCCTCGGCTTTCCCGCCCATGACCTGGCCATGATGATGACCATCGCCCTTCGCTTCATCCCCACCCTCCTGGACGAGACGGACCGGATCATGAAGGCCCAGCTTGCCCGTGGCGCCGACCTCGACCGCGGCAACATCGTGCGACGACTCCGGGCTTTCATTCCCGTCCTCGTCCCCCTCTTCGTCATCGTCTTCCAGCGTGCCGACGACCTCGCCACGGCCATGGAGGCCCGAGGCTACCGGGGAGGCAAGGGGAGAAGCCGCCTCAACCCCCTGCACTGGAGGGCCCGCGACGGCCTCGCCCTCGCTTCCGTCGTGGCCCTCGTCGTAGCCGGCGCCGCCGCCGACCGCTGGCTGACCTGATCATGCGGTGGGCAGCAGAAATCGCCTACCTGGGCAACGCCTTCTCGGGCTGGCAGCGCCAGGAGGGGACCGTAACGGGCCAAGGCACCTTCGAGAAGGCCCTTTCTCTTCTCAACGGCCGTCCCTCCACCGTCGAAGCCGCCGGCAGAACCGATGGAGGCGTCCACGCCCGGGGACAGGTCGTCTCTTTCGACACCCTACGCGACTGGGAGCCCTCCCGTCTGCGCCAGGCCCTGGAGGGCAACCTCCCCCAGACGCTGAGGGTTCTCAGGACCGTCCCCGTGACCCCTGATTTCAAGGCCCGCCACAACGCCTGTTACCGCGAATACGTCTACTTCTTCTGGACCGGCGACAGCTGCTACCCCCACCTTTCCCCCTTCGTCTGGCATAACCGCCGCTGGCGTTGCCCGAGGACGAGAGAGCGGCTCCGGGAGTGTTGCCGCCTTCTCGAGGGGACTCATGATTTCCGGGCCTTCTGCCGGTCCGGCGATTGCCCCGAGGATAGCCGGAGGACCCTTCACGTCGTCTCTCTCGCTTCCAGAGGCCCACTCGTCCGACTCCGGATCAGGGGGCGCGGCTTTCTCACCAACATGGTCCGCATCATCGTCGGCAGCCTCGACGATATCGCCAAGGGAAAAGGAGATCCCCGGTGGCTGGCCTCGCTCCTTCAGGGCCGCCCTCGGGAGGAGGCCGGCCGAACCGCTCCCGCCCAGGGGCTCTTCTTCTGGAAAGCGGGCTACGAGCCGTCGATCTGGCGGTGAGCTAGGGGTCAGGTCTTGACTCTTGACAAGTTGATTCTTTTTGTCAAGAGTCAAGACCTGACCCCTAGCTCACCGCCGCTTGTGACCCATCTTCAGTGGAGCTATAGTCATAGACGGCCTCCGTCGGGAGGCCCCGAAACCGAGACAGAATAAGGAGGTCACCAGGATGTGGGGCAAGGACATCGGTATCGACCTCGGCACGGCTACGGTCCTGATCTACATCAAGGGCAAGAGTGTCGTCATGCGCGAGCCTTCCGTCGTCGCCGTTGATCAGAACACGGGTAAGGTTCTCGCTGTCGGCTCTGAGGCCAAGCGCATGCTTGGCCGGACGCCGGGACACGTCGTGGCCGTCCGTCCCCTCCGGGACGGCGTTATCGCCGATTACACCATCACAGAGGTCATGCTCCACTACTTCCTCAAGAAGGTCACTTCCGGAGTGGGGCGCCTTTTCCGCAACCGCGTCATGATCTGCGTCCCCTCGGGGGCGACGGACGTGGAGCGCCGGGCCGTCCTCGAGGCGGCCATTGAAGTCGGCGCCAAGGAGGCTTACCTCATCGAGGAGCCTATGGCCGCCGGCATCGGCGCCAACCTCGACGTGGCCGAACCGCGGGGCAACATGGTCGTCGACATTGGCGGAGGGACGACGGACATCGCCGTCATCTCCCTGGGCGGCATCGTCGTCTCCGAATCGCTCCGCGTCGGTGGCGACCGCTTCGACGAGGCCATCACCCGTTACGTTCGCAAGCAGTTCAACCTGGCCATCGGCGAACAGACGGCCGAAGATCTCAAGATCCAGATCGGGACCTGCTTCCCCAGGGATGAGGAACGAAGCCTGGCCATTCGCGGACGGGACCTCGTCCACGGCCTTCCCCGTCAGATCGAGATCACCAGTGTCGCCGTCTCCCAGGCCATCGAGGAGACGGTGCAGCAGATCATAGAGGGAATTCGCAAGGTTCTGGAGCTAACGCCGCCTGAGCTGGCCGCCGATATCATAGACAGAGGTATCGTCCTGACCGGTGGTGGGGCCCTTCTGAAGGGGCTTCCGGAGCTGATCATGGAAGAGACCGATATCTCCTGCTATATCGCAGACCACCCCATGGAGTGCGTCGCCTTCGGTACGGGCAAGGCTCTGGAAGAGCTGGACACGCTTCGCGTCTCCGGCACGGTCATTCCGGCAGTCCGTAAGGGAGCAAGGCGCCTCCGGGGATAAAGGGGGCAGTCCCTTGTTCAGAGGAATCTACACCGGCACCTCGGCCATGCTCGTTCAGAGCACCGCCGTCGATGTCGCCGCCAACAACCTGGCTAACGTGGGCACCAGCGGCTTCCGGGGCAGGCGGGCCGTCAACAAGGCCTTCCCGTCCGTTCTCATGAGCCGCATCGAAGCCGCCGACCGGAAGGAGGATCCCCCTCTTTTCCGCCTCGGTGGCAAAATCCCCATCGGGGATGCCGCATTGACGACAGTCCTCTCCGAAACGGCCCTTCGCACGAGCAGCGGTGCCCTTTCCGTCACGGGCAACCCTTTCGACGTCGCTCCCGGCCAGGAGGGCTACTTCGTCGTCGCTGATGGCGGCGGTAACGTCTTTTACACCCGCTCGGGCCATTTCGCCCGTGACGGCGAGGGGCGCCTCGTCACCCACGACGGCTATGTCGTCCAGGGCGACGGCGGTCCCATCGAATTGGGCGAGGCCGAGAAGGTCGTCATCGGCGACGGCGGTCAGGTTTCGGCCGACGGCGAAATCGTCGGGAACCTCCGCTTCGTCCTTTTCGAAAACCCCACCTGGCTCCGTCACGTAGGCAAAAGCCTCGTCGCCGAGACGGACGAATCCGGAGCGCCTCAGGACCTGGACGAATTCCGGCTTGTTCCCGGGGCGCTGGAAATGTCCAACGTCCACGTCGTTGAGGAGATGGTCCGCATGATCGACGCCCACCGCGCCTATGAGGCCTCGGCCAAATGCGTCACCACACAGGACGAGACGATTACCCGCCTGACGACGGCCTTCGGCCGCAGCGGCTAGGACGACAGAGGAGGGAAAACAGATGCTCAGATCTCTTTGGACTGGGGCCTCGGGGATGATTGCCCAGCAGACGCACCTTGACGTCGTCAGCAACAACCTGGCCAACGTCAACACGACGGGCTTCAAAAAGATCCGCGCCGACTTTGAGGACCTGCTCTACCAGATTGACCGCGAACCCGGCGCGCCCGTCGAAGTGGGAGCCGTCGTTCCCACCGGCGTCCAGGTCGGGCTGGGGGCACGGGTCGTCGGGACAAATCGGCTCATGATGCCGGGCAACCTCGTCGAGACTCAGGGCGACTTCGACCTTGCCATCGAGGGAGACGGCTTCTTCCAGGTCATCCTCCCCAACGGAGAGATCGCCTACACGCGCGACGGCTCCTGGCGCCGCGACGGCGAAGGGCAGATTGTCACCTCCAACGGCTATCTCCTGGAGCCGAACATCGTCATCCCTGACGAGGCCACGTCGATCACCATCGGCCCGACGGGCATTGTCACCATCACCACCGCTGACGACACAGAGCAGCAGGAGGTGGGGGAGATCGAGCTGGTCCGCTTCGTCAACCCCGGCGGCCTCCGGGCCATGGGCAAAAACCTCTTTCAGCCGACCGATGCCAGCGGGGAACCGATCGCCGGAGCTCCCGGCGAAGAGGGAATCGGCACCCTCCTTCATGGCTTTGTCGAAATGTCTAATGTCCAGGTCGTCGAGGAGATGGTCAACATGATCGTCGCCCAGAGGGCCTACGAGGCCAACTCCAAGACGATCCAGACTGCCGACGACCTGCTGCGCATCGCCAACGCGCTCAAGCGCTAGGAGTGGCCATGAAGGTGCTCGTCCTGACGCTCGTCTTGACTCTCCTCCTTCAGGGGGCTCCCCTCGCGGCGGCCGACCTGAGCCTGGAGATTCCCTCTTCAGTTCAGGGACAGGGAGGGACGATCGTCCTAGGCGATGCAGCCCGCATCGAAGGAAGGGACGACCTGGTCCGAAAGGTTTCCTCTCTCTCCCTCCAGGCCGACGACGAAGGACGGCTCAGCCGTCAGTCCGTCATCGACGCCCTGCAAGAAGCGGGAATCGGCGGCATCAAACTCCGCATCGTCATGGCTGAAAGCGTCGATGTTGCCGGCGTGGGCACGACGGCGGCCCTGGTGAAGGCCCTGGCCGGCTGGCCTTGGGGGCTCGAGGCCAGTCCCGTCGACCTTCCCCCTGGAGCCCAGCCCCAGGGGGCCCCTACGGTCCGTTCCGGTGATCCTTCGATGACTTTGAGGCTTCGTCTTCCCGACGGCTCCGAACGGGCCCTCCCGGTGCGTCTCACCTGGTACCAGCCTGCCCCCGTCGCCGTCCGGAGCCTTCAGAGGGGGCAGATCATCGATCATTCCGATCTGACCCTCCGCACTGTCCGCAGGGACAGTCTGAAAGAGCTTCCCTTTTCCGTCGAGAATCTCCTTGGATGTCGCCTTGTCCGTGACGTCCCGGCCGGGTCTCCCCTGACCCGGAGCGACTTCGAGACCCTTCCCCTCGTCGAGCGGCGCGACCGTGTCGTCCTGAGGGCCCGATCGGGATCGCTCGTCGTCGCCGCCTCGGCTCAGGCCCTCGACAGCGGTGCCCTGGGAGAGACGGTGCGGGTGCGCAATCTCGAAAGCAGGACCATCGTCGACGCCGTCGTCGTCGGTCCCGGAGTGGTGGAAGTGAGATGAAAGACATGAACAAAAGCCTGCTTTTTCTGATGATCCTGTTCTTTTCGGTCCCGTCCTTCCTTCCCGCTCAGGCGGCCTCTCTCTGGAGCGATCAGGCCAACCTCTTCGCCGACCGTCGTCCCACCCAGGTAGGCGACATCGTTACTGTCACCGTCTCGGAGAGGACGACGACCAAGGACGAGGGGACGACGGATCTGTCCAAGACCAACGATTCCTCTGTCGAAGACGGGATCGGCATCCTCAATTTCCTTCGTCGTCTGGGCTTCAGCAGCACCAGCAACATGACCGGAGACGCCTCGACGGAGCGGAAACACAGCCTGACGACGACCATAACTTGCCTCGTCACGGAGGCGCTACCCAACGGGAATCTCGTCATCGAGGGCAGCCGCACCATCAGGACCCACGAGGAGGATCTCCGTCTCCGCCTGGAGGGCGTCATCCGGCCTCAGGATGTGGGTCCCGACAACAGCATCGAGAGTGACCGCATTGCCAACGCCTCCCTCGCCGTCGAGGGCAAGGGGAGCGTGGGGCGCCTCCAGAAGCCGGGTATCCTGACCCAGATTCTCCAGACTATTTTCTAATGCCTGCAAGGAGAGAAACCGCCATGGCCAAGATCCGAGCCCTAGCCGCCTTGATCCTCGCTCTCCTCTGGCCCCTCCCTCTGTGGGCCGCCGGGATAAGTCCTCAGGTTCGCCTCAAGGATCTGGCATCCATCGAAGGAGCTCGCTCGAACCAGCTTGTCGGCATGGGCCTCGTCGTCGGCCTTCAAGGGACGGGAGACCGCGGCGATCTGGTCCTGCGGATGATGCAGAACATGGTCAACCAGTTCGGCATCGCCATTGACGCCGACGGCCTGCGCAGCCGCAATGCCGCCGTCGTCTCCGTCACCGTCGATCTTCCTCCCTTTGCCCGACCCGGCCAGGCCATCGACGCCCGCGTCTCCGCCATGGGAGATGCCAAAAGCCTGGAGGGCGGCGTTCTTCTCCAGACCCCCCTGAGGGCCGCCAACGGTGCCGTCTATGCTGCCGTTCAGGGGCCCGTCCTCGTCGGCGGCTTTTCCGCCGGAGGCCAGGCCGCTTCGGTGGAGAAAAACGTCACCACCACGGGGCGCATCGCCGGTGGAGTCCTCGTCGAGCGCGAAGTTCCTACAGGCTTCACCGGCCCGGGTGGGACGATTTCCCTCCTCCTGAACCAGCCCGACTTCACCACGGCCCGCCGCATGGCCGATGCCGTCAACGGCAGGTTCGGCGCTGTCGCGAGACCCAGTGACGCTGGCCGTGTCGAGGTCTCCCTGCCTCCGGCCTATGCTTCGAATCCCTCCGTCTTCGTCGCCGAACTGGAAGCCCTGTCGGTCCAGCCCGACATGGTGGCACGCGTCGTCGTCAACGAACGGACGGGTACCGTCGTCATGGGCGGCAACGTGCGCATCGGCACCGTCGCCGTCGCCCACGGAAACCTTACCGTCCAGGTCGTGGAGCAGCCCGAAGTGGTCCAGCCTCAGCCTTTCGGACAGGGGCAGACCGCCGTTGTCCCCCGAACGGGCGTGGCGGCCCAGGAAGGGGGCGGGCAGCTCGTCACCGTTCCCCAGGCGGGCACCGTCGATGAGCTTGTAGAGGCTCTCAACGGCGTCGGTGCCTCACCAAGGGACATGATCGCCATCCTCCAGGCGATCGACAGGGCTGGTGCCCTCCACGGCCGTCTGGAGGTCATGTGATGGACCCTCTTCTCTCCCGTCCCCTTGATCAGGTCTGGACTCCGGGAGACCGAGAGAGAGAGAGGCTCAAGGAGGCCTGCCGCAACTTCGAGGGTCTTTTCCTGGCCGACCTCTGGAAGGCGATGATGAAAAGTGCCCGTGCTCTCGGCGACGGATCGAAACGTCCTTTTGCCATCCTCGAAGACACGGCTGTCGAGATGTCCTGCGAGGCCCTCACCGAGGGTGAAGGCGTCGGCCTCTGGAAGATTCTCTACAGCCAGCTTGAGGCCGGTCTGCCGCCGGAGGATGGTGGCCAAGACGAATAGCCCGTCAGAGGGAGGTCCCGGCCGTTCTGGCCGGGACCTCCCTCTGACGGAGGCTGTTTTGATTCTGTGGCCGTTTAGGATGAACTAAAAGGAGAGAGCGATACGGTGGATTTTCTGTCTGATAAACCTTGGTGGTCCGAAGGGTTATTTTTCGGCTGTCTTGGCTGTGGCCGCTGCTGTCGTGGCGAACCGGGGGCCATCTGGTTCACTGAGAGAGAGGAAGCTCTCCTGGCCGCCCGCCTTGGCCTTGATCGCGACGCTTTCAGGCGCCGCTTCGTCACGGGGCGGTACGGCCGTCCCAGCATCGTCGAGCGCCGGGGCGGGGAATGCGCCCTCCTCGACGAGGCCGGTAACCGCTGCAACGTCTATGCTGTCCGCCCCCTCCAGTGCCGTCTCTTTCCCTTCTGGCCCTCAGTCCTCCGCTCCCGGCTCGCCTGGGAAGAGGAAAGCCGTCGCTGCCCCGGCATGAACGGGGGTAAATTCTATCCGCCCTGGCTCATCGGGAGACTTCTCGCTGCCGCTCCCTTCGGCGATCTTTAAGAACCCGGTAGTGATTCGGTTCAGTGCTGAAAAGCAGAATTTTACGGGAAAGGCATCGAGAGGTCCGAAATTGACTTGCAAGAACTGTACTCATGAACTAGAATCAGAGTGAAGTCTAAAAGCACCTAAACATATAATTCACCGTTTCTGTCGCTTCACGATTTTCCCGGTACCTTCGGAAGGAGGAGGCAGTCAGCATGACTCAGGTTAAGTGGTCCGTTTCACCCGATCAGGTCTTCAGCACTATCGAGAAATGGGTTCTCCGTGACGGTTTCGACATCGTCATCGACATGGAGAAGTCCAAGGGGAGCCACATCGTTGACGCCCGTAACGGCGACCAGTGGCTCGACTTCTACACTTTTTTTGCCTCGTCGCCCTTCGGGATGAATCATCCCAAGCTGGCCAACGACGAATTCAAGGAGAAGATCTTCCGCGCCGCTATCAACAAGGTGGCCAGCTCCGACATCTACACCGAGGCCATGGCCGAATTCGTTCAGACCTTCGCCGAAGTGGCCAAGCCCGAGGGTTTCAACCACCTCTTCTTCATCGACTACGGCACACTGGCCGTCGAGAACGCCTTCAAGGTTGCCATGGACTGGAAGGTCCGCAAGCTCCTCGCCAAGGGCAAGATCAGCAAGGGCGATGCCGTCAAGGGGCGCAAGGGGACGAAGGTCCTTCACTTCAACGAGGCCTTCCATGGCCGCAGCGGCTACACCCTCACCGTCACCAACACCCACGACCCCAACAAATACCAGTACTTCGCCCAGTATGACTGGCCCCGTGTACTGAACCCCAAGATCACTTGGCCTCTTGAGGAGAATCTCGGCGTCGTCCAGTGGCTCGAGAGTGTCGCTGAAAAGCAGATCAAGCAGGCCATTGCCGACAACCCCGACGACATCTGCGCCATCATCATCGAGACGATCCAGGGCGAGGGCGGCGACAACCACTTCCGCACGGAATTCATGAAGAAGCTCCGCCAGATCGCCGACGAGAACGAGATGCTCCTCATCTTCGACGAAGTCCAGTGCGGCATGGGCGTCACGGGCAAGATGTGGGCTTGGGAACACCACGGGGTCAAGCCCGACATCTTCAGCTTCGGGAAGAAGGCTCAGATCTGCGGCATCTGCGCCGGTCCGCGCGTCGACGAAGTCGAGGACAACTGCTTCAAGGTCTCGAGCCGCATCAACTCGACCTGGGGCGGCACCGTCGTCGACATGGTCCGTTCGGCCCGGTATCTCGAGATCTACCGCGACGACAATATCCTCGACTACGTGGCCAACACGGCCGGCCCGCGTCTCTTCAACGGCCTGAAGGAACTGGAGAAGGAATTCCCCGAGCTCCTCTGCAACGTCCGCGGCAAGGGTCTCATGTGTGCCTACGACTTCCGTGACGGCGCCACGCGAGACAAGGTCCTCAAGGCCCTCTGGGCGAAGAAGATGCTCATCTTGCCCTGCGGTGACGTCTCCATCCGCTACCGCCCGGCTCTCAACGTGCCCGTCGAGGATCTCGACAGGGCCACCGACCTAACCCGCCAGGTCCTCAAGAGCCTCTAGGCTTTCCGATTCCCTAGACAGACTAATGAAGAGGGGCGCCCTGAGGCGCCTCTCTTCCGCGTTCCCCCCGGTTCTTTTGCCGATGGCGCCACCTTAGCCTTTGTGGTAGCTTGTAGAAAACAGAAGGGAGGCATGCGGAGATGATCAAGGCCCTGAGCGAGATGAACTGGCAGCTCATCATCGGCGTTCTTCTCGTCAGCTGTCTTGTTGCCTACGTCGGCGACAGGGTGGGCATGCGCATCGGCAAAAAACGGATCTCTCTTTTCGGTCTCCGCCCCCGGGACACGTCATCGATCATTACCGCCCTCACGGGGCTTCTCATTGCCCTCGGCACCCTCACTGTTCTTGCCGTGGCCTCTGACAGCGTCAGGACGGCCCTTTTCAGCATGAAGTACGTTCAGCGTCAGATCACGGAGCTCACCGGCCAGCTTCAGGAGAGCCGCGAAGAGTTCGCCGCCATGGAAAAGCAGCTCTTCGAAAGCCAGAGCGCCCTGCTGGAGAAGCAGCAGGAGCTCTTCGAAATCGAGCGCCGCCTCGAAGGGGCTCAGAACGACCTTGTCGAGGTCCGGGCCCGTCTCGTTCAGGCCGAGCTGGAAAAGGATGACCTCGAAAAGGAGACGGAGGGCCTTCGGGAGAGCCGAAACGAGCTCCAGATCACAGTCGCTTCCCTCCGGGCCGAGGCTGAAAGTCTTCGGGAAGGGCTTGATGAGGTCCGCGAGGGGAGGATCGTCGTCTTCGCCGGTGAACTTCTCTCCCAGGTGGTCATCCCACCTGGAAGCAGCCGCCCCCAGGTGGAGATTCTTCTGGCCGAGGGCCAGGCCAGGGCGGCCCATTTCGTCGCCCTTCGCTTTGGCGCTTTGCCGGAGCAGGTGAGTCTCTCCCTTTCGGAGGCCTCTCGGGAGCGGCTTATCGAAAGCTTGTCCGGATCGCCCTACCGTCAGGTCCTGCGCTTCCTCTCGGCCTCCAACGCCCTGGGAGGGGAGGAAGTCGTCCTCGATCCCCGGACCTACGTGAGCCGTTCCGTCTATCAGGCCGGTCAGATCCTGCTCACCCAGACCTTCCCGGCTGGACTTAAGCGGGAGGCCGCCGAAAACGCCCTCTACGGACTGCTCCGTCAGGTCAATGCCCTGGCCGTTTCCGATGGTGTCCTGCCCGATCCGCTTCACAAGACGGTGGGCAATCTGACGGCGACGGAGTTCTTCGAGGCTATCGAGACCCTCGCCAACCGTCCCGCCGAGGCGCGGGTGACCGTTGTCGTCGACGAGGAGACCTTCAGCGAAGGTCCCGTCCGCGTTCAGCTTCGCGTCGAAGACGTCTAGAAAATCTGACATCATGAGGAGATGACGCCATGCTCATCGTCGCCTGCCAGGTTTGCGGCGAGATCAAAGTTCTGGCCGGGACGCCCGACTTGGATGGCATAGCCCGAACCAACTGGATCTGTGCCTCCTGCGGCACGGGTCAGATCGTCCAGCTTCCCGTTCAGAGCGACGCCCGCGCCGACCTGCGCAAGATCCTCCAGGGCCTCTCTCTGGGGCACCAGGAGGGTTACGTGAGGATCGGCGATCTTGGGTAGAGTCCTTCAACCCGGCGATTACCTCTTCTACGACAACAAGCGGGCCCTTGCCGCAGCTGAGCTGGTCGACCTCTACCGTTTCACCCACTGGGGGAGGAGTCGCACAGTGGAGCAGATCGACAGGATGCTACAGGGGAGCAGCCTCTGTTTCAGTGCCCGCCACGACGAACGTCTCGTCGCCTTCTGCCGGATCCTGACCGACTTCGTCTTCCGGGCCTCCCTCTGGGATATCCTCGTCCATCCCGATCATCAGGGACGGGGTCTCGGCACGGCCCTGCTCCGCTATGCCCTGGACCACCCGGCCGTCAAGCCCATTCCCCTCATCGTCACCTACACGAGCGACCTCGTCCCCTTCCTGAGGCGTCTCGGCTTCGCCTCCGACGAGGGGAACATGCAGCTTCTGAGGGTCCCCATCGAGTACTCCTGAGCGATTGACAGGGCTGCCCCTTGGGGGTATAAAAGGGAACCGGCCGCCCGAGGATACGGGGGCCGTTTGCGCTGCCTCGCGGCGGCTGAGTGCCTATTGTCTTAAGGAAAGGTTGTGACCAGCCCGTGGAAAAAGAACGGCACCTTCTCACCTCCGAGTCCGTCACGGAGGGCCATCCCGACAAAC
Source organism: Synergistaceae bacterium (assembly GCA_016756725.1). GTDB lineage: Bacteria > Synergistota > Synergistia > Synergistales > Aminithiophilaceae > Aminithiophilus. Next base: position 61,530 of record JAESII010000006.1, on the reverse strand, counting down.
TGGCCGATCAGATCTCCGACGGCATCCTGGACGCCATTCTCGACCAGGATCCCATGGGCCGGGTTGCCTGTGAGACGCTCGTCACGACGGGCCTCGTTGTCGTCGCCGGCGAGATCAGCACCGAGTGCTACGTTGACATCCCCCGGCTGGCCCGCCAGATCACCAAGGAAATCGGGTACACACGGGCCAAATTCGGCTTTGACGGCGATACCTGCGCTGTCATCACGGCCATCGACGAACAGTCGGGAGACATCAGGGAAGGCGTCGACAAGGCCCTTGAGGCTCGGGGCAACGGCGATTCCTCGGAAGATCTCGACAGCCTCGGCGCCGGCGATCAGGGCATGATGATCGGCTTCGCCTGCGACGAGACGGAAGAATATCTCCCCCTTCCCATCGCCCTGGCCCACCGTCTTTCGAGGCGTCTCGCTGCCGTCCGCAAGGAGGGCATCCTGCCCTACCTGCGTCCCGACGGCAAGACCCAGGTGACGGTGGAGTACGAAAACGGCAGGGCTCTCCGCGTCGACACCGTCGTCGTCTCCACCCAGCACGGTCCCGAGGTGGAGCAGGACCGTATCCGGCGCGACATGATCGAGCAGGTTATCCGTCCTGTTGTTCCCGCCGGGCTTCTTGACGGCGAGACCCATATCTTCGTCAATCCTTCGGGTCGCTTCGTCATGGGCGGACCCATGGCCGATACAGGCCTTACGGGCCGAAAGATCATCGTCGACACCTACGGTGGCCTCGTTCCCCATGGAGGTGGCGCCTTCTCCGGTAAGGATCCCACCAAGGTGGACCGTTCGGCGGCCTACATGGCCCGCTATGCCGCCAAGAATGTCGTCGGCGCCGGCCTGGCCGAAAAGTGCCAGATACAGGTCGCCTACGCCATCGGAGTGGCCCGTCCCGTCTCCGTCATGGTTAACACCTACGGCACGGGCACGCTTTCTGACGAGGCCATTACGACCTTGGTGCGGCAGTGCTTCGATTTCCGGCCTGCTGCCATCATCCGCGACCTGGAGCTGCGCAAGCCCCAGTTCCGCCGTCTTGCCGCCTACGGTCACATGGGACGGATCGATCTCGACCCCATGCCCGCCTGGGAGGGCCTCGACCGCGTCGAGGCCCTCAAGGCCGCGGCAGGTCTCTAGGGGGCAAAAAGGCAAAAGAGAAGCCGGGGCCTCGAGGCCCCGGCTTCTCTTTTGTGAAAAGGCGTCATGAAGCAGATCTCAACGGGGCGGAAGAGGTATACTGATCCCGGTGGCACGAACAGCCGAGACTGTCATGAAGGAGGTGTCCTCCTGTCCTCCTCATCGCCTTCCCTTGCCGAACTGGCCCTTCACCTCGTCTGGCCCGTCCGCTGCCCCCTCTGTGGCAGGGCCGCCTCCGTTGCCTGTCCCGCCTGCCTTGATGCCCTGACCGGCGAGGCCCTCTCTCTCTGCATCGACTGCCGCGGCCCCTATCCCTGCGGTTTCCACGAAGGGCCTCCGCTTCTGGCCGGGGCCTTTCACCGCGGCCGCGCCCGGGATCTGTTGCTTGCCCTCAAATATGGCAACGGCCGCCCTCTCGGCACCCGGATCGGCTTTGCCCTGGCTCGGGTCCACCTTCCTCCTGAGGCGGACTTCATCATCCCTCTTCCGCTTCACCGGGGAAGCACCAGGAGCTACAACCAGGCCCTTCTCATCGCCTGCGGCCTCTCCCGCACCTGGCGGCTCCCCGTCGTCGACGGCCTTTCCTGGGCGATGCAGTGGCCCGCCCAGGCCGGGAGGCAGGCCAGGGAAAGACTGTCGCTTCCCGAAAAAGCCTTCTCCTGGACGGGCCCCTCGCTACGGGGCAAAAGGGCCATCATCGTCGACGACGTCTGCACGACGGGCACGACCCTCGACCGGGCCGCGGCCGCCGTCAGGCGAGAGGGAGCCGTCCCTGCCGCCTTCGTCGTCTGGACGGTGACTGAAAGAATGGGAAAGACTAAAGCCCCCTGACTCGGGGGCCGATAATCGAAGTGAGAGTGCAGTAACCCTGGAGGGATGACCATGATCGACCGAATCCAGAAAATCTACGGCATCGGATCTGTCGAGCCCGTCAAGCGCAAGGGCGGCCGCAAGTCCGAAGGCGACGGCGTTGCCGAAGGTGCCCGCGACGGCGTCGAAGTCAGCTCCTTCGGCCGCGAGATGTCTCAGGCCCTGGCCGAACTCCGTAAGGTACCCGAAGTGCGGACCGACAAGGTCGAGACCATCAGGGGGCAGGTTGAGCGCGGCGAATACCGCGTCGACAGTTCAGCTCTCGCTGCGCGGCTCATCGAGGCCGGTCTTTTCGGCGACCTCGGAGAATAGCCTCTTGTCTCCGGCTGAACTGATCGGCCTCCTCGGGCGGCAGCAACAGGCGCTGCGCGAGGTGGCCGAACTTGCGCAACGACAGAGAGAGGCGCTCCGCCAAGGGCGCCTCGACGTTTTGCAGGATCTGCTGAGCCGGATGGGGCAGGTTGCCTTCACTGCCCAGCAGGCCGAGGCCGACCGTGACACGGCTGCCAGAGCCCTGGCGGTCTCTTGCGGTGTCGAGCCCCGCCTGTCGGCCCTGGTCGAGGCCCTCGGCGAAGACGAGGGGAAGGCCCTCGCTGAAGCCGGAGATGGCCTCATGAGGGCCGTGGCCTCCGTCAAGTCGGAGATGGAAATCCTGACCCGGCTCATGAAGGAAAGCAGCAGCCTCAACGAAATGCTCCTTGCGGAATGGCAGCGCCTGCAGGGTGGCATGACATCTGCCGGTCGTTTCGACGCCCGAGGATAGGGGGAACCCGAGGATGAGCACCTTTTCCGGCCTGGAGATGGGGAAACGAGCGATGAACTACTACCGGCTCGGCATGCAGACGGCCGGTCACAACATCGCCAACGCCGACGTCGAAGGCTATTCACGGCAGCGCGTCGAGGCCTCCACGACCGATCCTTTCACCGATCCCGGCCTGAACCGTCCCTGGCTTCCCGGCCAGATCGGCACGGGCGTGAAGGTCGATGCCATCGTCCGCCTTCGTGACGCCTTCCTCGATGCTCAATACATTGAGGAGTCCTCCGTACAGGGCTACTGGGAGCGGATCGAACAGGCCCTGGAGTACGTCGAGGTCTTCGTCAACGAGCCCCTGGCCAACGAGAACGGAGGAACGCTCAAGACGGCTCTGGACAGCTTCTGGTCCAATCTTCAGGAGTTGACCAAGCGGCCCGACAGTACGGCTGTCCGCGACGCCCTTCTCGAGGAGAGCCGCAGTCTCACCGTCTTCCTTGGCCAGCTGGCCACCAATTACAGCCAGTACCGCGACTCCCTCAATCAGGACCTGGAAATGAAGGTCCGCGAGGCCAACACCACCATCGACCAGATTGCCGCCCTCAACGTGAAAATCAAGGAGATCAAGGGCGTCGGCGGCAACCCCAACGATCTTCTCGACCGGCGCGATGCCCTTGTCGAAAAGCTGGCCGGTCTGATCGACATCTCCGTCTCCTCACCGGCCTACGACCTCGACGGTGACTTCAAGATCGACCTCAACGGCAAGCTCCTCGTCCAGGGAGACAAGACGCGCCATCTCGTTCTCGTCCCTGTCGGGGGCAACAACGGTTACTACGGCGTCCAGGTCGAGGACAACACCTTCGACTACGTCGATGACCCCGACATCCTCACCGTCGCCTTCAGTCAGTCGACAGGAGAAGCCGTCCACGACATCAACGTCCACCGCCTCGCCACGGAGACGGCCTGGAAGATCGGACAGGCCGCCGATCCCGTCGTCGGACTGGGCCGGCTCAAGCCGGATGTCCAAGACGAGGCCCTCGGCATCCGGGGCAGCTTCTCCCTTCAGGTGGGCAGCTCGGGCGTGCGCGCCATCAGTTCCGTTCAGACCGGTGGCGTTCTCCTCGCCTCACCGGCCGGGGATGACCCGACGTCCTACTCTTTCCGCGCCGCCTGGGGCGAAAGCGAGCGCATCGTCGACGTGACGTGGAATGCGGGCACGAGCCGGTGGGACATTTCCGATAATGCCGGCACTACGGCCTCTTCAGCCGGGACAGATCTCACCGTGGCCGAGCTGGCCGGTTTCCTCGACGGCTATGCCGGCCTTGACGCCGGAAGCGCCTCGGACCGCCTGAGCCTTGCCTCGACGGACAACCACCTCCTGTCTCTGACGGACATCAAGGGAGATCTCCTGGGCGGCAAGCTCAAAATCGACAACGACGCCCCCGTCGTGACCATCGACGTCACCGAGGAGGACAGCCTCGTCACGATCCGCAACAAGATCAACGGAGCCTACGGTTCCGAGGGAGGACCTGAAGGGCCTGAGGAGTGGCTCGTCGCTTCCATCGCCGAGATGGCTGACGGCACCTTCTCTCTCGTCCTTGAGAGTCAGGTCGTGGGCGAGGCGGCGCGGATCAACGTCCTCGGCGACGATCAGGGCAGCCTCTACGTCGCACAGCGACTGGGACTCGTCTCCGGTGACGGCGGCGGGACGGCCGTCCTCACCGAGGCCCGTGACGCCGTCATCACCGTCAACAACTTCACCTACCTCTCGTCGGAAAACAATTTCTCTCAGGCCCGGCTTCTCACCTCCGCCAACGGCTACCGCGCCGACGTCCTCCAGGAGGTCGTGCCGGGCATGAGCTTCCACCTCAAAAACGTCGGCAGCGCCTCCGTCACCATCCGCCACGCCGTCCGGGGCGGCGAGATCGCCGGCCTCATGACGGCCCGTGACGACTACCTCCTGGGACACATGAGAAACTTCGACGAACTGGCCTACACCCTCGCCCTGGAGATGAACGCCATCCACTACAGCGGTCACGGCACGGGCGACAACGCTCATGTCACGGGGACGGCCTTCTTCGACCGGCTGCCCACCCGCTGGGGCGCGGCTTCAGACCTGGAGGTCAATGCCCTTCTCTTCGAGGATGCCAGCCTCATCGCCGCTGCCGGCGGCGACGGCACGGGCCACAGCCTCGGCGTCGGCGACGGCAGCAACGCCCTCCGCATGGCTCAGCTCAAGCAGTCGCCGGTTCTCGTCAACGACAGCGCCAGTTTCGACGAATTCTACGAGGCCTTCCTCGCCACCCTCGGCACCCAGGGACAGAGAGCCCGCACCATGGCCACCAACCAGAGGGAGCTCACAGGCCAGATTGATGCCCAGCGCCAGTCTGTCATGGGCGTGAACATCGACGAAGAGATGATGGATATCATCAAGTTCCAGCAGGCCTTCAACGCCATGGCCCGCTACATCACCACCATCGACGAGACGCTGGACCGCATCATCAACGGCATGGGCCTCGTCGGCCGATAGGGGGGAGAGTTCATGGCCAACCGCGTCACCAACAGCATGATGCAGAACCTCTTCCTCGGCGACATGCATAACAACCTACAGCGCCTCCTCGATCAGCAGCGTCAGATCACGACGGGGAAGAAATACGGCCGTCCCTCGGACAATCCCGTCGACGTCGTCCGCCAGGTGGCCCTGGAGACGTCGTTGCGGGAGAACAGTCAGTATCAGCGCAACATGGACGATGCCCTCACCTGGCTGAGTAACACCGACACGGCCCTCAATCAGATCACCGACGTCACCCACCGCATCCGGGAACTCGTCATCAAGGCAGGCAACGGATCCTACGACGCCGGCACCGACATGGCCGCCATCGCCCAGGAGATCGAAGAGCTCAAGGAGGAGATCCGCAACACGGCCAACTACTCCGTCGAGGGGCGCTATCTCCTCGCCGGCCTGGCCACGGCCAACCCCCCCTTCGTCTTCGGCGCTGACGGTGAGATCCAGTATGTGGGTAACGAGGGCAAGGTCCGTTTCGAGATGGAGCGGAGCGTCGTTAGCAACGTCTCTCTCCACGGGCGAGAAGTCTTTCCCGTCAGCCATCAGGCTTACAGCATCACCGGCGTTGAAGTTCCCCTCGACTTCATCTGGCAGGGACGGGACGAGATCATCCAGATCCGCGTCGGCGACAGGACTGCCAAGGTCCGCATCCCCGAAAGGGAATGGGTCGACGACGATTTCTCGACGGCTACGGACGGCGCCGGCGTTATCCCCGATCAGAACCGCTTCCGCGACCCCGGCGAGATGGACGGCTACAGCCTTGATGACATCGCCGAAATCATCAACAGCTCCCTTTCCATGGGCGATGTGGGGCGTCTCGTCACCGTCGAAGTCCTCAAGGACGAGGCCGCCGGCACCCAGCGTCTTCAGATCCGCAGCCACACCGGCGAACCCGTCTCCCTCACCACCTGGCAGGAGACGGACCCGCAGGGCATGAGCCAGATGATCGCCCTCGAGGCCGTCGACGACACGGGCCCCTTCGCCCTGTCCGCCGACGGCACGTTGAACTTCGTCTTCGAGGACGGTGCGCCCATCACTGTCAACCTCGCCGCCGGCGACAGCCTCGACGACGTGGCCCAGAAGATCAGCTCCGTCGAGGGCCTCAAGGCCCGCGTCGACGGGGCGGGCACAGCGGGAGCGCGCCTGCTCGTCTTCGGGACCGATCCCGGTCAGGCCTTCTCCCTCACCGCCGGGGGCGGTGCCCTCGACGTTGCCCCCGAAAACGCCGCCTCAAAGCCCTTCGAGAAGGCCTACGATCTGAGCCACATTGATCTCATGACCCGCCTTGGCCTGGAGACGTCGGTCCGCTCCGTCGAGGTCGCCGCCGGTTCCCCCGTCGCCACGGCCCTGGGCGACGCCAACGCCGTCCACTGGTACGTCGAAAGCGGCGGGAAAAAGGCCGAGCTTCTCATCAACTCCGGACCGGATCTCACCCTCGACGACGTGGCCCACCAGATCCGGGCCGTCGCAGGCGAATGGCTCGAAGTGGTCGTCCAGACCGACGAAGGCGACGTGACCAACCCCCTCACCTCGGGAGACAATGCCGAAGGATCCACGCAGCGCCTCATCCTCCGGGCCCGCGACGGCGGCGCTGTCAACGTCGTCGACCTCGCTCCCGACAACGGAGCCAACGGCTCCCTGGCTCAGGCCATGGGCCTCTCGACGGCCGTCTACGGAACGTCGGGCGGGACCTTCCCCGTCGGAACGACCCTCGATTCCCGCATGCCCGGCTACATGAACGTCACCGTCGGCGAGAAGGAATACACCGTCAGCCTTTTCCCGGAAGACATCGTCACAGCCGGACAGATCGACGTCGCCAAGGTGGCCCGGCAGATCCAGCAGCAGGTCGGCGTCGGCGCTGACGGACAGCCTCTCGTCCAGTTCCGCGAGACCTCGACGGGGCTGGCTTTCTACGCCTCGACGGGTGAACCGCTCCGTTTCGTCGACCGCCCCTTCGGCGACCCTGCCTTCAGCGGCTACAGTGCCGGCGTGGCTCACTCTCTGGGCATCGCCACGGGTCTTTCCACGACCCTTCCCGAGGCTACGGCCGCGGCGGCGGCGGGCTCGATCCGCATCGAATCGAGCGGGAGGGCCATCGATATCCCCGTCGCCGCTGGCGACACCCTCCAGGACTTGGCGGGCAAGATCAGGAAGTACGCCGGAAGCTGGCTCGACGTGGCCTATATCGACGGGGATCTCGATAACGCCGGCAATGTATCCCTGACCCTTGCCGCCAGGGACGGCTCGCCTCTGGCTATCTACGACGGAAGCGGCGGCAACGCCCAAGCCTTCGGCCTTTCCACAGGCCTGACGGGCCCCGATCTCTCGGCGGTTGTCGACATCTCGACAGACCACACCATAACCTTCGAGGTCGCCGGCTACGAACACACCATCGACCTCCGCCAGCTCGATCTCGACGGAAGCGGCTTCCTGGAGCCCGGTGAGCTGGAAGAGCTGCCTCGCCTCATCAACGCCCGTTTCCAGGGTCAGGATCTTCGAGCCTCCGTCGATGACGATGGCCGCCTCGTCCTCGTCTCGCCCAAGGGGTATGATTTCACCGTCGATGCTCCCGCTATGGCCTGGAGCGCCTCAAGCCCGAATCGCAGCGCTCAGGCCGGCGGAAGCCCCTACGGCCAGACCGTCGCCGTCCGCAGCGGCCCGGACCAGAAGGGCACCGACTTCTTCGGCCTCCTCGACCAGGTGGCTGATGCCATGCGCGGCGAAGACCGGGAAGGCCTCTCCCACAGCCTTCTCGGCGAAGTGGACAGTTTCCTCGACAACCTGCTCCGCAGCCGCACCCAGGTCGGCGCCCTGACGCGCCGCTACAAGACGAGCCAGGCCCGGCTGGTGACGAACGCCACCAACACGACGGACCTCTACGGCAAGGTAGCCGAGACGGATTTAGCCGAGGCCTCCGTGAACCTCATGATGTCCCAGGCCGTCTATGAGGCCAGCCTGGCCGTCATTGCCCGCATCGTCCAGCCCACGCTGGTCGACTTTCTGCGCTGATCGAGGTGATCTGAGTTGAAACGTATCGCGACGACCCGATTCGGCGCCCTGGATTATGAAGAGAGCGACATCCTTCTTTTTCCCAAGGGCGTCCCCGGTTTCGACGACCACCACCGTTGGATCCTCGCCGGCGACGACGATCACCCCATCAAATGGCTCCAGAGCCTCGATGACGGCGATGTGGCCCTGCCGGTCATCGCGCCCAGGCTCTTCTTCTCCGACTATCACGTCAATCTTCCCAAGGGCGAGCTCGATGTGCTCGAACTGGACGACGACGGCGACATGGCCCTCCTTGCCGTCGTCGCCGTGCCTGCCGCGGTGCCGATGAAGGCCACCGTCAACCTGAGGGCCCCCATCGTCGTCAACGTCAAAAAGCACCGGGCCCGCCAGGTCATCGCCCTCAACGAGGAGTACGAGGTCCGTCACCCCCTTTTCCAGCAGGCCCCGGCGGGGGAGGCGACGTAAGGTGCTCGTCCTGACCCGCAAGGCCGGCGAGAAGATCCTCATTGGCTCCGACATCGAGATCGAAATCCTCGACGTCCGCGGTGATGCCGTCAAAATCGGCATCACCGCGCCCCGGGAGGTGCCGGTTTGGCGGGGCGAGCTGGTTCAGGCCGTGGCCGACGCCAACCGAGAAGCCCTGGCGCCTGCCACGTTGCCTCTGGAGGAGATCAGCCGCCTTTTCAAAAACCTGGCGGCCCCCGATCAGGGCAAAATGAAAAAGGAGGAAGACCGTTGAAGGACGTGCCTCAGCTTCTTGAATCCAACATGGAAATCCTCCGCCGCATCCAACCTGCCCTGGCCCGGCACCTTCAGGAAAGAATCGACGCCGTCGAGAGCCTCCCCGAGCCCGTCGTCAGGGAGACGGCCAAGGGCCGCTGGGTCTCGGGGCTCACGGAAAAGCCCTTCTTCGAGCCCGCCCCGGAGAGGTCCGCGAAAAAGCGCAAGGGTGCCGTCTTCTTCGTCGTCGGTGTCGGCTCGCCGCCCTATCTCTTTCAGATTCTGCGCTCCCTTTCCCGGGAGGCCCTGGCCGTTGTCGTCGTCGAACCCGACCTCGACCTTCTGCTGCGGACGCTGAGTCTCACCTCCGTCTACCGTGCCCTCCCTCAGGGCTGCCGCCTCACCTTCATCGTCGAAGACGATCGTGCCCTCATCGACGAGGCCCTGGCCCACAACGTCGTCCCCCTGGGCATCTTCCCCTTTGCCCGGGCTGAGACGATCCTCCACCCCGGTCTGGACGAGTGGCGGGGTGACAGGGCCCTCTTCGAGGGGCTGAAACGGGAGATCCTCTACCGCCTCAGTGCCTTGGGCAACTCGCCGGAGGACACCCTCCTGGGGGTGCGCCACGGCGCGCTCAACGCCCTGTCCATCCTCCGCAGTCCCTCTCTGGCCAGGCTGAAGGAGCTGATCGGCGGCCGTCCCCTGATCAGCGTCGCCTCGGGCCCCTCGCTGGAAAAGAACGTCCACCTCCTCAAGGGGATGGAGGACCGCTGCGTCATCGTCGCCTGCGACACCGTCCTGCTCCCGCTGCTGCGACGGGGCATCCGCCCCCATGTGGTGACGACCATCGAAAGACGCCTGGGCGTTTTCGAGACTTGGGTGCCTCCTGTTCTGCATGAGTTTCACGACGCGTGCAGAGACATTCTCCTTGTCGCCCAATCGGTCTCTTTTCCCTGCACTGCAGGAAACTGGCCGGGGCCGAAAATCGTCCTCGGCAAGCTGGATAGCCCTGCGGACTGCTGGTTGGTCTCTGATGTGCTTCAGAAAACGACGTTGCTTTCTGGGGCTTCCGTGGCTCATATGGGGCTCACGCTTGGATTTGCCCTGAACGCGCCGGCCATTGCGCTTGTCGGCCAAGATCTGGCTTTTTCTGAAAACGACAAGACGCACATAGACGGGGTGGCATCGTCTTCTGTGGCCGACTTGGAACGCTCCCGTCAGCGGATGCGCATTCCCGGTTCTGTGGAGCGGGAAGTGGAAACACATCAGATATGGTTTTATTTTCTCCAGATATTCGAAAGGTTTATTGATTTGTATGGAAAAGAAGTGCGAGTTTATGATTGCACGGAAGGTGGGGCTCGTATAGAAGGCACGGCCATTGAGCCCTTGCAGGCTTTTCTCGACAGGGAGGCGTCGGTGGTCGGGACCTTCCTCTGGGATCCGGAGCGCCTTGCCCCGGTGAAGTGGACCGATCAGGAGGGACTTCGTTTTCGGTCGCGCCTTCTCGAAGTGCTCTCCGGCCTGGCTTCCTGCGATTCCGACCTGGACAAGATGGAAGCCTTAGTTGACAGGGCCACGGCGCCGGCTCTTCCTCCGGCCCGCCGTCAGGAGCTGGCCTTCCAGGTGGCCGGACTCCTCGACGACGTCCACCGCCGCAACCGTGTCCTGGCCTTCATTGGTCAGAGCTACACCCATCTGGCCGGGGCTGCACTGGCCCAGTCGCGCTTCATGGAGAGCGTCGACCAGGTCCGCTCCTGGGAAGAGCTTCATCGCGATATCATCGCCTCCCACAGGGCTAACGTTGCCTTCCTGCGCCAGTGGCTCCGCTACGTCGAGGCCCTTCTTGCCCCCGACCTGCAGGAGGAGCTGGACGCTCTCGACGCCATCACCTCGCCGGCCGAGGCCGAGGCGAAGCTTTCCGAGCTCCGGTCTGGCCTCGCCTCGGACAGCTTCTTCGACGCCCTCGACAGAAGGGCCCTGCTTCTTTCGGAGCTCCTTTGCCGCTTCGACGTGGCTGAGCCCGAGTGGAGCGACGAGGTGCGCTGGTTCGCCGCCCGGTTCTTTCGTTTCCAGGGGCGCCCCTTCGACGGTTCGCGCCTCATGGCCAAAGCCTACGAAAGTCTCGAGGGGCAGGCCCTTCCCCAACAGGCGATCGATGCTTTCCTCCTTGACTGGGCCAACATTGAGGCCGCCCACGATCTCTGCGAGGAGCCCCGCTACCAGAAGGCCCTCATGCTCCTGGGCAATGTCGACATCGCCGGAGACCGAGCCTCGGAGGCGATCCTTCTGCGGGGGGAGATTCTCCGGAAGCAGCGCGAGTTCTTCGCCCGCTTCCGTAGCTTGGACGGTTCCCGTGACCCTGAGCTACGCATTCTGTCCCTGCGCAACCGGGCCGAGGAAGCTCTGGGCCAAAAGCGCCTGCCCGAAGCCCTTTTTCTGGTCCAATCCATGATCGACGAGGGGCTCGAAACCTTTCCCGGGACGGTTTTGCCCCATCTGAACTGGCTGGCGAAGACGACCCTGGATTGCCGCAACGCCGTTGATCCCTCTATTGCCGAGGCCTGCCGGATCGTCCTTGCCCACCTGTGGCGCGATCGGGCCCGCCTTGCCGCTGCGGGCTTCTCCTGGCCGTCCAAGATCGCCGACTATCTGAGCGAGGAGGGCCTACAGGTTTCCCTGGAAGTGGCCGAAAACAGAAAAGAGCAGCCTTAAGGGAGGTGTTGCCCCGTCCGGCGATCCGATCCGAACTGAACGGCGCGTTCTATCCCAGCGGAAGCAAAAAACGCAAAATGGGCGGCAGGGACGCCGCCCGGAAAAACACAAGGAGGTAGACAACCATGCGTGTATATCACAATGTGCCGGCTCTCTATGCCTACAACGCTGTAAGCGCCACCAACAATTCCCTGCAGAAGTCGATTGCCAAGCTCTCTTCGGGACTGCGGATCAACTCGGCCGCCGACGACGCCGCCGGTCTGGCCATCTCGGAGAAGATGCGGGCCCAGGTCCGCGGGCTGGACCAAGCCACGAGCAACGCCCAGGACGGCATCTCCATGATCCAGACCGCCGAGGGCGCCCTCAACGAGACCCACTCCATTCTCCAGCGCATGCGCGAGCTCTCCGTCCAGGCCGCCAACGACACCCTCACCAGCCAGGACAGAAGCTACATCCAGCTTGAGGTGGACCAGCTCAAGGAAGAGATCAGCCGCATCTCCAGCACGACCCAGTTCAACAAGAAGAAGCTCCTTGACGGAAGTGCCGCTGTCCTCTGGTCGTCAGACAAGCTGGAGACGAAGGCCCTTGTCCGCGGCGCCCTGCGCCAGGTTGACCAGTTCGGCCAGAAGTCGGCCGCCGAGGGCAACTACAAGATCAGCATCATCGCCGATCCCGGCCAGGCCCAGGTTCAGAAGAGCGATATCTTCAAGATCAAACACGAGAACGTCATCATGGATGTCACCATCAACGAGTCCGCCGGCGTCCTCGACGTTCGCGTCGACAGTCTTCCCGCCGGGGTCTACAACGTGCTTCAGGCAACCGGTCTTGTGCCTGCAGCGGTGTTCTCTGCCACCCAGCAATTCGGCACGACGGCTACTCTCGCGTTGGCGGTCGGAAGCGCCAGCGTCGTCGGTGGTGGTGCTTCCATCTACCTTGAGGTTATCGCCGTCAACACGTCGACGAACCAGGTCACCTTCCGGGCCGTCTCCAACATGCTTGCCGTTGATGGGGAGACGTCGCAGCTGAACAACGAAAATCTTGTTGTCGGTACGGCAGCCAACACTTCGTTGGCCACGATCGGCTTGGGGACGGCCGTCATGAGTCTCACTGGCGCTGGTGCCGCTTCCCTCTATTCCATCGGAGACAAGCTTGTCCTCAGCTATGTGAAGTCCTTCGGTGACGCCGCTGTTGTCATTTCCGGTTCGACCAATCCTGACTGGCCCGGACATTGGGGCACGAATACGGCCACCGATCTTGTCGATCGTCAGTATTCTCTCAATGCTGCTGCTGTTAGAGGCAAAGATGTTCACTTCAAGAGCTTCTACCTCAACACGGCCAATGGTACCCTTTACGAGTCGGACATCGTCATGCAGATCGGAACGGCCTTTGCGGCGACAACGGCTGCGCCTTCCCTGGCCGGCTTTGAGGCTACCTACGTGGGCCAGGTCGCCAAAGGCGACGTCCAGCTCCGCGATCTCGACAAGTTCTGGGACGCCAACGGCCGCTTCATGCTCGAAGATCCCCAGGTGATCACCCTCACCCAGGGCGACGGCAAGCAGACGTCGATCACCCTCAACTCCACCGATACGCTCCGCGACGTCGAGTTCAAGCTCAACAACGCCATCGCCTTCGGCCTCGGCCAGGCCCAGTACCTCAGCAGCGACACGGACCGCTTCGTCGATTTCATCGAAGACGAGTCGGAGAACACCTCCGAGTCCGTTGATGGAACCTTCGTCGTCCGCTCCGTCATCGCCGGCAAGGCGGGTGAGCTCAATTTCGCCGGTGACGAAGACGTCATCAAGGCTTTGAGCCTCAACGTCATCCAGAGCTCGACGGAGAGCCAGTATCGCGTCAGCATCACCGACGCCCACAGCGGCAACACTGTCGCCTCCAACGTGAAGGTGACGGGCAACATGCTCTACGGCGTCGTCCACGCCAACGTCGACCTCGAGTTCGACGCCATGGCCAACATCAAGGTCGACTGGAGCGAAAGCTCTAAGTCATTCCGTCTCTCCCGCGATTCGAGTGAGAGCTACACCACCACGCTCCACCTCGCCGACAACACCACCGTCTTCCAGATCGGCGCCAACGAGAAAGAAGACATGGGCATCGACATCGGCGATATGAGCGCCAAGGCTCTGGGCGTGAGCAACGTCCTCGTCACGGACCGCGAGTCGGCGGCCCGGTCCATCACCGTCATCGACAGCGCCATTGACCGCGTCTCGAGTCAGAGGGCCAAGCTCGGTGCCTACCAGAACAGGCTGGAACACACCATCAGCAACCTCACCGTGGCCAGCACGAACCTCACCGCCGCCGAGAGCCGCATCCGCGACCTCGACATGGCCAAAGAAATGATGAACTTCACCAAGCTCAATATCCTCATGCAGGCTGGTAACGCCATGCTGGGCCAGGCCAATCAGCTGCCCCAGAACGTCCTACAGCTCCTCCGCTAACGCTTGGTGAGTGACCGAGAGGGAGAGGAGCGCGCTCCTCTCCCTTCCCCTTAAGACCTTGCGTTTCAGGGAGGAGGCGAGAAAGCCTTGGCAAAGATCGTCAGTGCCCCGGCAGCCGCCTCACGAGAGATTTCCAAAGCCGACGACTCCTCTTTGCCTAAGCAACGCACCTCATCGGGCAGCGGCGACGGCAGCAGGGAAGAGAAAAAAATGGGCGTTGATCAGGTCCGTAAAGCCGCCGACCATGCCCAGGAAGTGGCCTGGGTTTTTGGTCGCAGCCTTCGTTTCGAAGTCAAGGAGGCCGCAGGCCTGGTCCAGGTCTCTGTCCTTGATGCCGTATCGAACAAGGTTGTCCGCAAGATACCTCCCGACAGCATTGTCCATTTCGTTGAACACGTCCGGGAGATGTTAGGCGCCCTCATGGACACGGAGGCTTGAAGCTCCAGAAAAAAGACGGGACGAGGTTGCCCAAAAAGGGCAACCTCGTCCCGTCTCCCGTCTCCCGTCTCCCGTCTCCCGTCTCCCGTCTCCCGTCTCCCGTCTCCCGTCTCCCGTCTCCCGTCTCCCGTCTCCCGTCTCCCGTCTCCCGTCTCCCGTCTCCCGTCTCCCGTCTCCCGTCT
>JAESII010000006.1:0-46677 GCA_016756725.1 Synergistaceae bacterium | reverse complement strand
TCCCGTCTCCCGTCTCCCGTCTCCCGTCTCCCGTCTCCCGTCTCCCGTCTCCCGTCTCCCGTCTCCCGTCTCCCGTCTCCCGTCTCCCGTCTCCCGTCTCCCGTCTCCCGTCTCCCGTCTCCCGTCTCCTTGCTTCTTCATTTTTTCGGCGCTACCTTCGACCTCGGTTTCCGGCCTTTCGTGCCCCGACTTGGAGCGGAGCTCTTGTTTCCTGCCCTCTTCCTTCCGATAAAATAAGAGCACGAGTGGTTGGCGGTACGATCCGACAAAAGGGAAGGCAGGCGAAGGCGTTGTCTAGCAGGTCCGTCTCGTCGCTGGTTTTGGGGACCGCTCAGTGGGGCATGAAATACGGCATTGCAGGATCGGGACAGATGGCTGCCACCGAAGTCGCTCGAGTGCTGAGGAAGGCTGCCGAAGCCGGCGTGGAGCTTTTGGATACGGCTCCTGCCTATGGGGAGAGCGAATCCGTTATCGGCAAAATCTCTCTCAGAGAGCCGGTGGGCGGTGTCGTGACTAAAGTCGCCGTCGATGCCGTCTCCGCAGCAGATGTCAGGTCTTCCTGTCTTAAGTCTTTGGAGCGTCTCAGGAGAACGTCTCTTTACGGACTGCTTGTCCATCGGACCAATAGCCTTTTGGAACTGAACGGATGCGAAATCTGGAAAGAGCTCGAAGCGTTAAAAGAAGAGGGAAAAGTGGAACGCATAGGCGTTTCCGTCTATTCCCCTCAAGAAATGTCTGTTCTTTTAGATAAATTTCCTTTAGATATGATTCAGGTCCCTTTGAGTGTTCTGGATCAAAGGATGATTAGGAGTAATTTGCTTAAAAAAGCAAAAGACATGGGTGTTGAAATTCATGCCAGATCCGTTTTTTTGCAGGGAATTCTCCTAATGGATGAGCATTCCATTCCTAAGCATTTATCTGGCTTAATAGAGTCAGTTCAATTATTCAGATTGAGATCTTCACTAGGGGGAGCTTCTTGTCTTGCTTCAGCTATCTCTTTTGTCCGTCAACAAAAAGAGGTAGATAGAATTGTAATTGGAATTGATAGCATGAAGCATTTTATCGAAATAATTAATGCTTTTGATTGTATTTTAGATATAAATTTTTCGGATCTTGAAGTTAGGTCTCTGGATTTAATTGACCCAAGGAAATGGATTGATTGAGATTTATAGCAAATTCATCTTTTAGGAGTTGATTTTAGTGCCTCTGCTTAAGAGTGAAAATATATTTTTACGGCCAGTTGTGCCAGATGATGTTCGTAGCTCTTACGGTCAGTGGCTTAATGACCCAGAAATAAACTCTTTCTTGGAGACACGTTTTATTACGTGGACTCCTGATCTTATTGAAGAATATGTTGTCTCCATGGCGAGAAGTAAAAATGAATTCTTCTTTGCAATATGCTATGGCTCAGAAGGAGTCCATGTAGGTAACATTAAAGTTGGCCCTATAATGTGGAATCATCGTAATGCAGATATAAGCCTTATTATAGGAGAAAAGGCGTTCTGGGGAAAAGGAATCGCTACGGAAGCGATAAGACTTGTTGTTGAATATTCTTTTGTCGAGCTTGATTTGTTAAAGCTTAAGTCTGGATGCTATTCTTCCAATAAGGCTAGCGTTCGCGCATTTGAAAAAAATCATTTCATCCGTGAAGGGCTTTTGCGAAGTCATTGCTGGTCTAGAGGAAAAAGAGAAGATATTGTGATTTTTGGGTTGACTCGATGTGATTATGATAAAATAGGATCTTTTTCATGATTCTTGCCGTTTTGCAAGCTAGAGTGTCGTCGTCGAGGTTGCCATCCAAAGTTCTCTTGCCTTTGCTTGGTAAACCGATGATTTTAAGACAAATAGAGAGGATTTATCGCTCAAAGATGATTGATGATTTTGTTTTGGCGACAAGCCGCGATGGATCTGATGATGTGCTTGTCGATATTTGTAAGAAAGAAAACATTCCTGTCTGCCGGGGCAGCCTGGATGACGTTTTAGATCGTTTTTATAGTGTCGTCAAACAAGGAGAGGCCAGTCACATCGTTCGCCTGACGGGAGATTGTCCTTTGTGTGATCCATTGGTAGTAGATGAATTGATAAAGTTTCACCTGAGTGGTAATTTTGATTATTCAAGCAACATTGATCCCCCAACTTTTCCAGATGGCCTTGATGTTGAAGTTTTTCGGCGTTGGTGCCTTGATGTGGCTTGGAGTGAGGCCGTGTTGCCTTCTGAAAGAGAGCATGTAACTCTTTTTATTAGAAACAATAAAAATAGGTTTTTTTGTGGATCTTTGGAGAACGATGTAGATCTATCTCACCATAGATGGACAGTTGACGAGGAGGAAGATTATATATTTGTTAAATCCGTTTATGAAAATCTTTATTTCATCAATCCTGGCTTTGGTATGAATGATATTCTCTCTTTTTTAGATGAAAATCCATCTCTTTGCATCAACTATAAAATAAAGCGCAACGAAGGTCTCTGCAGGTCTCTTGAGAGAGATGTTGAGTTCAAAAAAAAGGAATAAAAGAAGGTGTTTTTCATGAGCATGTGCATGGATTATCAAAAAAGAGCTAGAGATATGATTCCTGGTATGACTCAGCTTCTATCTAAGCGACCGGATATGTTTTCTTTGGATGTTTGGCCGTCTTTTTTTTCTAAGGCCAGTGGTTCTTCGGTTTGGGATTTGGATGGACGTCAATACTTGGATATGAGCATATCGGGCATCGGAGCCAATGTCCTGGGCTATGCAGATCCCGACGTGGATGGTGAGGTTAAGCTCGCAATAGACAAAGGCGTCAGCAGCTCTCTTAATTGCCCCGAGGATGTCGAGTTGGCAGAGCTCCTTTGTTCCCTGCATCCTTCCTTTGCGGAAATGGTTCGTTATACACGATCCGGCGGAGAGGCCATGGCGGTTGCCGTGCGTATCGCCCGAGCGAAGACGCGGCGTGATGTCGTGGTTTTTTGCGGCTATCATGGCTGGCATGATTGGTATCTGGCCGCGAATGTGGGAACGGAAAACGCCTTGGGTGAACACTTGATTCCCGGTCTCGCTCCCAACGGTGTTCCGAAGGGACTGGCCGGCACGTCTCTGCCCTTTCGCTTCAACTGCATCGAGGAGCTAGAGGCTCTTGTCTCCAGCCACGGAAGGGATCTCGCTGCCATTGTCCTCGAGCCTATTCGCGATCACGAGCCAACTCCTGATTTTGTTGAGGCTGTTCGCTTTTTTGCCGATGAGACGGGAGCAGTTCTGATCATAGATGAAATATCTTCGGGATTCAGATTGAATTCTTGTGGTGCCCATGTCTTGTTTGGTTATCGTCCCGACATGGCCGTTTTTTCGAAAGCGATGGGGAACGGATACCCCATTGCCGCTGTTGTCGGAAAAGCCTCCGTCATGGAGGCAGCTCAGGAAAGCTTTATAAGCAGCACCTGTTGGACGGAGAGAGTGGGACCGACGGCGGCTCTCGCGACGATAAGAAAGCATGCTCGCCTGGAAGCGGCGCATCGCCTGATCTCTTTGGGCAAATCCGTCCAGGAGGGGTGGGCAGCGCTTCTGGAAAAGCACGGCATCAGGGGGCATGTCGGCGGCATGTACCCTATGAGCCATTTCCAGTTCGATTACCCGGACCATTTGGCTCTCAAGGCCTACTTCGTTCAATTGATGTTGGATCAGGACATCCTGGCTTCAACCTTGTTCTACGCAATGTGGGCCCATAGAGACGAGGACGTCGCCCGGTATCTCGAGGCCTGTGACAAGGCTTTTTCGGCCATAGGCGAGGCTCTGTCCGAAGGAAATGTCCTTTCGCGTCTGCGTGGCCATGTTAGCGTGGCTGGCTTCCATCGTCTAACCTGAAGAAATAGGGTGATCCTTTCATGTTTGAGGGAAAGTCTGTGCTCGTTACCGGAGGGACCGGCTCCTTTGGTAAAGCCTTCATTCGTACCGTGTTGGACCGTTTCTCCCCCCGGCGGCTCATCGTCTATTCCCGGGACGAGCTGAAGCAGTTTGAGATGCAGCAGGAGTTTTCGTCGCCTGTGATGCGCTATTTCCTCGGCGATGTCCGCGACGGAACGCGGCTTTCTCTGGCCATGAAGGGCGTCGATTTCGTCGTCCACGCCGCGGCGCTCAAGCAGGTTCCCGCCGCGGAGTACAATCCGATGGAATGTGTCAAGACCAACGTCAACGGCGCGTCCAACGTCGTCGCCGCCGCCCTGGAAAACGACGTGGAGAAGGTGATCGCCCTCTCGACGGACAAGGCCGCCAACCCCATCAACCTCTATGGGGCCACCAAGCTCTGCTCCGACAAGATCTTCATCGCCGCCAACAACCTCGTCGGATCAGGGCGGACGCGCTTTTCCGTCGTTCGTTACGGCAACGTCGTTGGTTCCCGAGGTTCCGTTGTCCCCTATTTCAGAAGCCTCATCGCCCGGGGAGAGAAGGAGCTGCCTGTCACGGATACCCGGATGACCCGTTTTCTCATCACCCTTCCCCAGGGCGTCGATTTCGTCCTTCAATCCTTCAGGCGCATGCAAGGAGGCGAGATCTTCGTTCCCAAGATCCCTTCAGCCAGGATCATCGACATCGCCGAGGCCGTTGCCCCGGGCATGGCGACGAAGGTCGTCGGCATCCGGCCAGGGGAGAAGCTCCACGAAGTGATGTGCCCTGCCGACGACAGCCGCATGACCCTCGAGTTTGATGATCACTATGTCATCGCTCCGTCCATCACTTTCGTCAACAAGGTGGGCCACGACGTCAATTCTTTGGGCGAAAAGGGACGGCCCGTCAGGGACGGTTTTGAATACAGTTCGGGGACGAATGGACACTTCCTGACCAGTCGGGAAATCGTGAACCTCATTGGAGGGTAGAGGTTTGAGCGTTAGAGACGTTGTCATCAAGAGAGCTTCCCTTGGAGGAGGTCACCCTGTCCTTGGCTCGGGACATCCCTGTTTCATCATCGCCGAGGTGGGAGCGAACCACAACCGCTCCCTCGACCTGGCCAAGGCTCACATCGACGCCGCTGCCGAGGCAGGGGCCGACGCCGTCAAGTTCCAGATCTACAGCGCCGAAGGGCTTTATTCACGCAGAACGCCGCGGCACTCGGGCTACGAGAAGGATCTCTTCTCCCTCATCAGGGAGATCGAGACGCCCCGTTCCTGGCTGCCCGAGCTGAGGCGCTACTGCGACGAGCGGAAGATTCTCTTTTTCGCCACGCCCTTCGACTTTCAGGCCGTCGATGAACTCAATGCCGTGAGCGATCTTTTCAAGATTGCCTCCTTCGAGCTCGTCGATCTGCCGCTGATCCGCTACTGCGCCTCGAAGGGAAAACCCATGATCCTCTCCACCGGCCTGGCGACGATGGAGGAGATCGAAGACGCCTACCTCACTTGCCGGGAGGCCGGCAACGAGCAGGTGGTCTTCTTGCAGTGCGCCTCCGTCTATCCCGCACCGGCTCACATCATCAACCTGAAGGCCATGGAGACGATCTCCCGGGCCTTCGGCGTTCCTTCAGGGCTATCCGATCACACCGAGGGCATCCATGTCTCCCTTGCCGCCGTCGCCATGGGCGCTTCGGTGATCGAGAAGCACTTCACTTTCGACCGGACGATGGAGGGCCCCGATCACCCCTTTGCCATTGAACCCGGCGAGCTGGCCGAACTGGTCCGTTGCGTCCGCGAGATCGAGTCGGCCATGGGCGACGGGCGTAAGCTGGGGCCCTCACCGGAAGAGGCGGAGTTCTACGAGAAGGCTCGGCGGAGCCTTCATGCCGCCTGTGACATCCCCGCGGGGACGGTTCTGACGGAGGCGATGGTCGTCTGCAAGCGCCCAGGCTACGGTATCAGACCCAAGTTTCTGCCTCTGGTGCTGGGGCGGCCCGTCAAGGTCGATGTTGCCGTCGATCAGTGGATCACGTGGGAGATGATCTAGATGATGGATCTCTCTTTTTGTCCTCTCGTAGAGGAGAACGAAGATGTTTGGAAACTTGTCCTTGAATGGAGAAACTCCACGTCAATCCGGTCCCAGATGTTGAATCAATCACCTATAAAATGGGAGGAACACTGTCTTTGGATTGCCAAACAAAGTGGCCCAGAACCTAGATCTCTTGCTCGGGTTGTTTATTACGAAAGCAAGCCCATAGGTGTCATTTCCTTGAATCAATTAGATGTTAAGCAAGGGCATTCCAATTGGGGTATGTATATAGGTGAAGATGAAATGAGAGGCATGGGGATTGGGAAGGCAATGTTAGATGAAGTTATCCGATGGGGATTTGTCGATAAAGGTCTAAGGCGTCTTTATACATCTGTTTTAGCTAATAATACTAAAGCGATGGGCCTTTATGTGAGTAGAGGATTTAAAATAGAGGGAAATTGGAGAGATCATGTTCTCTTGGAAAGTGGTCGCTGTGTGGACCTGATCTGGGTTGGGATGTTGTCGCCCTACTCGGAGAGATAATTTGTTTGATTTTTAGAGATAAATTAATTTAAAAGCTATCAATTACTGATTTGATTTGACATCCTCATTTGCAGCTTGATCAAAGAAACACAGAGACTTTCTTCTTGGCATGTCCTGTAAGAAAAGAGATCTTTATCGGTGTTTGTTTTTGCAAGAACCTATTGTTAGGCAGGTTTTCGGGTTATAAAGTGGCTCCGCTCATTCCTGCTGCGCCGTTCAGATGATCTTGTCCTCTTCCCGTCAATGATCTTCCGACCTGCTCGATCCCGTTCCCTTTCGGTTCTGGGATATAATGGGGCTGCGAGATCTTCTCCGTCTTCCCCGAGCAAGGCTTCAAGGCCACAGTCGAAGGTCTTGGGACGTTGGTCCCCCTCTGCGTAAGCGATTTTGAGGCCGATCGGGTGCCGATGTCCCCCTCTGCTGGTTTTGGTAATCTAAAATTGACCACTTTTGAGGGGTTGTGGTAATCGAAGACGGGTCTTCGCTATTTCGTGTGGGGAGGGAGGCCGCTGGGATCAGAGCCACCGGTTAGGATAGGGGACGAAGTTCATTCTTCTCCATCAGGAGGCTCTGCCATGGATGACCTGAAGCCTTTTCTCGAAACGATTCTGGAACTGGCAGGTCCTTGGTTCATCGATGAGATCACCTCCGATCAGGAACAGGTCAGAATCGATATCTCTCTTGACTTCAGGAAGGGCGGGACCTTCTCCTGTCCCCTCTGCGGTACCGGCGGCTGCAAGGTCCACAATGCCTCTTCCAGTACAAGGCCTGTCTCCACGCTCGCTCTTCCCCGTGTCGCCTGCCCTTCCCATGGGATCCATACGGCCAAGGTGCCCTGGGCTCGAGAGGGTAGGGGCTTTACCCTGCTTTTTGAGGCCTTCGCCATGTCCTTGATCCGCTTTATGCCCGTGACCTCGGCGGCCCGGATTCTCGACGAGTGGGACAGGCGGATCTGACGCATCGCTCACTCTTATGTCGACAAGGCAGTCGAGGAGCAGGATCTTTCGCATGTCACCGCCGTCGGCGTCGATGAAAGGGCCAGAAAGCGGGGCCACAACTGCTCGGTCCTTGTCGACCTCGAGCGTAAAGGCGCCGTCTTTGTGACGGAAGGCAAAGGCAAGGACGTCCTTTAAGCCTTCAAAAGCTTCCTCGAAGGGCACGGAGGTAGCCCGGCTCAGGTCAGCGACTTTACCATCGACATGTCGCCGGCCTTCATCACCGGCATCGAGGACCACTCCCCCGAGGCCCGGATCACCCTTGACAAGTTGCTTGTCTGCAAACTCTTGAACGAAGCTCTCGACGAGGTCCGTCGCATGGAGCAGTATAGAGAACAGAGGCCTGAAGAAAAGGTGTTTCCTCTGGTTCCGTAACCCGGAGAACCTGACGAAAGCCCAGAAGGAGACGCTCGACAGCCTGACCGGATCGAGGGTGAATCACAAGGTTGCTCGTGCTTGGCGAATCAGACCGGCCTTGCAGCAGGTCTACTGCCGCAACAGCCGTTGGGCCGGCCACTTCCTGGACAGATGGTACGGGTGGGCCGGTCACAGCCGCCTCGCTCCGATAACGAAGTTCGCGAAAACGGTCAAAAGGCATAAGGAGGGCATCTTGAACTACGTCAAAACCGGGAGCACCAACGGGGCATACCTAAGGGTCTGAACAGTCTCTTCAAGGCAGCGCCAGCAAAGTCGAGAGGCTTTAGAACCGTACGCAAGGCCATCTCGGCTTATTGCCTCGTTGCCGGAAGGCTTGAACAGGGGTTCCCTGAGATGGGTAACGCTACCCACACCAAAGAGCGAGGAGGCCCAAAACAGGGCGGGCCGTCAAGAGTCAACAGTCGGGTAACACAGAATGACCGGAGGGGTGGTCAATTTTCGGTTCCCACTGATGGTCACTTTGGGGTTGTCAAAACCACTCTGCTCCTTTTCGAGGAGGTTAAGAAGGCAGATTCTGTCTAGAGGGCTCGAAGGAGGCGAGAGAAAAGGTGACCGATCATCGCGAGGCGGGCCTGCGGGCCCTTTTCGTCACCCATGGAGGCCCCGGCATCGGCGGCGGACATATCTCGCGCTGTCTCGCCCTGGCTTCGGCTCTGGGTGAGTGTGGCTATCCCGTCTCCTTTGCCGTCAATTCCGGGGGGGTGGGTCTGCTCGGAGCGAGGGCAGAGGAGGCCTTCGTGAGCGACAAGCTCTTTTCCTCCGATCCCGCCGAGCTGCCGGGGCTGCCGGAAATGCTTGACGGTTGTGCTTTCGCCGTCGTCGACTCCTACGAAGCCTCTCCGGAATGGCTGGCCGCTCTGGCTTCCTGCTGTTTTCTTGTGGTGATCGACGATCTGGCCGACAGGCCTGTCGGGCCTTTTGCGTCTGTTCTGCTCAACCATAACCTCGGAGCCGATAGATTGCGCTATGATCTGGCGCCGTCGTCGCTGGCCCTCCTGGGGCCTGATTACGCCCTTCTGCGGCCGGAGGTCTCTTGCTGGTCTCGCCGGCTTGGGGAGGGCGGGGTCCTGCAGGAGGAGGCCGTTTTTTTCGTTGCCGGAGCCTCCGACGTGGGCGGGGTGACGGAAAGGGTTCTCGGCTGGTGGCAGCCGCGATGGCCTCATCTGAAGGCCGTGGTGGGGCCTCTGATGGATGGGGAGAGCCGTTTCCGCTGTCGGGGCCAGGCAGAGGGGAAACCGAACGTGACCCTTCTTGAGGCCCCGGAGAACTTCTTTGAGGAAATGGCCCGGTCTGAGCGTGTGATCTGCACCTCCAGCGTCACGGCTTATGAG
Organism: Synergistaceae bacterium; assembly: GCA_016756725.1. Lineage (GTDB taxonomy): Bacteria > Synergistota > Synergistia > Synergistales > Aminithiophilaceae > Aminithiophilus. Next base: position 37,476 of record JAESII010000006.1, on the reverse strand, counting down.
GCGCTGGCCCTGCGCAAGCCTCTGGCCGTCTTTCAGGTGGCCTCCAATCAGGAGGGGATCGGCGCAGCCATCGAAGAGCTTCATCTGGGGCGTAATCTGGGCCGCTTCGGCTCTTTCGGTGCCGATGAGGTTGAGGCTTTTCTTGATCTGGCGCCCCTTGTCCCGCCGGCGGTGGTGAACCCCAAAGGAGCCAAGGCCGCGGCCTCGGCTCTGGCGGCGTTTTTCGAGAGAGGAGAACGATGATGACGTCCTATCTGCCTTACGGGCATCAGTGGATCGATGACGACGATATGGCGGCCGTGGCTGATGTGCTGAGCGGTGACTGGCTGACGCAGGGGCCGGCCATCGAGGCTTTCGAGAGGTCCGTCGCCGATTACGTCGGCGTCGCCCACGCCGTGGCCTTCTGCAACGGGACGGCCGCTCTTCACGGGGCCTATCATGCCGCAGGGGTGCGGGCCGGCGATGAGGTCATCGTCCCGCCCCTCACTTTTGCCGCCACGGCAAACGCGGCCTGTTTTCTCGGGGCTTGTCCCGTCTTTGCCGATATTGCGCCAGCCACCTTCTGCCTCGATCCGGCTGAGGTCGCCCGAAAGGTCACGGCCAAGACGAAGGTGGTTGCCCCCGTGAGCTACGCCGGCCATCCTGCCGATGTGGCTGGCTGCCGACGGGCCGCGCCCGGGGCCGTCGTCGTCGAAGACGGCTGCCACGCTCTGGGGGGCGATCGGAGTGGGCTAAAGGTCGGCGCCGAGGCGGATATGACCGTCTTCAGCTTCCACCCGGTCAAGCCTGTGACGACCGGCGAGGGGGGGATGGTCGTCACCAACGACGGCCGTTTCGCCGAAAGGCTCCGCCTTTTCCGGAGCCACGGAATCACGAAGGACCCGGCGTGGATGGAAGCGAAGGACGAGGGGCCCTGGTATTACGAGATGATCGACTTGGGCTTTAACTACCGGATGACGGAGTTTCAGGCGGCTCTGGGCGAAAGCCAGATGAAGAAACTCGATGCCTTTGTCGCCCGCCGGCGGGAGCTGGCTTCCCGCTACGACGAGGCCTTTGCCGGCCAGGACGGCGTCGTCGCGCCGCCCCACCATGAAGGTCATGCCTACCATCTTTATCCGATCCAGGTCGCCCCGGCCCGGAGGCGGGGCCTTTTCGAAGGGCTGCGCGCTGCGTCCATCGGCGTTCAGGTCCATTACATCCCCGTCCACCTCCACCCCTACTATCGCCGTCACTTCGGCTACGGCGGGGGGGATTTTCCCGTCGCCGAGGCCTTTTACGGCGGCGAGATTTCCCTGCCCCTTTTTCCGGCCATGGAGGATGAAGATGTGTCCCGCGTCGTCGATGCCGTGACCGGTCTGCTGTCGTGATGGGGTATACTGTCCTCGTTCAGGAGTCATCCCGCGAATGGAGGAGGTGTGCCCATGCGTGCCGATCCTGTTATGCCCCGGTGGTTCCGTCGGGTTCTGATGGCTCTTTCCCTGTTCGTCGTCGCCGGCTGGGTTTTCCGCTATTTCGGCCGACCCGGGGGCATTCGGCCTTCGGGAGAGCCGGTGCGGCGCCTCACGGAAGGCTTCGGCTCCTTTCCCGGCGGCCTGCTGGGAATCGCCCTTTCCCTGGTGCTGCTGGGGCTTGCGGTGTGGTGGGCCTTGTCGGCCTTTTTCTGGCGCAAGTATTTCCCCACCCAGAACCCGCCCTCACCGCCCGATGACGAGTGAGGGGCCGTCGGGGCCTGGTCTGTCTGGAGAGAAAGAGAAAGCGAGTGTGGAGATGAGATCCTTTCTGGCGCGCAAGAATATCGAATTCTCCCTGAGGCGTTACGGCATCGAGGCTCTGGGTGCCATGGCCCTGGGGCTTTTCGCCTCCCTCATCGTGGGCCTCATCCTCAATGTCCTGGGGACGCGGCTGGGGCTGCCGCTGCTGGGCACGCTGGGGACACGGGCCATGGCGATGGCGGGCCCCGCCATCGGCGTTGCCGTGGCCTATGGCCTCAAGGCCCCGGCTCTGGCTCTTTTCGCTTCGACGGTGACGGGCATGGCCGGCTACGAGCTGGGGGGGCCGGCGGGCTGTTTCGTCGCCGCCGTCATCGGCGCCGAGTTCGGCAAGCTCGTCTCGGGAGAGACAAAGGCCGATATCATCGTCACGCCCGTCGTGACCATCGCCGCCGGCGTCCTGGCCGGCATGGCCGTGGGGCCTTCCATCGGGGGCTTCATGACCTGGATCGGCTCGGTGATCATGGCCGTGACGGAGATGCACCCCGTGCCCATGGGGATCCTCATCGCTGTCATCGTCGGCATGGCCCTGACGGCGCCCATTTCGAGCGCCGCTTTGTGCATCATGCTTGGCCTGGGCGGAACGGCGGCTGGGGCCGCCACGGTGGGCTGTTCGGCCCAGATGATCGGCTTTGCCGTGGCCAGCTACCGCGAGAACGGCTGGGGGGGGCTCATCTCCATCGGCCTGGGGACGTCGATGCTGCAGATCCCCAACATCATCCGAAACCCGCTCATCTGGGTCCCGCCGACTTTCGCCGGGGCTGTCCTGGGGCCTCTGGCGACGACGGTTCTGCGCATGGAGAATGTCCCTTCCGGGGCGGGCATGGGCACGAGCGGCCTTGTGGGGCAGTTCGGGACGATCGACGCCATGGGGGGCGGCCTGGACGTGCTGGCAAAGATCGCCCTCCTTCACTTCCTCCTGCCCGCTCTGGTGACGCTTCTCGCCTCGGAACCCATGAGACGGATGGGCTGGATCGGCCCGGAGGACATGAAACTCCCCACGCCGAAGCGGACGGAGGCGGCCAAGAGCTGACCTGCCGAGTCAGTCTTGAGGGTTAGCCCCCTGCCAGAGGGGGGAAGAGGTCCACGGCGTCGCCGTCACAGAGGGGCGTCTCCCTCCCGTCGAGGTGGGCGATGTGCCGTCCGTTGACGAGGACGATGACGCCCGGCAGGAGGTGCCTTTCGTCGTCGAAAAGCTGATCGTCGAAGGCCTTGCCCCACCGCCGGGAGAGCTCCTCCAGGAGGGCGCCCGCCGTCGGCGGGGCCTCCATCTCAAGCTCCTTCGCTCCGGCCAGGTTCCTCAGCGTGGCGAAGAGGCGGAGCCTCATGATTCGCCGCCGCCGAGTCGGTGGTAGCCGAGGACGTCGATCTGATGCTCCTTCACAAGGCTTTCGACGGTCTTTTCGGCCTCGCAGGGGTAGCGGCAGGCCAGTCCGCAGGAGGCCGAGAGTTCCCGCGGGACGGGGACGATCTTAACGGCCAGTCCGGCCTGGCGGCAGACCTTCTCGAAGCGCAGGGCCATGTGGGTCGTGTCGAAGGTGGTCAGGCATTCCAAAGAGAGTTCCTCCCTTGACGTGACGTTCGTTATGGACGGTTTTGTCCTCTCATCATCGGTAATTATACCTGTACGGCGCCTTCCGGTGCGGGTATAATCGGCAGGCGACGTCAGAATTCCGGAGGAGGTTGTTTTATGGTACTGATGAAAAGATCCGTTCTCGCCGTGGTGGCCCTTGCTTTCGTGCTTGCCCTCGGTGCCGGGACCGCCCAGGCGGCGGAGAAGATCGGCATCATCGACATGCAGAAGGTGGTTTTCGGCCACCCCAAGTTCGAGGAGACGCAGAAGCAGATCGGCGCCACGCTGACGACGAAGCAGCAGGAGGCCAAGATGGCCATCGACGCCGAGAAGGATCAGGACAAGAAGGCCGAGATCTACCGCACCAAGCGGATGGAGATGGCCCAGGAGGAGAACCGCCTCATGGCCCCCATTCTCAAGGACGTGGACATGGCCATCCGCACCGTAGCCAAGGCCAAGAGCTACACCGTCATCTTTGAAAAGAGCACCGTCATCTTCGGTGGCACCGAGATCACCCAGGACGTGATCCTCGAGCTCAAGAAGATCGGCGCCGGAAGCTAGATCGCAAGCAGCGCACAAGGAAGAGGGGCCCTCGCGAGGGCCCCTCTTCCTTGTGCGTGCGTTCTTGGGGCTGTCCCGTCAGGGTTTCTTGTGGCCGCCGCCGAGATAGGCCGCCTCGATGTCGGGGTCCTGGAGGAGATCGGACGACAGCCCTTCCTTGAGGAGGTTGCCCGTCTGAAGGACATAGGCCCGATGCGAGAGGAGGAGGGCCTGACGGGCGTTCTGCTCGACGAGGAGGATCGTCGTGCCCTGTTCGTTGATGAGCTTCAGCTCCCGGAAGATCTCCTTGATGATGATCGGGGCCAGTCCCAGAGAGGGCTCGTCGAGAAGCAGCACCCGAGGGCGCGACATGAGGGCCCGGCCGATGGCGAGCATCTGCTGTTCTCCTCCTGAAAGGGTGCCGGCATACTGCTGGCGCCGTTCCTCGAGGCGAGGGAAGAGGGTGAAGACCCGTTTCAGGTCATCGTCGATGGCATGCCGGTCCCTGCGGGGGAAGGCCCCCATCATGAGGTTTTCCATCACCGTCAGAGGGGCGAAGACCTTCCGGCCCTCCGGAGAGAGGGAGAGTCCCTGGGCGACGACCTGGAAACTCCTCCTGGCGAGGGGTTTGCCGTCGAGGAAGATGTCGCCGCTCTCGCGGCGGACGTCCCCCATGATGGCGTTCATCAGCGTCGATTTGCCGGCGCCGTTGGCGCCGATGACGGAGACGATCTCGCCGGCGAAGACGTCGAGAGAGACTTTCTTGACGGCTTTGATGGCACCGTAACTGACGCAGAGGTCGCGGACGGAGAGCAGGGGGGGGCGCGGTGCGGTCATTCGTCGACGACCTCCTCTCCCAGATAGGCCTTGAGGACTTCGGGGTGGTTCTGGATCTCCTCGGGGCCGCCTTCGGCGATCCTGGCGCCGAAGTTCATGCAGACGATGTGGGGGCAGATCTCCATGACCAGGTCCATGTGGTGCTCGATGACGAGGATGGTCAGGTCGAAGTCGCGGTGAATGGCGCTGATGAGGTCGTTGAGGGCGAAGACCTCTTCGGGGTTCATCCCCGCCGCCGGCTCGTCGAGGAGGAGCAGTTCCGGCTCGAGGGCGAGGGCTCGGGCGATCTCAAGCCGCCTCTGGTGGCCGTAGGGAAGGGTGCCCGCATCCTGGTCGGCCCTGTCGGCGAGGCCGACACGGTCGAGAAGCTCCAGGCTCCTGTCTCGGATGACCTTCTCCTCTTTCTTCCACCGTCCCAGATGGGTGAGGGACTCGACGAAGCCGTAGGGGTGGTGGTGCTGGCAGGCGGTCATGACGTTTTCGAGCACCGTCGAGCGGTGGAAGAGGCGCAGGTTCTGGAAGGTGCGTGCGATGCCCATGTGGATGATCTCATGGGACTTTCTCGACAGTACCGACTGGCCCTTGAAGAGGATCTCGCCGGAATTGACGGGGTAGACGCCGGTGATGAGGTTGAAGATCGTCGTCTTACCCGCTCCGTTGGGGCCGATAAGGCCCGTGAGGCCTCCCTTTTCGACGGTGAAGGTCATCTCCGAGACGGCGTGGACGCCGCCGAAGAACTTGTTGACGCCCGAGAGGGAGAGGACGGCCGTTTCGTCAAGGCTCATGCTAGAGAGGCCCCCTTTCTCCCGGGGCGGGCGTGACTCGCCGCGTCAGCTTGCGGAAGAGGGCCGGGCCCACTTCATGACGGCCCAGGAGCCCCTCGGGGCGGAAGACCATGACGAGGACGAGGACAAGGCCGTAGATGAGCATGCGGTATTGCGAAATGGGGCGGAAGAGCTCCGTGACGAGGGTGATGATCGTCGTGCCCAGGAGGGCGCCGCTCATGGAGCCCAGTCCGCCGAAGACGACGACGGAGGTCATCTCCGTCGATTTGAGCATGTCGAACATGATGGGCTGGATGAAGGAGATGAACCCGGCGTAGAGTCCGCCGGCGATGCCGACGTAAAAGGCCGAGATGGACAGGCTCAGGACGCGGTAGCGGGGCGTGTTGAAGCCCAGCAGGGAGGCTGCCACGTGGTCGTCGCGGCAGGCCTTGAAGGCCCGCCCGATGCGGCCGTTGATGAGGCAGAAGGCGCCGTAGGCCATGACGACGAAGAAACCGGCCGTGATGGGCAGGGTGGTGAAGGTGTCGATGCCGGGGATGCCCCGGGCGCCGTTGGTGACGCTCTGCCAGTTCTCGATGATGAGCCGTATCGATTCGGCGAGGCCGATGGAGGCGATGGCGTAGTAGTCGCCCATGAGTTTCAGCGTCGGCAGGCCGACGAGGTAGCCGACGATCATGGCCAGCAGGCCGCCGAGGATGACGGCGGGGAGCCAGTGGAAACCGTAGTCGAGGGTGAGGATGGCCGTCGTGTAGGAGCCGATGGCCAGGTAGGCGGCATGGCCGAGGGTGAAGATGCCCGTGAATCCCGTCAGGAGGGAGACGCCCATGGCGGCGATGCCGTTGATCATGAGGAGGATGAGGATGCCTTCGGTGTAATTCGACACGGGATCGCCTCCTAGACCTTTTCCTTGATGTCTTTCCCGAAAAGTCCCGAGGGGCGGACGATGAGGGTGATGACGAGGAGGGAAAAGACGACGAGATCCCGGAGCTGGCTCGAGAGGAACCCGGCCGTGAGCATCTCGGCCAGGCCGAGGATGAGGCTGCCCACGACGGCGCCCGGCAGGGATCCCAGTCCGCCGATGACGGCGGCGACGAAGGCCTTGATGGTGATCATGCCCAGCTGCGGGTAGAGGGTGTAGCGGACGGAGAGGAAGATACCTCCCACGGCCGCCAGCAGTCCGGCGACGAAGAAGACGATGGAGATGAGGCGGCCCACGTTGACGCCCATGAGGCCGGCGACGCGCAGGTCATAGGCGGCGGCGCGGATGGCCAGTCCCCACTTGGTGCGGGTGAGGAAGAGCTGGAGTCCGCCGAGGAAGACGACGGCAGCGACGAGAGAGAGGAGATCGAAGGCGCTCGTCGTGGCCAGGCCGAAGAGGTCGACGGGGGTCGTGGGGATGACCGGCGGAAGGGCGCGGAAGCGGCCTCCGGCGACGATGACGAAGATGTTTTCGATGACGATGCTCATGCCCATGGAGGCGATGAGGAGGTAGAGGGTGACGCTGGTCCTTTCCCTGATGGGCTTGTAGGCCAGCCGTTCGGTGAGGACGGCGCAGAATCCGGCACCGACGAGGGCGGCGAATCCGGCGACCCAGATGTTGGTCCCCATGAGGTTGAGGGTGTAGTAGCAGATGTAGCCGCCGATGACGAGAAAGCCGCCGTGGGCGAAGTTGGAGAAAAGAAGGATCGAATAGACCAGCGAGTAGCCTACGGCAATGAGAGCGTAGACCGAGCCCAGGGAGAGGCCGTTGATGATCTGTTGGATGAACGTGCCCAAAGAGGGGTCACCTCACTTCTGACAGTCTGTCGGCAAGGAGAAGAGGCGGACGGAGCGGTCCGCCTCTTCTCCTTGCCGTTCTCCTGCTTGGCCTATTCGGGCTTGATCTTGGTGTAGAACTGGCCGCGTCCGTCCTTGGCGATGAGGACGACGCCGTCCTTGTCCTTGGGGTTGTGGAATTCGTCCATGGTCAGCACGGCGTGGTGGACCTGGACGTTCTCCGTGGCGGCCAGGGCCTTGGCGATGTTCTCCGGCGTGGGGTCGCCGGCGCGGGCGATGGCGTCAAAGAGCCAGTACATGGCGTCGTAACCGAGGATGCCGTTGACGAATTCCTTGCATTCGTCGTTGTACTTGGCCTTGTAGTCGGCGAAGAACTTGGCCATGGCCGGGTCTTCGGGGGCGACGTGGTTGATCCAGTAGGAGCCTTCCATGGCGTCGCCGGCGATCTCCCACATGAATTCGGCGTAGCCGTCGCCGCCGATGAAGGTGATCTCGTTCATACCGAGCTCGCGGGCCTGCTTCATGATGAGGGCCATCTCCTTGCCCATGTTGGGCAGGACGAGGACGTTGGCGCCGGCGTCGCGAATCTTCGTGAGCTGGGCCCGGAAGTCGACGTCCTGGCCGCCCTTGAAGGCCTCGTCGGCGACGACTTCGCCGCCGTACTCGCCGTAGGACTTCATGAAGAACTCACGGAGCCCCTGGGAGTAGTCGCTGGCGATGTCGTAGAGGATGGCGCCCTTCTTGAGGTCAAGATCATGGGCGGCGAAGTAGGCGATGAGCTTGCCCTGGTAGGGATCGGTGAAGCAGACGCGGAAGGAGTAGGGGCGTACCTTGCCGTTGCGGTCGACGGTGACGGCGGGGTTCGTCGAGACGGTGCCGATCTGAGGGACGCCGGCCCGGTTGACGAGGGCCGCCGTGGCGATGTTGATGCCGCTGGCGTTGGCGCCGACGATGGCCGAAACCTTGTCCTCCTCGATCATGCGGCGGACGGCGTTGACGGCGTCTTCCTGACGGCCGCGGAAGTCGTAGACGACGAGCTCGATCTTCTTGCCGTTGATGCCGCCCTGGGCGTTGATCTCATCGACGGCGAGCATGGCCGTGTTCCGTTCGGTCTGACCGTAGGCGGCCCAATCGCCGGTCAGAGCTGCCAGATAACCGACCTTGATGGTGTCGGCCGCGAAGGCCGAGGCGCCCATCGTCACCACGAGAACCGCTGCGAGGAACAGGACAAATTTCTTCAAACCCTTCCACCTCCTGAAATGTATGAAGGACTGATGATGCAAGTGCCCTTATATTACCAGAATTCAAGATCGTTGAACATATTCGAAACAGGAGAAAGTTGAACCATATCAGGCACAAGATTTACTTTCTCTCACTGCCAAGGGCTCTGGTAGAATGTGTCCCGTAAGCCCCTTATAAGGATGAGCACGAACAGGAGGGAAATCCATGGGTCCCAAGATCCTGGTAAGCGACTTTGACGGCACCCTGGCCTACGATGACCGTATCCCCGAGGCCGTGAGCCGCGCCCTGACGGCCCTCGTCGATTCGGGGTGGGACCTGATCCTGGCCACGGGACGAATTTTCGCTTCCGTCAGGCCCCATCTCCCCTCCCTGCCGACGACGAAGCCGCTGATACTTTACGACGGAGCCCGAATCGTCTCGACCCAGGGCGAGGTTCTCCACGAAAGACTCCTTGCCTCGGCCACGGCCAGTGAGGCCCTCCGCCTCGGCTGGGAGGCGGGCCTGGAGATCCAGGTCTTCGGCGACGAGGAAATTCTCGTTCCTCCCGGTGACGGCGCCTCGACGCGCTACTTCCGCCGCGTCGCCGTTCCCATCCGGGAAGATCTGACGGAGCCCGTCGTGGACAACGACGTCTACCGCGTCATCTTCTACGGCGATCCGGGACGGGTGAGGCGCCTTGCCGAGCACCTCCGCGAGGGCCTGGGCGCCGCCGCCGCCGCCGTCACTCTCGCGGGAGACACCTTTCTTGACGTTTTGGCTCCGGGCGTCTCCAAGGGAGCCGCACTGGAGCGGCTCCTGGCCGCCACGGGCAGGCCCGAGCGGCTCGTCTGTGCCGGAGACCATCACAACGACAGGGAGCTCCTGCTCCTGGCCGACCTGGCCGCCGTTCCCGACGATGCCGACGAAGATCTCCGTGAAATCAGTCATTTCACCTTCCCCTCAGCCTCCAAGGGAGGCTTCGTGGATCTGGTTCGCGAACTCCTGCGGTCAGATCCGTTTATTCCTGTCGTTGACAGCGAAGCCGGCCAGTCGTACTCTTAAAGGGGGTTTTGCCCACTATTAACTCTGAAGGGGGAAGGTTTTGTGAAGAGATTGTCGATCGTTCTGGTTGCACTTGTCGCGTTTCTTGCCCTGGCTGGAGGGGCCTTCGCCGAGGCCAAGTTCCACATCGGCATCTGCACGGGTACGGTCTCCCAGTCGGAAGACGATCTCCGCGGCGCTGAGCGGATGATCGAGGAGTACGGCAACGTCGCCGATGGGGGCATGATCCAGCACATCACCTACCCGGACAACTTCATGCAGGAAATGGAGACCACCATCAGTCAGATCGTCGGCCTTGCCGACGATCCGCTCATGAAGGCCATCATCGTCAACCAGGCCATCCCGGGGACGACGGAGGCCTTCCGCCGCGTCAAGGAGAAGAGGCCCGACATCCTCTGCTTCGCCGGCGAAGCCCATGAGGACCCCGGCGTCATCGAGTCCGCCGCCGATCTCGTCATCAACGCCGATAATATCGCCCGAGGCTATCTGATCATCGCCGCCGCCAAGAAGATGGGTGCCACCGATTTCGTCCATATCTCCTTTCCCCGTCACATGAGCTACGAGCTTCTCTCGCGGCGCCGCAACATCATGGAGGAAGCCTGCAAGGATCTGGGCCTGAACTTCCACTTCGAGACGGCTCCTGACCCGACGAGCGACGTCGGCGTCGCCGGAGCGCAGCAGTTCATCCTCGAGAAGGTCCCCGCCTGGATCGAGAAGTACGGCGACAAGACGGCCTTCTTCTGCACCAACGACGCCCACACCGAGCCTCTGCTGAAGCGGATCGCCGAGATGGGCGGCTTCTTCGTCGAGGCCGACCTGCCGTCGCCCCTCATGGGCTATCCCGGCGCCCTGGGCATCGACCTTTCGGCCGAACAGGGCGATTTCCCCGCCATCCTGAAGAAGGTGGAGCAGGCCGTCGTCGACAAGGGCGGCAAAGGGCGGATGGGGACCTGGGCCTACTCCTACGGCTACACCAATTCGGCTGGTCTGACCGAGTTCGCCCGCAGGGTCCTTGACGGCGAGGCCAAGGCGGACAGCTTCAAGGACCTCATCGCCTCCTTTGAGAAATACACGCCCGGAGCGGCCTGGAACGGCAGCTACTATGTCGATCTCAACACGGGCGTGACCAAGCGCAACCACGTTCTTCTCTATCAGGACACCTATGTCTTCGGCACCGGATACCTCAACATGACCGATGTCGAGGTGCCGGAGAAATACTTCTCCGTCAAGTAGGCGCTCGTCAGAGGCGGGGGGAGAAGCCTGGCTTCTTCCCCCTTTTCGCGTGTCCTTTGCCCTTGCGTCGCCAGACAGTCTCTACCCTTCGAGGTGATGTCATGACAACGGAACCGCTCCTTTCGATGGAGGGGGTCGGAAAAGCCTTCTACGGCAACCGCGTCCTCCGGGACGTCAACTTTTCGCTTGCCCCGGGCGAGATCCTGGGCCTCGTCGGCGAGAACGGGGCCGGCAAGTCGACGCTGATGAACATTCTCTTCGGGATGCCCGTCATCGCCGAGACGGGCGGCTATGAGGGGACGATCCGCTTCCAGGGGAGGCCCGTCTCCTTCTCGGGTCCCCTTGATGCCCTTGATGCCGGCATCGGCATGGTCCACCAGGAGTTTTCCCTCATTCCCGGCTTCTCGGCCGCAGAGAACATCGTCCTCAACCGCGAGTCGCTCAAGTCGAGTCTTCTCGTCGAGGTCTTCGGCGAGCGCATCCGCCCCGTCGACAGGGGCGAGATCTTCCGGCGCGGCAAGGGCGCCATCGAGAAGCTGGGTGTCTCCATCGGCCCGGACATGCTCGTTTCGGAGATGCCCGTGGGCCACAAGCAGTTCACGGAGATCGCCCGTGAGATCGAGAAGGCCGACACGAAGCTCCTCGTCCTCGACGAGCCGACGGCGGTGCTGACCGAATCGGAGGCGGCCATCCTGCTCGAGTCGATGCGCCGTCTCGCCTCCGAGGGGATCAGCATCATCTTCATCTCCCACCGTCTTCAGGAGATTATCGACGTCTGCGACCGCTACATCGTGCTCCGTGACGGCGAGGTGGTGAAGGAGGGCGAAGCGAAGACGGCCGACCTGCGCGACATCGCCCGGGCCATGGTGGGCCGTTCCGTCGCCGCTGTCGAGTCTTCCGGCGACGAAGGGAGGGCCTTCGGCGAGCCGATCCTCTCTCTCGACCGTCTCTGGGTCGACATGCCCGGCGAGACGGTCCGGGAGATCACCCTCGACGTGCGCCGCGGCGAGATCCTGGGCATCGGAGGCCTCGCCGGCCAGGGCAAGCTGGGCATCGCCAACGGCATCATGGGCCTCTTTCCCGCCGGCGGGACGGTGACCTTCGAGGGCTGCCCGATCACCCTCAACGATCCCCGGAGCGCCCTTTCGTCGGGCATCGCCTTCGTCTCCGAGGACCGCCGCGGCGTGGGGCTCCTCCTGGAAGAGCCGATCAAGCTCAATATCGCCTTCACGGCCCTGCAGATGCAGAACCGTTTCCTGAAGAAGCGTTTCGGCGGACTTCTGACCTGGCGGGATGAGGATGCCCTCGACGAGCTGGCCCGGGAGTATATCGAAAGCCTGGCCATTCGCTGCGTCAGCGGCGATCAGAAGGCTCAGGAGCTTTCCGGAGGGAACCAGCAGAAGGTCTGTCTCGCCAAGGCCTTCGCCGTCAGGCCCAAGCTGCTTTTTGTCTCCGAGCCGACGCGGGGGATCGACGTGGGCGCCAAGAAGCTGGTCCTCGACACAATCCGCCGCCATAACCGCGAGTATGGCACGACGATCCTGATGACTTCATCGGAGCTGGAGGAGCTCCGTTCCGTCTGCGACCGGATCGCCATCGTCCAGGAAGGGCGGCTGGCCGGAATCCTGCCTCCTCAGGCGGACCGGGCCGAGTTCGGCCTCCTCCTGCTCGGTGCCACGAGGGGCACAACGGGGGAGGTGGCCTCGTGATGGGCAAGCTGGGTTCTTTCGTCGACCATGTGGGCTGGCCACGGGTGATCATCGCCGTCTTCCTGCTTCTTCTTTTCGTGGCGGCGCCCTTCGTCGAGGTCCGTCTCGACGCCTCCATCGGTGATACGCTCGTCCGATTCGGCATGAATGGCGTCCTCGTCCTGGCCATGGTGCCCATGATCCAGTCGGGCTGTGGCCTCAACTTCGGTCTGCCCCTGGGGATCATCGCCGGCCTTCTCGGGGCCGTCACGAGCCTGGAGCTGAACCTGACGGGACTTGCCGGTTTTGCCGCTGCCCTGGCCATTGCCGTTCCCTTCGGGCTCCTTTTCGGCTGGGCCTACGGCAGGCTGCTCAACAAGGTCAAGGGCGGGGAGATGATGATCGCCACCTACGTGGGCTTTTCGTCGGTGGCCTTCATGTGCATGATGTGGCTCCTCCTGCCTTACCGGAATCCCACGATGGTCTGGGGCTACGCCGGCAAGGGCCTGAGGACGACGATCAGCGTCCAGGAGTACTGGGGCGGGGTCCTGAGCGATCTTCTGGGGATTCGGGTGACGGACTTCCTGTCCGTTCCGACGGGGATGCTCCTTTTCGTCGGTCTCATGTGCCTTCTCGTCTGGGCCTTTTTTCACACCAAGACGGGGACGGCCATGACGGCCGTGGGGACCAACCCCGACTTCGCCCGGGCTTCGGGGATAGACATCGACCGGATGCGGACCCTTTCGGTCATGATGTCCACCACGCTGGGCGCCGTGGGCATCATCGTCTACCAGCAGAGCTTCGGTTTCATCCAGCTCTACATGGGGCCCTTCTTCATGGCCTTCCCGTCGGTGGCTGCCATCCTCATCGGCGGAGCTTCGGTCCATAAGGCGACGCTGACGAATGTCCTCATCGGCACCTTCCTTTTTCAGGGGATCCTGACCATGACCCCGTCGGTCATCAACAGCATGCTTCAGACCGACATGTCCGAGGTGATCCGCATCATCGTCTCCAACGGGATGATCCTCTATGCCCTGACCAGGGTGACAAGGGTGAATTCAAAATGAAAAAAACAGGCCTCGACGGCACGTTCCGTCTCGACCGCTTCCTGCTGACCAATCTGGTGCCCCTTCTGTTCATCGGCCTTTCGGCCGTGGCCATTCCGATCTCCCAGTTTTCCGGGGCCTATCTCGTTCAGGAGATGATGATCCGGCTGGCACGCAACTCCTTCCTCGTCCTCTCTCTGCTCATTCCCATCATCGCCGGCATGGGCCTCAATTTCGGCATGGTCCTGGGAGCCATGGCGGGGCAGATCGGGCTCATCCTCATCACAGACTGGATGATTCTGGGCCTGCCCGGTCTGACGTTGGCCGCCCTCATCGCCACACCCATCGCCATGGTCCTGGGCTGGATGTGCGGGGCCATCCTGAACCGCGCTAAGGGTCGGGAGATGGTGACTTCTTACATCCTGGGTTTTTTCATTAATGGCCTCTACCAGCTCGTCGTCCTTTACGGCTTCGGCAAGGTCGTTCCGATCAAAAGCGCTGACTTGGTGCTGTCACGGGGCTTCGGCGTCCGCAATGCCGTGAACTTGCTGGGGATTCGCAACTGCCTGGACAACCTCATCCCCCTGTCGATTCAGGGGATCCGCGTTCCCCTGGGAACCTTTCTCGTCATTGGCCTCTTCTGCCTCTTCATCGTCTGGTTCCGCCGCACCAAGCTGGGCCAGGACATGAGGGCCGTGGGCCAGGACATGGACGTGGCCCGTTCGGCAGGGATTCCCGTGGAGCGGACCCGTATCGTCTCCATCGTCATCTCCACCGTCCTTGCCGCCTATGGGCAGATCATTTTCCTCCAGAACATAGGCACCATGAACACCTACAACAGCCACGAGCAGGCGGGCATGTTCGCCATCGCCGCCCTTCTCGTGGGAGGAGCCAGCGTGGCCAGGGCGACGCTGCCCAATGTCTTCGTCGGCGTCATCCTCTTCCACCTGATGTTCGTCGTCTCGCCCATGGCCGGCAAGTACCTCATCGGAGAGGCCCAGCTGGGCGAGTATTTCCGCGTTTTCGTCTCCTACGGGATCATCGCCGTTTCCCTCGTCCTCTACGAGTGGCGGCGGGCCCGCGACCGCGCCTACGCACGCCGCAGCCTCCGCGGCGGCGAGGTCTGAAGGTGACGGCCATGAGGCGCCGTCGGGTCGTCCAGGCCTCGCTGGTGTTGCTGCTGGTCCTTTTCGGCTTTTGGCTCTACCATATCGGCAAGGGCTTTGACCTTCTCGTCGACAACAAGACCATCACCATCGGCGACGCCACTTACCGGGCCACGGCGACGGTGCGGGTCTCCATCGACGGGAGCGAGCCCCTTGTCCTGACGAAGCGAGGACGTGACGTCATCTCCGTCGTTGGGTATGATCACGTGATCCGCGTCGAGGAGCTCGACATGGACGACGAGGTGATCCGGACCGTCGAGAAGAGCTTCACCCTCGACCGCCATTCCGGCGATCTTCTCAGCCTTCCCGCTCTCCTCGGCGGCGAGGAGAACTGGATCGTCCTTCGAGAGCCCTGAGCGGGACGCCGCTTTTGTCCCTGCAGGTCGCTTCTTTCGGCCGCGGAGGTGATATGCGCTTCCGCGGCCCTTTCGCACCTGCTCCCGTCCACGGCGACGTCGGCTTTTTCGGACCTTCCTCTGGAGGGCGGCCGGCGCATTTTTCAAGGAGGTGCTTTCATGGCGGAAGTGAGCAAGTGGGAAGTCGTCGACATGACCCTTCCGGAAGGCAGCAACATCATTCTGGCCCAGAGCCATTTCATCAAGACCGTCGAAGACGTCTACGAGACGTTGGTGACGGCCTCTCCGCTGCTTGAGTTCGGCATCGCCTTCTGCGAGGCTTCAGGGCCCTGCCTGATCCGCTACGACGGCAATGCCGACGACCTCATCCAGAAGGCCGTCGAGAACGCCGAGAGGCTCGGCGCCGGTCACAGCCTGGTGATCCTGCTCCGCAAGGGCTATCCCATCAATGTCCTCAACCAGCTCAAGGCTGTCCAGGAGATCTGTCGTATCTACGCCGCCACGGCCAATCCCCTGCAGGTCCTCATTTTCGAGACCCATCAGGGACGGGGCATCGCCGGCGTCATCGATGGTTTCGCGTCGAAGGGAATCGAGACGGAAGAAGATGTGGTGGACCGGAAGGTTCTGCTTCGGGAGGTCATCGGTTACAAACGGTGAACCGTCTAGGCCTGAAGCGGGGGCCGTCCCTAGGGGGCGGTGTCCCCGCTTTTTTTCATCCCCAGGGCGGTGAGGCATCCCGAGACGAGAAGGCCCGCAAACAGCGGCTCCGTGGCGGTGAAAAGAGGGGCGGCGAAGAGGGCCGTCAGGCCGCCGACGGAGGCGGCCAAAGCCCACGGAGCGTGGAGCCTGCCGGGAGCGAGGATGCCGACGACGAAGGGGAAGAAGGTTCCCGCTCCGCGGAGGCCCATGCTGAGGTAGCTCCACTGGAGGATCATCGACCCCTCCCCGCCGGCGCCGAGGAGCGCCGCCAGGACGACGACGACGGCGACGACGAGGCGGCTTGTCCGGAGGCTCTGCCCTTCCGTCGCATCCTTGAAGAGGAGGGGCAGAAGGAAGTCTCGGGAGACGTTGGTGGCGACGCCCAGGATGAGGCCCGCAGCGCAGCCGATGACGGTGATGAAAAGTCCGCTCCAGAGGATGCCAGCCATCAGGGGCGGGAAGTGTTCGATGATGAAGAGGGGGAGGGCCTGCGAGGGGTCGGTCGTGACGCCTCTTGCCCTCAGGACGAGGCCGACATGGACGCCCATGAGCCCCAGAGGAGGCATGAGGAGGGCCGACAGGAAGGCCCCCCGCCGCGCCGAGGCCTCGTCGGAGGCGGCGAAGAAGGCCTGGATGTAGATCTGGGTGGTGAAGACGCCGACGACAAGAGAGGTGAGGGCTCCCAGGTCCTTGGGGAGGCCGCGCCCAAAGAGGCTCAGGTAGGGCGTCCGGGGAAGGGTTGCCAGGCTCTCGAGGCCGCCGCCGAGGAAGGCGACGGCCGAACAGCCTCCCATGACGACGTAGAGGAGGGCGATCTTGGCCTTGCCCAGGGCGCCGAAGCTCTTGAGGCCGCCGAAGAAGATGAATCCCGCCACGGAGAGGGCGAGGACGCTGGAGGCCTGAGCCGTCGTCAGGGGAAGGACGGAGCGGAGCAGAGCCAGTCCGGCCAAAAACTGGGCCACGATGGAGATGAAAGTGCCTGCCGAGGCCGCGGCCATGGCGATCCGCCCCGTCGGGGAGCCGTAGCTTCGGCTCAGAAACTGGGGAATCGTCTCCAGTTCGGACCGTCTCAGAGGGCCGGCAAAGCGCAGCCCCAGCAGAAGGCAGCCGATCCCCCCGCCCAGGGTGAACCACCAGGCCGAGAGACCGTAGCCGTAGGCCATCTGAACGGTGCCCACCGTCGATCCGCCGCCCACGAGGGCTCCCAGAAGGATGCCCGTTACGGCCGACGTTCCGGCCTTGCGTCCGGCGACGGTGTAGTCCGAGCCGGTTCGGACCTTTTTCCCTGCTGCCAGGCCGAGCAGAAGGAAGGCGATGAGGGTGAGCGTTGCCGTGAAATAGAAGCCAGCCAGGGTGGATCACCTCCGCCTCTATGATACTCTAAAGGCAGTCGGAAACACCGCTTCACAGAAAGGGAAGGAGAGAGGCCATGAGAAAGGTTGCCGTCCTTCTGTTTTCCTTCATCGTCCTGGGGCTGGCCGGGCCCTCCTGGGCCGATCCGCTCGTCGCCCCCTGGGCCTGGCCCGTTGTCGTCGTGCCGCCGCCCGAGGGCTGGCAGACCGAGCGGGGCGAGGCCATCCGGGCCGGTCTCCTTCTCCTTCAGGGGCGGCTCAACGAGCCCGCCGAAGGGGTCCGGGGGTTTGACGTCGTCTTCTCCTGGGACGAGCCCCTCCTCCCAGGAGCCGTCGACGGGCGCGTCGAGGTCTGGCGACGGGAGAGGCGCGTCGCCGTTTTGAGCTTCGCCTCGGCCGAGACGGACCGTGCCCTCGCCCTGGCTCTGGGACGGGAAGGTCCGCCCTTCCTCGCCGCCGGCGGCGAGGATCTCCCCCTGAGGGATCCGGAGGGAGAGGTGCCGCCCTATCTCTTCGCCCTTCGTCAGGAGAAGGCCTTCCGGGCCAATGCGCTCTCTGACTACGTCCGGCGCCTGGGCCAGGGGGAGGCGGGGGTCTTTTCCGACCTTCTCGACCGGGACCTGCTGCGCCTTCACGACGCCGCCCGGGCCAGGCTGGAGCGGGGCGGCCTTGACGTGCTTTCCTTCCTCTTCCGGACCTCCGCCGACGACATCCTTCTGGCCCGCGTCGACGAGGTGATCGCCGCCGGTGCCCAAAGCGCCTTTCTCTTCCTCGACGGACTGGCGGCCCTTGATGTCTGGGCTCTCGTGCAGCGCCAGGGTTACGATCTCGATCTCTACTACGGCGGTTCCTTCGGCTCGCCCCTGGGAGCGGCCCGGGGGCTCACCGTCGTCGATCAGGATCACCCCCTGAAGACCGATCCCCAACTTGAACTGCTCCGCGACGCCCTCTGGCTCGAGGAGGGACTGCGCGTTCGTGACCTCGCCGGGGCTGCCCGTGCCTACACCCTGGGCGATTGGCTGGCCCGGGGCCTTGAGGCGGCCGGTCCCGAGGCTGAGCCTCTGGCCCTGGCTCTGGCCGAAGTGGAGGGCCTGCCTTACGGCAGCCGCCTCCTCGACATCGATTCCAGAACGCATCGGCCCGCCCGAGGGGAGGTGGCCCTTCTCGAGGTGACCCGAGGAGGGCGTCTCGTCGAAAAGGCCCGAGTCGAGGTGGCTTCCTTCGAGGTTGCCGAGGGGGTTTTGCCCTTCCCCGAAGTCGACGGGGGACTTTGAGAAATTCTTGCCAAAGTGGTTCCATCCTGATAGGGTGATGGGGCGGAGCGGTTTACCCCGGAGGGACTTCAGAAGAAAGGCCTTCCGCCTAGCTTGATGCCGAAAAAGGAGAGGATGTTTGTTTATGAAGGTCCGGGAGCTCGCCAAGCTTTTGGGTGCCAAGGTTCTTTGCGGGGAGGCGGAGTTGGAGACGGCCGAGGCCGAGTTCGTCTACGCCGCCGACCTGATGAGCGACGTCCTGGCTTTTGCCCAGCCGGGGACACTTCTGCTGACGGGCTTGACCAACATTCAGATCATCCGTACCGCCCAGATGCTCGATCTGCCGGCCGTTCTCTTCGTTCGGGGCAAACATCCCCAAGAGGAGATGATCCGGCTTGCCTCTCAGGTGGGGCTGCCTCTTCTCGTGTCCGACAAGAGCATGTACGAGACGTCGGGGATCATCTTCCAGGCCGGCCTGAGTCCCTGTCCCATTCCCGAGAGGGGAGAGTAGCGACACTTGGCTGCGCCTTATGTAGTGGAATTCGAGGTGGAGAAGGACGATTTCCTGGCCGCCGGCGAAGGATCGGGGAGCGTGAAGGACACCCTCAAGATGCTGGGCATGCACTCGGCCATCATTCGCCGGGCGGCGATCATCACCTACGAGGCGGAGATGAATCTGGTCATCCACGGAGGCGGTGGCGTCCTGAAGGTGCTGATCACGCCGGAGCGGATCGAGATCGTCTCCAGCGACGAGGGACCGGGCATCCCCGATGTCGAGATGGCCATGAGAGAGGGCTTTTCGACGGCACCCGACAGGGTGCGTGAGATGGGTTTCGGCGCCGGCATGGGCCTGCCCAACATCAAGCGGAACTCCGATTCTCTCTCCATCGATTCGACCGTCGGCGTCGGCACGACGCTGCGGGCTGTCATCGAGCTTGCCGGCCAGGGAGGTTCCGTCTAGGCAAGGAGGGAAAGAACGTGGCCCATGGAGTCAAGGTTTTCGACGTCGCCTGTCGGGGTTGTGTGAACTGCATCCGTTCCTGTCCGACCGAGGCCATACGCGTCATCGACGGACAGGTGAAGATCATCCCTGAACTCTGCATCGACTGCGGCGAATGCATCCGAAGCTGCGGCAACAAGGCTCTGGGCCTCGATGAGGACGACTGGCGCCTTCTCCAGTCCCATGGGGCCTCCGTCCTCGTCGCCGATCCCACCTTTTACGTTCAGTTCAGTCACTACTGGAGGCCCGCACTCGTCGTGGAGGCCCTCGCGTCGTGGAACATCGACGATCTCCACGGTTGGGTGTCCCGCGCCTTCGACGTCGCGGCCTATGCGACGGCGCGGATCATCGAGAACTCGACGGAGGACGAGCGACCTCTGATCTCGACCTACTGTCCCGCCGTAGTCCGCCTCATCCAGACCCGTTTTCCCGAACTGCTGGGGCGGCTCGTGCCCGTCGAATCGCCTCTCGAGACGGGGGTGGCCCTCTGGCGCATGGAGACGGGGCGCACCGATCCCGTGACCCTTCTGTCGCCCTGTCCGGCCAAGATCACCATGGTCCGCAATCCAGAGGGGAGGGAAGCGAGCAACATCAACCATGTCGTCTCCGTCAAGAGCGTCGCCCGGGACCTCCTGGCCGGAGGCCCCCGGGTCCGCGGCGAGCTGCCGGCCATGGCCAACACGCGCTGGATCCGCTGGGCGGCGCGGCGGGGCGAGTCACGTCACGTCAAGGCCTTCGCCACCAAGGAGATCACCACCGTCACCGTCTCGGGTCTGCGCAACACCCTGGACCTGCTCCGCGACCTTGAACTGGGCCGCCTTCACGGCGTTGACTTCGTCGAGTGCCGCGTCTGCGACCTGGGCTGCATCGGAGGCATCGGCAACGCCGAATCGCGCTTTCTCGGCCAGCTCCGGACGGAGAACTTCAAAGTCGACTGGGATCCCTCCGAGGAGGAGCGATCGGCCATCGTCGATCTCTACGAGGAAGGGATCTGGCGCCTCGCCCAGCCCCTGGCGACGCGGCCCGGACGCCCCCTGGCGGAGAACCTCAACGAGGCCATGGACCGTCTGAAGCAAATGAAGGAGATCTTCTCCGACCTGCCCCACATCGATTGCGGCGCCTGCGGACGTCCCTCCTGCAAGGCCATGGCCGAGGACGTCGTCCGCGGCCTGGGGGAGACGACGGACTGCATCTTCAAGCTCCGCGAGCGCATCAGCTCACTGGCTGCCGAGATCATTGACCTGTCCACATTTCAGCCCCAGACGTTGCGGGGAAGGGGGAAACGCTGATCATGAAAGTCTCTGAGCTTTTGCAGGCCCTCGAACTGGAGGTCCACTGCGCCGGCAACGGAGAGGCCGACGTCTTCTGCGGCGTCGTCGGCGATCTCCTCAGTTTCGTCATGGGCCATGCTCCGGAAGGGGCCACCTGGGTGACGATCCAGAATCACGTCAACGTGGCCGCCGTGGCCGTCCTCCGCGAGATCCCTCTGATCCTGCTTTCCGACGGCCGCAAGCCGGCGCCGGAGCTCGTCGAGCGCTGCCGATCGGAGACGCTGGCCCTGGCCTCGTCGCCGCTGTCGGCCTTCGAGCTCTGCGGGAAACTCTACGGCCTGGGCCTGAAAGGGTAGGAGACCTTGCGCCCCTTCCAGGTGGACCTCCACGTTCACACCGTCCTGTCGCCCTGTGGAGAACTGGAGATGGGGGCGCCCGAGATCATTGCCAAGGCAAGGGCCGAGGGCATCGAGATCCTGGCTGTGACGGACCATAACGTCTCCGACAACGTTCCGGCTCTCCGGGAGGCAGCGGGGCCGGAGGGGCCCGTCATCGTCGCCGGTCTCGAGGTTCAGACGGCGGAGGACATCCACGTCGTCACCCTCTTTCGCAGCTACGGCGAGGCCGCCGCCTTTCAGGGCTGGCTCTGGAAGAAAATGGGGCCCATCCTCAACGACCCGGACTTCTTCGGTTTTCAGGTCGTCATCGATGGCTCTAACGAAATCGTCCGCCTTGAGGAGCGCCTTCTCGTCCAGGCCGTCGGCTACAGCATCGACGACGTCGTCGCCGAGACGGCCCGCCGCGGCGGCCTGTCGATCCTGGCCCACATCGATCGCCCCTCCTTCGCCTATCCGGCCGTTCTCGGTCCCGTGCCCGACGACCTGCCCGTCGACGCCCTCGAGGTGTCCCGCCGCGTCGACGAGGCCGAGCTGGAGAGGCTCCGTCGGCTTTATCGGAGCCGGACTTTCACTCGCGCCTCCGACGCCCACCGCCTCGACGATCTCCAGGCAAAGTGGGGCTGTCGGATGCTCCTTGAAGAGGCCACATTCGACGAACTGGCCCTCGCCCTGAGAGGGCTCGAGGGGCGGGCCGTCCTCCTCTGACGTCTTTAATCCTTCGCCGCAAGAGGACGAGGGGCGCGCCGAAAAGGCGCGCCCCTCGTCCTCTTGTCCCTTCCTGTCGACCGTCACTCCGGCGAGGACCTTTCGTTTTTTTCCTCCCTGGGCCGATGCCGTGAGGCCAGCTCTTTCCAGAGATCGCCCAGGGGTATGTCGAGGGCGATGAGACCGACGAGCAGGTGATAGACGAGGTCGGCCGCCTCGTAGAGGGTTCCCTCTCTGTCTCCCGTTGCGACGGCTATGGCCGTCTCGACGCCCTCTTCGCCGATCTTCTGCCCCACCCGGCTTTTTCCCCGGGCCAGGAGGGAGGCCGTGTAACTCTCGTCGGGGCCGTCGTGGCGTCTTTCGAGGAGGTAGCGCCAGAGACGTCCCGGAAAGGAGGCCTCGTCGCCTCCCTCGCCGAGAAGGTCGCGGAAGAAACAGCTTCGGGCTCCCGTGTGGCAGGCCGGTCCGGCCGGATCGACGAGGGCGACGACGGCGTCGCTGTCGCAGTCCGCCCTGAGAGCCAGGACCTTCATCCTGTTGCCGCTGGTCTTTCCCTTGTGCCAGAGTTCTTTGCGGGAGCGGCTGTAGAGGACCAGTTCTCCGAGCTCTTCCGTCGTCCGCAGGGCCTCCCTGTCGGCCCAGGCCAGCATCAAGATCTCTCCGGTGACGGCGTCCTGGGCGACGACGGGCAGGAGGCCGTCGTCGCCGAATCGAAGCCCCTCGAAGATCGCTTCGTTCAATTTCCGTCCCTCCTCGGTCGTGCCGTTTTGTCGAGGCGGACGGCGATTCCCCGCCCGTCGAGCCATTCCTTCAGTTCGCCGATGTCGAGGGTTCCGAAGTGGAAGATGGAGGCGGCCAGGGCCGCTTCGGCTCCGGCGGAGAAAGCCTCGGCCATGTGCTCCATCGTGCCTGCTCCGCCAGAGGCGATGACGGGGACCGTCACCGCCGACGTGACCTTTTCGATCAGTTCCAGGTCGAAGCCGTCGCCGGTGCCGTCGCGGTCCATGGAGGTGAGGAGGATTTCGCCGCAGCCGAGGCGCTGGGCCTCCCGGGCCCAGGCGATGACGTCCAGGCCCGTCGGCTTTCGGCCTCCTTCGACGACGACATCCCATCCCCCGTCGCGGCGTCTGGCGTCGATGGCGACGACGACGGCCTGCCGCCCGAGCAGGCGGGCGCAGTCGGCGATGAGTTCGGGCCCTTCGACGGCGGCGGTGTTGAGAGAGATCTTGTCGGCGCCCAGGGCGACGATCGACCGGGCCTCGTCGGCGGAGCCAATGCCGCCGCCGACGGTGAAGGGAATGAACAGCTCCCTGGCGACGGAACGGACCCAGGAGGTCCTGGTGGTCCGCCTCTGCCTGGAGGCGCTGATGTCGAGGAAGACGAGCTCGTCAGCGCCTCGCTCCATGTAGAGCCGCGCCATTTCGGCGGGGTCGCCGGCGTCGCGGAGGTTGACGAAGCGGACGCCCTTGACGACGCGGCCGGCCTGCACGTCCAGGCAGGGGATGATCCGTTTCTTGAGCATCAGGAGAGGGCCTCCAGGGCACGGGCGAGATCGATGGCTCCCTCGTAGAGAGCTCTTCCGGCCACGGCGCCCTCAAGGCCGGCCCGACGGAGGGCCAGCAGGTCCTCGACGGAGCCGACGCCGCCGGCTGCCGTGAGGGCAAGCCCCTCATGGTCGGCCAAAAGGGCCCTGTAGAGGGAAAGGTCGGGACCTATTCCGGTGCCGTCCCTCTCGACGGAAGTGACGAGAAAGCGGGTGGCTCCCCTCTCGAGGAGGCGGCCGATGAAGGCGGAAGGCTCCAGATCGGCCTGTTCCTGCCACCCCGAGAGGGCCACCTTCCCTTCCTTGATGTCCACGGCGGCGATGACGGCTTCGCCCCAACGGTCAAAGATTCTGGAGGCCCCCTGAAGGTCCTTGACGAGCAGGCTCCCGGCCATGACCCGCGTCGCGCCGGCGGTGAGGGCCTCCGCCAGAGCCTGGGCCGTCCGGAGCCCCCCGCCGTACTGGACGGAAAGGCCCGTTTCGGCGAGGGCGGGCAGCAGGTCGAGGTGACGGGGTTCGCCGACGCGGGCCCCCTCGAGATCGACGACGTGCAGCCAGCGGCAGCCCGCTTCGACGAAGGTCCGGGCCCGGGCCAGAGGGTCGTCGTCGTATTCGGTGAGGCGTCCGTAGTCGCCTTGGCGGAGGCGGACGACGCGGCCTTCGTAAAGGTCGATGGCGGGGTAGAGGATCATCGGGATCCCTCCTTTTCGAGGAGATCAAGGAGGCGGCCCAGGAAGGCCACGCCTTGGGGGCCGCTCCTTTCCGGATGGAACTGACAGCCGGCGACGGCGCCCCTCCGGACGAGAGAGACGAAAGAGAGGCCGTCGACGTCGGTGTAGGCCAGGGCGTCGTCGCTTTGAAGGAGCCCGTAGCTGTGGACGAAATAGAAATCCCCTCGGAAGGGAAAAAGGGGCTCATCGCTCCAGCGCAGGCCGTTCCATCCCATGTGGGGAAGTCGGGCCGTCCCCTCGAGAGGGGTGATGGTTCCGTCGATGAGCCCCAGCCCTTCGGTTTTGCCGTCTTCGAGGCTTTCCCGACAGAGAAGCTGCATGCCCAGACAGATGCCCAGAAGGGGCGTTCCCGACAGGGCTTGGAGGCGGAGGAAGTCGGCCCATCCTCTCTCTTTGAGACGGGCCATGGCCGGCGGGAAGGCGCCGACGCCGGGCAGAAGGTAGAGGTCGGCCTCACCGTCGCCTGGCGCGAAGAGGAGGCGGTTTCTCCGGCCCAGATGGTCGAGGGCCGCCTGGACGTTGGCGACGTTGCCTGCACCATAATCGATGGCGGCGATCATAGCCAGATCCCCTTGGTGCTCGGTTCCTCGCCTACCGGAAGGAGGGCCTGACGAAGGGCTCGCCCCAGTCCCTTGAAGGCCGCCTCGGCCAGGTGATGGCCGTTGTCGACGGCCAGGGCCCGGAGATGAAGGGTCATCCTTCCCTCCCGGGCCAGGGAGCGGAAGAACTCGTCGATCAGCTCCAGGTCGAAGCCGCGGCAGGTGGCGACGGGGAAGGGAAGATCGCCGCAGTACGATCCCCTGCCACTGAGGTCGACGGAGGCCAAAACGAGAGTTCCATCCATGGGGAGGGCGCACCACCCGTAACGGTTGCGGGGACAAGTGCGGGTCTCATCGAGCAGGGCCATTCCGAGGACGATGGCCAGGTCTTCGGCGAGGTGGTGGTCGTCAACGTCGTCGCCGCGGCCCTTCAGAAAGAGGCGCCACCGTCCGTGATGGGCCAGAAGGGTCAGCATGTGGCCGATGAAACCACAGTCGACGTCGATGTCGCTGGCAGGGGAGAGGGGGGCGATGTCGAGGTCGACGACGATTTCCGTTTCTGCCGTTTTTCTTTCCCGGTGTGTTGTCATGTCAGAGGGTCTCCTCTCGGATCGCGTCAAGCTTCTCCAGGAGCGGGGCGATTTCCTGCCAGCGGAGCTGGGCGCTCCGGCGGCTCGCCACGAGTCGGAGCGAGACGGGGGCCACTTCGTCGAGGACGACGAGGCCGTTGGCCTCAAGGGTGGTCCCCGTCTGGACGATGTCGAGGATGCAGTCGCTCAGGTCCAAAAGAGGGGCCAGTTCGATCGAACCGTTGAGGGAGATGATCCTGACCTGCGCTCCTCGAGACGCAAAGTGGCTGTCGGCGATGCGGGGATATTTGGTGGCCACCCGAAGGCCCATGATGGCGCTCTCGTGGCCCCAGAATCGACTGTCCAAAGCCTGTGGCCCGGCGACGACGAGGCGACATCGCCCTCGCCCCGTGTCGGCCAGCTCGATGAGAGATGATGCCGATTCGGCGAGGACGTCGCTGCCGACGAGGGCGAGGTCGGCAATGCCGTAATGGGCGTAGAGCGGGACGTCCATGGGCTTGGCCAGAAGATAGTGGCAGTTGCCGTCCTGAACGACAAGGCTCCTGCCGGCCTTTCGGAGCTTCGCCGTCGGTAGCCCCAGAGAGGCCAGAAGATCCTGGGCTTCTGAAAGGACCCGTCCCGTGGGGAGAGCGATGGAGAGCATCACCGCTCACCTCCCGTCGGGACGGTCCTTTCTCCCGTGCCTGTGTCCAGAAAGACCCCCAGCCGCAAGTCAACCCAGAGGGAAAAACCCTTGAGTCGGGCAAGGTGAAGGGATTCCTCTCCCGAGGTGAGCCAGCTCAGTTCGAGGTCAAGTCCCCTTTCGGCGTAGGCAAGAGCCTTGGCCAGAGCTTCCGAAGGGGGAAGATTAGCCGCCCAGGCCAGAGCCCGTTCGGGCCGGTCCTCTCCCTCGTCGGCGGCCAGAGCCACCCGCTCCAGATCGAGGCCGAAGCCGAGAGCCTGGCCAAGGATGCCGAAGTCGGCCAGGAGAGAGTCGTACCGTCCGCCACCGCCCAGGGCGCGGCCTGAAGGGCCGCCATAGACGTCGAAAAGGGGGCCGGAATAGTAATCGAGTTCGCGGACGAGACTCAGATCGAAGCGGATTCTGTCGCCCATCCCGAGGTCTTTGAGAGTGTCGGCCAGCCCCCGCAGGGTCGCCAGGGCCTCGTTGCCGAAAAGCTCGGCGCCCCGTCGGAGCACCTCGGGGCCTCCCCGCAGGAAAGGAAGCTCGGCCAGATCTGCCGCTGGAGAGGGAAGTCCCCGGACGAGGGCGGCGTAGTCGGCGAGATTTCCCTGCTGGAGGGCCGCTGTCAGGCTCTGCGCTCGGTCGGCGCTCACCCCCTGGAAGGCCCGTTTCAGGAGATTTGTGTCTCCTAGGACGACGGTGGCGTCGATGGCAAGGGACTGGAGAAAATCAAGAAGGAGAAAGAGTACTTCCCCATCGGCCCCCTCGCCGTCCCAACCCAGAAGTTCGGCTCCGATCTGGGTCGATTCCAGGTCCGATTCGGGTGGTGGCGAAGTTCGATAGACCCGTTCGGCGTAGCAGAGTCTCAGGGGGCGCTCCTGTGGGGCGTGATGGGCCCCCAGGTAGGCCACGGCGGCGAGAGTCAGGTCGGCGCGGAGACAGCAGGGTTCACCGAAAGGCGAGGTGAGGCAGACCGTCCGGTCCTTTAGGTCTTCGGGAAGACGTTCCCAGGCCGACTGGATCAGCTGGAGGCCCGAGGGGAGGAAGGGATCGTAGCCGAAGGAGGCGAAGCGTGACATGAAGGTGCGACGGCACCGCTCCATGGCGCGGGCCTTGGCTCCTCCGACGGTCCGGCAGCCCCGAGGGAGGCGGTTCATAGACGAGTGAAACATGACGGCAGCTCCTTTACTTTGCTAAATTGATAGCATGATATCAGTTCATGCAGAAAGGATGATAGCACGGGCGAAAGGGGGTGTAAAGGGAGGCCTCGACAGGTCAGAGAGGGGAGGATAAGATAGGAATTAATCCCGAGGAGGTCGCCATGGCAAAGCGGATCGAATCACGCTTTCTCTGCAGCGAGTGCGGTCACCGGGCTCTGAGCTGGACGGGGCGCTGTCCCGGATGCGGGGCCTGGGGGACTCTAGCCGAGATTCAGGAGGAAAGGGCTCCGGGCGGGCAGCGCCGCTCCCAGGTGAAGCCCCTTAATCTTTTCGATGTCGAGGCGCCCCGGCGGATCCCTTCTGGAATCGGCGAGCTCGACAGGGTGCTGGGTGGCGGCTGGGTGCCCGGCGGCGTTACCCTTCTGGGTGGGGAGCCGGGAATCGGCAAGTCAACGCTGCTCCTCCAGGCCTGCGCCGCCATGGCCGGTCAGGGGAGGAAGGTGCTCTACCTCTCCGGCGAGGAGTCGGCCTCCCAGGTGGCCCTTCGGGCCCGCCGCCTCGGCGCGACCGAAGGGGATCTGCACCTTGTCTGTCAGGATGACCTCGAGTCAGCCCTTGCCGCCGCCGATTCCTATGCCTTCGTCGTGGCCGACAGCGTCCAGGCCCTGAAGGCGCCGGGCGAATCAGGATGGCCGGGAACGCCGAGCCAGGTTCGGGCTGTCGCTCAGAGCTGCATCGACGTGGCTAAGGCCCATGCCATTCCCTTTGTCCTTGTCGGCCATATCACGAAAGAGGGACACCTCGCCGGGCCCAAGCTGCTGGAACATATGGTGGACGTGGTCCTGCTCTTTTCCGGAGAGAGGAGTTCTCCCTACCGTCTTCTGAGGGCCCTGAAAAACCGCTACGGGGCCACCGACGAGCTGGGCATCTTCGAGATGATCGAGCGGGGGCTGGCTCCCGTGGCAGATGCCAGTCTCCTTTACTGGAACGCCGGTGAGGGAGCTGTCCCCGGAGTGGCCATGACGGTGGCCCTCGAGGGGTCCCGTCCTCTTGTGGCGGAGATGCAGGCTCTGGCCTGCACGACGCCCTTCCCCTATCCCAAGCGGACGGCGCGGGGCGTCGACGTGGCCCGCGTCCAACTTTTGCTGGCCGTCCTGGAGCGTCGCTGCGGCCTTTCCTTTCGCTCCTCCGACGTCTATGTCAACGTCGCCGGAGGCCTGCAGATCAAGGAGACGAGCGCCGACCTGGCCCTGGCAATGGCGATGGCTTCGACGGCCGCCGACAAAGGGCTGCCGCCGGAGTGCTGCTTTCTCGGCGAGGTGGGCCTCGCCGGCGAGATCCGGCCCTGCCGCAGAACGGGACTGAGGCTGCGCGAGGCGGCCCGGCTCGGGTTCAGACGGGCTGTCGTGAGTCGGCGCGATAGGGATGATATGCCCGGCCAGATGGAGATCATCGCCGTCGGCGAGCTGGCCGAAGCCCTGGAGGTGATGAAAGGATGAAACGAAGGGATCTTGCAGCGTTTCTTTTTGCCCTTGTCGTGGTGCTCTTTCTGCTGCCCGGCGAGGGACTGGCCGCTCCGAAGGTGATCGTCACCGACCTGAAGGGTGTCGTGGGAACGGCCATGGAGGCTCATCTTGACGAGGTCTTCGATGCCGCCCAAGCCGAGGGGGCCGACCTGCTCATCCTGCGTCTCGACACTCCCGGGGGGCTCGTGAGCTCGACGCGGGAGATGACGACGAAGATCCTCAACAGTGCCATCCCCGTCGTCGTCTGGGTGGCTCCTTCCGGGGCCAGGGCCGCCTCGGCCGGCGCCTTCATCGTCCAATCCTCGGCCGTGGCCGTCATGGCTTCGGGAACCCATATCGGCGCAGCTCACCCCGTTGGGGCCGGCGGCGATATAGGCGAAGAGGACATGAAGAAAAAGGTGGCCAGCGACCTGGCCGCCCAAATGCGGTCTCTCGCCTCCGAAAGGGGCCGCAACGCCGAACGGGCCGAGAAGATGGTCACCGAGAGCCTGTCCCTGACATCCTCGGAGGCGTTGCACGAGGACGTCATCGACCTCGTCGCCGATACGCTCGATCAGCTTCTCTCGGCACTGGAGGGCCGGGAGGTGAAGGCCGGGGGCCGTACGGTCCGATTGGTCCTGGAAGGGGCCTCCGTCGAGGAGATGGTCCCGTCGAGGCGTCTTCAGGCCCTGGCCTTCCTGACCCGGCCCGACGTGGCCTATCTGCTGCTCATGGTGGGCCTTTACGCCATCGTCTTCGAGATCCTCACTCCGGGCGGGTTCGTCATGGGAACGTCCGGGGCCGTCATGGTCCTCATGGGTGCCTACGGCCTGAGGATGCTTCCCTTCAACTGGGCGGGCATCGTGCTCCTCGTCGTCGGCGTGGCAGTCATGATCCTCGACCTCATCGTCGGGGGCATGGGCATCTTAAGTCTCTTCGGCGTGGCCGCCCTCGTCCTCGGCGGGCTCGTCACCTTCCGCGGGGCGCCGGGGGGTGAGCTCCTGCGCGTCTCCATGGGTGTTCTGGGCGGGGCCATCGCAGCCCTTTCCGTTCTCTTCGTGCTGGCCGCCTTCGCCGTCTGGCGCTCTCTGGCCCGAAGAACCGTCTCGGGACAGGAGGGACTTATCGGGGCCGTCGGAGAGGTGAAAAGCGATCTCACCCCGGAGGGGATGGTCCTCTGCAGGGGCGAACTCTGGCGGGCCCGCAGTGCCGACGGACGCCGGCTTGCCGTCGGGACGGCGATTCACGTCGTGAAGGTGGAAGGCCTCCGCCTGATCGTTCAGGCGAGAGAAGAAAATAACTGATTCAGGAGGGATAGACCATGTTGGATTTTCTGTTTGAGCTTCTTTTCAGTGCCGGCAGTTACCTCGGCGTGATCCTGATTGTCCTTTTTGTCCTTTCATCGGCCCTGAAGATCGTTCCTGAGTACCAACGGGGCGTCGTCTTCCGGCTGGGCCGGATGATCGGGGCCAAGGGGCCGGGCCTTATCATCGTCATCCCCTTCATTGACCGCGTTGTCCGCGTCGACCTTCGCGTGCTGACCTTGGACGTTCCCGTTCAGGAGGTCATCACCAAGGACAACGTCCCCATCAAGGTCAACGCCGTCGTCTATTTTCGGGTCATGGAGCCGACGCGCTCCATCGTCGAGGTGGAGAATTACGCCGTCGCCACGAGCCAGCTTTCGCAGACGACGCTTCGGGCCGTCCTGGGCCGTTCCGAGCTTGACGACATTCTGACGGCCCGTGAGCAGATCAACATGGAGCTCCAGCAGATCATCGACGAGAAGACCGATCCCTGGGGGATCAAGGTCAGCGCCGTCGAAGTCAAGGAGCTTGAGCTGCCCGAGGGGATGAAACGGGCCATGGCCAGTCAGGCCGAGGCCGAACGGGAGCGGAGGGCCAAGATCATCAGCGCCGAGGGGGAACTGCAGGCCTCGGAACGTCTCTCCCAGGCCGCAGCCGTCATGGAACGGTCGCCCATCACCCTCCAGCTGCGCTATCTTCAGACCTTGCGCGACGTGGCCAGCGAGAAGAACTCGACGACGATCTTCCCCATTCCCATCGATCTCGTTAAGCCTTTCCTGAGGAAGATGGCCAAGACCGAGGGCGATCAGGACTGAAGGACGCCGGCACCTTTGGAGCGACCAACCCGCGAAAGGTCCGCCGCTTGAGGCGGGCCTTTCGTCTTCTCCTTCTGTTTCCCCGGCGGAGTGGTTATAATGTGGGGCAAATTGCGATTTCGACCGCAGTGGCGGTCCTTTTTCCGAGAGGGGGAGCAAGGCGTATGGCTTACGATTTTGCGCGGATCGAGGAGAAGTGGCAGCGATTCTGGGAGGAGGAAGGCGTCTTTCAGGTCGAATCGGGCGGTGACCGCCCCAAGTTCTACTGCCTCGAGATGTTTCCCTATCCCAGCGGGGCCCTTCACATGGGGCACCTGCGCAACTATTCCATCGGCGATCTGGTGGCCCGCTTCCTCTGGATGAAGGGCTTCAACGTCCTCCATCCCATGGGCTTCGATGCCTTCGGTCTCCCCGCCGAGAACGCGGCCATCAAATACGGCGTTCACCCCAACGACTGGACGCTCAGGAACATCGATCAGATGACGAACCAGCTCAAGCACATGGGCTGCAGCTATGACTGGCGACGCCTCGTCGCCACCTGCAAACCCGACTACTACCGCTGGACCCAGTGGCTCTTCCTCCAGCTCTACAAGGCGGGGCTGGCCTACAGGCGCCAAGCTCCCGTCAACTGGTGTGACAGCTGCGGCACCGTCCTCGCCAACGAGCAGGTCATCGACGGCGGTCACTGCTGGCGCTGCGCCACGGCGGTGAAGAAGAAGAATCTGACCCAGTGGTTCCTGAAGATCACCGACTATGCCCAGGAGCTTCTCGATTCCCTCGACGACCTGCCGGGCTGGCCCGAGCGGGTGCGGATCATGCAGCGCAACTGGATCGGCCGCTCCGAAGGGGTGCGCCTCTCCTTTGACCTCGACGGCACGGAGGAGAAGATCGAGACCTTCACGACCCGGATCGACACGATCTTCGGCGTCACCTTCGTGGCCCTCGCCGCCGAACATCCTCTGGTGGAGAAGCTTCTCGAGCTGGCCTCGCCCGATCAGGCTAGGGCCATCGGCGATTTCGTCGACGTCGTCCGTCACCAGGACGCCATCGAGCGGACTGCCGTGGGCGGCGAGAAGGAGGGCCTCTTCACGGGCTTTTTCGCCGTCAGCCCCGTCGACGGCAGGAAGGTGCCCATCTACATCGCCAACTACATCCTCATGGATTACGGCACGGGCGCCATCATGGGCGTTCCGGCCCATGACGAGCGCGACTTCGAGTTTGCCCGCAAATACGACATCGAGATCATTCCCGTCATCCGCCCCGCCGACGGTCCCGTACCGGAGGCGAAGACGATGGACGTCGCCTTCAGTGAAGACGGCATCCAGTGCAACTCCGGAGAGTTTGACGGCCTGCCGACGGCTGAGGCCCTGCCCCGAATGGCCCGGTGGTTCGAGGAACGGGGCTGGGGCAAGAGGGAAGTCAACTTCCGCCTCCGCGACTGGCTCCTCTCACGCCAGCGCTACTGGGGAGCGCCCATTCCTATCGTCTACTGCGACGATTGCGGAATGGTCCCCGTCCCGGAGGAGGAGCTGCCTCTTGAGCTGCCGCTGGACCTGAAAGTCGACGAGGAGACCCGCAATCCCCTGACGAAAAGCGACAGCTGGCGAAAGACGACCTGTCCCCGCTGTGGCAAGCCCGCCCTGAGGGAGACGGACACAATGGACACGTTCATCTGCTCCTCCTGGTATTTCCTCCGTTTCGCCTCGCCCTTCACCGACGAGGCGCCCTTCCTCAAGGAGGACAGCGACTACTGGATGGCCGTGGATCAGTACATCGGCGGCATCGAGCACGCCGTTCTTCACCTCATGTACGCTCGATTCTTCACCAAGGCCCTGGCCGACCTGGGTTTCCTGACAGTGCGGGAGCCCTTCACGAACCTCCTCACTCAGGGGATGGTCATCAAGGACGGAGCCAAGATGTCCAAGTCGCTGGGCAACGTCGTCGATCCGAAGGAGATCATCGAAAAGTACGGCGCCGATACGGCGCGGCTCTTCATCCTCTTCGCCTCGCCTCCCGAGAAGGATCTCGACTGGTCCGAACAGGGCGTCGAGGGATCTCACCGCTTCCTCCGCCGCGTCTGGCGCCTCGTCGAGGAGAACCTCGACGGGTTGACAGGAACGGCTCTGGAGCCGGTGCCCATGGAGTCGCTGGAGAAGAAGGAGCGGCGTGACCTGAAGCGCAAGATCCACGAGACGATCCAGTCCGTCACCCATGACATCGAGGTGGAGCGTCAGTTCAACACGGCCCTGGCCCGCCTGATGGAGCTTGCCAATGCTCTGTCGGCCTTTTCCTGCGCCGATGACCTGGACTGGCGCCTCTTCCGCGAGGGCGTCGAGGTACTCCTCCTCTGCCTGTCCCCCTTCACGCCCCATCTCTGCGAGGAGCTCTGGCAGAAGGTGGGCCACAGCCAGTGCCTAGCCCGCGCTGCCTGGCCCGAAGTCGATCCGTCGGCTCTCGTCGTGGACAGGGTGACCGTCGTTTTCCAGGAAAACGGCAAGCTGAGAGAGCGTTTTGATCTTCCGGCGGGCCTCTCCCGCGAAGAGCTTCAGGAGCGAGTTCTTGCCGACGAAAAGGTCCGGGCCCGACTGGAGGGGAAAAACGTCGTCAAGGTCATCGCCGTGCCTGATAAGCTCGTCAACGTGGTGGTGAAGGGGTAGTGCCCCGTCTTTTCGTGATCGGCGCCGCTGGCACATCCCAGCGGCGCCTCCTTTCGGAGACCCTCCGAGGCCTTCAGGCCGAGGGGTTCTCCCCGTCGGGCCGTCCCGAAGAGGCCGACTGGCAGGAGCTCTTCTCGTCACTGCGGACGGGGGGGCTCTTTGCGGCGAAGCGGCTTTTCGTCGTCGAGAACGCCCTGCGGCTCGGCCCTTTCCCGGAGGAGCTTCTCCCCTACGTGGAAGGGGAGGGCAGCGAGAGCGCTCTTGTTCTCGTCTTCGACGGCGATTACCGGAAGAACCTGGGCAAGGAACTTCTGGGCAAGGCCGTCGTCGTGAAGGCCCCCGCCGTCCCCCCCTGGGGGGCCCGACGCGTCGCCTGGGTCCGGAAGGCCGCCCGCGACGAAGGAGTAGATCTTGACGGGGCCGCGGCTGCCCTGCTGGCCGAATGGATCGACGATGCCGAGGAGATCCGGGCTCAACTGCCAAAGCTGGCCCTGGCCGCAAGGGGCGGTCCCGTCGATGTCGGCCTCGTCGAGGCCCTCTGTCTCGACGAAGGGGGCAAGAGTCTTCTTCGTCTCCTTGACGGTCTCTGCCGGGGTCGGGAAGTCGACGTCCTGGCCGCCCTGAGGATTCTCCAGGAGGAGCCGTCGATTCTTCCCGTCGTGACGGCCCTTCACAACCGTCTCCGCCTTGCCCTCTATCAGGCCCTCCTGCCGCCTGGAGAGGCGCGCCGGATTCTGGCGGCCCTCAAGGCGCGCGATTACGCCACCCGCGTGGCCGGTGAGGCGGCCCGGCGTTACGGGCCGGAGGCCCTGAAAAAGGCCGTGGCTGGGCTGATCGCGCTCAATGCTGCGGAGAAGCTGGGGAGGGGTAGGGGATGGAACGGCCTGACCCTGCTTCTCCTGGAGCTCCTTGGGGCGGGCCGGTGAGAGAGGGCACGACAAAAAAGAGGAGAGAGGGCGAAGGGAATCGCGCTCTCTCCTGATCAAAGACTTGAGATGGCAGATGGCGGGAAGGGAAGAAGGGTTAGTCGGCGGCGGGTGCGAGGGCCTTGACCTTGGCGGCCAGGCCGGCCTTGCGGCGAGCCACGGTGTTGCGGTGGAGGACCCCCTTGACCTGGGCCTTGTCGAGGACGGACTGGGCATCGTCGAGACGCTTCATGGCGCCTTCGTAGTCGCCGGCAGCGACAGCGGCGAGAACCTTCTTGGCCTCCGTCTTGCACCGGGTCTTCCAGAAGCGGTTGTACAGGCGGTTCCTCTCCGAAGTCTTGACCCGCTTGAGAGCGGACTTCTTGTTGGGCATATCGTTCACCTCCTCCTCTGCAAAGCAGACCACATTTTATCACGGCCCGTCAAAGAACCGCAACGGCCGCGACGATCTCACAAAATCCATTGTATCATGGCAGAAGGTGGATGGAAGAGGGGGGGAGGAGGCTCTCATGGGAGTTCTCGTCGCGTTGGGCATGGCCCCCGGTCTCGCCCTTCTCTGGTGGTTTTACAACAGGGACTATCTCGATCCCGAGCCGCTGTCCCTCGTCTTCTCGGCCTTCCTCCGGGGCATGGTCGTCATTATCCCCGTTGGCCTCGTCGAAAAGGCCCTTCAACCCCTGCTCATCGGCACGGGCCTTCTTTACCCCTTTCTGGGCATCGCCCTCGTCGAGGAGTGGGCGAAATGGGTCGTCCTCAAGAGATTTATCGATCATCCCGCCTGCGACGAGTGCTATGACGGCATCGTCTACGGCACGGCCGTTTCCCTCGGCTTCGCCACCCTCGAGAACGTGATCTATCTTGCCGTGGCCCTCAATCCCTGGGCCGTAGCGGGCCTGAGGGCTTTTCTGCCCGTTCCCCTCCATGCCCTCTGTGGTCTGTTCATGGGTTACGAGGCGGCACGGCAGAAGATGACGGGCGAGCCCTCAAGGCCGGTGCCGATCCTCTTTCTTCCCGTCCTGGCCCACGGGGCCTTCAATCTCGCTCTCATGAGCGGCCGGGAATGGGGCATTCCCTTCGCCTTG
This sequence comes from Synergistaceae bacterium, assembly GCA_016756725.1. Lineage (GTDB taxonomy): Bacteria > Synergistota > Synergistia > Synergistales > Aminithiophilaceae > Aminithiophilus. Next base: position 2,230 of record JAESII010000006.1, on the reverse strand, counting down.
GTGCTGCTCCTCTTGCTCTGGATGGGGGCCTTCCGAAAGATGAAAGATTCACGCCAATGCCGATAGACGACGGGAGCTCCATGGAAGTTATTTTCGGGAACTGCGGGCCCTTTTCCGGGGCCCTTGAAAACTATGAACAGAGGCCTCAGCAGACGCGGCTGGCCCAGGAGGTGGCCCGTGCCCTCAGGAAAGATTCGGGCTTTCTCCTTGCCGCCGAGGCGCCCACGGGGGTGGGGAAGAGTTTTGCCCTCCTCGTCCCGGCCCTTCTGGAGGCTTCCGAAAAGGGCAAGCGCGTCCTTTTCCTGACGGCGGGCATCCCCCTTCAGGAACAGCTCTTGAATAAGGATCTTCCCTTCCTTGCCTCGACGCTGGAGATGGATCTTGCCTTCGGCCTCCTCAAGGGACGTCGCAATTACGCCTGTCTCCTCAAGGTTCAGGAGCTGGGCGGGGAGGGATACCTCTCCTTCAACGACGGTGGATTCGCCTCGGCACGGATCTCCCAGTGGGCGGCCGAGACGGAGACGGGCGATCTTTCCGAGCTGGATCTGGCTCCTTCACATCCGGCCCTGACCCGGGTGGCCTCATCGCACCGGGGCTGTCTGGGAGGATCCTGCCCCTTCCATGACCGGTGTTTCGTCGTCCGGGCCCTCCAGAAGGCCCAGGGGTGGCAGGTCGTCGTGGCCAACTACCACCTCTTTTTCTCCTACATTCTCGGGGCCAGGCGCCCCTTTCCCGTCCCCTTCGACATTCTCCTCTGCGACGAGGCCCACCATATGGCCGAGGCGGCCCGGGCCTCGGCGTCCCGCAGGTCGGCCCTTTCTGAGTGGTCCCGTCTTCTGGCGCGGACCAGGCTCGGCCGTTTCGGCCCCTTCTTCGAAGAGGTGGGGCTTCTCGCCCCGGAGGCGGGTGGGCGTTTCAACGAGTGTCTCCAGGGGCTGACGGCTCTTTTCGAGAAGGCCTCTTCCCTCCTGCCCCGAGGGCAGGGGCTGGACAGGGCTCCGTCGCTCCTTCGACCCAATCTCGAGCGGGTCCTCGAGGATCTTCTTGCCCTGGAGCGGTCTCTGGCTGACGTGGGGGAAAGGGACGAAGATCCGGTGCGGGCCGAGTTTTTCCTCTGGCGTGACGAGCTGCGCCAGGCCCGGGAAGACCTCGCCTGGTGTCTCGAGGTGAGCGAATTCCCGACCTGGGCCTACTGGTGGGACGGCGAGGCTCTTTCCAGCGCCCCGACCCTCTCGTCGACGCTGGTCCAGGAGGCTCTGGACACGACCGTGCCCGATGTCATCGTTGCCGCTTCGGCGACGATGACACTCGAGGGTGATTTCCGCTTCTGGTCCCGCGAGACCGGCCTCGAACCGGACGAGACGGTTTGTCTCGATTCTCCCTTCGACCTGGCGAGCCAGATGGAGACCTGGGTCGTCGACGTGGGGCTGGCCGTCGGTGACGAGGGTTACGACGGCCGTGTCTCCCGTATCGTGGAAAAACTTTGTGACGACAACGGAGGGAGTACCCTTGTCCTTCTTAGTTCGCTGAGGCTGCTGCGGATCGTCGGAGACCGGCTGAAGAAAAGGCCCAAGCCCTATCGGGTCTTTGTTCAAGGTGACCTTCCCCGGGGAAGTCTTCTTTCCGCCTTCCGCGAAGATCGGACGTCGGTTCTCGTCGGCAGCGTCTCTTTTCGAGAGGGAATCGACATCCCCGGCGACGGGCTGACCCAGGTTATCGTCGATCGCATTCCCTTCCCCCATCCCCGGGACCCCCTCATCGAGGCCCGTTCCCGTCTTGAAGGGAGCCGCTCTTTCGTGACGGTGACCCTGCCGTGGGCCAAGCTTTTCCTGCGCCAGGCCCTGGGACGTCTCATCCGGAGCGGGAGGGACCGGGGACGGGCCGTCATCCTCGACGGCCGGGTCCTGAGCCGGCCCGGGTGGCGAATCGTCGAATGCCTCCCCCCCGCGCCGCTCCGCCTCGTGACGGTCCGGGATGTCAAGGGACAGGGAAAATGTCCTGGGTAGCGCGACAAAACGGGACAGGAAAAAGGTCACCCCTCCTTCGTCGCCGTCGTCACTGAGAGAAGCTCTTCCCTGGGGTTAGGCCTCTTCCCGCACCCCCTCCGCCATGGATGATCCAAAGCAGGCACCGGGGGTTTGCCTGTCTTGACCTTGACGTCAGACCCTTCGTTCACGTCGTTTCGTGCCTTGTCTTCCTCGCTCTCGACAAGCCTGTAACAGAGACCTCC
>JAESII010000005.1:158246-440594 GCA_016756725.1 Synergistaceae bacterium | reverse complement strand
AAATGGCGGCATTCATGCCTGCTCCCTCCAGACAGGATCTTGCCCTTGTCCTGTGCCGAAGAGCTTTCCGGAAGATGACTGGAGATTCCACCCTATCCTGGAAGAACCGGAAGGGGGCCGCTGTCGGAGGGCAGGACAGAAAGGCCCTCTTCCGCCGCGGGACCGAGGTCGAGGTCCTGACCCTGTTGGACGGTCAGATGGCCCTACGGCATGGAGGTCTCTGTTACAGGCTTGTCGAGAGCGAGGAAGACAAGGCACGAAGCGACGTGAACGAAGGATCTGGCGTCAAGATCAAGACAGGCAAACCCCCCGTACCTGCTCCAGATCATCCATGGCGGAAGTGGTGCGGGAAGAGGCCTAACCCCAGGGGACAGCTTCTCTCAGTTACAGCGGTGACGAAGGAGGGGTGGCATTTTCCCTGTCCCGTTTTGTCGCGCTACCCATGACATTTTCCCTGTCCCTTGACAGACGCAAAGAAGTTTTTCAGGCAGCAAAAGGTCAAAAGGATTTCATACCCCCCTGAGGCTCAAGGTCGGAGGTCGTTTCTCCCCCGCCGCCCCCCGGGAAGACGGCCATGAGGCCGATGGCTTTTCTCATGGATTTTGAGAATTTGGTTCGTCAATCGGGTTTGCGCGGAGGCTTGCAATCACTGGGTTTGTCGAATCGTGTGTCTCATTTTCCTGAGAATAAATGTAAGGGGTTATCCGAAAAAGCCGAGTTTGACTCGGATTCCTGGGGTGGTCGAGTCTGACCATTTGAGGATCTTCAAGAGCCTTTAAAAAACAGGGTGAAAAGCTGTGAGGCCGCATGGGCCGGTGTTTAAAAGGGCGGGCCGATGCGGGGCGGCCGGGGTCGGATTCGGGGATAACCAGGGGGCTTTGGTCAGGGCTGTATCCTGTATTGCGGAACCTGATTGCGGAACCTGACGTCGATTGGGGAACCACTTTCGCCCCTTTTTCTGCAGGGGGGCACGGCGAGGCGGAAGCGTTGCGACGACTGGGACGAATGGGATTTGACCGGGCGGCGACTCCTGACATTCGCGGCCAGGCCCCGAAAGAGCGACCCGATCGGGATGCACGACCCCGAAATAAACCTCTTTGCCTATTGAGTTCAACACAGGGGCTTCCGCCGACAAGGGAAAGCCCCTGTTCTGTTGGCATGAAGAGGGGGCCCGAAGGCCCCTCAAGGTCGTGCTGTCTGCTGTCGGTCGGGTCACTCGTCGGGCCAGAACCACCAGTGACTTCGAGGGATCGGGCGACCCAGAACCTCTTCGGTCTCCTTGCGGTAGGCGGGCCAGGAGAGACGGCCTCCGAGAACCTCCTTGACCCGTCGGTGGAACGTGCCGTCCTCGCGAAGAGTCTGCCAGACGGCCGTCCATGCCTCAAGATAGCCGATCTGGCGGGCCGTCAGTTCGGGGCGCAGGAATTCGAGGGCGCTGCGGATCTCGAGCTCGTCGAAATCCATCTCCCGCATCCAGGGGGGCAGTTCGTCGCCGAGCCAGAACGTGCCCGACTCGGAACATTCCTTGATGAACGCGTCCAGGCCCTTCACGGCAGGCCAACACCTCATCTGGTCCTCGATCACCCGGAGAATCTTCGCGTCCATTTGGCTATCCCCCTCATGGGCAGTTCCAAGGCGACTTCGGCCCTGGCCAGGCGTTTGACAAATCTGTCGTTCGACAAGCGGTGACACGTGGCGATCTGGCCGCCCTCGAGATTGACGACGGCGAATTCTTCCGACTTGGGATCTCGAAAGTAGAGGACCGGGTACGGGTGCTCCTTGTTGACGACGACGAGCCAGGCATCCCGGCCAGAGCGGCGTATGAGGTCGATCGCCCCCTGATTATACTCGGACGGGGAAAGGCCGTTTCGGACCCCGTGTTTCATGGCGTGGACGAAGAAGGTCGGGTGCTCGCGACCGTCGCCGCCCTGGCGCCTGTCCCATAGGGCCTTGTGCGTGCCCCACCTGGCCTTGCGTGCCGCGTCGACGAGGCTCGGCAGGGCCTTGCGGGGCACCTCGCCATCAATGGCCCACTGGGCGGCCTTGCGCGGATAGGAGGCGGGCTCGAAATGGGCGACGGTGACGGTGCGGCAGCGGAAATGATAGGGGGGCAAACCGATGCCTCTTTTGACGATATCGCCGGTGCGCCTCGTGAGGGCTATTTCCTGTTCGAGAGGACCTGAAAGCATGGGCTGGGCCCTTTTCATGGCCTCCATGTCGCCTGCGGCGGCCGCCGCTATGATCCGGTCGCGCTGGGCGCCGATCGCCGCGAGGGGAATGACGCGACCGTGCAGGCTGCGGCAGATCGGGGTGGTGCGTTCGTCCATGCGGGCAACGATCTCCACGGCCTCGATGCCGGCCTCTTCGTAACCGCTGACGCGGCCCAGCTCGGCCGTCTTCGTCGCGAGATGGTCGGCGAGCAGCGCGAAATAGCCATGGACCTTGGGCGTCTCGCGGTCGTGCACCGAAGAGGCCCGCCGAGGATCTCCGTGACGAGGGGTCCCCTCCTTTTCTGACTGTCCGTGGCTTCGTCAGCGGCCCGGAGAAGGTCGTCGGCCATCGTTCCGTCTTCGGGGAAGAGGGAACGACCGATGCTCGCCCCGATTCGGATCCGTCGCCCCAGAAGGGACCGTTCCTCGTTCAGGAAGTGTCGAAAGGCTGCTTCAAATGCGGCCGTTTTCATCTCTCCGTCAGGAAAGAGTCGAAGGAGGACGAATTCGTCGCCGCCGAAACGGACGACCAGGTCACCTTCCGAGACAATGCCGTCGAGGAGAGTCCCCACCAGACGGAACACGGCATCGCCGAAGGGATGTCCGTACTGGTCGTTGATGGCCTTAAAGCCCTCCGCGTCCAGGAGGAAGAGGGCAAAGGGGCCCTCTCCGGCCCTTTTTTGAGCAGTCTATCGAGAATCCCGTCGAAATGGCGTCTGTTGGCAGCCCCGCCAGAAGGTCTCTGCTGGCCCGTTCCGGAATGCGCTGTCTCGCCCCGTACATGGCGGCCAGGGTGAGCCCCTAGGTCCAGCAGAGAGTCCAGGGAATGGCTGCGAGAAAGACGATCTTCGTCTAGGGATGCGTCTCGGCTCCCATGGCGCCACTGAAGGCGAGGTGCCAGCGGTACCCCACGACAAGAGCCATGATCAGGCTGGGCAGGGCCTTGATGAGATGAACGGCCCGTTCCAGGCCGCGGGTCAGGTAGGTGAAGACGACGAAGGGGAAAAAGAGGATGAAGGGGACGACTTCGTTCGCCCGGGATGCCCGGAAACGCAAGCCCCCCTCAAGGCCCAAGAGCAGCCCCGAAAGGGGAAAGGCCATGTTGAGAAATATGCCGAAACCGCCAAGAGCGGAATAAAAGAGGCAGAAAGCCTCCTCCGAGCAGGCTCGCCAGAGCCCAGCAGCCGGGCCCTTTCTCTGGCAGGTTGAAGCGCCTGGTGACGGTCATGGCCAGGCCGAACAGGGCAACGAGATCCATGGTCATTGTGGCCACCTCCAGACCGGGCAGACGAGTCGGAATGGGAGGTGGCCTCTCCGCAGGCAGCCCGGGAGGAAGCCCGGACAAAAACGAGCTCAGCCTCTCCGCTTCTTTCTTCGGGCCAGAAAAAAATCGCCTAGCAACCGCGACGCCTCCGGAGCAAGGAGGCCGCCCCTGCAACGGACGCGGACGGGAAAGCGTCGGTCCCCAGGCAGATCATAGAGGGTGCCGCAGCACCCCGCTCGAGGGTCGGCGGCACCGAAGACAAGGGATCCCAGCCGACACTGGAGAATCGCTCCGGCACACATGGGGCAGGGTTCGAGAGTCACGTAAAGGGTACAGTTCGTGAGCCGCCAGGAACCCAGAAAACGGGCCGCCTCGGAGAGGGCGACCATCTCGGCATGAGCCAGAGGATCACCCAGGACCTGGCGGACGTTGCGTCCCCGGCCGATGACCTCGCCGGCCCTGACGACGACGGCCCCCACGGGGACATCGCCGGCATCGGAAGCCAGACGAGCCTCGTCGAGGGCCATCGTCATGAAAGAGCGGTCCGCCTCGGTGAAATAGGGCAAGGAAGGCCTCAGATGTGGGAAATATTCATTCCCGAGAAGATCTCCTGCATCTCCTTCTTGATGCGGTTGCGGATCTTCTTTCGTTCGCCGGGAAGCAGCATCTGTTCCGTCGTGTCAAAGAGGTAGTTGTCGAGATCGAATTCCCGGAGAATCATCTTGGTGTGGAAGATGTTCTCTTGGTAAACATTGACGTCGATCATCTGATAGAGATCGCGCATCTCGGTGGCGATGAAATTCTGGATGGAGTTGATCTCGTGGTCGATGAAGACCTTACGGCCGCTGACGTCGCGGGTAAAGCCCCGAACGCGGTAGTCGACGATGGCGATATCGGGGCTGAAGGCATGGAGAAGGTAGTTTAAGGCCTTCAGAGGCGAAATCTTGCCGCAAGTCGATACGTCGATGTCGGCCCTGAAGGTGCTGATGCCCTGATCGGGATGAATTTCCGGGTAGGTGTGGACGGTGATGTGGCTTTTGTCCAGATGAGCGGCGACGCTGTCAGGCAGAGGGCCGGGCGCCTCCTGGCCGGAACAGTCACGGACGCCGCAGCCCAGGGGTTCCTCGGAGATGAGGAAGGTCACGCTGGCCCCCTGAGGCTCGTAGTCCTGTTTGGCCACGTTGAGGATGTTGGCGCCGATGATGTTGGACACGTCGGTGAGGATCCGGGTCAGCCGTTCCGCGTTGTACTCCTCGTCCACGTAGTCGATGTAGGCCTGGCTCTCGTCCCTGGTCCTGGCGTAGCAGATGTCGTACATGTTGAAGCTCAGGGTCTTGGTGAGGTTATTGAACCCGTAGAGCTTGAGCTTTTCGATGGGCCTGATTTCCATCCCTCGATCACCCCCACCTTCCGTAGTTTAGGAAGACCACGAGCCCGACTTCCCGGTCTCAACCGCCCATTCTACAGCATGGCAAAAACATTGCCCATAGTTCTGAAGAGAAAAAACAAAGATCACCTTGTTGACGCCACAACCGGGGCCATTCTGTTATAAAATGATCGTTGCGATGATGCAAGATCAGGAGGTGAGGCCTTGAAAAAAACCAACGCCGCGCGACTGCTGGACCGGCTTCACATTTCCTATGAGCTTGGAGAGTATGCTTATGATGAGGGCCACTTGGGTGCCGAGCATGTAGCCCAGGAGATCGGCCTCCCCCTGGAACGGGTCTTCAAGACCCTCGTCGCCCGCGGGGACGGACGAGACGTGATCATGGCCTGCGTGCCCGGATCGGGCGAACTGAACCTGAAGGCCCTGGCACAGATCGGGGGCTTCAAGAAGGTCGAGATGGTCCACCTCAAGGAAGTTCAGCCCCTGACAGGCTACATCCGAGGAGGCGTCTCCCCCCTGGCACCCAAAAAGGCCTACCCCCTATTCATCGACGAAAGCGCTCTGAGCCATGAGGCCATTTCGGTCAGCGCCGGCCAGAGGGGCCTGCAGCTGCTCCTCGCCCCCCGGGACCTGATCCGCGCCACGGGAGCCGTCACGGGTCCCCTCGTGAAAGAACCGTAACCCAAGAACCGAAGGAGGAATACTCATGTCTTTCGACCCCGTCTTCGCCCGCAGAAGCATCCGCCGCTACAAACCCGATGCCGTCCCCGCAGAGAAGGTGACAACCCTGCTTGAGGCCGCCATGGCGGCCCCGTCGGCCCATAACCAGCAGCCCTGGGAGTTCGTCGTCATCGATGACCGTGCCATCCTCGACGCCATCCCCGACGTGCATCCCTACTCGAAGATGCTCCACGAAGCCCCCCTGGCCATCCTCGTCTGCGCCCGTCTGGAAGGGCTTTCATCGCCGGACTTCTTCCCTCAGGACTGCGCCGCGGCGACGGAGAATATCCTTGTCGAGGCCGCAGCCCAGGGGCTGGGGACGGTTTGGATGGGTATCTACCCCAAAGAACCCCTCATGACGGCCATGAGAAAGATGCTCCACGTCCCCGACGAAATCGTCCCCTTCTCGCTCATCGCCGTCGGCTACGGTGCCGAAGAGAAGGCCCCGTCGAAACGGTACGATCCGGCCCGGATTCACCATAACAGCTGGACGTGATCGTCGAACCGTCCCTCTTCCCCCTTGAGGGAACCGCTGCGGCAACTCAGGGGGGAAGACCGTGATCCGCGTCGCCAAAGGTCAGCTCCGCTTCGGGGAACAGGTCCTCTTCAGGGATCTCAATTTTGTGGTGCCCGACGGCGGGCGGCTGGGACTCGTCGGACGCAACGGCGCGGGAAAGACGACCCTTCTTCGGGTCCTCGCCGGCGAGGCCTTCCTCGACAACGGCACCGTCGAGACACCGGCCCGGGAGGAGATCGGCTACCTCCCCCAGGACCTCGCCGAAGTGGGCGACGATTCTGTGGTGCACTTCCTCAAGGAACGGGCCTCAATCGCCCCCCTGGAACGGGAGCTGCGGCGCCTCGAAGCTCTCATCGCCGAAGGCTCCGGAGGGGACCCGGCTCTCCTGGCCAGGTACGACAGGACCAGCGCCCTTTTCCGTTGCCGTGACGGCTTTTCCTTCGAGGCCCGGGCCGCCAAGATCCTGACGGGCCTCGGCTTCTCATCGGACGCCCTCGGGCAGCCCTGCTCCGTCTACTCCGGAGGCTGGAAGATGCGCCTCCTCCTGGCCTCGATCCTCTTGGCCAATCCGAAGACGATGCTTCTCGACGAGCCGACGAACCATCTCGACACGGAGAGCATGGAATGGCTTGAGGGGTACCTCAAGGACTACCGGGGAACGATGGTCGTCATCTCCCACGACCGGCGTTTTCTCGACAAGATGACTTTCGAGACGGCCGAACTGTCACAGGGCAGGATCACCCTCTACCGGGGGAACTACTCCTTCTACCTCGATGAAAGCGTCCGCCGCAGAGAGGCCCTGGAAAAGCAGGCCCGCCGTCAGGAATCGGAGATCCGCCGCACCGAAGAGTTCATCGAACGGTTCCGCTACAAGGCGACCAAAGCTAGCCAGGTCCAGAGCCGGATTCGCCAGCTCGAGAAGGTGGAGCGCCTCGCCGTCGCAACCGACGAGGCCTCGGTGACCCTCCGCTTCTCCCCGTCACCTCGAAGCGGCCATGATGTCGTCGTCCTCGACGGCGTCGGCAAAAGCTACGGCGACCATCGCGTCTTTTCTGACGCCTCCTTCGCCATCCACCGCGGTGAGAAAGTTGCCCTCGTCGGCGTCAACGGAGCCGGAAAATCAACTCTCTCCCGCCTTCTTGCCTTTCAGGAAGAACCCACAGAAGGGACGATCCGCCGGGGCCTCAACGTCCTGCCGGCCTTCTTCTCCCAGGAGAGCAGTCAGAATCTGGACTACCGCAACACGATCTGGCAGGAAATCACCAACACCGGATCGGCACTGTCCGAAGGGGAGAGACGAAACCTGCTGGGCGCCTTCCTCTTCTCCGGCGACGATATCCACAAATCGGTCTCCGTCCTTTCAGGCGGGGAGAAATCGCGCCTCGGTCTCCTCAAGGTGCTTCTCCACCCCTCCAACTTCCTCGTCCTCGATGAACCGACGAATCACCTCGACAGGGTGACGAAGGAGCTCTTCCAACAGGCCCTTCTCGCCTACGACGGAACCCTGGTCCTCGTCTCCCATGACCGTCATTTCCTCGACGACCTCGCCCAGAGAGTCATCGAAATCCGCAACGGGCAGGTTCTCGACTACCACGGAAACTACTCCTACTTCATCGAGCGCCGCAAGCGCCTGCTCGAGATGGAACCTCCCGAAGGGTCGCCATGCGACGGGAGGACTCCTCGGGCACCTCAGAACGAGAAAGAGCGCAAGCGGGAAGAGGCCCGTCTCAGAAACGAGCTGTATCGAAAGAGGCAAAAGATCCTCGTCGACCTCGAACCGCTCGAGGAGACCGTCGAGAAGCTTGAAGGGGAAAAGGAGCGCCTCGAGAAGGCCCTCTGCGACCCCTCGGTGCTGGCCGATTCGGAACAGGTCAAAGAGCTGATGATCGCCCTCGACGAGACGCGCAAGGCCATCGGCGACAAGCTGTCCCGCTGGGAAGACCTGATGGAGCAGCTGGAGTCCATCGACGGCGAAGCCTCTTCCTGAGAGAAGGGGACAAAAGAGCAGAGAAAGGAAGCGATCCCAATGGCTTCAGAGAAAAAGGCGAGAGGCCGCTTCCGCCAGGCAGACCGGGAAGCCCTCTATGCCCTGGCTCTGGCCCTGGCCAACCTGGCCTGGTGGTATCTGACCGCCTACGGCCTCGGAGCGGGACCGGTCGAATCGTACCGCTATATCCTCGGCTTTCCTGCCTGGTTCTTCATGAGCTCCATCGTGGGTTTCATCCTTTTCGCCATCCTCGCCGCAGCCATGGTCCGTTTTCTCTTCAAGGACATGCCCCTTGACGACGGGAAGGGGGCAAGCTGGTGAAGGCCGACATGACCCTCCTCGCTCCCGTCATCGCCTACCTCGCGGCCATGTACGGCCTGGCCCTCTGGAGCAACCGCACCCTGGCCCGGTCGTCGGATTTCATGGAGGAGTACTTCCTCGGCAGCCGAACCATGGGCGGCCTCGTCCTCGCCATGACCCTCGTCGCCACCTACACCAGCGCCAGCAGTTTCATCGGCGGCCCCGGCGTGGCCTACTCGATGGGGCTTGGCTGGGTGCTGCTGGCGATGATCCAGCTCCCCACGGCCTGGCTCACCCTAGGCGTCCTGGGCAAGCGTTTCGCCATCATCGGGCGCCGCATCGGAGCCGTCAACATCAACGACTTCCTCTGGGCCCGGTACCGGAGCAAGGCCGTCGTCTTCTTCGGGTCCCTGTCTCTGATCCTCTTCTTCATCGCCGCCATGGTGGCCCAGTTCATCGGCGGCGCCCGCCTCTTCGAAAGCCTCACCGGCCTCGACTACCACCTGGGGCTGACCCTCTTTGCCCTCTCCGTCGTCCTCTACACCACCGTCGGCGGCTTCCGGGCCGTGGCCCTCACCGACACGATCCAGGGCTTCGTCATGATCGCCGGCACGGTGGCCATCCTCTGGGGAACGATCGCGGCCGGCGGAGGCATCGACGCCATCATGGAAACGCTCCGCCAGACCGACCCGGCCCTGCTCTCTCCCTTCGGCCCCAAGAACTTCATCGCCAAACCCTATATCCTTTCCTTCTGGGTTCTCGTCTGCTTCGCCGTCATCGGACTCCCCCACACGGCCGTGCGCTGCATGGGCTACAGGGACGCCAAATCGATGCACCGGGCCATCCTCATCGGAACCTTCATCATGGGCTTCCTCATGCTGGGCATGCACCTCTGCGGCGTCTTCGGCCGTGCCGTCCTTCCGGAACTGACCGTGGGCGACCGGATCATGCCCGAAATCACCCTCCACGTGCTGCCACCCCTCTGGGCTGGGCTCTTTCTGGCCGGTCCTCTGGCGGCGATCATGTCCACCGTCGACTCCCAGCTCATCCTCGCCTCGGCGACGCTCGTCAAAGACCTCTTCGTCCGCTACGGGCGCCCCGGCGAGCCCCTTCCGGCAACGGCCGCTAGAACTCTGCGCCGGGCCGGATTCGCCACGACGGCCCTTCTGGGGCTCATCGTCTTCGCCGCCTCCCTCAAGCCGCCGTCGCTCATCGTCTGGATCAACCTCTTTGCCTTCGGCGGCCTTCAGGCGGCCTTTCTCTGGCCCCTCGTCCTAGGCCTCTACTGGCGCAGGGCCAACGGCCCGGGAGCCTTGGCCTCGATGGTGACCGGTCTGGGCAGCTTCTTCTTCCTCTCCGTCTACGTCAAACGCTTTCTGGGCATGCACGTCATCGTCCCCACCCTCATAGCGGCCCTCGTCGTCTTCGTCGCCGTCAGCCTCGCCACGAGAGCCCCCGACGAGGCCACGCTCGCTCCCTTCTGGGTGGACTGACCGGCCGGGACAGACAAAAGAGGGAGGAGCCTTGCGGGCTTCTCCCTCTTTTGTCGTCTTGTGACTGCGACAAAGCCTACTCCCGCTCCTCTCGGTGAAAGGGCTGTCCCAGGGCCGCCGGAGCCCCGAGGAGGATACCCTTGCCTTTCCTGACGGAAATGGCCGTGAGGACGACGATGGTGAGCACGTAGGGGAGCATGAGAAGGAGCGGCGCGGGGATGCTCGTCCCTCCGGCCTGGATACGGAGCTGAAGGGCGCCGACGCCGCCGAAGAGATAGGCCCCCAAAGCCGACCGCAAGGGGTGCCAGATGCCGAAGATGATGAGGGCCACGGCGATCCAGCCCCGTCCGGACGTCATCTGCTCGACCCACATGTGGCTGTTGACGACGGAGAGGTAGGCTCCGCCGAGGGCGGCCAGGCCACCGCCGAAAAGGGTGGCCGACCAGCGCACGGCAGGGACGGAGATGCCCGCCGCCGCCGCGGCCAGGGGACTCTCGCCTACGGCCCGCAGTTTCAGTCCCGGACGGGTGTGGAGCAGGAAAAACCAGATCAGAAAAACCAGGGCAAAGGAGAGATAGACCATGGCGTCCTGGCGGAAGAGAACGGGCCCCAGAAGGGGAATCCGCGACAGCCCCGGCACGGGAAAGGCCCGGAGCCCCTCGATGGTCTCACCCACGAGCCCGCGGCCGACGAGGGAGCTGACGCCAGTGCCGAACATGGTCAGGGCCAGGCCGCTAACGACCTGATTGACGCCGAGGGTGATGCACAGAAGGGCGTGGATGGCACAGAGGGCGGCACCGACGACGAAGGCCGCAGCCAGCCCGAGCCAGGGAGAATGGCTGTGGTAGGTGACGGCAAAGCCCGTCAGGGCCCCGACGAGCATGACACCCTCGATGCCGAGGTTCATGACACCCGACTTTTCCGTCACGATCCCGCCCAGAGTGGCATAGAGAATGGGCGTGCCGCTGCGCACGGCAGCGGCGAGAATGGGAACGATGAGTTCCATCAGGCATCCTCCCTTCTACGGAGACAGACCTTGTAGTTGCGGAAGAATTCCCCGGCGAGGACGAAAAAGAGGATCAGCCCCTGCAGGACCTGAACGCTCGACAGAGGCAGGCGCATGACCACCTGAAGAGTGTCACCTCCGACGAGTAGGGCGCCCATGAAGAAGGAAACGACGAGGATCGCGAAGGGGTTGAGCCGCGCCAGCCAGGCGACGATGATGGCCGTGAAGCCGTAACCCACGGAAAAGCCCGGCTGCAGCCGCCCCTGGAGACCCGCCACCTCGCCCATGCCGGCCAGGCCGGCGATGGCGCCGGAAAGGAAAAGGGTCAGCACGATGTGGTGGGACGTGGCCATGCCAGCATAGGCCGCGGCCCGGGGATTCTGGCCGATGACGCGGATCTCGTAACCCCACCGCGACCAGCGCAGGGCGGTCCTCAGGAGGAAAGCCACCAGAAGGGCCAGGAAGAGACCGTAATGAACGCGGGTCCCGAAAAGCTGAGGCAGCCGGGCCGCGTCGTGGAAGGTCGGCGTCAGGGGAAAGCCCAGGCTCATAGGATCCCTCCAAGGGCCGTAGACAAAGTACTCCAGCCCCAGGATGGCGATGTAGTTCATCATGAGCGTCGTGATGATCTCGTTGACGGACCATCGGGCCTTGAGCCAGCCGGCGAAAGCCGCCCAGAGCCCCCCGGCGGCAGCCGCAACGAGGACCATGAGGGGGATCATGAGAAAAGGACTCTCAAGAGGAAAGAAACGGACGGCCGCCGTCGCCGCCAGCGCGCCGGCGACAAGCTGTCCTTCGGCGCCGATGTTCCAGACGACCATGGTGAAGGCCAAGGCGACGGCAAGGCCGCAGAGGGCGATGGGAATGGCCTTGACGATGGTCTCGCTGATGCCGTAGCCATCGCCGAGAGAACCTCGGATCATCTCGCCGTAAGCCTTCAGGGGCGAGACGCCGAGGAGCCCCAGGAGAAGGGCCCCCACAGCAAGGGCCAGGGCGAAGGAGATCAGGGGCAGGCCCCAGTCCATCCATCGAGGAACGTCGAAGCGCTTTTCGACGCGCAGGGCCATCAGTCACCCTCCTTCGGCGAGGTCAGCGGACGGCCGGCCATCATGAGGCCCAATGTTTCCTCCGTCGCGCGGCGCGGATCCTCAAGAAGGCCCATGATCCGGCCCTTGTGAATCACGGCGAGCCTGTCGCTCAAAGCGAGAAGCTCCTCCAGATCCTCCGAGACGAGCAGAACCGCCGCCCCTTTCTCCCGGGCCTCGAGAAGGCGTTCGCGGACAAAGGCCGTGGCGCCCACGTCGAGCCCCCAGGTGGGCTGCATGGCCACGACGACGCGAGGGTTGCCGTCGAGCTCGCGGGCTAGCATTAGCTTCTGCAGATTGCCGCCCGACAACATCCGCACCGGCACGCCCAGGGAAGGCGTCACGACGTCGAAACGCTCCGTCACCCGTCCCGTCTGGCCGGCGACGGCCTCCCAGTTCATGAAAGGCCCCTTGCGGAAAGCCTCCCGCCAGTAGTGGCGAAGGACGTAATTCTCCCTGAGGTTCATCGTCGGCACGAGGCCTGTGCCGCGCCGGTCGGCGGGGATGTAACGGATATCGTCGCCGAGGAAGTCCCTCACCGAGGCGCCAGTCATCTCTCTTTCGTTGAAGAAGATCCGGCCCGACTGGAGCCGCCTCAGCCCCACCAGGGCCTCGCAGAGCTCGGTCTGGCCGTTGCCGTCAACGCCGGCCAGGCCGAGGATCTCACCCCGTCTCAACTCCAGCGAGAGCCCTTCCAGGGCCGGAAGATCCTTGTCGTTCAGCACCGAGAGCTCCTGGGCACGGAAAACGGTCTCGCCCGTTACGGCCGCCCTCTTGTTCACGGCCGGGACGACACGGCTGCCGATCATCATCTCCGCCAGCTCCTCGGGGCCGACACCGGACGTCCGCACCGTGTTGATCTTCCTCCCCTTGCGAAGGATCGTCACCCGGTCGGAAATCTCGGCCACCTCGTCGAGCTTGTGGGAGATGAAAACCACCCCGTGACCCTCTTCCCTCATGCGGCGCAGCGTGGCGAAAAGCTGGCGCGCCTCCTGAGGCGTCAGGACCGCCGTCGGCTCGTCGAGAATGAGCACCTTCGCCTCGCTGAAGAGCATGCGCAGGATGGCCACCCGCTGCTGCTCCCCGACGGAAAGCTGCCAGACCGGCACCTCGGGGTCAACGTGGAGGCCGTACTGGTCGGCCAGCTCGCCGATCCTCCGGCAGATGGCCTTCTTGGAGAGGACGAAACCGAAGCCATCCTGGCCGAGGATCATGTTCTCCCAGACGGTCTGGACGGGAATCAGCATGAAATGCTGATGCACCATGCCGATGCCCGCGGCGATGGCGTCCCGGGGCGTCCTGAAGGCGGTCTCCTGGCCGGACAGGAAAATCTGGCCCCGATCGGGACGATAAAGGCCGCAAAGGACATTCATGAGCGTGCTCTTACCGGCCCCGTTCTCGCCGAGCAGGGCATGGACTTCTCCGGCCCGGACGTCGAAATCGATGTCGTCGTTGGCGGCGACACCCAGAAAGGTTTTCGTGATCCCCCGCAGATCGACGAGGGAAGGCGAAGCGGTCATTGTCGACGCACCATCCTCTCGTCAGGGCCTGGTCGAACCTGACGGAATCATTCTAGACGAAAGGAGAGCCTCTTCAAAGAACGGGTCTGTGGCGAGGGCGGAAAGACCATCAAGGCGCCGGAAGCACCGGCGCCTTGATGGTCTTTCCGATGAATCGTCAAAGGCGAAGACTCTACTTGGGCATCTCGCCCTCAACGCCCTCGACGAACCAATTCATGGAGAGCATGTCCGCGTCGGTCATGGCCGTCCCTTCGGGAACGACGACCTCGCCCTTCTGGTTCTTCACGGGCCCGTGGAAGACATCCCACTGGCCGTCGACGATGCGGGCCCGCTCGGCGGCGACGAGGTCACGCACATCCTGTGGCACATCATCAGCAAAGGGAGCGAGGTCGACGAAGCCCTCCTTGAGCCCCCACCAGATGTCGTCCGATTCCCACGTGCCGTCGATGACCTTGCCGATGGTGTACTTGTAGTAGGCACCCCAGTCCCAGATCGGAGCCGTCAGGTGCTTGGTGGGAGCGTACTTGGACATGTCGTTGTTGTAGCCCACGACGTAGACGCCGGCCTCTTCGGCGGCCTGGGGAGCGGAACCCGTGTCGGCGTGCATGCCGATCACGTCGGCGCCGGCGTCGATGAGGGCCTTGGCGGCCTCCTTCTCCTTGCCGGGATCGAACCAGGAGAAGAGCCAGACCACCTTGACCTTCACGTCGGGGTTGACCTTGCGGGCACCGAGGGTGAAGGCGTTGATGCCGCGGATGACTTCAGGGATGGGATGAGCCGCCACGAAGCCGATGACGTTGTTCTTCGTCATGCTCCCGGCGACCAGTCCCGACAGATAGCGGGCCTGGTACATGCGGCCGAAATAGGTACCCACGTTCTCGGCACGCTTGAAGCCCGAGCAGTGAAGGAAGATCGTGTCGGGATACTTCTTGGCCACGTCCTGAACGAAATCCATGTAGCCGAAGGAGGTGGCGAAAATCACCTTGGCGCCGTTGCGGACGAAGGTCTCCATGACGCGGGCCGAATCGGGGCCCTCGGGAACGGATTCGACGATGCTCGACGTGACGCCCGGGAAGGCCTCTTCCATCGCCACGCGACCCTTATCGTGCATGTAGGTCCACCCGCCGTCACCGACGGGACCGATATAAACCCACCCGACCTTTAGATCTTCCGGTGCGACGGCCTCGAAGGCCTGTGCCGATCCGGCAAAACAGACCGCGAAAGCGATCACGAGCGACAACAGCAAACCCTTCTTCATCGTGCTTTTTCCGCCCCCTTTGAAATGTGACTGCTCCGTCCGACTGGCATTCGTTACGAACAATCTATCGACAAAAGGGCTAAAAGTCAACGAAGAAGTCGATTATAATGGAGTCCTCGGGGCGGTCTCGCCCCTCCATCCCGATTTGGCTAAGGAGAGAAGGGCATGCCGAAAAGCGACCGCTACCACAGAACCTACCCCGTCTCATGGGACCAGCTCCACCGGGACAGCCGTGCCCTGTCCTGGCGCCTCCTCGACCTGGGCAGGACCTGGGACCGGATCATCGCCGTAGTCCGGGGCGGCCTCGTGCCCGCCGCCGTCATCGCCCGGGAGCTCGACATCCACTACGTCGACACCGTCTGCATCTCAAGCTACACCATCCGCGAACAGGGGCAGCTGTCGGTCCTCAAAAAGCTCGAGGGCGGCGGTAAGGACTGGCTCATCATCGACGACCTCGTCGACACGGGCAAAACGGCCAGACTGGTGCGTCAGATGCTTCCCGAGGCTCACTTCGCCACCGTCTACGCCAAACCGGACGGACGCCCCCTGGTGGACACCTTCGTCACCGAGGTGAGCCAGGACACGTGGATCCTCTTTCCCTGGGATTCGGAAGTCCAGTTCGTCGAACCCATCGTCACGAACCGCCAGTAGCCAGAAAGATCCACGGCCTGCAAGCGAGGAGCGGGAATAACGCCGGAACCGTTGCGCCGCCCTGACCGGCGTGGTAATATACCCGTTGTCAAGCGTGCCCGTAGCTCAGCTGGATAGAGCGTTGGCCTCCGGAGCCAAAGGTCGAAGGTTCGAATCCTTTCGGGCACGCCAAACTGAAACGATCATGCCGGGTCAGCCCCTTTTCGGGGTGACCCGGTTTTTCTATCAGCCTTCCCTCTCGCTCCAAAGCTCTCCATACCCCAGATAGCGATGACCAATCAAAGGAGTAAACACGACTCAGACGAGCCTCTCGCCGAAGAATGATCTCAAGGCTCCTTGCTGAAGAGGAGGCGCAGATGACTGACGATTTCCTCGACGTCACCGGCCATGGGAACGGCCGTCAGGATAAGGCGGATCTGCCTCTCCCCCTGCCCCACCGTCGCCTCGTGAGAGAGACGGCCCCGATTCCGGAGCGATTGCCACGTCTCGATCCTGCAGGGGTAAATCAGGCAGACTTCGATCATCTTGCCTGAAAAGAGCGTGCTGTAGGCGAGGACCTGCAGCAAATCATGGCGGTGGGCCTCCTTCGTCTCCTCGCCCAGGGCATGCCAGGATTTTCGCTCCAGCTCTTCCCAGTGGCGCTTGTACTTGGCGTCGACGACAATCACCCGGTCCTCTCTTTCGATGACGAGATCGGGAACGAGGGAGCGCTGTGTCCCCGAGAAGGCCGGTTCCCAGGAAAAGGCAGCGACCGTCTCCCCCAGTCTTCCCCGTTTCAGCACACCCCCCAGAAGTGGCGCGACCCGGCTGCAGAGGGTCTCCAGCCAGGACTCGAAAAAGTCCTCCATGGCCATTCGCCAGGGGATGCCCTCAAGTTCCCCCAAGCCGGCCAGGCCCCGCTGCTCCACCGACCACTCCATGGCCTGCAGGCCTTGACGGAAAACCTCCGACTGAAGCGGAATCCGTGACCAACGGTTGAAGAACAGCCCTGAGGGACGCCTCGGAGAATGATCTCGGACCTGCCGGATCAGGCTCTCACAGTAATCGAGAAGCTGACTGACGACGGGCCCTCCCGTCATCTGACTCTGGAGGCTCCCCCGGTGCGTCAGGAGGACATGATGAATGGCAGCCTTGAGCTCGCCGTCGTCCTTCAGCAGGGGAAAGCGGCAAGGGACGTCGAGAAACCGGAAAGCGCCCACCCGCCTTTCGGCATATTCCGTCCAACGAACCTGGCCTTTCGGCGCCCTCAGATCCTCTTCGCAGGAGGCGAATTTCCTGTCAAGACGCCGAAGAAGCGCTTCCAGTCGGGGCAGAAGCGTCAGGGAAAGGACCCAGAGAGGGACTTTCCGCTCAGACTTCGGCAACAGAGGCAGACCGAGGAGTTGAGGAACGACCTTCCAGCCCGTGACGCCCAGGACGGAGCCGATCCCGGCCCAACTGAAGCGGGGCTGGATCACAAGTCCCAGATCGGGCCTTCCCGAGGTAGGCGACAGGAGGGGCAAAGCCCCCACGACGCTTCCTGCGTGAAAACGAAGCGATACGTCCCTGCCGGAAAAATCCGTCTCACAGCTCACGCCGAAATCGGCCATGGCCCCCCGGTTTGCCCTGACAAACTGCCGTCCCAGACTGGCCAGCAGCTGATGTCGGTCACGGGGAAGATCTCCGTTGGCCAGGAAGATCGCATCTTCAGTCTTCGAGCCGTGATCGACGAGTTCGATCAGAGATCCCATGGCAGAGACCGGTCTCTAGAGGCTCATGACCCACTGGATGTAGGCCAAAACAGGACCGGAAAAGCCGGAGACATAGCCCTGATGGAGGTACTCCTCAAGCAGGGGGATGAGGTTCCTCCTCAGCCTGTCGGGAACTCGCGTCTCATCGGACTCCATGAAATAGGAGTGACCCGGGATAAGAGGGAAGGCGTCCTCGCCGGCATTTTCCACGAAAATCTGGACCAGACTCTTGAAGGCCTCTTCCATGAGCGGACAGCCCTGTCGCTCCACAACGTCGAATTGCGGCCAGAGCTTGGCGAAGGCGAAGCGTCGCCTGATGGCGATATCCATGATGGCGATGCTCCTGTCGGCGCTGTTCATCGTCCCGAGGACGTAGAGGTTTTCCGGCATGGAAAGACGGGAACCGCCGAAGGCCTCGCCAAAATCGTAGGGAAGATCGAGGCTTCGCGAGAAATCGCCGGATTCGAAGAGAAAGATCGCCTCCCCCAAAACCCTCGAGAGATCGGCCCGGTTGATCTCATCGATGACGAGAAGATAGGGCTTCTGCGACGTCTTGGCCTCCTTCACAGCCTCCAGAAGAATCCCTGGCCGCGGAGCAAAACGAAAACCCAGCTGGGAATCGCCGCTTTTCTCGGGAAAAAGCCCTCCCAGAAACTGTTCATAAGTCACATTGGGGTGGAACTGCACGACCCTGCCCTTGTCGTCGAACCGGTTTTGCAGCATCTGAAGCGCCAGATGGGTCTTCCCCGTACCGGGAGGTCCCGTGAGGACGGCGAAATGACGCTCCATTAGAAGGGAGAACAGGTCATCCTCCGAGAGATCAGGCATCAGACCGGCGAGGCAATGACTCTCGACCGCTTCGAGACGCTGCGCAAAAGCGGCCAGCGGTCTATGCCCGTACTCTGCGAAGTAAAGGCCCAGGAAAGCCAGGAAGACCTCCCGGAGCTCCTCATCTGAAAGACCTTCCGGCGGGATAAAGAAACCGTAGATCACCTTGCCGTAACGCTTGAAAATCGGGCTGTAGGCGGGGAGCTGTCGAACGACGTTGGCCGGCACCTCCCTGTCGGTCCTCACGGGATCCTCTTTCGACCAGGCCACACCACCGTCTTTGCTGTAGCGTTTGTTCAGCCAGGAACAGAGCGCCCGGACACGTCTCCCATGGCCGGGTCTGGAGAGGACCTCCTCGTCGGGGCTCAGCCCCAGGGTGCCGATGACAAGACCGATCATCGGAGGCGCTTCGGCGACGGGAAAAACGACAAAGCTCATGCCGCCATAGGGCCCGCTCTCCGGATTGGAAGGGTGAATCAGGGCCCCGAAGGGCACCCCTTTATCGGGCTTGATATCCGGAGCCCTGAGGGCAACCGCCTTTTGGGCCTGCATCGGGAAGAAACCGCCGGGAGCTCCGAAGAGCCCCTCAAAGAAGGACTCGAAGCGACTTTTCCAGTTTTCCGAGTAAGGCTCGACGAGATGTCGTAATTCCACGATTCCCTTCCCCTCCTCCTGCAACCCATGACCGCTCCATCGTCCGCACCGGCCTCCGTGATCCTCCGCCCTTGGGCCCTTGGCATCTTACCGGCCCGGAATCAGCCCCTATTTTTGATAACCTCCCCAATTGAAGAAGCCAATCAGCCGGCAAACAGGACCAGATTATCCGGCACGTACCCTGACAGGACCGCTCACAGCGCCGGCTCTATCTAAGGGGCGAAACGATCCTTTCTGCGGCATCGGTGATGATCTCAATGTTTTTCATTCTATCACTCTCAATGAACCCGCCGAAAAGAGAGCCGGGCCCCTTGGCAGGGGCCCGGCTCTCTTTTCGCTGATGAAGGAGATGAGCCAACATCGCCGGATATCACCGCAAAAGGGATGCCACGGCCTCCTCGGCCAGGAGGCCGTCGAGGCGGTAGCCGTCGGCTGTCGACGACGAAACGGGTAATCCGACCCAGTGAGGTACGGGGACGGAGAAGCCTCCTTCCAGAGCCAGAGGGAGGGGGAAAGGGCCCTCAAAGCAGCCTCCCTGCTGCAGGGCCAGGTGGAGGGACTCCAGAGGCGAGGGGGAACCTCCCTGCCAGAAACGAAGGGGGCCGAAGCTCTTCCAGCCGTTGACGACACCGATCTCCATAAAGGCCGGTTCGCCGAGATAGAGCTCCTCCAGGCCCGAGATGGACCTCAAAGCGGCGACGGTCTTGGCGAGGGAATCCTCGGCAGAACCGACGTCCAGATCAAGGTCGATGAGGACCTCGGCCAGAAAGAGCTGTGTCTCTTTCCGGGGAGGAAAGCGAAGGCCCAGAAAGAGCTCCCCCGCGTCTCCTGCGAAGAAGAGCTCGGCCGCCACGTCGTCGGCGGCCACCTCAAGCCAGCTCCGCAGACATTCCCTCATCTTCGGCTGTCGAGGATGGAGATGGAGGGCCTTTTCCCAGCATCCGTTGCAGGCGAACTGCCAGCGCAGGAAAGGATGGCACCCGCCCTTGAGGGCAGCCAGACAATCATGAGTCATTTCGTCCCCCCTCCTCTCCGAGCTGGACCTCTACCGGTTGTAGCCAGATAAAAGGGGCAGGCCCCTGCTTCAAAGAGGCCTGCCCGTCATGCCTTCACGCCTTCAGGGCCCCTGGAAGAGAGACAGAAACGCTGAACTGCCGGTCACGATCAGTAACCGTGACGTCTCCTGTTTTTTTCCTTGCCCAGCCGACGGGCATTCTTTATGCCCCCCAGGGAACGGAACATGGCTGTGATCTTTTCCTCTTCGATCTGACGTGAGTTGAGGCCCTCATAACGGGCCTCCTTCTTGAGCTTGCGGTAGCTGGCCAGTCTTTCAGGCTCAAGACGCCCGTCACCGATGGCCTGTTCAACGGCACAGCCGGGCTCTCCGCTGTGACTGCAGTCGCGGAAACGGCACCGCGACGCCAGATCGTCGATGTCGGCAAAGGTCCGGGCAAGATCGGCACCGTCAAGGCCGAGCTCCCTCATGCCAGGCGTGTCGATGACGACGCCGCCCTCCGGAAGGGCGATCAGTTCCCGCCGCGTCGTCGTGTGTCTCCCCCTGCCGTCGCCTGCTCGGATTTCCCCTGTCGCCAGAAGGTCGCGTCCGACGAGGCGGTTGATGAGCGTCGACTTGCCGACGCCGGAGGAACCGATGAAGGCCACCGTCCGGCCCCAGTCAAGATAGGCCCGGACGGCCTGCCACCCGTCGTCGGTCTGGCTCGAGGTGACGACGATATCGACGCCGATGGCAATCCTTTCGATCCGGGTCAGACGATCGGAAAGATCGTCGCAGAGATCGGCCTTGGTGAGGACGATGACCGGCAGGGCCCCGCTACTCCAGGCGACACCGAGATAGCGTTCGATGCGCCTCAAGTTGCCGTCTCTGTCGAGGGACAGGCAGATGAAGACGGTGTCGACGTTGGCGGCCACCACCTGCTCCTCCTTGGCCGTCCCTGCGGCCTTGCGGATGAAGACGCTTTTCCGCGGCAGGAGGCAGTGAATGATGGCATGTCCCCCCTCGTCGTCATCGCGATCGACGAGGACGAAATCGCCGACGGCAGGATAGTCGGCCGGGCCTTCGGCGGCAAAACGGAATCTGCCCGAAACCTCAGCCGTCACCTCGCCCCTCCCGGTGATGACCCGGTAGAGATCCTTCGTTTGAGACGACACCCGCCCCAGGTGACACGAGCCATCGCCACCATGTCCGGCGGGCAGATTCCCGCCGAGACCGAGATTTTCTTTTTCCTTTGCGTTCAATGGACTGACCTCCAAAAGTTGAATTTTGCTCTCAACCTCTGGGAGGCACCGCATCCATCAGGTCAGGCACGGGCCTCCCGACCTGGAACAAGGTCCATCGCACTGTGGAATCTCATGAGTCAACAGCTCCTCAACATCAAAAGTAAATTACCGTGAAAGTATAGCACAGGCAGGATCAACGAGAGGCGCTCTCCGAACCGGCCTCTCTTGGGCACAGAAAGAGGGAGGACTCCAGGATCCTCCCTTCGCGTGACGGCATGGACCTGCCTTCAGAAACGGCTGACGGCATCGACCCGGGGGAAAGTTCAGCCCAGGGCCTTTCTCGCCGCCAAAATGTACTTTGACCGGTCTCGGGGATCGATGCCCCGCCGGGGCGTCTCGGCCCTGAAGCCTTCGGGACACTCCCGATAGCCGCTAAAACGCGTGGCCATGCGGGCACGTCCGCCGGAACGGGTCCCGAGCAGGACGGGATAGTCCATCGAATCGGCGGCGGGAACGACGCCCTTCACCTGGAACTGGCCGCCCGAAATGACGGGACTCTCGATTTCGGCCCTCATCCGCACCAGATCGCCGAGGACACGCCTGCCGATCTCTTCGGGAACCGTCAGAGAGAAGGAAAGCATCGGCTCCAGAAGGCGGGTACCGGCCTTTTCCAGGGCATCCATGATGCCCATGGGCGTGGCGATGAGGAAGTCGGAAGGGCGGGAGTGGATCTCGTGGTCTTCGCCGCCGACGAGAGTGACCTTGAGATCCGTCACCTGCCAGCCAAATAGGCCCTGTTCGAGAGCCGCCGGAAGGGCCCGTTCCACCTCGCGCTGGTATTTGACGTGGATGGCGTCGGTGCTGACTTCGGAGCGGAAGGAAAGGCCCGACCCCCTCTCGCCCGGCTCGATGCGGAAGGTCATGACGGCCCAGCAAGGCTTGGGGAGGGTATATTCCACCGTTCCCTCGGCGGCGGCAAGGGGCGTTTCGCGGTAGATCGTCGCCGGCTGTTCGAAGGAGACGGTCAGCCCGAACCGGCTTTGCAGGAGGCTTTCGAGGATCTGGGTCTGCATGAGACCGACAATGCGGACGTGAAGCTCCTTACGTTCCGGATCATAGCGGAAGTCCAGAAAGGGATCCTCCTCGTCGAGGATGCGGAGAGCCTCAAGCAGCGCGGGCAGACGATCGTGCTCGGCGGGAACGACACGGGCGCGAAAGAGGGGCTCCAGCAGCCTGACGGGCGGAGGAACGGCGGAAGGATCGCCGAGGATGTCACCGGCCCGGGTCCCGTTGAGACCCGACAGGAGGGCCATGTCGCCGGCAACGCAGTAATCGGCGTCATCGAATCGGGAGCCTCGGACCTTGCGGAGGAGCGTCACCTTCTCTTCTGTGCCCTGGCTGGCATTGTGCACCACGTCACGCGGTACAAGACGGCCCTGAAAGAAACGGGTGAAGCAGACGCGCCCGAAGGCGGGATCGTGGATGACCTTGTAGACAAGGGCCGAGAGAGGGGCCTTCTCGCTGCCCGAGGCAGCCGGGAGATAACGGACGATGGCCTCCAGAACCGCCTCCACGCCGATGCCGTCGAGAGCTGCCCCGAAGAGGACGGGAAAGACGGCACCCTTTCGGGCGAGGAGGACGAGTTTTTCATCCACTTCGACGGGAGAAATCTCTTCGCCTTCCAGATAGCGATCCAGCAGGGTCTCGTCGGCATCGGCCAGCCCTTCGAGCAGCTTTTCTGCGAAGTCGGGGCCGCTATCGGGCCAGGTCGAAAGAATCGCCGGACTGTCCGTTCCGGCTCCGGCCACGATCTGAAGGGGAAGGACCTGTGGGGAGAGGAGCCGCCCGATGTCGTCGACGACGCGAGCCGGATCGGCCCCCATGCGGTCGATCTTGTTGATGAAGAGCACCGTCGGCAGCCCTCTCTCGCGAAGGGCCTGCCAGAGGACCTCCGTCTGGGCCTGAACGCCTTCGACGGCGGAGAGGACCAGCACGGCCCCGTCAAGGGGTTGAAGGCAGCGCTCCACCTCGGCGGAGAAATCGACGTGGCCCGGCGTGTCGACGACGTTGACCGTCGTTCCCTGCCAATCGATGGAGACGATGGCGGCGCGGACCGAGATGCCCCGCTCCCGCTCCACGTCAAGCCCGTCGGTGCTGGCCGTTCCCTCGTCGACGCTGCCCAGGGTCCGGATGGCCCCGCCGGTGAAAAGGAGCCGCTCCGTCAGGGTCGTCTTGCCGGCGTCGACGTGGGCGAAGATGCCGATGTTTCTGATTTGACCGCAATGATCCATCGCGAAAGAAGACCCCTTTCTCCTGCTGCTCCTGCCGATTGAGGCGCTTTGTCTTTTTGCCCTCACACCTTGACCGGATCATTCTACCAGGTGACGGAGACGGCTCTGGTTGCCTGTCTCTTTTCTTCACCGCCCGAAAAAGGGCTGATGGTGAATGTATCGGGAAAGTCGAACCGTTCTTTTGTTGATAAAATGGGACAACCACGAGGGAGCCGGCTTCAATCCGGTTACCGCGACGATGAACGCCAGGACAAGGGAGCGATGGAACATGACAGAAAAGGTCCTTATGCTCGGGTTCGGTGCCGTAGGCATCACCTTCGCCTCGCAGTTCGCCGACGCGGGCTACCCCATCACGATCCTCTGCGACGACGCGAGGAAAAGGCGCTACGCCGCGGAGCCGACGGTGGTCAACGGAAGGACCTACGCCTTCCCCTTCGTCACGGCCCAGGAGGTGACAGAAAGGCCCGACGTGATCTTCGTGGCCGTCAAGGCCTACGACCTTGAGACGGTCCTGCCTGACCTGAAGGCCGTGACGGGACCGGAGACGACGGTCCTCTCTCTGCTGAACGGCATCAGCAGCGAGGAGATCATCGGCCGGGCCGTCGGCCCGGAGAAGGTCGTTCCCGCCTTCGTGACCCACATGGACTCCAACCGCGACGGAAGGAGCCTGGCCTACACGAGCTCGGCCCGGATCGTCTATGGCGAGGCCGACGGCAGTCATTCCGAGCGGATCAGGCGCCTTGAACGGCTCTTCCTCGAGGCCGGCGTCGTGGCCCTGGCCGTCGATGATGTGCGCAAGAGGCAGTGGGCCAAGTTCATGTTCAACGTGGGAATCAACCAGGTGGGGGCCGTCGTCGGGGGACCTTACGGCACCTTCCAGTCCTGCCCCGAAGCCCGGTCGGCTCTGCTTGACGCCATGGCCGAAGTGGTGGCTCTGGCACCCCATTGCGGCGTTGACCTCACCGATGGCGACGTCGAGGAGGCCCTGCTGATGCTCGACAGCCTGGACGGGGAAGGCAAGAACTCCATGCTCCAGGACAGGGAGGCGGGAAGGAAGACCGAGGTGGACCTTTTCGCTGGCGAGGTCTGCCGTCTCGGAGAAAGGTTCGGCGTGCCAACGCCGGTGAACGCTCTGCTTTTCAAGATGATCCGAACCTTGGAGTGGCAGCACCGCTGAAAAGGGGGGAAAAGAGATGGCCGGTGGGTACGCAGGCGGCCTGATTCAGGTGAACCTGACGAAAAGGACGATCACGCAAGAGCCGATCGCCGAGGAGCTGCGGCAGAAGTTTCTCGGCGGAAGCGGCCTGGGAACGAAGCTGCTTTACGACAGGACCGGCCCGGAGACAGACCCCCTGGGGCCCGATAACGTTCTGCTTTTCATGACAGGCCCCTTGACGGGGACAACGGTGCCCACGTCGGGTCGCCATCAGATTCTGGCCAAGTCTCCCCTGACGGGCCTTTTCGGCGAAGGCGACGTGGGCGGCCGATGGGGGACGGCCCTCAAGCAGGCCGGGTGGGACGGAGTCATCTTCACCGGAGCGGCCGACAAGCCCCACTACCTCCTCGTCGAAGACGACCGGATCTCCCTCGTCGCGGCCGATTTTCTCTGGGGCCTCGATACCTTCGAGACGGAGCGCCGCCTCGTCGAGCGTCACGGGAAGGAATGCCACGTCGCCGCCATCGGCCCGGCGGGAGAACGGATGGCGGCCCTGGCCTCCATCGTCCATGACGGGGCCAACGCCCGTGTCGTGGGTCGCTGCGGCCTCGGCGCTGTCATGGGGTCGAAAAATCTCAAGGCCGTCGCCGTCGTCGGCACCGGCAAGGTGCCCCTCTTCGACGAGGAAGGGCTGAAAGAGGATCTGAAGCGGCGGCTTCCGGCCATCGTCGAGAACACCCGCTCTCTCAACCTGCTCGGCACGGCCGGTGGCGTCGTCGGAGCGGAGAAACTCGGCGACCTCCCCCTGGCCAACTGGTCCCGCGGAGGCTGGCCCGAGGCGGAGAAAATCTCAGGCCAACGCCTGGCCGAGACGATCCTCACAGGCCGCTACTACTGCGGCTCCTGTCCGATCGGCTGTGGCCGGGACGTGGCCATCACCGAGGGCCCCTATGCGGGCGTGGTCGGAGCCGGCCCGGAATATGAGACGCTGGGCATGCTCGGATCGGCCTGTCTCGTCAGCGACCTCGAGGCCGTGACCTACGCCGCCGACCTCTGCAACCGCTGGGGCATCGACACGATCGAGACGGGCAACGCCGTGGCCATGGCCATGGAATGCGCCCAGAAGGGTCTCCTTTCCGAAACGGAACTGGGCGGCCTGGACCTGCGCTGGGGCAACGCCGAGGCCATGGTGGAAGCGGTCCGTCAGATCTGCCGCGGCGAAACCTACCTGGGCCGCCTTCTCCAGAAGGGAGTCCGCAGGGCGGCGCGGGCCATCGGCAAGGGGGCAGAGTCCTACGCCATCCACTGCAAGGGACTCTCCTTCCCCGCTCACGACCCGCGCTGCTTCAACAGCCTCGCCGTCGGCTACGCCACGTCCAACCGGGGCGCCTGCCACCTCCAGGGTGCCTCCTACATGTTCGAAAAGACGGCTCTCCTGCCCGAGCTCGGCTACGAAAGCCCCCAGGACCGCAAAGGCGTTGAGGGCAAAGGGAAGCTCAACGTCGATGCCCAGAACGTGATGTGTCTTTTCGACTCCCTCAAGCTCTGCAAGTTCCTCCTCTACGGAGGCGGCTCGCTGACGGACATGAGCCGCTGGATGAATCTCGTCACGGGCCGGGAAATCTCCATCGACGAGCTCGTGACGACGGGGGAACGGATCTTCAACCTCAAGCGGCTCTACAACGTCCGCTGCGGCGTCCGTTCTTCCGACGACCGGCTGCCCGAAAGGATCCTCACTCTCCCCCGCCATGACGAGGGGACAGGGGACCATGTTCCCCCTCTTGCGGAAATGCTCGCCGAATACTACCGGCACCGAGACTGGGATGACGACGGAATCCCCAGGCCGGAGCGGCTGGAGACCCTGGGCCTGACCGAAGAGGGGGCCCGAATCGGCTGAGATGACCTTCACCGTCCGATTCCGCTATCATCCCTCCGTCGCGGCCCTGACCTCCAGAGTCCTCCCGGAGGCCCTGGACCTTCGGGAGCCGACGACGGCATCAGCCATCATGAAGGACCTCGGTCTTGACGTGACCGAGGTCCTGATGGTCCTTCACGATGACTATCTCCCCCTGGACACGGTCATCGACGGCCCGGTGGAGCTTGCTTTCTATCCCCTCCTCGCCGGAGGCTAAGGCCGGACGAAGAGATCGGTGAACCGGAAGGCCACCGTGTCGACGAGCCCTCTATTGGTGAGGCGCAGCTCGGGCAGGCAGGCCAGAGGCAGGAGAGCCATGGTCATGAAGGGGGAATGGAGCTGGCAGCCCAAGTCCTTCCAGGCCCTGTCGAGGGCCTCGACGGAGGCGGCCACCGAAGAAGCCCGCTCCTCGCTCATCAGGCCCGCCACGGGCAGAGGCAAAAGAGCCAGGACCTGGCCGTCACGGACGGCGATCATGCCGCCGCCGGCCTCGACAAGGGTGTTGGCGGCGAGGACCATGTCGGCGTCATTGGTGCCGACGACCATCAGGTTGTGGGCATCGTGGGCCACCGTCGAGGCGACAGCCCCTCCCCTGAGGCCGAAACCGGTGACGAACCCCAGGCCGCGCGTCCCCGTCGCCTTGTGGCGCTCGAAAACGGCGATCTTGGCCACATCCTTCTCGACCGAAGCCGGGACATGACCGTCCACGACGGGAAGTTCGACCTGACGCGCGTAGGTCCCGACGTGGGCTTCGATGATCTCCATGACCCGAGCCGTGACGGAATCAGCCCTTTCTGGGGCGGCAATGCGCAGGTCCTCGGTCGTGGCGGGCCGAGCCAGGCGGACGGAGTTCTTGGCGAAGTCGGGGATCGACGATGGCGCGATGGGCACGGTCATCTTCCCCTTCTCGGCGACGACGGTGCCGTTGTAGATCACCACGTCGACGGCAACACGGGAAAGATCGGAGAGGAGGACCATGTCGGCGAACTTGCCCGGCGCGATGCTGCCGATCTCGTCGGCCTTGCCGAAGCACTGGGCCGTGTTGATCGTCACCATCT
The DNA here is from genome assembly GCA_016756725.1 of Synergistaceae bacterium. Lineage (GTDB taxonomy): Bacteria > Synergistota > Synergistia > Synergistales > Aminithiophilaceae > Aminithiophilus. Next base: position 413,326 of record JAESII010000005.1, on the reverse strand, counting down.
GGATGGCCCGGATCGGGTCGACGCCCTCCTCGATGGCCCGACGGACGATGTGGTCGAGGTGCCCCAGGGAAAGAAGCGTGTCGGGGTGGGCATCGTCACTGACGAGAACGGCAAAGCGCGTGTCGATGCGGCTTTCGGTGACGCTGCGGATCGTCTCCTTCACGTCGTGCCAGGCCGATCCCTCGCGCATCATGGCATACATGCCCAGCCTCATCCGGGCCAGGGCGTCCTCCTTGCGGGTCGATTCATGGCAGGAGCTGACGCCGGAGGCGATGTAGCCGTTCAGCCCCCGGTCGATGTCGGGCATGGAGTAGTGACCGGTGACGGGCTTGCCCGCCCGGAGGGTGGCCTCGATCTCGCCGTGAGCGTGATCACTTCCCATAAGGACGCCGGGGAAGTTCATCAGCTCACCGAGCCCGGCGATCCCCTCCCAGGTCATGGCCTCGGCCACCTCGGCCGGGCCGAATTCGGCTCCGGCGTCTTCGAAGCCGGGCACGGCGGGCACGCAGGAGGGCATGGTGGCCCAGACGTTCATCGGCACGTCCCGGCCGTCGTCGACCATGAGACGGACCCCCTCCATGCCGAGGACGTTGGCGATCTCGTGGGGGTCCATGAAGATCCCCGTCGTGCCGTGGGGGACGACGACGCGGGCGTACTCCCTGACGGTGACCATGCTGCTTTCAACATGGATGTGGCCGTCGAGGAAACCGGGAGCGAGGACCCTGCCGCCGGCGTCAATGACGGCCGTCTCCTCACCCAGGGTGTGATCGGCGGCACCGACGTAGGCGATGCGGCCCGACTTGACGGCCACGTCGATCCCATCCAGAATCTCACCGGTGTTGACGTTGAGGAGCCTGGCGTTGCGGACGACGAGATCGGCAGCACTCTGCCCCTGGGCGACGGCGGCAAGCTCTCTGCCCACTTCGTGGAGGGGGCGTCGTCTGTAGGTTCCCTTGCTTTCGGTCATTGAAGCATCAACCTCCTTAAGGGGTCATAGGGCTTATGTCTTTCTCCCAAAGTGTACCGGAAAAAGCCGAAGCCAATGCGCTAAACGGTAGATGGAAGAACGGCTTTTCTGTTACCATGAACGGGTACATCATCCCTTCAGCCAAGGAAGTGACTCTCCATCATGGAAGGCGACAGTTCCAGTACGACCGTTCCACGACAAATCCGTTTCCTGTACTGAGCCGTCGGCCTTCACCGGTCCGGCGGCGCCGGACCGGTGAAGAGCGCTTCCCAACCGCCCTCTTCTCGGTCCCCCTGCACTGAACACACAACCAGCCTCGGCGACGAACCGGAGGACTCCTGGCGAGTCCGTCTCTGTTCGCGCTCACCCGAGGCGAAAGGGGGAAAACCGATGATCACCGTCTACAAATCGGAAGATCGCGGCATCCGTCAGCTCGAATTTCCCGCCCTCGAGCCCGGCTGCTGGGTCAACATCGTCGCGCCCAAGGGAGACGAAATCGCCGCCGTCTCCTCCCTGACGGGAATTCCGGCCGACTACATCACCACGGCCCTCGACCCCGAGGAGACCTCCCACATCGAGACCGACGACGGCGTCCTCCTCGTCGTCATCAACGTCGCCAAAAGCGCCAGCGAATTCGATTTCGACACCGTGCCTCTCGGCGTCATCCTCACGCCCGACTACATCGTCACCGTCTCTCTCGAGGGCAACGACATCCTCCCCAGGAGCGTCGTCTCCATGAACGGCTTCTGCACCTACAAGCGGACGCGCTTTTTACTGCAGATCCTCTACAAGACGGCCACGGCCTTCCTGCGCTACCTGGGCCAGATCAACCGGCGCTCCAACCAGATCGAAAACAACCTGCGCCACGCCATGAAAAACGAAGAGCTCTACCAGCTCTTCGATCTCGAGAAGAGCCTCACCTACTTCAGCGCGGCCCTCCGGTCCAACCGCGTCGTCATCGAAAGACTGCTGCGGCTGATCCAGAACGGCCAGATGCGGGAGATCGTCAAGATGCGCGAAGACGACGAGGACCTCCTCGAAGACGTCCAGATCGAGTACAATCAGGCCTACGAGATGGTCCAGATGTACAGCAACGTCCTGAGCGGCATGATGGACGCCTTCGCCTCCATCATCTCCAACAACCTCAACATCGTCATGAAGTTTCTCGCCTCGGTGACGATCATCATCTCCGTCCCGACGGCGATCGCCAGTTTCTGGGGCATGAACGTCGACGTACCCTGGGGCGGTGCCCCCTTCGGTTTCGTTTTCGTCCTGGTCGTCTCGGTGACCCTGAGCGCTCTTTCCACCTTCTGGCTCTGGCGCAAGGGGATGCTTTAGCTCTGAAGAGCTCAGGAAGGAGTCTGGTAGCGATGACCTGGGGACTCTCCCTGAAAAAAGAGGCAAGGCGCCTGACGGCGGCTCTGCTCTTTCTGTTGATCCTGATGCCCCTGCGCTCAGGCGCAGCGGAGCTGACCCTTCTTCACATCAACGACAGTCACGGTCACCTCTGGTCTGAAGAGGGCAAGGGGAACTTCGCCGTCCTGGCCTATCTCGTCGACGCCATCGGCCGGGGCGGCACGGGTTCACGTCAGCTCGCCGAGGCACGAATCGAGGGGCTCGATCTGATCGTCGACGGACACTCTCACATCCTCTTCACCGAGGCCCAGAAGATTGGCCATACCCCCGGCGCTCAGGCCGGCTGGGCTGGCGAGGCACTGGGACGGTTCAATCTGGCCGTCCGCGAGGGGACCCTCAGCGACTGGAGCTGGCGGGCCGTCGCCGTCGACGAGGAAGGCCCCAAGGACACAGAGATGGCCGCCCGACTTCGCTACTACCGCTGGCAGGGTTCGCGAAAGACGAGAGGCCCCATCGGAGAGACGGAGCAAGACCTCCTCGGCGACCGCGAGAAAGTCCGCTCGGACGAGACCAATCTCTCCCCGATCGTCACCGACTCCATGAGAGAGGTCACTGGCGCCGACCTGGCAGTTCTCAACGGCGGGACCATCTGCGACTCCATCGCCGCAGGACCGGTCAGCCTCCGCGACGGTATGGCTGTCCTCCCCTTCGGCAATGATCTCGTCATCGTCGATCTTTCCGGTGACGAGCTGACTGCCCTCGCCTCTTCCCTCGCCCGAATCCCGGCTGGAACCGGTGCCTACCCTCAGGTATCGGGCCTGCGATGCGTCATCGACGGCACGACCCAGTCGGAGCTCCTTATCGACGGAGAACTCCCCGTCGGGGACAGGACCTACCGGGTGGCGACGATATCTGGCCGAGGGCAGCAACGGCTATGACGTCTTCCTTCCCTGGAAAGACCGCGTCGTCCCGACGGACTACAAGGACATCGACGCCCTGGTGACCTGGCTGAAACGCCACACCCCTCTGGAAGGGACAGCGGGGCCGGCCCGGCTGATCGGCAACTAACCGATGAGACGGCTTCTGCGCCCCCTGGGGCTTCTTCTCGTCCTCGCCCTCCTCCTTCCCGGCAGCGCCTGGGCCCTTGCGATCGGGACCTTCAACATCGAGTTCTTCAACGTCTCCGGCAGAGACCGCTACGTCGACGACGACCTCCGTCATCTGGCCCGATCGATCCGGGAATCGGGTGCCGACGTCCTCGCCCTTCAGGAAATCGCCGACGCCGCCTCGCTGCGCTACTTTCTTCAAAAAGAACTGCCCCGATGGAAATTCGCCCTTCATCACGGCGGGAGCAACCAAAATCTGGCCTTCATCTGGAACGGCGAAACCATCGACCTCCGGGGCCAGGCGGAGCCCCACTTCGGCCGGGAGACCTTCTCCTGGAAAGGAAGAGAGTTGAACCTCTTCGACCGACCGCCCCTGGCCGCCACCTTCGTCGACAAGGAAACGGGCCGCTCCTTCACCCTCGTCAATGTCCACCTCAAGAGCCAGAGCACCCAGGGCAAGGCCGATAAGATGGAGGCCTATCTCTACAACGAATTCAAGCGGGGACGACAAATCCTCAGGGTCAACGAACTTGCTTCGGCCCTCGAGGGCACTCGTTTCGTTCTGGGCGACTTCAACATCGAAACCGTCGTCGGCTCCGCCTTCCCCCTCCTGACGCTCCAGGAGGGGCACTCCTTCGATAACCTGGGCGTCAACATCGACCACATCGGCTACCTCGCCATCGACCCCGACGAGACATGGCGCCTCGAAGAGACGGAAACGGCCATTCCCCGACGCTCCACGGCACGCCGCCAGAGACCGGACCACGACATCATCGTCCTCCATTTCGAATGGCCTGACGAGGCTGAAGGAGGGATGAAGCGATGACGGAAACTCCCGTCATCATCGTCATCAGCGCCGACGCCCGCGAAAGACGCCGCCTCAGCCGCATGATCGAACCCCTTGGCCCCGTCAAGGCCCTGATCGATGCCCAGCAGCCCATTCCCGCCGCACGGGCCATCGTCGTCGGCACGGCAGGATTTTTCTCGCCTGACAAGGAATCCCCGCCCGTCCTTCGCCTGCTGAAGGCGGCTCCCCCCGGGGAGAAGACTCTCCTCCCCTCCGACGTTACGGCACCGCGCCTCCGCGAGGCGCTGCGCAACCTCTGGGGAGAAGGGGGCTATGATGCCCTATGCCGCGAGGCGGACCGTTTCCTTGAGGCCGGTCGCCTCGAAGAGGCCTTCGAAACGCTCGAGCTGGCCCTGTCGACGGCACCGGGGCGGCCCGAAGCCTTCTACCTTGCCGGAAGGGTCCTGGAACAAAGCGGCTCCCTCTTTGAGGCCCAGGAGAACTACGCCACCGCTCTCGTCCTCGACGACCGATTCGTCAAGGCGGAAAAAGCCCTCCAAGCCCTCACAGAAGGGGAAAAGAAACAAGACGAATAAGGACATGATCGTTATAATGAATATTTACTGGGCCTCTCCTCTTTCGAGCGAGAAGGCTCGGCAGATTTTTTGCGGCCCTTGGAGGTGACTGTTCCGTGAAATCCCTTTCGGTTCTGATCGCCGAAAAAGACAGCACCCTCTGCGATCTTTACGGCGATTACCTCAAAAAGCTGCGGGGCTTCCGCCTCCAGGGCCGGGTCGATTCGGGCGAGACCCTTTTTTCAGCCCTTGCCGCTCAGACGATTCATCTGGTCCTCCTCGACCTCTACCTGCCCGGATTCGGGCTGCTTGAAGGGCTGCGCCGGACACGTCTGTCCCATCCCCGCGTCGACTTCATCATTCTCTCCGTCGGCTCCGCTCCTGATGCCGTCCGCGGCGCTCTCTGCCTGGGCGCCTTCGACTACCTCATCAAACCCTTCGCCTACAGCCGCTTCAAAGCCGCTCTTGAGGCCTACCGCATCTACCATCTCGGCCTGACGGAAAGGCGCGAACCCTGGAAACAGGAGGAACTGGACCGCCTGACGGGGACAGTCCTCATCCCGTCTGCAGCCTTTGATCAGGCTCCGCCCAAGGGTCTTCAGGCCAAGCTCATCGGCGACGTCACGGCCCTTCTCCAGGCCTGGGACAAGCCCCTCTCGGCCGCTGAAGCGGGAGATCTGCTGGGCGTTTCCCGATCGACGGCACGGCGATACCTGGAATACCTGGCTGAACAAGGCCGGGCCGATGTCGAGTTCGCCTTCCGCGAGGTAGGACGTCCCGTCAAACTCTACCGCCTCCGACACTGCTGACACTCAAGGCATGACTCCGGAAGGGAACCTTCTCTGCAGGGGTGACGTGTTCCCTTTTTCGTGCGACAAGAGATTAAGCCTTACTTTTCCTTGTATTTTCACATATCCCCGCTATAATTAATCTAATCAGGAGTTCTTGCCATTCCCCTCTTTACGCTTTCGCAGAAGCTCGCGCGGCGCTCAACGGGAGGAGTCTGTAATGATCGACGAGGCAAAAGTCAGGCGCTTCCGCTTCTATCTCACTCTGAGCCTGACCTTCTACCTGGCCGGGGTCCTGGCCTTTTCTCTCTTCGCCTACAACCGCTCTCTGGAACGGAACCTGGCGGAGACGGACGAGAAACTCCTCGTAGCGGCGAAAACGCTGAAACACCTTCTGGCCGACGATTTCCACGACCGGGCCACAGGCCCGGAATCCATTTCCTTCGAGGAGGAGATGAGAAACCGCCTGGCCTTCAACGCCCTGACAGCCGAGACCGGACTGGCCTGGGTCTACACCCTCGTCGAGGAGGGCGGTCGCTTCTTCTTCGCCGCTCCCACCGTCAGCGACGAGGAGGCACAAGAGCAGCGGCGCTGGTATTACCACCCCTACGACGACATCCCCGAGGCCTTCCGCCGCGTCTTCGACGAAGGGGGGGTGGCCTACGTCAGCTACGACGACCAGTGGGGATCGTTCCGCTCCGTCGTCGTGGCCCAGACCTCGCCGGGAGGCAGGCGATTTTTAGCCTGTGCTGACTACGGCGCCGACCATCTTGCCGCTCTGGCTCAAAGAGAGGCCAAGGAGGCCCTGTTCGTCGGCTTTTATTTTCTTTTCCTTTCCCTTCCCCTCGTCGCCCTTCTCCAGATCCAGGCCCGACGACTTTCAGCAGCCGCCGAAAGGCTCGCTCAGCACAAGGAGCTTCTTGAGGATGCTGTCGTCCGACGGACGGCCGAACTTGAACAGGCCCAGGAAGCCCTGAGGGAAAGAGCCATACGGGATCCTCTGACCCGTCTGTACAACCGGAGCTTCATCCTGGAGAGGCTCCGCGAGGAGATCGGCAGGGCCGACGAAGAGGGGACCCCTCTCTGTCTCATGATGATCGATCTGGACCGGTTCAAGGCCGTCAACGACAACCGCGGTCACCTCGCCGGAGACAGGATCCTGCGGACCTTGAGCGTCCTGATCCGCCAGAACGTGCGCCCCACGGACCTCGTCGGACGTTGGGGCGGCGATGAATTTCTCGTCGTCCTCCCCGAGACGTCCGTCGACGGAGCCCAGGTCGTCGCCGACAAGCTCTGCCGGAGGGTCCGGGAAAACCCCATCGGCCAGGGAGAGCTGGCCATCTCCCTCAGCATCGGCATCGCCTGCTGCCAGGGCCGAGGTCACGTGACGGGCCTGCTCGCCGCCGCCGACCGGCTGCTCTACGAGGCCAAGAGGCGCGGTGGCAACTGCGTCGTCACCGAAAAGGCCAGCTAAGATCTTGGACCGTCGCCGCGTCGCCTTTCACGAGGCGGGCCATCTGATCATGGCCTTTCTGCTTCACATGGACGTTCTCTCCTGCGATCTCGGGCGAAGAAAAGAGGCGCCGGGAGAACTGGGGCGTTGCGTCGTCATCACGCCTGACCCGGTGGGAATCCGCCGATTTCTCCTGGCCATGGGCGGCGTCATGGCCGAGGAGCGCTTCTTTCAGGATGAAGAGGGCGGCCTCAAAGACCGCCATGACGCCCTGGAGGCCCTCGAAAACTACCTGGCTCACTACCGGCGGCGCGACCGTGACGACATTGAGAGAATCGTCGCCCTCGCCAGAGACCTCTTTCACTCCCCCGCGAGCCTTCTCGTGATACGCCGGGCTGCACTGATGCTGACGCAGAAACGGAGCCTCGACAGCCTTCAGATGGACCACCTCCGGCAGGAGCTGGTTGCCCAGATCGATACGGGACCTCTCATCGAAGCCCTGGAGGGGCTGACCGCCACGGAGGAACCGCAAGGACTGAAAGGCCTTCTCCTGGCCCTCTTGAACGGACTTAAATCCCTGATCCTCCGCATGAGAAAACCCTTCGACGAACCCTGATCCTTCTCCATATAAATGCATCGTAGTGCCTAGAATCAAAGGCCAGACGAGGTGGAAGTCGCCACAGTGCGCCGAAAGGAGACCTTTCCTGGCGCACTGTAGGCAACCCACATCGCCAGGGCAAGCACACCATGGCGGAGCAGGTCCGCCACCAGCGGCTCCTCCTGTCCCTCCGCCAATCGGTTCTTCAGGTCCAAGAGAAACTGACGGCCCGGATGGTCCGTCCTCTCCGCCCGGGAGACCTGAACCTGGCCCTCCGAAGAGGGAACTGGACCTTCTGGGGTGAGCCCTCGGACCGTATCGCCCTCGCCGACGAGCGCCTCTATCGGGCCAAGGAAGAGGGGCGTAACCGCCTCTGCTTCGATTGAATCCGATCGGGACAGCACCTCTCGCAAGAAAAGCCCTCTCTGGGGTAGAATCGAAAAGACTTTTCGACTTCACCGAAGAACGGAGAGGATGGCATGACCTATTCCGCGCAATACCGCAGCAAACGCCGCACCGCCTAGGAAGCTGCAGGCCTCGTCCGTTCCGGCGACTGGGTCGACTACGGATTCGCCCTCAACATGCCCGTCGCCTTCGACGAGGCCCTGGCCGCCCGGAGCGGAGAGATCGACGACGTCAAAATCAGGGGAACGCTGGCTTTGAAGCCCCTCAAGGCGGCCGAGGCAGAGGGCTTCTCCTACAACAGCTGGCACTTCAGCTGCTACGAGAGAAAACTCGCCGCCCAGGGGCGATGCCACTACCTCCCCATGCTCTACCGCAACATGCCCCTCTACTACCGGCGGGAGCTGACCGTCGACGTGGCCGTCTGCCAGGTGGCCCCCATCGACCATCACGGTCACTTCAGTTTCTCCATCTCCAATTCGGCGTCGCGGGCGATCCTCGCAAAGGCCGGACTCGTCATCGTCGAAGTCAACCAGAGGATGCCCCGGGCCTTGGGCGGTTTCGCCGAGTCCATCCACATCAGCGACGTGGACGTCATCATCGAAGGAGCGAACCCGCCCCTCTCGGAACTGCCGCCGAGCGAGCCTTCCGAGATCGAAAAGACCATCGCCTCTCTTCTGGTCGAGCAAATTCCCGACGGCGCAACGCTCCAGCTCGGCATCGGAGGACTGCCCAACGCCATCGGCCATCTCCTGGCGAGCTCGGGCTGCCGCGACCTGGGCATGCACACGGAAATGCTCTGCGACGCCTTCCTCGAACTCCACCGCTCAGGAAAACTCACCAACCGTCTCAAGGAACGGGACCGCCACAAGGGGGTCTGGTCCTTCGCCGCCGGAAGCGACGACCTCTATCGATGGATCGACGACAACCCCGGCCTCGCCTCCTACCCCATCGACTACACCAACGACCCGGCCGTCATTGCCTGTCACGATGACATGATCTCCATCAACAGCTGCCTCGAGGTGGACCTTTTCGGCCAGGTTTCGTCCGAATCGGCCGGATTCCGCCAAATCAGCGGCACCGGCGGCCAGCTCGACTTCGTCGAGGGCGCCTTCAAGGCCCTGCGGGGCAAGGCCTTTCTCTGCCTGGCCTCGACCTTCACCGACCCACAAAACGGCGCAAGACGCTCCCGGATCGTGGGCAACTTCGACCCCGGCACGATCGTCACCGCCACGCGGTCCGGATCACACTTCATCGTCACCGAGTGGGGTCTGGCAAATCTGGCCGGCAAGAGCACCTGGGAGCGGTCCGAGGCCCTCATCGCCATCGCCCATCCCGACTTCCGCGACGACCTCGTCGCCAAGGCCGAAAGGGCCGGCATCTGGCGACGCTCCAACCGCAGGGGCTAACGGACGGTGAACGACGGCTGTCCTTCCCTCTGTCGGGCCTGCGATCACCGCCACCTGACGCCAGAGGAAAGCGAGCGCCAGAAGACGAGGTGGCTCCTCGGCCAGCTTGAACCCTGGGCCGACCGGATCGCCTCCCTGAGGGGCGCCACCGACGAAGAGCGGCTCTTCTATCGCGACCGCGTCCGCCTCCATGGCGGAATCATTGACGGACAATGGCGGTTCGGCATGATCGTCCGCGACGAACTGGTCCCTCTCGAGAGCTGTCCCGTCCAGTCCCGCCGCGTCGCCCGGACCCTGGCCGCCCTTACGGAGGGACTTCCCGCCAATCGGGCTCTGGCCTTCGCCTTCTACGTCCAGTCCGGAGCCCAGGCCACCCTCGTCGCCAAGACGGCAACGATGACTGACCGAAGCTGGATTTCGGCCCTCGGCAAACTCCTTGAGGAAACGGGATTGGAAGGGCTATGGCTCCACCTCAACCCCTCGGCAGGCAGGCGCCTTTTCGCCAAAAGAGGCTGGGAACTCCTCTGGGGAATCCCGCGATCCCGCGACGGCCAGGGACTCCTTTACGGACCGACGGCCTTTCAGCAGCTTCTGCCGCGCCTTCACCACCTCTCCCTCGACGAAGCCGAAACCTTCCTCGATCCCGGTCCGGGCGACGCCGTGGCTGACCTCTACTGCGGAAACGGAGCGGGCCTGGCCCGATGGCGCCGCCGTGGAGCCACCGCCTGCGGCGTCGAACTGGGCGGCGAAGCGCTGGAAAACGCCGCCGTCAACGCCCCGGGCACCCTCCTTCTCCGCGGAACCTGCGAGGAAAGGATTCCCCAGCTTGAGACCTTCTTCAGCCCTCACGACGAGACAAGGCGTCTGGCCTACGTCAATCCGCCCCGGACGGGCCTGGGGGACACCGTAACAGCCTGGCTTCTCAGCGCACGGCCCCGACGGATCGCCTATCTGTCCTGCAGTGCCGGCACCCTCCGCCGCGACCTGAACCGCCTTGAAGAGGCCTACGACGTAGCGTCCATCAGCCCCTACGACTTCTTCCCCCGGACACGCCACGTGGAGACACTGGTCCTCCTCTCCCTGCGGGGGACCGACCCTGAGGAGGTGTCCCATGCTCGAAATGCTTGATCTCTCACTGAGCCTGCCCAAAAAGGAGGCGTCAGAGCGCCTCAAGGAACTCTCACGATCGGTGGGCGCCCTCCAGAGAGCCTTTCGGGACCGTGCGATCGCCTCGGTGATCGTCCTCGAAGGCTGGGCCGCCTCGGGCCGGGGCAAGGCGGCCAACAGCGTCATCCTGGCCCTGGACCCCCGAGGTTATTCCTTCCACTACGTCGAGCCCCGGGCGAAGGAAGAGGGCACACTTCTGCCCTACTGGGGCCTCATCCCCCCGGCGGGACGGATGGCCCTCTTCGGCCGGAGCTGGTACCACGACGCCTGGCGCCTCGGTGACGAGGCCCTATTTGCCGACATTGCCGCCTTCGAGCGACAGCTCGCCGAAGCGGGCGTCTTCGTCTTCAAGGCCTTCCTCCACATCGACGCCGAGGAGCAGAAAAATCGGCTCAAGCAGCGCCGCAAGGACCGCGATGCCACCTGGACTCTCGAACCCGGCGAATGGCGTCAGAATAAGGAGTACGACGACAATCTCCGGACGCTGGAGCGCCTCTTCAACGCCACCGAGACGGAATGGGCGCCCTGGACGGTCATCGCCGCCCACTGCGGGCGCTATGCCGCGGTGACCCTTCTCGAGGCCCTGAGCGACGCCATGACGGCCCGCCTGGGCGCGTCGGAAGGTTCCTGCAAAGGCGCCTTCCTGCCGGAGACGACCGTCCACGGCTCCCGCCTGGATTCGCTTGACTACAGCGCGACGATGAAGAAGAAGCCCTACCGCAAAGGTCTCGCCGCGCTCCAGAAGGAGCTCCACATTCTTCAGATCGAGGTCTTTCGCCGCAAACTGCCCGTGATCCTCCTCTTCGAAGGCGTTGACGCCGCCGGCAAGGGAGGGGCCATCCGGCGCCTCACCGAGGCTCTCTACCCCAGGACCTACGAAGTGGTGCCCGTCTCGGCTCCCAACGATTGGGAGAGGGCCCATCCCTACCTCTGGCGCTTCTGGCGAACCCTGCCCGATCCCGGAAACATCGTCATCTTCGACCGGAGCTGGTACGGACGGGTCCTCGTCGAGCGCGTCGAGGGATTCTGCCGCGACGACGAGTGGCGCCGAGCCTACCGGGAAATCAACGAAATGGAGCGCCATCTCCTCTCCTGGGGCGCGGCCATCGGCAAGTTCTGGCTCCAGATCAGCCCCGACGAACAGCTCCGCCGCTTCGAGAGCCGCCGCGACGACCCCGAGCGCAACTGGAAACTGACCGACGAGGACTGGCGGAACCGCGAAAAATGGCCGCTCTACCAGGAGGCGGCGGCGGAAATGCTGGCCCGGACGAGCCCGCCCGAGGCTCCCTGGACGATCGTCGCCACCGACTCGAAGCGCCTTGCGAGGATCACCGTCCTTGAGACCGTCCGGGACCTCCTCGTCGCCCGGCTTCAGTCCTCGTAGACCCCCGTCGAGCGACCGACGAGGCTGTCGATCTCGATCTGATTGCCGATGAGGTCGTAACGACGGCCTGACAGGTCTGGCAGAGAAACCCGGCCATCGGCGCCTTCGTTCTCGAGTGCACCGATCTTCCCCCTTTTCCCGGGCCATCAGGAAGGAGACGAGACTGCCCGTCTTCGATTTCATCACCCTCGTCGACTGGGTTCATGGGCACTGAGGCTCTGACGGAGTCCCTCGGCCAGGGCCTCCTCGGCGGGTCTTTCGCTTCCCGGCCGGCACCTGCGTGGAAATCGGCAGGACACCGACCTTTCCCGCCCGGGAGGAAGCCCCGACAGCCACGTGTTGCGCCTTAAGCCGCCGGGGATCTTTTCCGACTCCCCCCTCAGGTCGCGTTTGACAAAGAACTCCCTTCAGGCCATCATTACCTGTCAGATTCGGATTTGAAGAGGGATGGGATATGGCCATGGAAAAAACGGAACAGCTCCTCACCGCCCCGTCGCGGCTGGCTGAGGAAGTGGCCCGTAGGCGCACCTTCGGGATCATCAGCCACCCCGACGCGGGCAAGACGACGTTGACGGAAAAACTGCTCCTCTTCGGAGGCGCCATCCAGATGGCAGGAGCCGTCAAGGCCCGCAAGGCGGGACGGCACGCCACGAGTGACTGGATGGCGATCGAGAAGGAACGGGGCATCTCCGTCACCAGTTCGGTCATGAAATTCCACTACAGAGACTACGAGATCAACCTCCTCGACACGCCGGGACACCAGGACTTCTCGGAGGACACCTACCGGGTCCTGACGGCCGTCGACAGTGCCATCATGGTCATCGACAGCGTCAGGGGCGTCGAACCTCAGACGCTGAAGCTCATGGAAGTCTGCCGCATGAGGAACACGCCCATCATCACCTTCATCAACAAGCTCGACCGCGAGGGGAAGGGGCCCCTCGATCTGCTCGCAGAGATCGAAGACAAGCTCCAGGTCGAGTGCGCCCCCCTGACCTGGCCCATCGGAATGGGAAAGAACTTCAGGGGAACCTACAGCCTCTACCGCAGGGAGCTCAATCTCTTCCGGCCCGGTCAGGACCAGCGTCCCACCGACGTCGTCACTGTCCGCGACCTGAGCGATCCCCTCCTGGAACGGCACCTGGGACATCAGGCTCACCAGCTCCGTGAGGATCTGGCCCTTCTCGAAGGCGCGGCCGACCCCTTCGACGAGGAGCACTACCTCCGGGGCAACCAGACGCCCGTCTTCTTCGGCAGCGCCATCAACAACTTCGGCGTGAGGGAGATGCTCGACGCCTTCGCCGAAATCGCCCCGGCCCCGAAACCGAGGGAGACGACGACACGCCTCGTCGATCCCCTGGAAGAAGACTTCTCCGGCTTCGTCTTCAAGATCCAGGCCAACATGGACCCGGCCCACCGGGACCGTCTGGCCTTTCTTCGCGTCTGCTCGGGACGCTTCTTCAAGGGGATGAAAGTCGTCCACCACCGTCTGGGCAAGGAGATCACCGTCGCCAACCCCATCATCTTCATGGCCCAGGACCGGACGGGCATCGAAGAGGCCTGGCCCGGCGACATCATCGGCATTCACAACCACGGGACAATCAAGATCGGCGACACCTTCACCGAGAAGGAGGAGCTGCGCTTCACGGGCATCCCCAGTTTCGCCCCGGAACACTTCCGGCGGGTCCGGCTCCTCACGCCCCTCAAGGCCAAGCAGCTCCAGAAGGGGCTCCTCCAGCTTTCCGAGGAGGGAGCGATCCAGCTCTTCCGACCCCTGACGGACAACAGCTATGTCCTCGGCGCCGTCGGCGTCCTCCAGTTCGACGTCGCCGTGGCACGCCTCCAGGCCGAATACGGCGTCGAGGCCGATTATGAGCCGATCAACTTCTCCGTTGCCCGCTGGATCGAGTGCGACGACGCCAGGAAGCTCGCCGAGTTCGAGAACTACAACGGCGGCAATCTCGCCCACGACAGGAACGATAATCTCGTCTACCTCTCACCCAGCGAGTGGGAGCTCAAGTACGTCGTCAAGAAATGGCCCGACATCGCCTTCCACGGCAGCTGCGAACATCTCTAGCCTTCCGGCCCCGACGGGATCGTCGGGGCCTTTTCTTGATCTGCCTCAAGGACAGAAGTCTCACGTCGGGATAAAATTGCCGCAACTCAAACCGACTGCCCACACTTCAGCCCTCAGAAGGAGGAGACAGATCATGAAGACCACCCGATTCGATCAGGCCGAGACGATCGCGACGCCCCACGGCGTCAAAGCATGCAAGCTCTACGACACAGAGGACGCCCAGGCGGTCCACATCACCCTCGAACCCGGCGAGGCCCTCAAAAAGCACATGACCCCCGTTGACGTCTTCTTCTATGTCCTTGAAGGCACCGGCGTCGTCGAAGTCGGCGACGAGAAACTCGCCGTGAGCCGCGACACCCTCATCGAGAGTCCCAAGGGGATTCCCCACTGCTGGTACAACGAAAGCGACGCCACCTTCCGCGTTCTCGTCGTGAAGGCCCCGAGGCCGACGGCGACGACGAAGCTCCTCTGACGGAGGGGCCTGGAAAAAACCGGGGACCGGAAGGCCCCGCCGACCATGATCCCCAAGGTCCATCCCGTTGCGGCAGACAGGCAGGTGCACGGAGCAATCTGGCGGTGCTCCTGCCTGTTTCTTCCCGTGGCGGAAATGACGCCATCTCGGCAGGGAAAGAGGGTTGATGATGGGTTTCAAGCTGAGCAGGGAAGCTTTTGACGCGGTGCTTCAGAGCTGGACGGACGACTACGTCCTCTTCGCCCCGAAACGCTTTGAGCAGGGGGGGATCTATTCCGACACGGACTGCATCCGCTACGGCCAGGTTCAGGCCGTTGACGAGATCGTCTTCGACAGCAAATCGCTCTATTCCTTCAAGGAGGCCCTCCTTCCCGTATCGGAGACGCTGTTCTTCTTCACCGAAGAGACCGTCAAGGAGGCGGACCCTCCCAAAAAGGGGGCCATCATCTTTCTGCGCAGCTGCGACCTCCACGGCCTCAAGCGCCTTGACGAGATCTACCTGCGCAACGGCCCCGAGGACGCCTACTACCGGCGCCTCCGCGACCGGGTCCAGTTCGTCCTCATGGGCTGCCCCCATTCCTTCGAGAACTGCTTCTGCGTCTCCATGGGGACGAATCAGGCAACGGACTACGCCATCAGCGTCGACGTCGAAGGCGACGGCTTTCTCGTCGACTGCAAGAGTGAAGCCTGGGCCGAAAGGATCACCCCCAGAGCCGAGGCCGAGCTGGACGTGACACCACGGCATGTCACCGAAAACGCTGTGACCGTGAACATCCCCGAGACTCTGACGATTCAGGTGGCCTCAAGCAGGATCTGGGACGAATACGACAACCGCTGCATCGACTGCGGCCGGTGCAACTTCGTCTGCCCCACCTGCACCTGCTTCACCATGCAGGATCTCTTTTACACCGAAAACGGACGGGTCGGCGAGCGGCGGCGCATCTGGGCCTCCTGCATGGTCGACGGCTTCACCGACGTCGCCGGCGGCGGCAGTTACCGCAAGAAAAACGGCGAGCGCATGCGCTTCAAGGTCCTCCACAAGGTCTACGACTTCAAAGTCCGCACCGGCAGCCACATGTGCGTCGGCTGTGGCCGCTGCGACGACGTCTGTCCCGAGTACATCTCCTTCTCCAACAGCGTCAACAAGCTCGACCAGGCCATGAAGGAGGTTTCCGGACGATGACGGACAACGAGTACGTCCCCTTCCTCTCGAAGATCACCGAAATTATCCGTCACACCGACATCGAGTACACCTTCCGCATGACCTACGACGGCGACGTGAAACCGGGCCAGTTCTTCGAGGTCTCCATCCCCAAGTACGGCGAGGCCCCCATCTCGGTGAGCGGCATCGGTGACGGCACGGTGGACCTGACGATCCGCAAGGTCGGCAAGGTGACAAACGAGGTCTTCGAGCACACCATGGGCGACCACCTCTTCCTCCGGGGCCCTTACGGCAACGGCTTCGATCTCGACGACTACCGGGGCCGCGAGCTCGTCGTCGTCGCTGGCGGCACGGGACTCTCCCCCGTCAGGGGCGTGGTGGATCACTTCGCCCGCCACCCGGAAGAAGTGAAAGGCATGACCCTCATCACCGGCTTCAAGTCACCGGCGGACATCCTCTTCTTCGGCGATCTGGCCCGCTGGAAACAGTCGATGGAGGTCATTCTCACCGTCGACTGCGCCGACGACGGCGACAAACCGGCGGCCTGCCAGATCGGCCTCGTGACGGAGCACCTTCCCAAGGTCAAACTCGGCGACATCTCCAGGGCAGTCGCCATCGTCGTCGGACCTCCGGCGATGATGCGTTTTTCCGTCTTGGGCCTTCTCGAGCTGGGCTTCGCCGAAAAGAACATCTGGATCTCCCAGGAACGCAAGATGTGCTGCGGCATCGGCAAATGCGGCCACTGCAAGATCGGCGACGTCTACGTCTGCCTCGACGGCCCCGTCTTCAACTACACCAAGGGCCGGACCCTGATCGACTGAGGAGGGCAAGGCCATGGACATCAACACGAAGAAACTCAAGAAAAACGCCTTCCGCGTCACCAAGGTCCGGGGCATGACGGCCTCGCGGATCCGCGTCCCCGGCGGCCACCTCGACGCCCGCTATCTCGGCAAGATCCAGGAGATCGCCGAGCGCTTCGGCAACGGCACGATCCACATCACGAGCCGCCAAGGCTTTGAGATCCCCGGCATTCCCTACGAGAAGATGGCCGAGGTGAACGCCCTGCTCCAGCCCCTCATCGAGGGCCTCGACATCAACCAGAGCGAGCCGGGGACGGGTTACCCCGCCTCGGGCACGCGGAACATCACAGCCTGCATCGGAAACCGCGTCTGCCCCTACGCCTGCTACGACACGACAGCCTTCGCCAGGCGCATCGAAAAGGCCGTCTTCCCCAACGACCTCCACTTCAAGATCGCTCTCACGGGCTGCCCCAACGACTGCATGAAGGTGCGCATGCACGACTTCGGCATCATGGGCATGACAGAACCCCAGTTCGAGCCGCAGCGGTGCGTGAGCTGCGAGGCCTGCATCGACGTCTGCGCAAAAAAGTCCGTCACGGCCCTGAAGGCCGTCAAATACCGGCCCCAGAGGAACGAGGAGAAGTGCATCGGCTGCGGCGAATGCGTCCTCAACTGCCCCAACATGGCCTGGACACGAAGCAAGGAGAAATATTACCGCCTCACCCTCATGGGGCGGACGGGGAAGAAGAACCCCCGCCTCGGCGAGGATTTCATCAAATGGGGCGATGAGGCGAGCATCATCAAGATCATCCTCAACACCTACGACTACGTCGAGAAATACATCGACAGAAACGCTCCGGGCGGTAAGGAGCACATCGGCTACATCGTCGACCGGACCGGATTCGAGGAGTTCAAGGGCTGGGCTCTCAAGGACGTGAATCTTCCGGCCAAGGCCCGGGTCTTCACGCCCCTCTACTGGCAGGGAATCAAGTACTGAAAAAAGGCGCCGCCCTCAGGGGCGGCGCCTGGCACCTGCGGTGACGGCCTCTTCCCAGGCCTGAAGGGCCTCGGGAAAGGGAGCCACAGCCCGTTCGAGAATGCCCGTGACATAGGCGATGAGAAGACCGTAATTGGTGATGGCCGGCCCTTCCTCGCGGGCCTTGGCGATGCGATAGGTCATCTCGCGGCGGTTCAGCATGCAGCCGCCGCAGTGGACGACGACGGCATAGTCCGAGAGATCGCGCGGGAAGGAGGCTCCCGAGGCCCAGTCAAAGCGGATCTCATCGCCGGCGATCTCCCTGATCCAGCGGGGGATCTTGACGGTGCCGATGTCGTCATCCTGGCGGTGGTGGGTGCACCCCTCGACGATGAGAACCTTCTCGCCCCGTCTGAGGGCGGCGATGCGGCCGATGCCGCCGATCAGCTCTGCCAGGTCCCCCTTCTGGCGGGCGAAGAGGATCGAAAAAGATGTGAGCGGAATCGACGGCGGCGTCACCGCCGCGACGACCTTGAAGGCCTGGGAATCGGTGATGACCGCCGCCGGCGGCTCGGCAAGCAGGGACAGAGCCCTCTCCAGCTCCGTCTCGCGGGTGACAGACACCAAAGCCCCATGGTCCAAAAGATCGCGGATGACCTGCTGCTGAGGCAGGATGAGCCTCCCTTTGGGGGCCGCCTTGTCGATGGGCGTCACGAGGAGGGCCATCGCGCCGGGAGCGACGAGATCGCCCAGCAGGGCCGGTTCGACGGGGTCCTTCCAGCCGATGGCGACGATCTGGGCCTTGATCTCCGTCACGGCCTCTCCCGTCACTGCCGAAGCGGCCACGGCTTTCGTGCCCGGCGGCGTCTCCTTCAGGAGGTCCCCAAGACGATCGGCCAAAACGAGGTCGGCCTTGTTCAGTACGGCCAGGGCCGGGATCTCGCGGCGGCGGAGCTCGTCAAGAAAGGCGCGCTCGAAATCGGTCCATCCCGTCCGGCTGTCGATGACGACGACGGCGAAGTGACAGCGCCGGAGGACCTCGTAGCTCTTCTCGACGCGCTTTCGTCCCAGCTCGCCCTCGTCATCGAGGCCGGCCGTGTCGATGAGCACGACGGGGCCGATGGGGAGAAGCTCCATGGCCTTGAAGACGGGATCGGTCGTGGTGCCGGCCACCTCGGAGGTGACGGCGATCTCCTGCCCCGTCAGGGCGTTGATGAGAGAGGACTTGCCCGCATTCCTGCGGCCGAAGATGGCGATGTGGAAACGGTTCGCCACGGGGGTGCTGTGCATGTTTTCGATCATGTCAAGCCTCCAGGAAAAAACGAGGGCGGCCCTTTTCGGAGCCGCCCTCGGACCGTTCTGACTCAGGCGAGTTTTCGGGCCACCTTGGCCACCGCCTCGCCCTGGTGGCGGGCGATGGCGATCTCCCGCCCGTCGGGCCAGCGGGACCCGTCGGCACCGGCAATCGTCGAGGCTCCGTAAGGCGTTCCGCCGCCCACCTGGGAAATGTCGGCCAGCTCCGGCGCCGCAAAACCCAAGGGCACGAGAATCATACCGTGATGGGCCAGTGTGGTCCAGGTGGAAAAGATGGTCATATCGTCGCCGTTGCCCGTGCCGGTCGAGGAAAAGACGCTTCCCACCTTGCCCACGAGGCCGCCCTTGGCCCAGAGCCCACCGGTCCTGTCGAAGAAGGTCCTCATCTGGCCGGCCATGTTGCCGAAGCGCGTCGGCGTGCCGACGATGATGGCATCGTATTCGGCCAGCTCTTCAGGAGCGGCGATGGGCGCCTCCTGATCGGTCTTGCCCCCGGCGGCCTTGAAGGCCTCGGGGTTCATCGTCTCAGGAACACGCTTGACTGTCACCTCGACGCCCTCAACACGACGGGCCCCTTCGGCGACAGCCTGAGCCAGCGCCTCGATGTGGCCGTACATGGAATAGTAGAGAACGAGCACTTTCGTCATGGTCAACGCCTCCTCATGATTTAGAATTAAATAATTTCTGAAACCATAAGGGAAAAGGGGCTTGCCGTCAAGATCTGCCCAAAGGCCGGACCTGACGGGACCTCAAGACTGAAACCGTCCGATTGCAGCTTTCTCCTCGGTTCGGCAGGATCAGCCAGGGCCCCACAGGGACGGGCAAAGAGCCTGCTCCAGAGGAAACTAGCGGCGTTCAGGCGGCCTTTCTTTCGGGGGCCTTGAGAGAGGCGAGGATCACCACGGCCAATGCCAGCACAACAGCCGATGCGATGAAGGGCACGAAGAAGGAGCCTGTCATGGCCTGAAGCATGCCTCCGAAGTAGGGACCACAGAATCCCGCCACACCCCAGGCGGTGAAGAGAAGTCCGTAGTTGGAACCCTGGGCGGTGGGACCGTAATACTGGAGGAGCGTCGCAGGGCCCTCGGGCCGCTTCGCCTCCGGCGGCGATGACGGCCGGATCGGTCCCAGTCATCGCCGCACTCTCCTTTTCGCTCTGCCGGGTCACGACGGCCCGGCTTTGGCCCAAGAATCGTAACGGGCCTTCTTTCATTATTAAAAGCGATTCAGGCAGAGCAAGTCAAAGACGTCAGAAAAGGCAGGACGCCCCGTCGATCATCAGCTTATCCCTTCGAGGCAACTCCTGACGGGGCGGCAAACCACCGGAAGCGGTATGATCGGAACAGTTTTTTCAAAAAGAGCAGAAAGGATGTGACTCCCCTTGATTCTCGTCAGCGCCTGTCTGGCAGGACTCGCCTGCCGCTACGACGGCAGAGACAACGCAGTCGCCTGGATCCGGGAGCTGGTCGCCGCCGGCCAGGCCCTCCCCTTCTGCCCGGAGCAGCTCGGAGGCCTGGGCACTCCCCGCGAGCCGGCAGAACAGCGGCCGGGGCACGGGAGAGAACCGAAGGTCCACTCCCTATCGGGGCAGGACCTGACGGGGGCCTTTCTCCGTGGCGCCCGTGAGAGCCTCAAGCTGGCCCGCCTTGTCGGCGCCGACGCCGCCATCCTGAAGGAAAGGAGCCCCTCCTGCGGCGTCCATGCCGTCTACAACGGCCGCTTCGAGGGCATCCTCGTCCCCGGAGAGGGCCTGACGGCCCGACTGTTCCGTGAAGCGGGGATCAGTCTCTACTGCGAGGACGACGAGACCCTCTGGAAAGGGAGAGGGCCTCGGGAAGGAAGGTGACGGTCAACGGCCGAGGCGGCTCAGGAGAACCCCCTTGAGGACGAGGACGTGGTTGTGCTCCGCGTCGTGGGAGGCAAAAAGAAGGGGCACCGGGCCCTGACGGGCCAGATCGAGGATCCGGGATGCAGCGGCGTTTTCCTCAAGCTCGGCGAGGCCCTCTTTCCGGAAGAGCTCCCCGTCTTCCCGATGACGGTGAAAGAAACGGCGGAGCTCCGATCTGGGCGCCACATCCTTGAGCCATAAGTCGGCCTGGAGCCTTTCCCGGGACATACCCAGCGGCCAGAGGCGGTCCACGAGGACCCGCAGGCTGTCATCATCTTTTGGCTTCTCGTAGACGCGTCTGGCCGCAATCGCTTCTGCTTGGCTCATTGCCGGCCTCTCTGTAGGCGTAAAAAGGCGATCCCCCTTTCGGAGATCGCCTTTTTCGAGTTCCCTCACTGCCTTAGATCTTGACCTTGTGGATCCACCCTGCCGGAGCTTCGAGGTCGCCGAACTGGATTCCGCAGAGCGTCTCGTAGAGTTTTTTCGTGACCGGCCCCACCTCGGTCTCGCTGTGGAAGACGTGGAGCTTGCCCTTGTAATCGATGCCGCCGATGGGCGTAATGACCGCCGCCGTCCCGCAGGCTCCGGCCTCGACGAACTCATCGAGTTTGTCGATGTAGACGTCCCGCTGTTCCACCTTCATGCCCAGGATGTCCCTGGCCACGTCCATGAGAGACCGGCGGGTGATGCTCTGCAGAATCGACGGCGAGGCGGGCGTCACGAAGGTCCCCTCTTTTGTGATGCCGAAGAAGTTCGCCGCCCCCACTTCCTCGATCTTGGTCCGCGTCGCGGGGTCGAGATAGATGCAGTCGGCAAATCCCTTCTCCACCGCCAGATGATGGGGCAGAAGGCTGCTGGCATAGTTGCCGCCCACCTTGACGGCGCCCGTTCCCCGAGGCGCGGCACGGTCGTAGTCGGAAACGGTGAAGTTGACGGGGACCATGCCGCCCTTGAAGTAGGCTCCGACGGGCGTGCAGAAGATGGAAAAGATATATTCCTGAGCTGGCGCGACGCCGATATTGTCTCCGACGCCGATCACGAAGGGGCGGATATAGAGGGTCGCCCCCGTGCCATAGGGAGGCACATAGTGCTCGTTGGCACGGACGACCTGCCCACAGGCATCGACGAACTTCTCCACCGACACTTCGGGCATAAGCAACCGGCGGCAGCTTTCCTGCATCCGTTTGGCGTTTTCGTCGGGCCGGAAAAGCTGGATGGAGCCGTCCTTGGTCCGGTAGGCCTTGAGCCCTTCAAAACAGGTCTGGCCGTAGTGAAGGGCCGTCGAGCCCTCGCTCATGGTGAGGGTGTTGTCCGCAACGAGGGTCCCCTCGTCCCAGCTTCCGTCCTTCCAACGCGAGACATAGCGCAGATCGGTCTTGATGTACTTGAAGCCAAGGGTGTTCCAATCGATGTTGATGGGCTTGCCCATGCGTTCGCCTCCCCTTCATGCTGTCGTTTTCTTCCTTCCGCCACAAGGCCCGGCCGAAAGGGACGGACGCGAGTGGACAGATAAGCCGGTGCAACTTCACTTTATCTAACTCTTCGGACAAAGAGACGTCAAGCCCCAAAGGCCTCTGCGAATTTCTTCACAGCACGGCCATGACAATCCGGCTCTCCCCGCAGCGGAGTGAGCTTCTCCTCCACAGGCTGACACACGGCCCTGAGGGATTCTTCTGGCCTCAGGAAGGGTCCTTGGCGTTAGGGCAGGCTCCGTAGACGTCGACCAGATTGCGGCCTCTCCTTTTCGCTTCATAGAGGGCGTCGTCGGCCTCACGGATGAGGCCTTCCAGATCCGATCCGCCTCCGGTTCGGGTCGTCACCCCGATGCTGACGGAAAGGCTGACGACATCCGTCGAGGCCCTCATCTTCAAGGCCGCAACGGCGGAGCGGACTCTTTCGGCGACGATTCTCGCCTCGTCGGCGGCGGTTTCCGGAAGGAGAAGGGTGAACTCGTCGCCTCCCATTCGGGCACAGATATCGGTGCTGCGCACGGACCGGCGGATCGCGTCGGCGACGGCGACGAGAACGGTATCGCCGAACAGATGGCCCCAGGCGTCATTGATCTCCTTGAAGGAGTCGATGTCGATCTGGACGATCGAAAGGGGCCAGCCGTGCCGCCCTGCAATGGCCAGCTCCCGCTCCGCCGCGGCATAAAAGGAGCGGTAGTTGAAAAGCCCCGTCAACCCATCGGTGCTGGCCAGCCTTTCCGCCTCTTTTTTGGTCTTCATCAGCAGGCAGGCATAGACGATGGCGACGACGAGAAGGATCACGTTGACCAGGGCGAGGCCGCCGATGACGTAATAGGCCTTCATCTTCTCTTCGGGCAGGTAGACGATCCTCTTGCCGCTCCACTCGGAGAGGATCCGTTCTCTCGTCCCGTCGGCTTGAATAGCCGTCAGGCCTTCGTTGATCCTGTCGAGAAGCTCTCTATTGCCCTTCCTGACGGCGATGGACGAGCAGCTCACCGCGACGGGGCTGCTCACGGGGACGATGTCGTTGAATCCGGCCCGATAGAGCTCGTACTCGCCGATCCACCGGTCGACGACGACGGCATCGATCACGCCGGAGCGAACCCCCTCGAAACCTTCCCGCCAGCTCGCGACGGGCCTCAGAAGAACACCGGGGTCCTCCCGCAAAACCGTACAGGGCAGCCCCTTCGTCTCGACGCCGACGGTCTTGCCCTGAAGGGAACGACGGCCGTTGATGTCGACGCGCTCGATGCGGCGGAAGATCGTGAAGTTCGAGTCAAGAAGGGGAACGGAAAAATCGTAGAGGCCGTCGCGCTCTTCGGTCCAGTTGATCTGAAGCAGGGCGTCGGCCTCTCCCCGCTGCATCATCTCCTGAGCCCGGGCCCAGTCGAGGACTCTGATTTCGATGTCGAGACCCGCCGCCTCGGCCATGGCCCTGGTGATTTGGACGACAAGCCCCGCCGGCTCCCCGTCCTGGGAATAGATCAGCGGCCTCAGCCTCTCGTTGCCGACGAAAAGATAGGGGCCCTCGCCGGCCCGGACAGTAAGAGGTGACGCCAGGGCAACAAGGAGAGCCACAAGAAGGGACGAAAGGGCTCGAGACATGGAGGCAGAGGCACCGCCTTTCAGGAGAAGACAAGAGACCATCACGGGCAGGACTCCCGGCGAAAGGGACGCCCTGTCCAACCAGCGGCTGCGCGGCGAGGTTGCCCTAATTCCGACGGGCCGACATCTTTTCAATTCTAGCAATTCTAACCCACTTCACGGTAACAGGCCATCTTTTGTGAACTCTTCCCGGGTCTGAAAGTCCCGACGGGCGTCAGAACCTTAACCTGCCCTCCCGTTGCCCGGCGAAGGCGCTCGCCCTTCACGAACTCTGTCGAGGTCACGGCAAAGGATCTGCCTTTTCCTTGAGGAGTCTTTTCCTCTCTTCCGTGAAGGTCCACCAGGGCAGAGAATCACCGCCTTCCATGAAGCGGACGGCCGCCATGAGCACATCGAGCAGGCAGGGGTCCTGACGGCAGCCCCTTTTTGCACCGATCTGCCTGTAGAGATCCAGCGGGTCTCTGCCGATCAGCTCCCTAGGGTGGGTGATGCCGATGGAAGCCAGGCCGGCCGCGATGGACGGGCCGATATTGGGCAGCTCATCGAGCCTGGGAACTCTCTTCCTGTCGGGGTTTTTCATCACTTTCGCCTCTCCTTCGGCAGAGTCCCAAGGCTCCGCCATAGCCCCCTCGATCGCCTCTTCGGACAGGACAAGTCGAGCCGTTCACCCAGGACGGTCTTATGTCCTTCGTCGAGAGTCCTCAAAGGCTTTCTTCTTTCTGCATTTATTAGCGAGGCTTTTAGGTGTTTTTGCCATATCGAAATCGAACGCCCGCCTTGATCAATTTGCGTGGTTAAGATCTTTTACGGCAAACTCCTCATCGATCTCGAACAGATCCGGTGTGGAGCGATGGACGCCGATGCCGTTTTCCATCAGCAACATCACGACTTGTTCACCGTTCATCAGGGCGATGGGAGTCTTGTCGGGCTGAGCCGCTTCCTTGATGGCTCCGGCACTGAAGTCGCTGGTAGTAATAATCAGGCCCTGTTCGTGCGCTCCGAGGCTTCCGCACACCTGCTGAACCACTGGGGCCAGGATGTTGTTCTTGAGCTTCCACTTTTTGACCTGGACGGCCATCTTGATGCGGACCACGTCACCGACCACCAGTGTGCCCCGGACATCGATGCCGCCGTCGCCGCTGAGTTTGGTTACCTCGACCATCTCGAAGCCCATCTCCGCCAGCAACTGCGAGATGAGTTCCTCGAACTCGCCGGGTTTCATGGCCAGCAGGCGCTCACGCAGTGCTTTCCGAACCTGGTGGTTATGCTGCTCGATTTGGAATGCCAGACCGCGTCCCATCCATTGGCTCAGGCCGATATAGCCACGGCCGTGCTGAACGAAGCGGGGCCGCTCACCGCGTTTCTGCTGGCGCTTGATCTCAGTGATCACCTGGGCGTACATGGAGGCTTCCGGCGTTTTTCCGCTCGTCACCAACCATCCTTTTTCCAACGCCTTCTCGGTGATTTCCTTGTAGTGCATCGGATTTTTGCCGCCGAACTCCTCAAGCACCTTCTGAGCGCAATCGGTGAAGGAAAAGCCCGCGTTGGCGAGATGAGGTTTTGGGGTCTTTTCGACAGGTGCAAGAGCCGAAGCCGTGTCACCCTCTATTTCTGTGGAATCCCGAAGTGCGAAGGTCTGAGGGCCTACTTTTACAAAGCACGACTTATCCCCATTGCTCTTGATGTCGGAGTAGAGCCGGGCGCTAACGGTGGCCTCCGGTGTCTTACCATCAGACTTCCAGAGCCCAGCTTCGATGATCAGCTTGGCGATTTCATTGGCATGGAGAGGCTTACCTGCCCCCTTCAGTACCTCTATTGCTGCACTCTGGACACTCATATTCGTCACTCCACCATGGCTTTCAAGAGAGCATCCCTGGTATCTGAATAGAACTGGATGTCGATCTTGGTCGCCATATCATCGGATAGGTCAAAAAGCTGCCGACGGCAGGAAACCGGCATCAAGAGAGCCGAGGCACCTTTTTCAACTGCGATCTCAGCAATGGTTACGGGGTTGTGAATAGGCTCGATAGATCCGCCCAGGTTAATCTCCCCCACGATGATGAGTCCGCCACGGACACTCTTCTTTAAGAGAGCCGTGCAGAGCGCAAGGAGGGATGCCATGCCGAGTTTCGCGCCGGACTTGGATGCGTCAAAAGCTCGGAGTTGGGCGCTAAATTCGTGGTGACGAGGGTCTTTGTCCCCGACCAGTTGCATAGAGCGGGCGTAGAGGTTCTGCTCTGCGTAACCCATGCTTTCCTTGAAAGCCGGCGGCACGGGTTTGTTGAGGATCTTGACGCCCGAACCGGGGCCTTCGTTGATCTCGATACGGTAGAGTCCCGGGTGTTCCCCCCCTCCACCTGGCGAGATGGTCCAGACCTGGCCCGGCTCAAGGGGGTCGCCACCGATGCTGTTTTCGCTGTGCAGCTCCGGTGTCGAGACAAACTTTTCGACGCCATCAGCTCCCATCACGTAGCTGAAGTGGGTGTTGCGAAATTCCGCAGCGCCGATGCGCTTCTGTTGCTCTTTGACGCGACGTCTAGCCTCCATGGCGACGCGGACAGCCCACTCGATATCCTCTTCGGGAACTTCTCCCTCGCCGGGATAGAGGAGCTTGAGCAAACCGCTCACTGTCTTGTTGACGGCGTTTGTATCACGCCCTGACAGTGCGCCACCGAAGAACACCCGGTTTTGCAGTACGCTGACCCGGCTCTGATAGCGGAGCTGGCTCCAGCACTCGGACAAGAAGTCGCTCACGAGGCCGAAGTGATTCGTCAGCAGCTCCCTGCTGATTTTGGGAACATCCCAACCGGGCAGAAAGGCGTGGATTCGGTCCATGAAAGCCGTATCGTCTTTCATCTCGGGCGGCATGGGACCGAACAGGTGACCGATGCGCTGCTGATGCTCGACGTCGACCTCGAAGTTACCGACGAGGACAATGCTCCCGTCGGCTCGGATGCTCTCCTTGCCTCGGCTGAATTCACCGGACTCCATATAGCCCTTCATGATGTTCACGCCATCTTTTTGATCAAAGGAGATGCCGGAGACCTCATCGAAACAGACCACATCGTATTGACAGACCAGCCCGCGCTGCCCTGTCGCGTTGTTGACGAACATCTTGGCAACGGTCGCCTTTCCGCCGGAGAGCAAATGGGCGTAAGGGGAAACCTGCTGGAAGAGATGGCTTTTGCCCGTCCCTCTGGGGCCGAGTTCCACCAGGTTGTAGTTGCGCTCAACAAAGGGCACCATGCGCAGCATCAAGGCATCGCGTTGCCGGCGGGACAATCCGTTCGGTTCTATGCCGACGGATCGAAGGAGAAACTCTTTCCACTCGTCGGTAGTGAAGGACTTGCGGGCCTCGGCCAGGATATCGAGCACATCTCGTTGGGATAGCTGAATTTCTCGGAGAGAATCGACGCCGAATGGCCTCCCTTTGGTCTCCTGGGCGATGGCCGCATCGTAGCTCACGGTGATTTCTGCATAAAAACCTCCCGTCAGCATCCGTTCATGCCGGTTGACCAGCTCAGGGCAGATGCGGACATCGGTCAGCCGCAGGCTGGGCAGTGTGGCGACATAGGAGTCGGTCTTCGCATCGAGGCGAGCAGTGATGAGATCGATGATTTTGATCTCGCCCTTCTCCCTGGTCCTCGCCTTGAAGAGCTCTTCTTCTCCGGCCTTGACCGTTCGTGATTTGAGTTGCCGCTGGACGATCTCGAGCCCCTCGTCGATCTCGTCCTGCTCGGTGCTGGCGCAGTACCGGCCGAGTAGAAACTCGACGACATAAGTGGGCACCGGAAACTGGCGGCTGAAGGTCCGGACCAGATCCTTCCGGACCAGGTACCCCTCCAGCGAGGAGGCCGCTTTGCTGTCGATCTGGTCCATTTCAATCATGGCTTACCTCCACCAATCACTGTAGCGATTTGCGCAACCAGCGATCCATCAGCACCGGTCAGGACCACTGTTGCTTCACACCCCTCCATATCCTCGTCCTCGACGACCACAGAGGCTGTTCCGTTGTCTTTAAGCGGTTTGCTGCCTACGACCACACTGGACAACGAATGGCCTGCATGGCTTCGAACATCAAGGGATAAGCCCGAGAAATTGCCATCCACAGCAACGGTACAGCGCAGCCCCTTCCACACCACGTCGGTAAATTCGACAGATGCCGCAGCCTGAGCAGATTCACCTCGCGTTACCGTCAATTGAAGCGTCAGGCACTCTTGCAGGCTTAGGCCGCCATGGGTGAACTCTTCGCCTTTCTTGAAGCAACTCACGCCATCAGCGAGGGCAAAATACCGGTTCGGGTTCCAGTACCATGGGTAAAGCCGCTCCTCGGAAGTGGCCCCGGGTTTTAATGAGGCGCATCGGCCCCACTTGTTATCGGCCAGGGCACAGGGAAGGTCGATTTTGGGCAAACCACCGGGCAGCAGCAGCCAGCCATGGTCCGTCACAACACGAACACGCTTCCATCCTGCCGCCAGAAGCTCCGTGATACGGTCTGTGATCTCAACAATCAGGCCATCGATGTGCTTGGCAAGTTTCCACCCACGGTCGTGGCCTTCGTGGTCGATATCGCCAAACTCGCACCAAGCCATACCCTGGCCATCGCCATCAGCAGAGCGCTCAAGGATCGACCATCCGGCATCAGTCAATAGCTTCTTCAGGTGGTAGCCGCCCTTTAGTGACTGACCGCCGTCCGCTACAGACGGCTCAAAATCTGGGCTGCCATCCTCACCGCGAATGCTGTCTCGTACCGGGGTTACCGCCGCCTTGCCCGTTGCCGTTACACTCGGCAGGGCCGTCCAGGCAGGTTCCTCGGAAACATCAAACCCACACGCCTCTAAAGAGCCAACCAAACGCTTCCCAGCATCGAAACGCAATCCATCGACGAAGAGAAGGCAGTCCCCGGGGCTGAAAGATGCTGCCCTTGCCGTAAGGCAGGTGCCTCCCGGGTAGGATGCACCCTCTACCAATTTCTGGAGATAGCGGGCCGATTCTTCCACCCAGGGCAGGTAAACAGATCGAATAGCGGTCGTCACGGCATCGAAGTCGGCAGAGCTTTCGACCTGGCCCAAAGCCCGGATCACTCCGTCATCGGCCCGCCATCCCTGACTGCGATATCCCGCTGCAAGGTCGTCCACCGAACCTGCGGCAAGGCCGCTTTTGGTGATCTCGGCAAGGGTCGCCAAATGTTCCACTGCGCAGGCCAGGGGTGCATCACCCAGTTCGGCCCAGACCAGAGAGCGCCTGCGTCCGTGCTGTTTTTCCAGCTCCGTGAGTCTAGCCCTCGCTTCGTGTGCGGGCGCTTTGGCAAGGGCCATCAAATCACGGTGAAGGTTCTTCTCCTGGTCGTCATTCCACTGAGGCCAGCCGTCGAAAGAACCGTCTCCCATGTGCCAGAAAAGGGTGTCACTCGGCGGACGACATTTTCTGATTTGTGCCGGAATGTTGGGGTAGCGCTTAGGCGCCTCGCAGTAGCGCTCCCAAACGGCATGCCACGGACCTTCATGGTTCGCGAGCTTGGTGCTCCCGGCCAAAACGCCTTCTTTCTGCGGGTTGAAGGCCAGTTGAGACTTGCAGACCTCGACAAAGGCCTTCCATTCGTTCTCGCCCCGACTTGCCTGGAAGGCGTCCCCCTGGTCGAGCCACTGCAGCAGGTCGCGAATCGGGTCGCCACCCGTCAACAGGGTGTTGAAGTAGTCCTTGTCCAGACGCTTAGCCTTAAGCAAGGAGACATCCTCATCGAGGAGCCGACACAACGCGAGCTGCATGGCGTTCTTGGCATCGTTGTCTTGGGCGACATCCAGCCCAAGCCCTCCCTGATCGGATTTCAGATAGGCCAGTATTGTCCAGTCTTTCGCATTGATTTGGGACCAGACCACGCCCCGGCATTGCAGTTCAGCAAGGGCTTTAAGGTGATCCGGGCAACTTTCGACAGCCCGCAGGTCCTGGCGGCTGACGCCGGGCAGATAGAAAATCGGCGTCCGGTCCTTGGGCAGCGAAACCCCCTCGGCTTGACCGGCAATCACGCAACGCAACCAGATGGCAGGCCCAATACGCTTTTCGGGCGCATAGTCGCCCAGGATCATGAGTTCGGGCAGTTCGGCCTGAAGAACGGGCATGACGGCTTCCCACTGACGGTCACGATCGGGCCACAGAATACAGGCCGGGGCGACTTGGACCTCCGGGTTGAAGACGGCGGCATCACGAACCGCTTTCAGGAGATGATCAAGCACTCTCATCTAACGGCCTCCCTTGCGGCGCCTTTCTCGGCCAGGGTCAGGTGGTGGTCGTTGATGCGGTCGCCACCGAAGACGTGATACCAGGGGGCGGATGGCACGTCCTTGCCCCGGTCCTTGTTCCAGTTGATCTTGGGTTTGTCGCGCAAGCACCCGGCGCCTCTCTTGCCCACATCGGGCACGGTGAGGAAGGGGCGGATATTGAGGCGCACACCGTCGTTAAGATCGGGGTCCCAGCCGATGGGCTGTTTCTCCAGTGGTTTCCAGCGCACGAAGATGTCATAGGGCGCTTCGCCGATCAGGATCAGCTCCAGCTTTTTCTTGAGGCTTTCTGCGGCAGCCAGGCGTTCCTGGGCGCCGTCGACGCCGCTGGCAATGTCCCGCTTCTGGCGGCTGATCCAGTCGCCCAGGTAGGTGTAGATCAGGGCCTCCAACTTCTTGTGATCGAGCTTGTGGTAGTTGACCAAGGCGGCGAAACCATCGGGCAGGCCATCCCAGATGTGCCAGATGAAGGGACGGTGCTGGAACAGCTTGCAGTGCTGGAGGAAGAACTTCTCCCGCAGCCAGGTCTCCAGAGTCTTGCCTGCGTGATCGGCGCTTTTGAGCAGTGCGGCCAGGGTGTCGTTGGACCAGGCATCGCCATAGGCGGCGGCCAGCAGGTTCAGCAGGCGGTCGGACGCAGAAGCCTCGCCCCGTACCGGCGGGATGCAGACAATGCCGTCATCTTCGGCGTAGCCAGCCAAGGCTTCGCAGCGCTTGACCCATTCGCGTTGCTCGTCGGCCAGTTCCATGTTCGGGTCCAGCTCGGCAGGCCAGCGGTAGCCCAGGAGGCGGGCGACGGCGACGTGCAGCACAGTCTCATCAGTACGCAGCGGGCCGTGAGCCGTCCACTTTTGGTCCTCATCCCAGATCACCGAACCGCAGGGGTGACCGTGGAAGATCCATTGGGTGGGATCATCGGTGTAGGGCTTGGGGAGACCGTTGGGGTAGTTTTCCTCGGCAACTTTGGTCCAGTGGTCGAGGTCGAAGGGGACCTTGACCAGGGTGGCGTTGGTGACTTTCAGACTTTGATCAATTTGCCGCACCGCCTCGTTGTACTCGGGTGAGGAGCAGAAACACCAGATGGCGGGGAGGTGGGATTCGTCATTTGGGATTATTACCGCTGTATTATTATCAAAGGCGAACTTGTTGTAAGAAGTTACCGGGAGTTCACGCATCTGGCTTACTAAAATACCGTGTTTACCCCAAGCTCCAGTTCCGTCTTTCCTGGCACCTTCAAGCTCGTTGATAGCACCCTGTCCGTTTACCCATCTTAGAAGTGTTTCGTTTCCACCAAATTCTTGAGCATTTTTGACGGTGCTCTGAAAGGGAATCCAAGTTGAACCCCAATTAATCAATTCCCAAAAACAGAATTTCATTCGTGGCATATCGCCTGAAGTTAAGCCGTGAAAACTATACGAGATAGTTTCAAGCAACTCTCCACCCGAATCCTCCTCCAGCGCCACCCGTGCATCCGGATTCTCCAACTGCTTTGCTTGCTCGACACTCTTGATTTCCCCTGTCAGCAATTGCGCTGCTTTTTCGGCGGCGGTGCGGGGCTCGGACACATCCACACCCCGAATCAGGTTGCCGTCATTGACATCGTCGAACAATCCGCCTGATTCTTTTGTTGAATTGCCACGGCTGAGACTGATCAAGATGGCTTTCACCACTTCGCCACTAATGGTTTCAAAGGCTCCTGGCCCCAAACGGGCAATCAGATGCCAGGTATGGTGTTTCAGCAATTTTTCCCGGATTTTCCTGTAGCTGGTCAAAAAGAGCCAGTTCTGGGGCAGCACGAGGCTGGAGGTACCGCCCTCGACGCAGAGCTCCAGGCAGCGGTCGAGTAATACCGTCGCCAGGTCGTTTTTTGCCTTTGGGTAGTGACGTTCACAGAAATTTTTCAGAATGTCACCCTGCTTGCCCCGAGCCAGGTAAGGCACGTTTGTAATCACCCATTGATATCGCCCGGCAAGCAGAGTTGCGGCCTTGGCCAGCCCTTGAGCAACAACAGCGACCTCCTGTTGTTCCTCGCTTTGCTCCTGCTTCAACGCCTGCTCCAGTGCGCCGGAGAGTTCATCCCACTGCACAATCTTGGCGGCATCGGTTTTGGCGGGATTGATCAGGCTGCCCAGCACCGGTGCATCCTCGAAGGTGTCGTGCATCCAGTCGAGGGCGATGGTGAGGTTCTTTTTGCCCAGACCAAGCTGCTTCCACTCCTCTTTTGCCACACTGACGGATAGTCCTGAGCAGGCGATATTGAGTTCCGGCAACACCCGGTAGCCGCCAGCGCCCGGGTATTTCCATGCGGCCAGCGCCAAGGCAAAGGCGGCCAGCTCCACGCAGCGTTGGTCTAGCTCCAGGCCATGGATGTTTTCCCGCAGCACCGCATCCACCGCCTCCTTGGCCGAGAGCCCGTCGCGCTCCATCCGCATCGGCACCAGCATCAGGAAGGCTGCCACCAGGAAATGACCCGAACCGCAGCAGGGGTCGAGTGTCTTCAGGTCGGCAAGCTGCTCCGGCCAGCCGTCGAAGGTTCCGGCGGCCGGTATCCAGGTGCCATCCTCCTGTTGGACAAAGCGCAGATAGTCCAGCGGCGCACCGGGGATCGCCGCTTTCCGGCGCAGTTCCTCCTCGCTGCTGGCGTTTTGGAGGTCGGTCTCGGTGAGCCGTCTTGCTGCCCACCAGGCCCCCAGAGAGTTGTCGAGCAGGAAGCTGACCATGTAGGGCTCGGTGAAGAGCTGGGTGACGGCGGGGAGTTCCCGTGCGCCGATCTTGACCTCGGAGGCGTTGACCTCGTCCTTCTTCTTGGCCTGCCAGAATTGGTAGACCCAGCCAAGACTGTCGGAGGCGGTGAAAACCTCCAGCGGCAGGTCGGCCACCAGGCGCTCCAGTTTTTGCTGATGCTCCGGCGGCAAGGTGAGTTGAAAAACCGGCGAATCGAGCCGGAAGATCTGCGGCAGCATGCGGGCGGCAAACCGGGCGGCCAGCTCCCAACCGTTGGCCGCGCCTTCATCAGCGGCGAGGTCTTCACACTCCTCTAAGGTGACCGCCACCGGGTCAATCGGGTCGGGATACATCAGCAGATTGTTCTCGGCCAGGAAGCGGGCAAACAGCATACGGTGCCAGTGCTCGTAGGCGACCTCTTCGATCAGCCGGTCCATGGATTGGATCTTGCCGCCGTTCAGGGAATCACCGAGTTGGCGGCCATGAACACGCAGCTTGCGGCGCAGTTCACGGTCCTGTTCGCTCAGGTGAGCAAAGGGCGCAGCTTCACCTACACCGAGTTGTTCCAGCGCGGCACGGGCGGCGTCTTCGGCAATGTCACGCGCATCCTTGATGGTGCGTTCGAGGCGGTTTCTCTGGGTCTTGTCGAGTGGCTGCATGTTTTTTACTTCCCCAATCCTGAAAGTGATGCCACGGCTAGGGCGTTTGTACCGTGAAAACACCTTTTCCTGTCCCATCGGTGCGACTTGATATGCGTCATTCGACCAATAATCGCATAGCCCGCGCATAGAAATTTATCTATGCGCATTTCAATGCTGACACGCATTGCTGTACTCATAGCGCGCCCAGCGCCGCTCACCCACCTGCCGGAGGCCGGCATCCTCCTGCATCAGCTCCTGCATAAGGCGCCGCGCCTGGCTGCGGTCGTAGCGGGTGATCTGGCGAATCTCCTTGTTGCTTAGTCCTGGTTCTCCCCGCCTGGCACGTTCCATCAGAATGCTAAGCACGCGGGTTTTCGCCGCCTCCCAGTCGATACGGCGGCGTTTTTCTGCCTGACCATCGTCGGCAAGTCGCGTATAGAGGGCTGGATGTATACACCAGTAGGCGCCCCGCTTGGCACCGCCGTGCTCGATGTAGCCGCGCCCCTCCATTGTCGTCAGGCGCTCGCGGATCTCCGCCTCACTGCGCTGGCACAGGGTAGCGGCGGTGGCCGTGTCCACCTCCGGATGCTGAAGGAGATATTGCAACAGCAGCAGCTCGTCCACGCCCAGGTTGCGCCCTCGGCGGCTTTCTTCGCCCACAAAGAGACGGAAGGCGGCGTTCAGCTCGCGCTTGGAGAAACTCACCAGGACGGATTCTCCGATCTCCCGTATCGCAGGCGGCTCTTTACCTTCCATCAGCAGGGCACTGAACATGCGGTTAATGCCCAAATTGCTTCGGTTTACCAGGCGAAGCCTCGTCAGCGCCTCCACCAACAGCGGGTTTCGAGCTGCTGGCTGATGGTGCAGAATGTTGCTCGGCGTAATACCGGCAATAAATCCGCCGTTGTTGCTGATCTCCAGGCGACCTGGGTAGAGCTTGACCATGATCGGGCCAGCGATGCGCAAATCGGCATGGCAGAAGGCGTTCATGAGGGCCTCGCGCACGGCGATCTCGGGCCAGGTGCGGTATTCGTAGTGAAACAGCCCCTGCTCATAGGTCGTGATGGGATTGAAAGGGGCCAGCAGCTCTTCGATGCGCTGAACAGACAAAGGCAAGGCGCTGACCCGATCTTCCCGGATGCCGTACTCGGTGTCAGTGGTCATCTGAAGGAAGGTCCAGTTGTGGCCGGGCACGTATTCTCTGATGGCCGTTTCGGTGCCGGCGAGCAGCAATCCGGCCCGGGCAAGCTTCCCATGCCTGACCAAGCCGAGGATGGCCAGCAGTTCGGCATCCGAGAGTTTCAGTAAATCCTCGGGGGCACGCTCCTTGGCGGCCTGGTTGCGCAAAGCTTCCATGGCGATGGCCGAGATAAACTGCGGGTTGAAGGGTGCGATGGATTCGGCTGTGTAATCTGTTTCGCCCGTCTCGACGGCGATTTTGCGTCGCAATGTACCCGTGAGTGGCTGGCATTCCTTGCCGATGCGGACGGTGCCTCGCCCGGCAGTGTCGGTGTAGGGCGGCATGCCGGGATAAATCTGCATCAATATCAAGCGGCCCGTACCTTCGGGGACGGAAAGATCTTCAAAGACCGGTGTAATCTTCGGATCGGTCTGGTCATAGACCGCCTTTTTCAACAGGTTGATATCGATCTCCGGGGGAACCCCCAAGATAGCCTTAGCCCGCCCCTGCACACGATCCGCCACGCCCAGCACCACCGTGCCGCCGCCACCGTTGGCCATGCACACCGCCATCTGTACCAGGGTCTTGACCGCCTTGTCGCGACTTTGGGCATCCCATTGCTTGAAGTCGAGATCCTGATCTTCCAGGTCATCGGCAATGCCGTGCTCCAATTCAAGCAGAAGCTCGATGATATCCTTGGCTGTTCGCATAGCTCCTCTTCCTTAACGTATGACCACTGGCCCCTCTTTGAGAGCAACTTTGAGCTGTTCTTTCACCTCATCGAGCCAGGCATCAATCTCCTCATCGGTTTTCAGCGTACGGCGGGGCACCTGAATAAACTGAGCCTTGGGTTCACACAGTTCAGCGGCGTTACTTGCAACGTTGTCGAACCGCGAAGGCATGGCTGCTACACGGTCGGCAAACATCGACAAGGCGCAGTTGTCCAGTGTGATCAGCACGTCGCTGGTCGACTGCACCTCCACCTTGGGCCGGGCAGATTCGTGAAGGAACTGGGCAGACATGAGCTGGTCGCGCTGCTCCGGTTCCAGTTGCTGCCAGTTACTGTCGTCCGCCAGGCGCTTGAGGCCTTCCGCATGACGGGAGGCATATTCGTCATTGAGCTTGTTGAGCTCATCGCGCAGCAGTTGGGTGAGGCCCGCGATCAGCGGCGCGACCGGGTCGGGCTCTTCCAGAAGCTGGCGCTGATGCTCGATGGTTTTCACCTGGGCCAGGATCGCATCAAGGTCCTGAAGCCCGGAGGCGTGGGCCATCAGGCGCTTCAAGACAGCCCAGTTGGGCCAGCGTTCAGCGATGCGTTCGGCGAGATCGGTCCAGCTATCGATGCTGCCGCCCAGTTCATCCCGCCGGTTGTAGAGGGCAAGCAGTTGCTCATTGCCCGCTGTGAGGCGGATTTCGTCGAGGGACTTCGTGTCCGGCCGGGCCGGTTTCGGTGCCTCACCGCCTGCCTGGTCGGCAAGCTCCACCATTTTCTGCAGGAACTGCGGTATAAGGCTAAGTTCCTCGCCCTGTTTGGCCGAGAGGCCAACCTTCTGCAACAGCTTGCGGATCTGGATGCGTTGGGCGGTGGTGACGGTGGCCGATTCCACCTTGAACATCACCTTGCCGATGGTTTTGCGCTCCAGCTCCTTGGGGTCGAGGGTTTGGCCGCGCTCATCCTTCGCCCGGATCAGCCCGGCCACCAACAGCACCTGCAGACCGCCGTCCACGGCGTCCCGCGACCATCCGTAGGGCGAAGATTCGAACCGGGTGCGGATTTCCGCGCCTCTTTTGCCACCGGCGATGAAGCCGAGGATGGCTTTGCATACTGGATTTTTGACGGGTTCGCCGTCGTCACCGACGGCCTTGAGCGCATCGGGAGCGCCTTTCTGGGCTTTTTCATAAACCTTGGACCACCCCACGTGGTCGGCGGCAGAAAACTGCGGGTAGAGCCGTTGCAACGCCTTGCCGGAGGCTTCGAGCACCGTCTCCTGCAGATCGCTGCCGAGGATTTCATTGCCGCCGCCCTGAAAGACGCGGGCTCCGGAGAAGGCTTCTTCGAGCAGTTCGCAAATCTTGCCCTCGGCCGCCTGTTTGGTGGTCTCCATGGCCGCACGGGCTTCGGTGCCTTCCGGAGTGTTGGGAACACCGCGTTTATCCAACGTGGCGCTGGCGGCCTTGTAATCGATGAGGTGGTGGCGGAGGTCATCGGCCGAACGCTTGGGGATGAACACAAAAACGATCGGGGACTGACTGCCCGCTTGCCTTGAATCGGCCCGTACCGAGTTTTCGTCAATGCTCCAGCCGTCGCGAACCCAGACGCAAATGCGTTGTTCGGCGTCGGTGGGAAGCTGGGCGTCAAACACCGGGTCGATGTCGCGGGTGACCTTCGAGCTACCCTGGGTCAGGGAGAGCTTGCGCACCATCTCGCCAAAGCGCTTGCGGATGCGGTCGTCGCGTTCGGCCTCGATGCGATGGCCTTCGCTTCCCAAGGCAGAACGTTGGCTCAAGAATTCGTCGCTCCAGGCCGCGCTTTCTTCGGTCTGGATGCGGTATTCATCACCGACCCTCATCAGCAGTTCGCATTTATCGAGCAGTCTGGGCAGCTTGCTGCGCAAACCGCTGCTGCCGCGAGACAGGTTTTCGACGAGAAGATCGGTGAGGGTGTCCACCGTGGCCCGAATGCCGATTTCGTTGTTCTGGCTGCCGAGCTTGTTGATGAGGAAGACCAGGCCGCAGGCGCGGGCCATGAGCTGTTCGTCTTCCGACCCCTTACTCCAGCTCATGGTTTTTTCGTGGACCTTGCGCGGCAGAATGCGCGACTGGAGCAGTTTGTCGGCAGAGTCGAAATAGAGATAGTCGGTCGGCACAACATGACCCAAAGGTTCATCGAGGTTGGTCTGGATGACCTTGTGGACCATGCTGAGCTGGTTGCGGAGCTGGCTGTCCGTTCCGGTCTGGTCCAGGACCCGGAGGGTGTTTTCCCAGAAACGGCGGCGCACCGGCAGAAGGGGATAGTCCTGGGGGAAATGCGGAATGTCATCCTGCCTGTGGCCGATGGTCGTACCCGCCAGATGCCGGGAGATTTCTCCCAGGTTGGTTTGCATGATCTGCTCGATGGGCGTCTTGGCTTCCGGCTTCTTGGCCAGAAGGACCTGACGGATGACCGCATCGACGTCGGCATCGGAGAGTTCCACACGGATGGTGAACCGTCCCTCGAGTTTCTTCAGGTTGCTGGTGCCGGTCACGGCCGTCTGACCGGTTCCGATGAAGAGCAGTTTGCCGCCGATGTTCTTGCTGCAGGCTTCCACCGCCTCCTGGACGTCGATGGAGCGTTGGCTGTCTTCGCCGATGTACTGCTGCACCTCGTCAAGCACCATCAATGTCAGCGGGAATTTGCCGTCCTTCGTCAGCGCCTGCCGAATGGCCTTGACCATGTCATCACTGGAGACGTCCTGAACGTAGGGGTAGAGATTATTCAGGGTCTCGACGCAGGATGGGAGCGAGGGAAAGAGATTGGGCTTCAACTGAACAAGGGCTTCATGGAGACCCTCTGCCACGTAGAAGTTGTCCAGTTCTTCGTCCCAGTCGAAGCCATTTTTCTCAACATGGGCGCGGACCTGGTCATAGATTCCTTCGTGTTTGAGCCACATGACGAAGCGGGCAACCGGATACTGCTCAGGCAATCCAGCGGATTTGAAGATGATCCGCAGAAGGGCCAGGCGGACGCTGCCGCTGGCACCGGCTCCCAGAGTACCGGAGGCCGCATGCAGGCCACCGTGGCGCTTGGCCTGAGTGTCGAGCTCCCTGAAGCTGTCCCGGATGATCTGAGGCAGGTTGGCAATACCGCGTGCTGTAGCTCCGTCGTCAAAAACGGAATTCACCCAAAGGGCACGAAGCATTTTGACAAGATGAGATTTACCCGAGCCGTAGAAGCCACTGATCCAGACGGCAGGTTGCTGAGCCTGGTCGATATTCTTCAGATAGGTCTCAAGGATGTGAGCCATCCCCTTCTCGTATTGGCCGTCGCAGACGAAGGTCTCAAGCTCGTAACGGAGTACCGCCAGGGCCTGACTGGTCTTCTCGTCGTTGACGCTTGCCACACCTTCGTTGACCAGTTTTCGGGTGGCCGGATCTTTTTGGTAAATATCACGATTCTTCATCATCAAACCCATCTTCAATACTCCTTGTCCGCAGTGATCGGCACGGCGAGATAGTTCCACCCGTCGTAGCCATCTAGGAGCCTGTAGTTGTTGTTTTCGAAGCTGCCCGGGAAGAAGACCAGCAGCCGCCCCTTGACCATGGGAGCCAACTTGTCGACGGCTTCTTTCACTTTCAGAAATCCGAAAAGCGAACCGACGCCTTCTATCGCCACGACGGAATCAGGGCCGATGTCGTTCTTTTGAAGGAAGGCCTCGAATTGATCGGTGATGAATGTGAGGTATTTCGGCAACAGCGTGGAGAGCAGATGGGGCTTCTGGAAATAACTCCTGGCGTACCTTTGTGAGGCAAGCCAAATGGCAAAAGTATCGGTCAGGTCGAAAAGGGCCCATTCGTGGCCTGCCTGTCTGGTGGCAATTTCGAACTCATCCATTTTGGCCCGGATCCGGCGCTCCTCCGCCTCACTGTAGACGCAGAAAACCACCCGCTGAGCGGCAGCGGCATCGTCACGCCAGGGGATAGAGATGTATTTGGCATAAGATTGGACCAGCCGTTTAATTTTACTCACGGAGCCACTCCATTTCTTCTTGACTGATCAGCTTGGGAAAGAGGACCTCCATAACGCCACCTAGATGTTTAAAGGCAATCCAGCCCCTGCAAGACGCCTCATCGGCAAGCTCAATGGCCCCGTCGAGGGGGCAATCAAGCAACTTGACATATTCCGTCTGAAAAAGAGACTGCCCTCGCACACCCGAGAGATAGCCCAGGAGCAAGGCATAGGAAAGACTTCCTGCCGTCGGATGAGCCCTTGATCGCACCTTTCTGACTCGCCCTCGAAGATGGCCCGATTGCGTCCACGTCGCATTGATGTTCTGGGCCGTCGATGTCAGAGTCGCCTTGCTGAACCGACCGGGCTCCAGATCATCGATGAACTCCTCAAGGGATTCGCGCAGGACAGTCGTCCCTTCCGGAAAATGCAGGATGAACGGTGCCGTAGAGCGGAAAATCGGATCTCGAGCGTAGGTGCAAAGCAGTGCCAGCAGGGCTTGCCCCTTGATTTCACGATCCCAGAGATAGCGAAGGGCTCGAAAAAGAGCCTTTGTGCAGTCCAGGGAATAGAGATCGACAAGGTGCTGATAGGTGAGAACCCGGTTTTTGCAGGAGCGCTTGCCCAGGCAGTTCTCTTGTTTGATCGCTTGAAGGTAATCTTTCCGATCGGCCTCGGGACGATCGACATAGGCCAACAAGGTCCGGAGCTCCGCGAGCATCATCGTGCGGGCGGTGTGGGCACCGCCGCGTTCGAAGCTGAACCCGAACCGAGCCAAGAGTTTTTTCTTTTCCGTCATCCTACTCTCTTGTTTCACTGGCTCTGCCTTTGCGCACCCACTCGTCGATTTCGTCTTTCTTGAATTTCCAGAGACGACCGACCTTGTGAGCGGGCATTTCTTTTTCGACGATCCATTTGTAGACCGTATCTCGCTTCACACCGAGATAGGCTCCAATCTCATCTACCGATAGCCATCTGTCTTCCATATGTTTTTTCACTCCAGCCACTCGTCGCCATCTCATAGGGCACTAAAGCCACTGATACAGGGCTTAGGTCGTCTCAATCTGCTCTCATCAGGTTGGATCAGGCTAAATTAGGACAAAATTACGTGGACCTTCGAAAATTGTCAAGTCAACTTGGCGACTGAGCCTGAACGGACAGCGTCATTGTCGGGCCACAGAGGCCCTCGCCCGGTCACGGACCGATCAGGGCCAGCAGAAGACCGGCTCCTCCTAAAAGCAGCGAAGCTGCGGCGATATTCCGAATCAGGGTCAGGCGATCGCTGAGAGCCTCCTCTGCCTGATGAAGAGACTGGAGTTTTCCTCCCTGTTCCTCTATGAGCCTTTCGACGGCGTCCAACCGCCCGGCCAGGGAAGTTTGGGCCCTTTGGCAAGCGGCGACGTGCGCCTCCAGGTCACCCCGAATCCGGTCCTTTTGGCCATTCAGATCCTTGAGCCTATCGTCCAGAAGCAGACACTGCCGGAACCGAGCCTCAAGCTCCCGGGCCATTTGTTCCTGCCGCTCGTCAATGTTGGAGGAAAAGACCTGCTGCCGTTTTTTAAGGTCGGCCAGTTCGGTCTCCACGTTTTCCTGGGCAAGCATGATCCCTTGCAGGGGACGATCAATCGTCTGCTCCAGCCTCTCTCGGGCCTGATTCAGCTCCTCCAGGCCCAGGCGAAGCCGATCATGAAGGGCGACGATCTCTTGTCTCGTCTGGCCGAGCTCGTTGAGTTCATCGAGCACGGCACAGACCGAAAACAGATCCTCTTCCAGGCGGTCGAACTCGGCCTCGATCTCTTCAAGACCGTCCAAAGGACGTGGCATTTTCTCTTTCTCCCCTCCCTCTCTTTTTGGGCTTTCCGCCACCGGTCGATCCCCGCTCGGGCCTTGGCCTCCAGGCCCTGTCGAGGAATCTCCTCTTTTCGACAAAGACCTGAAGGGGCTTTTTGACCCTCTCCAGCCGCTCCAGGCGAAGGAGAAGCCGGATCGTTCGAGCTTGGGCGCTTTCGTCACCGAAAAGTCGGCAGGCCTCCTTGTGGCAGAAGGAACGGTCGTCCCGCCAGAGGCTCTCCTCCCTGTAAAGCCAGGAGTAGGCCTCGTCGGGAAAGGCATCGGACGCCAGTCTGTAGAAGGCCAGCACTCCCTCCCTGTCCGTTAGCTGAATCAGGGCCTCCCTGAAGCCGTCGGAAAGATAGCGCAGGGCTTCTTCGTCCCCTCCTTCCATCCTGAGGCTGGCCTGGCCGGCCAGATAAAGGGCGGAAAGGCTGAAAGAGGCCTGTTCGAGAAAGGCAAGCACCGTGCCCCAAAGACGGGTCAGAAAACGGGCAGAGACAAAAGCCTCCACCAGGTCATCCAGTTCAGTAGAGCTGAAAGGACGGCCTAAAGCCTCCTGAAGCCTCAGGACCAGTTGGTCATAGGGCCTGCGGGGACCATCGGCCTTTTCCCCGGCAAGGTCCTTTATTTGAAAATCCAAATCGGGACGGCAGACGTCGCAACGTTCACAGCGATAATCGTCAGGTACCGTCTCCATCCCAAGGAGGTTCAGCAGCAAGGCTCGGCGGCAGACCGCTTGAGACGCCTCCTTGAGGGCACCGCCACGAGCATACTGGTATTCGTTGAGGAGCATCTGAAAGCGCGTTCGGGGAATGACCCGGTAGATCCTCCGGATCAGCAGGCCCAGGCAGCCCTCAAGAAGGGCCAGAAAAGAGGCTTTCCCTCTTCCCTTCTTTTCGGCTTGATTCCAGATATAGGTCGGATATTCTGCGATCTTGTCTTCGCTCAAGTCCGTTTTTCTCAGGAAATCGGAAAGCCCCTGAAACATCACCTCGAAGGCGGGTTCATCGAAGCCTTCAACGAACCATTGGGGCTGCGGCCCGCGATAATCGAGCGAATAGCTTTTTATCGTCCGGAGAACGCGGAGCCGAAAGAGGGCAAGCTCCGTCTTTTTCAGCTCCTCATCGTTCTTGACCCGAGGGCTCTTCCCCGATTGAAGGGCAACAAAAAGATCAAGAGCCGCTTTGACCTCCTTTTCTTCACCCTGAAAAGATGAAAAGAGGAGTTTCGACTGTTTTCCGAAATCACAGAGGTAGGAACGGCCAAAGCCACAGGCCCAGCTGGCATGACACCGGGGCCCGGGAATCGCCTTGGGATCGTCCCTCATCCGGCGTTGGATCTCGTCAACGCAGTCCGGGCAGGGAGGAAGATAGACAAGGGCGACATGGGCGACCTGTCCGTCCCGTCCCGCACGGCCAGCCTCCTGATAGTACCCCATGATCCCGCTGGAAAAGCCGTTGTGAACGACGTACCGGATATTGCCCTTGTCGATGCCCATGCCATAACCCTTGGTCGCCACAAGAAGGGGGAAACGGCTCTGCTTGAAATCCTGCTGGGTCCGATGGATCTCGCGCTCCCATTCCTCTCGGGCCGGATCTCTGAGTTCTTTCTCGGGAACCACCCTGCCGCAGTTCAGGCAGGTCATGCAATGCCCCAGCGGCCTCTTCTGTTTTTCAGAAGGGAAGTCTTCTTGCAAGGCAGGCCGAAAGAAGCGGGAACCGCAGGCAGGGCACTGCCTGGCGGCCTTGCTGGCATGGGCCCGGATCAAATTCGGGGGAAGGGCCAAAGCC
This sequence comes from Synergistaceae bacterium, assembly GCA_016756725.1. Classification (GTDB taxonomy): domain Bacteria; phylum Synergistota; class Synergistia; order Synergistales; family Aminithiophilaceae; genus Aminithiophilus. The sequence continues at coordinate 370,423 of JAESII010000005.1, read as the reverse complement.
CCCCCGAGGTTGGCGGCGATATAATGGACGCCATCCATGTAGGTAGAAGCCCCTTGAGGGGCCGCATAGAATCCGAAGACCAGTCCTGAATGGGGATAGCGGCCTTCATGATCAGGCCTGAAAAGCCCCTCCAGTTTCAGAGCCCTGGGGATGTGCCTGCAGAGGAGTTCCTTGACGGCAAGGATCTTCCCTTCGGGATGAGATCCCTTTTCCGGTGAAAGCTCCCAGGCGGAAAAGGTGAGGTTGGGTCTGTCCAAAGAGGGAGATCGGACCAACGAATCGGAAGGGATATCCAGCATCTTGCAGATATCGTCCTCAATGCGGGACGAGGCCGTCGCCGTCAGTGCCGCCAGCGGGATGGGCACTTCCTGCTCCTCTTTGAGCATGGCGCGGAAGTCGGCGATCTGGAGGTAGGCTGGCCGGAAGTCGTAGCCCCACTCGGAAAGGCAATGAGCTTCATCGACGGCAATGGCCCGTACCGTGAGTGACCGAAGCTTTGCCCTCAGACCGCGAAGAAAGCTTCGGATGCGAAGCCTTTCGGGAGCGATGAAAAGGAGACGGGTGCCGGTCACGTCCAGATCGTCCACCGAAGACGGGAGGGTCGCGTCTTCCTCCCCGGAGAAGAGGGCCGTGGCGCAGATCAGCCCCTGTTCGGAGAGATTGAAAAGCTGATCCCTGATGAGAGATATCAAGGGGCTGATGATCAGGACCAGGCCGGGGAAAAGGATGCCCAAGAGCTGATAGACCAGGGATTTCCCGAAACCGGTGGGCAAGACGCCGAGGCAGCTTCCCCCCCCGATCAGGCGCAGAAGCAGCGCCGTCTGTTCGTCCTTGAGACAGGCCAAAGGGAAAAAGCGGCGGGCAAAAAAGTGCAGGACGTCCTCCGTCGCCGACCAGCAGGGGGGCTCCTGGGACCGAATGGAAAGGGGAGACAGCCAGCCCAGTTCGGCCTGGAGCGCCCCGATCCACTCGTCCAGGTCGACTAAATTCAGGCAGCTGTGGGATCTGTGGCCCTCAGAACCGGACTCCCGAAGCGACTCTCCCACGAAGAGGGGGACCTCCTCCGAAGGCAACGTCTCCTGCCGGCAAAGGACCACTCCGTCGAGGGGATTGAAGATTGAGGTCGATGTCGGATTAAGCAGTCGGCAATATTCTTCGAGGAGAATGAGCGTCAACGGCGAGGGGGAGATCATGACGATGCGGAAAGTAGGGCCTTTCCAGCTTCTGACTCCCCAGAGACGGGCCACATTCCGGGCCGTCTCGAGGACATCCAAGATGGCCAGCTCCAGCAGAGGAAGTCCCGGATGGTCATCTGCGAAAACGACTTCCGGCACCCCGGCGGCTGTGGCCTCGTAAAGGATTCCCAGCGCCGCAAGCTGATAAGTCCGCCACAGCAGAGGGAATCTCGGCCAAAGCTCACCTCGCGGCGCATCTCCCGGGAGAGGCCTTTGAAAGAGCGATTCCCGATATGCCGGGTCGCGGAACTCCCAGCTTTCGGGAAAGCGATAGACTTTCCCGTCGGCAAGGGTTTGTGTCTGCCAAAAGACGCGGACGGGAGGATCGGGAAGCAACTCCAACTGCGTCAAAAGGAGCCCCCGTAAAGGGACAGGCACCATCCCCAGCGGTTCCAGTTCGGTCTGGTCCGAGACGCCGATCCCGAGAGCCCCCTTCACATGAACCCAGAAGGCCTTGTTGAAGTCGACTTTCGTGCCCCTCTCCATCCCCTTTTCACCCTCTTCGTCAAAACCGCGACGCATCAGCCCCACAGACGATCATCAGCCTTTTCCGTGAAAAAGGGCCCTACCCAGGGTGGCCGCTGAAAGGCGAGTGCCGCTTATCGCAGCGGCGAAATCCTCTTCAAAATACAACCCGTTGATCTGCAGCCAATGGCGTTTCTCCTTGAAATCTCCACCGGCAAAGGCCCTGGAGAGCCCCAGCCCCAGGACTGCCGGGGCGCCGGCGGAAAGCCTCCGATTTGCCTCCTCCAGAAGGGGGGCTTTGAGATCAAAATCCGGAACCGAAAAAAAGCGGAGATCCGTAAGGGCCGTCTCAAGATCCCCGAAAGAGGCACAGCGCCAGTGCAGATAGGCCTTCTTGACGTCTTCCCTCGGAACGACCTTTGCCTTTCCGTGCAGCTTCAGGTAGCCCAGCGAGACCTCTCCCGTTCCCTTGGCCATGGCACAAGTCTTGCCGCTCTTGCTAAGGCTCGGGCCGAAGCAGTCCGAAAGTGAGGGTTTGACCCTCTTTTGCACCAGGTCCCAAAACTCCGGACCGGCCATTGCCTGAACGGCTGTTGCCTCTTTGCGGAAATAGAGCCGATCTTCTGTATGGGGAGGATCGGAGCGGGTGACAACGGGCCCCAGATCGATCACCTTCCCCAGGCCGAAAAGGCCCCCCGCCCGGGTATCCAGATCGTCGACACTGAGATGAGGTTCGCCTTGACGAGGCTCAGGCCTCACGTTACAGCCCGAGTCGCAGTCGACGCCCGCGACGCAGATGCGGGAATCTTTCATGCGCGTCACCTGGGTCACAACGATTCTCATGGTTTCCCTCCTTAGAGATGGCGGACGGTAACGTCAGGCCAACGCTCCTGGAGGTATTCCGCCACCAGCCGCCGATGACAGAACGTCGCCTCCGCCTCGCTGCAAAGCAGCGCCACGGGGACCTCAAAAAGACTTCGATCCAGCTTATGCTCTACGGCCCCGGCACAGAGCAGATCGCGGAAGGACTTTTCGTACGTCTCCCAGCTGAGGGTTTTCTGTCTGTAGCCGGCAAGCAGCTCCCTGGTGGGAGCCAGAAAGGGAAGGTGCAGATAGGCGCAGCCACAGATCTCGCGCAGGAAATATTCGAGGTCCTCCTTTTTTGTGAACCCGGCGAGCTGAGAGACGTTGTTCAGACGAACATCGATGAGTTGCCGAATGCCGTACAGCTTCAGGCTTTCGAAAAACGTCCGGGCCGTTTTTTTTGAGAAACCGATCGTGCAGATCTCCATGATCTCCCGCTCCCCCTATTCCTCGGTCCACCCGGAATCCTCGGACCTCTGCCTCGGGACCGGTTTCAGGGAACGCCATTGCTGCGGCGCCTCCAGCCCGAGAAAGAGGATATTTTGGTCCGGATTATCGCGAGTGCCAAGCCCGTCTTTCCGGCAGAGATCCTCCTCGCTTTCCACCCTCCCGTCTCCCCGGATGTGTCTCACCTGGACCCCCTTCTCCCGAAGGACGCGGGCAATCAGGAGGTGACGATGACAGCCCTGGGGATTCTCCTCGCCACACATGAGAACGGTTCGGTGCTTCTCAAGCCCTTTCAGCAGTCGGTCCACGGCCTCCCGAAAGGCTGGCGTTTCGGCAATACGCCGGTACAGCACGTACCCGTCCTCATCGTAAAAGCGCCGGTCTGCGGGCATTCCGCCGAGGGCATCGCCCAGGAAGAGGTAGAAAAGCCCCGCCTTCTTGAGCGCTTGTTTTAGCGGCTCCCGGTTGAACTGACCGGCGAACTTCGAATAGGGACTGGATCTCACATCGACAAGGACCTGAATCCCATGAAGGGCGAGGAGTTCCAGAAACTGCTCTATCGTTCCGCTCGAATGACCGACGGTGAAGACCTCTTGCGGCATGTCGTCTCCTTTATCTCCACATTGATCGACGCAGCTCCAACAGGGCACCTCCACGCAGGACAGCCTGAAGACCACGTTAGTCTAAGGGGGGAGCTCCCGGCACCTAACGGCCGTTTCGTCATTATCACCAGCATAATAACCCATTATGTGGAGAAAAAGACGACAGAAATCCGATAGCGCACGCTATCTTTCCAAGACTGCGGACAGGAGCAGGAAGCGAAGGCATGAGAGGTCGTTGGCAATGCCCGTATCGCCTGCCTCCATGGCTACGGAGAGAACAAATCCTCGATGACGGCAAGATCTATCCCTGGCCGCAGATCCGGCGGGAGCTTGACTTCAAAAACTACTAGTATCATACTACAGTCCTCATAGCTCATTACAGGGCAAGGAGGGACTGACACATGCCTTGCGGCCGAGACAGCCTCGACATTCAGGTTCCCGACATCAGAAAACTGAGGCAAGACATGGACTGCACCCAGGAGGAATTCTGCCGCGCCCTGGGAGTCACTGTGGCCGCCCTGAGCCGCTGGGAGACGGGCAAGTCCCGCCCCAGGGGGAAAAACCTCGAGATGCTGGCCTTCCTTCAAAAACGTCTGAACAGGGGCGCATCCCCGGAAAAGCTCAAAAAAATCCTCCTGCTGGGAAGTGTCCTGGCCGGTCCGGGACTCTCGCCCGTAGCCCTGATGGCCAGCGGAATGCTGAGCGAGGACTTTATTCGCAAGGCCATGAATGAACTCTTTGCAGACAAAAGGAGCAAGGAATAGGAAGGGGAAAGGGCATTTCCTCTTCAGACCCAACCGCTTTGATCCGTCTGAAAGGCCGGTTCCCCCGGAAGAGGCGTGGCGAATAAATTTGCAGGGAGGCGGGAAAATGTTCGCGTCGAGATTTGCCAACCAGAGACAGGATGAGACGGTTTCTCTCGAGATCCGGCAATTCGAAAGGAAAAAGGACGCCACTCCCCTTTTCGTCCCCCTCAAATCCACAATCTGCACGGGCACCGTAACAGGGCCGCTGGCCCACCTGATACTGACACACACCTTCCGCTTCAAGGCCTCGGACTGTCCCGGACCTATCGAGGCGGCCTACCGTTTCCCGCTGCCGGGAGACGCGATGGTTCTGGGTACGACGGTGACCTTCGGCGCACACCGTATCGAAACGAAGCTGGTCGAAAAAGAGGACGCGGCAAGGGGTTACAGGAAAGCCCGCAAGGAGGGACACCAGGCCCTCTGGCTCCATCGGACCGGTGCCGACACCTTCACCCTTCTGCTTGCGGGGCTGGAGGCCGATACCGACATCATCGTGGAGACGGCCGTTCTCCTCTACGCAGGGACGACAGAGCCGGGCTGGTCCATGAGGCTGCCCCTGACCACCGCCCCACGCTACAGCAGGGATGACGAATCGGAGCGTCACGTCTTCGGCACGGGCCCCCTGGCCCTAGTTCACGATCCGGAACACCGATTCCGCCTGGACCTGACGTTCACGGACGCCACGAACATCTGCTGTCCCACCAACGCCGTCACCTCCGAAAAGACCCCCGAGGGTCTCAGAGTCCGTCTCTCCGAAGAGGAGATCGTCCCTGACCAGGACCTTATTCTCGAATGGGCCCAGGCCACTCCAAGTGACAGCTCCCTCCTGAGCCTGGCCATCGAGCGGCCGGAGGGAAGCCCCCACACCACCTTCATGGCCACCGTCACTCCTCCGAAGGAACGGGAGAAGTCCGAAAGGGGGATTCCCCGAGAGGTGATCCTTCTGGTGGATCACTCCGGCTCCATGAGCGGGGCAAAGAAGGCTGCCGCCGACTGGGCGGTGCGCAGCCTCCTGGACACGCTTGGACCCTGTGACCGTTTTGCCCTGGGCACCTTCGGAAGCGACACGGAATGGTACCGGAAGGGGCTCGCTCTCGGCACACCCAAGGAGATCGCCGGTGCCGGGCGGTTCCTGGACGAGACACAAGCCGATGGTGGGACCGAACTCGGCATGGCGCTCGAACAGGCCATGAGTTTCACAACATCAGACAGCGTGGAAACCGCCCGCCACATCATCATCCTCACGGACGCCCAGGTTTCCGACGGAGCCAGGCTCCTCTCTCTCGCCGGAAAGGCCCGTGAAAGGCAACACAGAATGGTCAGCATCCTCTGCATCGATTCGGCACCCAACGAACCGCTGGCAGAGGCCCTTGCCCACGAGGGCGGAGGACTCTGCGAGTTCCTCACGAGCAATCCAGACGACCACGACCTCACCACAGCCCTGGAAAAGTTTCTGTCCGTTTTTGCACCCCCAGCGGCCTCGGGACTTCGCCTGCGGTTGGAAGGAAGCGCCCTGGAAACTCCCGAGGGAGGACCGGTAGACGAGATCCACCTGGGCTGCCTCATTTCAGGAAGGCCGGTGGTCATTCTCGGGCGGCTGGGTTGCCCAGCAGGACAGGCAAGACTCAACCTGATCGATCACCGCGGCGACATCCTCGCCCATCATGCCTTCAGTCCCTACAGCAAAAAATCAGCAGGCCTGGGAAAACTCTTTGCCGCACGGCGCATCCGGCATCTGGAAATTCTCCGTGAAATGATCGGCGAGGGGATCGATGTGCGTTCGAGGCTGGAAACGCTGGGACTAACGACTCCCCCTGAACCCCTCTATGCGGAAAACCGGGGCACAGTCCTCGGGGAGTTTCTGAGGAAACATATCGTCGAGATTTCGCTGGCCGAGGGCCTGCCCTCCTCGGAGACCTCCTTTCTGGCCGTGGGAGACAAAACCGGGGAAGGGATCAAGACCTCCTGTATCGTTCCTCAGGCCATACCCCGCGGCTGGGAGTTCGAGCGAGATCAGCTCGCGCCCTGCCTCGGGCCCATAAGGGGTAGGGGGAAAAAGGCGTCGCTCACTGACTTTCTGGACGACAACGATGAAGAGTTCTCTTTCGAGCGTCATGGCCCCCTCAATCCGCCACCTTTTCTCGCCTCCCCAATCACCCCCTACGACGCCGGGGCGAAGAGAACGTCCTCATCGGCACCGCTTCAGGGAAGGGGGCTCGAGATCCTGTCCCTTTATAAAGGGTGCCTGTCTCCTCAAGTAACGACCCAGATCCTCTACGAAGGCACACCGGAAGGGCTGAAAGATACCCACTCCGGCAACATCCGAGTCAAGGAGATCGTGGTAAAGGCGATCGATCTGGAGGAGCTGAAGCAATGGAAGGGCGGGAAACTTGTTCTCGAGGTGGGCGGTGACGTTCGCCTCCGGGTCTCGCTGCCCGACCTGGCACGACGGAAGGGCAAACGCCCCCTCAACATCAGGCTCAGGCGCGGCGAAAGAATCTGCCTCCGCTTTGAGGGACCCTGCGAAATCCACTGCAGATCGCTTGAACTCGAGATCCTGCTGGCAGCTGCAGGACATTGACATCTCAGAACCCTCAGAATCGAGCAGGATGAGGCGAGATGATCAAGCCTCGCCTCATCCCTCTCTCAGAACCGTAGGTAAGGGCCTCGTATATGGCTCCTGTCTACAGAATCCACCAGCATCACGCCGCCCGTGGCAAGGCACAGATTCCGTCCCATCATCTCCTGAAACGCTTGCCGATATAATCCTGAGTCTGGCTGGCACTCAATTCCGTGGTGGACGGACCGGTCCGAAGGTAGAACTTCTCAAGCGTGCCGTCCTTGACAAATACGGCGGCAGGAGACCTGGTACAATGCACCACCATGATCCTCTTGCCATCGTGATCCTCGAAATGGGAGTGAATACAGGTCATCACCTGGGGTCCCAGCCGGGAATTGACGAGATTGACCAGGTGAAGACTCATCATGTCTTCGTTGACAAATCCGTCTCTTTCAATGCCAATCGGGGAGCCATCATCGGACACGCCAACAATTAAAGTGCCCCCGTTGGTATTGAGAAAACCGGCAAGGGTTTTCAGGGCTGCCGCCTCCATGCGCGGATCCTTATCACCGGTGTGCAGATTGGTCCGGAGGGTTGACTTGAATTCGACCATGGCAGACTCGCCGTTTGCCACGATCTTTTCCAGATCGATCTCAACGGGTGTGACGATTGCAGCGGTTCCCCCTTTCGACAAGGACTCAAAACCCTCACGGATGACCTGGGCCATCATGTCACGCCGGGCTTCCAGAAATGCCTTGTAATCCATGGTTTCCCAGGCATCCGGCAAGGCATGCCAATGATACATCCGGCCAAGTTCAGCCGGGTCAACCCGCCGCTTCATGCCTGGGAGGTATGCAACCGGAGCCTTGTCGGAGATCTGTGTGTTGTCCCCCCACTCCACCAGAGTGTAGTTGGCGATCTGGTTGGTATCGCGAATCTCGGTTATGCCGAGAGTTTTGAGATATCCTTTCGGAAAAAGGTGGTGCCTTTCAACGGGGGAACGATGGGCATGCAGGTCCGGATCCAGAAGATCGCTCACCCGCGCCTTGGAAAAGAGCACCCGAGCATCCAAGATGACCTGCGCCGCCTGAAAGGCAAACAGTGAAGGGCTCCGTGGCGACGAGGTGGCCAGATCGTTTGGCAGGGTCACGTTCCAGAAATCACTGGTAAGGGTGATGTCGCATATCTGGTTCAGGGTGTTGATGAACTCATCGGCACTCTTCTCTTCCCTGAAACGGGCCAGATCGAACTCCATGTCCGACTCTGGCGAACTGGTGAACCTCCCGGTCACACTGGACATGAAAAACCACCGGGCGATGACCCCGCGCAACTCATATTCCGGCACCTTGTATTCGGTTCGTCCCATAAGATAGAGCAGATAGGAAAAGAGCAGATTGTTCTGGGAACTGATCATCGCCGCGCTGCGGAATCCGGCCAGGCGGATGCAGGCCATGAAATCATGCCAGTACTGGAGATTGACCACCCGCTTCTGGCCATCCTTCATCCGTGCGAACTGGTCCAGCCGGCGCTCGTCGCTGAACTGCTCGGTTTCCAGATCCTTGCCGCGCAGGATCGAATAGACATACTTGAGACGGGCACGCTTGAAGGCCAACCCGACACTGACCCGCAAAAGCTGGTCAGGGGATGGCACGATAAAATAATTGTAGGGGGAAGCCGTTCCTTTACTGGATTTTCCGGCCTCTCGGCAGAATCGTTCCAATTCGTCCCGCCCTTCGTCCCAGAAAACCGACATCAGGGTCAGGATGAAATCCGCCTGGTTGAGCGGCGTTCCCTTGCTGTTGATGCGGACAAAGACGTCGGATACATCTTCCTCGGAAATGTTCGCGTCAAGTTCCAGGGCCGTAAAGGGAAAGCTCAACAGTCCCTGAAGCTTGCTGATCGTCTTGCGGACCCGTTTTTTCTCTTCCTCGCTCACCTCTCGAGTGGAGGCCAAACCCGCCAGATAATCGTCAACCACCTCAAAGAGGTCGGTCTTTTCGCTCCACAGCGTGGAAATATCGGGCAGATAGCTCTTGTCACGGCGGATGGCGGCGTCGGCCACCTCAAACTTCTCCACCAGCGGGTTGAAAGCGATGCTGATGGCCTCGTGCTCAAAATTCTGCCGGAGCACCTCGATGCCCTTGATGACCGCATAAAGTGAGGTCAACCGCTGCTGACCATCGACAATGACCAGCCGGGGCGGCTTCTGCTTGGAATCAGATCCGATGGCGCGGGTGTCAGTCGCCATGGCGTTTTGCCAGAAGAGTAGGTAGCCCACCGGATAGCCGCGATACATGGAGTCGAACAGATCTCTCACCTTGCTATTCTTCCAGACAAAGGGTCGCTGAATATCCGGCAGGCCGATCTCACCCAGGGCGATATACTTGACCAGCGACCCCAGGTCGTAATCGACCTTGGTAAAGACAGTTTCACTCATACCGCCACCTCACCGTTCATCAGTTTGGGACGATGGAGGTCTCGGGAATCGATCGGCTTCAAGTTCGTGCTCGCAAGGGCATCAATTTGCTTCACGACGTCATGAGATTGCCCTTCGAACATCCGAAGCAGCATCAATGGCGGGCTTAGAACCTCCACCCCGTGTACATCATTCCTGTTCTGTGTTGGAACGGCATCACCGCCGTTGTACGGCCCCAGGCTCGTGTTTGCCGGCAAGTGTTTGGCATCATCCGATTCTACAAGCTTGAACTCCTTGACACATAACGTTGTGTCGAGCGGCCAGAAATCACTGGGCACAGAGATGGCAGTTCCAAGGGAACCGGAACGACCCGTGATCACACCTGGCCCTTTGATTTTGGCCTCTCCATGGCAGCGGTTGATCCCCATGGACGCATCAATAGGGAGACGTCCTTCTTTTCGTTTCCTTTCAGACTGGCCAAATCTTCTTTAGCAACGCAAGCGATTCTCCAAGCAGCTTCTTCTCCTGCCCTTCCGACAAGTGAGACCAAAACCCGAACGACAAGCGACCGGCCATTGAAATCAAGGATTTCTTTGACGGAATTCGGGGCAACTGAGCCTACACCCTGAATGCGTTAAAATTTGCTGACAATCCTTACGGCAAGAGAAAACCCGTCTAGTAATCGAACGCAGCCAGTGGACGGGCAAGTTTGATGGTGCAATAGAGAGCTCCCTATTGCCTCTGCCGTACAGCTCTCTTTAACAGTAAGCAATTGGTTTCCCCACTCGCAGGGGTGAACTTAATGCTGTCATTGATATTTTAAGCGAAAAATAAGGAAAGTTCAAGGGAAGGAAAAAAGAAGCCGCCTGGGTTTGTGGAGATCCCCAGACGGCTTCAGATTGTGTGCTGGTGGAGGGGACAACGACCTACCGCAAAACAGTCTCAAAGCCCGCGCTCCTCGTAACTCCTTGATAATAAACGCCGAAGCCATCTCGCACAACCATTTCCCGCCAACCCGACCAGAGAAACGATTTTCTCCCCTGATTTCCCGGCACCGGACCAGGGTGACGGGTTTGCAGTAAAACCGGATACCTGGCGTCGAGCCGCAACAACTTCGAATCCGGTTTTCGGACGCCGGTTCGGTTCCCAAAACGGGAATCGAATTGACTCGGGCATCAGCCCTTCGGCGGATACGGATCGTTCCCGTGGCTGTCCTTGTTCTGGATCTTCCCATCCTTGCCGTGGATGTAGAACTCGGTGCCCTGGTTCTGGCTGATCTTGCGCCCGGCATCGACGGCATCCTGCTTCTTGTCGAAGTGGCCGCTGCTACGGGTCGCGCCGTCTTTCTTGACGTCCCAGCCGCCGTCGGCGTTGGGTACAACATGATGTGATCCTGGTTTCTTTGGCATGGTCGCCTCCTGTCTAGTTGTGAAAATTTCCCGAAGAGATCTGCAGTATGTACATCAGCCACGAATCGGTTCTGAGGAGAATGGCCCTGAGCTGTTCATCGGTCAGCGCAGTCTCCAACTCGTGAACCCGATTGAACAGCTCGATCATCTTCACCAGCGCCCGGGTATCGTGCATCAGGAAGTCGGTCAGCGGATCGTTGTTCAGCTCCCGGCAAACATAAAGAACCCTGGCTCGACGAGTTGGCTTGCCCTCATGTAGCAGGTCCTTCTGATTGGACACACCCGGAATCCACGCGGCGACGAGATCATCGGGTGCCAATCGCCTGAGAAGATGGTTCCACAGCTCCCTGAGCGAGCTCAGAATGTGTCTTGCCCGGTCAGTATTGTTACCATACAGGGCATCCCGAGCGCCGATGTACGGCCGAGCGAGCCCCGGATCGACCTGTTGCAGAAGAGCGATGCAGCCCGATGCTTCCAGCTCAGCTTCGGCGACAAGCTGAATTTCCGTTTCGGTCTCATCCTCATCCCGTTCATCCCAGGGGCGGAGGGCCTCGAGTGCGAAGCTGGTTGTGTAGATCTCTCGAGTGGCCCCCGGCAAAACGAAGGCAGGCAGCCGCGTGATGTCGGATATATCCCGCAGTGACTCTGCCAAGCCTCCATACGAGGCTGCCACGTGTGCTATTGAGCTCTCCAGCCCCGCGATAACCGACATCTCGATCTGGAAACGACTCCTTATCGCCTCGAAATCGATGCCCGCCATGAACCGTTCCGTGACGGCAAGCCGCAGGGAGGTATCGCACAGGGCCAGCTTGGCGGAGGCTTGAGGCTGTGAAAGCTGCGAGAAGTCGTGCTGGAGAGGCTTCATACGCTCAAGCCATGACTGATGTGCGGCCGCAAAGCTCTCGGCAATGCGGTTTGTCGCGGAGGCCTGCTTTATCAATTCCTGCCAATGCTGATTGGCGTTCGCTATCTCTTGTATCCGGGCCATGGCTCCAGACAATTCGAAGGCACGACTGATTTCTAACTGCTGACGACGGATCGGTTCCAGCGTGCGCTCCATCTGCTCGATCACGCTCAGATAGGACGGGTTGGCTATCTTGTTGATGGCCTCCATGTCCTGATGGAGCTTGGCGAGGGCGGTTTTGGCTGTTTTGAGATCGTCAGGCATGGGTTCCTATTCTTGTACCCCAACAGAAATGCCAGCGCCGACCAGCGAGCCCAACTTCTGTTTGAGGAATGCCGCACGCGCCTCCACAAAAACCTCGAACGCCTCGAACGAAAGATCCGTCCCTGTCGGTATCAGAAGATCCTCGGCTTTCGTTCCGTTTTGCCTGGCAAGCCATTGCTTGAGCGGCTCGTCCTGCTTGGATTTGTTCTTGGATGAATTCAGCAAATGAAGATTGGCGATGCCGTTCCAGTTCTCGGGATTATCATAGAAAGAGCGCCCTCCCGGATTATTGAAACCGACATGCGCATCCAATCTCTTCTTTCTGAAAGACGCTGCGGGATGCAGGTGATCGATATCGAGAGACTGGGTGAAATCCAGGTCCGGGAACAAGAGCGCCAGGATGGAAAAGCAGGAAGAATCGTCCTTTTGAGTTTTCAGCAATCGGTCGATGAAGTCGTCGTCAAAAGTGAGGTCTTTTGCCGTGCCACGATAATCGGTCACAATTTCATCCAGAGGAAACCCGGCAGAACTCGAAACACCCGGGCGAATGATTTTCCGCAAGTTGGTCAGCAGAGCGTCCCCTTGGCCGCCAAATACTCCCTTGAGCAAAGACATGTGCAGCCACTGGCGGATTCGCTTCCGTTCTTCCTCGTGACGAGCTCTGTTGTTAATGTCCGCATACAGCCCTTGCTTGCCGTTAGTCTTGTCCCGACCTTTGTGGAAAAGATAATAGGCAATCGGAATGGCCGCGTTCTTGGCTCTCAGGGCGGCATCGTTGAGGCCGAATGACCTGATGAGGCGGAACACCTCCAAGATACAAGTCTTGATGTCGTCCCATTCTTGCTCGATTTTGGCGACCTGGTCTCCGGTGAAATTCTTGACCTTGAATCGCACATCCGCGTCGGAGAGCATCAAGGCCGTTTTCAGAACGAAATCACGATTGATGGAAAACTCCATATCCGACCCGAAACGGACCTGGTCCACCAGATCGTCGATTTGTTGCCTTGCATCCTTTTTCCAGTTGGCCACGGCGATGGACATCAACAAATCCGAAAACGCGAGAGGTGTTCCACCGTGGTTGGTACGGATGAAAATGTCGAGGACGTGATCAATGGATTGATTGGTTTCGTTGTAGAAGTGGATGGTGCTGTCCCGGCGAATGGCGAAATACAGTCGGGTGAGCGCCTTACGTGCATACTTGTTGGATTCCTGCCCCATCCCTTGGAGAAAATCCATGACGATATCGAGAACGTCATCGTCGGTTTCGGCTGCATCGAAATCGAGGATTTCACCGACCTGAAACCAAATTTTGTCTGCCTTGCCCGTGTCCTCATTGAACTGCGCGTCCGTCAGGAACTTGAACTCGTGGCTCATCATCTCCTCGTTCGATTCTTCATCCAGAGGAGCTGCGAGGTTGAGGTAGAGCTTGCGAGGCGGAAGGATGCTGTCGTCCTTGGTTCGAGGCCGCCATTTTCTGGGCAGTTTGTATGCGTAGGTGCCTTTGAGCCCGATGTAAAGCGAAGTCAGTCGCTGTTGACCGTCGATGACGGCGAAGAAGTCACCATGCCCTTTGGTATCGAAGTCCGGGTTGTTTTCTTCGAAGCGCTCGCAATACCGTTCCAGGAATTGGTAAAAGCGGAAACTCTTCTTGACCTCCGGCTCCCGGACTTCCCAAAACATGAAAGTATTGATCGGATAGCCGCGCATGATCGAGTCGAACAGGACGCATATCTGAGAGCTGCTCCAGGTGAATTTTCTCTGAATGGCAGGCAGCAAGTAGCGCCGGTTGACGATTTGATTGATCGCCTTCTCGATTGTTATCGCTTTCTCGTACTCACCAGCCATCTATTCCCCTCGACATCAAACAGCAATTTCCTTACGCAGCGTAAGGATTCTTAAAGTCATGGCTTCAATCATTCCGGCCGCCTTCAGAACATTTTCCAAACTAACTTTGGGAATCTGAGCGTTTTCGTTCAGGTATCCGCTTAGGTATTCTGCCGACGGATTTTTGATCCCAGCCCGCTCACACACAAGCCAGGCAACGCTTTCGGCCTCGAACTCTCGAATGTTGATGGGTTCCTTACGGCGATCTGGCCACCAGTTTTCATTTGGCGTTCCGAGGTGGCCGCAATAGAGGTGGCCGAGTTCGTGGGCAATCGTTGCAAATTTCTCTTCTTTAGAGTGGTTATGATTTACCACCAGGTGGTACAGCACCTTAGCCTTTTTCTTGCCCGCGTCTTGAGTACCATGCCCTTTCGCTACCTCGATAAAGCCAGCACTTCCCGTGCCGTGGTCCGCTTCATGGTACGAAACGCCATCACGAGGGAGATTTCTAACCAGGCGATCTAAAGCAGGCTTTGCAAGGTTTCCATTCGTTTGAAATGGCTTGAGCAACGTCTCGGGAAATGGATCTTTGCCGTCGGTATCCTCCAACTCAAAAACGAAGCGCACAGGCGCAAACGGCCACAAGATTACAAGTGGACGAGCACCGGTCTTAATAGTTCGGTTGAATTGTTCCTTCCATTCTGAAGCTGAAGCCACGTACTTGCTGCCAGGCTTTTGGATATGGAGAAGGAAAGCATTAAATGGTGCTATCCTCGGAAATTTTTTGATGAAATCAAAGAGCTCTTTCAGATCTTTACTGTGTCTATATACGCCGACCTCGTGGAAAAGTTCGTCGAGCGCCTTAACCTCTTTGTCACTGAATAAGCTCATAACCCCTCAAAAAGGATGATTAAATTAAAAATTACTTCTACTCATTCTTCGGAGGCCAATTGAAAAGACTCTGTTCTTTCGGTGATGAAGCCCGCCACGACTGCTTGGCAACGACCTCTCTTACTTTATCAAGCGAGGGAACCCCTTCCCGATTGCCACGCACAGGCATGCCGCCCTGTTTTATGAAATAGGGATTGGCCTCAGCAGAAGGACCTGGCTCTGTGAAATCGATTACAAACAGTGGCCTTTTGCGTTTAAGAGTTTCCTCTCCGGCTGCGAACGTGCCACCGGTCAGCCCCGATTCAACGAGAATCATCGCATCAGAGAGGCCTATGATTGTGCTGTTTCGCTTCATCGCGTTCCGGCCACTCCATGTGAGACGCGGAGGGAATTGGGATACCACCAGATGGTTACTGGCCGATAAGAGGTTGGCAACATCTCGCTTTCTCTGGAAACGAAGAATTCCCTCCACGAGGACGAAAATCGTAGTACCGCCATTCTCCATGGCAGCTTTGTGGGCCGCCATATCAACACCATGCGCATAGCCACTCACTACGCATATTCCCTCTTTGGCAAGCTGCAACGCACAACGCCCAGTGATCGCCAGTCCTTTATCTGAAGCCTTTCTCGAACCACAAAACCCCACACCCGGTTCGTCAAAAAGTGACTGGTTCCCCTGGATAAAAAGCACCGGTGGTGCATCGGACTGAAGAATTTTCTCTATCCGTTCAGGATAGGAAGATGACCCCTGCCAGATGACACTCACGCAATGATGTTCAAGCTCTTCAGCAATCTTGACCGCCTCAACTCGGGCGTCCACGATATTTTGGGCCACATCAGGTTTTACGCCAATCTCCGCAGCAAGAGAATGAGCAGACGAACAGATCTCCCGGGCAGCATCCTCACCTTGCGTCACAGCATAGGTGAGTAGACGCCGAAGGGCTGCCTCGCCTGATCCTTTCGCCTGGATGAATTGGAGAATGGGTTGAATCATTGGTTATCGCTATCCCTCATTGACTTTACGCAAACCAAGCCAAAAACATTTCGAACCCCGGCACCCATCAGGGCTTTTGCGTAAGCCCACATCGTGATGCCCGATTGGTACAGATCATCAATGATCACCACATCTCGTCCGTGAACACTCGCGGGGTCGAGAGCGACAGAATTGGCTGTCTGGTAGATCGTTGTCCATACGGTCACTTTTTGCTGGATGGTCAGCTGCTTCATCTGTGGTTTTTGAACCAAGAGGCGCGGCTCGATGAAGCCGACCCCTTTACGTTCTGCCACATGTTTTGCGAAAGCCCAGGCCAATTTACTCGATCCTTCCTGGGCTGGAATGGGAGAAACGACAGGACCCGCTGGAGTACCTATGCCTCGCAATGGCAAAAGGTCAAAGGCGTCCAGCAACGACTGCGACATAACGGCACAATATTCCTGCTTTTTCTCCTGGGTCAGTTCGCCCAGGTGATACTTGAGTTGAAACTCTGCTTCTCCCAACACACTTCGCGGCCCAATAGTACCGGACCCATCGGTGGTAAAGTTAAAATCCCCTGCAATACAATGATCGACTTCTGAGCCAGAAAAATGATCTTGCAGCTGATTGCCCAACTTCAGCCAAACACATTGATTTCCAGCGAACTCCGCCCACTGCTTAATTTCATCAACATCAATCTGATCCACTCTGTTTGCAGGGACCCAAATATTCTTAGTGTTGTTTTTTCCCTGCTTCCACCCAGTCGGGCTTGCCTGATCCAGTTCAGGAAAATGATATATGACCACAGCAAGAACATCCTGAGAGACGAAGAAATTGAGGCTGCCATCGTCATTTTCGTTGACGCGCATCCAGAAAGCACTTCGGTTCCTATTGAAGACTGTCGACTCGGGCATCAGCTTCCCCCATGCTTGTGGTGGTATCCGTAGTGGCCCATCTCCTCACTCCATATTCTGGCGCTGGACTGATTGATTTTCCTTTAATCCCCATTCTCGTATCGCCCCCTCAATTTGCATCTCATGGTCGACAGCGCACCGCGTTCAAAGAACGGCAAGTCGATGGTGTCGCATACCGAACTGCAATACTGCTCGGCAAAGAGCTGCAGGTGAGCAGCGTCACGGGCCACGTCCGGATCGGATGGCAGATACTGGAGAAGCGCGTCGCTGATAAGCATCACAAACTTGCTTCTCGCCCGGGTCAGCGTCACATTGAATCGTCTCGGGCTTAGGATGAAAGCATCTTCAGACGCAACAAAATCCCGGTCGGCCACCACATAACTGGAAAGAATCAGGTCGCGCTCCTGACCCTGGAACCGGTCTACGGTGTCTACAAATGGAGGCGGGTCCATCGTCATACCGGCCGCGTCCACGAGCAGATTTCTGATGGATGCCATCTGGGCTCGGTGGGGAGTCACGATGCCGATTTTCTGCGTCCAAAATTCCTGGGCGCTTACTCCGGCCTGTTGAGCGTCGACCAGCTTCTTGTACAAAAGGGTCAAAGCGGAAACGATCTGCGCCTCAAAAGGGTTTGATAACGTATAGGTGTTGGCGGAGTAGCTGATCACCACCACAGGGCAGGCTGGGTCAAGAATGCGGAGAAACTCGTCGGACCATGGCAACTGCTCAGGCCAGTCGGCGGGTCTTCCATCAATATTGATGGCGAGATCCAGCTTCCTCTCGGGGAAGAACGCCTCGTATTCGTTCTTATAAAAACGCTTGCAGGGCCATGCGGAAATTTCCACGTTGGTCCGGTAGTTGTGTTTAAGCTGCACCGGGGTGATGCCGTGGGTCTCCTTCATGTAAGAGAAAATGCAGTCAAACAGACCTTGAACGCTATCCTTCATCTGGAAGCCGTAGATCGGCCCGAGCTGCCGGTCGTCACCCGCAAGAACAACATGCCCATCAGACTTCAAAAGCAGAAAGTAGGCCGCAGCCGCAGCAACCTGAACCTGTGATGCCTCGTCGATCACCAGCAGATCAAACCATTCGGCTGTCGGCTCGCTATCCTGGTGGTCCTTCTCGGCCAGACGCCCAAGTTGTTGCCACGTTCCACCCACGATGATGATCCCGGGGTCGTCGCCCTTCAGGGCATTCACAAATCCCTGAGCCGTTGCGGAGGTCCTCGGCATATCTTCGACCTGATCACTCAAAGGAGGCGCAGATGAGTCGCTCCTCACCCTTGTGACACGAACCGGGCAAGCTAACGCTCCGACCGTGGCCGTCCGTCTGTTGATCAGTTCCAGGACTTCGTTGAGGACGTTATCGATAGCGTTGTAGTTGCTGGACCCGATACCGATACGCAGCGGAGTTCCCGCCTCGGCGTAATATTCAATCCACCCAAGAATAGTCCCGGCCAAGACCGTGGTCTTTCCTGTACCCGGCGGCCCCCAAAGCAAAGAAATCCTGTTTCCGAATGCATTGTGAAAAAGGGATTGCTGCTTTTCGTTAAAGGCATCCTTCAGATATGGTGCTACCTTCGCGTACAACTGGTTGGTGTCAGCGAATGCTTTTCCTGCTGCCAGCGAGCCAGGGGTATACATCAGGCTATGGGCTGGTTCAGTCATTTTTGTCGGTCTCTTAGCCATTGCCTTACCTCCGCTTCCTGGCACGTTTGATCGGTGCTGCCTTGCCGCCGACTGCCCTCAAAGCTTGATCTATCCTCTTACTCGTGAAATCAACAAATAAAGGATCAAGAACCAATTTCTTGTCGAGATCGAGAAAACCATTGTCCAAGGCAAACTGAAATAGCTGCGCATTTCCTTGCTTTATTACTACATAAGGAGTTTCTCGCATTGCTTCTAAAGCGATAATTTCGACTTGCAGCAATTTCCCGATAGAACTATTCACTTTCCAGTCATCGCGCTTGCTCCTGCAGATCCCTCTTTCTTCGAGAATGGATTTGGCAGAATAAAAATCGATGCCAAGAAATTTGCGCCAAGGCTCGTCTAAGTCTTCCTTGTTTTCATTCGAGATTACGACTAGAAAATCACCTTCCTTGATTCGGGAGTCCCTGCTGGTCGGGGAAAAATCGAAAACATAAAGTGTGTCGTGTTGGTACTGTGGATTCGCGAACTTGATCTCATCGATGATCGGATCAGCCTCTGCTTGAGGCTTCAAGGTCAACCCGCGTATCGAGAAAAACCTCGCCTCCCGTTCATCGACAGGCAGTGAGCGAGTGTTCCGGTTCTCCATTTCCTGGCACGCGACATTGAGCTTCTCAAAAGCGATCAGGCTTCTTGCCGCCTCCGGAACGCTTGCTTGGGAGGATCGTGCGGCAGAGAAACCGCTCTTTTTCAGTACCAACCGGTCTTTGTAGTTTTCACGCAGTCGCCGGACGATGTGCTGCAAAGCTTGCAGGTGAACCTTCGTGGCCCGCTTAATTCCATCGTAGAGTTCGTCCCGGGTGTAGCGCCTCCACTTAGACGGGTCCTTAGGATGAAGTTTGTTGAAATGGCGTACGAAGATTTTGTCCTGCCAAAGCTCATAGGCTCGCTCGAAAGGAATCTGATCGCTCATTGGGGTAGTGAAGCCAAAAGGCAAATCGAACTTGTACGGGGTGCCATCCTTCCGGACATTTGGGAAGAAACTGTTTGCTGCATCAAATAGGGAGTAATCGTGGGCAACCGGCAGCCCAACAAGCATTCGAAGAACTTCCTTGACAATTGTCCCAGGCTGGGACTTGAAAGCATCCGGATCGGGCAACAGGCTGTCCGGCGGGAAGAATCGGGTAAGCACCTCGATCAGTTCGATCACGTCAGAATTCTGCATATGACGTTCGAACATGCGCTTGAGCTGACGCACCTCCAGCATGTCCCAGAAGAAGATATGGGAAGAGAGCCGGTCATGGGCGGGTAGACCGGTGTTGACAGTCGACACCTCCTCTAACCACTCAGAAACCACAGTCGCAAATTCCTTCAGCCTCTCGCGCTCCGTTTCCGGGTTCATCGCATCGACACGGTCGACGATGAAAATCTTTTCGTCCGTCACCGGAGGATCGCCCGGATTGCGGCCATGAGGGAAATAGAGCCGCGCCGCGCCCAAGGCAAACGAGATACCAGAACCCGGGTCGAAATGAATCGTGATAAAGATGCTTTGGTCAGTCCAGGCAGGGATCATCGCACTGCGTCGCCCGTCGACCGGCAAGGGTGCCCCCTCAGTCAGGGAACGGGCGCGAGTTGCCAGCGCTGGCCCATCCGCCCGCAACTGGTGGCTGGAGTCGATAACAGATAGCCACCGATCATCGGCGGTAGTCACGGCTTCAGTCAGGTCCGCCGTAGTGGTGATGCCATTTGAACGGAGCAGTTCAGCCTGCCCCTGATTGAGCCAGGCCAGCCGGGAAAGATGGTCACATTCGGATGCCTTCTCTCGGCAGTAGCGAACGTAGTCACAAAGCTGGCATTTAGGACCGACATGCCAACTAGCGTCCTCCATAGCGGTCTGCAGAACCCGAAGAAGACGATCCTCAAAAAACTGCTTCACGTGAACTTCATAGACTTCATACGGAACCCGGATCAGCGTCTCGCAAAGAGCCCCGGACACGGGATCTTGGCCTCCCTTGGCCTGGTAGAGCTGGACC
Organism: Synergistaceae bacterium; assembly: GCA_016756725.1. GTDB lineage: Bacteria > Synergistota > Synergistia > Synergistales > Aminithiophilaceae > Aminithiophilus. The sequence goes on along the minus strand of JAESII010000005.1, from coordinate 350,170 downwards.
AGGTTCCGGAACGCATTTATATCGTGGTTACCGGGCCAGATGGCGCCTTCCGCTGAAACGGCATATCTGCCACTCAGTCCCTCTTGCTCGATGGCTGTGGCCAGTGCCAGAGCGTAGTAGGTCACCTCTGTGAAGTGCCGTAGAGATGGCTCCGCCGCCATCTTTACATCGATGATATGGATTTCATATTCAGGCACAGACCCATTGCCGATCAGCGGCGCACCAGTGCCACCTGGACGAATCCAAAGGATGTCAGGACGAACCCTTACCTGTTCGAGGCCGAAATCGTCGTATGCCTTTTGAAGACCGGGAGTAATGTTTGTGGGAACCGTGAATTCCGCCTCGATAATTGTCTGGGGTGGGTCTTGTTGCCGGAGAATGTCAAAAAGGTTCTGGATCTTCTTGAAGGGCTCGCGCCCCAACAGATCATCGACCTTATTTTCAAGAAGGAACACGACCTTCCCCACTTCTGAGGTATCGATCAAGTCCTGATATTTATCAGCCTCCCAACGCCGTCCGGCCGCCTGAATAAGATCAATACCGGGGCGTTTGTAGGTTTCGTCCGAGACTCCGAGAGCATCCCGTTCGACATCACTAGCCAAACGGAATCGGAGAAATCGGTCGCAGTCGAATTTAAACGTAAGAGCAAGGGTACTTTTCTCCAATTTCGCCATCATAACTCTCCCGGGGTTGGTATGTTCTTCAATGCATCCGACATCGGTCGTGTGCTGGCATCCGCCTCGCCTAAGAAACTTCTGCTGATGACCAACGCCCGAGCCAAATTGGTAAAATCAGGTGTTTTGAAGCCGATCCGTTTATGGGTGGACAAGACCTCAAAATGAGAGTCCGCCTCCAAGGTGGCGTCTTTAAAGGCGGTTTCGCTGATGACCGGAACGCCCCGCTTGATGACACCGTTCTTCTTGCGACAGACCAGCACCGCGTCCCACTTGATGGTGCCATCGTAAGTGTGAAGGCCTCCTTGGCCTTCGCCACGCATGGGCAGAACCTTGGTTACCGAGAGTCCCGAATGAAGCAGAGCCGTGCCGAGAGCATCCCACGCCGATGCGAGTTTATGGTGGTAGGTGAACACGCAGATCCCGTCCGGCTTGAGCACGCGGTTGCATTCCATGAAAATCTGCTGAAGCCGTTCCTGGTATCCCTTGATGGCTTCGTCGGACCGTCGCGTGATGGCCAGGTTCTGCAGTATCGGAGCTGAAGTGACGTTATCGTCATACGGGGGCGGTGCGATTCCCAAAGCCTGATGCCAGGCCAAATAGAAGTCCGAGAGTTCCGAGTAGCTCAGATTGTCGAAATACGGCGGATCAGTCAGCACGAGATCGACTGAGCCGTCCGGTAGTAAATGGAGTTCCTCGGAAGACTGGGTTTCAATCGCCGCCGTGGCGCTGCCGCTTAATACATCATCGACTGAGCCAAGACAGGCTTGTTCGCGCTCGAAATCATCTTCATAAGCGACTCTGGTGCCTTCCGGATGCAGCTCCTCGGGCGCTTTGGCAAAGGCAATCGCCTTTGATATTTTCCGGACCGTGTTGATGAACGTCCCCCGTCCGACGCCATCCTGCCAAGGGTTCAGCTCGACCGGACGAGTGATGTGCCGGTATGAATGAATGGAGAACATTGGGCTCGTTCGGCGATAGCCAAACGCATAGGCCGTGTACATGCAGTTCGTGGTGAGATGCTCACTGAAGGCCAGCTCAAGGCAGCGCCGCGCCTCATCGCTTTCCACTCGGCCGATGGCCGAACCGAGAAGGTGCAGGTGGAGCTTCTGCCGGTCATTGAAAAAGTCTGCGTAATGCCGAATCCCGTGGATCAGAGGTCGTCCATCCGAACGCCCCTCGCGGGGAATGCTTCTCGTCGGCACAAGCAAGCCATTCCCGATCATCCGCAGCTTACGGGTGGTTCGGTCGTACAACGCCTGGTCCGCTTCTTCGACGCGCTTGAAATGTCTAGTGCAGTTCTTGCCGGTTCCGACCAGATACTCCTGGGCAAAGAGCATCCAAGCGGGGCGTTCGGCACCGTCAGGGTCATCCGCAGCAATCTTCTGGCTGTGCTTGCAGGTCGGGCAGGTCATGATCCCGTTGCCGTGCGTGCCCGCGCTGATAGTGGTGCGCTTGCCGCAAGAGCAGTGCAGCAGCTTGCGTTCAATCGGCAATTCGTGGACTGCATGACAGTCCTTGCAGAATACCCACTGCAGTCCCTTCTCTTTGGAGTAGGCCAGTTGAAAATGGGGATGGAGCTCTACATCGCTCTGGCAATTCGAGCACTGCTTCACCTGGACCCAGAAATGATGAAGAACATCCCGTTCGACGCCATCCACCATGGTCCGATGCAACGGCGTAATGAGTTGTGCGACCTCATTGCAAATCTGATCGATTTCCGGGTAGTGATCCTCCATCCGGGAGGCGGCCAACTCAAATCGGGTAATAAAGGTCGCGACCGGGTCGATATCAAAACCAATCACCCGGGCGTTGCAGCGCATGGACTCCACCAAACTTGTCCCGCCGCCGATGAAGGGATCGAGAACGACAGCGCCATGCACTGAGGTTTTGCCGAGATAGGTATCCCAAAAGGTGTCGGCCTTGTCAGGAGGAAGGATCAACGCGGTGAGGATCGAACGGAACTGAGAGCCCACCCGGCGAGCAAACCAGCGGTGGACCCGATACAAAGGATTCGAGCTCTGTCCTTCACGCAGGGCAAGCTCGGCGATTTGGGCAATGGGAATGTCGCCCGCCTCCAGCAGGGTACGGGCAGGCCAACCGCCAAAGGTGTCGCCTCTGCGGTTTTCAATGATCTGCTTTGCCTGACCTGTTTTAGCCATAGAGCCCCATTACCATACCTTCTCAGTAGTACTGCCGGATATATCCGAACGCCTTGTCGAACAGATCCTGGTCCTTGACCTGGTACTTCACATAAATCACTTTGCGCAGGGCCTTCTGGACCTCGCGTTCTCCGGCCTTGGTGTTTTGCCAGCCGGGGAACCGGACCAGCCGCACGATCTCGTCGATGTCGGTCACGATCCGCTCGACCACCATCGGCGTCTTGCCGTTCTTCACCTCGGCGAACAGTTCGGTCAGGGCCGCTTTGGCCTTGGCCTGTTCATCGACCGGGTCCACCTGCTTCTCGGCCTGGACGACCTCCTTGGCCAGGGTCAGCAGCTCCTTGAGGAAATCGAGGCTGTGGAGCAGGCCCTGTTCGTGCCGCTCCTTGAGCTTTTCGAGGCGTTCGCCCAGGGCGACGAACTTCGGATTGTCCTTGTGCTTGCGCAGGCGGGCGATGAGCTTGATCTCGATTTCCTTGGATTTCTTGTCCGGGTCCTTGGCATCGAGCAGCCCTTCGAGTACCTCGGCGTCCATCACCAGGGTGTCAAGATCGTCGCGCACCGTCTCCAGATGCACGTTCTCATGCACCAGTTCAATGGTCTTGGCCCCCAGGGCATGCCAGAGCAGCTTGCCGTTGCCGCTGGGCGGCTTCACCGACTCATACACCTGGGTCAGCCACTTGTAGTCCTTTTCATAGGGGCCGAGACAGGGATCGGGCGACAGCGCCTCCCACAGTCGGGAGAGCACCGAGTATTCCGCCGCGAACTTGTCCCGGGTCTCGTTATCCGGCAGGCAGTCCTGCGCCGCGATCAGCCCCTCGTAGCCGCCCACGGTTCGGTCCACGCCGGGGAAGAACGCCAGGCATCTCGCCACCACGCCGGGCAGCTCTTTCTTGAGGTCATCCAGATTGGTAATGACCTTCTGCACCGCCTTTTCATCGAAATCGAGGGCCGTGGCCACGTCATCGAAGATGCCGAGGTAATCCACGATCAGGCCATGGGTCTTGCCGGGGTAGACACGGTTGGTGCGGCAGATGGCCTGCAGCAGGTTGTGGTCCTTCATCGGCTTGTCGAGGTACATCACCTGCAGAATCGGCGCATCGAAGCCAGTTAGCAGCTTGGAAGTGACGATCAGGAACTTGAGCGGGTCGTTCGGATCGCGGAAACGGTCGAGGAGCTTTTCCTCCTCGTCCTTGGCCAATTTCCATTCCGCGTACTCGTCGGACTTTCCGCCCTGGGTGTGCATGACGATGGCGCTGGCCTCCGGGCCGACCAACTCGTCCATGGCCTTCTTGTAGAGCACGCAGCATTCACGGTCGAAGGTCACGACCTGGGCCTTGAAGCCGTTCGGCTCCACCTTCTCCTGGAAGTGCTTGACGATGTGCTGGCAGATGGCGTTCACCCGGGCCGGGGCCTTGATCAGCACCGCCATCTTGGCGGCCCGCTTGGCCAGGTCGTCACGATCCAGCTCGCTCAGCTCATCGGTCATCTGTGAGTAGGCTTCGTCGATGGCGTCCTTGTTGATGTGCAGCTTCACGTCCACCGCCTCGAAGTGCAGCGGCAGCGTGGCCTTGTCCCGAACCGAGTCCTGGAACGAGTAACGGCTCATATAGCCCTGCTCATCCTCGTCCGCGCCGAAGGCCCAGAAGGTGTTGCGGTCCCGCTTGTTGATCGGCGTGCCGGTCAGGCCAAAGAGAAAGGCATTGGGCAGCGCGTCGCGCATCTTGCGCCCCAGATCGCCTTCCTGGGTGCGGTGCGCCTCGTCCACCATCACGATGATGTTCGAGCGCTCGTTCAGGCGGCCGTCCGCCTCGCCGAACTTATGAATGGTGGTGATGATGATCTTGCGGGTATCGGCCGCCAGCAGGCCTTGCAGCTCCTGCCGGGTGGCGGCTCCGATCATGTTCGGAATATCGGCGGCGTTGAAGGTGGCGGTGATCTGGGTGTCCAGGTCGATGCGGTCCACCACGATCATCACCGTGGGGTTGCCGAGCTTGCGGTGCATCCGCAGCTTCTGCGCCGCGAACACCATCAGCAGCGATTTGCCCGAACCCTGGAAATGCCAGATCAGGCCCTTCTTGGGATAGCCCTTGACCACGCGGGCCACCATCAGGTTCGCGCCTTCGTACTGCTGATAGCGGCAGATGATCTTGATGCGCCGGTGCTTCTTGTCGGTGGCGAACAGGGTGAAATTCTGCAGGATGTCCAGCACCACATGGGGGCGCAGCATGGAGCTGATGGAGCGCTGCACGTCCGCCAGCGTCCCCTCGGCCTTGTTTTCGCCCTCGTGCCACGGCCCCCAGATATCGATGGGCATGCGCACCGAGCCGTAGCGATAGCACTTGCCCTCGGTAGCAAAGGAGAGGACGTTGGGCACGAACATCTGTGGCACGCTCTGTTCGTAGCCGTTATGGATGTCGCTGGCCCCATCCACCCAGGTCACCGCCGGGCGCACCGGCGTTTTGGCCTCGCCGACCACCAACGGGATACCGTTGACCAGCATGATGATGTCGAAGCGGCGGCCGCCTTCCTTGACCGGGTAAACCCACTGGTTGGTGACCACGTAATCGTTGTTGCTGAGATTCTCGAAGTCGATCAGCCGAACCGGCGTGTGTTCGCCGCGCTCACCGAAGGGCATGGATTTCTCGCCCCGCAGCCATTCGGCGAACAGCTCGTTGGCCCGAACCAGGCCTTCGCTCTGCACCGACAGCGGAATGGTACGCAGGCGGTAGAGCACCTCGTCGGCGCGGTCGGGTTGGGCCTTGATTTCCGGATTCAGTCGGATGAGGGCGTCGCGCACCATCGACTCCACCAGCACGTCGGAGTGCTGACGTGGCAGCTCCTCGGCGGCCACGAAGCGCCAACCTTTGATTTCGCCGCCGTAGCTCGCGAGCTCTTCGGCAACCATGTTCGAAGTCACGCCGCCGCAGAGCGTGTCGAGAACCATCTGTTCGACAGTATTTTCTTCGTTAAACATGGAGCACCTCGACCCAGTTTGAATTGAGTGCTCTCAGCATCGACTGAGAATTATCAAGACTTGCTTCTGCACGTTCTATCGTTTGATCAAAAGATAGAAGCGTCTTGGTGACTGCTTGTTGTGTTTCCAGAGATGGTAGCCATATAGGCGCTTTTTTTAATCGGTCTTGGGAGATATTCTTGGCTTCAGTTCCCCCAGCAGCCGTTTCTACGTATTTTCGGTAATTTCTGCTCAGAAGATTTTGGTAAAGAAATCGTTCAAATACTGTTTCTTCATTTGGGACCAGCCGAAGTGTCTTATCGCTGAGCATCAAACCTGGTCGTACATTCTTAACTACGCACGGACGACCTACTCCACTTGGCAACGCATTAGCCCGCGTCACAAGAATAAAGCCAGTTTTGACCTCGTATTCATCATTAAAGTCAGCCTGCTTTACAAGAGCCTTGTTTTCCGTTTCAACAAAACAATCATTACCCACCGCACTGACCTTCAGGACACCAAATTCATCATCATTGGCAGGTCGGCTTGCCCCCTGTGGACTTTTGCCGGCAACTATAGTTTGCAGGGCATTTCCCAACAGTGCTTGGTTTGCAGAGTCAGCCTTCATCCTTGAATCGAAAAACACTGCCTGGGCATTGCGCACATCTGATACGAGGCTGCGTTGTGAGCAGATAGCCTCATCCGCCGCCCATAGGATTTCGGCAATCCGCTTCTGTTCATCAAGGGGTGGCAGCGGGAATTCATACTTCGCGATATCCGGCCAATTGATATAGGGGTTTGTGGAACCTTTCGACTCCCGAATGGAGTGCTCGGTGAATGAATCGGTCAGCATCAGGAATGGCAACAGTTCCTGCATGAAGATACTTTTATCTTTGGTCTCGCAGACAAAGGTCGTGTTGGCCGTAATGCCGTCGAAATCGGCAACAGCGACTTTCTTCAGATAGGTTCTTCGAGATCCGTAAAGCACCTGTCCTTTCCTGAAAATGCGATGAAAGGCAGGGCCGACATAATCAGCGCCAAATTCGCCCCATCGGCGGATATGAATGTTATCACTATCCATGTGACCGCCTTCCACGTACCGCCCAAATGGGTTGTTATCACGGTCAACACTCTCCTTGCATTGGCGCACCACCTCGCCGAACTTCACCATCTTCCAGCCGGGCTTCAGGGATTGCGGGCTCATTGCTCAATTGCCTCCCTGATTTCTCGCACCAGTGGCGCGAGTTTTTGGATTTCCTGACTGCTCTCAGGAGAATCCGTCACGCGCCAGCAGCCCAGGCCGAACTTGATTGCTTTCAGACCGCTCATTTTCCGCCTCCGGAAAACGCCATTAAGCCTGTATAAGTCTTCGTTATCCGGGGATAAAGTCTTTCTGCCATCATTCTTTGCTCCCAGGCAGTTTGCCTGACTGTTTTTCCAGTCGTTTTTCATCAGATCTCACCCGACGTTCCAACTTCTTGATGTCCTCTTCCGGAGGTAGTTTTTCCGGCTTGATACCGCGCTGGCCGAGCATGTCGCGCACACTCACGTTGTTCTGCACATGCTCGCTGGTAATGGCGTGTTCTCCCCGCAGATCCTCCTGCTGAACATTATGGTTGGTCATCTCTGTGGCCAGGTTTTTCGCGGCTATGGTCAGGGTCGGCAGGAAGTCGGCCAGCGGGCGTGTTTTGGTGATGCCGTACCGATCCTTCATCACCTGGGTGGTGTGCCCCCCAAAGAGCGCCGCATCCCCCTTGGACCGAATCCGACCGAAACCGGCATCATCAACGCCGCGCTCATAAATGTTCTGGGATAGCGTTTTTTCCGACTCCCGCAGCCGTTCCCGGGCATCAAGCCGGGCCTGCAGGCGGATCCGATCCTCGATCAGTTCCTGCTTGCGGGTCTGGATGGCAAAGTAGCTCTGCGCAAAAGCAATAGGTTCCTTGCGTGGGTCGCCGTTCTGGGCTATCAGATAGCAGGCGTAGCGGGTGAGCATGAAGTCTTCCACCGGTCTCTGGCCACCCTTGCCGATCTCGATCATTTTCGTGACGCCACGAAAATGATCGTCCGCTTTGTAACCCGTTGTTTCACAAGACTCTATGGCGCGCTTAATGGCGGTCAGGAAGTTCTCCCAGCGAGCATAACCGAGGGGTTCCATCAGATCGCGGGCGAACCAGAATTCAATACCTTCGTCGGGTATGGTCTGGCTCAGGGCGTCAAACCGGCTTTGTAATCTCTGAACGGTTTCTGATTTCATTGAGCTGTTCTCCCTATTGAATCCGCAGATTGCGCAGATTCACGCAGATTTTCTGAATCGGTTTTTAATCTGCGCCCATCTGCGTCATCTGCGGACAGTCCTTTTTCAAGCACCTCAAAAAGACCGTCCATCGACTCCCGCAATGCCATCGAGCTTTCCTGCCAGTTTGCTATGGCCTGCTTGAGGCTGACTGTTTCGGTTGCGCCGTTGCCATTGCCGTTTCCGTTTTCCGCCCGCACGTAGAGCGGGATGCTGAGATTGCTGGCTTTCTCCCGGATCTCGTCATTGCCGACCACCCGGGCAAAGCCGTCCTCGTCACCGAAAGCCTGGTAAGCATCGACAATGCGCTGGATGTGGTCGTCGGTGAGGAAGCTCTGTGCCCGCTCGCGGGTCACCTCGTTCACCGCGTTGATGAAGAGCACCTTATTCCTGCGTTCCTTGGGCTTGTTCATCCGACAGATAACGACGCAGGCTTCCATGGGCGAGTTGTAAAAGAGGTTGGGACCGAGGCCCAGCACACACTCCACCACGTCGTGGGCGACCAGCTTCTCGCGCATGGCCGACTCTTCGTTGCGGAAGAGGACGCCATGCGGAAACAGGATGGCGCAGCGGCCGCTCTTGGCCTTCATGCTCTTGATGATGTGCTGCCAGAAGGCATAGTCGGCGCGGCCCTGGGGCGGCGTGCCGTAGATGTTCCGGCCCCACGGATCGGCGGACCAGGCATCGCGGTCCCACTGTTTGATAGAGTACGGCGGATTGGCCAGGACCACATCAAACTGCATGAGCCGGTCGCCTTCGACAAAGGCGGGATTGGCCAGAGTATCGCCCCGGACGATGCGGAAGTCCTCGATGCCGTGCAGGAACAGGTTCATCCGGCCGATGGCCGAGGTGAGCAGGTTGCGCTCCTGGCCGAACAGCCGCAGGTTCCGCCACTCCTTGTTCTGCCGCTTCAGATGGGCGACGGCGGAGAGCAGCATGCCCGCCGAACCGCAGGTGGGGTCATAGATCGACTCGCCCGGCTTGGGTTCGAGCATCTCGGTCATCAGATGAACCACGGTGCGGTTGGTATAGAACTCCGCAGCGGTGTGGCCGGAATCGTCGGCAAACTTCTTGATCAGAAACTCGTAGCCTACGCCCAGCTCATCCTCCGGACAGTTGGAGAGCGAAAGCGTCTGCGAGCTGAAATGCTCGATCAACTCGCGCAGCATGCGGTCCGGCAGGCGGTCCTTGTTGGTCCACTGGGCATCGCCGAAGACCCCGTACAGAGTGTCGGGATTGGCCGTCTCAATGGCGCGCAGGGCGTCCTGGATGGCCTTGCCCACGTTCTTGACCTTGGTTCGGGTGGCCTTCCAGTGAGCGTCTTCCGGGATCTGGAAGCGGTGCTGTTCAGGAAGCGCGGCGTATTCCTGATCGCCGCCGGACTCCTCCAGCGCATCGGCCAGCTCCTCGTCATAGACGTCGCACAGGCGCTTGTAGAACAGCAGCGGGAAGATGAACTGCTTGTAGTCCCCGGCGTCGATGTAGCCGCGCAGCAAGGTGGCCGCGCCCCAGAGGTAGGATTCGAGCTCCGATTGGGAAATGTGTTTGTTTTTCTTCATCGCGCTACCACTTCCCATTCAGAAATGTCCGTTGGAATATCGACGCCATCCAGGGAGTCCCAGTCGTAATCGCCGGTCGCCTGCATGTAGACGTCATCGGCGGCAGCCATGGCAGAGTGATAGGAGCCGAGCAGGTCGTCTTTGAACCAAAGCCCCCAGCGACCGTTAGCTTGCGGTTTGATGAGGAAGCGGCCGATTGGTGATTTGTACTGGTAGACTTTCACAGCAGACCCTCCCGGAGCAACAGCCCCTTCAGGCGATCCTCGGCCGCATACGCCGCCTGCAGCGATTCTTTGAGGTTGGCGATGGCCTGATCGATGGTCATGGATTCCTCCTCGATCACCGGCTCCACGTAGCGGGGGATGTTCAGGTTGAAATCGTTCTCGCGGATCTCGTCGAGTGTGACCACCCGGCAGATCCCTTCCACATCCTGATAGCCCTCGTACCAGCGATGGATGTTGTCCACGTGTTCCGGCAGCAGCTCGTTCTGGGCGCGGCCGGTCTTGAACTCCTTGGAGGCGTCGATGAACAGCACCTTCTGGCGGTGAGCCTTGGGCTTGCTGTCGCGGAAGACCAGAACACAGGGCGCGAGACCGGTGCCGTAGAAAATGTTCTGGCCGAGACCGATCACCGCTTCGAGCATGTCCATCTCCAGCAGCTTGCGGCGGATCTCGCCTTCCTTGGACATGCGGAACAGCACGCCATGGGGAAGCACCACGGCCATGCGTCCGGTCTTGCGAGCCATGGACTTGATCATGTGCTGGACCCAGGCGAAGTCAGCAGAGGTTGCTGGCGGCAGCCCGGCAAAATTGCGGCCGTAGGGGTCGTTGATCCAGACGTCATCTCCCCACTTTTCCAGGGAGAAGGGAGGATTGGCGATGACGCAGTCAAAGGTGGCGAGGCTGTCGCCTGAATAAAAGGCGGGCAATCGCAGGGTGTCGCCGCGTTCGATATGGAAATCTTCCGCGCCGTGGAGAAAAAGGTTCATCCGGGCGATGGAGGATGTGGTCAGGTTCTTTTCCTGGCCGTAGAGCTTGCCCAGCATGAGGTTCTCGTCGCCGCCATGCTCTTTGACATGATGCAGAGCCTCAAGGAGCATGCCGCCGGTCCCACAGGCCGGGTCATAGATGGTTTCCCCGGCCTTGGGCGCAAGGATGCGAACCATCAGCGCGACCACGGAGCGCGGGGTATAGAATTCACCGGCTTTCTTGTTGGTCAGGTCGGCAAATTTCTTGATCAGGTATTCATAGGCTTGGCCGAGAATGTCCGCCTTGCAGTGCTCATTGCCCAGGTTGAGCGACGAGAAGTGTTCGATCAGGTCCTTGAGCAGCGCGTCCGAAAGGCGGTCCTTATTGGTCCACTGGGCGTCGCCGAAGATGCCATGCAGGGTGTCCGGGTTGGCCTGCTCGATACAGCGCATGGCCTTCTGGAGCGCATGACCGATATTGGCGCTCTTGGCCCGGACATCTTTCCAGTGGCAGCCCTCCGGAACCTGGAACCGGTGGTTCTCGGGGAACTGGGCAAATTCCACGTCGCCGTCGGACTCTTCCAGTGCCACGGCATACTCCTCGTCATAAACGTCGGAGAGCCGCTTGAAGAACAGCAGCGGGAAGATGTAGGTCTTGAAATCGGCTGCGTCTACAGGACCACGCAGGATATTGGCCGCCTCCCAGAGATGCCCGGAGAGGGTCCCGATATCCAGATCGACTGAATTGTTATTTCCGTTCTTCCTGCTCATTCAGCTTGATCCTGTCTGCTCTTGTCCGCCGCGCCGCCAGCCTTCACCCACTCATCGACCTCGTCTTTCTTGAACTTCCAAAGACGGCCCATGCGATGGGCGGGCATCGCATGCTTGTCTATCCAGCGGTAAACGGTGTCACTGCTGACACCGAGGTACTTGCCTATCTCGTCTACTGATAACCAGCGGTCTTCCATCTCGGCCATTTCTCTAGCTCCTCATGGGCGATTGGTTTTCTTGCCATGCCAGAGGCGGTAACGGGGATGCTGGGCGCAGCTTCCCCAACTTAAAACATCCTCTAATATATTTAGGCAGGGGCCGATTGTCAAACGCTTTCGTCCGGATAAGGCCGCAAAAGTCTGCTCACGGACGTAACCACTCGCCGCTGGCGACTCTCTCCGCGTAAGGCGGGCATGGCATCCAGTAAGTCCAGGCGGCAATCGAGGTGCGTCCGCACAGCACCGCCACCATCACCCGCTGGTACATGCTGTGCCCGCCGGGCCGGAAGCCTTCCAGCCGGTCGATGGGCGGCAGGTCGCGCTGCGGGTAGGTGAAGGTCACCAGCTCTCCGTGGATCAGATCCCAGTCTCCGGTCGGGCGGCCGAAACGTGGCGTGTCGATCACCTGCTGCCTACGGGTGTCGGTCAGTGGATCGGCGGTGCCCCGGGCCAGGATCAAACCTTCCGGCACTTCCAGGGCCGGGAACCCGGCGTTGAGATGGTAGAGCCTGCCCCAGACCACGGCCGGTTCGATGCTGCGGGCCTGGGCGCAGAAGCGTTGATGGTTCCAGTAGCCCCGTTTCAGGGTGCCGTAGACGAAGAGCCGGAGGATGGTCTCGGGAGTGTCTTCCGGGTTTGTGTTCAGCTTCGCGGTGTCTCCAATGTTCATGCATTCACTCCTTCGGGCAGTGTCCCTTTGCGCTCCTGTGGTATGAAACGGAATTCGCTGTTCTCGATGGCCCGCACATCCTCGTGGCGGATGGTGAGCATGGTCATGGGCGGCACCTCCAGCTCGCGCCAGCCCTTCTCGTTGACCACGGCAAAGTCAATAAAGGCGTCGTCCGAGGCGTAGAGCACCACCCGGTGCTGGCGGTGGATGCGCAGGCAGAGCGGCTTGTTGCCCTTGAGCACGGTGATGGTGCCGGGGTCGAGCCGCGAGGCCAGCACGGCGCTCATCTGGCCGCGACAGAGGGCGAGCGCCTTTTTCAGTCCCTCCTGGTCGATGGGGCCTTCGGGCGCGAAGCGGTCGGCCAGACGAAAGATCAGTTCGCTGTCCACCTCGGCGTAGCGAGGCAGCCCGAGACGGCGGAACAGATAATCGGCGTTGTAGATGGTGCCGTTGTGGGTGCCGATGACGATCCCGGCCCGGATGGGATGGTTGTTGCGGTTGTTGAACTCGTTACCCCGGGTGCGCCAGCGGGTGTGGCCCATGAGGATGGTGGTCTCGTTGTCGACCTGCCCGAGCAGCTCCTGGAACGACTTCTCGTAGACCAGCTCGTGCGCCCGCATCGGCCGCTTGAAGATCCGGTGGCTGCCGTCGGTCTTGAGCCAGGCCAGACCGGAGGCGTGCGGGCCGCGTTCCTCGCTGTGCAGCAGCATGCGGATGAAGACCTCGCGCAGGTAATCCCGCTCGTCGGGCCGTCTGCGCTTGCGGCCGAAGATGATGCCTACTTGTCCGCACATGGAGCCGGGTCCCCCTTGCCGCCGAAGTTCTTGCCGAGCGGTCTCGTTCCTTCGAGGACGAAGGTCGCGTATTCCCGCCGGTGGTCCATCAGCCACTCGGCCACCTCCGGGTAGCCCATCTCGGCGGTCAGCCGGGTCACCTCCGGGTGGTCGAGCATGTTGGTGAGTCCGGAGAGCCGCACCGTCTCCAGGGCTTCGAGGAAGCGTTCCGGCCAGGGGTCGCAGTCCTTGTCGTCGGGCAGAAACTCGATCAGGCCGTGCCGGGCCAGACGGGTGAGAAACTCGGCGGCCGCAGCGGCGGCGTCCTCCGGCAGAGGCTGGGTCGGCCCGCCTTCGATGCCTGAGAGCACCTCGGTCATGTAGTCCCGGGGCGCTCGGCTGGCGGTGAATGGCGTCTGGCCGCGCATCAGCTCGGCAACTTCGAGGCAGTCGGCGGCCTGGATGGTTTCCCCGCTGCCGGGGATCGGTTCGCCGTCCAGCGTGGTGGAGCGGATCAGAATCTTCATGGGGCACCTCCTTAAACAGTGAGGCCGGGAACTTGCCCGGCCTCGTTGGTGAGAGTAGTGGTTTCGTCCGGAAGGACGTCCTCCGGTTTGGGCCGTCCGTTTTTGAAGGCGGCGTCGCCGGGCATGTTGGCCATCAAATGCTTGCGGGCGGTCTTGAACTCGTCGCCGATCAGGCCGAGGTGGAGCAGGAAGACCCGGAAGTCGTACTTGGCGCTCTGGGGATCAAAATCCCGCTTGCGGCTGGAGGCGGCCCGGCCATTGAGCGCCTTGGCGGCGACGGCGAGGCAGAACTGCAGGTAGGCCTTGATCCGCCCCGCGTGGAGGGTCGCCTCGAACCAGCGGAACTCCACCGTGCCCCGATACCAGACGTTGTGCAGGTTGACCCCGTGGTATCGGCTGTTGTCGTAGTGCTGGGGCTGGCGGTTGTGGTAGCCGTACCAGATGCGGTTGAGCTGGTCCTTGGTGCGGGGGCGATGCTGTTCGATGCGTTGGATCAGCTCGTCGCTGACCGGCCGTGTGTAGCGGTTGAGGCGGTCGCGGCTGATGCCGAGGGCGTGGAGGATCAGCGGCTCCTGCTTGTAGATGATCTTGGCCAGGTTACCCAGGTGCCTGCCGTCGAAGGGCGCGGCGTCGATATGGATGTGGATGCCGCACTGGCTGTTGATCTTGCCTCCGGCGCGGCGGATGGCCCGGACCGCCTCCTGCAGTTGCGGGATGTCGTCGTAGCCGAGCACCGGGCTGACCACCTCGGCCCGCAGATGGGCCGGGACGCTGGTCAGGGAGGCGTCCCCCACCACCTTCCAGACGCGGCCGCGCAGGTCCTCGACCTCCCAGGGGTCATAGCTGCTGGGGATGCCGACATGGCGGACCGTGCCGCCCACCACCGAGTGGATGGCCCAGGCGATCTGTTCCCGGGTGCGTTTTACGGTCTCGATCTCGATCCCGTAGTGGATCTCTTTCAGGTTCATGCGTGCCTCCGTCGTTCATGGCGCTTCTAAGTCGTTGTCAGACAAGGCTTTTTAGCCTCCGCTTACACAATGAATGAATGCTTCTTTCCGGACACAAATCAAGTAGAAGAACAGCCGAAGCCGACATTTAACACGTTTATTTTCAATGACTTGCGAGCTTGGCCGGATTGGGCGGCGCACAGGCGGCCGAAACCCCGGAACGGGCTGGCCGTATCCGGGGTTTCTGGGTTGGCGGTGGCAGTGAGCCGGTCAGCCGGAAGCGGTATCGCCGGTGATCAGGCTGGCGTGCAGCTCGAGGTTGCGCGACTCGTCGGCCCTCATCCGCGACAGCAGCGCCGTGAAGGCCTCCGCTTCGTCGGCCGGGAGCTTTGACGCCCGTTCCAGCCGCGCCAGGCGCTGGTGCAGGTTCTCCAGCAGGCCCAGGGCGTGGTCGCGGATCAGGCCGTCGCGCTTCTCCTGCGGCGAGGGAATGAACTCGGTCAGGCCGCCTTTGCGTCGAACGATCATGGCCGTGCCTCCTTAGCTCAGGGTCGCGCCCAGCGAATGGATGCGCGGGTAGATCAGCGGCGTGCCGGTCATCTCAGCCTTGTAGCGGACCTTGTTGCCGGTGTTGTCGGTGAAGGTGCGCACCAGGGTGTACTCGGTCCAGTTCTCGTCGATGGGCCGGGTGTCCTGGATGGTCATCGTCTCCCAGGTCAGGCCGCCGTCGTTGCTGGCGAACCATTGCAGGGTGGTGCCGCTGGGGATTTGCATCTGCACATAGGCCTTGGTCGATTCCACCCCCTGGGTCAGCTCGTTCTCGCGGGTCAGGTACGCCCCGGTGGTCTTGTTGAGATAGCCCACCAGATTGACGTCGCGGAAGTTGATGGCCGGGGTGTCGTTGGCAAGCGAGCTGCTCAGGCGCACGCGGATCTGAACCCGGGTGGCGAGGTTGGGCAGCCGTTCCTCCTCGGCAGGAACCATGGCGTCCCAGGTCACGCCGCCGTCGGTGGAGTATTCCCAGTCGAGACCGGTGCCCTGGGGGATGGCCGAGTATTCGTCGAGGTTGATGTCGGAGAACTGCACGCCGGTGATCGGCTGGAAGCGGATCATCCCCTCGGATTGAAAGTTGTAGCCGTAGATCTTCATCGCCAGGTCGGAGCCGTTGAGCGGAGTCCAGGTTTCGGCGTTGGAGCTCTCCAGCAGCACGCCTTCCATGTAGGTCTGCCGGGTGATGATGCCCCAGCGGCCCATCTTGCCGAGGGTGGCGGTGCGGACCTTGTAATTGGTGCTGTTGGTCAGCAGCACCACGGCATAGCTGGTATTGGCCTCGGCGTAGAACGGGTCGTCGAAGCGAATGCGGGTCTCGCCGCTCAGGCTGATCTCGTTCGGGGCCAGCACCTTCTCGGCGAACACCACGCCGTTGGGCAGACCGGTGGTGACGCCGCGAATCTGCACCGTGACCGGAATGCTCGGGTCCCTGGCGGTGAACTGCAGACCGATGCTGGAGATCACCTGGTTTTGGGTGAAGCTGAAGGTCTGGGCCAACGGATCGCGGGGCACGAAGATGGTCTGGGTGCGCCAGACCACCTGCACCACGGGCACGCGGATGATGCGGTTCTCGATGATGCGCTCGATGCGGGTGATGACCAGCGGATCGTTGATCTGCAGGCTGGCCCGGGCCGAGTAGACGCCGTCGGCCATCTCCACGATGCGGTTGCCGTTGCGGGCGTTGGTCGGGATGGTGAAGGAGGCGCTGACCCGACCGGCCTCGTCGCTGATCAGGTTGCTGGCCATCACCTGGCCGTCGCAGCGCAGCACGATGCCGGACTTGCTCGGGGTGAAGTTGATGCCGGTGACGGCGATGCCGGTCTGGCCGCGCCGCCCGAGGTTGGGCGTGATCTGCAGCATGGCCGGGGGCTTGTCGAACACCGCGTAGGGGTTGATGTTGCGCTCCTCGGACCAGTCGTTCTGCTCCACCAGCACGGTCTCGTTGCCCGGCAGCAGCGCCAGGCTGCCGAAGAAGCTGGCGTTGCTGCCCGCCTGATCGACCGAGAGCACGGTGGAGTGCGGAATGCGGTCCGGCGCGACGAAGCGGGCGATCTCGTTGACCCGGGCGTCCCATTCGGCGTGGTAGATGTCCGACTGGGCGGTGTTCGAGAAGTCGTCCGAGTAGATGCCTTTCTTGGTCTGGGCGTCCCGGTTCTGCAGCTCGTTGTTCATCTGGTACTGGGCGTCGTTGTACTTCAGGTCCTCGACGTCCTGGATGATGTCGTGGATCTGGTCCATGGTGATGCGGGTCAGGCCGAAGTTGCGGATCTCCATGTCGGTGGAGTTGGGCGGGCAGTCGATGCTGCACAGCCCCAGGGCGTTTTCCGGCACGATGGGCAGCTTCGGGAAATCCGCCGGAGCCCCTTCCAGCCGCTTGATCTCGGTGGTTGTGGCGTAAACGATGTCGCGGCGGCCGAGGTAATAGTCGTAGTCCAGGCTGCAGTTGGAGCCGTTCACCGGCTGGTCTCCGAGACTGCCGTGCCCGAAGTTGATCACGTTGAGGTTGCCCAGCTCGAGCTGCACCGGTGACATGGTGAGTCCGGCGGTGTTGGTGGCCGGAGGCGAAGCGGTGCCGATCTCCTCGACGCCGTCGTCGACGTAGGAAAGCGCCTCGCTGCCCAGCTCCATCAGGCGCTTGTAGTCGGTGCGTGCGCCGTTGGTGGCGGCCCGGTAGACGCGATAGCCGGTCGCGCCGCTGACCGGCAGCCAGGAAAGCTTGTTCATCTCACCGGCGGCGGTGGCCCGGGCAATGACCGCAGCGGCGTTGAAGGCCGTCTCGCCGGTGGCGTTGTAGGCGGTCACCAGATAGAAGTAGTTTCCGGCCGCCGGATGGTTGGGCTGTCCGAACCAGCCGCTGTCCACGTAGTCGGTGCCCTTGACCATCTGCTTGGTGTAGGTCCAGCGCACCGTGTAGGTGGTGCCGATGGCCGGTTCGTTGCCGGAGCCGAGCCAGTCGACATGGTTGCCCGACTGCTGCCAGTCCACGCCCTCCTGGAAGATGGTCGCCCCCTGGCTGACCTCGAGGATGTCCACCACGGGATTGGGGTCGAGCAGGTCTTCGCCGCCGCCCACCGAGCCGCGAGTGACGTTGCGGGTGATCTCGACGATGGCCTCCACCTGGGTCGTCTCCTTGAGCGGCGTGGAGTTGACCGGATAGCGGCGCTTGTTGATATCGAAGGTCTTCTGCTCGCCGCGCACCGACTTGGTGGCGATGGATTTGGGCACCAGGGTCGAGGTGGGCAGATCGCGCTGATGCCGGAAGCCCTGGATGTAGGCGCGTCCGGCGTTGGTGATCGCCTCCACGCTGTCGTCGTCGACGCCGCCGATGAAGGTGTCGAAGCCCCGCACCAGATAGCTTCCGGCCTGGTCGAAGGTGCGCTCGGCCAGGTTCTGAATCAGGGAATTGAGCCCCTCGGCGGCGGCGAAGGAGAGCTGGTCCTCGGTGATCGAGGAGACGGTGATCCGGCTGCCCGGCAGCGTGCCCAGCAGATCCCGCAGGTAGAGGTTGGACTTCTCCTGCACCGTGGGCGTGACATCGCCGCTCTCGCGGTCGAACTTGTAGATCGGGATCACCCGGCGCTCGGTGACGTTGTTGGGCAGCGTCTGGCCGCTGGTATCCGTCGCCTTGAGAGAAAGAACCCATTTTTCCCGTTCGGCGGTGGGCTCGCCGGTGGCCGGATTGATCAGGGCCGGGTCCTGGGTGTAGCCGTAGTTGTACTTCAGCAGCTCCACGTAAACGTAATCGGCCCCGCTGGTGGTAGCCGGATCATAGGTCAGGGTCGCGCCGCTCACCTGTTCGAGATGGCCGTCGATGTAGACCACGCCCGGGGCCAGGGTCAGGACGTTGGCGGCCGCGCTGACCTCCAGACCCATGATGATGGAGCCTTCCTTGAACAGGATGTCGGCGATCTTGCGCCGCTCCAGGTTGATAATGTCCTGCTGCTCGTTGAGTTCGGAATCCAGCAGGTCGCGATCCTGATGGTAGCGGATGCGCTTGTAGTTCTTGGTCGGGTCGAATGTCTCGCGTGAGATGCTCATGTTTGAATCCTCCAGTTAGATCTTGATGATCCCGACCAGCTCCACGCGGGTGTCGGAAATCTTGTTGAAGTCGGGAATGTTCTTCACCTCGTACAGATAGCCCGGGCGCAGCACCTCGCCGGTCGGGTTGGTGTCCTGATGGAACACGCCGCCCATGGCGAGATCCCCGGTGACGCTTTGCACGTTCTGCACGTCGCCGCCGAAGAAGCCGTATTCGCGGATGGTGATGCCGTTGGCCTCCGCCTCGTCGAAACGAAAGAAGATGCCGATGGTGTTGGTCTCCTCGCCGGTTTCGAGGTAGCGCACGCCGTTGACCAGCAGCGCCCCTTCGGCGTCCTCCTTGAGAAAGGTCCGCTTGTAGTAGCGCTTGCGGGCGCGTTCGTTTCTGAGTCCGGTCTGGCCGATGTCCGGCGCGGGCGGATTCTGCGGGTCGGTGAAGCTGGAATCCCCGTCGCCGATGGCGCAGTGGGTGATGCCGTCCACGGCCTGGCCGAGGAGGAGTTTGGCCGTCAGTATCCGGCCGGTTTTGACGATGAGTCCCAGTGCCATTGATGTTCTCCTTTAGGTCTGAATTTCGTGGTCTTGATCGATGAGCACCGCGAACAGGATCTGGCGCGTGTCGGCCAGCAGCCCGGCCGGGATCTCGATGCGCTGAACGGTGTCGGATCGGCTGATGTGTGCGCCGGATGTCCGGACGCTGGTGTCGATGCTCCGCAGCCAGGGGCGCGTCACCCGCACCGCCGTGTCGGCATCGACGCCCAGGCGACCATGGACGACGAGCCACAGGTCGGCGCTCCGGTTCAGGCGGTTGTTCACGCGAAGTGCGAGGTCGGATCGACGTTCTAGCCGATGGGCGACCCGAACGGCGCTGTCGGCCCGGACCATCACCGTGCGCATGGCAGGTGCCCCGGAAAACAGCTCGAAGAGCGCTCCGGGTTGCGCCGCTCCAATGACGAGCAGTTCCGGCCGCCGTGTGCCTCTGCGGGTGGTGATGGATGCCAGTTGTCCCTTATGCACGGCCACGGCGAATCCTCCCGCTGAGCTTGAGTCCCTGGCCACGGTTCATGGACATAAGCGTTTCCGGACGACGCTGGCCGGTGATCGTGGTGACGGTTTTGAGCTTTCCGTTTTGAGTTGCCATGGCATTACTCCTTCACCGCGCACCAGCCGCCGGTGGTCAGGTTGAACACGCGGTAGCTGTCCGTTCCGATTTGAATGGTGTCTTCCGAGGCGACGTTGCCGCCGCCCACGGCGAAGATCTCGATGAGTTCGCCGCGCAGTTCCTGGTAGGCGGCGGAACCGGACATCGAGGCGAGCCAGGGAAAGAGGATGGTGGTGCCGTAGCGCATCTCCGGATCGGTTTCGCCCTGGAGACCGCCGTGGGCCGCGCCGCAGCGGCCCTGCTGGCCGGAGGCGGAGGTCCAGCCGTCGAACTTGTTCACGGCGTAGAAGGTGCCCGGCGCGTTGTAGTAACTGTTGATGACCGGCTGCGGGTCCTCGCCGATCTTGGTCCCCGAGGCGTAATCCCGAACGAGGGTCTCGACGGTAATGGTGTTCGGCGTGGCGGCGGTGTCGATGGCGCTCACCCGCACACGTTCGATGCCCGCGTCGTCCTTGATCACATAGTCCTGTCCGGGGGTGACCACGGTGGCGTCGTTGACCTGAAGCACCACGCCGCTTCCGGCGGTGACCGCCGCCTGCGTGAGCGCGACGGCCCCGGACCAGAAGCGTTTCAGCAGTCCGCTGTAATGGCCGTAGTAGGTGGAGACGAGCTTGGTCACCACGAAGACGTGGTCCAGATCGGCGAACAGCCAGAAGATGAAGTCGGCGCTGTCCTCCACCCGCAGATAGGTGTAACTGGTGTGCGAAGCCTCGTTGATGCCGGTGTGGGCGGCCGCGTTCCAATACTGGAATGCGGCGACGTGAATCCGCCCGGAGGTGGTGCTGATACGGAACTGCAGATAGACGTCCTCAGCGCCGGATTCCCCGTGCGATTTGAAGACGAAATACGGCTGCGGGTCGGCCGACTGATCGTCGTGCAGGGTCCATCCGGTGGTGGTCACCAGAAAGGTCCGCAGTTGATTGAGCAGGTCGAGCCGACCGTGGGCGAGTCCTTGAATGCTGTGGTATGCCATGGCGGCCTCCTTAGAGAATCGGGTTTTCCGTGCCGGTCAGGCGCAGTTTGATGTCGAGTTTGTTTTGTACCGGCGTGCCCGGGAGCACGGTGCAGCGCCGCCAGAAAGACAGCGTCTGCGGGAAGGCTTTGTCCCCGAGGTTGAGCGGTGCGCCCTGGGTGGCGGTGTCGAGTCCGGCCTGGGTCAGGGCCAGGCGGTACCAGACCGCTTCGTCAGTGCCGGTTTCGTCGATGGGATCGAGCACCAGCCCGGTGTAGTCGTAGCCGGAATAGACGGTCGTCCCGACGTCGTGCGCGGCCGGAGCGGTGTTGGCCACGCCCCGCTGCACGGTGAGATTGCCGGTGCCGCCCCCGCTTTCGATGAGCATCTGCTCGCCGTCGATGATGATGAGTTCGCCGTCGGCAAAGCGCGGTTCGGCCAAGGCGATGGATGGCTGCGCAGCATCGATGGCGGAGGCGAGGCTCGTCTGCTCGTTGGCGACGTAGAGTTGCCGATCCTTGATGTCGCCGTCGGTGCCGTTGTAGCTCTCGGCCTCGGGGCGGCTGAAATCCCCCTCGGAAATCTGCTGGGTCAGCGCTTCGTCAAGATAGAGATGTATCGCCATGGGTTCTCCTTCAGGTGGGCCACTGGGTGGCGCGATAGTTGTTGGTGGCGGCCTCGAACCCGGCCTGCGTCGGCGCGTGCAGATCCTGCTGACGGAACAGCCAGCGGTAGGAAGGCCGCGACCAGCGGAATCCGGCCTGGTTGAGGCGCATGCGGCTGACGCGCATCGGGCGGGTCCGGTCCACGGAGAGACGCAGGCCGGTGGTGTTAAGCGGGCTTGCGCCCAGCTTCATGGTCTCGACCCGATGGCGCTGGAGAGAGCCCGTGTCCACGTAGACTTCAAGCGAAGCCCGTTCGCCGGTCAGATTCGCATTGCTCAGATACCGGGTGTTCAGGGTGTTCGCGTTGAGCCGGAACACAGGCCCTCTCCGCCGCCATCGGTCGATCCGGTCGACGGCCAGGGTGACATCCGCGTCGCAGCCAGCGGTGGAGGCGAGCAGCAGATTGCTGATGCCGCCCTGGTTGGCTGTGAGATCGAGACCAGCGTTGAGCCGGGCTCGGCCAAGCTGGAAGCAGAGGCGGTGCCTGGATTCCAGGGGCAGGCGCAGGTCGTACTTGGCCTCAGCCCGTTCGACCGGTTCCGCCTGCGTGTCGAAAAAGAAATCCTTCTGCCGGAAGCAGTAGCGCAGCGCGGTCTCGCCATGGGTCAGCGGCTTGCGGTTGAGATGGCTCTCGCCCAGCCCGAAGCCGCTTTCCAGCACATCGCCTTCGAAATCGCGGCCGGTATAGATGGGCGTGCAGAAGGAAACCCGATCCTCGCCCACGCGGGTGTACGGCAGCCTCCAGTCGTTGAGGGCCTTGTGGTTCAGGCGCATCCGGTTCTGGCGGCCGTGAAAACGGGAAACCTTCACGGCGGCCCGGTCGATCTCCGGGAGCATCTCCGTGGTGCTGGTGAGCTGCAGCAGCTCCCAGGCCCTCTGCTTGTTGGTCAGGTGACGGCAGGAACCGAGCGAGGAACGGCCAAGGACGAAGGTTTCATCGAGAAACGCCAGCACGATCCGGCGCACGGCGTTGGCATGCCCGAAGTCGAGCATCGCGCCGCCTTCGATCCATTCCAGGAGAAACTGGAGCCAGAAACAGCGCGTACCCGCCGGGTGGTGAAACACCAGAGCGTCGCGCAGCCCCTCGGTCTGGTTGAGGCACAGCACGCGAAACACGCCGAGGCTGAACACCAGCCCGGGCAGCTTGGCGCTGCTGAGTTTTGAGCGGGAATTGAGACGCAGAGCCGAGCGGAAGGTCTCCTGCAGTTCCCCCTGCCAACCAAGCGCGTCAAAGTCGCGTTCGATGGCCGGGATGGTGCCCTTGCGGCGATAGATTTCGACCGCCTCCCGCACGCGGCGGCGCTGGCAGTCCGGCGAACAGGTGCCGTCCACTTCGAGGCCGACCAGTCTCGCCAGCAGCGGCAAGAAGCGTTCGTCGCAATGATCGACGTCGAAGATGGTCGGGAAGTCGTCGATGGCCTGCTTGAGCTCGTCGAGCGTTCCGGCGGGAAGGCTCAGAAAGGTGCGCAGGTCACCGGCCTCGTCGTTGTGCTCGTAAAGCGGCGGCAGCAGGCCGATCAGATTGTCCTTGAACCAATCCGACATCAACCGGCCCTCCGCAGATCGAGGTTGACGGTGCCGAGAATCGGGATTTCGCCGTGGCGCAGCTCGATGTCCTGCTGCGGCGCGTAGAGGTGCATATGGCTGACCCCGCGCACGCCGTCGATCAGGGCCACCAGGTCGGAGAAGTGTATGGTCTGACCGAAAGAGACTTGGTCGAAGGAAAAGAAATCGGAGAGCGCGGCTTCGATGCGGCTGCGCACGTTTTCCAGCGGTTCACCGGGCCAGACGTAGACCTCGGCGTCGATGGAAACGGGGCGGTAGATCGGATCGAACAGATTGATCTCGACCGTGATGACCTTGCGGCGCTCGAGAAACTCCGCGAGGTCCCGCTTGAGCAGCGCCGAGGGCATGCCGCCGCCATTGGGGGCGATGGCCAGTTGGACGTTGTAATAGCGGATGTTCTGACAGGCATTGGTGTCGAGCACCTTGGCCTTGGCGACGCCGGGGTAACCTTCGGCCAGCGCCTGGTAATCCTCCAGAGTGACGGCCTTCCAGAGACTGCGCAGCTCCGCCGGTGCCTGTCGGCGGGCGTGTTCGAGGGCTTCCCGCGAAGCTCCGCCACTGGCGGGAACCGGGTTGGTGACGGTCAGGGAAACCTGGCCGCCGTCGAGGTAGACCGGGCTCAGCAGTTGGGTGATCCGGTTCGGACCGAGATTGCCCTGGTCTCCGATGGTCTGCAGATAGCTGACGGTGATGGCACTTCCCTGAGTGGGTACAGCGCCGCTTTGCCCGTCGCCGAAAATCAGGGTAGAGATGTCGAGGGCGTCCAGGTCGGCCATGAAATGGCGGCTGTCGGCCAGGCTGTCCTGAAAATGATCGACCTCGCTCCAGGCGTCGTCCCCCACCGTAACGGTGATGGTGCCCTGGGCGATGACGTCGCCGGTCAGGCGGATGCGCTGGAATGGCAGCCCCGTGGAAGTGAAGGTCTCGGTGCGACGCACGCCTTGACGGGCCGGGATGTCCACCGAGAGCACGCCTCGCGGGATCAGACCGTCCTCGACCGTCTCGAAATCCGCCTCGCCGTCATTCAGCAAGGCGCGGCAGGCCGTTCCCGCCGGAATGGTCAGATCCTTGTCGAGGGGGGTGGAGAGCCGAAAACGCAGCGTGGTGGTGGAGGCCACCGGCGAATCCAGCCGGTAGCCGATGAGCTTGCAGAGGTTGATGACGTTCTGCCGCTGGCGGGCCGTGGGCAGGAAAGCCTCCGCCGCCTGGGCGTCCAGGTAGTAGGCCAGCATGTCGCCCACGCCGCAGAACAGATCGAGCAGGACGACGCCGAGATCGGAGTGGTTGAAATCGGTCCAGCGGTCGGTGAGCTGCGGGATCTTCGCCAGCAGCTCCTGGCGGATCGATTCGTAATCCTTGTTGATATATCCGATGCTTGCGCGGCCCATGGTCTCTCCGGTTTTCGGCGGTTATGCGAGAGCGCCTGATGCTCTCGCCACGCCGGTTACTTACCGGAAGGGGCCTGGATGTGTCGGAGGTGGGATGCCTCAGAGCGGGCCGCGCAGTTGCCAGACCGGGTTGGGCTGCCCGGAGGTGTTGTTGAGGTAGTGGGATTCCTTCTTGCCCTCGAAATAGAACAGACCGATGCGGCCCGGCTCCAGGGTGGTGATCCGGTGAGCGGTGCCAGCGGCGTTGTTTTCCGCCTGACTCTGGGTGTCGAAGCCCAGACCGCTCGCGGCCAGATAGAGAGCGTGCTCGGCCTGGGGCGCTTCCGTTTCAGGCGCTCCCTCGAAGACCAGGTAATGGCCGTGGTTGTCACCCGGATCGCTGACGATCCACTTGCCGTTGCGGTCCTGAAAGGCTCCCTCGATGTAGGCGACCTCGTATTCTCCGGCTGGCCAGATGAAGGAATCGTCCGGATCGGGACTCATTTCGGCCGCGTCGAACCAGAGCAGATTGAACAGCGAGCGCACGTCCGGCGACAGGCGCACGCTGCGCACCGGCGGTGGTTCCGGCTCGGGTTCAGGCTGGGGATAGCTGGGCGCGGGATTGTTCGGGTCTTCTCTGTAGAAGGGATAGACCAGGTTGCCGTCCACCTGGCTCTGGATCACCCGGTAGGCGATATGTACCAGTAGCAGGTTGCCGTCGATGTTCAGCGGCCGGTCATCGAAGAGCACCTCCGTGATGATCACCCGCTTTTCCCAGCGCTTGATGGCGTCGATCACGTAATGACGCAGCAAGCCCTTGAGCACCTCGTCGTTCTGTTCGAATACCAGATCCTTCAGCCTGGAGCCGAACTCCGGATTCATGAACCGTTCGCCGATCCGGGTGCCGAGGATCTGCAGGATGCTTTCGCGGATATGTTCGTGCTCCCGCGAGGTGGCGGCCGAGATCTGGGTGCCGCCGGATACCGACTGAAACCGGAACGGGTAGCGCAATCCCTTGCCGAGGAAATCGTAGCTCATCAGGTACGTTCCTCGCAGTCGATGCCGCACTGTCCAGAGCAGCCATTTTCCAAAGTGTCGTCGTCGATAGCTTCTCCCTGGAACCGGATCACCAGATCTAGACCGCTCTTGAGTCCCAGATGGATGGTTCCGTCCGCCTCGATCAGCCCGCCGTGGTCGGACTGGCCGCACTGGAATCCTTTGGCTCCGCCGGAGAGCAGACGGACAGCGATGGTTTCGCCGATGCCCTCGATGCGGCCGATGCCGATGATGTCGATAGGTCCGGCCGGATTGATGAGGGTGATGAACCGCTCCCGGTGATCGACGTCGAGACGGATGCCCTCGGGCAGATCCACCGCGAAGCGTTCCGCGCCCATGGCGGTCGGCACTGTCCCGGCGGGCAGTCCGCTGATACCGGCCGCCTCCTGGGTCGCGCTCAGATAGGACTCGACCAGGGTGTAAAGGCGTCCCGGGGCGACCTCGATTGCCGTGTCTGGTCCGGGAGTGACGACCTGCTGTTCCCCTGCGTCGATGACGCAGATTCGCTGGTCGTCAGTGGTCCGCAGGATCATGCCGTCGGGCAAGGTGAAGAGCCGGTTGCCGTCCGGCAGATCCCGGGGTTCGGTGCCCGCAGGCAGTTCGACGAAGGGATAGAAATCGGGCTCCGGCTCGACCTGTACCTGATCCAGATACTCCTGCGTCCTGGCCTGCTGGGCTTCCAGATAGGCCTGGGCCTGGCCGCGCATCGCCTCCGAGGCGGCGTGACCGGCCTCCAGCAGCGTGCGGATGCCGGAAAGCTCCCCACGAATGCCAGACAGGTGATCGCAGAGCACCCGCAGCACATACTGCTGTTCGCCGGAATCGGTCTGCTCGATAGTGGCCTGCAAGTCGGAGGGTTCTTCGGAAATCATGGACAACCTCAATTACATGCCGACATTGGCGGGTTGGGATTGATAGCTCATGGCGTTGACCGGCGTCACCGTTCCGGTCGCGCCGTCTATTTCGAACACGGTCCAGACCGTGCCGGGGGCGTTGGGAACGTTGAAGGTCTGCTCACGGCCGTCGCTCAAGAACACTTTCACCGATGCTCCAGACTGCGCCAGGCCGGAGCTCGGATTGGCGTTGCGGTTGGTGTAGTCGTGGACCGCGTAGCGGTAGACGCCGGGGATGAGCCGATGGATGGTGATGGTCTCCGGCCCGTAGGAACTGGTGTCGTCCACGTCCAATTCCGCCGCCTCGTTTTCGATGGTGTGGGAATAGAACACATGGAACCTGCCGCCGGATGGCGTCGGTCCGGTGAGATGGGAATCGAGATCCCGGGGGTTGAGGCCCCACTGCAACACGATGCGGGCGACCTGGCCGTCGAGCTCGGGCGAGAGAACGATCTGGATGTCGCCGGTGGTGTTGGGATCGGCGTTCACCCAGCCATGCCAGGCGATGTATCCAGGCGCGGTGACCTCCACGTAATAGAACCCCTCGGGTACGGACAGCTCGAACCCGCCGTAGGCGTTGGCGAAGGTCTGGAACGCCGTCGGGCCGGTTTCCGAGCGGCGGAATTCGATCAGCGCGTTGCCGACGCCGCTGGTGTTGAGGGCTGATGTTCCCCCAAATCGGTGGACACGGAAAAGAGCAAATCATCTATGCTCTATTCTTGGAGGTGCCACCATGGTCAAAAAAGCGCGCGTCTACACCGAGGAGTTCAAGAGGGAAACGTTGGAACTGCTGGAAAACAGCGGCAGGTCCGTTCATGCCCTTTCCCGAGAACTTGGGATACCGCAGCGAACTCTCTATGATTGGGTCGAAGCGTCGCGGGAGAAGGAGACAAAGCCTCGTCCCGGCAGCGCCGAAGAGGCCGAGATTCTGCGACTCCGCAGAGAGCTGGCGCTGGTGACTCAGGAGCGTGACATCCTAAAAAAAGCTGTCGCCATCTTCTCAAAGGAACCTCGATCCGGCAGCGGTTCCAGATAAGCCTCCGATAACGTCGGTGTCTTTGACGTTCGGAAGATGTGCGAAGCTCTTCAGGTGTCCCGGAGCGGCTATTACAGCTGGATCAAGGGCGAGGAAAGCGCGCGTTCCCGCGAGAACCGTCGCCTTACGGAGCTGATCAGGAAGCTCCACGAGGAGCACCGAAAGGTCTATGGCAGCCCCCGAATCCACGCCCTTTTGCGTCGCCTCGGTGAACGGTGTGGACTTAATCGTGTCGCCAGGCTCATGAGAGAAGCGGGAATCAGAGCCCGACAGGCGCGAAAGTTCAAGGCCACGACAAACTCACGTCACAACTTGCCTGTCGCCTTGAATCTGCTGAGAAGGGACTTCCAAGCGCCGAAACCTGATACCGTCTGGGTTTCCGACATCACCTACATTGCAACCGACGAGGGCTGGCTTTACCTGGCAACCACCCTCGATCTCTGGGGCAGGAAGATCGTTGGTTGGTCCATGAGCGAACGAATGACAAAGACCCTGGCCTGTGACGCCCTTGAAATGGCTCTCGCCTGTCGCAAGCCCGAACCGGGGCTGATTCATCACTCCGACCGTGGGAGCCAGTACGCGAGCAAAGAGTTTCAGCACCTTCTGGACCGTCATCAAATACGGTGTTCCATGAGCCGAAAGGGAGATTGCTGGGATAACGCCGTCATGGAGAGCTTCTACCACTCTCTGAAGACAGAGCTGGTCTATCTCCGGCATTTTCGAACCCGAGCCGAGGCCAAGCGCGCCCTCTTTGAGTTCATCGAAGTCTTTTACAACCGGCAACGGCTTCATTCGTCTTTGGGCTATCAACCCCCCGAGGAATTCGAGACCTTGCGGGTTGCGTCGTAGTTTCGTGTCCACGATATCAGGGGAAGATCATTGCCTCTGTCATACAGATCTTTTGACAGGGAGCAATGGACCCCGCCGGCAGAGGCAAAGATAATGTTTGCCATTAGTATTTTAAGTGACAATTAGGGAAAGCTCAAGAAAACAAAAGCAGAAGCCGTCTGGGTTTGTGGAGATCCCCAGACGGCTTCAGATTGTGTGCTGGTGGAGGCGGGGAGAATCGAACTCCCGTCCAACAGGGGCCGGCCTCAGAAGCGCTACGAGCGTAGTCCCTGATTTGATCTCGGGGATCGGGCTCCCAGGGACAGGATCCCTCACCCCCAGCTTCCTGATCTTAGCCGGCCGACGGAAGCGAAGCGGCCGGAGCAACCGTCCTATGTGACGTCGGACAGCACCCGAACGGTAAAGGGGCTGGCGACGGACTGCTTATTTAAGCAGCCAGTGCGTAGTTATCGTTGGCAGTTACTTTAAGGTTCCGCGTTTTACGAGGTGGCGGAAAACTCGGCTCGCTCCTCTGGACCCTCCAGCCTGTCGTCGAAACCTGTCGCCCCCTTAAGTTTACTCAATCACGGTCGCGGCGCCTCATGGCCCGCTCCATTTCCCGTTTCGTGTCCCGCTCTGCGATGGCGTCGCGCTTGTCGTGCTGCTGCTTGCCCTTGGCGAGAGCCAGTTCGACCTTGGCCCACCGGCCCTCCTTGAGGTACATCGCAAGGGGAATCAAGGTCAGACCCTTCTCCCGGGTCTTGCCGATGAGGCGGATGATCTCGGCCTTGTGCAGGAGAAGCTTTCGCGGCCGCTTCTCGTCGTGATTGTAGTAGCTGCCCTTGTCGTAGGGAGAGATGTGGAGGTTCTGCAGCCACAGCTCGGCGCCTTCGAACCGGGCGAAGCTGTCCTTGAGGTTGACCCGGCGCTCACGGACCGATTTGATTTCCGTTCCGGTGAGGACGATGCCCGCCTCGAAGGTCTCGAGGATGAAGTATTCGTGTCGCGCCTTGCGATTGGTGGCGACGGGCACATTAGCCATGGTGCAACCCTCCCGGCAGTGATTATAGGGGTATGGCCGCCAAAAGTCAATATTCGTCAGGAGCCAGGCCCGCAGGGCTCGGCTCGAGGTCAACGAAGGGCCCTCCCGATGAGGGAGAGCCCTTGTCTTGCATGGTTGGTCGGGGCGAGAGGATTTGAACCTCCGACCTCCTAGTCCCGAACCAGGCGCGCTAACCAGGCTGCGCTACGCCCCGAACAGAGGGAATTGTAGCACCCGACGATGGGGGCGTCAACGCACGGGGAGGAGGGTCCTGCTCGGTCTTTTTGTCCCTTGCCTTTTTGCTACGAACCAACCGAAGTGTTTTGTTTACTTTTGCTCATCGATACGGTTGTTCCTCTTTCGTCATTCTTGTATCATAACAAGTGGACAGTTGTATGGTGCGCACTTGTGTTTTGCATGCATTGTACCTGTTCAAGATACCAAGGGGGGATTACATTGAAGTGGTTGAAGGTGCATCCGGACAAATGCGTCGGCTGCGGTACCTGCATGGAGACCTGCTCGAAGACGTGGTTTAAGGAAAACAACCCCGCCCTTTCAAGGATCCAGGTCACGGAGAAAGGCGAGGACAATTACGACCTCAACGCCTGCAATCAGTGTGGAACCTGCATTGACATGTGCCCTGTCGGCGCCTTGGCACGCGACGGCAACGGCATCGTCCGCATGGATGAGAAGAAGTGCGTCGGCTGCCTCATGTGCGTCGGCTTCTGCCCGACCAAGAGCTTCTACCACGCTCCCAAGCGCCCCGAGCCCTTCAAGTGCATCGCCTGCGGGCTCTGCGCCAAGGCCTGCCCCGTCGAAGCTCTTGAAATCGTGACGGAATAGACGGGACAAAGGAGGTTACCGAAGAATGACTAAGGAAATGAAGCTTATCGCCGAGTGGACTTACGAGCCCTCGGATGTCGTCAAGGGATACACGAACCAGACCCTTTATGTCAACGTCGGCAAGCAGGAGTTTGCCGCCAAGGCCGTTTCGGAAGAGATGAAGCTGAAGTTCACCGGCGGCCGAGGTTTTGACCTCAAGCTGCTCTGGGATGCCGTCAACGAAAAGACCAAGTGGAACGATCCCGAGAACGAGATCGTCATCTCCGGCGGGCCCCTCTGCGGCATCACCCAGTACCCCGGCGCCGGCAAGTTCTACGCCGCCTTCATTTCGCCTCTGACGGAGCAGACCTACGACAGCAACGCAGGCGGTCACTTCGGCCCGCTTCTGAAGGTTGCCGGGTTCGACGCCATCGAACTTCAGGGCAAGGCCGAAAAGGATGTCGTCGTCGTCATCGACGGTGATGCCTGCAAGGTCCAGATCTTCGAGTCCATTTTCGACGACGTCAACGCCTACACCATCACCGAGGAGCTCCACGAGCTGTTCTCCGATGGCTCCAATGACGACAAGCGATACGTCTCCGTCCTTTCGGCCGGCAAGGCTGCCGAGTTCTCCTACTGGGGCTGCATCAACAGCAGCTTCTGGGACATCCGCCGCAAGGTGGCCCGTCTGAAGCAGGCCGGCCGTGGAGGCGGCGGCACGATCCTTCGGGACAAGAAGATCGCCGCCGTCGTCGTCAAGAGCCATAAGCTTTCCGGCGACATGAACAAGGCCGTCGACATCAAGGTCCTCCAGGACAGGGGCAACAAGCTGCACCGAGAGATCCACGATCTCGACGCCCAGCAGTGCCGGATGCGCACCGTCGGCACGCCTCACCTGAATGAGATCATGAACGAGTATCACCTCCTGCCGACGCACAACTACAAGTTCGGCGCCCATAAGGATATCGACAAGATCCACTCCAACGTCTACGAGAAGCTCTTCACCCAGGGCATTCCCGACGGCTGCTGGTACGGCTGCTCCCTCGCCTGCGCCAAGGCCGTCGACAATTTCACCATACAGACCGGCCCCTGCAAGGGCAAGGTCGTCACCGTTGACGGACCTGAGTACGAGACGGCCGTCGCCCTGGGCTCGAACGTGGGCGTCTTTGACCCCTACTGGACCCTTGAGGGCAACTTCTACGCCGACCATTACGGCCTGGACACGATCTCCCTCGGAACGGGCCTCGCCTTCGTCTGCGAATGCTACGAGAGGGGCTATATCACGAAGGAGCATACGGCTGGCCTTGATCTGAACTTCGGCCAGGCCGCCAATCTGATGGAGCTGATCCACCGCATGGCCCTGGGCAAGGACGAGTTCGCCCTGGCCGTGGGCAAGGGTGTCCGCCAGATGAAGAAGATCTTCTCCGAGCGCTACGGCGCCCCCTACGAGGAGATGGAGAAGTTCGGCATGGAGGGCCAGGGAATCGAGGTCTCCGAGTACGTGCCAAAGGAGTCCATCGCCCAGTGGGGCGGTTTCTTCCTTACCCTCAAGGGGCCTCAGCACGACGAGGCCTGGCTGATCTTCATGGACCGCGTCAATAAGCAGCTTCCCACCTTCGAGGACAAGGCCGAGGCTCTGCACTACTTCCCCAATTTCCGGACCTGGTTCTCCCTCGTCGGCCTCTGCAAGCTGCCCTGGAACGACATCGAGCCCGCCGACAACGCCACGAAGTACCGCCCTCAGGACGCCGCCAAGGTGCCTGAGCACGTCCAGAACTACGTCGACATCTTCAACGCCGTCACGGGTCGCAACATCGACAAGGAAGAGCTCATTCTCATGGCCGAGAGGGTCTACAATTTCCAGCGCGTCTTCAACCTCCGCATGGGCAAGGGCACGCGGAAAGACCACAACATCCCCCTCCGCGCCCTCGGTCCCGTCTACGCCGACGAGTGGGAGGCCCGGCCCGAGTACTACGACAATGAGCTGAAGAGCACCGGCGTCGATCCGGCCGGTCTCTCCGTTGAAGAGAAAATCGCCAAGCTCCAGGAAGCACGCCTTGCCCAGTGGGATAAGCTCGTCGACGCCGTCTACAAGCGCCGCGGCTGGGACCGCAACGGCATCCCGACGGTGAAGAAGCTGAAGGAGCTCGGCATGGATCTGCCCGAGGTCGTCGCCGTCGTGGAAAAGCATGCCCGCCCCGAGGACCAGTGGGAGGACTAGCCGCGTGATCACCGTCAACGGCGAGGGGCTGGACTGGCACGAGGGAATGACGGTCCGCGACATCATCGTTGCCAGGAAGTTCACCTTCCCCATGCTGGCCGTCTGGATCGACGACAGCCCCGTGCCGCGGGACGCCTTCGACGAGACGGTCGTTCCCGACGGCGCGACGGTGCAGGTTATCCACATGATCAGCGGAGGCTAAGGCCTCTGAAACAGAAATAAGGGGGAGGCGGATATCCGCCTCCCCCTTTCGCGCCAGATTCGGGACCGATGGCTTTGACGACAGCCCCGATCAGAGACCTTCGTCGTTGCGCAAGCCCCTAAGGTGATTCTTCCCCTCCCATTTCCAGGGCGATCCCTTGGCTTGAGCCGGGGCTCCGACGGGAATTTCCGTCCAGCCCCAGGGAGTGACGAGGAGAAAACGCAGCTCGGCTCCCTGAGCGGCGAGGGCCTTGACGTGGGGAATGTAGTGGGTCACTTCACCGAGATGCCAGCTGTCGCCGATGAGCCAGACTCTTTTGCAGTAACCGCGGCCGAAGAGCGCGGCATGATCGACAGCAAGGCGCATTCCCTCTTCGAAGTCGATGGGGCCGAGGCAGAGGACAACGGCCTCATCCCGTCCCTGCGGGCCTTCTGCCGAGGGCAGCAGATCCGCCTTGGACTCAAGCCATTCGAGGCGTCCCGCCAGGCCCTCCATGTCTCCCTGGAAGATCCGGTCTCCATAGCCGTAGAAGGCCTCGTCACCTGGAGCGATCCCTTCGCCGGAGAGGGTGCTTTCCATCCACTCCTGAACCTGGGCGACGAGCTCAAGGAGAAAATCCGGGTAAGCCGGGCCCTCCATGGCCTTGAGCACTTTCTCGATGGTCCATTCTTCGTCGTGATTGCGGTGCGGATGTTTCGGCATGACGATTCACCTCCCCTGCCCAATCTTTGGGCGGCCTGAGCATAGCACAAAAAAAGGACAACCGCCATGATGTCTCCTCTCCGGTCAAAAACCTTATAATGGAGACAACGAAGGGAGGCATCGCCATGAAACCTTTTATCATCGACGCGGAGAAGGCACTGCTCCTCGTCATCGATTTTCAGGAGAAGCTCGTCCCCGCCATAGAGGGGGCGGAGAACGTGCAAAAGAACATCGATATCCTCGTTAAGGCGGCCGTGACCCTGAGACTGCCCCTGAAGGTGACCGAGCAGTACCCCAAGGGACTGGGCCCGACGGTGACCTCCGTAGCGTCTTCCTTCCCCGAGGGGGTCCAGCGTTTTGAGAAGACCCACTTTTCCTGTTGCGCCGAAAGGGGGTTCACCGACTATCTGGCCGAGACGGGCCGGAGCCAGGTGATTCTCTGCGGCGTCGAGACCCACATCTGCGTCCTGGCCACGGCCATGGAGCTGCTTGAAAGAGGCTATCAGGTGGTCGTCACCGCTGACGGCGTGGGAAGTCGGCGCCCGGAGCACCACGACCTGGCCCTGGAAGCGATGCGGCAGGCCGGCGCCCTGATCGTCCCCATGGAAACCATCGTCTATCAGATGCTGAAGCGCTCGGGAACGGCCGAATTCAAGGCGCTCCTGGCCTACTTCCGGTAGGAAGCAGCTGTGACCGACCGTCCCTACCCTTCTCGTTTCCTCCGGTTTCTCGGCACGGCCGGGGCGAGGTTCACCATCATCCGCCAGCTTCGGGCATCAGGGGGGCTCTGGCTCGGCCTCGGCGACAGCTCATTCGTCATCGATCCAGGACCGGGGTCACTGGTCCGCATCTGCGAGGCCCAGCCTCCTTTGGACCCCATGGCTCTTTCGGCGATCCTCCTGACCCACCGTCACATCGACCACAGCACGGACCTGAACGTGCTGACCGAAGCCATGACAGGCGGAGGGTTTCACCATCAGGGCCATGTGATTCTGCCCGAGGACGCCGTGGCCTCACCCTGCTGCTATCTCCTCCCCTACCTGAAGGAGAAGATCGGGGCTCTCCACGTTTGGAAGGAAGGCGAAGCCGTCACCCTTCCCGGAAAGGTGACGGTGCGGCCCGTCCGCCTCACCCATCACCGGGTGGACTGCTTTGGTTTTGTCGCCGAAGTCCCCGAGATGGCTCCTTTCGGCCTGATCAGCGATGCCCGCTTCGAGGAACGATGGCTCGATTTCTATCGGGACTGCCCCTTGCTCGTCGTCAACATGACGCTCCCCCACCGGTGCGAGGGCATTGATCACCTCTGTCCCGCCGATGTAGCTCGGATCATCGCCACCCTGGAACCCCGGCAAATCCTGCTAACTCATCTGGGTCGGGGTGTCCTCATGAGCGGAGCGGAAGAGGTCGCCGCCAGCCTGACGACTGGCGGAACCCGGGTTATCGCTGCCCGAGACGGCATGGTCATCGATCTCGAGACCTACGAGACATGGGAGACTCAAGCCCGCTTCGAACCGGCACTGTCCCCTGACAGAGTGTGATTTTTTCAAGGAGGGTCCGCCGTGACTGTAGACCGTATGCGCGCTTTAGAGATGCATCGTCGGGCCAGAGGTAAAATCGGCGTTTTCCCCACTGTCAACGTCCGCAACGAGGAGGAGCTGGGCCTTGCCTACCTTCCCGGCAGCGTCGCGCCGTCGCTGGCCATCGAGGAAGAGCCGTCGCTGAGCTTTGAGCTGACGGGCAAGGGAAACCGAATCGCCGTCGTGACCGACGGTTCAGCCATCACCGGCCTGGGAGACATCTCGGCCCTCGCCTCTTTACCTGCCCTCGAGGGAAAGAGCCTGCTCTACAAGCTCTTCGGCGACGTCGACGCCATCCCCATTGCCCTTGACAGCAAGGAAACAGAGGACATCATCTACGCCATCCAGATGATCGCCCCCACCTTCGGCGCCATTGCCCTCGACGACATCGCCACGCCCCGAACCTTCACCGTCCTCCGCGAACTGAGATCGCGCCTGGCCCTTCCCGTCTTCGCCGACGACGAACAGGGCATGGCCGTTGTCGTCTGCGCTTCTTTGCAGAATGCCCTCACCGTTACGGAGCGGGAAATCGCCGACTGCCGCATCGTCGTCTGCGGCGCCGGAGCGACAGGCATCGCCGTGACGCATTTGCTTCTCAAGGCGGGCTACAAGGACATCATCATGCTCAACAGTTCGGGCATCCTGGGCCCGGAGAACGCCATGATGGACCACATGCAGGAAGAAATGGCGGCCCAGACCAACCCGAGAGGCACCAAAGGGGGCTTGGCTGAAGCCGTCAAGGGGGCCCATGTCTTCATCG
The DNA here is from genome assembly GCA_016756725.1 of Synergistaceae bacterium. Taxonomy (GTDB): domain Bacteria; phylum Synergistota; class Synergistia; order Synergistales; family Aminithiophilaceae; genus Aminithiophilus. The sequence goes on along the minus strand of JAESII010000005.1, from coordinate 314,710 downwards.
GCCTCTCGCGGGGCAACGTCCTCTCCGGCGAACTCGTGAAGACCATGGCTCCATCGCCGATTATCCTGCCTCTGGCACTGCCCGAGCCGGAGATCGCCCCCGAAGAGGCCGTCGCGGCCGGTGCGGCCATCGTCGGAACCTGTCTTTACGAATACGACAACACCCTGCAGAGCCTCCAGGCCTTCCCGGGCATCATGCGCGGCGTTCTGGACGTTCAGGCCACGATGGTCTCCGACAGCATGCTCCTGGCCGCGGCTTCGGCGCTGGCTTTGGCCGTGGACCGGAGGCGGCTCACGCCGCGGCACATCATCCCCGAGTTCTTCTGCGACGAGGTGACGCCCCGCATAGCCGAAGCCGTGGCCCAGAAGGCCATCGAGGAAGGATATGCCCGAACGGCCCTGCCCGTCAACGAGGTCTATGAGCGAACCTGGCAGCGGCTCTACGGGGTCAGAAAAAAGGGCTACTGAGGGCAAAAAAACGATGGAGGAGGCGCCCTTTCGGGCGCCTCCTCCGTCCTTTGGCCTTAGAGAACCTCACCACCAGAGCCGGGAAACGAGAAGGGCCGTCGCGACCAGGGTGACCCAAAGAGAGTGGCGCTCGCTGCGCCAGAGGACGGACCGGTCGAAGGGGCCCCGTCGTCTTTCCTCGGGGGGGATGACGTAAGGAACGAGCATAGGCGTCGACACCTTGAAGTCTTGAAAGGCCCTGCCGAACCGTTCCTCAAGAAAGGCCTCCTCGTGAGGGATGATAAGCAGCGGATAAAGGGTCGTGAAGGCCGTAAGGAAGAGGAGCAGGCCCGGCCAGCCGGCCGAGAGGGCCCAACCGAGGCCCATGAGGCCGTTGGCCAGGTAGAGGGGATTACGCACCCAGCCGTAGGGCCCCCAGGTGACGAGCTGTTCGGCCTTGACCTCTTCACCTCGGTAGAGCCCGATGGACCCGGCGGCCCAAAAGCGCAGGAGCTGCCCCATCACGACGAGGGGCAGTCCAAGGGCAAGCCGCAATGTCGTGGGCCGGGCCAGAAGCAGAAGAAGCAGGAAGAGGGCCGTCCAGAGCCCGCCCCGCATCTTGAAGACCCAAGCCCGCAGGGGGCGACGGTCAGTCATCTTTCCTACCTCCCAGGAGCTCGTCAGCCAGTCCCCATCCGAGGAGTCTGACGGCTACAACGGCGCCGAGGGCGATAGCCAGGTATTCCGTGAAGAAGCGCCAGCCGATGGCCATGACGCCGGCCATATTGAGAGGAACGAGGAGCCGGAAAAGAACGGCCCCTCCGCCCTCGGCGATGCCGCTCCCGCCCGGCGTGGGGACGAAATAGAGGACAAAGAGAAACAGCGCCTGGGCCATGAGGGCCTGAACATAGCAGACCGGCAGGGAGACGGCCCAGATCAGTACGGGCAGAACGGAGAAGATCAGAAGCAGGTGGAAGACGGAACAGATCAGGGCAAAGGCAAAATGGAGTCTCCCCGTGGAGAAGAAGAGGCGAAAGTTCTCGCTGTAATTGTCGATCTCGTGGTTGATCCGCCGGACGGTCCGCAGCACAGCTTTCGGCTTGACAATGCCGATTCTCTTGAGAAAGAGAGTGAAGGCCGTTCCCAGCCGCTTGACGAGCTGAGGACGGATCAGGCTCAGAACAACGACAGTCCAGGTGAGAAGGACGAAGAGAACGACATAGGAGAAGACCCCCTGCATGATGTGCTGGCCCGCCAGGAACTGGGGGTTGGTGACAAGGGCGACGGGAACGACGAAGCCCAGGATGAAGAGGGTGAGCAGCGTCCGGGTCAGGGTGATGGCAACGCCCTTGCCAATGGGGACGCCGTTGCGATAGAGCACATAGACCTGGAAGGGGCCGCCGCCGCTCTGCATGGGCGTGATGGCCGAGCCGAAATAATTGAGAAAGGTCAGCGCCACGCCGAGGCGGAAGCCGATCCGTTCCTGGGCGGCCCGGGCAAGGGCGCAAAAACGGAGGCCATCGACGAGCCAGGCAAGGGCCATCAGGCCGAGGACGATGAGCACCCCTTCGGGCTTGGCCGAGAGGATCAGCCTCACCGTCGCCCGATCGGCCGTCGAAAGCAGAACGGCGGCGCTGACGGCCAGAGAAATGGCCGCAAAAAGGGCGATGCCTTTACGGACAGTCACTGGCGCTCTCCTCCCGAAGACTCAAGCTGATACTCCACGGAGCAAATCGGGAAGGGCTCCTCACAACCCCTACCCGGCAACGCCAGCGGTGCCGCAACAGAGAAGGCGGCCGAAGCAGGCCAGGAGGGGCGAGGAAAGGAACCCGCGACGGGAATGACGAAGGACACCGTCAAGGCGGACTGCACAGTTCAGTTGGCGTCACCTTCGGCCAAAGCCCGGAGAGCTTCGACGCGCGGAGTCAGGGCTTCAAGAACGGGTAGAAGCTCTTCGCGGATCTGAAAGGCGACCTCAAAGAAACGGCTGCCCTCCAGGGCCCCGGCAAGACCTTCCAGCTTTTGCTGAAGCTGGCCGAGAAAGAGGGGAAGATCCTGATCCGATCCGGCACCAAGCAGGGCATGGGTGTTGGCCAGGACCTTGACGATCCAGCCGACTCCCTCAAGGGCGTCGGTAAGCATCGACAGCCCCCGGTTCTTGTCGTCAGCCTCGAGATGATCGGCGATGGAACCGAATCCCTTGATCAGACGGGGGAGATAGGCCATGGCCTCGTCAAGGGAGGAGCGGATGAGATCCCTCAGAGGAGTCGTGGCAATTTCGGCGACAGTGCCCCCTTCAAGGACAAGGAAGGCCTCCTCCTCAAGGGGAACGCCGTCGACGACAAGGGACTGCATCACCCGTCCCTTCGCCGCACAAGCCCGGCGGACCTCCGCAAGGATCCTGTCTTTTTCGAGGGCATCGGAAGCGATGTCCAGTGGATTGCCGTCAAGCAAAACTTTCATCGTCAGACCTCCCGCCATATCCGGCCGGAATTGCCGCCATCAGCGACGGCCCTTGTGGTAGGATCGTTTTTGAGGCTTGAAGGCTATTCTATCACGAGGGAGGAATGACGGTGAATCACAATCAGGGCCTCAGCGGGCTTGAAGCGCTCTTCGGACCCCCCTGGGCGGCCGCGACGGGCCTGGATGAGAGTTCTTTCCGCCTCACCCTCCTTCGGGGCGTCGGACAAATCGCCGGCGACCCCTGGCTGGTCACTCTCCCCTGCACCGGGGAGAGTCCCCTCCATGATGATCTGGTCCGCTTCGGCGAATGCACCCTTCACCTTTTCTCCTCCGACGCCTCCGGCGACAGGAGGGCAGGAGATCTCAGCGGCGGCTGGTGGGAAGGGACGAAAGAGCCGGGGCTTTTCGTCCGTTCCCCTCTCTATTCGGCCTTCCCCCTCGCCCTGGAGTGCCTGCTCCGGGAGAGGCTGACCTGCCTGGACCGGATCCTCTTCATCGCCGAAGTGGCCTTCATCCACCGTTTTGACGGCCCCTCGTCCTGACATGGCATAAAGGCGGACCCTCTCATGGCCGATACTAAAACGGAGTTCCCCTAAGAGCACAAAGGAGGTTCTGCCCATGGCCATCAACTCGGAAGCCCTCTTTTCCATGCCCGGCGTCGCCTCGGGGATCGATTGGGGCGGCATGGCCGACACGATCATCGAATATGACAGCAAACCCATCTACCAGTGGGAGGCCCAGCAGGAGAAGCTGGAGCTCAAGGTCAGCCTCTACGAGGAGTTTTCCTCCCTCTTCAAGGCTCTCCGAAGCACCGTCACCCCTCTCAAGCTGGGTTCGACCTACACGGCCAAGGCCGCCGAGTTCACTCCCCTGGGGGGAGCAGCATCAAGCGCAGGCATCATCACGGCGACAGCCACGGCCGACGCCCAGATCAACAAATACGAGATCGAGGTGATCGCCAAGGCCCAGGCTCATCGGGTCGCCGGAGACCAGGTCGAAGACGCCTCGGCGGCCCTGGGACTGAGCGGTACCTTCTCCATCGCCGCCGGCGATCTGGGCCCCGTGGAAATCACCGTCGGCACCAATGACAGCCTGTCGTCGATCGTCACGAAAATCAACGAAGCGGCCACAAAGTGGGGAACGGAAAACCAGACGGCGCCGATGGCCACGGCCAAGCTCCTCGACAGGCGGATCGTCCTCACTTCAGGGGCAACGGGAGCCGCCAAGGAGTTCACCTTCACCGACGACGACAACATCCTCGAGGGGCTGGGAATTCTCGACAACACGAAGGCCGTCGCCTTCGAGCTCGATGCCGCCCAGGACGCCGAGCTCATCATCGACGGCCTGACGGTGACGCGGGAGACGAACGAGATCACCGACCTCATCGACAACGTCACCCTCAACATCGTCGGCCCCGGCAAGGTGGCCATGGACATCACCCTCGACGCCCAGAATGCCGTCGAAGGCGTCCAGGAATTCGTCGGAGCCTATAACGAGATCATGGACTGGATCAACATCCGCCTCTCCGAGGAGACCGTCAAGGATCCCAAATCCGACTTCGAGCGCAAATGGGGCCTTCTTCACGGCGACTCCATGCTCTGGCAGGCCAAATCGCAGTTGCGCAGTCTCGTGGCGACACCGCTCAACGTCTCTTTCTCGAGTCGGACGAGCAACCAGCTTTACCGGCAGTTCGGCCCCCTGACAAGCAACGACTACGAGGCCGTCATCCGCAACGACACGTCCTTCACCCTCTACCACGGCGGCAAGCAGGCGACGATCGACGTCAAGGTCACCGACACCTGGGACACCCTGGCAGCCAAGATCAACAGCGCCGTCGACAACGACAGCGGCGAGGCCATGGGCCTCAAGGCCTCCGTCACTGAAGGCCGGCTGACTCTGTCCGGCAAGGAGGGCGTCACCGTCGCCGACCCCGGCAACTTCCTCTCTCGGACGGGCTTGCGCACCGTAACCCAGGCCAGCCAGATCGGGGTCTTCACCGAAGAGGCCGATTTCGGAAAGAGCGGCAAGCTCGAATTCTCCACCGACGACCTTATGGCGGCCCTGACGGCCAACCCCAATCAGGTGGCCGAGTTCGCCTCTCAGCTCATGGGGAAGCTTGACACCTTCATTGGCGATATGGCTGACGCCTCGACGGTCCAGGTGGGAACGACGGTGGCCGTCAAGGGAAAGGTCGCCGGCCAGATCCAGACCTGGCAGAGCGAGATCAGCAACCTCGACAAGCGTATCAGCGATTTCCAGGCTCGCCTCGAACAGAAGCGGATGCGCCTGCTGACGCAGTTCTCCGCGGCCGAGACGAACCTGGCCAAACTGAACGAGCAGCTTTCCTGGCTGACAAGCGTCAATTCCGTGATGACGGGAAACGCCGGCAACAACGGATAAACCGGAATCGGATAAGACGAAGCAGGGCCCCTTTTAGGGGCCCTGCTTCGTCTTAAGATGACCGGCGGAAAAGCTCAGTACTCCAGGGGGGGGATGGACTGAGCCAGCCCCGTCCGCCAGGCGAGAACGGCAGCCTGAGTGCGGTCCTTGAGTTCCAGCTTGCGCAGGATGTGGCTGACATGGTTTTTGACGGTCTTTTCCGAGAGGACCATGCGACCGGCGATGTCGGCGTTGTTCATCCCCTGGGAGATCCAGTAGAGGACTTCCTTCTCCTTGGGCGTCAGATCTTCGAGAAGATCGCGCTCCTCGCGACTGCACCGCAGGCCGGCGAGAAGGCTGCCCTCGACGCGGGGATCGACATAGGGTTCGCCGCGAGCGACAGTGCGGAGAGCCGCCATCAGCTCAGGCGCACCTGAGGAGCGGAGGACGTAGCCCCGGACCCCGACCGAGGAGAGGGCCTTGAGGCGTTCCTCTTCATCGGCGGACGCGATGGCCACATATTCGAGAGCCCGTGCCGTACAGGCGAGCTCCTTCACGACCTGGATGCCGTCGAGCCTGGGAATGTCGACGTCGATGAGAAGCACGTCGGGCGTCTTCTCCTGGACGATGCGCAGTGTCTCCAAGCCGTCACCGGCCTCGCCGAGGACGGTGATGTCCGACTCCAGTTCCAGGAGACGCCTCAGACTGTCCCGGAAAAGGCGGTAGTCATCGGCAAGGACGACGCGGATCTTTCTCATGGTCCACCCCCACGATCGGCATCGGCCGTCGATCCCATCAAAAGAGGGCAAACTCTCCTGCTGTCGACGACATGGCTATGCTATATTTGAAGAGTTTCTGATATCCTTGGCGGCCATCCGATCCTTGACGGACCGTCGCCCCGGGACTTCAGGCCCATTATAGCCGATGGGCCATCGAAAAATGAAACCCCAGGAGGAGAGAAGCTTGTGGAACAGCCTTTCGCCGATCCCTGCGCCTCGCTGAGTCACAACCTGCGAAGACACCTGGGGCAGGCCGTCGCCAGGTGGAAGATGATAGCAGGGGGAGACCGTCTTTTCGTGGGCCTCTCGGGCGGGAAGGACAGCCTGGTCCTCCTCGTGGCCCTTGAGGCGCTGAGACGCCGCTCACCTGTCCCCTTCAGCCTCGCCGCAGGCACCGTGGACCCCACGGGAGGAGAGCTCGACACGGCCCCCCTGGCCCGGCTCTGCGAGACACTGTCCGTCCCCTACCGGGTCAAGGCCTTTCCTCTTTTCGAGATCATCGCCTCCCGAAAGGAGCACTCACCCTGCAGTTTCTGCGCCAACTACCGCCGAGGCCTGCTGAACGGCATGGCCGTCGAGACGGACGCGACCTCTCTTGCTTTGGGACACCATCTCGACGACGCTGTCGAGACGGCTCTGCTCAATCTCTGTTTTTCCGGCCGCTTCCGCTCCTTCCAACCGACGGGCTACCAGGACCGGTCAGGCATCCGCTTCATCCGTCCCCTCGTGACAGCGACGGAAGAACGTATCGCCGACGAGGCCACCCGTCTCCGACTCCCCGTCCTGACCATATCCTGTCCTTTCGCCTTCAAAAGCGAGAGGGAGGCCATGAAAGATTTCGTCTGGCGCCTGCGCCAGCGCCAGCCCAGGGTCCGCGAGAACGTCCTCAACGCCCTGGAAAGCCTCGAAGGCGAAGACAGCTGGGAGGTGTTACCGTGAACGATCCCTCTTTCTACCAGGCTTTTGATCCCATCCATCACTACCGCGAAAGAAACTGGCTCATCGGCGCCGGTGACGTGGGCGGCAAAGCCAAGGGCTTGGCCTTTGCCGCAGCCGTTCTCGACGAGAAGGGCCTGACCGACGTCCACCTCCCCGAGGCGACCTACGTCGTCACAACGGAGATCTTTGAGGAATTCCTCGTCGACAACGACCTCGAAGGCGTGATCCGGACGGCCACGGACTACTACGACATCGTCGAGGCCTTCGAGAGGGGCCGGTTCCGTCCCGCCGTTAGAGCGGTGTTCCGCCAGATCCTGGAGGCGATCCGCACCCCTGTGGCCGTCCGCTCCTCTTCGGTCCTCGAGGACGACGTCACCCTCTCCTTCGCCGGGAAATACGCCACCCACTTTTTCGGCAACACCGGTACTGACGAATTCCGCCTCCGCCGTCTAGAGCGGGCCGTCAAGCAGGTCTTCGCGTCGGCCTTCAACCCCGCCGCCAAGGAGTACCGACGCAAGCACGGCATCAAACTCTCGGCGGAAAAGATGGCCGTCCTCGTCCAGCCCATCGTCGGTCGGACCCGTGACGGCCTCTTCTACCCAGAGCTGGCCGCAGCGGCCTTCTCCAAGGTCTTCCGCCGTCCCTCGCCGCGAGTCCACAAGGAGGACGGCCTCATGCGGGTCTGTTTCGGCCTGGGCACACGGACCGTCGACCGTGCCTTCGCCCGGACCTTCTTTCTTTCGAATCCCCACATCCGCCCCGAAGGAAACCGCCCCGCCGACATCGCCTCCCATGCCCAGGAGGAGTTCGACTACGTCGACCTCAACCACGGCTTCTTCCTCTCCGGCCGGATCGAGTACTTCCTGAAGCAGATGACGGCCCAGCACAAGATGGCCCCGGCCTTCGTCGAGTGGTACGACGGCGAGATGCTCCACTGGCTTCACAGCGAAGCCCCCAGCCACGGTCACTGCCGACCCGTTCTCTCCTTCGCCGACCTGCCCCGGCGATGCTCGCCCTTTTTCAAGCGCGTCAAGGCACTCCTCAACGTCCTCGAAGAGGCGATGAGGCTTCCCGTTGACATCGAGCTGACCTATGAGACAACCCTGGACGAGCTCACTCTCGTCCAGCTCCGTCCCCTTTCCGTTTACGAGGATCTGGGGCGACGTGAGATTCCGGCGGACATCCCGCCCGACAAGATCCTTCTGCGGGGCAACCGCATGGTCGCCAACGGGGCCCTCGAAGGAGCCGGGGCCCTCGTCGTCGTTGACCCCTACAGCTACGGCCAGAACGCCGACTTCTACGAGGTAGCACGGGCCGTGGGCGAACTGAACCGCCAGCTGGAAGACGAGCGCTACATCCTCGTCGGCCCCGGCCGCTGGGGGAGCGCCAACCCCACTCTGGGCGTCCCCGTCCAGTACAGCGAACTCTCCAACAGCGGCTGCCTCGTCGAGGTGGGCCTACCTAACGGGGGGATGACGCCGGAACTTTCCTTTGGGACCCACTTCTTTCTCGACCTCGACGTGGACAATATTCTCTACCTGCCCGTCTTCGTCGGTGAAGAGGGCAACGTCTTCAACCGGGAGTGGTTCCGCAGCCACCCCTACGAGGAGGGAGAGCACCCCTGCGTCCGCATCTATCGCGGCCGCTTCGACGTGCTCCTCGACGGTGAGGAGGAAGTGGGCATCGTCATCAGCCGGGAGTGAGGAAGGGGGCGTTGTCATGGAAAACCGAGAGACGATCATCGAGAATTACTTCACCTGGGATCCTCGCGACTACCCTCTTTTCGCCCCGCTCATCGTGGGAGAAGGCTCCATCGGCGGCAAGGGGAGATCTCTTCTTTTCGCCCTGCAGAAGCTCCGGGAGGATGGCGACCCTCTTTTCGACGACGTGAGTCTTCCTCCGGCGATCTACATCGGCGTCGGCGCCTTCTACGATTTCCTCTCCTCCCTGCCGAAAGCCGACGAGGTGCTTCAGAGGGAACCCGAGGAGATCGAAAGGGCCTTCCTCGACGTCCCTCTTCCCCGCTACGTCACGGCGGCGCTGGAACGCTTCCTCGCGGGGATTACCGATCCCGTCGTGCTCCGGTCGAGCAGTCTCCTTGAGGATTCGCTGAAACATTCCTTCGCCGGTAAGTACCGGTCGACCTTCCTCTTCAACGCCGGATCGCTGGAAGAACGTCTGGCCGCCGCCGAGGACGAGCTGCGTCGGATCTATGCACGGATCTTCTTCCCTGCCGCAACGAGCTACCGCGCTAAACACGGCCTCGGCGAGGACGCCATGGGAATCATCGTCATGCGCATCTCCGGCCGATGGCGGGGCCCCTACTATTATCCCGCCCTGGGAGGCGTCGGTTTCTCCCGCAACTTCCGCCGCTGGACGACGCGGATCCGGCCCGACGACGGCGTGCTGCGCATCGTCTTCGGCCTGGGGACAATGAGCACCAAACGGGGCTACGCCCGAGTCTACTCCCTGACGAACCCGGCCCTGCGTCCCGAAGGACTCGATCCTTACAGGGTCATGCGCCACGCTCAGGAGCGGTTTCAGGTCGTCGACGGCAAGACGCGAAACCTCGAAATCCACAACATCCAGGACGTGTGGCGAGACGTCCTCCCTTACCATCCCTGTTTCGGCAACTTCGCCCAGGCCTACCACCAGGACTGCGAGGACGGCTATTTCTCCTCCGTCGACCGCTCCTTCATGCCCAACGATCAGACGAAAATCGCTTTCACCTTCGAAAGCTTCCCCAAGAAGAACAAGATCTTCTTCGACAGGATGAAATATCTCCTCAAGGTCCTGGAGCGTTCCATGGGCGTTCCCGCCGACATCGAGTTCGCCTACGAGCCCTGCGAAGATAAGCTCGAGCTGCTCCAGTCCCGCCCTCTCTGGTCCGGCGACGCCCGCCAGGGCATGGGGATCCCGGAGATCGGTGAAAGGCGCCTCCTTCTGAAGGCCAACAAGATGGTCACCAACGGATCGGTGGAACACGTACCCTGGATCGTCTACATCGATCACCGCATCTACTCCATTGCCGGCGACTTCCACGCCATCGCTCGGGCCATCGGCGACGTGAACAGCGCTATGGGGACGAGCCGCTATATTCTGGCAGCTCCGGGACGGGTCGGCTCGAGCAACCCCGAGCTCGGCGTCCCCGTCCACTACAACGAGCTGACCCGCTGCTGCTGCATCGTCGAACTGGGCATCCCCCGCGAGGGTTACATGCCGGAGCTCTCCTACGGCACCCACTTTTTCTCCGATCTCGAAGTGGACAACGTCCTGTACATGCCCGTCTACGAGGGCGAATCGGGGAACTTTTTCGACCGCGAATTCTTCGAGAAGACGCCCTATCAACCGGGCCCCCACGAGGCGATCCGCCTCTTCCGCGGCGACTTCTCCGTCTACATGTGCGGCTTCAAGAACTGCGGCGTCGTCGTCGCCGAAGACCCGAGGACCGACGAGGCCTGACCCCCTCGGTGACTACGATGATCTTACCGGAGCAGTCCCGAGACGATGACGTCGACGGCATCGTCCTCGGAAAGCCCTTTGGCCATGAGGCCGGCGATCTTGTCGTCGGCGATGCGGCCGATGGCGGCCTCGTGGGTCACTTCCGCTTCGGGGTGGGAGGCCTTGACGACGGGCGAAGCCTCGGCCTGAGCGTTGCCCTGGACGATCTCGGTGCAGTCCAGATGACCACGGGCTCCGGAGGCGGCACCGTCAATCATGCCCAGGAAGCGGCCCCGGCTCTCGTCGGACAGGACAACGCGGGCCTTGATGAGGGCTGAGCTACCCGGGCCGGTGAGGCGGACGACGTCACGGACCTCGCAACTGTCGTCATATTTGCCATAGACTTTGGAGGTCACTTCGACGCGGCTCTTCTCACCCCAGGCTTCGACGTCGAAATCGAGGTTGAGGTTGCCGACGCGCCCCTCGATGAGGGTGAAATCGCCCTGGTAGAGCGATCCCGGCCCGACACGGACCTTGCTGACGGGCCGGACCTCGATGCGCCCTTCCTTGCTGTGGACGTGAACTTCCCTGTAGGCAAAGGAGGCGCCGGAGCCGATCTCGATGGTCCCCTCCATGGCGTGGAGAAAAAGGGAGGCATTGGGAAAGATGCAGTGGGCCATGAAGACGGCCTTGGCCCCGTCTTCGATAAAGACGTGACTGTTGATGACTTGCCGGCCTTCCTTGCCGAGGTGGCCGAAACAGAGGTTGACAGGCTTGGGCAGGATGACGCCCCGTTCGACGGTGATGGCGGCATCGATCCCCTCATCGGTCTCCTGAGCCTCGATGCGGACACCGGGAACCTGGTGGCTGCCGATGATGTCGTTTCCGTGGACGACGACGTAGACGGCGTCGTCGCTTCGGAAAGCGTCATGGGCGGCTCCCGTCCTCTCGGCGATTTCGACGAGGGCGGTCATCTTTTCCTGAAGGGTCATTCCGAACATCCCTCCATTCCGGCGGCAGCCACGTCCTGGCAGGGTTCGCACTGGGAGAGGAAGTAGCGCTTCACCGCTTCAGCGCTGCCCTCGAGGACGACGGCCCCGGTGCACATGAGGTAGGATCGGTCACACTGGGCGGCCACGTCCTCACGATGGGTGATGATGAGAACGCCCTGCCCCTCCCGGGCCAGGAGGCGGAAGACGTGCATGATCTCGCCAAGGGCAAGAAGGTCGACGCCCGAATCGGGCTCGTCGAGGATGGCCAGCTTCGGTTTCATAAGGTAGACCGAAGCCAGTTCGATTCGCTTCCGCTCACCTCCGGAGAGGGTCTTGTCGACCATGCGGTCCATGTAGGCCTTGGGGTCGAGGAGAACGAGGGACAGGGCCGCGGCCAGTTCCTTTTCAGCTGCCTCCCTCGACGACAGGCGCAGGTAGTCGTGAACGGAGATCCCCTCATAGCGGGCTGGGTGCTGCCAGGCCAGGGTCAGTCCCAGTCGAGCCCGTTCGGTGATGGGCAGATCGGTGATCTCTCTGCCGCCGAAACGGATGGCCCCCTCCAGGGGCCGGTACTTGTCCAGTCCCATGACGGCATAGGCCAGACTGGACTTGCCCGCTCCGTTCCGTCCCAAAACACCCGTGATCTGCCCCGCCTCAGCCTTCAGGGAGAGGTGGCTGAGGATCTTCTTCCCCTCTCTGACGACGGAGATCCCTTCTACTTCAAGCAACGCTGAGGACACGTGACCACCAACCTTCCCGGTTAACAGGAGACCCTCCTCGCCTCGATGCGGGCAAAGGCCTCCAGGGATTGCTTCCCGTCCTCCTCGAAGCCCTGACGGCCCATGAGGCCATAGGTGAAGCGCTTACCCTGCTCCACGCCGGGCTGGTCGAAGGGATTGATCGCAAAGAGCCGGCCCGTGAGGGCCGTGACGACCTGATAGAAATGGATCAGCCCCCCCAGACGGCGGGCGTCAAGGCGGGGGATCTCGAGCCAGAGGACGGGCCGACCCAGGGAGGCCAGGGTGGCCGCCGTAGCCCGGGCCTCGGCGTGAAGCATGGCCCCCATCTCGTGACCGCCGAGGTAAGCGAGAGACTCCAGCTCGGGATCGGAGACAGCAGGAATCACAAGGGTCTCGGTAAGTTCCGTCACGCGCATAATCGTGAAGAGCTTATCATCTGGGCCGCCCGTGTAAAGCTGAACCTGTGAGTGCTGGTCGATGGCGCCCAGAGCCCGGACGGGAGTGCTCCCCTTTCCCTTCTTGCCGAGACTTTCACCCCAGAGCTGGGCGAACCACTCGGTGAAGCTGGCCAGGCCGTCAGCATAGGGCATGAGGACAGCCATGTTCCGCCCCTTGGTGAAATGAAGCCAGTGGAGGCCAGCCATGATCCAGGCGGGGTTCTCTTCCAGCGAGCTTGAGGAGGCAAGATGGCGGTCCATCTCGCGGGCTCCTTCCTGGAGGGCCATCACGTCGATGCCGAGGGCCGAGGAGGCAGCCAGGCCAACAGGAGAAAGGACGGAGTAGCGCCCCCCCACGCTCGAAGGCAGGGGAAGGCTGCGGCAGGCCTTGGCCCGGACAAAGGCACGGAGAAGCCCCTTTTCGGGATCGGTGATGACCAGAAGCCGCTTGAGGGCCTCGCTTTCGCCGAGCTCCTTTTTCATGCCCTCCCAGAGCCAGAGAAAGTTGGCCATCGTCTCAGCGGTGCTGCCCGACTTGCTCACGACGATGAGGGCCGTCCTGGCCGGATCAACGAGGGACCAGACCGATTTGGCCCCCTGGGGATCGGCGTTGTCGACGACGTAAAACCGTGGGCTCCCTCGCTCGCCCCGGGTCAGCTCGTTATGAGCCGGATGAAGGAGCGCCTGAGTCACCATGAGGTTTCCTAAGGCCGAGCCGCCGATGCCGACCTGGATAAGGGCGTCATGAGAGGCCAGCCACTGTCCGGCCTCAATGACAGAAGAAAGATCGGCTTCGGGCAGGTCGAGCCAACCGAAACCTTCCGTCCCACGATTGTCCGGCGAGCGGAGCCACCGATCGGCATCGCGAAGAGCCCCTTCGGCTCCTTCTAGGTCGCTCCAGGTCAGCCCCCTTGCGTCGGAGTCCTCGTTGAAAGCCGCTCCATAGCTGAGTTTGAGAAGTTGCTGCATCATCATCCTACCTCCTTGTCGGGCACTGGCTCGCCCCTTAGCTTTGCGAACAAAATTAATATCCCTTCCGTTGAGGTTTTCTCTCACAAGTTTGCCTTGTGACGGCAGTCATGTTACTATGAGGCAATGTTGTCAGACTGGACCGCCCACATTAAGGGTACCGCAAGGTCCGGAAAGGTCAACGGCCACAAACGGTCTTGGGGGAAATCTCCCAGGGCTTTAACACAACAGGCGAGGAGGCTCTTTCATGTTCAAGATCTTGAGCAAGCGGCTGATCGCCCCCAAGGAGTACGACATTTGGGTCGATGCCCCGCGGGTGGCCCGCAACGGCAAGGCAGGTCAGTTCGTCGTTCTCCGCACCTCCGAAAAGGGCGAGCGGATTCCTCTGACCGTCGCCGAATATGACCGCGAGGGCGGACGGATCCGGATCATCTTCCAGGTTGTGGGAAAGACGACGATGGAGATGGCCCAGCTCAAAGTAGGCGACAGCCTCCATGACCTTCTCGGACCTCTCGGCAATCCCAGCGAGATCGAGAACCTGGGAACAGTCCTCATGGTCGGCGGCGGCGTCGGCATCGCCGCCCTCTACCCCATCGTCAAGGAGCTCAAGGAGGTCGGCAACAGGGTCATCACGATCCTCGGCGGGCGAACGGCCGATCTGGTCATTCTCAAGGACGAGTGCGCCGCCTTTTCGGACGAGCTTCTCGTCACCACCGACGACGGTTCGGAAGGAATCAAGGGCGTCGTCACCGACGCCATGCAGCTTTTGGCCGACCGGGGCGAGAAGATCAGCCAGGCCTGGATCATCGGGCCGACGATCATGATGAAGTTCGCCTCCCTCAAGGCCAAGGAACTGGGCATCCCCTGCTGGGTCTCGCTGAATCCGATCATGATCGACGGCACGGGCATGTGCGGTTGCTGCCGCGTCACCGTCAACGACGAGATCCGCTTCGCCTGCGTCGACGGCCCCGAGTTCGACGGCTGGGGAGTCAACTGGAACGAATTCATGAACCGCATGGGCCAATACAAGAACGAGGAGAAGATCTCTCTCGAAAAATATCAGTCCGAGGTGGGTGAATAGCCATGGCACCTAAAATCACTCCCAAGAAGACCCCGATTTCCGAACAGGACCCCGTCGTCCGAGGCAAGAACTTCGACGAAGTCTGCCTGGGCTACACTCTCGACGAGGCCCGTCTCGAGGCGACGCGCTGCCTCCAGTGCAAGACGGCACCCTGCATTGCCGGCTGCCCCGTGGCCATCGACATTCCGGGCTTCATCAAGGCCCTGGCCGAAGGTGATCTGCCCAAGTCCTGGGAGATCCTTAGCGACGCCACGTCCCTCCCCGCCGTCTGCGGCCGCGTCTGCCCCCAGGAAACTCAGTGCGAGGGCGTCTGCACCGTCGGAAAGATCAAGGGAAAGGAGCCCGTCGCCATCGGCAAGCTCGAGCGCTTCGTCGCCGACTGGAAGGCATCCCAGCCCGAAGAGGCCATCACTCCGCCCGTTCAGGACAAGGGCAAGGTGGCCGTCGTCGGCTCCGGACCTGCGGGACTCACCGTAGCCGGCGACCTGGCCAAAATGGGCTATAAGGTCACCGTCTTCGAGGCCCTTCACGAACCTGGCGGCGTCCTCATGTACGGCATTCCCGAATTCCGTCTGCCCAAGGAGATCGTCCGCCGCGAAATCGGCAACATCCGGAAGCTTGGCGTCGATGTCGAGGTCAACGCCGTCGTCGGCCGCACCGTGACGATCGAGGAGCTGCGGAGCCAGTTTGACGCCCTCTTCATCGGCACCGGGGCAGGGACACCCCATTTCATGAACCTTCCCGGCACAAACCTCAACGGCGTCTTCTCGGCCAGCGAATACCTGACGCGGATCAACCTCATGCACGCCTACGAGTTCCCCGTCTACGACACGCCGACGAAAACGTCGAAGAAGGTCGTCGTCGTCGGCGGGGGCAACGTGGCCATGGACGCCGCCCGTTCTGCTCTGCGCCTCCGCGCCGACAAGGTGACCGTCGTCTACCGCCGCTCCATCGAGGAACTGCCCGCGCGGATCGAGGAGTACCATCATGCCGTCGAGGAGGGCATCGTCTTCAACTTCCTCACCAACCCCGTCGAGTACATCGGCGACGAAAAGGGCAATCTCAAAGCCGTCCGCTGCATCCGCATGGAGCTGGGCGAACCGGACGCCTCGGGTCGGCGGCGCCCCGTTCCCATCAAGGGCAGCGAGTTCGTCATCGAGGCCGACACCGTCGTCGAGGCCATCGGCCAGGGGTCGAACAAGGTCCTCCTCAATGCCTTCCCCGAGCTGAAGCTCAACAAGTGGGGCTACATCGATGCCGACGAGAAGACGGGCGCGACGAACCTGCCCGACGTCTTCGCCGGCGGTGACATCGTCACCGGCGCTGCCACAGTCATCCTGGCCATGGGCGTCGGCCGCGACGCCGCCCGGTCCATCGACAGCTACATCCAGTCGAAAAAGGGTTGAGAGACGCCCCTTGGTGATGTCATGACGACAGCAAAGGAGCCCCGCGACTGGCGGACCTTTCGCGACGAGGTTCTGGCCCGGGCCCGAACCAGGGGGAATGACGATTACCTCCGCTACGCCTCGTCCATGACGGACCGGGCCTGGGAACATGTCGTCGAGGAGGGCGTCTTCTCGCCTGAGGGGGCCGAAAAACGGCTCTGGGGCTTCTACCAGGAAGACCTCAAGTTCCGCTGACCCAAGGCAGAAAGAAGGGGCCTCTCCGGTGGCGGAGAGGTCCCTTCTTTCTGCCTTGGCCTATTTTTTCGGCCGGTAGCAGTAATTGCAATGCTCCTTGTCCTCCATGAGCGTTTTGGGACGCGTCAGCTCCAGTCCGTCGTTGAACCCCTCAAGGACAGCGAAGTCGCGGTCACAGGAGAGCACCGTGCCCCATTCCTTGAGGCCCAGTCTCTCATAAAGCTCGGCATAGGCGCAGCGGGTAACGTTGAAACGGAGGCAGTCGGGGCTGTCCTCAAGTTCATCCATCTCCAGGGCCCCTCCCTCGGCCCAGCCCCGGATGACCTTCTTGAAGTCCTCGAGACTGTTGCCGTCACGGGCGGCTGCCTGTCCCGCCTCATGGGCGGCTTGGCAGAGGGCCTTGCCGACGGCCTCGCGAAGATCCTCTTCGCTGATTTTTTCCAGGAGAGGTCCCAGAAGGGTCTTGAAAAAGGTGGCCTCGATTTCTCGGCGTTCTAGTAGGGTAATCGGTCGTTTCTTGGCCAAGGCAAAGCCTCCTTTACCGGATAAATCGGAGAGAGATCTCCCTTGCCCGACCATCATACCCGGAAAGGGAGACCTCAACGAGCCCCGGGCAGCCAAAGCCCCGCAGGAAGGAATCCAGCGGCAGGGAAAGGCCGAGGGACCTCGAGGTCCCTCGGCCTTTCCCTGCTCTTTCGTGAAACCCGCGAAGAACGACGACGAACTACTCTTCCTCCTCCACCTTCCTGGCGGCAATGACCTTTTTGGAGATGTCGCCGGGCACGTCTTCGTAATGGGAGTAGCTCATGGTGAAGTTGCCCCGTCCCGATGTCATGGAACGGAGGATGATGGCGTAGCGGAACATCTCGGCCAGAGGGACCTGGGCCTTGACGACCTGAAGGTTGCCCTTGGCGTCGATGCCCATGATGCGGCCCCGGCGGCTGTTGAAGTCGCCCATGACATCGCCCAGGTATTCCTCAGGCACGACGACCTCGACGTTCATGATCGGCTCGAGAAGGACCGGAGCGGCCTCGGCGATACCCTTCTTGAAGGCCAGATGGGCCGCCAGCTTGAAAGCCATTTCCGAAGAGTCGACGTCGTGGTAGGAGCCGAAGAAGAGGGAAGCCTTGAAGTCAACGACGGGGAATCCGGCCAGGACACCCTTGGCCTTCGCCTCTCTCAGCCCCTTCTCGACGGCGGGGATGTAGTTCTTGGGCACGGCGCCGCCGACGATCTTGTCCTCGAAGACGAAGCCCTCATCCTTGCCCAAGGGGGAGAACTCGATGTGCACATCGCCGTACTGTCCGTGGCCCCCTGTCTGCTTCTTGTGTTTGCCCTGGGCCTTGGCAGACTTGCGAATCGTTTCCCGATAGGGGACGGCAGGCGTGGCCACGTCGAGGTCGACGCCATAACGCTCCTTGATGCGGGAAAGAACGATGTCGAGGTGGACATCGCCCATGCCGGAGAGGACGTTGTCGTGGGTCTCGGCATTCTTTTCGAACTGAAGGGTCATGTCCTCGTCGAGGATCTTCCGTACGGCCCCGGAAAGCTTGTCCAGGTCGGCCCGGGTCTTGGGCGTCACGGCCAGGCTGTAGACGGGCTTGGGGAACTGGATGGGCGGCAGCCGGAGAACGTTCCCCTTGACGCTGAGGGTGTCGCCGACGGCGGCGGAGACGAGCTTGGGGATGGCCACGATATCGCCGACGACGATCTCTTTGCTATCCGTGCCCGTCTTTCCGACCATCAGCTTGTAGGTGCTGACGCGCTCCTCCTCTTCCTTGTTGACGTTGTAAACGGTGGAATCGGTCGAGTGAGAGCCGGAGATGACGCGGATGAAGGAGAGCTTGCCCACGTAGGGGTCAACCATGACCTTGAAGCAGAGGGCATAGAAGGGACCTTGAGGGTCAGCCGGCACGAGGACCTCCTCCTCGCCCTTGAGGGCGACGCGGGGCGCCGTCTCTAGCGGCGAGGGGAGGAGATCGACGATGAGGTCAAGAAACTGGGTGACGCCCACGTTGGCTGGGCCTGCCCCGGGAATGACGGGGAAGAGCTTGCCCTCCACGACGGAACGGCGGACGAGGGCGGCGATTTCGTCGTCCGGGAGCGTCTCGCCATCGAGGTAACGCATCATGGCCTCGTCGTCGACTTCGACGGCCCGTTCCACAAGGGCCTCACGGGCGGCACCGACGGCCTCGGCCATGTCATCGGGCGCCGTTCCCTCGGTGAAGTCCTTGCTGCCGTCACCCTTGTAGGTGTAGGCCTTGCCGGTGAGGACGTCGACGACGCCCTTGAAAGAGGCCTCCTGGCCGATGGGAAGGAAAACGGGCACGGCAGCCGGAGTCAGGGCCTCCTGGATATTGGCGACGGTCTTGGAGAAATCGGCGTTCTCCTTGTCCATCTTGCTGACGAAAAAAACTGTGGGCCGCCCAAATTCGGCGGCGAATTCCCAGGCTTTTTCGGTCTGGACCTCGACGCCGTGGACACCGCTGACGACGATGGCAGCCGAATCGGCCACGCGCAGGGCCGACCGGAGTTCGCCGATGAAGTCGGAGAATCCGGGGGTATCGAGGGCATAGATGGTCTTGCCCTTATAGGCGATCGTGGCCAGAGAAGTGTTGATCGAGATCTGACGCTTCTGCTCCTCGGCGGTGAAGTCCGAGACGGTGTTGCCGTCTTCGATCTTTCCCATGCGCGTCACCGCGCCCGTGTTGAAGAGCATGGCCTCGGTGAGCGATGTCTTGCCCGCCCCACCGTGAGCTGCGATCGCGATACTACGGATGTCCTCCGGCTTGCGTGTCCCCATAAAAGATTCCCCCTCTGTCTGCGATGTGCTCCCGGGCGCCGCAAGTCCTTGGCAGAACCTGCGAAAAGACCGGGGTATCCAAGGCAATATACTACCCACCACCGAGGAAAAGGTCAATTCGAGCATGCAAAAACAAAGACAATGAGAGAGCCTTTGGATTCAAATCACGCTTAATGGTCATTGTTTTCCCAGCCCTGAGGAAACTTGGTTTTCTCTCCCTTATGGGCTCTGCAGCTTCTGACGGCCTCCTCCTTCAGGGCAGGGAACTTGCATCGATGGGGCCGGAGGTCACTCCTGAGACAAGGGTACCAGCAAAAGCGCGTAGGCCCCCAGGGAGAGCCGAAAAGGCCGGTCCTCTTTTCCCCTCCCTGGAAATGAGGGTCTACGATCACCCTGGACAGAAGGGAGACCAGAGCAGAAGAGTTCCTTTCAAGATAACTGGAATTTCCGGCAAAGGCAGAAAGTCTCGAAAAAGGCTCAAGGAGGCCCAAAGAGGGCACCTAAATAAAGCGGAGTGCCTGGCCACCACGAAGCGACCGAGTCTCCGCCGGCAATCTCCGGGAGAGGGTGACAGGACAGAGAAGGAAAGGGCATTCAGGGATATCCCCTTGAAGACAAAAGGTCCTCGGACAGCTCCGTTGTGGGGCGAGCCGGCCGAGGACCAAGATCACGAGATGGGCCTTCAGATAAGCCTCCGCCTCAGAAGGTCCTCGACCTGGGCCACATCGGCCTGGCCTCGGGTCTCGCGCATGATGAGCCCCTGAAGGAACTTGACCTTCTTCCCCTTGGGATCCCTGCCACTTCTGACGGCCTCAACGGCCTCTTCGTTTTCGGCGAGGATCTTGTCGGCGATGTCCTCTAACTGGGAGCCCTCGACGAGACCGGCCGTCACGCCCGAGGCGGTCATGGCGGGCTCCAGCGCCACCCCGTCGCGGACCATGACGTCGAAGACGTCCTTGGCCGCCGTCGTCGAGAGCTTGCCTCCGTCAACGAGGGCCAGAAGGGACGCGAGATCTGAAGCCTCAAGAGTAAAGGTCGCAAGGTCGATTTTCTGCTCGTTCAGGACGCGGAGGACTTCGGTGCGGATCCAGTTGGCAGCCCGTTTCGGGTCGGCTCCGGCCCGGATGCAGCCATCCAGGTAGGCCACGGTGTCGGCGCTTTCGGCGAAGATCTTGGCGTCATCGTCACTGAGGCCGTAGGCCGAAACGAGACGGCTTTCGGCCTGCCAGGGCAGTTCGGGCATGACGGCAGCGATGCCTTTTAGACGGTCCGACTCGACGATGAGGGGAGGCAGGTCGGGGTCGGGAAAGTAGCGGTAGTCGTGAGCCTCCTCCTTGCCTCTCATGGGGCGCGTCTTGCCCTCGCCGTCGTCCCAGTGACGCGTCTCCTGACGGATTTCACCGCCTTCGCCGAGAACCTTCCTCTGGCGCTTGACCTCGTATTCGAGGGCCCGTTCAAGAGAGCGGAGGGAGTTCATGTTCTTGATCTCTACCCGCGAACCCCAACGGCCGTCGGAAACCTTCTGGGAGATGTTGGCATCGACGCGGAGCGATCCCGATTCCATGTCGCCGTCGGAGACGCCGAGGCAGCGGACGAGGCGGCGGATCTCTTCGGTGTAGCGCCGGGCATGGGCGGGACTGGTGATGTCCGGTTCGGAGACGATTTCCAGAAGGGGCACGCCACTGCGGTTGTAGTCGACAAGGGAATATCGGGCCCCGGCGAGGCGTCCGTCGGCGCTGGGATGAACGAGTTTGCCGGCGTCCTCCTCCAGATGGGCTCGGGTGATGGCCACGGAGACCTCGACGCCGTCGTCATCCCGGAAGGAGAGGCGGCCACCGGCGCAGATGGGCAGATCGTACTGGCTGATCTGATAGTCCTTGGAGAGGTCGGGATAAAAGTAGTTCTTCCGGTGAAAGCGGGTGGCCTGCTGGACCGTCGATCCCAGAGCCAGGCCGACCATCACAGCCAGCTCGACGGCCCTACCATTGACGACGGGCAGAGAGCCGGGCTGGCCGAGACAGACGGGACAGACGTTGCTGTTAGGTCTGGCGCCAATGTAGTCCGTCGAGCAGGCGCAGAAGAGTTTCGACTTCGTCGCCAGCTGGACGTGGATCTCGAGGCCGATGACGGTCTGGAAGGTGAGAGCCATTACAGATCACCTCCGGCGAGACGGGGTGCTCCCAGGGCCTTTTCGAGGACGGCGGCGGCGGAGAAAATCTCCATCTCGCCCCAGCGGGGCCCGATGAGCTGGATGCCCACGGGCAGGCCGTCGCTGTAGCCCCCGTTGAGGGAGAGAGCAGGCAATCCGGCCATGTTGGCCGGCAGGGTGAAGAGGTCGCTCATGTACATCTTGATGGGATCGCCGATGTTTTCCCCCTTACGGAAGGGAAGGGTCGGCGTCGTCGGGGCAAGGATGACGTCAGCCTCACCGAAGGCCCTGGCGAATTCGTCGCGGAGGATGGCCACGACCTTAAGGGCCTTGTTGTAGTAGGCGTCGTAGTAACCCGAGCTGAGGACATAGGTCCCCGTCAAGAGGCGACGCTTGACTTCGGGTCCGAAGCCGGCCTTGCGGGTCCGGTGGTAGAGGTCGATGAGGCTATCCGCTTCAGCCGAGAGACCGTAGCGGACGCCGTCGAAACGGGCCAGGTTGGAGCTCGCCTCGGCGGGAGCGATGATGTAATAGCAGGCCAGTCCGTGGCTCACGGTGGGGAGGGAGACGTCGACGACGGTCGCCCCCGCATCAAGAAGGGCTGCCCTGGCTCTGGCGAGGGCATCGACGATGGGGCCGTCGATGTCGTAGCCCTCGAACTCCCGGACGAGACCGACGCGCTTGCCCTTCAGGTCGGTGACGTCCAGGGCCTTCCTGAAGTCGGGGCGAAGGGCGCGACTGCAGGTGGCGTCTTTCTCGTCCGCTTCGGCGATGACCTCCATGGCCAGAAGCAGGTCCTCCAGGGTCCGGGCGAAGGGGCCGATCTGGTCCAGTGAGGAGGCGAAGGGGACGACGCCGTATCGGCTGACCATGCCGTAGGTGGGCTTGAAGCCGTAGATGCCACAGAAGGCCGCGGGCTGACGGATGGAGCCGCCCGTGTCACTCCCGAAGGTTAGGGGTGCGTAGCCAGCAGCGCAGGAGGCGGCACTCCCTCCGGAGCTGCCGCCGGGAACCCGCGACGGATCCCAGGGGTTGGAGGTGGTGAAAAAGGCCGAGTGCTCCGTCGAACTGCCCATGGCGAACTCGTCCATATTGGCCTTGCCGATGAGGACGGCCCCGGCTCTCTCAAGATAGCTGACGACGGTGGCGTCGTAGGGAGGAATCCAGTTTTCGAGCATCCGGCTCGAGCAAGTCGTCCGGATTCGGCGGGTGCAGAAGTTGTCCTTGACGATGACGGGGACTCCCGTCAGGGGGCCAGGATTCTCGCCCCGGGCCAGGGCGATGTCCAGCGCTGCGGCCCGGGCCCGGGCCTCGTCCTTCAGGGGCGTCACAATGGCCGAGAGGACCGGCTCGAGACGGTCCATCCGGCCCAGGTGAACCTCGACGATCTCGGCGACACTGTGAGCACCTTCTCGGACGGCCCGGGCCAGGTCGGCGGCGGAGCATTCAAAGAGTTCCATCGTCAGGCCTCCTCCAGAATCTGGGGGACGCGAAAATAATCGCCGTCCCGGTCCGGCGCCTGGGCGAGGGCCTCGTCACGGTTTTCCCAGATCCTGACCTCGTCGTCCCGCCAGGGCGTGACGACGGCGTTATCAAGAACGTCGGCGACGCTTGACGTGTCCACCTCCTTGAGGCGCTCGAAATGTCCCAGGATGGTGTTGAAATGTTCCACTAGGGCGGCCACTTCGCCGTCATCGACCTCCAGTCGGGCCAATTGGGCGACGTGACGCACCTCTTTTTCTCCTACAGCCATGGCGTTTCCCTCCTTGTGCTCATTCTTTTCGCAGGTTAAATTTCGCCGGCAGGGTTTGATCGGGCCTCGTCAACCATCTTCCAGAAGGTCTTTTCGTCGGCAACGGCCACACCCGCTGCCCGGGCCTTGTCCAGCTTGCTCCCGGGATTTTTCCCGGCGACGACGAGAAAGGTCTTGGAGCTGACGCTCGACGTGGGCAAGGCCCCCAGGGCCTTGACTCGTTCCTCCGCCTCGGCGCGGGTCGCGCCGAGGAGTTCGCCGGTGAAGACGATCCGTCGCCCCTCCCAGGGACGGGGACCGGTCTCACCGTCGCGGGCCTTACCCATGGCGACCCCCGAGGCTGCCAGTCGTTCCAGGGTCTTGCGGTTTCCGTCGTCCCTGAAGAAGGCCTCGACGGAGGCGGCGATGACGGGACCGACGCCCTCGACGGCAGCCAAGTCCGCCTCCGTCGCCTCTTTCAGGGCCTCGACAGAACCAAAGGCCTCGGCGAGGATCTCGGCCACGCGGGCTCCGACATAGCGGATGCCCAGGGCGGCCAGAAGCCGGGCCAGGGGGCGCTTTTTCGATTCCTCCAGGGCCCTGATCAGGTTGGCGGCCGATTTCTCGCCCATGCGCTCCAGCAGGAGGAGACGTCCGGCGTCGAGATCGTAGAGATCAGCCAGGCTGGCGACGAGGCCTTTGTCAACGAGCTGGGCGACGATCTTTTCGCCCAGGCCGCGGATGTCCATGCCGCTGCGGGAGGCAAAATGGCGCAGCCCCTCTCGGATCTGAGCGGGACAGGAGCGGTTGGGACAGCGCGTAACGACCTCGCCGGGAAGACGGACGACCTCGGCGCCGCAGACGGGGCATCGGAAGGGAGGGCGGAAGGGCTCCGTCCCTTCGGGGCGTTCGCTCAGGGCGACGCCGAGGACTTCAGGGATGATCTCGCCGGCCTTGCGGACCCGCACCAGATCGCCGACGCGGACGTCCTTGCGCTCCACCTCGTCCTGGTTGTGAAGGCTCGCCCTCTGGACGACGGTCCCCGAGAGGTGGACCGGCTCCAGCAGGGCCACGGGCGTGAGGGCGCCGGTGCGGCCGACGGAAATGATGATCTCCCGGACCCGGGTCATTTTCTCCTCAGGGGGATACTTGAAGGCCAGGGCCCAGCGGGGACTTTTGGCCGTCACGCCGAGCGATTCCCGCAGGGTCAGATCGTCGACTTTGATGACGGCGCCGTCGGTGACATAGGGGAGATCGAAGCGGGCCTCCCGCCAATGGTCGAGATAGGCCAGGACCTCCGGCCCTGACGTGGCGAGGGCCTCACCGGGCTGGACGGGCAGCCCCAGATCGCGGAGCCCGTCGAGAACGGCCTTCTGGCTTCGAAAGCCCTGTCTTTCGGGTTCGACGATCTGGTAAAGATAGATTCCCAGTTTGCGCGAAGCTGTGACGGCGGGATCGAGCTGGCGGAGGCTTCCTGCCGCGGCGTTTCTGGGATTGGCGAAAAGAGGCAGTCCCTCCTCCTCCCTTTCGGCGTTGAGGGCGGCGAAGTCCTCCTTCTTCATATAGACCTCGCCGCGGATCTCAAGACGGCCCGGGACGGGACGGGCCAGCTTCAGCGGCAGGGAACGGATGGTCCTGACGTTGGCCGTCACGTCCTCGCCGACCCGCCCGTCGCCGCGGGTGGCAGCCCGGACCAGTAGGCCCTCGTCGTAGATGAGAGAAAGGGCCAGACCATCGATCTTGAGCTCGCAGGTCAGGGCGGGGACGGTTCCGACGGACCGCTCCAGGCGGGCGAGAAAGGCCGTCACGTCCTCTTCGCCGAAGCCGTTTTCCAGGCTCAGCATGGGCTCGTCGTGGCGGACCTTCGCGAAGGATTCAAGGGCCCTGCCACCGACGCGTCGCGTCGGCGAGTCGGGCCGCACCAAGTCGGGCCAGTCCTCTTCGAGGGCCGCAAGTTCCCTCATGAGGGCATCGTAGGCATCGTCGGAGATTTCGGGCCGATCCAGAACATAGTAGAGATGATCCTGACGGGCGATGGTCTCCCTGAGGGCCTTGATCCTACGTGAGGCCTCCTCTTTTGTCAGGGACGTCACGAAATCGGCCTCCCCTAGTCGCGGGGACGCATGGTGGGAAAGAAGATGACGTCCCGGATGGACTTGGAGTCGGTCAGGAACATGACGAGCCGGTCGATGCCGATGCCCAGGCCGCCTGTCGGCGGAAGACCGTACTCGAGGGCGTTGATGAAGTCCTCATCGAAGTCGTGGGCCTCGTCATCGCCGGCCTCTTTCTTCTTGAGCTGGTCCAGGAAGCGCCCCCTCTGGTCGAGGGGATCGTTGAGCTCGCTGAAGGCATTGGCCACTTCCTTGCCGTAGACGAAGAGCTCGAAGCGGTTCGTGAAATCGGGCTCGTCTGGGTTCCTCTTGGCCAGAGGGGAGATTTCCGTGGGGTGACCGAGGACAAAGGTGGGCTGGATGAGCTTCCCTTCGACGAACTCCTCGAAGAGGAGGGAGAGGACGATGAAGCGGCTCTCGTCGCCTTTGATCTCGAGGTGCCGTCTTTTCGCCTCGGCCCGGGCCTCGTCGTCACTCTGCCAGCTGTGGAAATCGACGCCGCAGTGCTCTTTGACGAGATCGATCATGGTGGCCCTGCGGAAGGGACGCTCGAAGGAGATCTCCGTGCCCTGGTAGGTGACGACGCGGCTTCCGAGGACGTCAGCGCAGGTGGAGAGTATCTCCTCGGTGAGGTTCATCATGTCCTCGTAGTTGGCGTAGGCCCAGTAGACCTCCATGGCCGTGAACTCGGGATTGTGCATGGCGTCGATGCCCTCGTTGCGGAAGTTCTTGCCGATCTCGTAGACACGGCCCATCATGCCGACGATGAGCCGTTTCAGGTAGAGTTCGGTGGCGATGCGGAGGTACATGTCGATGCCCAGGGCGTTGTGGAAGGTCATGAAGGGCCTGGCGTTGGCACCGCCGGCGATGGGCGAGAGAGTGGGCGTCTCCACCTCGAGGGTGCCGTGCGATTCGAGAACGCGGCGGAAGGTGGAGATGATGAGGCTCCGCTTGCGGAAGACGTCGCGCACGTCGGGGTTGGCGATGAGGTCGACGTAGCGCTGGCGGTAGCGCGTCTCCGTGTCCTTCAGGCCGTGCCATTTCTCGGGCAGGGGGCGGAGGGCCTTCGAGAGAAGGCGGAAGGAATCGACCTGAAGCGAGAGCTGGCCGCGGCGGGTCCGGAAGGGATGGCCCACGACGCCGACGAAGTCACCGCTGTCGACCCACTTCTTGAAGAAACCGTAGGCCTCCTCGCCGAGGGCATCGATCTGAAAGTAAAGCTGGAGACTCCCCGTCTCGTCACCGACGGTGACGAAGGAGGCCTTGCCGTGCTTGCGGACGGTGAAGACGCGGCCAGCCGTGACGATGCGATCGTCGA
Organism: Synergistaceae bacterium; assembly: GCA_016756725.1. Lineage (GTDB taxonomy): Bacteria > Synergistota > Synergistia > Synergistales > Aminithiophilaceae > Aminithiophilus. The sequence continues at coordinate 288,291 of JAESII010000005.1, read as the reverse complement.
CATGTTCGTCCTCCTTGAGGTGGTCATACCTCTCGGCCACCTCAAGGAGGGTCGTCTCCCTCTCCCACCGGTCATTCAGGAACGGGTCGTAGCCCTCTTCGCGGCGCAGGCGCTCCAGTTTGTCGAGCCTCTGCCGGTAGATCTCGTTTTCGTCCTCCAACGTCCATTGGGCCTCTTTCGGTTCCGTCATCGCTTTACGATCTCCTTTCAAGACCGGAAGGAGCTCTGAGCCTCAAGAAGGCGTGCCTCGAGCCCCGTCCAGTTCATCTCGGACGCCACGGCGCGGCGGATAGCCGATGCGCCGGTAAACCCTTTAAACATACAGGAGACGAACCGCTTGAGCAAGACGAGGGCAAAGCGCTCGCCGTGGTCCTCCTTGAGGTCTCGGCCCATCTCGAGAAGGAGGGCGATCTCCTTTGCCGGCGAGGGGTGACAGAGCGTTTCGTCACCCCCGAAGCCCAAGTCCGCCAGGGCCCGGGGAACGAGAAAGGGGTCGCGCAGGATGCCCCGGGCGAGGAAGACGCCGGCACAGCCGCCGTCAAGGTAGCGTCTCACATCGTCAGGGCTGTAGACGTCGCCGCTGGCGCTCACCATTCCAGGGAAGGCCCGGGCCAGGGCGAGGACGGCCTCGCCGTCGGCCTCCCCTTCATAGCGCTGCGACGCCGTCCGTCCATGGAGGGTGAGATGATCCGCCCCCGCCTCGAGGAGGAGACCGCAGAAGGCCTCGGTGCTCAGAGGATGGGCCTCCGTGGCCTTGCGGAGCTTGATCCAGAGAGGGAGCCCCAGCCGGGCCAGACGGGTCGTCATCTCCCGGGCCAGGTCAGGCCGTTCCAGGAGCCGTGCCCCCGAGCCCTTGCGGAAGACCTTCGGCATGGGGCAGGCCATGTTGATGCCCAGCCCGTCGAAGCCTCCCAGGGCAAGGGCACGGCAGGCGGCCTCCTCCATCAGGGCCGGATCGTCACCGAAAAGCTGGAGGATCAGGGGACGGTCCCGTCCGTCGGGCGAGCCGACCATGCCTTCCGTCTTCCTGTTTCCCATGACCATGCCGGCGGCGCTGACCATCTCCGTGTGGGTCAGGCCGACGCCGAGGCGCCGGAAAAAGGCCCGCACGGCGGGGACGGTCACCCCGGCCAGGGGGGCCAGCCAGAGGGGGTTTTCCAGGGTCAGCCCCCCGACGTCGAGGGCCGTCATGTAGGGCAGGCCCCGTTCCTCTCGTGGATGAGGCGCAACCCTTCCAGGGTGAGCCAGGGGTCGACGGCTTCGATCGTCTCCGAATGAGAGGCCACGACCGAGGCCAGGCCTCCCGTGGCGATGACCGTCGTCTTCCGCCCAAGCTCCTTCCAGATGCGACGGACCAGGGAGTCGACGAGCCCGGCGTTGCCGAAGAGGATCCCCGCCTGGATGGATTCGATCGTCGTCCGGCCGATGACGCTCGACGGGGCCTCGAGGCCGATCTTGGGCAACTTCGCCGTCCGGCCGAAGAGGGCCTCCATGCTGGTCATGAGACCGGGGGCGATGGCACCGCCAAGGTAGACATCTCCCTCGTCGATGACGTTGAGGGTGATGGCCGTGCCGAAGTCGACGATGATCAGGGGAGAACCCCAGCGCGCCACGCCGGCGACGGCGTCGACGAGACGATCGGCGCCCACTTCCTGGGGGGTCCCGTAACCGATGGTGATTCCCAGGTCGAGGGAGGCCGTCACCTTCAGGCAGGAGACGCCGAGGTAGCGGTCGAGCCCCTCGATCAGGGCCGCGTCGAGAGGAGGGACGACGCTGGCCAGGACGGCGCCGTCGATCGCGTCGGCGGGGATCTTCGCCGTCGCGAGAAGGTTCAGCAGGTAGATGCCGAGTTCGTCGGCGGTATGACGCTCCGACATGAGACGCCAGTGCCGGACCAGGTCGGGACCGTCAAAGACGCCGACGGTCGTGTTCGTGTTGCCCGCATCAAGAACGAGAAGCATGATCCATCCCTCCCGGGACTCCTGGAGAGTCCTCTCTCATTATGAACGGCCCTTCAACGGCCCCCTCAACTGAGGAGGGAACAGAAAAGGGCCAGAGACGTCGCTCCACCGAGGGCGGCCGGCGACGGCAGGCCGACCTTGCGGAAAAGGAGCAGGAAGAAGACGAAAAAGGCGGCGGAAAAGAGGAGAGCCGACGGCGCGACAAGAGCGGGGACGAAACGGACCACCCCGTCGGCAGCCCAAGCCCAGAAGGCGAAGAGGTCCTCGGCAAAGGTGGCGACAATCGGCCCCCCGGCCCATCCCCACAAGGCAGGAAGGGCCGCGACGGAGGCAAGGGGAAGGAGAAGGCCGAAAAGGGGCAGGGCGGCCAGATTGAGGACAAGGCCTGCCAGAGGGACGGCCCCGAAAGTGCCGGCCGACAGGGGCGCCGTGGTCAGCCAGACCGCAGGCCCCGCCAGAAGGAAGGACCTCGCCCCGAGGTTCTCGGGCAGAGCCGCCAGGGTTAGGGCAGCCGTCATGGACAGACGCCATCCCACGTCCCAGAACCACCAGGGCCGCCAGGCCAAAAGGAGCAGCCCCGCCAGGGCGACGGCGTTGATTCCGCCGCCGGGACGGCCCAGCCTGCGGCCGACGAGGTAAAGCTGGATCATCAGGGCCGCGCGGAGGGCGCTGGCCGCGGCTCCTGCCAGAAGGACATAGGCCCAGAGAGCCAGCGAAGGAAGAACCAGTCCCTCTCGGCGGGAGCCGGTCAGGACCAAAACCGCAGCAGCGACAAGGCCCACGTGAAAGCCCGAGACGGCGAGGAGGTGGGCCGTCCCCCAGCGCCGGTGGGATTCCGCCAGGTCCGGGTCGCGAAGTCCCAGCCAGGCGGCGAGCAGGTGGCCCCGAACAAGAGGGGGCAGGTTGAGGAGGAGGCGCTCCTCAAGAGCCCCGCGCCAACGGTGCCAGCCCGAACCTCCCGAGAGAAGATCCCAGCGCGACGGTGAGAATTCACCGATAATTCCCCGTGCCCGGGCCCAACGGGAAAAATCGAAGGTCTCGCCGTCTCGGGGCCCCCGGAGAGGGAGGACTTTCCCTTCCAGGTCAAGACGGCTTCCGGCGGCGACGGTCCTGCGGGCCGGGACAAAAGAAACCAGCCTGAGTTCTGAAACGTCGACGACGACGAGGCGTCGCCCTCCCCAGGACCGTTCCAGAAGGACCTTCCCCTCTCCGGAGACGAAAGACGGCAGAGAGGGCGCCGCCAGGCGAAAACAAAAAAGGACGGGGCCGGCCAGGGAAAGGCCGATGATGGCCAGGGCCAGGGCGGGCCAGGGGCGTTCGCGGCTCATCCCGCCGAGGCAGAGAAGGCCGACCACGGCAAGAAGCGCCCCGGCAAGGGCCGCGAGGCAAGAGGCCGTGAGGTCGAAGACGACAAGGGAGAAGGACCAGGCCGCCAGGACGGGAAGAAGGGGCGCCCGGGCGAGGAAAGTCATGGCCCGACAGTCAGGAAGGGGCGGATCGCCTCGAGTTTGGCCGAGCCGATGCCCCGGACCCGGGTCAGATCGTCGACGGACCGGAAAAAACCCTTGCTCTCGCGGTCGGCGACGATGGCCTCGGAGAGCTTGGGCCCGATCCCGGGCAGGGTCGCAAGCTGCGAGGCCGTGGCCCCGTTGACGTCGAGAAGAGTCTGGCTTCCTGGAGAGGCATCAGGCCGGGGAGAGGGTTTTGCCGGCAGGCCAGCCGCGGGAGTCCTCTCCCCCTTGCGGGGAACGTGAACGTGACGGCCGTCGAAGAGGTTCTCGGCCAGGTTGACGGCCTCGGCATCGCCTTCGGGGGAGAAGCCTCCGGCCATCTCGACGGCCACGTAGACCCGCGATCCGGCGTCGACGCGGTAGACACCGGGATTGCGCACCCCGCCCGTGACGTAGACGACCCAGGGCTCCGGCGCAGGAGTTTCGGATCGTTCCAGGCTGGGGAGCGATTCTCTTTCGCCCTCATTTTCCCTTGGCAGCTCCTCCTTCTGGGCCTTGAGGCTCAGGGCCGGTCCGGCCAGGACGGAGGGGTCGGAACGCTCCCAGCGGCCCGAAAAGCGACTCACCAGAAGCCAGGCGAAAAAGAGGCAGACGACGGCGGCCGAGAAGAAAAGAAACGACTTCCAACGATCCCTCACCGGCCACCAGCTCCTCCGTCGACGGCCTTACCCCTGAGACTCCAGGCGTCGGCCCCGTCGATGACGACGTCAACGAAACGCCCCTCAAGACCCTCGCCGGGGAAGAGGACGACCTTGTCCGTGACGGTCCGTCCCTGCAGCAGGCCGTCACCGCGATGGGCCGGCCCGTCGACGAGGACCTCGAAGGTACGGCCCACGAGCGTGGCGTTGATCTCTCTTGCGATTTGAAGCTGGAGGTCGTTGACGGCCTGCAGACGTCGACGAGCCTCGGCACGGGGGATCCTTTCCTTGAAGGCCGCGGCCGCCGTCCCCGGCCGGGGCGAATAGGCGGCACTGTGGACCTGATCGAACCGGAAGAGGCGGAGAGCCTCCAGGGAAAGGGCGAAATCGTCTTCCCTCTCGCCGGGGAAGGCGACGATGAGGTCGCTCGTGACGGCCACCTCGGGCAGGGCCTCGCGGAGAGCCTCGAGACGGGAGGCATAGGTCCTTCGGTCGTAGCCCCGGTTCATGAGGGCCAGGATCCGGTCGCTCCCGGCCTGTAGGGGAAGATTGATGGCCGGACAGACAACGGGAAGGTCCGCCATGGCGGAAATGACGTCATCGGTCAGATCCTTGGGATGGTTGGTGGCGAAACGGAGCCGACGCAGCCCCCTTACCCCGGCCAGGGAACGGAGAAGACCGGCGAAGGTGACGTCCTTCAGGTCCGTGCCGTAGCTGTTGACGTTCTGCCCCAGCAGGGTCACCTCGACGACGCCGTCGGCGACGAGGCTTTCGACCTCGGCCGCGATCGCCTCGGGACGGCGCGACTGGAAGCGCCCCCGCACGTGGGGGACGATGCAGTAGGTGCAAAAGTTGTCACAGCCATGGGCGATGGTGACATAGCTCTTGAAGGGCAGGAGGCGCCGCGCCGGAGGACGGTCCAGGTCGTCCAGGGCCCGCGAGTCCTCATCGAGGAGGACCGAGGGAGTCCCGTCGGCGAGGGCCTCCTCCACAGCGTCAGCCAGGCGACCCAGGTGACGGGGGCCACAGAGGACGCGGATCTGAGGAAAGCGGGCAAGAAGCTCCGGGCCAATCCGCTGGGCCATACAGCCGGCGACGGCGACGACGGGCCCTCGGCCTCCCCCTTTGGGCACGTGACGGCCCAGCTCGCTTTTGACCTTCTGTTCGGCCTTGTCCCGGATGCTGCAGGTGACGTAGATGACGGCGTCGGCCTCTTCCTCGGCCGCCTCGCTCCAGCCCCGGGCAAAAAGCTCGGCGGCGATGCGCTCCCCGTCGTAGACGTTCATCTGGCAACCGAAAATCTTGAGCGCGAATCGATGCATGCCCTTCATCCTTTCTGGAAGTGCTCCACCTCCAGAGGATAGCATGATTTTTCCCCTTCTACAGGCCCTTCTTTCGGACGCTCCCAGCCGTCGCGGCCAGGGCGACGGCCAGGGCCGAGGCCGTCTCGACGGCATGGAGACAGAGAGTCGACGACTCGACGGCGGCGCGGCGAAGGCGGAAACCGTCGGAGATCGTCTCGGGATGGTCGCCCGGGACGTTGACGACGAGATCCCATCGCCTGTCGGCCATGGCCTCGACGAGGGCATCACCCTTGGCGGCGACGGTGACCTTGAGACCCCACCGTTCAAGGAGAGTCGCCGTCCCTTTCGTGGCCTCCACCTCCCAGCCGAGGGCGGAAAAGGCCGCAGCCAGAGCCGGTGCCTGGTGCTTGGCCTTATCGGCCAGGGAGAAAAGGACCCGCCCCCGGGCAGGAAGAGTCCATCCCGCCCCGGCGAGGGCCTCCATGAGGGCGACGCCGAAATTGTCTCCCAGACCCAGCGATTCACCGGTGGATTGCATCCGCACGCCGCCCTGGGCGTCGACGCCGGGCAGTTTCTCCGTCGAGAAGACGGGCACTTTGACGCCCCGTGGTCCCTGATGGTCGAGAAGGCCCTCGGTGATGGCCAGATCGGAGAAAGACTGTCCGCAGGCGAGACGGACGGCCATCTCCACCAGGGGAAGACCTGTCAGCTTGGAGGCGATAGGCACGGTCCGGCTCGCCCGGGGATTGGCCTCGATGACATAGAGCCGTCCCTCGTTGAGGACGAACTGGACGTTCATCAGCCCCTTCACGCCCAATGAGGCCGAAAGGGCCTGGACCGTTTCGACGATCTCCCGCCTCTGGCCGTCAGTGAGGCTCATGTCGGGAAAGAGGGCCATCGAATCGCCGGAGTGGATTCCGGCCGGCTCGAGATGTTCGAAGATGCCCGGCAGGAAGACCGACTCGCCGTCGCAGAGGGCGTCCACCTCGAATTCCCTCCCCTGAAGGAAGCGGTCGATGAGGACCGACTGGCCCTTTTCCGCCGAAAAGGCGAGCTCGACAATTTCCTCCAGGTCCTGTTCGTTGAAGCAGAGCCTCATGGCGACGCCGCCGATGACAAAGCTGGGCCGCACCATGAGAGGATAGCCGAGACGGGCCGCGGCCTGGCGGGCCTCGTCAGGCGTCGCTGCCGCATGGCCCGGCGGCTGGGCGACGCCGAGATCATCAAGGAGAGCCGAAAAAAGCCCCCGGTCCTCGGCGCTGCGGATCACGTCTCCGGCCGTGCCGAGAAGGGGAACGCCCCTCTTTTCCAGCTCCAGCCCCAGCTTGAGGGCGCTCTGGCCGCCGAAGGAGGCCAGCACTCCCAGGGGACACTCCCGATCGATGACGGGCAGGACATCCTCAACGGTGAGGGGTTCGAAGTAGAGGCCGTCGGAGAGATCGTGGTCGGTGCTCACCGTCTCGGGGTTGTTGTTGACCATCAGGGCCCTCAGGCCCAGGCGGCGCAGCGCCAGGGCCGCCTTGACGCAGCAGAAGTCGAACTCGATGCCCTGGCCGATGCGGATCGGCCCCGAGCCGATGACGAGGACGGAGGGACGGCCATCGGCCGGCACCTCGTCGGAAGCGGCGCCGAAGACGCCGTAGTAATAGCCGGTGCGGGTCGGCGTCTCGCCGGCACAGCCGTCGACTTCCCGGAAGGAGCGCTCCACTCCCCGGTCGCGCCGGCGGGCGGCCACCTCTTCGGCGGAACAGCCCGTGAGGCGGGCCAGATCGTCATCGGAGAACCCCTCGAACTTGGCCTCCTTCAGGAGATCTTCCGTCAGGGTTTCCCCGGCAAGGCGCTTTTCGAGGACGACGAGGCGGGAGAGTTCGTCGAGGAAGAAGGGATGGATCGCGGCCTGCCCTGCCAGCTCCTGCGGTGACTGTCCACGGCGCAAAAGCTCGAGCAAAGCCCAGAGCCGCCGATGGTCGGGATGGGTGACACTGCGAAGGAGCTCTTCGTCAGGCCGTCGGGCCATCAGGGGGTCGTGGAGGTGGAAGGGAAACTCGAGGGACCGGAGGGCCTTCTGAAGGGCCTGATTGAAATGAAGCCCCAGAGCCATGACCTCGCCGGTGGATTTCATCCTCGTCCCGAGACCCTCCTGGGCCTGGGGGAAGCGGTCGAAGGGCCAGCGGGGAAACTTGACGACGACGTAATCGACGACCGGTTCGGCCAGGGCGCTTCCCTGACCGGTGACGGGGTTGGCCATCTCGGCCAGACTGTGGCCGAGGGCGATCTTGGCCGCCATCCGTGCGATGGGATAGCCCGTGGCCTTGCTCGCCAGGGCGCTGGATCGGCTGGCCCTGGGGTTGACCTCGATGACGGCATATTCGGAACCGTCGGGGCTGAGGGCGAACTGGACGTTGCAGGCCCCTTCGATGCGGAGGGCCTCGGCGATGCGCAGCGCCGAGCTGCGCAGACGCTGCCACTGGCCGTCCGTCAAGGTCAGCGTCGGAGCGACGACGATGCTGTCGCCGGTGTGAATGCCCATGCCGTCGACGTTTTCCATGGAGCAGACGGCCAGGGCGTTGCCGGCGCCGTCACGGACCACTTCGGCCTCGATCTCCCGCCATCCTTCCAGGTAGCGTTCGACGAGGACGCGGCCCACCGGAGACGCCGCCAGCCCTTCCCTGGCGATACGGGCCAGTTCGGCCCCGGATCGGGCCACACCTCCGCCCGTCCCGCCCAGGGTGTAGTCGGGGCGGACGACGAGAGGGAAGGGGCAGTTTTCGGCAAAGGCCAGGGCCTCGTCGACGGAAGAGGCATAGGCGCTTTCGACGACGGGCTCGCCCAGGCCGGAGAGGACGTCACGGAAAAAGAGACGTCCCTCGGCGCGGCGGACGGATTCGACGGATGTCCCCAGCACGGAGACGCCATAACGCTCCCAGACGCCCTTCTCGTCGAGTTCGACGAGAAGATTGAGGGCCGTCTGCCCCCCTAGGGTGGCGATCACTCCCTGAGGGCGCTGCTCCTGGACGACCTCCTCGACGACGGCAGCCGTCAGGGGCCTGAGATAAACGACGTCGGCCAGATCGGCGTCGGTCTGGATCGTGGCGGGGTTGCTGTTGAGGAGAATGACCCGGCACCCCTCCTCCTTGAGGGTCCGGCAGGCCTGGCTTCCGGAATAGTCAAACTCGGCGGCCTGTCCGATCCTGATCGGCCCCGATCCGAGGACGAGGATGGTCGATCCCGTGCCCTTCATGATTTCGCCTCCCTGCACTGCGCGATGAACCGGTCAAAAAGGTGAGGGCAGTCCCGCGGTCCCGGAGTGGCCTCGGGATGAAACTGAACGCCCCAGTCCCCGCCGTCGTGGCGGAAACCTTCAATGCTCCCGTCCCCGCCGTGGCGATAGGTGACGGTGATCCCCGTTCCCGCCAGAGAATCCTCCCTGAGGGCATAACCGTGATTCTGGCTCGTCACGAAACCCCGCCCGGTGGCGACGTCGATGACGGGCTGGTTCCCCCCGCGGTGACCGAAGGGGAGCTTCTCCGTCTTCGTTCCCAGGGCCAGGGCCAGGAGCTGCATGCCCAGACAGATGCCGAAAAGAGGGACTTTCCCCAGGAGACCCCGGATCTGGCCGATCTCATGGCTCAGAAGGGCCGGATCGCCGGGGCCGTTGCTCAAAAGGACGCCGTCAGGGCAGAGTCCGAGAATCTCCGACCACTCCCAGTCGTGGGGAACGACGGTGACGCGGCAGTCCCGGCTGGCGAGCTCCCGGAGGATCCCCTCTTTCACCCCGTAATCGACGACGACCACCCGAAGACCGCCGCCGCCCAGCTCACGAGGGACCGGCGTCGAGACGAGAGGGACCGGGGACCCCCCTTCGGCGGCCACGGAGCCCTCGGTCCCGGCCGGCAGGAGTCTTCCGGCGAGGGTTCCCCGGCTGCGGAGATGGCAGACGAGACGGCGCGTGTCGACGCCGCCCATCCAGAACAGCCCCGACCCTTCGATCCACCGGAAGAGATCGGTCCCGCCGCTCGTGCCGTGGCAGGGCAGAGAGGTCACGATCCCCCGGGGCCAGATGCGGGCACTCTCGAGAACCTCCAGGTCGGCTCCGTAACAGCCCACCATGGGGAAGGAAAAGACGACGATCTGACCGGCGAAGGAAGGATCGGTCAGAGCCTGGGAAAAACCGTTCGACAGGGTGGTGAAGACGACTTCCCCTCCGTCATCACTTCCTCGCCTCCCCCATCCGGGCCAGCGTGTTCCGTCTTGCAACAGGAGCTCCAGAACTTCCATTCACGGGCACCTCCGTCAAAGAGCTGCGCACAGACCCACCTCTGTCACTTTCGAGGGCGATGCCCCGGGCGGACCTGTATATAAACATAAGTTTACTGTAGCCAGCATCTGTCACCTTCATTTTCTTGAGGCATTATAGCGGGCCTTGAAGAACTGTCAAGCCCAGTCAGGACATAACAAAAGAGAGGAGGCTCTGGCCTCCTCTCTTTAACATCGATGATGAAGTCGTCTTTTTCTTATTCCGCGACCTCGAACATATCCTTGCCGACGCCGCAGACCGGGCAGACCCAGTCTTCGGGGATTTCTTCAAAAGGCGTTCCCGGCGCGATTCCCGCATCAGGATCACCGTTGGCCGGATCATAGATATAACCGCAAACGGTGCAGAGGTACTTTTTCATGAGGGCACCCTCCCATCGTTGAGGTTGGAACTAGGCCGATTATACGATTTCCTCCCGATAAAAACAACCGAAAGGGCCGTCAGATCGAGAAGAGGCGCGATTCCAGGCTGTCGGTGAGACAGACCGATCCCTCTTCGGTGATTACGTAATCGTCTTCGAGGCGCACGCCGCCGCGTCCCCCGACGTAGATGCCGGGTTCAACGGTGACGATATCGCCGACGCAAAGACAATCGTCGGAACGGGGCGAAAGACGAGGGGCCTCATGGACTTCAAGACCCAGGCCATGACCGAGACCGTGGCTGAAGTGCTCCCCGTAGCCTCCCGCTTCGATGACGGAACGGGCGGCCCTGTCGATCTCCCGGCAGGGAAGGCCCGGGGCCAGAAGCTCGGCTGCCACATCATGAGCCCGGCGGACGAGGTCATGGATCTCCAGAAGCCACCCGTCGGGAGTCCCGCAAGAGACGTTGCGGGTGATGTCACTCAGATAGCCCCCGTAACGGGCTCCGAAGTCGACGGTGAACCAGTCGCCCCGACGAAAGGCACGGTCCGTGGCTCGGCCGTGAGGCAGGGCCGATCTCTGTCCCGAGGCGACGATGAACTCGTTCGTCCCCCAGCCGCCCTCGGCACCGCACAGACGGATCTCGTATTCGAGGAGGGCCGCGAACTCCCGTTCCGTCATTCCTTCGAACGTTTTCTCCAACGTCCTGAGAAAGGCCTGGCCGGCCTTGAAGGCCGCCTCACTGATGAGGGAAATCTCTTCGTCGTCCTTGCGGCGACGGAGACGGGGCAGGAAAGACGACACGTCTTCGATGCCGTAGCCTCTCTCGTCAAAGGCGAGGAAAAGGTCGTGAGTGACTCTTTCCCATTCGAGGCCGACACGCTTGGTGCCGAGGCGCTCCAGGAGTTCGATGACGGCCAGAACGAGACTGCTTCCCTCCTGTTCGACGAGGGAGAAAGGGGACTGCCCTCTGGCCTGGGTCAGGTAACGGCCGTCGGTGACGAGAAAGGTCTCGCCGGGGGTGATGACAGCCGACCCGCTGGAGCCGCGAAAGCCTGAGAGGTAGTAGAGACTTTCCCAGTTGGCCCCTTCCTGGACGGGAAGGACAAAGGCCTCGACGGATCTTTCGGCCATCAGCTGGCGAAGCCGGGAGACCCGGTCGGCAAGGGGAAAATCGTTCATGATGACATCCTGCTCCTTCACTGTTCCAACTCGAGCAGCCGCCAGAGTTCTTCGTCCAGCGAGGGAGGGCAGTCACCCGATCCCTCGACGACGGAGCCGACGGCCGACCAGGCGATGGAGGCCCCGTCGAGACGCCTTCGGGCCTCGGCAAGACGATCGGCGGCGAGGACGGCCAGAAGGACGCCCGAGGAGATGAGCCTCAGGGGATCAAAGCCGAGAGCCTCGGCAAGGCGGGCCGTGTGGGGATGAACGGGGACGGCCCCACGGTCCAGATGGAGTCCCAGGCTGGCCAGACGGGAGATCTCGCCGAAACCGCCCAGGAGCCCCCCCTCGGTGGGATCGTGCATGAAGACGGCCAGATCGCGCAGGGCTGTCCCCTCGGGAAGGACCGAGAGGTGAGCCGTCCAGCCCTGGATCTCTTCAAGGGCTTCCGGGCCGACGACGGGAAGGACCAGGTCGGGACGGTCCTGAGCCAGGATGGCCATCCCCTCGATCCCGGCGTGCTTGGTCATGATCAGGACATCGCCGGGCCTCATCGCCTCGGCCCGGAGGACACGGCTGGCCCGGCCGAACATGGTGCCCACCAGGACGGGCCGGTCATAGCGGGGCGTGAACTCGGTGTGCCCCCCGACGACGGCGACGCCGATCTCCCGGCAGGCTTCGCCGATTTCGGCCATGAGGGCTGAAGCCTCCCTCTCGCCCTGGGAGGAGGGCAGGATGAGGGTGACGATGAGGTAACAGGGCTGGCCGCCCTTGGCGACGATATCGTTGGCGTTGACCTGGACAAGAAGGCGACCCGCCCCGGCCGTGGCCCCCACGATAGGGTCCGATGAAGCCACAAGAAAATCGCCGGCCGGCCAGGCGATGACGGCGGCGTCCTCCCCAACGCGGGGTCCGATGAGGACCTCATCGCGTTCGGCGCCGCGGTGGTCGAGGACGTGCCGTTCCAGCAGGTCCGGATCGAGTTTCCCCGAGGGGAGGAGGGAACTAAGCTTTTTCAAAGGAATCATCACCTCGTCGGCTGTAAAGGCAGCCGCAGTAGTTTTGACGGTACAGGCCGAGGCGGCAGCTCTCGGCGACGGATCGCGTGAAACCGCCCCCTTTGCGCCAGATCGTGCCAATCCAGGAAAGGCCCCGCGACGACGCCACGGCGGCACCGATGGCATTGATGGCGGCCACGTCCTTATGGGGACTGATGGTGAGGGTCGTCGCCAGAAAGGGGATCTCCCGTTCTGCGGCGAAGTCGGCAGCCGCCTCAAGCTGGAGGCGGAAGCAGAGAAGACAGCGTTTTCCGCCTTCCGGCTCGTCCTTCCACTCTCCGACGGCCTCAAGCCACCGATCGGGATCGTAAGGGGCCCCGTGAAAAACCCCCTTTTGGGCTTTCACCAGAGAGCGGACCGCCTCGAGACGGAGGCAATATTCCTCTTGGGGGTGGATATTGCTGCCGTAGAAGAACCCTTCGACGGCATACCCCCCCTCTGCCAGAGTCGGCCAGGGGACGGTTCCGTCAGGGGCGCAGCAGAGGTGCAGGAGAAGGCGCTTCCCGGTCATGACCGATCTTTTTCTCCCTCTTGTCCGTCGTCTAGGCCGCGGGACCGGACCGCCGTGGCGATGACGAGGTAGCCCGTGTGGCCGATCATGGTGTCCTCGGGACGGATGCGCCGTGCGTTGGTCTTGTAGGTCCTCAGGAAGGTCTCGAGAACCTGGACGTCGACGAAGTTTCCCTCATGAAGGCCGTCGAGAAGACGTTCGAGCTGGTTCGTCGTCGGCACGAGGACGGCCAGTCGGCTGCCCGGCGCGAGGGCTTCGTAGGCGGCGCTCAGGGCCTCCCAGGGCGAGGGGAGGTCAAGAACGAGGGCATCGACGTCACGTTCTCCGAAACCGTCAGTGACCTCGCCGATGCGGAAGGTCACGCGGTGGCCGACGCCCCAGCGGTCACAGTTTTCCCGGGCCAGGACCGAGAACTCCTCCCGCCTGTCGTAGCTGTAGACGTGCCCCTCGTCACCGACGAAGTGGGCCAGCATCGTCGTCAGACTTCCCGAGCCGGTGCCGCACTCGAGCACCCGAGCGCCGGGGAAGATGTCGAGGTAGAGCAGGAGGAGGCCGGCGTCTTTGGGGTAGATGATCTGGGTCTGACGCCGGATGCGCCTCATGAACTCGCCCGACGTGGGGCGCAGGACGTAGAAGGGCTGGCCCTTGTGAGTCTGGACCATCCCGCCGAAGGAGGCCTGGGCGATGTCGTCGTGGGGAATGGTGCCCATGTGGGTTCCCTGAAAGGCGCCGCTCTTGAGGCGCAGAAGATAAGAGTCGCCCTTGCGGGGCGACCAGAGGAGGACCAGGTCCCCGTCGTTGAGCATGATCGTACCTCCCGTGAAATGACTAGCCGTCGTCTTCGTTGTAACTGCCGAAGATCACGTCCAGCTGATGATGTTGGGTTCTGAAGATCTCCAAGAGCGCGGGATCAAAATGTTCCGGTCTGACCCGGCCATCGCCTTCGAGGATGATCTGGCAGGCCCGCTCATGAGAGAAGGGCTCCTTGTAGGCCCGTCGGGAGCGGAGGGCGTCATAGACGTCGGCCAGAGCCATGACGCGGGCCTCCCAGGGGATCTCCTCGCCGGCAAGCCCCTTGGGGTAGCCCGTGCCATCCCACCGCTCGTGGTGGTAGAGGCAGATGCGCCGCCCCATGTCGAGCCAGTCCGAATCGCCCAGGATCTCGGCCCCCCAGAGGGCGTGGTTCTTGATGAGTTCAAACTCGTCCTCCGTCAGGGGACCGGGTTTGACGAGAAGCTGGCGGGGGACACGAAGCTTGCCGATGTCATGGAGGCGCGAGAAGAAGCCGATGCGGTCCACTTCGTCGCCGCTTCGGCCCAGCTTTTCGGCGAAGAAACGACAATAGGCCTCGGTGCGGCAGACGTGCTCGGACGTCTCGTCATGATAGAGGGCCGTAAGATGCTGGAGCCTTCCGGCCATGTAGGCGTAGGAGGCCTTCAGTTCCGCCAGGGAGTTCTGCACGTCCAGGGCGCCGGCAAGGAAGGTGCCCAGCGGGGCCATGGCCTCCATGAGGTCGGGGTTCTCTTCGCGCCTCTCGTCCCAGGAGAGGGTGATGACGCCCAGGGCCCGGCCGAGGTGGACCAGAGGCAGAAAGAGCTCGCTTCGAACCGAATCGTGCGTCGCCCTATAGCGGGATTCCGTCGACACGTCGGCGATCCAGAGGGGGCGCATCTCCTCGACGGCCTGGCCCGCCAGGCAGTCGGAGATGGCGAGCCGGTCATAGCTGGGCAGCCCCGAGTAGCCTCGCTCGGCCATGAGGACCAGCTCGTCTCCTTCGACGCGGTCGATGGCGGCGCCGAAGGCTTCTCCGAGTTCAAGAAGGATCTCCGTGATCCGTCCCAGCTGGGCCTCCTCCTCGTCGCCGTAGGAGACGACCCGTGACGCCTCCAGAGTGGATCGCCAGAGGGTCTCGCGCTGGCGGATGATCTCGTTCGTCTCCGTCAGGGCCGCATTCATCGACTCCAGCTCCTGGCTGTAGGAGATGAGCTCCTCCTGCTGGGCCACCAGGGTCTGAAGGGAGCTGGCCAGGGCCTGGCCGAAGGTGGTCACTTCCTCAAGGGCACTGGCCCGGGAGAAAACGGACATGCCCTTGCTCAGCTCCTCGATGGTCGTCGTGTAGTCCGTCGGGCTCCTGGCCGTGTCGAGGCGGTCCCTCATCTCGACGGCCACGAGGCGGGCCTTCTCCATCGGGTCCAGGACCTGGCGGGAGATGATGGTCCAGAAGGCCCCGAGAAGGAAGAGGCTGAAAAACCCGAGAAGAACGGGGAGGTAGAGCCTCTCGGCGAGTGCCAGCATGAAGGTCCGCCTCGGAACATAGACGAAAAGGCGCAGTCCAGCCAGAGGAA
The DNA here is from genome assembly GCA_016756725.1 of Synergistaceae bacterium. Taxonomy (GTDB): domain Bacteria; phylum Synergistota; class Synergistia; order Synergistales; family Aminithiophilaceae; genus Aminithiophilus. The sequence goes on along the minus strand of JAESII010000005.1, from coordinate 273,125 downwards.
GGCTGTAGGCCCGGGCCCAGAGGAACTCGCCCCAGGGGGCACGGCTCCAGCGGGGCTGGGTCCTCAGGCTCGCCGGGGGCACGGCGCCGCGGACCACGAAGGGATCGCCAGGCAATCCCCAGAGGACTGCCCCTCGGGCGTCGCAGAGGACCATCCCCTCCAGGGAGCCGGCCTCGCCCGGATCGGCGAAGAGCTCGCCCAGGTCGAGGCGGACGCCGACGAGGTGGGAGGCGTCACGGCTTTCGATGCGGCGGACGAGAAGGGCCTCGCCGCCGGGCGAAAACAGAGTCGTCGTCGTCCAGAGCGGGCCCACTCCGGTGAGGCGAAAACCCGAGGGCAGGGGGCCGCGGGAGACCCGTCCCGTACGGTCATCGTCGAGGCGGGAAAGAAGGACCACGTCAAGTGCCACCGTCTCCCCCTCGTGAGTGACGAGGAAGGGAAGGATCTCCTCGACGTTCCTCAGCTGGCGGATCAGGCGGGAATAGACGGTCTGGGCCAGAAGGCGGGCCATGCGTTCTCTCTCATCGAATTCGTCGCGAACGGCAACACTTCCGAGAACGAGCAGGATCAGCGTCAGGACCAGAGAAAGAGCTGCGAAAAAGGGCATTACGAACCGACGTAGCCGCAAGGGGAGTCACCTCTCCCGTTCAGTGCCCTCTCGACATGAGAAGACCCTGTTTATTGTACCAGCAGCGGCTCCGAGTTGGGGGATCAGTTTTCCTCGAGGCGGAAGAGGACGGAGACGCGCACCTTCGGGCCCAGGCCGGGGCGGAAGCGCCACTGGGCGAGAGCTCTCCGGGCGGCTCCGTCGAGAAGGCCGACGGAGCTGCTCCGCTCGATCTCGACGGCACGGACCGTGCCGTCATCGGCGACGAAGGCGATGAGGACGACCTCTCCCTCCTGGCCCCGTCGTCGTGCCGCGACAGGATAGGCCGGTTCGACCCGCTCGAGGATATCACCGACCAGAGCCGTCACGATCTCTTCCGGGGGGGCGACGGGAGGGGACGCAGGGGGGACCTCGACGGGAAGGGAAGCCGTCTCGGGAGTCACCTCTGGAGAAGAGCTTCGTTCCGCGGCCGGAGCGACTGCAGGAGCCTGAGGCTCCGTGATAGGGGGCTCCTTCCGCTCTTGGCCGGACGTGGGCTTCGGTTGCGGCATCGGTTGCAGTTCCGGCTTTGGTTCCGGTTCAGGAACAGGCTCAGGTTCCGGCTCGGGAACAGGTTCAGGCTCCGGTGCGGGAACAGGCTCAGGCTCGGGAACAGGCTCAGGCTCCGGCTCGGAAACAGGCTCAGGCTCCGGCTCGGGAACAGGCTCAGGCTCAGGCTCGGGAACAGGCTCAGGCTCAGGCTCCGGAACAGACTCAGGCTCCGGAAGGGGCTGCTCTTCGATGACGGGCGGATCAACAGGCTCTTCATCCGGCACCGCCTCCAGGAGGTCGCCGCCGACAGGTTCGGAAGGGGTCTGCTCCGGCAGAGGAAGAGAGGCCAGGCGGACCGTCATGGGCTGCGGTGAGCTTTCCTCGGGAGCGAGGGTGGGCAATCCCATCAGGATCAGGATCAGGAAGGCATGAAGGACAAGGCTCGCCGAGAGGGGCAGAAGCCATCGTCTCAAGGTCTCGGAGCCTCCCCTCCCAGGGCAAGGCCGATTTCGTCGATCCCCTCGCGGCGCAGACCGTCGAGGAGGGAGGCGACAAGGCCGTAAGGGGTCCGGCTGTCGCCGGCCAGCAGAAGGGGACGTTCCTCCTCTTGGGCCTTCCGCGCCAGGACGAGGAGGGCTTCCCGGTCCGTCTCTTCTCCGGCCCAGAGAAGGGAGCCGTCGGCGAGGACGGTGATGACGACGGGGGTGTCGCCGAGGGGCTGGCCTTTACCCTCAGGCAGATCGACGTCGAGACGACCCTGGACGAAAGCCGCCGTGAGGACGAAAAAGAGGATGAGCATGAAGAGGACGTCGATGAGAGGCGTGAGGTCCACGTCCAGATCGGAACGGCGCCGTTTCAAGGCTCTCCCCACCTTTCGACGGTTTCGGCCAGGAGCCTGGCCGCCTCGACGACGCCGGGGCCGGGATGGAAGAGGACATCGGCCGGAAGCTCCGTCACCGCACCCTTTCGGACGGCCCTCAGGGGCAAGTCGTCGAAGAGGGCAATGAAGTCGTCGTCTTCGATGACCATGCCGCGACTTGCCTTGGCGACGATGACGAGATCGGGATCCATGGCCAGGACCTTCTCCCTGTCGACCTGGGGGAAAGTGTAGACGACGTCACCTGCGGCGTTGGGGATGCCGAGGCGATCCATCAGGTCGTCGAGGTAGTTGACGCCTCCGGCAATGGTGAGAGGATCGGTCCAGACGACGACGAGCAAAGAGGGCGGCCTCTCGCCGAAACGGAGGGCAATGCGCTGCCGCAGAGCCTCCAGGTCGCCGTCGATCCGGTTCCAGACGGGGCTCTCGCCTCGGCCTCCTTGCCCAGGTATCCGCCGAGAGCGAGCAGGGCCTTTTCGACGTCGTCAAGACGGCGGTGAAGGGAGAGAGAGAGCGTCCGGGGCACGAGTGTTGCCAGCCGCTCCAGAAGGGGGCCGTGGAAGGTCTCCGTCCCGACGACCAGCGTCGGCCTTAAGGAGAGGATCCGCTCCAGCGACGGATCAAGATAGCCGCCGACGCGGGGCAAGGCCAGGACCTCCTCGGGGGAGACGTCGAAGTCGGTGACGCCCACGACGGAGGCCCCTTCGCCGAGGGCGAAGAGGGCCTCCGTAACGGCCGGGGCAAGGGAAACGATCCGTTCCGCTCCTGCGGCGGGAAAAGACAGGAAGAGGAGCAGGATCAAGGTCAGGGCAAAGGGCTTGTACCCTTTCATGATCCGTCCCGGCTGCCCAGGAGCTTTTCCCGGACGAGAAAATCCGTCGTCCTCAGAAGGGTCTCCTCCTCGTCGTCGACGCGGTGCAGGAGGTAGGAATGAGCCAAGATGGCCGGCACCGCAACGGCAAGGCCGGCAACGGTCGTGATCAGGGCCTTCCAGATGCCGGCGGCCAGGAAGGCCATGTCCGCTCTTCCCCCTTCGGGCAGGACTCGGAAGATGTCGATCATGCCCAGGACGGTCCCGAGGAGGCCCAGAAGAGGGGCCACCCTGGCAATGGTCGCCAGCAGGCCCAGCCCCTTCTGCCATCGGAAGAGTTCACGGCGCACCTGCTGGTCCATGAGTTCCCTCAGGGCCTCCTTGTCGACACCCCAGTGGTTGATGGCGGCGGCACAGAGACGGTGAAGGGAACTGTCGTCACCGTGAACGATCGAAGAGGCCCGCTCCCGATCTCTGTCGTGGAGGGCCTGACAGAGTTCCAGCTCCAGCTTGGCGGCGTCGGCCCTGTTCTTCCGGAAGAAAAGCAGGCGTTCGACGACGACGGCAAAGGCGACAATCGAGAGGGCTCCGATGACCCAGAGGACAGGGCCACCCGATCGGACCAGAGTGAGAGCCATCAGGCCACCTCCTTGACCGGTCAGCGAAGCAGGTCCTGGACGGCCCGGGCGATGTCAGTCCCCCTAAGGCCCATGGAGGCAAAGACCTCTTCGGAAGGACCGGAATCGCCGTAGCGGGTCACGCCGAGGCTTCGGAAGGCGAGGGGTTTGCCGAGCAGAAGCAGCCTCTGGGCGACGATGGAGCCGAGGCCGCTGTTGACGTTGTGGTCCTCGACGGTGACGACGGCCCCTGTCGACGCCGCCTTCAGAAGATCTCCGTCGTCGATGTGCAGCGGCGTCGCCACGTGGCAGACCCGGGCGGAGAGGCCCTTCTCGGCCAGCAGGTCCCGGGCAGCGAGGGCACGATGGACGAGATGGCCGCAGGCGAGAAGGGTCACATCGCTGCCGGTCCGGATCATGTCGACGGCGCCGTAGCGGAAACGGTACTCGGCACCGAAGAAGGGGCGTCCCTCCTCATCGGTGACGACAGGCAGTTTGCTCCGCCCCATGGCGAGGCAGATGTTGCCCCAGTTCGACAGAGCCCAGCGCGTGGCCCGGTCGGTCTGGTTGGGATCGGCGGGAACGACGAGCTTCCATCCGAAGGTGTTCCGCAGGAGTCCGATATAGTCGATACACTGATGGGTCTTGCCGTCTTCGCCGACGTCGAGTCCCACATGGGTGAGGACGAGCTTGACGTTGGCTCCGTTGATGTCGTTGAGGCGCTGCTGGTTGTAGGCCTCGGCGAGGCCGAAGACGCCGAAGTCGGCCCAGAGGGAGACGACTCCCGCCGTCGAGGCCGCGCCGGCGACGGTGGCCGTGGCATGCTCCTGGATACCCGTCTCGATGAAGGCCTGAGGACAGCGGTCCGCGAAACCGTCGACCTTGACGGAGCCGGCCAGGTCACAGTCAAAGACGAGAAGGGGCGTTCGGCCGGCGACGCCGCAGTTGTGTTCGGCCACGTCGGCCAGAGCCGTGCCGAAGGCGGACCGGTTGTCCGTCTTCTTGTCGTTGCCGTAGGTCCGGGCGTCACCCGCTTCAAGGTAAATGGGATAGCTGCCGAGATGCCTTCCCTCCGGCAGGGAGGTCTTGCGCCGTTCCCGAAGCTCCTCAAGCCACTGACCGTTGCCGCCCAGCTCCTCCATGGCCTTCAGGAAGAGTTCGCCCGAGGGGGCCTTGCCGTGGTAATCGGCGATGCCCTCCATGTAGGAGACGCCTCTGCCCATGACGGTCCGGGCCAGAATCACCGTCGGCACGGGCCTTTCAGCGGCCGCGACGAGGGCGTCGAAAAGGGCCTGGAAATCATGGCCGTCGCAGGAAATCACGTCCCACCCGTCGGCTTTCCAGAGACTCTCGATGTCGGCGGCCATGACCGATTCCGTCGTCCCCGAGATCTGGATGCCGTTGAGGTCGACGAGGGCCGTCAGGGACGTGAGGCCTTCCTTGACGGCGATGCGGCGGGACTCGGCAAGCTGCCCCTTGACCTGTTCGCCGTCGCCCATGAGGACGAAGACCTTGCCGTCGACGCCGCGGGCCTTCTGGGCGAGGGCGAAGCCGACGCCGGCCGACAGCCCCTGGCCGAGGTTGCCCGTTCCCCAGTCGATGCCGGGGAGCTCCCTCTCGACATGGCCCTGGAAGGGGCTGCCGGCCTGACGGAAGTGGGCCACCGCCTCTTCGGGGCGGAAGAAGCCCAGCCAGGCCAGGGCGGCATAGGCGCCGGGCGACGTGTGGCCGTGGCTGATGACGACGTAGTCGCGGTCAAAGGAGGAGGTGTTGTCGGGAGTCACGTTGGCAAAGGCGTAGGTCGCCAGGTAGAGCTCCATGCTCGACAGAGAACCGGCGGGATGACCGCTTCCGGCCAGAGTCGTCATCGTCACGGCCCAGCGCCGGCAGGTCCTGGCGCCGTCGGTCAGGATCCGGTGGGTGTTCTCGTCGAGAGAGCCCGCACGATGGTCGGTGAGTGTGATCTTTTTAAAGGCCACTTGGGGATCGCCCTCCACAGGTTTCAGGATTGGCCCTCGGGAGCCACCCTGAAGTATAGCCTAAGGGGGACGCCATTGCCGTCCCCCTTCAGATCTTTCGGTCAATTAAGAAATAGTGGAACTCTTTCCGTCAAATGCCCAGGACCTCTGCGGGCGTGACGTGGTCCCTCTCCATCCCGAAGGCCTGAGCCACAGGCAGGCAGGTGATCCGGCCCTCGAAGAGATTGAGCCCCGCCAGGAGAGCCCTGTTGTCGGCGCAGGCGTTACGGAGGCCCTTGTTGGCCAGCTGCAGCCCGTAGCCGATGGTGTGGTTGTTGAGGGAGAAGGTCGATGTCCGGGCGTAGGCACCGGGCATGTTGGCCACGCAATAGTGGATGACGTTGTCGACGACGTAGACGGGATTGCTGTGCGTCGTGGGGCGAGACGTCTCGGCGACGCCGCCCTGGTCGATGGCCACGTCGACGAAGACCGCTCCGGGACGCATCATGGCCAGGTGCTCCCTGCAGATCAGCCGGGGTGCCTTGGCTCCGGGGATCAGGACGGCGCCGATGACGATATCCGCTTCGCGTAGCCCCTCTTCCAGCGTGTGGGAGTCGCTGTAGAGGGGAAAGCAGTTAGGCGGCATGATATGGCTCAGGTACTCGAGCCGGGTGGAGTTGACGTCGAGGACCAGGACCCGGGCCCCGAGGCCCGAGGCGATCTTTGCCGCGTTGGTCCCGACCGTCCCTCCGCCGAGGACGAGGACGTTGGCCGGGGCCACACCGGGAACCCCCGTCGGCAGGGTGCCCCGTCCGCCCTGAGAGCGGCTCATGAAATAGGAGGCCATCAGGACCGACATGCGGCCCGCCACTTCGCTCATGGGCTTCAGAAGGGGCAGGGAACCGTCACTCTCCTTGACCGTCTCGTAGGCGAGGGCCCTGATCTTCCGCTCCAGGCAGGCCCGAGTGAGACGCTCATCGGCGGCGAAGTGGAAGTAGGTGTACAGGAGCTGGCCTTCCCGCAGCAGGGGGTATTCCTGGGGAAGAGGCTCCTTGACCTTGACGATCATTTCGGCCTTTCCCCAGACCTCTTCGGCCGAGCAAAGGACAAGGGCCCCCGCTGCGGCATACTCCTCGTCGCCGATGCCGGACCCTTCTCCGGCCCCGCGCTCCACAAAGACCTGATGACCGGCGCTGACATAGGCCTTGACCGAGGCAGGCGTCAGCCCCACCCGGAATTCATTGTCCTTGATCTCCTTGGGACAACCTACCTTCATAAGCCTCTTCCTCCTTCGCTTTCTGTTCTGACGGCGACGCGAGGCACGCGAGGGGTAAAGAACCCCGGCACCTCGTAGTTGATCGTTCCCAGCAGCGAGGCGATCTCCTCAGGAGAGATGGTCTCGCTCCCCTGGCTACCGATGAGGACGACCTCGTCACCAACCTGGGCCTCGGGCAGGGCCGTGACGTTGACGAGGGTCTGATCCATGCAGATCGTCCCCACCACGGGCACCCTTCTGCCCCGGATCAGAACCCGGGCCCTGCCCGACAGGGCACGCCGATAGCCGTCATGGTATCCGACGGGGACGACGGCAAAACGCTCCTGTCCCCGTGTCATGTAGTTCAATCCGTAGCTGACGCCGCTCGACGGCGGAAGCTGGCGGATGAGAGCGATCCGACTTTTGACCTGGAAGACAGGCCGCAAGGTGATCGGCCTCGGGCCCGGGGTCGAGGGCCACATCCCGTAGAGGATCAACCCCGGGCGGACGGCGTCGAGATGCATCTCCTTGTGAGCCAAGATAGCAGCGCTGTTGCAGCAGTGACGCAGACGGAATCCGATGCCCTCGTCGCGCAGGGCGTCAAGGACGTCGCCGAAGCGCCGGAACTGGGTCTGTGTATAGACGCCGTCGGCCTCGTCAGCGGCGGCAAAATGGGTAAAAAGCCCCTCCACGTCCAGACCGGGCAAGGCCAAAAGCGACTCCATCACCGAAGGGATCTCGTCGGGGAGGAAACCGAGACGCCCCATACCCGTGTCGACCTTGATGTGAACCCGGGCAGGTCGCCCTTGGCGCTGAGCCTCGTCGGAAAGGGCCTTGGCGAAGGCGAGATCCGTCACCGTCGAGGCGATCCCCTCGGCGACATAGAGAGAGGCAGCCTCGCAAGGAGACGGCCCCAGCACGAGGACATCGTCGCTGACGCCTCCATCCCGCAGGGCCGCCGCCTCATCGGGAGTCGCAACGGCCAGTCGCTGACAGCCGGCGGCAACGAGGGTCCGTGCCACGTCGACGGCGCCCAGGCCATAGGCATCAGCCTTGACGACGGCCAGGACCTGACAGCGGGGCCCCACATAGGACCGGACGGCCCTGAAGTTCGCCCCCAGGGCCGAATGGTCCACCTCCATCCAGGTCGGACGCCATCCCATGGCCGTCTAAAGCAGCCCCTTGCGGCGCCTCTCGTCGAAATCCTTCACCAGGCTACGAAGCTCCTTGGAGACCCAGAGAAGGGCAATGAGGTTCGGGATGGCCATGAGACCGTTCATCGTGTCCGCCATATTCCAGATGGCAGACAGGAACTGGCCGCCTCCCCCATAGGCGCCGATGAGGATCACGACAATCCAGATGACCTTGTAGACAGGAATGACCTTGTTCCCGAAGATGTAGGTCGCCCCCGTCTCGCCGTACCAGTACCAGCCGAGGATCGTGGAGAAGGCGAACATGGCCAGTCCCAGGGAGAGGACAGCCACGCCGGGACGACCAAGGACGACTTCAAAAGCCGAGAGGGTGAGCTGCGCTCCCGTGAGATCGGGATTGGCGGTGAGAACACCGGAAGTCATGATGGCCAGCGACGTGAGGGAACAGATGACGATCGTGTCGGCAAAGACCTCGAAAAGACCGTAAACGCCCTGACGGACAGGATGATCGACGATGGCCGTGGCGTGGACCATGGGAGCCGAGCCAAGACCGGCCTCGTTGGAAAAGACCCCGCGGGCGATGCCCTTGGTGAGGGCGATCTTGACAGCCCAGCCGGCGACGGCGCCGGGCATGGCCGAGGGGTCGTTAAAGGCGTAATAGACGGCGTTGGCGACGGCCGCCGGAATGAGGTCTCTGTGCATGAAAACGACGATGATGCCGGCGATGACGTAGAAAACGGCCATAAAGGGAACGAGATAGGTCGTCACGTCGGCGATGCGCTTGAGCCCGCCCCAGATGACCAGTGCCGTCAGGACAGCGATGCCAATACCCGTGGCAAGATGGGGAATGCCGAAGCCCAGGCTCAGCCCTTCAGCCGTCGAGTTGGCCTGAATGGCATTGCCAATGCCGAAGGCGGCGAAGGTGGTGAAGAAGGCAAAGAGCCAGGCCAGCCACTTCTGCCCCGTGGCCTTTTCGAGAATGTACATTGTACCGCCCCGCCAGTTGCCGTCCTTGTCTTTCTCGCGGTAGCGTACAGCAAGGGTGACTTCGGCGAACTTCGTCGTCATGCCGAAAACGGCCGAGATGAGCATCCAGAAAAGGGCACCGGGGCCGCCCAGATGAAGGGCCGTGGCGACGCCGGCAATGTTGCCCGTGCCGATCGTCGAAGCCAGGGCCGTGGCGAGAGCAGCGAAGGAGGAGACGGTCCCTTCGGCTTTGGCGTCCCTGTTTCTGCTGAAAACCTGTTTGAACATGAAACCGAAATAGCGGATCTGGGGAAAGCCGAGAATCACCGTCAGGTAGACGCCCGTCCCCACAAGCAACGTCAGCATCAGGGGCCCCCAGACGATGCCGTTGACGTAATCGTTGATTCTCATCACTGTTTCCATCGGACAGGCTCACCTTCCTCTCCATCCATTAGAGACTCCTCTCCCCCCTGGGGAGCTCCCTCGACCCGCTTCCTCGGCAATCCTTGCGCTCTCTTTCACTCCCTTTCTAATGACTCCTTTATCGGATTCCCATATTGTACCACTCCTTCATGAAGGCCGAAAAGGCGGGTGTGCTCACTTCTTCGCGATCGGGGCCTCCGGAAAAAGGCCCGAAGAGAATCAGTCGATGAGCCCCTCCTCGCGGAGACAGGCTTCGGCCTGAGCCCTCCTTGATGAGGCGATCTTGACGACGGGCCCCGTGCAGCCCATGGCCGACTCGGCGAAGATTCCCTCCTTCCAGAGCCGGCGAACGGCCTCTTCCATGGAGAGAACGTCAATCCCATGGATTTCGTCGTCCGTCGGTTCCGACGGAGGAACCGTCACAGCCTCATCCAGGACAGGCACCGTCCTTTCCAGTTTCTTTTCGAGGCCCGCCTTTCGTGCCAAGGCAAACTCCTCCTCGACAAGGCGGGGAAGACGGCCCCGGACGACACGGGCCGTGTAAGCCAGGGCTCCGGCGACGACGGGGGCGCCCGAGGCCCGGGAGATGATGGAGACCACCGAGGACCAGCCCTCGCCGGCCGAGGGGCCATAGCCCCAGCCAAGACTCTCGCGGCTTCCGCCGGTGGTGAAGGCCGAAAAGAGCTTGACCAGGACATTGCCCGTCAGGGTATCGCAGAGGCAGATGTCGACGGCTCCCGAGAGAAGGTCGTTGCCTCGCAGCAGGGCACCGCCGTCGGAACGGCCGCTGGAACCGAAACACAGCGGGTAGCCGTCGGCGGCAAGGTGTCTGAGAATCCGCAAGGCCGCCTGAGCCCCTTCGACGTTGAGGACGGCCAGAGTCGGGTCTTTCTTTCCCAGGGCCCGGGCCACGGCCCGGCCGATCAGGGCATTTTTCACCATGGCCTCGACGCGCTCCGTCGCCGTCGTCCCCGTCGAGGTGGCGATGAGCAGTTCCCGGCCCGTGCCGGGCGCAACGACGCGACCGACGGTGGCGACACCCAGAGGGAAGGGATAATGGAGCGCCACGGCTCCGTCGATTCGGCCTTCCTGCAGCGCCGACTCCATGGCGGCGACGACGTCGGACTCGCAGGGAGGCGTTTCGATCCACTCCATCCCCTCTTCCGCCTCGTGGCGAGGGCCGATGAGGACGACGGAAAGATCGCCCCGCTCTTTCAGGGCAAGGCGAGCGCCGGTGATGAGCTCCTCCTGTCCCAGCTCGCTGCCGTAGGCCATGAGTCCGAGCCGGACCGGGGCAGGACCTCCCCCGGCGGCGACGATTTCTTCGAGAATTTCCCCGATGAGGCGTCTTTCTTCGCTCACGTCACCCACCGCCTCAACGACCTTTGAGAGCCTGGGCCACGTCGGAGAGGGCTTCCAGGATCAGCTCGCGCAGGGCCTCCCGGTTCAGTCCCTTGAGAGGGGCCGAACCGGGGCGAGGTCTTTCGACGATGAAGGAGGCTCCGTCGGCGAGGTTGGTGAGCCTGGCCAGGAAGAGACTTCCCTTGCCGATGATCATGGCCCGCTCCATCCTCCCCTCGGCGATGGCATCACGGGCATGGCCCAGGAAGGGAACGCCCGAGGGGATGTGCCCCTGTGTCGGGGCAAACCCCACCAGCCCCCGGGCGGCGACGAAATCCATCATGGCCGTCTTTTCAATCTGCCCTTTCATGACGGCCAGGGCGGCGATCATCTTGGCGTTGGCAAGGGGGACGTCACCGGCTCCGGCCGGCAGGGTCACCTCGGCATTGTGGAGCTCGGCGGCGTAGCGGTCGACGTCGCTGAAGGAAAGGCCGAGCCGGTTCAGCGGCTCCAGGACAAGGGCCGTCGTCACGGCCTGGGGCGAGGCTCCGGCGCCAACGGTGTGCTGCCCCAGACTGTCGAGGCGCATGACCGGCAGCGTTCCGTCGTCGGGAACGAGGAGGACGGCGAAGTTGCCCAGGACATCCTCCAGGGCCGGAAGCCCTTTGCGGACATGGTCCTTGGCGTTCATGAAAAGCTTCGGCACCGCTCCTCCGGCGAGGACAACGCAGTTGGGCTGGACGCCGGCAGCCACCATGGAGGCCCCGGCGATGAGGGCGTTGACGGGGCCGGCGCAGAAGCCGCGGACATCCATGCCCGTGGCGTTGACGCAGCCGGCGATTTCGGCGACGGCCTTGGCGAAGTTGCCGCCGCCGCGCTGGTTCATGTCGCCCGCCGCTTCTTCGGAGCACTCGATGACATACCGGACCTCTTCGGGGGCCATGGAGGCGTTCTTGAGAAGATGGAGCATGGCCAGGACACCCCCGGCCTTGCAGGCCAGATTCTCCAGGAGGACATAGGCATCGAGGCATTCGTCAACGTCATGACCCCGGCGGACGCAGCCGACGATGGAACCGTCCAAATACAGAGGAAGGGCATGGTGTCCGGAGACCTCGCCTTCGATCTCGGCCAGAGGGTGGCCCTTTTCGAGGCGGCCCCTCATGGCGTCGGTGATGAGCGGGTGGGAGGCCAGGCGCCCCTGCACCTCGGCGGCGAAGGACTCCTCAAGCCAGACCAGATCGAAGACGTCACAGATATCAAGAAGACCCAGGAACTCGGCTTCGGGCATGATCTCGCCGTAGCGGCCGACGCGGCGCGGCTCCTCCAGAAGGTTGCCATGCCAGGGTTTTTGGGCCCCTTCCAGCTCTTCCAGCGTCAGGGCGCCGATGTAGGCCAGGTTGGGAGCGTAGGCAGCGGCCTCTTCGAAGGACCAGAGATGCTCGGGCAGGGCCTTGAGAAAATCGGACTCCTTCCGGGTCCTTCTTTCGATCCAGGGAGTGTTTCCGTAATGCAGGGCCAATTCGGGCACGTGGTTGAGGGCATAGGCCGTGGCCCTGATCGCCGCCGTCGTCATTCGCCTCAGCCTCCTTAGCCGTTAAAGACGGTCTGACCGTCGATATCCGTCTCCAGAGCCTTGAGGCCCTTTTCGACGAGGGCCCTGCGAAGGGCCTTCTCCTCCCCAGGCGTCCTCGTGGGATCACCGAAGGGATGAGGAATGGCAATGGTCGGGACGATCCGGTTGGCCCCGACAGTCTGGGAGATGGGGATGATGGTGCACATGTGGACGACGGGGAAGCCGGCACGCTCGATTTCCTTGACCATCGTTGCGCCGCAACGAGTGCAGGTACCTCAGGTCGAGGTGAGGATGACGGCGTCGACGCCGGCGTTGCGTAGCTTTTCGGCGATCTCTCTGCCGAACCGGGCCGCCAGGGCCACCGGCGTGCCGTTTCCGACGGTGCTGTAAAAGAAGTCGTGAAGCTTGGCGAAACGGCCCTCCCTTTCCATCTCGCGCAGGACGTCGACGGGAAGGACCCGGTCAGCGTCACCATCAGCATAGGTCGGGTCATAACCGCCGTGAGCCGTGCCATAACCCGCCGCGGTGAGATCATCGACGCCGCTGATGTCATACTCGCCGTAGCGGCTGGCGCTGGAGGCCTCGATGTGATCGGGGTTGCCCTTGGGGACAATGCCTCCGGAGGTGACGAGGGCGATGGTGGCCTCCTTGAGGTTCTTCAGGGCTCCCGCGGGAGGTACGCGGTCGAAGACGGGCATGGGGTACTCCGTCTCGAAGGGCTCGCCGCGGAGCTTCCGGACGAGCATATCCGCCGCCCTTTCGGCACCGCAGGCATCCCGGAAGAGGTTGCGCCGTCTTCCCTGGGGAAGGGTCCCCTCCTCGGAGGGAAGGCCCGGCGTCTCGCCGCGGAGAAGCTTGAGCGCCAGGGAGGCCATGGTCGGGACGGCTTTTCTCAGCCCCCGGGCGCTGTCGGTCGTCTCGACGATGTAGGTCTCGCTCCGGTAGAGATCGACGCCGGGGTTTTCCGGATACATGGCCGTCACCGTCGGCAGGCCGAGGTTTTCCTTGACAGCCTGACAGACGGCCCCGCAGGCCGTACCGTAACGGCCTGCGTTGAAGGCAGGCCCGGCCACGACGGCATCGGGACGGCAGGAAGCGATGAGGTCGACGACCTCCGCCGCGGCACGGTCCATGTTCTCGGCGAAGTAGCCGTCACCGCAGATGACGGTGGCAACGATCTGAGCCTCGTCGCCGAAGGCGGCGGCCAGGGCCTGCCCGGGGCCGACGACCCCTTCTTTCAGCAGAGGCCTCTGGCCGGCCTCCTCCTCGCCACCGATGCCGGCAAAGAACTGGTTGATGTAGTGAACCACACGATAGGTCATGGCCTGATTCTCCTCCTTAACCTCTCATCGCGCCGCGAGGGCTAGACCGTGACGGCCGAGAGACGGCCCAGGCCAAGCTCGTTCGTCGCGCCCGTGATGGCCTGGATCTCGACTTCGATGGAGCCGTCGTCGCGAAGAGATCCCTCGAAACCGCCGGCGATGACGTTGGCCTCCCGGGGAAAGCCGATGACCCGCTCCATGGGAGGCAGGACGATCCGGGCGTTGGCGTTTCCGGCGGAGACGACGGCCGTCGCCTCCGCCGTGGCATCGGCCAGAGACTGGCTGGCACCGTCGGACCCGGCGAACTCGTCAGTGATGAGGACCGTCCTGATGCCGGCTGCTTCGGCTCGATGACAGTTCATGATCAGGTCCGCGTCGGGGTTGCCGAAACCCTCCTCGGAGATGAGAAGCCCCTCGACGCCGAGCATCCGGGCCAGTTTCACGGCCTGACCGGAAGAGCGTTTCTTGTCGGCCAGGGTCACGTTCTCGTTGGTGACGATGCAGCCGACGAAGTTGATCTCCCTGCCGTGACGCCTGAGCAGGGCGGCGATGACGGGGTTGTTCTGATGGGCGTAGGTGCTGTTCTTGTCGCAGGCCGAGACGCAGTTGCCCGAGACGATGGCCCCGTTCATGACCTCCGTGGGGCTCACCAGGGTGGGCAGAATCCTCTTGACGTCAACGCCGTAGAGGTAGGTGTCGTGAAGGAGCCCCTGGGACTGGAGCATGTAGAGATAGGCCACCCGGGGCAAACCGGGATGAGCACTCAGCGCCTCCGACAGAGGCGGCCAGACGACGGTCTCGACAGAATCGGCCGCGACGCCGCGGACGGCATTGGCCAGGTAGTGGGCGGCCCGGAAACCGGCAAGGCGGCAGGCCGCCTCGTAGTCGTGCTTCTCCAGCCCCTCGACGGGTTCAAGGGAGACGACGAGGTTGCAGGTCTTTGAAAAGGGAGTGTACTCGGCCCCGGGGCCGGTCATATCGATAATGCCCTCCTGAAAGCCCACGATGGCCCCGCAGGTCACCACGGCAGCTCCTTCGAGGACGACAGTCTCCCCCTCGTCGACGGTTTCGACGTCACCGACGAAACCGGGAAAGAGGGGACCTCCGTCGAGGCGACACCGGGGCTCGACGACGTCTTTCACGGGAATGAGGCGGACCTTATCGCCTGGCAGGGCGAGGTCGAGGGCGACGGAACGGAAGCGGCTGTCCTCGGCGAGAAGGCTCCTGAGGGCCTCGCCGTCAATGGTGAGGCGCCCTCCGACAAGAGACGTGCGCTCACCCCAGGCCAGGGCATTGACTTTGAGCCTGTGAAGCTCCAGTTTCATCTTCTTTTCCTCCTTCGCCTCTCTACAGGAGAGCCTCCGTGGCCTGACGGATCGACTCGAGGGAGACGGCGTCGCCCGTCAAAGTCTGGACCCGTTCGCCGCCCTTGAAAAAGAGGAAGGTCGGCACGGCCATGACCTTGAGTCCGATGACGAGACGCCTGTTGCCGGCCACGTTGAGCTTGCAGAACTTCACTCGGCCCTCGTATTCGGCGGCAAGCTCCTCCACCTTGGGCATGAGGGCCAGACAGGGCCCGCACTGAGGGCCCCAGATGTCGACAACGACGGGAAGGTCGCTCTGAGCCGTTTCGGCTTCGAAATTGTCCTTGGTCAGTTCAATCATTCTTCATGACCTCCTGATCTGCTTTTTTGATCGTCCTCCCCCTCAGAGAGGAGCTCTTCCAGATGACAGTGACGGAGCGTCTCGCGTACCAGTTCGCCGTCGACGTAGGCGTAATCGGCCTCGACGGAAGGGTCAAGAATGCCGGGCGTCATGATGCGCCCCTCGTAGGAGCGGTAGAGGGCGAGGGCCTTTTCGATGAGCGTCAGAGAAGGGACGTCCACCCCCCCCGGAGAGGAAGGCTTTTCAACGACGAGGGTGCGGTAGGGCTGCTGATGGGGACGGAAATTACCGTAAAGAGGGTGGTTGACGAGGGAGGAACCCCGGTGGATCTCGTCGCGGACGGCGAGGAGGATCTCCTGGGACGATACGGGACGGTACTGCTTTGAGCCGGCAAGTCTTGGGTTGTTCGAAAAAACACAAAAAACCCGGACCATCGACGTCACCCCCTCATCGGGAAATCGTCTCTGTCCGGAAGCCCTGAGGATTCGCCCCGACCGGTACGGGACTTGCCCCTTTGGCAGGCTGAAGCCTTCTCCAGAGAGCTGTCGGACCGCAATCCCTTGTGCCTGAGAGATTCGACGTACGTCTTGCCCCTTCGGCGCCCTGCCTGACCGGCAGAGGCTCTCTTGCGATCGTCATCCAGCTTTTTCGACTATTCTGACACCGCTTGGGAGGAGAGTCAATGAGAAAGGGGAAAACCCTGAGGTTTCCCCCTTTCTCTCGCAGTCACTTCGATTGCGAGCCGAACCTTACCACTTAAGACCGGTGATGAAGATGTAGGCGATGGCCACAGGGGCGACGACGCGGCAGATCCAGAGCCAGGCCGTCATCATCCCGAAGGGGACGGTACCGTCGTTGGTGACTTCCCGGCGGGCCTTTTCGGTCCAGATCCAACCGACGAAGAGGGCGATGAAAAGACCCCCCAGAGGAAGGAGGACATTGGAAGACAGGAAGTCCATAGCGTCGAGGAAGTCCTTGCCGGCGATCTGGAGCTTCATCGTTCCGAGAGAAAGGGCTGAGGGAACGCCGAGGAGGAAGATCGCTCCGCCCATGATCCAAGCGGCCTTGGGACGGCTCCACTTCATCTCGTCGATGAAGTAGGCCGCGACGACCTCCAGGAGGGAGATGGCCGAAGTGAGGGCGGCGATGAAAAGCAGGAGGAAGAAGAGGCCCGACCAGACAGGCCCTCCAGGCATCTTGGCGAAGACCGAGGGCAGGGTGATGAAGGTCAGGCCGGGGCCGGCCCCCGGCTCAACGCCGAAGGCGAAGACGGCGGGGAAGATGACGAGGCCCGCCAGAAGGGCCACCATGGTGTCGAGAAAACAGACCTGAACGGCTGCGCCGGGGAGAATCTCCTTCTTGCCCAGGTAGCTGCCATAGGTGATCATGCAGCCCATGCCGAGGGAAAGAGAGAAGAAGGCCTGTCCCAGGGCGGCCAGGAACGTCGCCCCTGTGAGCTTGGAAAAGTCCGGCTTGAGGTAGAATTCCAGTCCCTTGCCGGCGCCTTCGAGAGTGACGGAGCGGACGATGAGGACGAGAAGGATGACAAAGAGGGCCGGCATGAGGATCTTGCAGTAACGCTCGATGCCCTCGCCGATGCCGCGGTAGACGACCCAGATCGTCAGGACCATGAAAGCCGCCTGCCAGGCGATCACGACGGGTCCGTTGGCGATGAATCCGCCGAAGGCGTCACCGGCTCCACCCGATTCTGCCGCGGCCATGAGGCCCGTGAAGGACTTGATGATGTAGGCCATGGTCCAACCGCCGATGACGCCGTAGAAGGAGAGGATCATGAACCCGGCGATGACCCCCATCCAGCCGACGATGGGCCAAGCCCCTCCTTTGAGCTTCTTGAAGGAACCGACGGCGTTGAGCTGGGCGCTGCGTCCGATGGCGATTTCAGCGAGCATGACGGAAAAACCGATGATGAAAACGAGAAGAACATAGAGAAGCACGAAGGCGGCCCCGCCGTTCTGGCCGGTAATATAAGGGAAACGCCAGATGTTGCCCAAGCCGACGGCGGAACCGGCCGCGGCCAGAATAAAACCGAGCTTGGAACCCCACTGCTCACGCTGCACCTCATTGCTCATGATATCCCTCCTCTTATCTCTGCCCGATGGCATGAACCCTGTTGCCGGCATCTCTGAAAAGATTCCTTTTGGACGTCAAACCCCCTCTCTACAAACGTATGAACTCGTAAGATTCCCTGTCGAGACGATTAGAGGAATTATAGTATGGCTCCCTCAGGCTTACAACAATGAAGAGCAAAAGGAAAGGACTCTCTTCAAAATTGCATGACATTCATATTCCCGAGATTACCACAGGGGCGGAAGGACCGCAACTGGACCCTAAAGCCAGCGCCGATACAGGGAAGGCCGAAGGGAGGAGAGGACCTCGTGACGGGCGCGGGCCCTGCCGACGGCTTCCAGATCGAGGGTGACGATCTCGAAGTGGGGCTGGTGATCCACATGAAGCAGGACATCGCCGAAGGGGTTGACGACGAGACTATGGCCACCATAGGCGAGGGTGGGCCCCCGGTCGCAGCGGTTGACGCCGACGACAAAAAGCTGGTTTTCCAGAGCCCGAGCCGCGAGCAGGGTCCGCCAGAGATGGACATAGGGCTGAGCCCAGGCGCCGGGGACGAAAAGAACCTGGGCACCTCGAAGGGCCAGAGCCCGGACCTGCTCGGGAAATTCCACGTCGAAGCAGATGAGGACCCCCGCCCTGAAGCCGGGCAAGTCGACGAGACCCAGCGATTGGCCGGCGACGAAGGCATGCTCCTCCTTGAGTTTGGGATGGAGATGGACCTTGTCATAGCGGAGGAGGACATCGCCGCAGGGACTGATCACGTAGGTGCGGTTTCTGTTGCCCTGAGCGGTCCTGACGGCCAGGCTGCCGGCGACGATGGAGACCTGTCTCTCCCGCGCCAGATCGCGGAGTCTGGACAGGATGGGCTCCCCCTCGTCGAGAAGGGAGAGGCTGTTGTCCAGAGGAATGACGGCGTTCCAGAGCTCCGGAAGGACCAGAACATGGCAATCCCAGCCCGAGGCCCGGTCGAGGAGGGCCAGGACATCCTGGAAGTTCCCCTCCGGGTCGGTCCGTTTCAAAGCCAGCTGCAAGAGGCCGACGCGAAGCTGAGCCATGACACACCCCTTTCTGCCCGGACACCGCAGCCTCTCGTTGCCGCGGTAGATCCTTCTTTCGCACTTAGGGTAAACGAAAAGGACCTCCTGGTCTACAATGGAGACGGTCCTTCACCATCTGATCAGGAAAGGGGGCGTTTGCCCTGTGTCTTGCTCTGCCTCACCGCATTCTATCCATTGACGGGAACGGCCTTGCCGTCGCCCGTTCGGGCAGATCCGACGTCGAAGTCCGCCTCGATCTCGTCGACGACGTCGCCGTCGGTGACCGTGTCCTCGTCCACGCCGGATTCGCCATCGAAAAGCTCGCCCCTGAAGACGGGCAAGAGCTGGAATCCCTCTTCGCGGAGGTGCGACGCCTTGGCGATCAGTGATGCCAAGGCCCTCAGAGAGGAAACGGGACGACTGAGCCGCCTTCTCGCGCACCTCTGCGAGCGGCCCATGACGGTCATGGAAGTCTGCGGCACCCACACGGTCGCCGTCTTCCGTCAGGGGCTGCGGGCTCTTCTGCCTCCGGCCCTCCGTCTCGTCTCGGGACCGGGCTGTCCCGTCTGCGTCACCGACCAAGCCGAGATCGACGCCGCCGTCGCCCTGGCACGCCGTGCCGACTTGACCCTCGCCACCTACGGAGACATGCTCCGCGTCCCCGGCCAGGGCAGCTCCCTGGCCGAGGAAAGAGCTCGGGGAGCCGACGTGGCCGTCATCACCTCGGCGGCTCAGGCCCTCGCTCTGGCCCGCACATCGAGAAAGACCGTCGTCTTTCTTGCCGTCGGCTTCGAGACGACGGCTCCCGCGACGGCCGCCGTCGTCGCCGAGGCAGCACGGTCGAAGGTGGAGAACTTCTCCGTCCTCTGCCTGCACAAACGGGTCCCCCCCGTCATGAAACTCCTCGCCTCGGACCGGGATCTGGCCCTGGACGGTTTTCTCCTTCCCGGCCATGTGGCCGTCATCATCGGCCTTGAGCCCTTCCGGTTCCTGGCCGAAGATTACGGCCTCCCGTCCGTCGTCGCCGGATTCGAGGCTCTGGAGATTATGGCCGGCCTCGTCGAGCTGGCGCGGCAGCACCGTGCAGGACGGAGTGAGGTCGTCTCCCGCTACCCCGCCGTAGGCCCCGACGGAAACGCCAAGGCCCGGCGACTGCTCGAGGAGGTCTTCGACACCGCCCCGGCGCTCTGGCGCGGCCTCGGAAGGATCGACGGCTCCGGGTTTGTCTTGAAGAAGTCCTTTGCCTCCTTTGACGCCGCCCAGCGCCTGGGCGTGACCTATGGCGCCAGCACTCCTCCCGAGGGATGCCGCTGCGGCGATGTCCTGGCAGGGAAGATCACCCCGACGGCATGCCCCCTCTTCGGCAGGACCTGCAATCCCTCCAGACCCGTTGGCCCCTGCATGGTCTCCTCCGAGGGGAGCTGTTCCGCCTACTACCTCTTTCGCAAGGGAGGACACCTTTCATGAAAGGACTGACTCTTGGTCAGGGCAGCGGCGGTAGGCTGACCCAGAGCCTGATCGCCGACCTCGCCCGCGCCTTCGGCGAAGGCAGCCCCCGGGAAATGGAGGATTGCGCCCTTCTCCCCGAGGGAATGGCCGTCACCATCGACGGGTTCACCGTCTCGCCCCGAACCTTTCCCGGCGGAGACATCGGCAAGCTTGCCCTCTGCGGCAGCATCAACGACTTGGCCGTCCGCGGCGCTGAGCCGCGATACATCGCCCTCTCCGTCATCGCCGAAGAGGGCTTTGACGAAGAAGAACTCTCAAGGCACCTCAGCTCGGCAGGAAGGATCTGCCGTGACGAAAGGATCCGTCTTGTCGCCGGCGACACGAAGGTCGTCCCCAGGGGAGCTGTCGACGGCCTCTTCCTGACCGTCGCCGGTCTAGGCCTCCCCCGCCGTCGGCCGGAACTGGCCATGACCAACCTCAGGCCCGGCGACAGCCTGATCCTTACTGGCCCGCCAGGGCGCCACGGCGCCGTCATCGCCTCCGAGCGCTACGGGCTGGCCACGGAGGGGCTGAAGAGTGACTGTGCCCCACTCTGGGACCTTCTTTCCCCCCTGCTTGACCTGCCGGGCCTGAAGACCATGCGTGACTGCACCCGCGGCGGCCTGGGGACGGTCCTCTGCGAATGGACGGAAGCGGCGGGACTGGCGGCAACGATCGACGAGGCGGACCTTCCCGTCGACGAAGGCGTCCTCTCCGTGGCGGATCTTCTCGGCTTCGATCCCCTCTATCTCGCCTGTGAAGGAACAGCCCTCCTCGCCCTTGCCCCCGAAGAAGCCGATCAAGCCCTCGCCAGACTCAGGAGCCACCCCCTGGGACAGGAGGCGGCTCTCATCGGACAGATCACCGATGACCCGCTGGGACTGGTGGAGATGACGACCCTGGCCGGAGGCTCGCGGATCATCGACATGCCCGTCGGAGAGATCCTTCCTCGGATCTGTTGAGTGCGACCAACGCGAAGGGCCCCGACCCTATCGGTCGAGGCCCTTCATCATGCCTTCTGTGCTAGCCGGGGCACCAGATGACTCGCCTGATGTCGAGGGCCAGACCCCGATCGTCGTCGATGTCGACGACGACGCCGTTGAGGCGGAGGTCCCTCTCGCAGACCTCGAATTTGGTCGGCATGGCCGTCAGGAATCGGGAAAGAACCGATCCGGCTTCCATGCCGATGACGCCGCCGTGCCCTCCCGTCATGCCCACGTCGGTGAGGTAGGCCGTGCCCTTGGGGAGAATCTCCTCGTCGGCCGTCTGGATGTGGGTGTGGGTGCCGACGACGGCCGAGACGCGGCCGTCGAGATAGAGCCCCAAGGCCCGTTTCTCCGACGAGGCCTCGGCGTGAAAGTCGACGAAGATGCAGGGGACCTCAATCGCCGCCAGAAGGGCATCAGCGACGCGGAAAGGGCAGTCGATGTCGGCCATGAAGACCCGGCCCTGGAGGTTGACGACGGCCAGACGGCGGTCGCCTTTCTCGAGAACCTTCACCCCCGATCCGGGGCAGCCATCGGGGTAGTTGGCCGGACGGAGGACGCGGTCTTCTTCCATGAGGTGAGGCACGTAGTCTCTCTTGTCCCAGATGTGGTTGCCCGACGTGAGACAGTCGACGCCGATGTCGAAAAGCTGGGCGACGATCTTTTCGGTCAGACCGAAGCCCCCGGCGGCGTTCTCGCCGTTGGCGACGATGAAATCGAAGGGGCCGAAGGCCTCCCGTAGAGAGGGAAGGCCCTCGGCCACGAGTTTTCTGCCTGGGCGGCCCATGAGGTCGCCAATGAAAAGAAGACGCATGGCCCCTATTTTGCGTACTCTACGGCCCGCGTCTCGCGGATCACGGTGACCCGGATCTGGCCGGGATATTTCATCTCTTCTTCGATCTTGCGCGCCACATCGTAGGCCACCTTCTGAATGCCGCCTGCGTCAGGAACACTGGGAGAGACGACGACGCGAATCTCCCGTCCTGCCTGGATGGCGAAGGCCTTGCTGACGCCCTGGAAGGAGGTGGCCAGAGTTTCGAGCTTCTCGAGCCGCTTGATGTAGGCATCCAGGCTCTCCCTGCGGGCACCGGGACGGGAGGCGCTGATGGCGTCGGCTGCGGCGACGAGGACGTCGTAGACGGTCTGAGGCTCCTCGTCCTCATGGTGAGAGGCGATGGCGCGGATCACGTCTTCAGGCTCGTTGTAGCGCTTGGCCAAGTCGGCCCCGATGAGGGCATGGGGCCCCTCGACCTGGTGATCGACGGCCTTGCCGATGTCGTGGAGGAGGCCGGCCCTGCGGGCCAGTCCCTCGTCGACGCCCAGTTCGGCGGCCATGATGCCCGAAAGGTGAGAGACCTCCAGGCTGTGGGCAAGGGCGTTCTGGCCGTAGCTGCTGCGGAATCGGAGCTGTCCGATGAGTTTCATCAGCTCGGGGTGCATGTTCTTGGTACCCGTCTCAAGAAGGGCGTTTTCCCCGGCCTCAAGGATCATCTCCTCCACGTCCTTGCTCGCCTTCTCGATCAGTTCCTCGATTCGGGCCGGATGAATCCGGCCGTCGACGATGAGCCGTTCCAGGGAAAGGCGTGCCACCTCGCGGCGGACGGGGTCAAAGCTGGAGATGGTGACGGCCTCGGGCGTGTCGTCAACGATGAGGTCGACGCCGGTGAGGGTCTCGAAGGCCCGGATGTTCCGGCCTTCACGGCCGATGATGCGCCCCTTCATCTCATCGGAGGGGAGGTGCACGACGCTGACGGCCACTTCCGAGGTGTGTTCCACCGCCGTCCGCTGAATGGCGGTGACGACGATCTCCCGGGCCTTGCGCTGCGCTTCCCGCTTGGCCTTCTCCTCAAGTTCCTTGAGGCGCAGGCCGATGCGGTGGTTCGCCTCCTCTTCCACTTCGGCGAGCAGGAGCTGGCGGGCCTCCTCACCGGTCATGGCGGCGATCTCCTCAAGCTTGGCGACCTGTTGGAGGCGGAGGCTCTCGATCTCGGCCAGCCGGGATTCGGCTTCGTCGTGACGGGCTTTGAGATCCTCTTCGCGGCGGGAGACCTTCTCCATCTTGCGGTCGAGGTTTTCCTCTTTCTGCTCAAGCCGCCGTTCGGCGCGCTGCAGCTCGTTGCGGCGCTCGCGAACCTCAAGCTCCACGTCGTGGCGCAGGCGGAGGACCTCTTCCTTACCCTCGTTGAGGGCCTCTCGTTTGATTCTTTCCGCCTCGGAACGGGCGTCACCGACGATCCGGTCGGCCTCGCTCCGGGCACCATCGCGCAATTGACTGTCTGATCTCCGGCGGTGCCAAAGGGCCACGCCCGCTCCGGCAGCAGCGCCGGAGGCGAAGCCCAGCACCAGGTACATAAAAACCATGGTTGCGATCACCCCTTATGCGATTGTCAAGGTACGGCTTCTGCTGCTCTATTCGGTAGGACGCAATCAGCGAAACCATACAGAGCCATTCTAACCTCAGGGGGCCTTTCGCTCAAGACGGTCCAGCGTCAATCGCACGATGGCCGAGGGAAAGCCGCGGCGAAGGAGCCGGGCGGCGATAAGCCGCAGTTCGACACCCCGTTCCCGCCACTCACGGGCAAGCTCAAGGGCCGCTCGCTCCTCGGTCCCGTCATCCCTTTCGGCCAGGACCTCCTCGATGAGGCTTTGGCCGACGCCGCGGCGGCGAAGGTCGTCTTTCAGCCTCAGGGAGCCCCGTTCGGGATGGGCCTCGACGAAAAGACGGGCGTAGAGACCATCGTCAACGAAGCCGAGCTCCTCCATCTCATCCAGCAGAGGCCCCGACTCCTCTTCCGAAGCCCCCCGCTTCCGGAGTCGCTCCTCAAGCTGGCGACGGGTGTAAACGCCCCGGTCCAACAGGCGGGCCAGGTAGCCCCGAAAATCTCCTCCCGAGGGCTTCATCCCGTCACCGCCAGTTCCAGCCGTTCGCCGTAGAGGGCGAAGAGCTCCTTCCGCAGCTCGGGGCAGCCCGCCAGGCTCGGATCGGAGGCGACGAGGGCCTGAGCCTCCCGGCGGGCCTCGCCGAGAATCTTTCCGTCCCGGAGGAGGTCGGCGACGCGGAAATCGGTGAGGCCGTGCTGCCTGATGCCGCAGACCTCGCCGGGGCCGCGGAGGCGCAGGTCGATTTCGGCGATGCGGAAGCCGTCCTGAGTCGAACAGAGGGCGTCAAGACGTTTGCGGCCCTCAGCCGAGGCTCCCTCGCTGAGGAGAAGACAGTAGCTCTCCTCTCCCC
Organism: Synergistaceae bacterium; assembly: GCA_016756725.1. Lineage (GTDB taxonomy): Bacteria > Synergistota > Synergistia > Synergistales > Aminithiophilaceae > Aminithiophilus. The sequence goes on along the minus strand of JAESII010000005.1, from coordinate 249,197 downwards.
CTCTTCCGACGCGCCCCCTCAGCTGGTGAAGCTGGGAAAGGCCGAAGCGGTGGGCGTCTTCGATGACCATGACCGTGGCGTTGGCCACGTCGACGCCGACTTCGATGACCGTCGTCGAGACGAGGAGATCGATTTCTCCCCGCTGAAAGGCGAGAAGGACGGCCTCCTTGTCGCGGGAGGCCATCTGACCATGAAGGAGACCGACCCGACGATCGGGAAAAACCGCCGTCAGCTCGTCATGACGTCCCTGAGAGGAGGCGACATCGAGAGTCTCACTTTCCTCGACGAGGGGGCAGACCCAGTAGACCTGTCGCCCACGGCCCATCTCGCCGCCGATGAAGTTAAGGAGATCTCGCCGACGGCGGGAGGGAACGCGACGGGTCACGACGGGCCTCCGCCCAGGCGGAAGCTCGTCGAGGACGGAGACGGCCAGGTCGCCGTAGATCGAAACCGTCAGCGTCCGGGGGATGGGCGTCGCCGTCATGACCAGCACATGGGGTGCCCTGCCCTTGGCCGCCAGGGCACCCCGCTGGAGGACGCCGAAACGGTGCTGTTCGTCGATGACGACAAGTCCGAGGCGCCGGAAGAGGACGGGATCCTCGATGAGGGCATGGGTACCGACGGCGATCACCCCTCTTCCCTCGCGGAGGGAGAGAAGATTCTCCTGGCGTTCCCTTGCCGTCATGGCGCCGCGGATAAGGACGACCTCAAGCCCCAGAGGCTCCAGCAGTTCACTCAGACGACGGTGGTGCTGGAGGGCCAGAACTTCGGTGGGAACCATGAAGGCAGCCTGGCAGCCGCCGTCGACGGCCGCGACTAGGGCCAGGGCGGCGACGACGGTCTTCCCCGAACCGACATCGCCCTGCAGAAGGCGGTTCATGGGCTCCGTCAGGACCAGGTCGGCGCCGATTTCGTCGATGACGCGCCTCTGGGCGTCCGTCAGCGGAAAGGGAAGGGACTCGATCAGGGCACGGGAAAGGGGACCTTTCGGAACGAGGGGAAAAGCTACGTTTCCCTTTCGCGCCTGGTGACGCCGCAGGGCGAGGCCCAGCTGGAGGACGAAGAGCTCCTGGAAGGCGATGCGACGGCGACAGGAGCGCCAGTGTTCTCCGTCACGGGGATAATGAAGGCCCTCGACGGCCTCGGGAAGGGGCAGGAGGGAGAGCCGGTCACGGATCGTCTCGGGAAGGGTATCCTCAAGAGAGGGCAGGACCTGAGGAAGAAGGGTTCCGATGAGCCGCCTGAGCCAGAGGGGAGAAAGCCCTTCCGTGAGGGGATAGACGGGGATGATCCGCCCCAAGGAATCCGATTCGCCCTCCTGGAGGACCTCGACTTCGGGGTTGGTGATCTGAAGCTTGCCCCCATGAGTCTCGATGGTCCCGTAAAAGGAGGCCTCCGTTCCCGGCGGAAGGAGATTCTCCAAGCCCCTGCGGTTGAACCAGAGGGCGTAGCCGTAGCCCCTGCCATCGGTGATGAGGGCCCGGATCAGAGTCAGCCCCGGCCGGCGAGTCGACCGCCTCTCGACGGTGACGACGCGGGCCACGACGGAGGCCGTCGTACCCGGCTTCAATTGGTCAAGAGCGGTGAGGGTCCTCCGGTCCTCGTAGCGACGGGGAAAGAGGTAAAGCAGGTCCCTGACGGTCCTGACGGAAAGGCGCTCGAGCAGACGGGCCCGGGCCGGGCCGACGCCCCGGAGGAAGCGGACGTCGCTCTCAAGGGAGAGGACATCGGTCAAGGGCGTTCCGCCTCGGATCCGCCCTCAAGCAGATTCTGATAGCGGAAGAGCAGGGCGCGGAAGTCGGCGAGAAACTCCTGCCGTTTTTCCTGAAGGTCCTTCAGCTCCCGTCGGGCCAGGGCGACCTCCTCCTGGGCGGCGCCGACGATGCGGTCCGCCTGGGCCTTGGCCTCGGCGATGACGGCCTGAGCCTGTTTCTCAGCGGCCTGGAGTCGCTCCTCCGAACTCTTCTGGGCGAAAAGGAGCGTTTCCTGAAGGGACTCCTTCAGCTTCTCGTGACTCTCCTCTTTGTCTCGAAGGAGGTCGAGTTCGCGCTGAAGATCAAGAATCTGTTGGGCGTAGCCGTGAAGACTTTCCGAGATCTGGTCGAGGAAGGCATCGACCTCTCCGGGGTTGTAGCCCTTGAAAACCCTTCCGAAAACCTTGTTGGCCACGTCAAGAGCACTCATCAGTTCCGTCACGTCTGAATCCTCCTCCTAATGCGTTCCAGTCTTCCACAAGCGAATCGTGAGAGACGACGAGAAAGACGGCCGGCGCAAGGCGCAGGACCCTCCCGCGGCTCGTCTCGACGACGCCGCTGAGGTAGTCGAGCAGGGCCTGACCCTCTTCGCGGTCCACGCCCCTGAGATCGACGACAAGGGCTTTCCCGCCCCGGAGGGCCTCGGGCATCTCCTTCCGGCGGGCCAGACATTGGGAACCGCGGCAGAGAATCAGTCCCGTCCCGCAGGGCATGGGGCGAAGAAGCCGCTCCTCGCGCTCGCGGAGCTCCTCCGGCGGGAGAAGATCGCGGTCTTTGCCCGGGGCTTCGGCCAGACCGAGGGCAGTCAGGAGGCGACGCATCATCAATCGTAGCTCCTCTGGCCGAAAAGGGCCGTTCCGATGCGGACCATCGTGCTTCCCTCTTCGACGGCCCAGACATAGTCTCCGCTCATCCCCATGGACAGGACGGGCAGGGCTAAGGCGAAGGAAGACCGCAGCCGCTCCCGCAGCTCACGGAGCAAGGCGAAGGCACCGCGCACCTCCCCTTCTCTCCCCCCGAGAGGACCGATCGTCATCAGGCCCTCGACAGCGAGGTGAGGGCAGCCACTGACGACCGCCTCAAGGAGGGCCTCGGCCTCTGCCGGAGACACGCCCGACTTGGCGTCCTCGCCGCTGCAGTTGACCTCGATAAGCACGGGAAGGACACGGTCCGTCTCCTGAAGAAGGCGTTCCAGGGTCCGAGCCAGGTCGACACCGTCGAGGCTGTCCACCCTGTCGAAGACGTCCAGGGCCTTGCGGGCCTTGTTCCTCTGAAGGTGGCCGATCATGTGCCAGGGAAGGCCTCCTCCATCGGGCCAGAGGGCGCGCTTGGTCAGGGCCTCCTGGACCCGGTTCTCGCCGAAGCCGTCAACGGGACCGTCGAGAAGTTTTTTCATGGCCTCGACGGGATGGGTCTTCGAAACGGCCAACAGAGTCACTTCATCGCCGGTTCGGCCCGAGCGGCGGGCCGCCTCGGCGATGCGATTCCTGATCGCTGCGACCCGTTCCCTCACGTGCTCTACCATAGTCGGATCGTTCCCTCCTTCGCCCGGTTTCCCCGGACTGCGACGATTTCTCCCGCATGAAGCCCCTCGGTGACGAGAAACTGTTTGCCCGGCACGGGAATGCCCTTGATTTCCCGGAAGGCGACGGTCTGTCCCTGAACGGTGAAGACGCCCAGCGTTCCCCGGCGATGGACGACAGACGTCTCGGGAAGAATGACGCCCTTGCGCTCCTCTCCGGAGAGAATGAAGGTTCGGATCCGGCCGTCCAGAAAGTAGGGCGGGAAAAGGGGCAGAGTCAGGTAGACCTTATAGCGGCCGCCCAGATCCCGGAAAACGCGGAGGGGAGCCTGAAAGGGCAGGTCCGTCTGACGCAGCCGGAGCCGGAGAAAACCTCGGGCCATGTCTGCGGCGACGGCGGGCAGGCTGTCAATGTAGCCGATGGCACGGAGTTCCTGAGGCTGGGGGATGAAGACTCCCAGCGGGTCCCCCTGGGCCAGGATGGTCCCTTCGGCGACGGCCTTCCGGGGCTGCCCTGGGGGAAGGGATCTCTCGCCAAGCCACAGGTCGGCGTAACGCCAGCTGCCTTCGAGGCCATCGACGGAGGCCGCGAAATAGCCGGGGCTGGGGGCGTAAACTTTTCGGGCTCCCCCCTGACCGGAGACGACGGCCACCAGGTCTCCCTTGGCGACCCGGGTCGGGCCGCTCCCTCGGGGAAAGGAGACCGTCCCCGCCATCGGCGCCGTCAGGACCTTCTCCTCCCAGAGAAGGGCGACCTTGAAGGGAACGTCGTTCTGGTAGACGTAGGGACGGGCCTGGACCAGGGGCTGATTGCGCTCCTGGAAATGGTCCCACCAGGCCAGGAGAAAGACGGCACCGGCTCCGATGATGACGAGAGAGACGAGAAAGGCGGCGACGTCCCGCCCCTTCCAGGGAAAGGACATGTCTCAGCCTTCCGCCTTGAGAGCGCCTACCCGCACTTGGAGTAGCCACATCCTTCGCACTTCAGACAGCCCTCGGCGGCGACGAGAGGAGCCCCGCAGGAAGGACACATCTCCCGCGACGAATCGACGAAGGACTCGCCCAGAGCCCGCTCGAGTCCCCGGGCGACGGCGTCGGGAAGGCTGAGAATGACGCCATCGCTCTCCCAGACGGGCTGGCTCCCGCCGATCCCCTTGAGCTGCTCGATGATCTGGCGAGACGGAACGCCGCTGCGGAGGGCCAAAGAGATGAGCCGCCCTAGGGCCTCGGTGTGGGCCATGGTGTCCTTGCCCGACTTGCCCAGTGTGGCGAAGACCTCGAAGGGCTTGCCTTCGAGCTCGTTGACGGTGAGGTAGAGGTTCCCGAAGGAGGTCATGATCTTCACCGTCGTCCCCCGCAGCACGCCGGGCCGTCCGGCGGGCTTTCTCTCCCTCTTCTCGGCCGTCGGCTCGGACGACTTCTCCTCGCCCCGGTAGAGCACCTGAGCGGCCTTGCAGCGATCGCGATAGACGGTGATGCCCTTGCACCCTTCACGGTAGGCCTGGAGATAGGCGGCGGCCACATCATCGACGGAGGCTTCGTGGGGCAGATTGATCGTCTTCGACACGGCGTTGTCGGTGTGGCGCTGGAAGGCCGCCTGCATCTTCACATGCCACTGGGGATGGATCTCGTGGGAGGTGATGAAAAGGCGCCGGAGGTCTTCGGGAAGGTCCAGGCCCTTAAGGGACCCCGATTCGGCGATTTGGCGAGCCAGGTCGTCCGTATAGAGTCCGCGCTTCTGCAATTCTTCGGTCAGGATCGTGTTGACGTAGGTCAAGACCTGATCGCCGAAGACCTTGCGGCGGTAGGCGAGGGCAAAGACCGGCTCGATGCCGCTGGAACAGCCGGAGATGAGGGCGATCGTCCCCGTCGGCGCCAGTGTGGTCACCGTGGCATTTCTCAAAGGAATTCCCTTTTCCTGCCAGCGGCTTCCCTCCCAGTTGGGGAAGACGCCCCGTTCCTCGGCCAGAAGACGGCTTTCTTCACGGCCGACGGAGGAGATGAAGGCCATCAGCCTTTCCGCCTTGCGCAGGGCCTCGTCGCTGTCATAGGGCAAACCCAGGTGGAAGAGGGCCTCGGCCCAGCCCATGACGCCGAGACCGATCTTCCGGTTGCCCCGGGACCGCTCGGCGATCTGGGGTAGGGGAAAGGCGTTGATCTCGATGACGTCGTCAAGGAAACGGACGGCAAGCCGTACCGTCTGATCGAGTTTCTTCCAGTCGAAATCGTCACCCTCGACCATGTGAAGGAGGTTGATCGAGCCGAGGTTACAGCTTTCGAAGGGAAGCAGCGGCTGTTCGCCGCAGGGATTGGTCGCCTCGATGCGCCCCACATGAGGTGTGGGATTGTCGGCCTCGATGCGGTCGGAAAAGATGAGCCCCGGATCGCCCGTGGCCCAGGCGCTCTCGACGAGAAGGTCGAAAATCTCCCGGGCCGGCAGGGTCCGGACGGCCTCTTTCGTTCGTCGATTCACCAGCGACCACTGGCCGTCGCCGTCGAGGGTCTCCATGAAGGCGTCGGAGAGGGCCACGGAAATATTGAAGTTCGCCAGTCGCCCCTCGCGGGTCTTGGCGCTCAGGAAATGAAGAAGATCGGGGTGATCGCAGTCGAGGATGCCCATGTTGGCTCCCCGCCTCATCCCCCCCTGTTTGACCACTTCGGTGCAGCCGTCAAAAAGTTCCATGAAGGAGACAGGTCCGGAGGCGACGCCCCGGGTGCTGCGGACGACGTCTCCCGAAGGCCGGAGTCGGGAGAAGTTGAAGCCCGTCCCTCCTCCCGACTTGTGGACGAGAGCGGTCCACTTAAGGGCGTCGAAGATCTCCTCCATGCTGTCCCCTACGGGAAGGACGAAACAGGCCGAAAGCTGTCCCATGGGCGTTCCGGCATTCATCAGCGTCGGCGAGTTGGGCAGGAAATCGAGGCGGGCCATCATGTCGTAGAAGCGCTCGGCCCAGACCTCGGGAGCAACGCCCCAACGGGCCTCGGCGCCGGACACGGCCGAGGCGACGCGCCAGAACATCTCCTCCACCGTCTCGACCACCTGCCCCTCCTCGTCCTTGCGGAGGTAGCGCTGCTCAAGGATGGGAACGGCGTTGGCCGGAAGGACCACCTTTCTTCGCTCTTCCATCGGATCCTTGCCTCCAGAAAAAGTATCCGTCACAGGCGGGCACCGCAGGGAAAAGGCAGTCCGACGAGGGGGCACAGCTCAGCCAGATCGTCTAGGACCGTCCAGGCTCCAGCCTCGATCAGGCCCGAGCGGTCGAAGTTCCCCGTCGTCATGCCGACGCCTTTGACCGAAGCCGCCACGGCGGTGGCCATGTCGATATCGGTGTCACCCACGTACAGAACGCCCTCACCATCGACGCCGAGAGAGTCCATGGCTTTCAGGAGAGGATCGGGGGCGGGTTTGGGACGGTCGACGTCTTCAAGGCCGAAGACGATTTCGAAGGCCCAGCCCAGTCCGGCCCCTTCGACGGCCAGCTTGGCGTTACCTCGGTTGGAGACGACACCGAGACGGAAGCCCCCCTCCTTCAGGGCCTCCAGGACGGGACCTGTCGACGGGAAAGGCCTGACGCGGGAGATCTCCTCTTGGCGGTAGCGCTCCCGGTAGCTTTCGACCCACCGGGGATCGTAATGGCCCCAGAGCCTCTCCCAGGCAACGGCGATGGGCTCGCCGATTGTCACGAGCACTTCCTCGCGGGAAAGGGGGCGGAGCCCCTGTTCCGTTGCGAGAAGATTAAGGCAGTGCGTGATCCCCCAGCTGCTGTCGACGAGGGTCAGGTCAAAGTCGAAAAGAATCGCTTTTGTCTTCAGGTTCACATCGAGACCTCCAGGGCAAAACCTTTCAGGTAATCCGTCTCCGGCACCTGAGGCAGGACGGGATGATCGGGCGGCTGGTGCAGTTCGGTGACGACCCGCAGGGACCTCTTCGCGTCCCGTGCGGCCTCGTGGAGCACTTCCAGGAGAGACTGTCGGCTGAAGGCGTGAGAGCAGGAGAAGAAAAGCAGGGTCCCGCCGGACCTCAAAAGCCTCATGGCGCGAAGGGCAAGATCCTTGTAGCCCCGACGGGCCGAATCGACCTGGCGCCGGCTCGGCGCGAAGGGGGGAGGATCGACGACGACGACGTCGAAGGTCCGCTGCTCCTCCTCAAAGCGGCGCAGTTCGTCGAAAACGTTGCCGCAGACCCAGTCAACCCGGGGCGGCAGGCCGCAGAGGGCCAGACTCTCCTGCGCCGCCTCCAGAGCCGGAGCGGACTGGTCGATGGCCGTCACCTCCCGGGCTCCGTAGAGAAGGGCATGAAGGGAAAACTGACCCTGAAAGCAGAAGGCATCCAGGACGGAGGCACCCTGACAGAGTCCCTGGAGGAGGCGGGGATAGTGACGGACGTCGAGATAGAGCCCTGTCTTCTGCCCCTCCAGAGGGTAGACGACTCCCTTGAGATCACCCAGGGAAACGATGCGGCTCTCTCCGGGCTCGAAGACCCCGCGAAGAAGGGCCTTCTCCGGCACGAGACCTTCCCGTTCGATCTGGCGGACGTCGTTGCGCAGGATCACCGCCGAGGGACTCAAAAGACCGTCGAGGCAGTTGAGGATCAGCTCCTGCTGCCGGTGCCAGGCGAGAGAGAGAAACTGAAGACAGAGGACGTCACCGTAGACATCGACGATGAGCCCGGGGAGGCCGTCTGCTTCGCCGTGGACGAGTCGGAAGGCATCCTCGCCGGGGCACCAGCGTCGGCGTAGATCGAGGGCGGCCTGGAGCCTCCCCAAAAGGAGACGGGGCAGATCGGGCTTGTCCCTTCCCCAGAAGAGAAGCCTCAGGGCAAGAGAGGTCTGGGGATTCCACAGGCCCCAGGCGAGAACCCTGCCGGGCCTGTCGCCGACGGCGACGAGATCGCCGGCCTCCCCTTCGGGAAGGGATGCCAGGTCACCGCGGAAGATCCAGGGATGGCGGGCAAGGAGCCGTTCCAGGCCTCTCGGGGCCAGGATGGCCTGCTTCTTCATGGGACGTCACCTCCATCACGACGGGAAAGGAGCGGCTTCCCCGCGGCAAGCCTGTCGACGTTGGCACCGATGAAGCTGGCGATGCCGGCAACGGCCCCGTCAGTGACGCCGCCGATGTGGGGCGTCACGATCACGTCAGGCCGGGCCAGAAGGGGATCGTCGGGAGAAACCGGCTCGTCCCAGAAGACGTCCAGCCCCGCTCCGGCGAGGTGCCCCGCGTCGAGGGCCGCTTCCAGGGCCTCGCGGCGGATCAGCCCTGCTCGAGCCACGTTGATAAGATAACTCCCTTCGTCCATAGCTCTCAAGGTCTTCGCGTCGAAAAGCCCCTCCGTCTCGGCGTTGAGGGCAAGAGCGGGAAAGACGAAGCGGCACCCCGCCAGGGCCTCGTGCAGACGACGAAGAGGGAAGAAAGAAAGAGCCCCCCAGCCGTCCAGATCGGCCGGTGTTTCACGGTTGACGCCGACGACATCCATCCCCAGCCCCTGAAGGCGTTCGACAAGGCAGCGTCCGAGCTGCCCCAGGCCGACGACAGCTGCTTTCTTCCGCCACATAGCCACACCCTGAGGGGCGTAGAGTCGGCCCAGAACCAGGTTCTGCTGGGACCGGAAAAATCGGCGGGCCAGAAGAAGAGCGAGGAGAAGGGCCGTTTCGGCGACGCCTTCGGCGTTGCCCGTTCCACGGGAGGGAACGTTGCAGAAGGCCAGGCCGCTTTTTCGGATCTCCTCGAAGTCGACGTGGTCGACACCGGCTCCCCACTGGTGGATCAGCTTCAGTTTCGGAGCCCGGGCCAGAAGGGCCGCATCGACGGGCAGAGGCGGGATGACAATCACTTCCGCCCAGGGAAGGTGATCCTGCCAGTCTTCACCGATGCGGGTCTCGTGAGCCGCGAAGGGCTCCCGGAGCAGGTCCGCGATGCCCGCAAAGGTCTTTCCGCAGAAAAGGACTCTCATCCGCCTCACCTCCTCACCCAACCTTTTCATATTAGCAGAACTGACGACTTCCTGTTGAGGTCATTGTCGTCCTGTGACGCGAGGCCTATAATGGCCGACACATCGACAAGTCGGGGGGTGAACCTCTTGTGGAAAGAACTGGTTCCTCCTGAAAGGGAACTGTTTTTCTCGAAAGACGACGAAAAGGATCCGCGCATGGGGGAGATCGTCCGTCCCTTTTCTCCAGATTCCTCCCTGGACGGCGTTGACGTGGCCCTCATGGGCGTCCCCGAGGACCGGGGAATCCGGGCCAACGGCGGACGCGAGGGGGCACGGCTGGGGCCGAGATTCATCCGCAAGGCCTTCTACCGCCTCACGCCGGGCTTCAGACCGCCCCTAAGCGATCTTTCCATCGTCGACGTCGGCGATATCCGCACCGAGGGGAAAACCCTCGAGGAGGTCCACGAGGGGACGCGATCGGTCGTCGCCGCCGTGGCCTCAAAAGGGGTGATCCCCATCGTCCTCGGCGGAGGCCATGACCTGACCTATCCGGGCCTCCACGGTTTCGTCGACGGCCTCGGTCTGGGCGAGGGGGAACTGGGCGTCATCAACGTCGACAGCCACCTCGACGTGAGGGACATGAGCCACGGACTGACGAGCGGGACCCCTTTCTTCCGCATCCTTGAGGAACTGCCGGGGAAACCCCTCAAGGGGAGGAACTTCGCCGAATTCGGCATCCAGGAGCTCCACAATTCCCCCTGGTATTACCAGTGGCTCCGCGACGCCGGAGCTTCAATCTTCACCCTGAAATCACTGCAGGGCAGACCGATGGAGACCTTCCTTCAGGCCCTCCAGGCGGCAGGCGAAGGCACCCGGGCCGTGGCCGTCTCCGTGGACATCGACGCCGCCCGGAGCACCGACGCCCCCGGTGCCTCGGCCAGCAACCCCAACGGACTCTCAGCCCAGGATCTGGAAAAGGTGGCCTATCTGGCCGGGAGGACGGAACGGGTACGCTTTTTTGACATCATGGAGACGAGCCCCCCTCTCGACGTCGACGGCAGGACCTCTGCTCTGGCTGCCGCGGTGCTCTTCTGGTTCCTCAAAGGGCTCTGCGAAAGACGGTGAAAAGATGGTATGCTTGATCGCGGTGACATCTCCGAAAAAACAGGCAGGTCCCGAAAAAGGGAAAAAGGAGGAAGACGATCATGACAAAGGTCACGCTAATCCTCGGCAGTCCCCGCAAGGGAGGCAACACGGAGACCCTGGCCGAGGCCTTTCTCTCGTCCTCGGAAAAGACAGCGCGGGTCGACCGGTTCCGCCTTCAGGAAATGGACTTCAGCGGCTGCACCGACTGCCGCCAGTGCTGGAGCCAGGGAGGCCCCTGCGTCATCGAGGACGGGCTCAAGCCGCTTTACGCCTCGCTGAAGGATTCCGACGCGATCCTCTTCGCCTCCCCTCTCTACTGGTACAGCTGGAGCGGACCGGTCAAGACCCTCTGGGACCGCTTCTTGCCCTTCGCCTACGGAGATAAACCCGGCGCCTTTACCCTTGAGGGGAAGAAGGCTATCCTCGTCAGCGCCGCAGGCGACGCCGAGGGCAGCTGTTTTCAGGGACTCCTCTTCAGTTTCCGGCGCTCCTGTTCGCTCCTTAAGATGACCATCGCCGGAGAATTCTGCTTCACCGGCCTTCACGGCCGGGACGAGGCGTCGAAGCGCTCCGAGCTGCTGCAGAAACTGAGACTGGCCGGCCAGTCCGTCCTCTAGCTTTTGGATATCCTGCTCTTCGCCCTCTGCCTCGTCGTCGGCATCGCCGTCGGCAGGAGAAGGCTTCTGCCGAAGCCGCTTGCCGACAGAAGCTCCCTGGCCCTGACGGGGGCGATCTATCTGCTCCTCTTTCTCATCGGCTGCGAGCTGGGCAGCTACCGATCCCTCCTGAGCGAAATGGGCGGCCTGGGTCTGAGGGCTCTCGCCCTCTGCTTGGGAGGGCTCGTTGGCAGTGCCCTCCTCTGCCGTCTTGCAGGAAGCCGCCATGGCCTTTGACGCCAAGCCCCTCCTGATCCTTCTGGCCGGAACGGCCCTAGGTGCCTCGGGGTTCCTGCCGGAAGGCTTCGAGGCCCTCATGGGCCCCCTCCTCAAGGGGGCCCTGGTTCTCCTTTTTCTCGCCATCGGCCTCGACATGGGCAAGGAAGAGCGGCTCTGGGAGAGCCTCCGTTCCCTCAAACCGAGCACCCTTCTCATGCCCGTTGCCGCCTTGATCGGAAGCGTCGGCGGCGGCATCCTCGTAGGCGTCGCCGTCGGCCTTCCCGTAGGACTGGCTGCTGCCGCCTCGGCAGGATGCGGCTATTACAGCATCACCATGATCCTCCTCAAGGAGGCTGCTGGCATCGAAGCGGCCACCGTTGGATTCCTCGCCAACCTGGCCCGAGAGATCCTCATCATCGTCGCCATGCCTCTGGTGGTCCGCCTTTTCGGAAAAAGCGGCGCCGTCGGCGCCGCCGGAGCGACGGCCATGGACACGGCCCTTCCCTTCATCGTCTGCAGCGCCGGCAAGGAGGTCGCCGTCTTCTCCTTTCTTTCCGGCGTCGTCCTCACCCTTTTGATTCCCTTCGCTGTCCCCCTCCTCTATCGCCTTCTCTCGTGACCTACGCACTTTATTCTCACAAAAACCTGCCTCCATCCCACCCTATCGGCGCAGAAACAGCCGAATCAGCAGCAGCATGCGGCTTTTTTTGAAAAAAACTTGCATATGCGGGGAAAGAGTGATACAACTCCTCCATGTTGCCTCAAAGGAGGATGATCGCCATGACAGAAACGCCTCGCCCCTCGTCGGTCTTCGCCGTCAACGTCTTTGACAAGAAAACCATGAGAGAGCGTCTTCCCCGAGATATCTACGAACAGCTCGTCGCTACCGTCGAAGGCGGCGGCCCCCTGAGCGAGGCCGTGGCCAACGCCGTGGCCATGGCGATGAAGGAGTGGGCCATCCATCGTGGCGTCACCCACTACACTCACTGGTTTCAGCCTCGGACGGAGATGACGGCCGAGAAGCACATGGCCTTTCTCTCCTTGGACCGGAGGGGCTATCCCCTGGAGACCTTCACCGGCAACGAGCTGATCCAGAGCGAACCGGACGCCTCGTCCCTTCCTTCGGGAGGCATCCGGAGCACCTTCGAGGCTCGGGGCTACACGGCCTGGGACCCGACGAGCCCCGCCTTCATTCTGGAAGACAGCGGCGGCGGGACTCTCTGCATCCCCTCGGTCTTCATCTCCCATGACGGGACACCCCTTGACCTCAAGACGCCCCTCCTGAGGGGCCTTGATGCCCTGGAGCCGCGGGCCCTGAGGCTGCTCAAGCTCTTCGGCAACAGGACGGTGAAAAACGTCCAGGTCACCGTCGGAGCCGAACAGGAGTTCTTCCTCGTCGACGAGGAGGTAGCCCGTAGGCGGCCCGACCTTCTCTATTGCGACAAGACCGTCTTCGGCTCCCTCCCGCCGAAGGCCCAGCAGATGGAAGACCATTACTTCGGTTCCATCCATCCCCGCGTCCTGGCCTACATGGCCGAAGTCGAGGAAGAGCTGACCCGGCTGGGCGTCGTCATCAAGACCCGCCACAACGAGGTGGCACCCTGCCAGTTCGAGTTCGCCCCCCTCCACTGCGAGGCCAATCTGGCCTCCGACCAGAACCAGGTCACGATGGGCGTCATGCGCAAGCTGGCGCGCAAGCACGGCTTCCGTCTTCTCCTCCATGAGAAGCCCTTCATGGGACTCAACGGCAGCGGCAAACACACCAACTTCTCTCTCGTCGACAGCGAAGGGCGCAATCTCCTGGAGCCTTCGAACAACCAGAGGCGGAACCTCCAGTTTTTGGCCTTCCTGACGGCCCTCCTCCTCGGCGTCTCCCGCTTCGGAGGGCTCCTTCGGGCCTCCGTGGCCTCGGCGGGCAACATGCACCGCCTCGGAGGGAACGAGGCACCTCCGGCGATCATGAGCGTCTATCTCGGCGAGGTCCTGAGCCAGCTGCTGGAAGAAATCAAGGAAGGCAGTTTCAGCGACATGCCCGACAAGAGCGAACTGAACCTGGGACTCAACCGCCTCCCCTCGGTGAAGGTGGACAACACCGACCGGAACCGGACCTCGCCCATCGCCTTCACGGGCAACAAGTTCGAGTTCCGTGCCACTGGAGCCTCCCAGTCAATCTCCGGCCCCCTGACCATGATCGTGGCCCTCTGGAGCTGGGGTATCGAAGGGATGGCCGAGATGATCGAGAAACGGACCGACGGCGGCTGGGACATCACCGACGCGGCCCTCGACGCCGTCCGTCAAGCCTACAGGGAGAGCAGCATGACCTGCTTCGACGGCAACTGCTACTCCCCGGAATGGCGCGAAGAGGCCGGCAAAAGGGGCCTTCCCCTCGCCGACTCGACGCCTGAGGCCCTGGCCCTCTACCTCGTCCCCGAACACCGGAAACTCCTCGACTCGCTGGGCATCATGAGTGACCGCGAGATCGTCGCCTACTACGAGACGCGACTTGAACAGTACTGCAAGACCGTCGACATCGAAATGGGGCTTTTCTCGGCCATGATCTGGGAAGGAATTCTCCCGGCCCTGTCGCAGCAGATCGGCCAGGAGGCTCAGGCGCTGCACCATCTTCCTCCCTCGATGGAAAGGGAGACGCAGGGGTGGCGGGAGGAACTGCACCGCCTGGTCCGGCTCCGTCAGGGCATCATGGAGGGGACCAAACGGCTGGAGAGTCTCCGCAAGTCCCTCATCGACCTTCCCCTCGAGGAGCAGGGTCGGCACCTGACGGAAGAGGGAATGCCCCTCTACGAGGGACTCCGGGCCATGTGCGACGAGGTCGAGGGATTGGTCTCCCTCTCTCTCTGGCCCTACCCGACCTACCGTGACATCTTCTCCCTTGCTTAGCTCAAGGGGAAGGTAAGACAAGAAGGACGGAGGCCCTGAGGGGGGCCTCCGTCCTTCTTGTGAAGATTGGGGTGAAACCGGCCAGCAGATCCGCCTCAAGCCAGGGGAAAAAGGCGGATCGCGGCCGTCTCCGGTGAGGGACCAACGCACCGAAGAGGCCGAGCCGGCGACAGAGGGTCCCTCTGCCGACTTGACCTTAGGCCTCAGCAACGGCGAGAACAAGGGTGATTTTCCTCACCCCCCCCGGCCCGGACAGTCACCGAGAGACTTTGAAATAAAGCGGGGCCGTGATAGTCTGAAAGCAGACGAAGTCTCGCGGAGGAGGTTCCCGCCATGACAGGCTCCATCATCGGTTTCGGGGCTGCCATCACCTGGCGTTGGCTCACCTTTCTGGAAGGACACCTCTTCTCCCTTTTCCCGGAACTCCCTCTCTTCCCCCCCAAGGAGGCCTTCTTCCTCTTCACCCTCTTCAGCGGGGTAACTCTTCTTGTCCTGGCCCGATACGGCCGCTCCCTGCCCAGGAAAACGGGGCTCCTGACGGGCCTGGCTGCCGCACTCCTTTCCGCTTTCTCCCTGATGCCCCTGTTCGTCGAAGGGCCCCTACCGGGGCCTGCGACGGTGGGCCTCATCCTCTCCGGTGCCGTGGGCGCCTCCCTGCTGCTGGCTCTCTGGGCCTGGCACTCGGCGGCCCTCTCTCCAGGGCGATGCGCCCTCCTTTTCGGCGGGGCCAACGTCGTGGGGTCTCTTCTCGTGACCCTCTCTCCCTTCCTCGACAGACAGATCCTGGCCTGGCTCACCCTGATCCTCCCCTTCCTCGCCGTCGCCCTCTGGCGGCCACCTCAATGGAGAGACGGTTCAGCTAGGGCAGGGATAGTCAAGGAGAAGCCGGGATGGGCCATCGCACCCTTCCCGACCAAGCTGGTCCTGCGCATCGCCTCCTTCTTCTTTGCTTGCTCTATTTTTCACATACTGCTTCTCGCCTCGCCTTCGCCGGACCTCTATCGGGCCTGGAAGGTGACGGAACCTCTCTACAGCACGGCCTCTCTGACGGTGGCCTACCTCATCTTCCGCATCCCAGAAATCGACCTCCGACGCCTCTACCGGTGGGCTCAGCCTGTCCTGGGCCTGGGGTTTCTCGCCTTCCTCGTCCTTGAGGGCAGGGCGATCTTCGTTCCCGTGGCCTTGCTCCAGGTCGGCTTCGGCATCTTCGGAACCTACAGCTGGGTTCTGTTGCTCTACCTGGCGGCCCGGGCGGGGAGAACCCGGTCCTTTTCCGTCGCCGCCCGGGGACAGTTCATCGTGGCCCTCTCGGTCCTCGCCGGCGGAATTCTGGCCAAAGGGACGGCCACCGTCGCCGAAAGGCTCGATCTGCCCCTGCTGCCCTCCCTCAGTATCCTGGGCGTGACGCTCCTCTTTCTTGCGGGTCTGGCCTTCGACGACGACCGGGAGACCTTTGCCGGATACGACGTCACCTCAGGTCCCGCCGAAGAGGACAGTCCCTCTTCTGAACCGGAGAGCGCCGGGCAAGGGCTCCTCCTCCAGGCCGAATTGCTTCGCTTCAACCTGACCCGTCAGGAAAGCCGCATCGCCCTCCTCGTGGGGCAACAGATGGCCAATTCCGATATCTGCTGTTCCCTGAACATCACGAACAACACCGTCCGTACTCACCTGAAGAACATCTACCGCAAGCTGGAGGTCACCGGCAGGGAGGAACTGGTCGAAAGACTCGCCTCCCTCGGCATCAGACAGGACTGAAGGGCGCCTCAGCGCCCTTCAGTTTGGATTTCCAGCAGCTGGCCCGTCACGGTGAGGTGAAAGGCCCTTTCCGACGTCGGCCCCCTGACGACGATTCCCGTCGGTTCAAAGGAGCCGTCGGGGTAGAAGAGGAGCCGCTCCGGGATGAGACGGACCTCCAGGCGCCCGCCGAGGGAATAGCGGCGCACCTCCAGCGGTTTGTCCTCAGCGGACGGGCCGGGGCGGGCAAGGACGAGGTCCATCTCCTGGGCAAGGAGGAAATGAACCGCTCCTTCTCTCTGGGCAGCCAAAGAACCGTCGGCGACAATCCGTCCCAGCTCAAGTGCCGGGTCCGGAGCGGGCGCCACGAGTCGGGGCAGGACGACGGCGGCCATGACGGCAAGAAGGGCAACGGCGACGACGAGCTCGACGAGGGTAAAGCCCCGACGACGCGCCATCACCGGCTACTCCCAGCTGGTGATGTCGGCGTTGGCACCCTCTCCACCCTCTTCGCCGTCGGGCCCATAGGAGAAGAGGTCGTATTCGTCGTGGTCACCCGGTGACCGGTAGACGTAGGGACCGCCCCAGGGATCGACGGGAAGTTTCTGCATATAACCCCCTTCTCGGTAATTTCTCGGCTCCGGCGGAAGGGTGGGACGGGTCAGGAGGGCTTCAAGGCCCTGATCCGTCGTGGGGTAGAAGCCGTTGTCGAGCTTGAAGAGGTCAAGGGCCTGGCCGAGCTGGCGGATCTGGACCTGAGCGGCCGTCCTCTTCGCCTCCTCACCGCGGCCGACGACGCGGGGAACGACGAGACCGGCCAGAAGGCCGATGATGACGACGACGACGAGGACCTCGACGAGGGTAAAAGCGGTTCTGCGACGACCTTTCACCTGCATCACCTCTTGATCAAATGTGTGAGGGTTGAGTCTTCCCTCATTGGACCAATCCGGAAAGATCGAAAATCGGCAGCAAGATGGCGACAACAACGAAACCGACGGCGCTGCCCAGAAAGAGAATCAAGAGGGGCTCGACGAGGCTGGCGAGCCGCTCCATCTGGGATTCAGCCGTCTCCCAGCTGTTTTCGGCAACCCGCTCGAGCGCATCGGGAAGCTCGGAGCCCATCTCGCCGACGCGGACGACGTAGACGACGTCGTCAGGAAAGGAGCCCTCCCTCTCCAGGGCTTGGGCGAAGCGGTAGCCCTCACGGACGCTCTGAGCCACGTCCTTCCACCGCTCCCTCTTGCCGTCCATGGGCGCCGTCATCTGGATCGCCTGGACGAGGGGAATGCCCGACGAGACGAGGGTGGAAAGATGGGAGAAGACCAGGGAGAGAGCAACCCGCTCCCTTAACCCCTTGAGGAAGGGAAGACGAAGCCGGACCTTGCCGCGATAGACGAGCAGCGCAAGGATCAGCAGGGCCACGAGAAGAGGCAGGCCCAGGGTCTTAGCCGCCGCCGACAGTGCCAGAAGAACCCGTGTCGGCATGGGGAGAGCCTGGCCGATGTCCGAAAAAAGGGCCGTGAGCCGCGGAACGACGTAGGTCAGGAGAAAGGCAATGACGCCGAGACCGACGACGACCATGACGGCGGGATAGACGAGGGCCGACTGGACCTTGCGACGCAGCTGCAGCTCCGACCGGTAGACCTGGGCCCCCTTGAGGAGAATCTCGACGAGGGACCCGCTCGTCTCGCCCGATTCGACCATGCCGATGAGGCCTTCTCGGAAGACACCCTGATCCCTCATGGCCGTCCCCAATCTCCGCCCCCCCTGGACGGCTTCAAGGAGGGCGCTGTAGGCCTCGCCGAGGCGCTTGTCCGGCGTCTGGCGACGCAGCATCTCCAAGGCCTCCGTGACAGGCAGGCCGCTTTTGAGGTAGGCGCTCAGGCTTTTGCAGAAGAGGACGTGAGAGGCCAGGGAGAGGGGGCGCCCCGAGGCGGCCCGTTTCTTCTCTTCGGCGACGATCTCGACGACGACGAGTCCCTGAAGGGAAAGCTCCCTGAGGACCGATTCGGAGGAGGCCCCGTCGACCCGTCCCCGTTTCAACTTGCCCTCGCTGTCGTAGGCGCTGTAGCGGTAGGTCGTCACGACGGATCCTCTCCCGTTACACGGAGGACCTCTTCGATGGAGGTCATGGCGGCAGCCACCTTCTCCAGCCCGAGATGCCAGAGGCTGACGAGGCCCCTTTCGACAGCCGCCGCCCGGAGCTGAGAAGCAGCCAGGGACTGAGCGATGGCCTCCTGGGCCACCTCGTCGACGATGAATTGCTCGTAAAGCCCCACCCGGCCCCTGTAACCCGTTCCGCCGCAATGGTCACAGCCTTGGGCCGTCCAGTGACGCGTCAGGCCGTTGCGCCTCAGGAGCCCTGTCGCTTCCTCTTCCTTGCGGCAACGGGGACAGAGGCGCCGGACGAGGCGCTGGGCAACGACGCCGTTGAGAGAACCGGCGAGGAGATAGGGCTCGACGCCCATGTCGATGAGGCGGGTGACGGCGCTCGTCGAGTCGTTGGTGTGGAGCGTCGAGAGGACGAGGTGCCCCGTCAGGGCCGCCTGGACGCCGATATGGGCCGTCTCGTAGTCGCGCATTTCACCGATCATGATGATGTCCGGATCCTGGCGGAGGATTTCCCGCAGAGCGCCGGCGAAGGTGAGTCCCACCTTCTCGTTGACCTGGATCTGAGCCACGCCGGGAAGATCGTATTCGATGGGGTCCTCGACGGTCAGGATGTTCACTTCCGGCCGGGCCAGGGCCTGGAGGATGGCATAAAGGGTCGTCGTCTTCCCCGACCCCGTCGGCCCCGTCAGGAGGACGATGCCGTGAGGCTTGCGGATGACCGCCTCCAGAAGAGTCCTCTCCCGTTCGGCCATGCCCAGATGTTCCAGGGAAAGAAGCCCCTGGCCCTTGTCGAGGATCCGCAAGGCCAGCCGCTCGCCGTGCTGGGTCGGGATGGCGCCGACGCGGATGTCGATGGCATGACCGCCGACGGTGATGCCGATCCGTCCGTCCTGGGAGACGAACCGCTCGGCGATGTCCATGCGGGCCATGACCTTGACGCGGCTCGTCAGCGGCGCCTGGTGTCCTTTGGGCAGACGGAGCCTGTCGTGAAGGACTCCGTCGACACGGAAGCGGACGAGGACACTGTCCTCGTAGGGCTCGATGTGAATGTCCGTCACCCGTTCCCGGATCGCCTCGGCGATGAGGCCGTTGACGAGGCGGATGATGGGAACGTCGACGGAATCACTTAAAACGTCCTCCCGGGCCAGATCGGCCAGGTCGTCGACGCCTTCGATGGCACTGACGTCGTCGTCGGCGATGCCGCTTCTCAGGTCATAGAGAGAGCGCAGGAGGCCGTCGATGTCCTCGCGGGAGTGGATCTCAAGCTCCACGGGGACGCCGAGAGAAGCCCCCAGGATCTGAGCCTGCGGGAAGGCCTCCAGCGACGAGGCGCCGACGATGAGCAGGCCCTCTTCCCGCCGCAGAGGGACGATGCCCTGCTGCCTCAGGGCGTCGAGGCTGAGGGCCTCGGGAAGGAAGGAGAGGACCTGAGAGGGCTCGGGCAGGGTCACTTATTCCTCACCGCCTCGCGGTAGAGGCTTTCAAAACGCTCCTGAAGCTCCCGTTCGGACTGGGTTTTTCCGTCGTGATCCTCGCCGGCCATGATCCGCTGCGTCGCCTGGCCGGCCATCTCCGGCGTCTCCAGAATCTCCGGCGTCAGGAGAAGAATGAGTTCCACCTTCTCCTTCTGCTTGGCCGTCGTCGTGAAGAGGTTCCCCAAAAGGGGAATGTAGGAGAGGCCGGGAACGCGGTTTTTGAGGAACTTCTCTGACTCCGTGATGAGACCGCCGAGAACGATGGTGTCGCCGTTGCGGACGAGGAAGGTCGTCTTGATCTCCCGTTTGGCCGTGACGGGCGTGTCCGACGTCTGGGCCGAGAGGACGTCCTCGGTCCGCTGCTCGATGTCGAGGGCCACGAGGTTGCCGCTTCTCACGTGAGGCGTCACCTTGAGGACGATGCCCGTGTCCTTGTACTCGTAGCTGTTCTGCACCGCCGAGGGGTTGGTGATGTCCGAATTACGGGACGTCAGTTGGGGGATGACCTGGCCCACCTGGAGCTGGCTCTCCATGTTGTCGGTGCACATGAGACGAGGCATGGAGAGGACGTTGATGGCGTCATACTTGTTGAGGAGGCTGATCGACGCATAGAGCAGCCCCTTGGGCTCCGTGTTGGTGATCTTGTAGGTCTGGCCATCCCGGGTCTGAAGCTCCTCCTGGGTCGTCAGGTCCTTGAAGTAGTCGAGCATCGCCGAGGGGACGGCAGTGTTGCCCAGCTGGACCTGGCCGCCGAAAAGGGCGTCACTGCCCAACTCGGCGCCGCCATAGCCGGCCCAGTCAAAACCGGCGTTGTTGAGGCGCGTCAGGTTCACTTCGGCGATGAGGCCGCGGATGAGAACCTGCTTGGGCTGGGTGTCGAGGGAGGTGATGATCTTGAGGATGTCCTCGTACTGGCTCGGCGGGGCTGCGAAGATGAGGCTGTTCGTCGCCGTATCGGCGACGACGGTGTTGGGGAGATTGCCGTCCTTGTCCGGTTCGAGACGGGCAGCCACGGCCAGGAGCTGGCCGAGCTGCTCGGCCACGACGGAGGCGTCGGCATTCTCGAGGCGGTAGATGTGGAAGTCGCCGGCCCTGGCGGGAACGTCCAATTCCTTCACGACCCGTTCGGCCTCGGTCAGTGCGGCGCTGTCGCCGACGATGACGATCTTGCGGCTCGCCTCGTCGGCGGCCACGAAGATCCCGTAAAGGGGCGATTGCTGCTCTTTGGCCAGGGCCGTCAGATGCTGGGCGATCGTCTTGGGCGACCCGCTCGTGATGGGCATGGCCAGGCTGACCTTGACGCTCTCCGGGGCGTCGACAGCCCGGATGACCCCAACGGCCTTCTCGACGAGGCTGGATACGCCGGAGAGGACGACGCCGTTGCCGGAAAGAAGGGGCACGATGGAGATCTCCTTGCCCAGAGAGGTCTGGACGGCATTGACGACGAAGTTGGCCGAGACGTAGTCGAGGGGAACGAGCTGGACGACGGTCTGGTCTCCCGATCCGGGACCGACACGCCCTTTGCGGACGATGTTGTCCGTGCTCGGTCCTTTCTTGGCGGGAACAAGCTTGCTGTAGCCGCCGTAATTCTGGAGGGAGAGGTCGTTCATCTCGAGGACGGAGACCATCAGGGACCGGGCCTGGTCCAGGGAGACGGCCCGGGGGGAGACGACAGTCACCGTCCCCTTCACCTCGGGGTCGACGAGGATGTTTTCCTCCAGGAGCTCCGTCATGAAGCGCATGAACTTGACGATGTCGAGTTCCTTGAAGTTGAGCTGGACCCGTCCCGCATTGCGCATCACCCGGGCGGCCTCGATCAGGTTCTGTTCAGTCAGCTCTTCGCCCGTCTCGGCAGCCTCCTGGGCCGCCAGAGGCAGCGCCAAGGCCAACAGCAGCCCCAGGCAGATAAGAATCATGAAGTTGGTCCTTCTCATCGGGAAACCCTCCGTCTCGCACTAAGGTAGACATAACAGCAGCGATCTTCCCTGGTACTCCACCTCGAGAAGACCGTAGCGGATCGTCCAGAGTCCTTCAAGCAATTCCTGCGACATCGTCCGTCGCTCCCAAAAGAGGTCCTCCTCCCTGCCCGAGGAGGGAAGATCTCCGGCCAAGGCCCGCACCTGGAGGGCCCGGCTCCGGTCAATCAGTTCCCTCTGGATGCGGACTTCGGCAAGGCTCCTCTGGGACATGGCGACAAGGCGGAGCGTTCCCGTCGCGGCCAGGGCCAGCACGGCCACGGCAACGAGGACCTCCATGAGGGTGAAGGCCCGGCGCTTCACGTCACTTCACCGTGTAGCTCAACTCGACGGGACCTCCCCCGCGGAGAACGGAGACGTCAAACCGCGATCCCCCCATGAGAGAGGAGATGGCATTGGCCACGTCGTTCATGTTCTGGATCTGGACGCCGTTGACGGCCTGGATGACGTCGCCCCGGGAGACGCCGAGCTGGCGGAGGATGCTGTCGTCGCGGATGAACCGCACTTCGATCCCCACAGGGTTGCCGTCGCGGATGTGAGGCTGGAGGCGGATCTTGCGCAGCTCCTCGAAGGGGTTCATGAGGAGGCTGTTGACGAGATCACGATCGACGGCTCCTTCCTTGCCGGGAGCGGCGGCGACGACGTTGCCCGCCGCAGCCGGAGAGGACGCCTGGGCAGGCGCCGCCTCAGGAGCCGCCTTCGTCGACTTCGGCTCGGAGGGCTCGGTCTTGGAGAATTCGAGGAAAAGCACCCTTTCCTGGCCCTCGTCATCGCGGAAGAGAGCCCGGTCGGCGGTGACATCGATGAGCTCGAAGCCACCCTCTATCTGGCCGCGCAGAAGGAAGAGCATCGACTCGCCGGCGACGATGAAGGCGCCCTCCGGGGGCAGGGTGCCGATCAGGCGCGCACCGGCCATGGGGAGAGATTCGCCCCTTTGGCGGGACTCCTCCGTCTCCGCGACGGAAATGTCACTGCGCAGCAGCCGGTCGATCGCGAAGGGATTGGCCTCGACAAAGGTCTTCAATCCCTCTCCGAGAGGGTCCGTCGCCGGCGTCGGTCCCGAATCGTCATCCCGGAGAGCCCAGGAGTAGACGCCCTCAAGGAGGTGGCGTCGGAAGAGGATCTCGACGCCTTGAGAGGCGACCAGTCCCAGAAGGAACCCGATTGCGGCGACGGCAAGAGGCACAGCCAGGATCCGGCTCCAGCGAAAAAACGGCGACGCCGAAAAGCCCTTCAACCCCTTCAGCCTGGGGAGAGACAGTCTTTTCACGGTCTTTCCACCTTCCATCGTCCCTCCGACTCCTTCCTCAGCGGAAGGAGGGCGCGAAGGCCCGTCATGAGCGAATCCGCCTCAGGAGGGACGGCGATCTCCAAAGCGGCCCGGGAGAGCTTTCCCTGCCCCGGATCGAAGAGGAAACCGCCCTTGACGGTGAGGTCACCGGTCAGGTCAAGATCGGCGACGTCGACGCCGGACGCTCCCGCCTTGAGGGCCAGGACACCTCTCTGCCAGCCAAGGCTCTGCCCCTGAAGGAGCTGAAGGGTGCCGGAACCGAGACGGAGGTCAACGGCGACGCCTCGGGCGAAAAGGGATCTCACCGGGTCGAGGCTTCCTTCGATAAGGGCCATGTTGGCCGTCAGAAGAGGGTGATTCATCACCACGCCCCGGACGCTGAGGGAGGGGCGAAGCCCGCCCCGGCCTGAGACGTCAAGAGCGCTCATGTCGATGCCCCTGCCGTTGAGGTTGCGGACGGCCTCGTCAAAGGCGACCTGAGCCGCCTGATTCCAGGGGAAGAAGACCCAGAGTCCCGCCGCAAAGCCGACAAGGAGCACGACGAGGAGGAAAAGAACGCGCAAAATCCTCTTCAACGTCGCTCACCTCCCACGAGGAGAGAACAGGCAAAGAGCCGGGCCTCACCGTAGGGGACAGAGCGGAGCTCGGCAGAAAGCAGGGGGAGCCCCCTGCGGTCCATCTCCTGGAGAAGAGTGGCCAGTTCCTCGCCGTAGAGGCGCTCCAGCTGGAGCGTGGCTCCGCCGGAGCTCGTCGACAGCTGAACGAGACGCTCCTTGATGCCGACCTGATCGATCAGGGACGACAGAGCCGAGAGGACATCCCCCACAGGAGCTCTCGCCGCTTCCTGCTGGGGCTCGTTGCGGTACTTGTGGACCACCTGAGCGAGACGGCGGAACCGGTCCTCCTGAAGGTTCATCCGCGATCTCAGGTCCGACAGCTGGCCGAAAATGTGGAATGCCGTCATCCACAAGAGGAGTCCGAGGACGGCGAAGAGGGCAAGCCTCTGAGCCTGCCGATTGCCACGGATATAGTCGATGAGGGGCCTGAGACGGCCTTCGATGGCATTCACGGCTGATCCCACCTCAAGGAGAGGGAAAACCGGAGTCTCCCTCCCGAAGTCTGCTGGATGTCGCCCAGGCGGGACTCCAGTCCTTCCCCCTTGAGCCTGGCCTGGAGGGTCTCGATGTCTTTCACGTCAGGGGCGACGCCGACGAAATCGGCACCGAAGGCATTATACCGCAACGATTCCAGGGTCAGCGTCTCCAGGGCTCCTCCGGCCGTCCAGGCCGAACCGACAGAAGCCAGGATGTCGGCCAGATCGGGGGCCCCACTGCCCCCCTGAGACGACACCAGTCTCGCCCTGGCCTGGCTCAAGGGGTCACGGATGACGCCTTCGCCGCCGAAAGTCTCCCGGTAGAGGGCCTCCGATCGGTCCTGCACGTTCTGGAGATCGGCCTTGAGGAAGAAGAGGAAGGCCGCTGCCATCAGCGCCGCGACGGCTCCGGCGGCGGCAGAGGTGAGGATGGCTCTTCTGGCGACGGTCATGAAGCGGTCAGCGCGAAGGGCGGCATCGATGGCCTTGCCCGACAGGTCGACGGAAGCGAGGACGTTATTGGGATCACAGAGGGAGAGGGCGCCCCGGTGAAGGAGCTTCCGTGCCTCTCTTTCGTCTTCGACGAGGTCAGCCGTGACGATCGAGGCTTCCTCATGGCCGAGAAACTGGCGGAGCCACTGAACCTCGGCCTCGACGTTGCGTCGCCTCCGGGGCTGGCAGCGGAAGGCCAGAGGTTCGCCGTCACGGAGGGCCACGGCGTAGAGGTGGTCCTCGTCGGCAAGTACGGCACCGTCGGCGCCGTCGGCGACGAGGGCCAGAACGGCGGGAACGAGGCGGGCCTGACGGCCCCCGAGCAGGGCCTCATGGCCGTCCCGTTCCGCCTTTGCCACAAGCCAGGCCACGCCGCGCGTCTTCTTGGCGTCCCGGGCGAGGACCATCGGCAACAAGTCGAGGGAACCGCCGGCCAGGTAGGGCTGAAGACGGAGCTTCAGCGCCTCCCGAACCTGGGTCAGATTGGCCAGGGGAAGATCATAGGGATGGATCGCCAGGGTGCGAAAGGGACAGAGAACGAGGAGAGCTCCTTTCTCTCCCTGGACGGAGACGGGTTTGCCACCTCCTCCGTCATCCAGCTCCAGAAGGGAGCCTTTTCTTTCGAGGCAGATTCTGGCCACGTCGGCCATGGTCTATCGCTCCTTCCAGAGGAGAATGTCGGTCACATTGTTGCGCTTGCGGAAAATGACCTCGAAATGGCGCTGAGCACCGTTGAGAAGCTGAACCTGCATTTCGGCCCTAAAAGTCTCGCTCTTGAAACCCACCAAGCTGGACAGGCGGGGAAGGGCGGCCTCATCAATACCGCCCCGCTCGGTCAGGTCCCGGAGGGACTCGAAGGGTTTTTGATCCCTGGCTTCGATGACCGAATCGGCCACATCGAGGGTGACGGCATCATCCAGGACCGAGAGAACCTCCCGCCCGGCCACGTTCACGTTGATCCTCTTCCCCCCCCAGGGGGAGACGAAATCGGCCAGACCGGGCATTTCCCGCTCGGGATCGCCATAGAGAATGGCAGGAGTCATTCCGGGACAGGCAAGAAGTTCGGAGAGATCGGCAGGGACGTGATTGGGAAAATCCTCTCGTTCGGCGCCGCCGAGACGAGGTGTGGCGTTGCCGTCCATGTAGTCCAGCAGAACCTGCTCCATCCTGGGCTGGTCCAGACGCTCCCAGATGCGCCGCCAGGGCTCTTCCATCTCGAGGCGCATCGTCTCGCCATCGGGAAGGAAGAGGCCGTCCAGGGAGATCTTGCCGTCTCCGGGCAAAAAGGTCAGCAGGGCGATGCCGACCTCCTCGATGGGAACCATGTGGGGGCCGAACCAGCGTTCCTGAGGAGAGTCGTAGTCGTTACGGTCATAGCCGAGACCGGCCGCGAGCTGACGGGCCGTGACGAGGGCGACGCTCCGGGCCATGAGTCCTTCTTTCTCCCGTTCGACCTGCCGGACCTGTCCCCGGACGAACCAGGCCAGCCCCGTGGCGGCACTGAGGAGAACGGTGATGGCAAAGAGAACGGCTACGAGGATGAAGCCCTCCCGTCTAGCGCGCCTGAGGAAGCCAGTCCTCATAGATCTTTTCGACCTCCCCTCGCGTCAGCGTCAGCCTGACGGCTCGGGGAAGGCCACCGCCGTACTCGTCGACCCATCGTCTGTCCTGAAGAAAGGCGACACGGAAACCGTCCAGGCCCTGGAGGACGAGCTGGGCCTCCTCCTCGTCGAGCCCTGCCGGGTTGATCTCCCCCGGGCGCAGCCCGGGGAGAGTCCAGCGCAGCAGGGACTTCTCCCTTCCCGGTCGGGCCCCGAGGCGGTAGACGATGGTGCCCGCCGGACGCCCCTGCCGCAGAGGGGCGACGCTCCAGAAAAGCAGGACATCGTCGGCGACGCCTCCCAGACGGTCATGACGGACGAGACGGACCGCCGGGGCCCGGGAACCCTCCTGGTACTGGCGCATGTCGTCGACGATCCGGGACGAGGCCACCCGGAGGGCAGCCTCGCGGCCGAAAGAAAGCTCCAGATCCCGCAGAAGGCCCACGGTATGGACCAGCGGCGTGAAGGCCGTGACGGCGATGAGTCCCGTCAGGCCGACGACGACGAGAATCTCAATGAGGGTGAAGGCCGGGCGGCGCCTTCTCAAGGGCCGTACCCCCCTCTCAAGGTCCTGCCACAACGGTCACGGCATCTCTTCCTGTGACGTCACCGACGATTCGCCGGAAGACCGGATCCTGTAGGTCCCGGGTTTGAGGAAGGTCACGTAGTCCACGAGGGCCTCCTTCCGCCCCAGCTTGCCCTCCCACTTGAGGAGCGTGCTGAGCTCTTTCGAGTGAGGTTCCCTGCGGAAGACCTCTTCGATTCGAAGGATGCCTTCCAACAGCAGTTCACGGTCCTTCAGCTGCTCGGCCAGGGCGATGTAGTGATAGGCCAGCTGCTTGCGCGCAAGATCCCGGACAAGAAGGTGGCGGTGCGCCTCCTCAAGGAGGGTCCTCTGAGTCTGAACGTCGCGGCTTGCCATGGCAACCGCAATTTTACGGTCTCCCACCATCGCATCGGCCATCAGAACCATCCCCCCCACGGAGACGGCCAGAGCGAGACCGCCGAAGGCGCGCAGAAGAGGAGGTCGGCCGATGCGGGACCAGACCGTCTCCTCCGGGAGCAGCTCCCTGTTGGCCAGGGCGAAGGCGAGGCTCATCCAGAGGACATTCTCGATGCGGTGGAAGGGACGGGTCCAGAGAGCGTCAAACCAGAAGAGGAAGAGAAGGCCCACGGCCCAGAGGGCCGCCAGGGAGAGCTGTCTTCTGTCGATGAGGGCGCGGAGAAAGTGATAGAGCCACCAGCCGCCGAGGGCGAGGAGGAAGAGTCCTCCGGGAAGGCCGAACTCGCAGAACCACTGGATGACTTCGCTGTGGGCCCAGAGGGTGAACTTCCAGGCCTTGTCGGGTCGATCCTGAAGCATGTCGCGCTGGGCATCGAGGTAGTTCCATTTGTAATGGCCCAGCCCGACACCGGTCACCGGGTGCTTGCGGAACATGTACCACGACGTGAGCCAGATGCTGTCTCGGTTTCCGACGGTCTGGACATTCTCCACCATGTCGATGGCCTTGTTGATGAGGCTCCCGCCTCGGCCATAGTGATTGACGGCGAAGAAGGTCGCCACCAGGATCAGCGCCAGGGCCAGAAGGCGGCGAAGCTCCCTGCGGCCGACGAGGCGGCCGTAGACAAGACAGAGAGTGGCGAGGCCGACGAAGAAGCTCAGATAGGCCGAACGGCTCGTCGTGTTCCACAGGCCCCAGGCGTTGACGGCGAAAAGGGCGAGATTCACCCACTTCAGCTTCGGGCCGATCCGGCCGGCAAGGTGAAGGAAGGCTCCTCCGTAGAGGGCGATGGCGATCCAGACGCCGAACATGTTCTGCTGCCCCGTGTTGCCGATGTAGTGTCCCGGCGTGGGGAGGATGAAGGGGAAGGACCCGCTGAGATTGCGGATCTGAAGCTCGGCGAAGAGGATGTTGGCGGCGCTGTTGACGGCGATGGCCAGAAGGAAGAGGGGCAGTCTGTCACCCTTGAACTCACGGCGGGTCCAGAGGTAGGCACCGAAGAGGGTGGCCATGTAGAGCCACTCGCGCACCAGCGTCGGGGCCGACGTCACCGGAGCCCACAGAGGCTGGATCAGGGCGTAGGCCAGCAGGAGAAACCAGGCGGCCCCGAAAGGGTCAAGACGGAAGCCCGTGGCCTCCGGGCCCTGCCGGAGGAGCCGCCAGCCCGCCACGGCGGAGACGACGGCGACGGGCACCATGGCGAGGAACCATTTCATCAGATGAAGGGTCTGAAACCAGTAGGAACCGGAGAAGATCAGGTTGGGCATGACGAGGGCGACGAAGAACATCCCCTCGAAGAGCCACTCGGGCACCAGCCGGGGCTCTTTCTTGCTCTCTGCGATCTCGGCGGTCCTTGCCTTCTTGCGAGCCATCCTCGTTGTCACGACCTTTCGTCGGCCCTGGGGCCATGGTTGGGAAGGGCAATGTGGATCTCGACGACGCGCTCCTTCTGTCCCTCTTCGCGGACCTTCCATTGGATCGTCGTCCCTGTGGCGCGCTCCCGCTCGATGAGGCGGGCGAGAACCTGGAGAAAGGGCTCCTCGCCGCCGGAGAACGATGAGGGGCCTTCCTCGCGCCCCCGATCGGGCAAGGGAGTTGCGGAACGCCTGGCCCTCTTGCGGGCCTCTTTTCCGGGCGGTTTGAGAAAGGTTCCGACGGCCTTTTCCAGCTCCCGAACGGTCATCCCGTCGCTTACGGCCTTTTGGGCCCAGTCGGTTCTCTGATCCTCTTCGGGAAGAGAGAGGAGAACCCGGGCATGGCGTTCGGAGAGCTTCCCCGAAAGGACGAGATCGAGGACCGGAGCGGGGAGGTGAAGAAGCCGCAGCTTATTGGCGATGGCTCCCTGGGAGCGGCCGAGGCGGCGGGCCAGTTCGGTCTGGCTCCAGCCGGTCCGCTCCATGATGGCGCTGAAGGAACGGGCCTCCTCCACGGCCGACAGGTCGCTCCGCTGGAGGTTCTCCACCAGAGCCAGGACTTGGGCCATCACCTCGTCGGCCTCCATGACGACGGCGGGGATCGTCTTCATTCCCGCCCTCTCACAGGCCCGCAGCCTCCGTTCCCCGGCGATGAGCTCGAAAACCCCCTCGCCTCGGGGACGGACGACGACGGGCTGAATCAGCCCCATGGAGCGGATGGACTGGACCAGCTCTTCCAGTTCGTCTTCGTCAAAATACTGCCGCGGTTGATCGGAATTGGGGCGGATCAGGTCAAGGGAAAGGTCGACGAGACGACGATCCTTCTCCGGAGAGGGTCCGCCGGACGGGGCCTTCCGTTCCGTCGTCGACGGATTGAGGAAGCGGGCAACATCCCAGACGAAACGGCTTTCCACGTTCTTCCCTTCCTTCCCCGGCCGTCAGCGACGGCTGTAGATCTGATCGGCGTTGACGAAACGGGCGAACTCGCGCAGGAAAACGAGATGGACCGTTCCCGTCGGACCGTTGCGGTGCTTGGCGACGATGATCTCAGCGGCGTTGTCCGTCTCTTCCGCCGTGGTCGCGTTGTAGTAGCCGGCCCGGTAGAGGAGGACGACAAGATCGGCGTCCTGTTCGATGGCGCCGCTGTCGCGCAGGTCGGAGAGCATGGGCCGCTTGTCGTTTCGCGACTCGACAGCCCGGGAGAGCTGGGAAAGGGCCACGACGGGCACGTCCAGCTCGCGGGCGACGGCCTTGAGGGCCCGGGAGATCTCGGCCACCTCCTGCTGCTTGCTCTCGATGCGCTTCGGCATGGACATGAGCTGCAGGTAATCGACGACGACGAGGCCCAGGCCGGGATGGAGGGCCTTGAAGCGGCGGCAGCGGGCCCGAAGTTCCAGCGTGGAGAGAACGGAACTGTCGTCGATATAGAGAGGAGCCTGGGCGAGAACGCCCGCCGCCTCGGCCAGGGACTCCCAGGATTTCTCGTGAAAGGAGCCGGTTCTCAGGTCGTGGATGTTGATCCGCGCCTCGGCGCCGAGAAGACGCTGGACGAGCTGCTCCGCTCCCATCTCGAGGCTGAAGACGAGAACGGGCGTCTTCTTCCGGACCGAAGCGTACTGGGCGATGTTGAGGGCCAGAGCGGTCTTGCCCATCGAGGGCCTGGCGGCGACGATGTTGAGGCTGCCCGGCTGAAGACCTCCCGTGAGTCGATCGAAATCGGCAAAACCCGTCGAAACGCCGGTGACGGCCTCTCCGGCCTGAAACTGCACCTCGATCTGGCGGAACGTCGGTCCCAGGACGTCGCCGACGTGGCGGAAGAGGTTCTTGCCGCCCCTCTGGGAGATCTCGAAGACGGCCCGTTCGGCCTCGTCGAGAATCTCGTCGACGTCCCGGTCCTCGGCATAGCCGAGGCGGACGATATCGCTGCCCACCTTGATGAGCCGTCGGTGGACGCTCTTGTCTCGGACGATGGCGACATGGTACTCCAGATTGGCGACGGTCGTCACCGAATCGACGAGGTCAGCCAGGAAGGGCTGGCCCCCAAGTTCCTCCAGGAGCCCCTTGCGGCCCGCCTCCTCGATGAAGGTCAAAGGATCGACGGGGTGATCTTTCTGAGCCATCTCGGCCATGACGTCGAAGGTCCGCCGGTGGCGGACGTCGTAGAAATCCTCGGCCTGAAGGGTTTCGGTCACGTAAAGGAGACCGTCCTTATCCAGGAGCGCGGCTCCCAGGACGGCCCTTTCCGCTTCCAGATTATGGGGCGGGACGCGAAGGGGTTCAGCCAAGCTATTCGGCCTCCACCTTGACGGTCATCTCGGCCTCAATGGAAGGGGCGAGGCGGACCTTGAAGGGGAAACTTCCCACCTGACGGATCGCCTCGTCAAGGCGGATCTCCTTCTTGTCGATCCTGGTCTCAAGCTGCGCGATCAGAGCCTCGGCGATCTGGATCGACGTCACGCTGCCGAAGAGCTTGCCGCCCTCACCGGCGCTGACCTTGACTGTCACCTGGCGCCCCTGGAGATGTCTTTTTGTCTCCTCCGCCTGGAGGCGGGCCTTTTCCTTGCGGGCCTCCTTGGAGCTCTGGGCCTCTTTCCACACCTTCACCTTGCCCGACGTGGCCTCTTCAGCCAACCCCCGGGGAAGGAGAAAGTTCCGTCCGTACCCGTCGTTGACCTCGATGAGGTCACCTTTCTTGCCCAATTTGCTGACATCCTGCAGGAGAATCACTTTCATCGTTCCCGTCACCTCCGAAAACGCGTTCTGAGGTCATACCAGATATCGACAACGCCCAGCACGAGGAGCAGCTGGGAAAGGAAGGGGATGAAAATCAGAAGGAAGACGATCACAAAGCGCAGCGGCGAAGCCATCTTCCTGGAGGTCAAGAAAAACCATACCACAGAGAGGCCCTGGAAGAAAAAGAGCATGGAGACGACGAGGCGCAGATTGAGGGCGGCTTCGACGGCGAATTCCCCCGCTGACGGCCCCAGAAGTTGGAGAGCCATCGAGGCCAGAAGGGCCCAGAAGACGCTCTTCGGGAACCGCCACTCCCCGAAGGGAGGCAGCGGGGGCAGCGCAAGCCCCCCCAGGCGCTTCAGGACGGCGCCGCTGACGACATAGCTGAGGAAACAGTCCATGGCCGAAGCCATGACCAGAAGGGCCGGGAATACGCGAGGCAGGGCCGTCGCCATGGCCTCGAACTGGGCCTTCATTCCCTCGATCGCCTCCGGCGGGAGGCCGGCCTTGCCGTAGAGGCTGACGACGCCGTTGATCGACTCCCGAAAGGTCTCCGGATCGAGACTGAAGGGGTTGATGCCCGTCATCCGGATCAGGACGACCATGAGGACGAGCTTGCTCAAAAGGGAGACGACGAGGCCGTAGAGCATGACCTCGGCACCGCTTCTGCAGCGTCGGGCCAGGTAGCCCAGGCCGATCCCGAGAATGCCGAAGCCGAGGAGAAAGAACAAGGACGTCACGACACCCAGGAGGGCGGCCGTGAGGAGCGTGGCGACAAAGGTCCCCAGAAGGGCCCGCTTCAGATCATGGCGCAGGCCCAGCACCACAAGGGGTGCGGGACAGACGAGGGAAAGGAAAATTCCCACGACGGGCAGATAGTGGCTGGCCGCGAAGAGGACGACGGCCAGAGCCACGAGCAGGGACGCCTCCACGAGGGCACGCGTCGGTGACATGTGTTGCCTCCTTCCCGGCTGGATCGTTCGGGAACGGGGACGGCAGAGATCGAAAAGCAGCCGAAAGCCCTGGGGGCTCCGGCTGCTTCGACGAGACGACAGGTCGGCTCCTCAGAACCGCGAGGGCCCGGTAAGCCCCGACCCGCTCTAAGCCTCCCAGGTCCTCAATCGGTGCTGAAAGGCAGAAGGGCCATGAGGCGGGCCCGCTTGATAGCCGTCGTCAACTGGCGCTGGTGCTTCGCACAGTTGCCGGTGACCCGCCGGGGAAGAATCTTGCCCCGCTCGGAGAGGTACTTGCGGAGACGGTCGAGATCCTTGTAATCGGCGTGGGCGATCTTGTCGACACAGAAGAAACAGACCTTGGGACGGCGCTTGCCGCGCCTTTTGTTGAACGCCATGATGCCTTCCTCCTTGCACTGAACGACTCACGAGGCCCCGTCAGAAGGGGATGTCGGCCTCTTCCTCGCCTGACTCCTCTCCGCCTTCATACTCGGAGATGTCAAGGGGGAAATCATCGGCACCCTGCTTGGATCCCTGCCTCTCGAAGCCTCCGTCGCGGAAACTGCCGACATCGCCGCCCCGGGACGGTGCGGAACCGGAGCCGCTGTCGTCACGGCGGCCGCCCAGGAAGGTGACTCCCAGGGCCTGAACCTCCGTCACGTAGCGCTTTTCTCCCTGCTGGGTCTCGTAGGAGCGGGTGTTGATGCTCCCCTCGACCAGGACGGGCCGTCCCTTGCTGAGGTAGCGCTCGCAGTTTTCGGCCTGGGGTCCCCAGACGACGACGGGGATGAAGTCGGTGTGCTCCTGGAGCTCACCGTTGCTCCCCTTCCAGGTCCGGCCGACGGCGACGGTGAACCGCGCGTAGGCCTTGTTGGACGCCGTGTAACGGATCTCCGGGTCTCGGGTCAGGTTGCCCATGATGATGACCTTGTTGAAGCCTCGTGCCAAAGAACCCACCTCCCGCCTATTTCTCGTCGAGCCTGACGACGATATGACGAATCACATCTTCGCGCAGCTTCAGCAGGCGATCCAGCTCCTGGACCTGGGTGGGATCCATGTCGAGGGTGTAAAGAGCGTAGAAGCCTTCGTTGATCTTGTCGATGGGGTAAGCCAGACGGCGCTTCCCCCAGATGTCGACCTTGGCGATCTCACCACCAAGACCCCGCACGACCTCGCCCAGCGTCTCAACGGTCGCCTTGTGATCTTCGATCTCGGGCATGAGCAGAACCATCAACTCGTAGGGTCGCACGATTTTCACCTCCTCCCTTTGGACTAGGGTCTCCCCTCTCGGGGGAGACAGGGACACACGCTTCAGGATTATACCCGCAGCCTCTCAGGGGGACAAGGCCTTATCGGGGGAAAGAACCTCGAGGCGGTAGATCTTCTCCCCGGGCTTGACGAGATTGAACTGCTCCCGGGCCAGCCGTGCCAGTCCCTCCTGGGTCTCGTAAAAGGCCGCCTGCTCCTTCATCTCCTGAATCGTCCGGGAAAGACGAACCAGCTCGGCCATCTTCCTGTCTACGGCGTCGGCAAGGCGGGCCGTACGCCGGAACTCCGTCACGTAGCCCGCAGCGGTCATGGTGAAAAAGACGACGGCGAGAGTGGCAAGGAGAATCCAGCGCAGACGGGGCATGTCACATGTTCTCGGGGGCCCCGATCCCCAGAAGGGCCAGGGCGTTGGCCAGGACGATCCGGGTCGCGTCGAGCAGGGCCAGGCGGGCTCGACAGAGTTCGGACTCGACGTCGAGGACGCGGTGGGCGTTGTAGAAGCTGTGGAAAAGGGCCGCCAGGTCGTAGAGATAGAAGGTGATCCGGTGAGGCGCCAGCTCCTGGGCGGCCTTTACGGCCTCGTCGGGGAAGGTTGAAAGCTTGCGGATCAGAGCCTGTTCCTCAGGCGCCTCGAGGAGAGAGAGATCGGCCTCGCCTTCGGGGAGGTCGATGCCCCGTCCCCGGGCCTCACGGAAAAGACTGTGGATCCGCGCGTGGGCGTACTGGACGTAGTAGACGGGGTTGTCGTTGGAGGCCTCCTTCGCCAGGGCCAGGTCGAAGTCGAGGTGACTGTCGCAGCTCCTCATGACGAAGAAGTAGCGTGAGGCGTCGACACCGACCTCGTCGAGGACGTCCCGGAGCGTGACGAACTGACCCGAACGGGTCGACATGGAAACCTGCTCTCCTCCCCGGAGGAGGTTGACGAACTGGATGAGGAGGATACGGAGATCCTCCGCCTTCCGCCCCAGGGACTCGACGGCGGCCGTCATGCGGGGAACGTAGCCGTGGTGGTCGGCGCCCCAGACGTCGATGACGAGATCGAAGCCGCGGTCGTACTTGTTCTTGTGGTAGGCGATATCGGACATGAAGTAAGTGGCCACGCCGTTGCTCCGGAACAGGACCCGATCCTTGACGTCGCCATACTGGGTGGCCCGGAACCAGACCGCTCCGTCCTGCTCGTAGGCCTGATCCCTCCCTTTGAGGAACTCGACGGCCTTCTCGACGGCCCCCGTCTCATAAAGGCTCTTTTCCGAAAACCAGACGTCGTGATGGACGCCGAAATCGGTCAGGTCACGGCGGATCATGGCCAGGATGGACTGGACGGCATAATCCTGAAAGACGGGAAGGCTCGCGTCAAGGGGCTCGTCGAGGTGGATCTCCCCGTCCCGGTCGGCAATCTCCCGGGCCAGATCGTAGATATAGTCGCCCTTGTAGCCGTCTTCGATCATGGGAGCCCCTTCGGGACGGCCGAGAATCTCGAAATAACGGCTCTGCACCGACTTGCCGAGGAGAGTCATCTGAAGGCCGGCGTCGTTGATGTAGTACTCCCGCTCCACCTCCCAGCCGGCGGCGGCGAGGATGTTGGCCGTCACATCGCCGACGATCGCTCCGCGACCGTGACCGACGTGAAGAGGACCGGTCGGGTTGGCCGAGACGAATTCGACCTGGACCTTTTTGCCCTTGCCGACTTCGCTTTGCCCGTACCCTTTTCCCTCATGCCGGACCGTACGGATTACCTCGGCGGCCCAGAGGGGGGAGAGGAAAAAATTGATGAAACCCGGGCCAGCCACTTCCGCCCGCTCCAGATAGCCGCTTTCCAGGTCGAGATGGTCCACGACGGACAGGGCGATGTCGCGGGGTTTCATGCCGAAGGTCTTGGCCATCTGCATGGCCACGTTGCAGGCCCAGTCCCCCTGCCCCTCACGGCGGGGCCGTTCGAGCATGATGACGGGCCTCTCGGGCAGGACCAGGCCCCTTTCGTCGGCCATGGCCTTCAGGGCCTCTTCGATAAGGGCCCGGAGCTTCTCCTCCACATTGATCATCGTGACACCTCCAAAGACATCAGGACTACTCCTGTCAACGTTTACGCAGGGGCACCGTCAGGGTTCCCCACTGATCGCTTCTCTGAACGAGGCCGGCCAGGGTCGCCGCCCCGTTGTCGTCAAGGGAGCTTGAGGCGACGACAAGGCGCAGGCTGCCCTCGACGGCTCCCCTTTTCTTCCTCTCCCGGAACGTTTCGGCGATCCGCACCGGTCCGGAATCGAGGTTGCGCCGCGTCGGGAAATCGAGAGGAGCGTAACCCTCGGGCAACACGATTTCGAAGGCCTGCTCGAAGACAAAGGGAAAGCGGAGGGTTAGCGGTCCCCGCCCCCGCCTGAGGGCGGAGAAAACCCGCGGTTCCGCTCCCGGAACCTGCAGGAGGAGCGTCCCTGTGCCGGGAATGCCCAGGCTCCCCCGGACGGGGAAGGTGGCGCGCAGTCCCGTCTTGCGGCGGCTGATTTCCGGTTCTCCCAGGGTGAAGGGGCCGCCGGAAAGGGCGATGCCCTCGATGCCTCGGGACGAGAGGGTCCCGACCAGAGGAATCCATCCTCCGAAGAGGTCAACGACGAGGTCGCCTGAGGCGACGCCCCGTTCGTCGACGGCAAGGCGCCAGTTCAAGGTAAGCCTGTTCTCCAGGGCGTCTCCGCCGGGAACGCCGACGGAAAGGACCCGCCCCGTATCGAGGCGGTAGAGGGTTTTCCCTTTCACCTCCGGAGGCATCTCACCGAGGGGGACCTGCTGGCCCGGGACGTAGAAGGTCTCGGTCAGACCGGGGGCGGAAAGGGAAAGCACCGGCCGAAGCCAGAGGGAACGGGTCGCCGGAACGGCCTCATCCAGTGGAGCCAGGGGCTGCCATAAGAGGGCGACGTTCCAGCCGATTTCCTGAAGCCAGCGGGCGACGATGAGGGTCCTCTCCCACTCCGTCCAGGGCCCCTCAGAGGTGAGCGCCTCCTGAGGGCGAACCCAGGCTGGAGGCAGATCATCGCGGCTGCGGCTCTCTTCAGAAGCGTAGGCAAGTATCCTCTGGCCCTGGCGTAGGGTATTCGTCTGCGCTCCCGAAAGAGATGGAGGAAGAGCGACATTCAACCCCGCAGCGAGAAGCCCCAGCTCTTCAAGGGAACTCCTCGGCCCCTGCCTGAGGCTGAAGGCAAGAGATGGCCGTCCTTCATCGACGAGGCCGCCGCCAAGCCAGGCGTTCCGGTTGACAAGTCGCCAGACATAGCGGTCACGCCCCCGTTCCGTCGTCCGGGCCGGTTCGGGCGCGTCCGTCGTGGACCAGGCAAAGGCGGCCCCCTGGGGGACATCGACGGCGATCTCGCTCTCCCAGAGGGGGAGGTCGAGATTGGCCCAGACCCGGTCGTCGACGTTGTAGCGCCGCGGGAAGGTCTGGCTCACCTGAAGGGCCAGGACGAGATCGGCCGTTTCCGGCGGCAGGCGCACTTCGACGACGGACAGCCCCTCCTCCTCTTTCGTCACCGGCAGAAGGGGCAGCACGAGACGGGCCGAGACGGGGTCATAGAGTCCAGCCTCATGGACCTCGGTCTTTCCTCCGGCCGGCACGGGAAAGGACCAGTGGCGCCACGTCGTCGGCAATCCCAGAGGTCCCGCGAGAATGAGCCACTGCTGATGTCGCGTCATGCTGCCATCGGCGGCGAGGGAATAGGAATAGTTCCTCTGCCAGACGAGGCCGCCGGCGTCGGAGAAGGAAACCAGCGCAGGTGCCTCCGCGACGAGGCGGCTGATCTCGCCGGCCACGTCC
The DNA here is from genome assembly GCA_016756725.1 of Synergistaceae bacterium. GTDB lineage: Bacteria > Synergistota > Synergistia > Synergistales > Aminithiophilaceae > Aminithiophilus. Next base: position 212,129 of record JAESII010000005.1, on the reverse strand, counting down.
CAGGCTTCGGCCTTGAAAGGGCAAACCAGAAACAGCCCTATGAGAAAGATCACGACACGGTTCCGGCGTTTGCTCATCGGCCCTCTCCCTCCAGACTCTCCACTCGCTGTCGGCCTATTCATGTTTTCCGCAGCAGTGCTTGTACTTCCTGCCGCTTCCGCAGGGGCAGGGATCGTTCCGTCCCACCTTGGGCCCCTTGCGGACAGGTTCCTTCGTCCGCTCGCCGTGGCCGGCCATGGCCGCGGCCTCCTGATCGGCCGTCCTCAGGGGGATGGAAAGGGCCCGTCCCTCCTGCACCCCTTCGGGCGTCCTGCGGCGCGTCTCCTCTCGGACGACGGAAACCCGCAGGGCCAGCTCCGCCACCGACTGGCGGACCCGGTCGAGCATCTCCTGGAAGAGGTTGTACGATTCGAACTGGTATTCGACGAGGGGATCCTTCTGGCCGATGGCCCGAAGGCCGATGCCCCGTCGCAGCTCGTCCATGGCCAGGAGATGTTCCTTCCAGTGGCCGTCGAGGACATTGAGGGTGATGAAGCGGAAAAGCTGCGTCGCCGTCTCCTCGCCCAGCTCAGCCACCTTGGCGTCGAAGCGGCTTTTCAGGTCGGCCCCGAGGGCCTCTCTGGCCGGAGGCAGAAGATCGGCGCTCGTGACCCCGTCAAGACGACCGTCCAGACCGGGGCCGAAAAGCCCCTTGATCCTGAGTCGGGCCGATTCGGGATCGGCATCTCCCTCTTCGGGGAAGGCCTTGTCCAGGATCGACTGGAGGGCGCCGGCCACGATGTCCCAGGTGTGGTCGACGATGGACTCGTCGAAGAGGATGTTGTGCCTCTCTCCGTAGACGGCCTCACGCTGCTGGTTCATGACGTTGTCGTACATGAGCAGCTGGCGGCGGATATCAAAATGCATCTCCTCGACCTTCTTCTGGGCCGACTCGATGGAGCGGCTCAGAATGGGATGCTCGATGGCCTCCCCCTCCTCCATGCCGAGCTTGCCCATAAGCCCCTGAATCCTGTCGGAGCCGAAAAGACGGAGCAGATCGTCTTCGAGGGAGAGATAGAAGCGGCTGCTTCCGGGATCACCCTGGCGGCCGCTCCGGCCCCGGAGCTGATTGTCGATGCGCCGGGCCTCGTGGCGCTCGGTGCCGACGATGTGAAGCCCGCCCAGATCGAGGACCTTCTGCTTCTCCTCCTCACAGGCCTGACGGATCTCCTCCTTGAGGCTCGCCAGGGCCTCGCCGTCACCGTCGACGTCGATACCCCGTCGCTGAGCCTCCTCGAGGGCGCGGAACTCGGCGTTCCCGCCGAGGACGATGTCCGTTCCGCGACCGGCCATGTTGGTGGCCACCGTCACGGCGCCCAGAGCGCCGGCCTGGGCCACGATGGCCGCCTCGCGCTCGTGCTGCTTGGCGTTGAGCACCTCGTGGGGAACCTTGCGGGCCTTGAGGAGGCGGCTCATCCGCTCCGAGCTTTCGATGGACGTCGTTCCGACGAGGACGGGGCAGCCCCGCTCGTGGAGTTCGGCCACTTCATCGGCGGCGGCGGCGAACTTCTCCGTCTGAGTCCGGTAGATCACATCGGGATGATCGACGCGGACGCAGGGACGGTTCGTGGGGACGACGATCACCTCGAGGCCGTAGATTTCCTTGAACTCTTCGGCCTCGGTGGCGGCCGTGCCCGTCATGCCCGCCAGCTTGCGGTACATGCGGAAGTAGTTCTGAAGGGTGATCGTGGCCAGAGTCTGATTCTCCTTGCCCACCTGGACCCGCTCCTTGGCCTCGATGGCCTGGTGGAGACCGTCGGAGAAGCGTCTCCCGAACATGAGACGTCCCGTGAACTCGTCGACGATGACCACCTCGCCGTCCTTGATGACGTAATGGACATCGCGCTGGAAGAGATGATGGGCCTTCAGGGACTGGACGATCTTGTGGGCCAGCTGGGAGTGGGCCATGTCGGAGAAAAGGTCCTCGAGGCCGATGATCTCCTGACACCGGGCCATTCCCTCCTCGGTGAGAGCGACGTTGCGCTCCTTCTCGTCGACTTCGAAATCGCTGTCCTTGCGAAGCCTGCGGGCCGCCTGGTCGGCGGTGCGGTAGGGTTCGGTCGAATCCTCGGAGGGTCCGGAGATGATCAGCGGCGTCCGGGCCTCGTCGATGAGGATCGAATCAACCTCGTCGACGATGCAGAAGTGGTGTTCCCTCTGGACGAGCTGGCTGGGATGGATGGTCATGTTGTCCCGCAGGTAGTCGAAGCCGAACTCGCTGTTCGTGCCGTAGGTGATGTCGCACCGGTAGGCGGCGGTCCGCTCCTCGGGAGGCATGAAGGCGTAAATGACGCCCACGGAAAGGCCGAGGAAGCGGTAGATGGGACTCATCCACTGGGCATCGCGGCGGGCCAGGTAATCGTTGACGGTGATCACGTGGACGCCCTTGCCCGTCAGGGCATTGAGGGCCACGGCCAAGGTGGCCACGAGGGTCTTGCCTTCGCCGGTCTTCATCTCGGCGATCTTGCCCTCGTGGAGGGCCATGGCACCCATGAGCTGAACGTCGAAGTGGCGAAGTCCCAGGGTCCGCCTCGAGACTTCGCGTACAGCGGCGAAGACTTCCGGAAGGAGGTCGTCCAGGCTCTCGCCGTCACGGTGGCGGTCGCGGTAGGTCGCGGCCAGGGCGGAGAGCTCCTCGTCGGAAAGGGGGGTCATCGTCTCCTCGAGGGCGTTGATCTGATCGGCCAAAGTCCTGTAGCGCTTCAACGCCCGGTCGTTGGGATCAAGGCCGAGCATCTTTTTCAGGGATTGCAGCATGACGGTCACCTCAATTATCCACCTCAACGGGAGGAAGGTTGCTTGAGTCAATTCGGTCTATTATAGGCTCCCTGCCTCTTGAGCGTCAAAAATAGAGAGCATACAATAGGGCGGTCAACCGACGAAAGGAGCCCGATCATGGATAGCCGCCTGCCCCGGGAATTTTTCATCGCCTTCGCCACGAACATGACGGCCTATGTCTCCATCGCCCTCTTTTTTCTCTATCCCCTGGCCCTGACCCTGCGGGGCTACTCCCCTTTCGCCGTCGGCCTGGCCTGGATCACCTTCGAGGTTGTCCTTCTGGCAGGACGTCCCTGGAACCAGGCCTTCCTCGCCAGACGGGGCACCCGGGCGGGGATGACCGTCGGGACTCTTCTCATGGCCGGCGGCATCGCCATTCTCGTCGGCTTCCCCCCCCTTCCCCTGGTCCTGCTGGGACGGGGCCTTCAGGGACTGGGCTGGGGCCTCTTTTCCGTGGCCAACCCCCTTCATCTGGCCCGGGTCCTGCCGGCTGACGTTCGAGGCAGGGGATTCGGCCTCAGCGGGCTGGCCCCTCTTCTCCCCCAGATCTTCCTCATCCCTCCCGCCGAGTGGCTCGTCCTCGGCGGGCACCATCGGGTCCCTCTCCTGACGGGGCTGGTCTGCTGCCTCATCGCCCTGGTCCTGGCCAGGTCTCTCCGTGAAAAGGGATGCTCCGACCTGGAGAGTCCCTCTTTTCTGGATGCCTTCCGCACCGCCTGGAGCCGACCCGATCTCAAGGTCCTTCTCCTATCGGGCGCCCTTTTCGCTCTCGGTGCGGCGCCGGTCATGCCCTTCATCGCCAATGCGGCCCGGGAATGGGGCACGGCAGGATCGGCCTTCCTCCTGCCCAGCGGCCTCTCAGCCCTGGCCGTAAGGTTCTTCCTGGGCCATCTTGTCGACCGCAGGGGAACGAAACTGCTCCTTCCCTCCTTCGGCGCCCTCGTCGGCGGCATCGCCGTCGCCACCTGGGGCGCCTCGACGGCGGCCTTCATCGTCGGCGGCGGCCTCCACGGCGTCGGCATGGGGCTCACCTTCCCCCTCCTCTACTCCATTCTTTCCCGACGGGCTCCGGCAGAGGAATACACGGCCCTCTTCACCCTCTACGGAACGGCCGTCGACCTCTCCTGGGCCGTCGCGCCTCTTTTCGTCTCCTCCCTGGCCGGGATCTTTCTCTACGGTCCCGTGCTGCGGGCCGTCGCCGTCGGACTCGCCCTGGCCGTGGCAATCATGGAACTGATGCTCTGGAAGGCCTTGAGAGACGGACCCGAACCTGACTCTGCCAGCCGACAGGATTGACAAGACGGGTTCTTTTCGCCTAAAGATAAGAACGCGCGACATTCTGTATGTTATTCAGACCCTTTTCCAGGAACATCGTTGAGACACCCCGGAAAGGAGGGCCGCCACGACAGGAAGGGGACAGCCGAGAGCCGCAGCCGTCGTCAGAGAGAACCGTTATGCCTCAGGTCGCCTCCTAGCGATCGTCCCAGAGTTTGAGGTTGGCGAGAGCCCCGGAAAGGAACGTGACGGACATGAAAAAACACCCTCTTCTCCTGCTTGTGATCGGCCTCTGCACTATCGCCGCAATCAGCCTCTCCGCTCTCCGTCCCCTGGAAGCTCAGGGACCGGTGGGCACCGTGGCTCCGCTGAGCGCCGAATTTCTTCGCTTCCCTGACGGTGACAGCCGGGGGAGCTCCCCCGGCGAGTCCCAAAGCCAGGGCTGGCGCCCTTCTCCACTCGACCTCTCCCACGTCACGGCACCGATGGAGCCCTTCATGAAAAACGCCGAGGCCCTCCCCTCCCGATAGGACCTGCGTGAACTGGGAGCCGTCACAGCCGTCCGCGACCAGAATCCCTACGGCACCTGCTGGGCTTTCGGCGCCCTGGCCTCCCTCGAATCGACCTTCAAAAAAGCCGGCCAAGGGACCTTCGACTTCTCCGAATGGCACCTGGCCTATTTCCGATCCGTTGATGAGAGCCCTTCTCTGCCGGCTTTCACCCAGAGGGAGCTCCCTTTCGGCGACGACCCCATCTTCGACCAGGGAGGCGACCCCTGGATCGCAACGGCCCTCATGGCCCGGGGCACGGGCCCCGTCGCCGAGGCAGACCGTCCCTACCCGAACGTCACCTCCTGGCCTGAAGACTCACGCCCCCTCACGACAGACAGTTCTGCCAAATGGCTCAATCACGTCCACTTCCTCACCAACGAAGGGCTCTTCAGCGGCGAAGAGATCGTGAAAAGGTCCCTCATCAACCGAGGCGCCGTTCACATTCGCGTTCTCTGGCCCGGTTATCTGGACGAGAGCCAGATCTACAATCCGGAAACCTTCGCCTTCTACAACCCTGAACGAAGCGGAGGCGGCCACGTCGTCACCATCGTCGGCTGGGACGACAGCTTCCCCGCTGCCTCCTTCGTCACGAATCCCGGACAGAACGGCGCCTGGCTCGTGAAAAACAGCTGGGGAACGGCCTGGGGCGACGGGGGCTATTTCTGGCTCTCCTACGCCGATCCGACGATCAGCCAGTCCGTCGTCTTCACCGGACGGGACCGGTCCGACTTCAGCCGCGTCTACCAGTACGACCCCCTCGGCTGGATCAGCAGTGGGGGCTACGGGAATGAGACGGCCTGGTTCGCCAACGTCTTCACCGCCTCCGGCCTCGACGACGAGACGGAGGCCCTCAAGGCCGTCTCCTTCTACGCCGGTCAGTCGGGTGCCACCTACCGGATCGAAGTTTACACGGGAACGACAGCGGGCTCACCCCGAAGCGGCACTCTCGCAGCAATGACGGAAAGCACCCTTTCCACGGCCGGCTACCACACCGTCGACCTGCCCGAGGTGCCTCTCATCAGGGGCGAGCGCTTTTCCGTCGTGGTGCGCCTGACGACGCCGGGCTACCCCTATCCCATCCCCATCGAGCAACCCATCGACGGCTACAGCCAAAAGGCAACGGCCCTTGCCGGCCAGAGCTTCATCGGCACCGACGGCACGGCCTGGACGGACATGACGGCAAACCTGGCGAACACCAACGTCTGCCTCAAGGCCTTCACGGGACCGATGACCTCCGAGCCCGTCGATCCCGACGTCCCCATCGGGCCCGACGATCCCACCCCTCCCAGCTCAGGCGGCGGTGGCGGCTGCACCGCCGGCCCCTCCGGCCTGGCCTCGCTCCTGCTGGCCCTTCCTCTTTTCATCCTGAAGCGACGCTGAGACCTCCTCAGCGAAGAGGGGCTCCCCCCAAGGGGGAGCCCCTCTTTTTCAGCCGCAAAAGAACGGTCAGGCCCGGGCCATGAGGGAGGCGAAAACCTTCGCCTCGGCCACGAGATGGTCGATGACGGCATACTCATTGGGCCTGTGGGCACAGTCGGCCTCCTGGGCCCAGACGACAGCGGGAAGACCGGCGGCGCGGAAATAGGCCGCGCAGGTTCCGCCGCCGATGCCCCCCAGGACGGGCTCGATACCGTAGACAGCCCGTATGGCCGCACTCAGGGCCTCGACGACGGGCGCCTCTTTCGGTGTCGGCGGGGCGGCGTCTTCCCGCTGGAGGACCTCCACCTCGACGGCGGCGCCCGTCCGTGACTCGGTCTCCTTCAGGACGGTCCTGACGACGTTGAGAACCTCATCGAGGGCGATGGAGGGGAGGACACGACAGTCGAAGGAGAAGACTTCCTCACCGGGGACGGTGTTGACGTTGGTGACGTTGGCGAGGCGTCTCGTGGGCTCGAAGGTCGAAAGAGGGGGAATGAAAAGCCCGTCCACGTCGGGGAAGGCCCGATGAAGGGCCCGATCCAGGTCGGTGGCCAGGGAGTTGGCGACGCGGCAGGCGTTGAGGCCCAGGTCGGGGCGGCTGGCATGGACCTGGCGCCCCCGGACGCGGAACTGAAGCCAGAGGATGCCCTTTTCGGCCACCTCGATGAAGTCGCCCTGCTCCGTACCGCCGTCGGGGACGACGATCAGATCGTCGGGGCGGAAAATCTTCTCCTCAAGGAGGTGAGAGATCCCTCTGGCGCTTCCTGTCTCCTCATCGGCGACGAAACAGAGCAGGACCGGCCGGTACGGGACGAGGGCAGCCTCCTTGAGCGCCTTGGCGGCATAGATGGAGGCCACCAGCTCCTGGCCGTTGTCGTTGCTGCCCCGCCCATAGACCCGACCGTCCCGGACGACGGCCTTGAAGGGATCGGTCTCCCAGAGGCCGCGGTTCCCTTCGGGGACGACGTCGACGTGGGTGACGATGGCGAGCCGTCCCCTGTCTTCGCTTTCGCCGGGGATGGTGAGGACCAGGTTGGGCCGGTAGCCGTCGGGAACCTGGTCATCAGGCGCATCGTAACGCCGGAGTTCCCCCAGGTCGAGGGAAAGGAGGAAACGCTCAAGCCAGGCCGCCTTTTCGGCCTCGCCCGTGCCGCCTTCACCGGGGGCGACGGCGGGAAACCCGACGAGACGGGAAAGGGTCTCCACCATGGAAGGACGCAGGGATTCAACGATCTGATTGAGCTGATTGAGGTCTGCCACGGCAAAGTCGCCTAGGATTGTTTCGTTCCCGCCAGCAGGTCCTTGGACTTGATGAGGTAGTCCATGCCGGACCAGACCGTCAGGGCCATGGCAATCCACATCGCCGCCGTGCCGCCGGGCAGGTTGAAGATCAGCAGGCCGATGGCGATGATCTGGCTCACCGTCTTGGCCTTGCCGCCCTTGGAGGCGGCGATGACGACGCCTTCTGCGGCGGCGACCATGCGCAGGCCCGTGACGATGAACTCCCGGGCGACGATGACGACGACGATCCAGGCGCTGAGCCGCTGAAGCTCGACGAGGGCGACGAGGGCCGCCGTAACCAGGATCTTGTCGGCCAGGGGATCGATGAACTTGCCCAGATTGGTGACGATGCCCCGCTTGCGGGCAATGTAGCCGTCGGCCGTGTCGGTCAGTGCCGCCAGGAGAAAGACCAGGCCAGCCAGCACGTCACCGAAGGGCTGCCCGAAAACGCTCCCGAACTGCCCCCTCAGGGTGAGGAAGAGCATGACCAGCGGAGCGAGAAAGACCCGGGACAGACTCAGCAGGTTGGGGAGATTCCACGCGGACATGACACCCATCGCCTCCTCAGGAATGGGCCCTTGGGGCCTCTCCCTTCATTATACACAAAACACGGGGCCCGGCTCAGCCTCCCAGATAGGCCTCACGGACCCGTCCGTCGGCGAGGAGCTCTTCGCCCGAGCCTTCGAGGACGATCCGCCCCACCTCGAGGACATAGGCATGATGGGCGATCCTCAGGGCGGCGAAGGCGTTCTGCTCCACCAGCAGGAGGGTGACACCTTCGGCGTTGACGGCGGCGATGATCTCGAAGACCTCTTTCACCAGCAGGGGGGCCAGCCCCAGAGAGGGCTCATCCATCATGATCACGTTAGGGCGGCTCATGAGGGCCCGCCCAAGGGCAAGCATCTGCTGCTCCCCTCCTGAGAGGGTGCCGCCCTTCTGCCAGGCCCGCTCTCTCAGCCTGGGGAAAAGATCGTAGACCCATTCGCGGGTCTCGTCGATGCCCGACCTGTCGTTGCGGACATAGGCTCCCAACATGAGGTTCTCGTAGACGGTGAGGTGGGGGAAGATCTTCCGCCCCTCCGGGACGAGGACAAGACCTCCGGCGGTGATCGCCTCCGGCGACGAGGAGGAGATGTCCTCTCCGTCGTGAAAGACCTTGCCCTTCTTGCGGACCAGTCCTGAAATGGCCCGGAGGGTGCTGCTCTTGCCCGCTCCGTTCGCTCCGATGAGGGTGACGATCTTGCCCCGGGGCACGGAGATGGAGACGTTCTTGAGGGCGTGGATGCCTCCGTAGTAAACGTCGAGATTCTCCACTCTAAGCATCGGCGACGGCCTCCTCTCCCAGGTAGGCTTCGATGACGCGGGGGTCGGCCTGGATCTCTTTCGGGGCTCCTTCGGCGATGAGAACGCCGTAGTCGAGAACCCAGATGTACTCGCAGACGCCCATGACGACCTTCATGTCATGTTCGATGAACATGACCGTCAGGTTGAAGCGTTCCCGGATGTGGCGGATGAAGGCCATCAGTTTCTGCGATTCCTGGGGATTCATCCCCGCAGCCGGCTCGTCGAGGAGGAGGAAGCGGGGTTCCGTGGCCAAAGCCCTGGCGATTTCCAGGCGACGCTGGGCACCATAGGGAAGGGACGCGGCGCACTCGTCGGCGAGATGGGCCAGCTCCACCTCTTCAAGAAGGTGGTAGGCCTTCTCGCGGATCTCCTTTTCCTTCTTCGCGCCGACACCGAAGGGCAGAGGCGTCTCCCACCAGTTCAGGGGAGTGCGGACATGACAGCCGATCATGACGTTCTGCAGCACCGTCTCGTTGGAAAAAAGGCGGATGTTCTGGAAGGTCCGGGCGATTCCCTCGCGGCAGACCTCATGGGGGCCTTTGGCGGTGAGGTCTCTGCCTTCGAAGAGCACCTTCCCCTCGGTGGGACGGTAGAAGCCGGTCATGACGTTGAAGCAGGTCGTCTTTCCCGCCCCGTTGGGCCCGATGAGGCCGACGATGGAGCCCCGATGGACGCGGATCGAAAAGTCATGGAGAGCCGTAAGGCCGCCGAAGCGCATCGTCACGCCCTGCGTCTCCAGAGCCGTCTCCCGTTCAGTCACGGTCCTTCTCCCCCTTTCGCCGGCAGACGCCTATGATTCCATTCCAGGTGATCTCCCTCATCCCCATGATCCCCTCTCGTCGGAAGAGGATGATGAAAAGCAGGGCCATGGAGAAGATGACCATCCGCATGCCCGGAATGCCCGGAATGTGAAAAGAGCCGATGGTGACGGGATTTTCGACGAATCGGAGCCACTCGAGGAGGACGGTGATGACGACTCCGGCGATGACCGTTCCCGAAAGGGAACCGAGACCGCCGGCGACGACGATCATGAGGACGTTGAAGGTGAGGAGGAAGAGGAACATCTTGGGATCGATCGTCGTCAGAAGACTGGCCATCAGGGCGCCGCCGACGCCGGCGAAGAAGGCGCCGATCGAGAAGGAGACGACCTTGCAGCGGAGGACGTCGATCCCCATGGCCCGGGCCGCCGTCTCGTCGTCGCGGATCGCCTTGAGGACGTTGCCGAAGTTGCTGTTGACGAGGCGGGCGATGAAGTAAAGCGTGAAGAGGCACCAGCCGTAGTTCCACCAGATGTTGGCATGATTGGGAATGCCCTTGAGCCCCAGGGCGCCGTTGGTGATCCCCGAGAGGTTGTTGGCGACGACGCGGACGATCTCGGCGAATCCCAGGGTCGCGATCCCCAGGTAGTCGCCGCCGAGGCGGAGGACGGGCAGGCTGATGAGGAGGCCGAAAAGGGCCGCCGCGACCCCGCCGGCCAGAACGGCGACGAAGAAGGGGGCCTGGAGGACAGAAAGGGGCCAGACGAGGGGCTCGAGGAGGAAGATCATCTCCTTCTGGGCCGCAGGGAGGATGAGCAGCGAACTCACGTAGGCGCCGATGGCCATGAATCCGGCATGGCCCAGGGAGAAGAGGCCCGTGAAGCCGTAGATGAGATTCAGACTCAAAGCCAGGATGATGTTGATGGCCACCAGGTTGAGGATCTGGATCTTGTAGCCGTCCAGATTGCCCTGCGCCCACCAGAGGAAGAAGCCCAGCAGGGCGACGGCCGCGACGTTGAGACGTTTCGTTCTGCTCTCGTACATCAGACCTTTTCCTCCAGTTTCTCACCCATCAGCCCCGAAGGCCTGATGAGAAGGATGACGATGAGGAGCACGAAGGCGAAGGCATCGCGGTAGCCGGAAAGGCCGGGGAAGAAGGCGATGATCATGATCTCGATGAATCCCAGGAGCAGCCCTCCCAGGACGGCTCCCTGGATGGAGCCGATACCGCCCAGGACGGCGGCGATGAAGGCCTTGAAGCCGGGAATGACCCCCATGAAGGGGTGGATCTGAGGGTACCGGAGGGCCCACATGATTCCCGAGGCGGCAGCGAGGGCCGATCCGAGGCCGAAGGTGATGGCGATGATGCGGTTGACGGGCACGCCCATGAGGCGGGTCGTCTCGATGTCCTTCGAGATGGCCCTCATGGCCAGGCCGGGCTTGGTCCTGTAGACCACCCAAAGCAGGCCCGACGTGAGCAGAAGGGAGACGATGGGGACGACGATAGCCAGGGGCAGAAGGCGCACCTTTCCGATGAGGTGGACCTGCCCCAGCCACTGGGGGACGTGGACGGCCCGGGGAATGGCAGTGAAGGTGACGATGCTCAGGTTCTGGATGAAGAAGGAGACGCCGATGGAGCTGATCAGGGCCGAGATGCGCGGAGCCTCACGGAGAGGCCGGTAGGCCACGCGATCGACGGTGATCCCGCAGAGGGCCGTGAACAGGATGGCGACGACGACGGAAAGAAACCAGGGCAGTCTGAAGAGCGCCCCACCCCAAAAGACAAAATAGGCCCCCAGCATGAAGATATCGCCGTGGGCGAAGTTGATGAGCCTCAAGATGCCGTAGACCATGGTGTAGCCGATGGCGATCAGCCCGTAGAGACTCCCCAGGGTGAGCGCATTCAGGAAGTGCTGGATGAACATTTCAACGCTCATGAGAGCTCCTCCTCACAAGAAAGGAGGGGGAGGAAGACCTCCCCCTCAAACGCACGGTGACGGTTTCGACGGGGCGCTACATCTCGGGGATGACGGAACCGACGTAGACCTGCTTGCCCCCTTCGACCCTCTTGAACCCGACGGGCTTGACGGCGTCATGGGTCTCGTTGATCGTGGTCAGGCCCGTCACTCCCTCCCAGTTCATCGTCTCGCCCAGGGCCTTGGTGATGGCCTCGGGATCGGTGCTGCCGGCCCGTTCGATGGCGTCGACGAGGAGCATGTAGGAGTCGTAGCCGATGGCCGAGTTGGCGTTGGGATCCTTATCGGGGAACTTGACCTTCCAGTTTTCCGTGAAGGTCTGGCCATCTCGCTCATGTTGGGCATGTCGGGGGCGTAGGGGAAGGTCGTGTAGACGAAGCCCTCGATGTCCTTGCCGCCGATGGTGATCATGTCGGGGTTGTCCATGGCGTCAGCGCCCATGATGTGGAAAGTGCCGCCCAGTTCACGGGCCTGCTTGATGATGATGGCGCCCTCGGCGAAGTAGGAGGGGATGAAGAGGACACCCGGCTCCTTGGCGATGACCGTCGTAAGCTGAGCCGTGAAGTCCTGATCGCCCGACTGGTAGTTCAGGTCGGCGACAACCTCGCCCCCGGCGGCCTCGAAGGCACGCTTGAAGTAGGCGGCAAGACCGACGGAATAGTCCTGGGCCACGTCCTTGAGGATGGCCGCCTTCTTCGTCCCCAGAAGGTCCATGGCGAACTTGGCCGCCGCCGAACCCTGCAGGGGATCGATGTAGCAGGCGCGGAAATAGTACTTCTTGCCCTGAGTCACGAGGGGATTGGTGCAGGACGTTCCGAGAACGGGAATGCCGGCCTTCTCGGAGACTTCACCGCCGGCCATGGCCAGGGAGGAGCCGTAAGTTCCGAGAATGGCATGGACCTTTTCCTTCTCGATGAGACGGACGACGGCGTTGGCGGCCTCGACCTTGTCCGACTTGTTGTCGACGACAATGACCTCGACCTTCCTGCCCAGGACCTCGGGCCTCTCCTCGTGAGCCATGAGGATGCCGTCACGCTCGAGCTGACCGCCGAAGGCGTTCTGTCCCGTCAGAGGAAGGTAGACGCCGATCCGGATCGGCTCTTCAGCGAGAGCCGATCCGGCTAAACCGAGAATCACCATCAAGGACATGAGAACCGCTAGCTTTTTCACCGTTCAATCCCTCCTGATCCGATCAAATTGGTAGCTCGATTATACAAAAGGCCTCCCCTTTTGAGAATGCGTTTCCTTCAACTCCCTGTCATTCTTCACGCCTGATCGGATTTCCCGTCCGACACAGCCCCGTCACCTTCAGTTCCATCGGCCCTGAGGGGCGGAGGCTCACAGAGCCGGGCAATTTCGGAGGCGAAGTTGGACAGATCCCGGAACTCCCTGTAGACAGAGGCGAAGCGGACATAGGCGACCTGGTGGATCTTGCGGAGCTCCTCCATGGCCAACTCACCCAGGAAGGAGGCCGGCACCTCGAGGCGTCCCTGATCACGGACCTTCGTTTCGATCCGGTCCACGGCATCCTGAAGGAGGTCGAGGGGGACGGGGAGCTTCTCGCAGGCCCGGCAGAGGCCGTGAAGGAGCTTGTCTGCGTCGAAGTTCTCCCGTCGGCCGTCCTTTTTGATCACGCAGAGGGTCTGCCACTCCTCGAGGCGCTCGTAGGTGGTGAAACGGGCCTCGCAGCGGGGACATTCCCGTCTGCGCCGCACGACCCGTCCGTCGTTGGCAGGGCGGGTCTCGATGACCCGTGTCTCGGCGGCGTCACAGCGGGGGCATCGCAGCTTCCCTCACCTCACTCGGCATAAAGCAGGGGCCGGACGACAAGGACGTCCGGCCCCTGAGAGCATCAGCCTCAGAGAGTCTCCAAGTGCTGTTTGACCAGTTCGCGGACAGTCTGGCCGTCGGCCCTGCCCTTGAAGCGGGCCATGACGGGCCCCATCACCCTCCCGAGATCGCGGGGGGCCGAGGCTCCCACCTCCCGGGCCACGTCGGTGATGGCAGCCTCGATCTCCTCACGGGAGATATCAGGCGGAAGATAGGCACCCAGCAGACGGGCCTCGGCCTCCTCGGAGAGGGCGCGGTCTTCGGCGCCGCCTTTGCGGAAGGCCTCAGCTGCCTCTTTCCGCTGCTTCAGGAGACGCCGCACGAGGGCGATCTCTTCGTCAGCGTCGAGAGGGCCGGAACGGCCGCCCTGAGAACGGGCGGTCTCAAAGGCCGCCTTCAGGAGGCGAAGGGTGGAAAGACGGGCCTCATCGCGCTCCTTCATGGCCTTGACGATATCCTGATGGACCTGTTCCAGAAGGCTCACGTCGTCTACCTCTTCTTCGAACCCCGCCGTCTCGCGTCGGCGATCTTACGCTTTTTCGCCTCGCTAGGCTTCTCATAATGCTCCCGCTTACGGGCTTCCCTCAGGTTGCCATCCTTGGAGACAAGCCTCTTGAAACGACGCAAGGTGTCGTCGATGGACTCGTTCTCTCTGCGAACGATTGTGGTCATCCACATTCCCCCCTTTCTATGCCACCATCACCTAACCCGGTGGCCAGCGGAGAGGTCGCCCCGCTAACAGGTGAACGTGAAGGTGGGGGATCGTTTGACCCGCCCCGTCTCCGGTGTTGACGACGAGACGGAAACCTTGCTCGACAAGGCCCAGATCTCTGGCCATAGAGACGGCGACGGACATGACCTTGGACCAGACCAGGCCATCGCTGACGTCAGCGGCCGAGGGGACATGCTCCCGGGGAAAGACCAGGAGATGGACCGGAGCCTGGGGCGCGATATCCCGGATGACGAGGACGTCATCGTCTTCGTAAAGCACCTCGGCCGGGAGCCGGCCTTCGATGATCTGACAGAAAACGCAGGTCTGCAACGAATCGGCCCCTTTCCTCCGGCAGTAGGTCTTTGTTATTTTATCCTACGTCGCCTCGGGACACAACAGAACGGGCCCAGACTCGAACGGCCGTCGCCGGATGGTCCGCTGCGAGCTTGCGAAGCGAGAAAAAGGCCCAGGCCGGCGCGCCGTGACGATGGAGCAGGCGCAGAAGAGGGATGAGGATCGATTCCTCCTGCCTCCTCAGAAGCCGAGAGAGGGTCAGATCGTCGGGAAGAGAGGCCGTCAGGGGCCATTGGGCCAGAACTTCGGCCAGGACTTTCTCGGCAGGGTGAACGAGCCAGGGAGACAGAAGGTCTTCATTTCCTCCTCCCCTTCGAAGGGAACGGAGGGACCGGAGCAGCGGAAGGGCCGTCCCGGCCTCGATCTGAGCGGCCTTGCGGCCGAGGCGGATGAAGAGATCTCCGTCATCGGGTCCGATCATGCTGACGACGCGATCGACGATCTCACGCTCCAACCCGGGACGGCTGAGGAGTTCAACGAGACCTTTCCGCACCTTTTCGTCGCCCCTGCAGTCGGCCAGGCCGTCCAGAGCCAGGAGAATCACGGCGGGATGGACGCTTCGGAGCCGCTCCAGGTGACTCGACAGGGAACCGCCCGTCTGCTCCGTCGCCTGGCGGAGCAGACTCTCGACACGCCGCGCCGCCTCGTCGAGAGCCTGGCGGACGCGGCGGTGCGGCTCTTCCGATCGGCCCTGCTCCCTCTCCTTCGTCCTGAACGGACCTGGCCGCCCCTTGCGCGAAGGAGCCCTCTCCCGGCGAAGCGGCGCTTGAGGCGTCTTGCCCGAGAGAAGATAGCCCTTGAGGTCCATGTAGGCCTCGTTGATTTCGGCAAACCGGGCCGAGCTTTCCGGGCCGGCCACGTCGGGATGACAGGTCCGCGCCAGGCGGCGGAAAGCCGATTTCACGGCGTCCCAATCCGAGGCGGGGCCGATGCCGAGAACGCGGAAGCGGGACTCCAGTTCAGCGGGAATCATCGCGCCACCTCCTTCTCGAGCGAGTCGGCCAACGAGGTGAGTACAGCCAGAGCCTCCCGGCGGATTCCGTCGTCATCGGCGGGCAGGAGGCGCACCTTGTCGACGAGGCTCCGTGCCCGGGCCTGACTTTCGGGATCGAGCAGTCCCGTCAGGAGGGCCAGCTTCCGCTCCACCGCCTCCCTGTCCCGGCGGAAGGATTCTTCCCGATCCTCCTCCCCGTCAAGGGTGAGAATGCGCCAGGTCCTCTCCCGATCATGGCGGACCTCGACGCGGAGAGATCCGCCGCCGTCGACGCGGAAGGCGATCTCCACCTCATCGCCCCGGGTGAGGGGCGACACGGAGAGGCTGCCCAGGGAACGCTCTTCTTCACGGCCGACCTGAAGGATCTCGACGTGGATCCTCCCCCCGCCGGTGGCGACGAAACGCCGCCGGGCCGACGCCGGCAGTGGCGTTCCCCGCTCCAGCAGAAGGGCAACGGTGCCGTCGGCGGTGCGGATGCCCAGGCCTTCGGAGAGCACGTCGAGAAGAAGTCTCTCCTTCTGCCGCGGCAGCCCCCGAAGGGCGGCGCCGAAGACGACGGCTTCGTCGGGGCAGAGCTTCAGGCGACCGGCCTTCATCCCCCGCTCCTCCAGAAGCTCTCTGAGAAGGGGAATGCGGCTGCTGCCTCCGACGAGGAGAAGGCTCTCCGGACGGTGACGACGCCAGAGGTCTTCCGTTAGGTCGACGACCCGCTCCAGAAGAGGCCGGGTCAGAGCCTCCAGTTGCTCCCGGGTCACCAGGAGGGGGGAAGAGGCCTCGGGAAAGAGCCCTGCCGGAACGTGCCAGGGGCAGGAACGGGCCTCGGAGAGGACGACCTTGACCGTCTCCGCCTCGGCCTCGAGCAGAGGGCGTCGGGGATCACCGACGTCCCCCTCCCAGCCGCAACGTCGGGCCAGATCGTCGGCGAGAAGGCGGTCGATGTCCGCCCCGCCCAGATCACTGCGACCGCGGCTTTCCAAAATCTGCCAGACGCCGTCCTCGACTTCGACGACGGAAAGATCGACGGTACCGGCCCCGAAGTCGAGGACGAGATGACGGCCCCCGCTCTCGCAGGCCAGGGCTGCCGCCGTGGGCTCGTTGACGAGAAGGACCTTCTCGAAGCCAGCCTGACGGGCCGCCCCGGAGAGGGCTTCCCTCTCGGCGAAGCTGAAATGGGCGGGCAGGGCGAGAACGCAGGAGAGGACGTAGCGGCCCAGGATCGCCTCGGCGTCCTCGCGGAGGAGACGCAAGAGGGGCACGAGGAGCTCCTCGGGCCTGTAGGACCTGCCGTCACAATGGGCCTTCCAGTCCGTTCCGACGAGGCGTTTGACGTTCCACCAGGCCCGATCGGGGCGGAGAAGGGCCACGCGGGCCGCCTCTTCGCCGGCGACCCAGCCGCGATCGGTCAGGGCGACGACGGAGGGCGTCCTCTTGCTCCCCCATCGGTTGGGCAGTATATGGGGCCGTCTGTCATCGCCGCAGAGGGCCGTCAGGGCATAGCGTGTGCCCAGATCGATGCCCAGATAGTTCTCGTCCATCGGATCACCTCTCTAAGGGAGAAAGACCGCCCGCAGTCGCCCCTCCTGCTCATTGTCGACGCGGACGGAGATGAGATCGTTGACGGCGACGTCCGACGACAGAGGCACCTCGACGTCGACATAATGGGCCGTCAGTCCCCGCAGACGGGATCTTTCGCAACTTTCGACGACGACCGACACATCCCGGCCGACCCAGCGTCGGGCATAAAGCGACAGAAGGCGTTCGCCCAGCGCGACGGCCCGGCGACATCGCTCCTTGGTGACCTCCGGACTCGGCCGGTCGGGGAAGGAGGCCGCCGCCGTTCCACGGCGGGGGGAAAAGGGAAAGACGTGAAGCCTGCCTAAAGACAGCTCTTCCACGAGATCGAGAGAGCGGCGAAAGGCTTCCTCCGATTCGCCGGGGAAACCGACGAGAAGGTCTGTGCTGATGTGAAGGTCCTGGCCGAGATGACGGCGCAGGCGGACAACGACATCACGGAAGTCCCGGGACCGGTAGCCCCGCCTCATCCGGTCCAGGATCTCATCGTCACCGCTCTGCAGGGGCAGATGAAGATGAGGAGAGAATACCCGAGAAGAGGCCAGGCTTTCAAGGAGATCTTCATCGAGGGCAAAGGGCTCGAGGGATCCGAAACGGAGCCGGGCCAGGCCATCCAGGTCGGACAAGGCCCGGACGAGATCACCCAGGTGGACGCCGAGGTCCCGGCCATAGAGCCCTAGGTGGATGCCCGTGAGCACAACCTCGGGGCAGCCGCCGGAGACGATGGTTCTCACCTCCGTGACGACCTCGTCGAGGGGCCGGCTGACGGGCCGTCCCCGGAGGAAGGGAATGATGCAGTAGCTGCAGAAATGATCACAGCCATCCTGGACCTTCACGAAGGCCCGGCTGTGAAGGTGGGGGGCCGTCAGGTGGAGACCGTCCCAGCGTGCAGGGGGCCGCCCCTCGTCGCGGACGACCGTCCCCGAGGGCAGTTCGCCCGAGATCAGGGCAGCCACGGCCTGGGGAATCTCGGCCTTGCGGCCGTTTCCGACGAGAAGGTCGACGGGAAGGACGGCGAGATCCTCGGCCGTCGCCTTCTGAGCCCAGCAGCCGGTGGCGACGAGAAGCCCTCCGGGGCAGCTGCGTCGCAGCCGCCGCAGGAGCTGGCGGGTCTTGCCGTCGGCGACGGCGGTAACGGCGCAGGAGACGACGACGGCCACGTCCCAGGGGGCCTGATCGGTCAGCACCGCACCTTCGCGCAAGAAACCGTCGGCTAGGGCCTCGGCCTCGTACTGGTTGCTCCGGCAGCCGAGAGCCTCGACGTGAACCCGAAGCCCCTCAGGGATCGACACGGCGCCCTCCGAGGCGACCCAGGACAGCCCAGGAAGAGACGACGACGGCCGCCGTGAAGGCTCTCAGAATGCGCGGTCCCAGCGATACCGGCTCGAAACGGGCCTCCCGGAAAAGGACCAGCTCACGGACCGACCAGTCTCCTTCGGGACCGACGGCGAGGGCCAGGGAAGGGGGGACGTCGAGGGCGCCCAGGGGAACGGCCTCGTCGTCGAGGGCGGCGATGTATCGCCGCGAGGGAAGAGAAAGGTTCAGTGCCTCCCCGACGGTTTGAGGTGCCGCGACGGTCGGCACATGGGGGGAACGACACTGTTTGGATTCCTCCTGGACGATCTTCTCCCAGCGGGCCCGTTTTTTCGCGGCCCTGTCCCCGTCGAGACGAACGACGGAATGATCGCAGCGGAGAGGAATGACGCAACTCACGCCGAGCTCCGTCACCTGACGCAGGAGCAGGTCGAAACCGTCCCCCTTGAGGATACCGGCAAGGAGGACGATTTCGGGGATCTCCTCCGTCACGGTCCGCTCCTCGACGACACGGGCCGCCCAGCCCTCGCCGTGAGGCTCCAGGCGTGAGAGGATGATTTTCCCGGGAAGGAGCCCCTCGACGAGACCTCCCTCCCGGCAGTGGCGTACTGTCAAAAGATGGTGGGCCTCCTCATCGGACAGAAGCCAGAGCCCCTCGCCGACGGGACGACATCCCTCAAGCCGGAATCTGGGCCACGACACCCCACCACTCCCCCTTGGTCTTCTCCTCCACCAGGGAGAGCCCCTGTCCGGCCAGGGCTTCCCGGAAAGGCTCCCGGTCCCTGAGGGCAAGGCCGGCGAAAAGGATCTTCGCCCCCGGTCTCAGGACCCGAGCCAGGTCCGGCAGCATCTGGACGAGGGGATCGAAGAGGATGTTGGCCGTCAGGAGGTCGAAGGGGCCCTGCAGACCTTTGAGGAGGTCTCCCTCACCGACGTCGATCTCCTTTTCCGAAAGGTCGTTGAGGGTGCAGTTTTCCCGGACCTCGACGATCACGGCCGGATCAAGGTCTCGGGCCACGACTCGCAAGGCGCCGAGTTTGGCGGCGGCGATGGCGAGTATCCCCGACCCGGTGCCGATGTCGGCGACGGTCATCCCCTTTTCGAGATGGCGCTCGAGAAACTCCAAGGCGATCTGGGTGCTCTCGTGGTAGCCCGTCCCGAAGGCACTCTTGGGATGAATGTAGAGGGGAAGTCTCCCGACAGGTTCGCTCCCGCTGTGCCAGGGAGCGAGGACGACAAGACCCCGGCCGATGGGAAGAGGCGGAAAGGCCTCCTTCCACTCGCGATGCCAAGGCCGATTGTCGACGCGTCCCATATCGACGACGGAGACGCCAGGCCAGGACTCGAGAACGTCCTTGACCTGCTTCAGCCAGTGGGCCAGGTCCCTGTCACTGCGGAAGAACAGCCTGGACCGGACCGACTGAGGCAGGTCCTGAATCTCCGCTCCGATGCTCCCGCAGACCTCCGCCAGGGAGACGAGCATTTCGTCGTCACCGGCCTTCGTCTCCAGGGTGATGTACCACCAGTAACTTTCCGATGGAGTCATGGTCTCCCTCCTTCCGCCGACTGCAGATCCCGCGGTTATGACGTTAAAAAAGGGAGGCGGTAGTCGCCTCCCTGACTCCTGTCACAGTTTAGCACGAAGCGGGCCGTCAGGCTCCGAAAAAACCCTTGAGCTTGTCGAGAAGGCCTTGGGACTCCTTGACGGAGACGTCCATCTCCTTGGCCAGTCCTGCCAGCAGGGCCTTCTGCTTTTCCGTCAGGTTCGTCGGCACGTCGACGGTCACATGGACGAGCAGGTCTCCCCGCCGGCCACCGGCCGAAAGACGGGGCATGCCCTTGCCCTTGACGCGGAGCACCGTTCCCGGCTGTGTTCCTGCCGGGACCTCCAGCGTCTGCATTCCCTCCAGGGTCGGCACCTTGATCTCGCAGCCCAGAGCCGCCTGGGGGAAGGCAACGCGGACGTCGACGTGGAGTTGGTCGCCGTCGCGACGGAAACGGGGATCAACCTTGACGTTGATCACCAGGAAAAGATCACCCGGCGGACCTCCGTTGAGACCGGCCTCTCCCTCTCCGGCGATTCGCAGCCGCGTGCCCCTGTCGACGCCGGGGGGAATCTTGACGTCCACGACCTTGCGGTCGCGGTAACGTCCGGCTCCGTTGCAGCGTGAGCAGGTCTTTTCGACCACCTTGCCGCGGCCGCCGCAGTTGGGGCAGGTATTGACGGAGACGAATTCGCCGAAGGGCGTCCTCTGTCGCTGCTCCACCTGTCCCCGCCCTCCGCAGGTCGGGCAGGTCTTGGACGAGCTCCCCGGCTCGGCACCTGTGCCGTCGCACCGTTCACAGCTCTGCCAGCGGGGAATCTCCACCTTGCGGGTGGCGCCGAGGAAGGCCTCCTCAAGGGTCAGAGACACCTCCATTTCCAGATCGGTCCCCCGACGGGGAGCGTTGGCCGACCGCCGTCCCCCGAAACCGCCGAATCCTCCGCCGAACATCGTCTCGAAGAGGTCGCCGAAAACGTCGCCCATGTCGCCGGCCTCACCGAAGGGGAAGCCCCCCGCTCCTCCGCCGGCCATGTCGCCGACGGTCCCGAACTGGTCATACTGGGCCCGCTTCTGAGAGTCGCTCAGAACCTCATAGGCCTCGGCAACTTCCTTGAACTTCTGTTCCGCCTCCTTGTTGCCGGGGTTCGCATCGGGATGGTGCTTACGGACCAGGCGGCGGTAGGCCTTCTTGATATCCTCGACGGAGGCGTCCTTGGGCACGCCGAGAATCTCGTAATAGTCGCGACGTCCTCCGGAGGCCACTCAGATCACCTCTAGGCCTGGCTGGAGTCTTTGAACTCGGCGTCCACCGTATCCCCGTCGGCAGGTCCGGCCTGAGCCTCGGGCTGACCTTCGGCCTGCTCCTGCTGGGAGTAGAGCCGCGTCGAAAGCTCCTGAAGGGACTTGGTGAGCTTCTCAGCAGCACCGCGGATAGCCGTGACGTCCTCGCCTTCCTGAGCCTTGCGGGCCTCGGCGATTTCACCCTCAATGCGGATCTTCTCTTCGGCCGTCGCCTTGTCTCCCAGATCCTTCAGGAGCTTTTCGGCGTTATAGCTCAGGCTCTCGACCTCGTTGCGGGCCTCGATGAGCTCCTTCTTTTTGCGGTCAGCCTCTTCATTGATCTCGGCGTCCTGCTTCATCCTCTCGATCTCCTCCTCGGAAAGCCGGGAGGACTCGATGGTGATGTGCTGCTCCTTGTTGGTGGCCATGTCCCTGGCCGTCACGTTGAGGATGCCGTTGACGTCGATGTTGAAGGAAACCTCGATCTTGGGGATGCCCCTCGGTGCAGGGGGAATGCCGTCGAGGATGAACGATCCAAGCTTCACGTTGTCGGCTGCCATGGCCCGCTCGCCCTGGAGGACGACGATCTCGACCTGGGGCTGATTGTCGGCGGCGGTGGTGAAAATCTGGCTCTTCGTCGTCGGAATGGCCGTGTTGCGCTCGATGATCTTCGTGAAGACGCCGCCCATCGTCTCCAGGCCCAGCGAAAGGGGCGTCACGTCGACGAGGACGATGTCCTTGTGCTCGCCCGTCATGATCGCGCCCTGGATGGCCGCTCCGGCGGCGACACACTCGTCGGGGTTGATACCCTTCGTCGGCTCCTTGCCGAAGATCTCCTTCACCTTGCGCTGCACCATGGGCATCCGCGTCGATCCGCCGACGAGAAGGATCTTGTCGATCTCCTTCGCCGAAAGGCCCGAATCCTCCAGGGCCCTGCGGCAGGGAACGGCGACGCGCTCGATGAGGTCTGTCGTCATCTCCTCGAAGCGGGCCCGGGTGAGGGTCATCTCCAGATGCTTGGGACCGCTCTGATTGGCCGTAATGAAGGGCAGGGAAATGGTCGTCTCGGCCATGGAGGAAAGCTCCACCTTGGCCTTCTCCGCCGCCTCGCGGAGGCGCTGAAGGGCCATGCGGTCCTTGCTCAGGTCGATTCCCTCGCTCTTGCGGAACTCATCGACGAGCCACTTGACGATCCGCTCATCCCAATCGTCGCCACCGAGCAGGTTGTCACCGCTCGTGGCGAGGACCTCGAAGACCCCTTCGCCGACGTCGAGGATGGAGACGTCAAAGGTACCGCCGCCGAGGTCGAAGACGAGGATCTTGTTCTCGCCCTCCTTGTTGGCACCGTAGGCAAGGCAGGCAGCGGTGGGCTCGTTGATGATACGCAGCACTTCAAGGCCGGCGATCTTGCCGGCGTCCTTCGTGGCCTGGCGCTGGGCATCGGTGAAGTAGGCCGGGACGGTCACGATGGCCTTCGTCACCGTCTCGCCCAAATAGTCCTCGGCGTCCTTTTTCATCTTCTGAAGGATCATGGCCGATATCTCCTGGGGCGTGTAGGCCTTGCCGTCGATGACCACCTGATGATCGGTACCCATCTTGCGCTTGATGGACAGAATCGTCCGGTCGGGGTTGACGATGGCCTGACGCTTGGCCAGCTGACCGACGAGACGCTCTCCCTCTTTCGTGAAAGCCACGACGGAGGGGGTCAGACGGCTCCCTTCGGCGTTGGCGATGATGGTGATGTTGTCTCCCTCTTTGACGGCGACGACGCTGTTCGTCGTGCCCAGGTCGATTCCGATAACCTTTGCCATGTCAGTCACCTCTTTAAGAATGTGTCGTGAGCCTATCAGTCGGCCTTCCGGCCGACCTGCACCTGGGCGGGCCTGATGACCCGGCCTTCCAGACAGTAACCTTTAAGGATCTCGCAGATCACCTGACCGTCCCGGCTGTCGTCGACTTCGCAGAGGGCGACGGCCTCATGAACGGCAGGATCGAAGATGGAATCGGCCGTCCCGATGGGCTCGACGCCGAAATCGGTCAGGGTCTGCAGAAACTGACGCTGCACCATGGCCACCCCATCGCGGAGGTCCTTGACCGTCCCCTGATCCCCGGCGGCCAGAGCGCGTTCGAGATTGTCCATAATGGGCAGAAGGCGGAGGACGAACTCCTCGAGAAGACTCTGTCGGAGACGTCCCTTGTCGCGCTCCACGCGCTGGCGATAGTTGTAGAGATCTGCCTTGGCACGGCCCGCCTCGTCGCGGAGGGCGGCGACGAGGGCCTCAAGCTCGGCCACGCGATCGACCTGTTCCGTGTTCTCCTGATCCTGAGGGACGGAACACTCCTCAGGAAGGGGTTCTTTCCGCTTCTGATCCTCCTCGGGCGAGGACGACCGGGGCTGCTTTTTCGTCACTGACGGTCACACTCCTTAGTTATTGACGATCGCCGTCGTCTCCTGCGGTCAGATGGGGCAGCAGGCCTTCGAGCAGGACGATGGCCCCCTCATAATCCATGCGCTGAGGGCCGATCAGCCCGAGGACGAGCCGCCGGCCGGCGGACTGACCGGAACTGAGGACGATGGAGCAGTTCTGAAGCTCCTCAAGCGGGTTTTCCTCGCCGATGACGACGGAAAGCCCCTCGCTCTGGGGCACGCTCCTGACGAGCTTTTCCAGGGAGGACTCCTCTTCGAGCAGGGCCATCAGGGCCTGCAGCTTGCCGATATCCTGAAAATCGGGCAACCCCAGAATATGATGGGCCCCGCCGGCAAAAATTCTCATGGACCGGCCGGACAGGAGCTCGTCGATGGCCTCAAGGGCCGAAAAGCAGCTCCGCGAGAGGTGATCGAGGGTCCCGGCCAGGTACTCGCTCAGGCTCTGGCGCACCTCGTTCCAGGCCCGTCCCGAGGCAAGAAGGTTGATGCGGGACGACAGCTCCTCCAGATCGGCCGGACGGATCTCCAGAGGAAACTCGATCATGCGGTGGTGGACGAGCCCCCCCTTGAGAACGGTCAAGACCAGGGCGTGGCGGCTGTCGACGGGGAGAAAGTCGATGCGCTGAACGAGGACCTCCTCCATCACCTCCACTCCGGCGAGTCCGATGCTGTGCGTCAGCCGGGCAAGAAGCTGGGAGATCATCGACAGGGCCGCTTCGGCGTCATCGCGGCGAGACTTGAGCTCCTTCGGAAGAGGATCGAGAGCCTGCAGGGGCTCACGACGCCTCTGCAGAATGGAGTCGACGTAAAGCCTGTAGGCCTTGGCCGTCGGGACCCGACCGGCTGAAGTGTGGGGCTGGTTCAGGTAGCCCATTTCACTCAGTTCGGACATCTCGTTGCGGATCGTCGCCGCGCTCTTGCCCGTCAGGTAACGGCGGGAGACGGTCCGCGAACCGACGGGTTCACCGGTCGTGATGTAGTCATAGACCACGGAAAGAACCACTTCCAACTGCCTTTCCGTCAGCACGGGAACACCTCCCTCCTTAGTAGCACTCGGAGACGTCGAGTGCCAAACCTCTGATCGAGCTTCCAGTACCTTATCAACGGCACGAGCCATTGTCAAGACAGGTCAAAGATTATTGACCATGACCTTCGTCTATAATGAAGACACAATTTCAATTCATCGCCAGTTGCTCGGAGGGATCGGCATTGCGAGAGAAAAACGAAAAAACCACCGTCATTCTCGTTCGTCACGGCGAGAGCGAAGGCAATGAAAAAGCCCTTTTCCGTGGAAGAAAGGACTTCCCTCTCACGGAAAGGGGACAGAGGCAGGCCAGAGACCTGGCACTGGCCCTGAAATCCTTCAACCTCACCCAGATCTTCTCCAGCCCCTTGGAGAGGGCAACCGCCACGGCTGCAGCCATCAGTGATGTCCTGCAGCAGCCGGTGCGAACCGTCCAAGGCTTCACCAACATGGCCCTCGGCCCCTGGGAGGGCCGCCACAAAGACGAAGTTTCCCAGGACTACCCGGAAGAATGGGAGCTTTGGCTGAAAAACCCAGAACGACTCCACCTCCCCAAAGCGGAGACCCTCGATCAGGTGCAGAGCCGCGCCTTCTCCAATCTCCAGCATCTCATCAGCCGTCATCGGGGTGAGACTTTCGCCGTCGTGACACACCGAACCGTCCTCAAGCCCCTTCTTGCCGCCTGCCTCTCCATCGCTGAACCCTATTTCTGGCGTCTTCATTTTGACACGGCGTCCTATTCGGTGCTCACCTTCGACGGGCAGCGGCAATTCACCCTCGTCACCCTCAATGCCACCCACCATCTGGCTGATTACAGCTCCGAATGGGTTTGATAAATACCCTCCCAAGGTATATAATCAAAACAGCACCCTCTCGGTGACTGGACCATCTTCAGAAAAAGGACGTGATCTTCGATGGCGAACCCGAAATCCCTGAAGCGGAAGATCCTCATCGTCGGCGGAGGGCCCGGAGGCCGCATCTCCTACATGATGCTCCGCAACATGGGCATCGACGACGCCGTCCTCGTCGTCAACGAGGAGCCGACGATCATCTGCAGCCTCCCCTACGCAGTGGGGCGAGAGCTGATCCCCGAAGGGCCCGAAAAGGTCGTCGTCGACCTCAGCAGGCCGGAGAAGCTGCCGCCGGACACGATGAAGGACGTCCTCATCGGCGAGGTGACCTCTCTCGACGTCGAGGGGCACCGTGCCGTCGTCACCGGCAGGGAGGGCTCTGTCGAAGTGACCTTCGAGAAGGCGATCCTCGCCCCCGGCGCCGTACCCTGGATCCCGCCCGTTCCCGGTGTCCTCGATGACAGTGACGGCGGCGTCGACGGGACCTGGGTCTGGTACGGCAAGGAGCTGGTGCCGCGAAGCAGCCTGGCCTCGAATGTCTACAGCCTCAGGGGAGCCCACGACGCCAGAGCCCTCGACGATTTCGCCGCCAAGGCTCAAAAGGCCGTCGTCGTCGGCTCTGGAGCGATCGGACTCGAAATCGTCGAGGCCCTCGTCCATCGGGGCCTGACGGTGACGCTTCTCGAGGCCCTTCCTCATGTCACCTCCGCCCTTGATGCACCCCTGGCCGCCCGACTGGAAGACCGCCTCGTCTCCCGCGGCGTCACCGTCGGGAAGGGCATCGCCCTCGCCGAGGTGACTTCGACGGGCGTGACCCTCGATGACGGCACGGCCATCGAGGCCCACGGCGTCATCTTCGCCACCGGCGTCCGGCCCAACGCCGAGCTGGCCCGCCAGGCCGGACTCTCCGTCGATCGGGGCATCATCGTCGACGAGACGATGAGGACGTCCCATCCCGACGTCTTCGCCGTCGGCGACGCCGCCGAAATCATTGACGGCCCCACGGGCCGGCGGGTACTCCCCCTCATCGGCACCCTCGCTATGAGACAGGCCCTCGTAGCCGTCAGCAGGATTCTGGGAATGCCCATGACGGCCGCTCCGGCCACGCCCTGGGGCGTCAGCGAGACCCTGGGACTCCACTGGGCGAGCGTGGGCTGGACGGAGGAGGCAGCCACGGCGATGGACCTTGCCGTAACGAGCCTCGCCCTTCCCTACAACACCCGAGAACCCTACATGGCCGCCAACCGGGAGGGCCTGTGGAAACTCACCGTCGCGACGGCACCGGATGAAAAGACGGGAATCAGGCCGGGACAGATCCTGGGATTTCAGGCCCTCATGGAGGATAAGTCCCCCCTCTTCCTGGCTGAGCGGTTCCTCGACATCGTCACGCGACGGGAGACGGTGATGGATCTGGCACGGCACCACTTCATCCACTCTCCGGCCCATAACGACGTCAACGATCCCTACCTGCAACTGCTTTTCATGGCCCGCAAACTCTTCATGTCACACTGACGGGAGAGATCCCGTCGGCTTGGCCTTGACCCCCGCCATCGTCGAAGCCTATGATGGCGGGGGTTTGCCGTCCTGATCCGTCAGAAGGGAGGTCGCCGCGATGGCACGAACTCGTCCGCCTCGGAAGGGGCTTCCCCTTGCCGCTTTTCTTTTGCTCCTTTTCGTCCTGACCGCCACGACTGCACAGGCGGCTCCCTACATCCGGACCCTTTCCGTGCCAGGCCTCCCCCTGACGGTGCTTCTTGACGAACGGGACGGCCTGATCCGGTCGGCCTACCTCCGAAGCCCCTCAGGGACGGACGAACTGCCCTCCCTGAAAGGACACCGTCTGGTCCGGGAAAACCGCAGCCGCCCCTACGTCGACAGCGACTGGAGGGCCGACCTGCTCTGGCAGCTTTCATTCGCCGAAGCCGACGGGAAACGAGGCATCGACCTCTGGATCGCCCACCTCACGCGGCGACCCAGGCTCTGGGTCGCCGAGAGCCCCACAGGGGCTACGCTTTGGGATTCCCTGTCGATCAACCTGGACCTCCCGCCGGGATCGGCCCTCTACGTCTCGGCCATCCTCCCGCCCTACGACGAAAACAAGCCGGCCCGTGAAGGACGAACCCTCTCCTTCGTCTACACCATCGGGCTCACACCGGACGGGCCAAGCTTCATCATCGTCCCTTCCGTCTACCATCGCCTCCAGGAGATGACCCTCCTCCTCGCCCAGGCGGAAGGTGACGAGGTCCTGCGAGGACGTTACGACAGCCTGGCCAAGGATTTCGGCGCCATGGCCAAGGGACAGCACCCTTCGGCGGAGGCCCTGTCGAGTTTCGGCTGGAGAAGGCTCCTCTATCGGGAGTGGCCCTGAAGAATGGCCCCAACAAGGAGGCGGCCCCCTTCAAAGGGGGCCGCCTCCTTGTTGGGCTCGAAGGACAGGCCGTCACGGAACCTGATAGGTCGCCTCAAGAGAGCCGAAGATATTGCACTGGGCCTTGACCTTCACCGTCGTCCCCGAGGCCAGGCGCCCCACGGAAAAGGCAGCTTCCATCCCCTCCGGGCCCGTCTGGGAGGAGAAGCTCCGTTCAGCCACAACGTCAGTCCCTACGCGGACTTCGATCTTTTCGATGAAGTGCTTCGTTCCATCTTCGACGCCGTGAAAGACGGAAAGGGTGAGCTGATCCTGACCGTCGTAGGCGAGGCGAATCTCCCGGGGCGGATGGGCCCAGGCCGAGGTCGCGATGAGGAGCGCCGCTGCGAGGGCCGCCGCCGTCCTGCTTTTCATGGCTGTCACCTTCTTTCGTGGAGGACGCCCCCCTATTCGCCGGTGGCGTTGATTCCCTTGTTCCGGCCGTCGTCGACGCAGACCGGACCCTTTTCCGCTTTCACGCAGTGCTGCACGTCAACGTTCCCGTCGACGGCCGTCTCGTGATACTCCCTGACAAAGGCGACGATCTCGTCGATGTCGGGAAGCTGCTTGATGGGGTAGACCTTGACGAAAATGACCGCGCCGTCGCCGTTGACGATGACGTTGGCCCGCTCAGAGAAACCGTGCTTCTCTCGGAAGATCCCCAGAGACTTCGCAACGGCACCGTGAGGCCAGAAATCGGCCAGGATGGGAAGATTCTTCAGCCCGATCGACTCGGCCCAGGCCGTCTTGGAGGGAACGGAGTCGACGCTGAGCCCCAGAGGAACGGTGTTCATCTTCGCGAAAAGCTCAAAATGCCTGTCGAGATCGAGCATTTGGTCCCGGCAGACCGACGTCCAGGCCAGGGGGTGAAAGGAGAGGATGACGTTCTTCCCTTTGAAGGAGTCGAGAGAAAGCTCCTCGCCCTTCTGGTTCTTCAGCGTGAAATCGGGAGCGAAAGAGCCCACTTCGATCGGTTTGTTTTCAGACATGGTTTTTCCTCCTCACAGGATAGGCAAAAGGTTTCCGTCTCTAAAGGGACCGGATCAGGCCATCCAGCTTTTCCAGATCGGGCGACCGGGCGTAGAGGGGACGGTCGTCGTTCCGGTAAGGCGCCAGGGAGCTCTCGAAGGAGGGCCGCTCCTGGCTGTAGAGAACGCCCAGAGCGAACCGGTCCGGCTCGAGGGCCCGCTCGAGAGCCTTCATCCGGTCGGAGCGGTCATGGCTTTCGTCGAGGTAGTAGATCCTCTCCTTGAACCAGGCGTAGGTGTTGACCTTGTTGAAGGAGACGCAGGGCTGGAGGATGTCGACGAGAGCATAGCCCTTGAAGGCGATGGCCTTCTTCATGATTTCCTTCGTCTGTTCGATGTCGCCGGCGAAGGCCCGGCCGACGAAGGCGGCCCCCTGAGCCAGGGCGAGGGCCACGGGGTTGACGGGTGTCGAGAAGACGCCGTCGACCTGAACGGGCGTCTTGAAGCCGACCTGACTCGTCGGCGAGGCCTGTCCCTTGGTCAGGCCGTAGACCATGTTGTTGTGGACGAAGTTGGCGATGTCCGGATTCCTCCGGATCGTGTGGAGGAAGTGGTTACCCCCTTCGCCATACATGTCGCCGTCGCCGCCGATGGCGATCACCTTGAGGGACGGGTTGGCGGCCTTGATGGCCGTCGCGTTCGAAAGGGCCCGTCCGTGGAGGCCGTTGAAGAAATGGCCCTTGATGTAATGGGGCAGCTTGGCGGCCTGGCCGATGCCGGAGACGAAGACGACGTCTCTGGGCATCAGGTCCAGCTCTGTCAGGGCCTTCTTGAGCGACTCCAGGATGGGAAAGTCGCCGCAGCCGGGACACCAGGCGATGTCGATGTTTTCCAGGTCAAAGCGGTTGGCCATGGTCGTTCCTCCCTCCTAACTCAAGAGATCCCGCAGGCCCTCTCGGACCTTTTCGACGGAAAACTGCAGTCCCGAATAGTTGAGGAGTTTCTCCTTGATCTCGATGCCCGTCTCACGGCGGATGAGGCGGGCCAACTGGGCAGTGGCATTGCCTTCGACGGCAACGACCCTTTCCGCCCTCCCGAGGAGTCCCGCCGTGTCGCCATGGAGGGGCCAGACCTGGGCGAAATGGAGCATGGCCAGTCCGGGACGGTCCAGTTCGTCCAGGGCCTCCTCAACGATGTGGCGGGTCGATCCCCAACAGATGACGAGGTCACGGTAATCGTCAGGGCCGATCAGGGTCGGGGCCAGCGTTTCGGCGAAGATGGCCTCTGCCTTGCGGAGGCGCTTGTCGTTCATCCTCTTGCGCAGGTGGAAGTCCTCGTAGACGTGGCCCACCTCGTCATGTTCGTGGCTGTCGGCGCCGACCAGTCCTTCTCCGTGGCCGGGAACGGCCATGGGAGAGATCCCGTCGGGGCTCTCGGCGTAGCGGCGGTAGTCGGGGCCCGCCTCGACGAGATAGCTCTTGGGGAGCTCCCTGCCAACGTCGAAGGGAGGGAGGTCGTAGAAGGAGTTGACGAAATACTGATCGGTGAGGACGATGGCCGGTGACTGGAAGCGGGAGGCCAGATCGAAGGCCCGCCGCGTCAGATCGAAGGCCTCGCCGAGACTGCCCGGGGCAAAGATCACCCGGGGAAACTCGCCATGCCCTCCGTAGAGAGCGAGCTCCAGGTCCGCCTGCTCGGTCCGCGTCGCCATGCCCGTCGCCGGACCGGGGCGCTGGGCCAGGTGGACGACGACGGGCGCCTCCATGACGGCGGCCAGACTGAGACCTTCCGTCATGAGGGCGAAGCCGCCGCCCGAGGTGGTCACCAGAGGACGGGCCCCTGCGTAGGCGCCACCGACGGCCCAGTTGATGGCCGCGATCTCGTCTTCGACCTGCTCGACGACGACGCCGAAGTCCCGCGCCTTCTGAGCCATGAAGGAAAGGACGCCGGAGGCGGGCGACATGGGATAGGCCGTCACCAGGTTGCAGCCGCCGGCGAGGGCACCGAGGCCGACGGCATCGGTGCCGTTGACGGCGATGCGGCTTTCTTGCGGGTTGGGCCTGACGGCCAGGGAGAAACGACCCTTCTCGAGAAGCCTCCGGGCCATGGTCAGGCCACGGTCGAGGGCCTCCCTATTCTGGGCGACGATCTTGTCGCCCTTGGCGCCGAAACGCTTCTCGAAATAGCTCTCGACGGGGCCTGTGGAGACGTCGAAAAGGCCGGCCAGAATGCCAGCGGCGATGACGCTGGCATAGACCTTGCCACCGACCTGACGGGCCTCCTCAAGGACCGGGGCATTGAGAAACTGATCCTCGTAGCCGGCAAACTCTGTGCCCAGCTCCTCGCCATCGCCGATGATGATCGTTCCCTCGTCGATACGCTCGATGATGTTGGCCCGGACTCCTCCGTTGAGGGGAATCAACAGGTCGATGCGGTCGACGAGGGCTCGGACCGGTCGGGAGGAGACGCGGATCTCTGTGGAGTTGTTCCCTCCGCGGACGCGGGACATGTATTCGCGGCTTCCGAAGACGTGATAGCCCTCGACGCGCAGAACCTGGACGAGAAGATCTTCCACCGTCTGGATGCCCTGCCCCGC
Organism: Synergistaceae bacterium; assembly: GCA_016756725.1. GTDB lineage: Bacteria > Synergistota > Synergistia > Synergistales > Aminithiophilaceae > Aminithiophilus. Next base: position 180,833 of record JAESII010000005.1, on the reverse strand, counting down.
CGCTCCGCAGATGACAACGGAAACGTCACCGCCTTCGTGTCTTGGAAAACGGATCATGCTCAACCTCCTCGGCATCAAATTAATAAATTCTTCCATCCTAAAATCATAACACAGCAAGGCGGTAGACGACAGGGATGACGGCGACAAGGGAAAACGTTTATAATCTGCTGGAGTGTCTCGCCTACGTGTCGGAAGAGGCAGAAGAACAGAAAGGAGCCGCGCCCATGGACCATTTCGCTCAGCTTCACCCGATCATGCAGGCCCTTTTGGGCACCCTTTTCACCTGGGGCATGACCGCTCTCGGAGCCGCTTTCGTCTTTTTGAGACGCAATCCCAGTCAGAAGATGCTCGACGTCATGCTCGGCTTTGCCGCCGGCGTCATGATCGCCGCCAGCTACTGGTCTCTCCTCTCGCCGGCCATCGACATGTCCGAGGAGCTGGGCTTCGTCGTCTGGCTGCCCGCCGCCGTCGGCTTCCTCGCCGGTGGAGCGGCCCTGCGCCTTCTCGACTTCGTCGTCCCCCACGTCCACATCGGCCTCCCCCGCTCCGAAGCGGAGGGACCTGCCACGAACTGGCGCCGGTCAACGCTACTCGTCATGGCCATCACTCTCCACAACATTCCTGAGGGGATGGCCGTCGGCGTCGCCTTCGGCGCCGTGGCCTCGGGCATCCCCTCAGCCTCTCTGGCCGGAGCCGTGGCCCTGGCCCTCGGTATCGGCATTCAGAATTTCCCCGAAGGGATGGCTGTCTCCATGCCGCTGAGGCGGGAGGGGCTTTCGCCGGCGAAGAGTTTCTGGTACGGCCAGTTTTCTGGCCTCGTCGAACCCCTTTCGGCCGTCGTCGGCGCGGCCCTGGTCACCCTCTCCCGCCCCATTCTCCCCTTTGCCCTCGCTTTCGCCGCCGGGGCCATGATCTACGTCGTCGTCGAGGAGGTCATCCCCGAATCGCAGCAGAAGGGCAACAGCGACCTGGCCACGCTGGGCGTCATGGTCGGATTCACGATGATGATGATCCTCGACGTCGCCCTGGGCTAGACCGCCTGCCTCGCCGAAAAAAGAGGCCCCCTCGCGAGGGGGCCTCTTTCTGCAGCGTCGCCTGCCCTGGCATCAGCCAGGCAGAAAGGGTCCGGCCGGTCCCTACTGGACCGTCCCGGGATAACCGGCGTCGTCGAGGGCCGCCAGAAGTCCCGCGACGTCGTCCGTCTCCACCTCGACCGTCTTCGACTCGAGGAGGACCTTGAAGGCAGCCACTTCCTTTTCCTCAAGGACTTTCGTGATCCGTGCGACGCAATGGTGACAGGACATGTCGGGAACGCTGATGACGTAATGGCTCAAAGACACCACTCCTTCCACAGAGATCATGGTCTGGTCATTATGGCACAGGACGAGGAAAGCTGACAAAAAAGGGGCCCCACCTAGACGCGGGAGGCCACGGCATCACCGATGGCCGTCGTCGTCCCTCGTCCGCCCATTTCCTCGGGAAGCTCGTCAGGCCCTGCCGTCTCAAGGAAGGTCCCTACGGCCTTCTCGACGGCCCGTGCCGCCTCGGCCTCGCCGAGACAGTCGAGCATGAGAGCCGCCGAGAGGATGGCCGCCACGGGGTTGGCTCGATTCTGGCCGGCAATGTCCGGTGCCGACCCGTGGACGGGTTCGAACATTCCCAGGCTATCGCCGATGTTGGCGCCTGCGGCGACGCCGAGACCGCCGCTCAGGGCGGCGAGAAGGTCGCTGACGATATCGCCGAACATGTTGGGACAGAGGACGACGTTCCACTTCCAGGGCGTCCGCACCAGATGGTAGCAGAGGGCGTCGACATTGACCGTCTCGAAGGCGAGACCCCGCTGCGCCGTCTCGTCCCGGGCGATCTCCTCCCAGAAGCCGTAGAGCTGGGGCATGGCGTTGGCCTTCGTCGCCAGGGTGATGCGCTTTTCACCCCGCGCCTCGGCCCTCTGGCAGGCGTCGGCGGTGATGCGTCTGACGGCGCCTTCCGTGGCCAGGCCAACCTGGAAGGCCGACCTCTGGGCCGTCGAGAAGCGCACCTTCATCTCGCCTTCCATCGTGTAGAGGCCCCGCTCGAGACGGAGGTCGATGGGAGCGTCGCCGTCGCCGCCGAGGCCGATGTAGAAATCCTCGGTGTTCTCGCGGACGACAAGGAGGTCCATGGCCTTCCCCTCGGTCAGAGGGACGGGAAGAGGAACGCGGGGAAAGGCCTTGGCGGGACGGAGGTTGACGTACATGTCGAAGAAGAAGCGGAGCTTGAGCAGGATGCCCCGCTCCAGGATGCCCGGCTTGACGCGGGGATCGCCGATGGCTCCCAGCAGAAGGGCCTGGCAGGACGTGAGCTCGGAGAGAACCGATTCGGGCAGGACCTCGCCCGTCTTCAGATAGTGCTCGGCGCCGAAGGGATAGTCGCCCCAGGAGAGGTTAAAACCCTTCTTCGCGGCGACGGCCTCGACGACCTTGCGGGCCTCGGCGACGACTTCAGGACCGATGCCGTCACCGGCCATCTGGGCAATGCGGTAGGAACGGCTCATCGCTGGCACTCCTTTCCTTTCTCCTGTTCCAGGCGGCTCTTCACGAAGGGGACGAGCCCGCCCGTGGCGACGAGCTCCTGCAGGTAGGGGGGAAAGGGAGCGACGGGAAAGGTAAGCCCCTTGGTCCGGTTCGTCACCGTTCCCGCCTCGGGGTCGACGGCGATGACGTCACCGGCCTCGATGGAAGCAGCCGCCTCGGGCGAGGCGACGATGGGGAGCCCCACGTTGATGGCGTTCCGGAAGAAGATCCGGGCGAAAGAGGCGGCGATGACACAGGCGATGCCGGAACCCTTGATGGCCAGAGGGGCGTGCTCGCGGCTTGAACCGCAGCCGAAGTTCTCGCCGCCGACGATGATGTCGCCGGGAGCGATCTTCTTCACGAAATCGGGATCGGCGTCCTCCATGCAGTGCCGGCCCAGTTCGGCGGCGTCGCCGGTGACGAGATAGCGGGCCGGGATGATGACGTCCGTGTCCACATCGTCGCCGAAGCGCCAGGCCTTACCCTCAAAACGCATCGTCTTCGACCTCCTTCAGCTCCGATTCGCTCAGGATCTCTCTCGGGTCGGTGATGACGCCGGTCACGGCCGTCGCAGCGGCCACGAGAGGACCGGCCAGGTAGAGTTCGCTCCCGGGATGGCCCATGCGCCCCACGAAGTTGCGGTTGCTCGTGGCCAGGCAGCGCTCGCCCTCGGCCAGGATGCCCATGTGTCCGCCCAGGCAGGGGCCGCAGGTGGGGGCCGACACGACGGCTCCCGCCTCGGCGAAGGTGGTCAGATAGCCCCGCTTGAGCGACTCCGTCCAGACTTCGTAGGAGGCGGGAATGACGATGCAGCGGACGCCATCCTTGACCTGACGCCCTTCGAGGATCCTGGCGGCCAGGGCCATGTCCCTCAGCCTGCCGTTGGTGCAGGAACCGATGAAAACCTGATCGACGGCAACATCAGACGCGGCGCTGACAGGTCTGACATTGGCCGGCGAATGGGGGAAGGCCACCTGAGGCTCCAGGGAGGCGACGTCGATCTCGACGGTCTTGTCGTAAGAGGCCCCGTTGTCGGGATAGAGGGGGTTGAAGGGGCGCGTCGCCCGGGCCTTCGCGTAGGCAAGAGTCGCCTCGTCGGGGACGAAGAGACCGGCCTTGGCCCCGCCCTCGACGGCCATGTTGGAGATGGTGAAACGGTCGTCCATGGGCAGGTCGGCCAGGGCCTCCCCCTCGAACTGGAAGGCCTTGTAACGGGCTCCCTGGGTGCCCAGACGGCCCAGCAGGGCCAGAACGAGATCCTTGCCGGTGATCCAGGGGCTCCGGCGGCCGGAAAAGAGGACCCGCACCGTAGGGGGAACGAGGAGCCACGACTCGCCCAGGGCCCAGACGGCGGCGAGGTCCGTCGACCCCACGCCCGTCGAGAAGGCCCCCAGTGCACCGCCGGTGCAGGTGTGGCTGTCGGCGCCGAAGACGAGCTCGCCGGGGAGGATATAGCCCTTTTCGGGTAAAAAGGCATGTTCGACGCCGACGCGCCCGACCTCCCAATAGAGCATCTCCTGCTCGCGGGCGAAAAGACGGGCCACCTTGGCCTGCTCGGCGGCGGCAATGTCCTTGTTGGGCGTGAAGTGATCGGGCAGGATGGCGCAGCGGTTCCTGTCGAAGACCTTGTCGGCTCCCATCTCACGGAAGGCGTTGATGGCCGGAGCGGCCGTGATGTCGTTGGCGAAGGCGAAATCGACCTTCACCGAGCAGATGGCCCCGACGTCGACGGCATCCTGGCTGTGGGACGCGATCAGGGCCTCTGCGAGCGTTCTCTTTCTCATGAGCAAGTCACCTCGTTTTCTGGTCTCCTCGTTTTTCTGATCCTTGTCTCGACAAGGCTGAATCTCTCCTCGGGCTGGGCTCCTCCACCTCCTCAACTCTCACCGCGAGAAATAAAAAAACCGGACTCCACGACGGGAGCCCGGCCCTTGGACGCGTAAAGGCGCGTCACCGCACGCCTTCAGGCAACCTCGGGAGAGGGCCCGAGGTCGGTAAGTCGCAGCACAAAGGAGGCGCGGTTCTCTCTATTCACCCGTTCCTCCCCCTTTCGCTTCACTGTGAATCCAATACGGAAATTGTGACGTATCCTAACCGCTACTGCGGCTTTCTGTCAACCGGCAGAGGCTAAAGCCGTATCCTTTTTTCGTTCAGGAGACCTCCTGGGCAAGGAGGGCCACCGCCTCGGCGTAGACGGCGACAGCCGAGACCAGATCGTCGACGGCGGTGAACTCTTCGGGACTGTGGCTCTTGCCGCCGCGGCTGGGGGCAAAGACCATCCCCATCGGCGCCAGACCGGCCATGATCATGGCGTCATGGCCGGCGCCGCTCGTCATGGAGAGAGTGGGAAGACCCAGCTTCCCTGCGGCCTCCCTGAGGGCACCGACGACGGTCTCATCGGCGGCCACGGGAGCGACGCGCATCAGCTCCTTCCATTCTCCCTGAAGCGACAGGTCGTCACAGACCCTTGCGAGAGACGCCCTGACGGCCGCCTCGACCTCATCGAGGACGGCCGTCGAGGCATCGCGCATGTCGACGGTGAAGGTCACTTCCGCAGGGACGACGTTGTAGGCCCCGGGACGGACAGTGAGGGATCCCACGGTGGCCACGGCCGTCTCGCCCCGGGAGCAGGCCGCGTCATGGACGGCCTCGACCATCCGCGCCGCACCGCGCAGGGCATCCTGCCTCAGGGCAAGAGGCGTCGTGCCGGCGTGATCGGCCCGGCCCCGGAGGGTGACGACGAACTCGCGGATGCCGACGATGGCCGTCACCAGGCCCACCGCTACCCCCTCCGCCTCGAGCAGAGGCCCCTGCTCGATGTGAAGTTCCAGAAAGGCCCTGACCGTTCCGGGCTTCCGCAGGGCCTCGCCGATCCGGGCCGGATCGAGGCCGAAGGAGCGAAAGACTTCGGCCTTGGAGAGGCCCTCACCGTCGACGAGAGCGAGCTCTTCGTCGGAGAGGCCCCGGACCATGGCCCGGCTCCCCTGGAGACCGGCCCCCCATCGACCGCCTTCCTCTTCGGTGAGGACGACGATTTCCAGGGGGTGCCGGAAACGACGTCCCTCTTCGACGAAGGAGCGGACCGTCTCCAGGGCGGCGACGATCCCGGCGGGGCCGTCATAGTCGCCGCCGTTGCGGACCGAGTCGATGTGGGAGCCGAAAAGAACGGCCGGAGCCCCTCTTTCCGTCCCTTCAAGCCGGCCCGAGAGGTTGCCCGCCCCATCAGTGGCGACGACAAGGCCCAGGGCCTCCATCTCGGCGGCCAGGTAGGCCCGGGCCCCCTTCTCCTCGGCGGAGAAGGCGAGCCGCGTCGTCCCCTCGCCCGGTGTGGCCGTCCACTGGGTCAGGGTCCGTATGTCCCTTTCGATGCGTGACCTGTCGATCATGCCTGGGTGAACCTCCTTCGGGTACCGATCCTTACTTCATTTCCTCGCGGGGATCGTCAACGGACCTCATCGTCGTCCACTCTTGCGGAGCTGTCAAGAAAGAACCGCCCTTTACGGAACAACCCCAACTTGACAGAAAGTCTCCCGGAAGAGTAAGGTTCTTTGCAAGCTGCATCAAAAGGACCGAAGCGGGAAGGAGGACTCCCCATGCAAGGCGACAGCGGTCGATTTTTTTATTACGGCGTCATGGGGAGCCTGCCTGGTTCGGTCGGCGCCTGAGACGGCGTGGACGGAAGCGACCAGGCCGGGCCCCGAGGGCCCGGCCTTTCTGTTTCGTCCCGCCTGAGTGGAGCACAGACCCGAAAGGAGAGCGGAGATCGTGAACGTCCAACTTGTCATCCTGATCGTCTACGCCCTGATCCTGGCCGCCATTTCCGCGGCGGCTTCGAAGATGAGACAACAGGCCAAGGGAGAAGCCCTGGAGTACCTCCTCGCCGGAAGAAGGCTGCCGGCCGTCGTCGTCGCCGCCATGCTCGCCGGTCTGGCCATCGGCGGCGTCTCGACGGTGGGCGTCGCCCAGGACGCCTATGTCCGGGGCCTCTCGGCGGGCTGGTACAACGCCGCCTGGGGCATCAGCGGCATCGTCGTCGGCGTCTTCGCCGCCTCCTTCCTCCGCCGCAGCGGCGTGACCACCATTCCCGAGATGATGGGGCGTCTCTACGGAAAGAAGGCGCGCTTCGTCGGCGCCATCGCCCAGCTTCTGGTTCTCATGGTCATCACGTCGCTCCAGTACGTCGCCGGCGGGGCCATCCTGACGGCCATCCTGCCTACGGTCTTCACCTTCCAGACGGGCATGATTGCCACGGCCCTCCTCTTCGTGGGCATCGCCTTCATCGGAGGCTACTGGGCCGGGGGCATCTCGAACATCGTCAACGTCATCGTCATCTACGTCGGCATCGTGGCGGCCCTCATCGCCTCGGCGGGCCGCTTCGGCGGCTGGGAGGCCATCACGGCCAACCTCCCCGCCGGCGGCCCCTGGTTTGACTGGGTCTCCGGAGCCGGCATCGCCATGATCGCCGCCTGGATGGCCGTCATGCTCACCCAGTGCTTCTCCGTCCAGGCCATCTCCCAGATCGCCTTCGCCGCCAAAGACGAGAAGACGGCCCGCCTCGGCTTCATCCTGGGCGGCATCATCATCATGCCCGCCGGCTTCCTCTGCGCCCTCTTCGGCGTCATCGCCGCCGCCCAGTTCCCCGGACTGGAGAAGGCGGCCATGGCCCTCCCCACTCTGGCGACACAGATCAATCCCTTCGTCGGCGGCCTCTTCCTGGCCGGTCTCTGGGCGGCCGACATCTCCACGGCCGTGGCCCTCCTGCTGGGAAGCGCCACCTTGGTCCTCGAAGACATCGTCAAGGCCGTCCTGCCCGCAAAGGCCCTCGAGGGCAGGGAGATCCTCTACTCCCGAGGCGTCATCCTCATCGTCAGCCTGGGAACCTTCTTCCTGGCCCTGACGGCAGCCAACATCCTCCGCACCGTCACGACGGCCCTGGCCATCACGGCCTCCTTCACCCTTCTCATCCTGACCCGCCTCTTCGTCCCCGCCTTCTGCCGGAGGGCCAACGGGTTCTGGACGATCCTCACCTCCCTCGTCGTCTGGGTCCTCTGGACCTTCCTCCCCGCCTTCCGCGTCACGCCCCACATCATCTACCTTCAGTGGCCCCTCTGTCTGGCGGCTTTCCTCGTCACATCGATCCTCGCCAAGGAGCCCCTACCGGCGGAAGAACTCGCTTCGGGCACCCCCCTTTCACGAAAAAGCACCGCATAGACATCGCCCGAAGAGGCGATCGACCGATAAGGAGATGGTTACATGATCAGCTACGACGCACTGAAGGATCTGACGAAAGATATCCTCATCCACCTCGGCTACCGGCCCGATGCGGCCGAGGAGACGGCCCGCGTTCTCGTCGAAGCCGACGCCCGGGGCGTGGCCTCCCACGGCGTGGCCCGCCTGGCCTTCTACGAGTCCAACCTCCAGGGGGGCTTCGTCGACCTCCAGGCCGACCCCGAGATCGTCCACGAGACGCCCCTCTCCCTCACCATCGACGGCCACGGCGGCGTGGGCCCCACTGTGTCCCGCTTCGCCATGAACCGCTGCCTCGAGAAGGCCCGAGCCGTGGGAGCCGGCCTTGCGGCGGTGCGCAACTCCAACCACTACGGCATGGCCGGCCTCTGGGCCGAAGAGGCCGCAGCCGAAGGCATGATCGGCATGGCCTTCACCAACACCCGCTGCTGCTCCATCGTCACCTTCGGCAAGAGAAGCATTCTCGGAACCAACCCCATCGCCGTGGCCATCCCCGCCGGCGAGAACCCCTTTCTCCTCGACATGGCCACCACCACCGTCGCCCACGGCAAGTTGGAAGTCTGCGACCGACGCAACAGGGAGATGCCCCTGGGCTGGGCCGTCGACGAAAAGGGCCGGGGCACGACCGACGCCCACCTGGCCGTGAGCAACTTCAAAAAGGGAATTCCCTTCGGCGGCCAGCTCTTCCTCGGCGGCGAGGGAGAGACGCTGGGCGGCCACAAGGGATACGGGCTGGCCCTGCTGGTGGAACTCCTCTGCTCTGGCCTCTCCCTGGGAGCGGCCAGCGCCCACACCTTCGAGAAGAAGGGGGAGCCCAGCGGGATCACTCACTTCTTCGCCGCCTTCCGCCTCGACCTTTTCGGAAAGCGGGAGGAGATCGAGGCCCACATCGCCTCCATCCTCGACGAGATCCGCCACAGCGACCTCGCCGAAGGAGCCGAGAGAATCTACGTCCACGGCGAAAAGGAGCGGGAAAGCCGTCTTTGCGCCCTCAAGGAAGGCATCGAACTCGACGACGCCACGAAGGAGCTCCTTGGCGCCTACGGACGCCGTTTCGGCCTTTCCGTCACCGTCTAGACAGGACAGGACGAGGCCCCGACCGTAGGGTCGGGGCCTCGTTAGGGTTCTTGGTTGCGGGGGCAGGATTTGAACCTGCGACCTTCGGGTTATGAGCCCGACGAGCTGCCAAACTGCTCCACCCCGCGGCGTGACCATCTCTTACAGGAAGGCATTATAGCACAGATCCCGAAAATGCCAAACAACCCGGCCGTTGTCCTTTTCGGGAAACGGCAGCAAGCTGAGACAAAAACGTCAGGAGGCACTCCATGGAGGACTTCTTATCGCACCTGCCCGCTCTGGGCACCCTCGTCAACGCCCTAGCCGTCGTCGCCGGCAGCACGGCGGGGCTTTTCATCCGCTCCCGGCTGCCCGAAAAGCTCATGAAGGCCATCTTCCAGTCCATCGGCCTTTTCACCCTCTTCCTCGGGGTCCACATGGCCTCGCAGACGGGGAACTTCCTCGTCCTCATCTTCAGCCTTGTCCTGGGCTCCCTGGCGGGGGAGATGATCGATCTCGACGGCCTCCTCCAGAAATTCGGCGAAGGCCTCAAAAACCGCTTCAGCCAGGGGAACGACCATTTCGTCGAAGGCTTCATCACGGCTTCGCTCCTCTTCTGCACCGGCTCCATGGCCATTCTCGGCGCCATCGAAGAGGGGCTGGGAGGCTTTCCCAATCTTCTTTTCGCCAAGTCCCTTCTCGACGGCGTCTCCTCCCTCGCCCTGGCCGCCTCGCTGGGTTTGGGCGTCCTCTTCGCGGCCCTGCCCCTCCTCGTCTACCAGGGAGGCATCACCCTCTTCGCCGGTGCCGCCCAGGCCTATCTCTCCCAGTCCGTCATCGACGAGATGAGCGCCGTCGGAGGCCTCATCCTCCTCGGCCTCGGCCTGGTCATCCTCGACATCAAGGCCATCAAGGTGACGAACATGCTGCCCGGGCTGGTTCTGGCGGCTCTGATGGCCGCCTTCTTCCTCTAGAGGCTGGAAGGGGCCCTCTCCCTTCGCTATAATCGTGAGTAGACGAAATCCCTTGAATCGACCGGGGAGGGAGGTGACCTAGATGCGCAAGTTCCGGTGTCTCAGTTGTAAGCATGAGTTCGAAGCGGCCCCCAATGTCGTCCCTGCTCACTGTCCCAAATGCTTCAACCGCTACGTCGAACTCATCGAAGGTCCGGCCATCAAAGGCAAGAGCTGGGGCAGCAAGAGTTACAGCGTCGCTCCCAGGAAGGGCTAGTCCCAGAAAAGGAAAAGGGGAGACCGGTTTGCTCCGGTCTCCCCTTTTTTTCTTTTTCCCCTTGCGGCCCGAAAGCCTCAGCGCCCTTTCCAGGCGGGGGGGCGCTTGGCGAGAAAGGCCTCGAGCCCCTCCCGGGCGTCCTCCGTCACGGCCAGGGCGGCGAAGTGTTCCCCGGCCACGTCGATGGCCCGATCGAGGACCATCGTCTCGATCTGGTGCATGCCCCTCTTGCCGGTCCGCAGAGAAAGGGGGCTCTTGGCCGCCAGCCTCGCAGCGAGCTCGGCCGTCGCCTGGGCCAGTTCCTCCCTGGGGACGACGCGGTAGAGGATGCCCATCTCCTCGGCCTTGGCGGCAGGGAGGAAATCGCCGGAGAGGACATACTGGAGGGCCCGTTTCGGCCCGATCCACCGTGAGAGCTGGTAACCCGGCTCAAGGCAGATAAGCCCCACGTTGACGGCCGTCGTGCCCAGCACGGCGTCGTCGGAAGCGACGATGAAATCACAGGCCAGAGCGAGCCCGGCGCCGTTGGCGAGGACATAACCCTGAACGGAGGCGATGACGGGCTTGCCCATCGCCGCCAAGCGGTGATTGTGACGGTCCATCAGGGCCAGGAAGGGCCTCATCTCATGACGCTCCTTGCCCAGGACCTCCTTGAGGTCGATCCCCGTCGAGAAGTGCCTGCCCGACGCCTCGATGACGACGACGCGGACGGCCTCGTCGGCGTCCAGGGCCGAAAGGGCCTCGTCCAGCTCCAGGGCGAGGGCGGTGTTGAAGGTGTTCATCGCCTGCGGCCGGTGGAGGGTCACGTAACCGACCCCCTCCTCGACGCGGCACAGGATGGAAGACGTTTCACTCATGGCCTGACCTCCCGGGACGGTCTCGCCGAAACCCCCTAGAGTTCGGCGGCGCCTCCATTGTAACGGAGGCGCCGCCGAAAGGGGCAAGGAGCTCTGTCATTCCGTCGATGACGGCAGCGGATCCTTCCGCTTCAGGGCATCGAGGGCCTCCTTCACGAGGAGGACGGCGAGAACGAGGAGGATGACGGAAATCCCCGAAAGGAGGGGGTTTTTGAGGTTGGCCTTGATGAGGAGGAAGAGGGCGGCCACGGTCGTGACGAGCATGAACCACATGGGCAGCATGAGGAAGGTGGCATTCTTTTTGAGCCCCTTCGTCACCCAGACGGCGACGGCCAGCAGGGCCAAAGCCGCCACGAGCTGATTCGAGGCGCCGAAGACAGGCCAGATGAGCGCCCAGGCCGGCTTGTTTCCGGTCTTGTAGAACAGGAGGACCATGGCCAGGGCGACGCCGACGGCCGTCGCCGTGTAGCGGTCGAGCCTCATCCCCGTCAGTTCCTGGAGCTGATACCGCGACAGACGGGTCGCCGTGTCCAGCGAAGTGAGGAGGAAGGAGTTGAGAGCCAGGAGCCCCAGGGACGTGCCGATCGTGGGGTTGATGCCGATGAGCCCGGCAAACTGGCCCAGCCCCTGGGCATAGGTCACGGTGGGGCCGCCCTTGGCGATGGAGCCGGAGATCATGACCGTGCCGATGGCGATGACGGCCACGAGGCCTTCGAGGAGCATGCCGCCGTAGCCGATGGGGCGGGCGTCGGTCTCCTTGCGGAGCTGCTTGGCCGTCGTGCCGCTTCCGACGAGGGAGTGGAAACCCGAGATGGCCCCGCAGGCGACGACGACGAAGAGCATGGGCCAGATGAAGGCGCCGTCAGCGGTGGTGAAACCCTTGAAAGCCGGCAGCGTCACCTCGTAGCGGCCGCCGAAGAGCATGCCGATGGTGCCGATGAAAACGGAAAAATAGAGCATGTAGGAGGCCAGATAGTCCCGGGGCTGGAGGAGAAGCCAGACGGGAAGGACCGAGGCGGCGAAGATGTAGCCCACCAGGATCAGCCGCCAGACGTTAACGTCGAGTGTAAAGATCTCCCGGATCCATTCGGCGCTGTTGGCGTAGAAGATGGCGCCGATCACGATGGGCACCATGACAGCCGTGCTCACCCAGAGGGAGACGCCCATGCGGTAGATGAGGACGCCGAAGATGAGGGCCATGGCGATGTAGAGGGTGGCCGAGAAGGCGACGGCGGGGTCGGCGGCGAAGCTCTGGGCCGACAGCTCGAGAAAGACGGCGACGACGAGGATCAGGGTCAGCCAGGTGAAGCAGAGGAAGATCTTCTTGCCCCGGTGTCCGATCCAGCGGTCGACGACTTCGCCGACGGAAAAACCCTTATGGCGGATCGAGGCGACGATGGATCCCATGTCGTGGACGCCGCCGAAAAAGACCGATCCCAGCAGACACCACAGGTAGGCCGGAAGCCAGCCAAAGAGGGAGGCCGCCGTGATGGGGCCCACGATGGGGCCGGCCCCGGCAATGGAGGCGAAATGGTGGCCCAGGAGCACTTCCGGATGGGCGGGGACGTAATCCATGCCGTCGAAATAAAGCTCCGACGGCGTCTTCGCCTTGGCGTCGAGCTCGTAAACCCTGTTCTGGAACTTTCCGTAGACGACGTAGGCGACGGAGAAAACGACGACGGCAATAAGGAATAAAGTCATCAACATCGCTGCAGCACCTCCTGAAACAAAGAATAAACGGCAACCTCAGATCTGCGCCGCTCCGAAGGGAACACCTCCTTCCTGACGACGACGCAGGATACAGCCCGCCACCTCTTCTGCGAGAGCTGCCAGATCGCGGAACTTGCGGTGAGGCCTGTCTCCGGGCCGGTAACGCTGCACATCGACCCAGCCCTTGAGGCCGAGACAGAACCCCCGGGACCGACGCGATGTCGTCACCTCATCAAGGAGGAGGAAACGGTGGGAAATGACATCGGGAGAGGGGGGCCACTGCCTCAGAAGCCGCTCCTCGTCGGAGGAGCCGCAGTGATCCCAGACCAGATAGTCTTCGGCGAAATACCGGGCCACCTCCCCCAGAAGGCTTCCCTTGCGGAAGGTGACGTGACGGTGGACGCCCCGCAGCCCCTGCCACTGCCAGAGCTCAAAGCCCAGCTCCAGCCAGAGCTCGGGCGCCAGCGAAGCGAGAAGGGAAGAGACTGTCGTTTTCATTTTTCGACCTCCCCGTTATCCGCATTTTACTACGAAGTGAAGGCACTGAAAATATGATGTCCCTTCGTGGCCTTGTCATGAAAAGTCTTGTCTTCCAACAGATCGAAAGCACCTGCAGAACGTTCCAAAGGACGGCCATGGCGTATAATGCCCCAGAGAACCCAATTCATAAGGAATGGAGCATCACGACCGTGACGACCCTTTTGCGACATCCTCTCTTCCGCCCCGCTCTCGCCCTCCTCCTCTCGGGGCTGACCTCCTCTCCGGCCGTCGGGCTCTGCCTCGGCGCCCTCCTGGGCCTCTCCATGGGCAACGAGGCCGGCGCTGCGACCGCGAAAAGAGGGAAACAGTGGCTCCAGCTTTCGGTGATCCTCCTCGGATTCGGCCTGCCCATGGGGCTCATCCTCCAGGTGGGAACGGCCTCGGTAGGACTCACCTTCCTTTCGATCCTCGCCACCCTGACCGTCGGCCTGCTCCTCGGGAGGGTTTTCTCCGTCGAAAGAGATCTCTCCCTCCTCCTTTCGGGCGGAACGGCCATCTGCGGCGGCAGCGCCATCGCCGCCCTCGCTCCGGCCATCGGGGCCTCTTCGGCCCACACAGCCGTCGCCCTGGCCGTCGTCTTCCTCCTCAACGGCCTGGGGCTCCTCCTCTTTCCCTTCCTGGGCCAGCTGGCGCAACTGAGCCAGGAACAGTTCGGCCTCTGGGCGGCCCTGGCCATCCACGACACGAGCAGCGTCGTCGGGGCCGGCGCCGCCTACGGCCCGGAAGCCCTGGCCCTGGCGACGACGATCAAACTGACCCGGGCCCTCTGGATCCTGCCCGTCTCCTTCGCCGCCGCCCGCCTTTACGGCAGCAGAAGCCGCGCCAAGGTGCCCTGGTTCCTCTTCGGCTTCCTCCTCGCCGCCCTCGTCAGCACCCTCCTTCCCGGCCCTGCCGCACTCTGGGAAGGTCTGGCCCTGGCCGGCAAACGGCTCATGGTCGGCACCCTCTTCCTCGTCGGCGCCACCCTGACCCGGGAAGACCTCAAGAAGGCCGGCGGTCGGCCCCTGCTGGAGGCGGTCGTCCTCTGGGTCCTCGTCTCCGGCCTGAGTCTGGCGCTCATCAAATACGGGGGACTCCGGCTGGCCCTTCCCTCCTAGGCGGAAAGGTCCTCGCGAGGCCAAGCCTTGTCAAGGACGGGACTGTCGCCTATAATGTCTCCTGTCACGGGCGACTAGCTCAGCGGGAGAGCACTTCCTTCACACGGAAGGGGTCACAGGTTCGATCCCTGTGTCGCCCACCAGCAAAGACAGGGGTTCGCGGGATTTTCCGCGAACCCCTTTTTCTTTTCCCATCCCATCTTTTCTTGGGAGCCATCTTACTTGGGGGCATAAAACCAGAGGTCCCTCTCTTTCGGAGTCAGACCTCATGGCCTCCCTCCAAGGAGAAATCTGGCCGGGGGCAGACCGGTCCCGGCAAAAGATCAGTCCCGCAGGGGCAGGACAGCCTTGCAGGCTGCGTTGACGATAGGATAGCCGATGGGCGACGAGGTGAGGGCGGGGTGGGTGCCCATCTGGAACTGGGTGATGGCATCGGCCGTCATGCCGTGCATGATGCAGGCGCTCATGACGTTGACCATCTCGCCGATGGACCGGCCGCCCGAGGCGGCCCCGCCCAGGAGGGTGCCCGTGTCCTTGGCGAAGATGAGCTTCACCCTGGTGAGGCACGAGTCGGGCATGCCGCCGGGGTGGGTGTCGGGCGCCTCGGCTGTGGTGACGACGATCTTCATCCCCGCCTGGCGGGCCATGCGCTCCGTCAGTCCGGCGACGCCGAAGGCCCGGCCGTTGATCATGGTCGAGAAGACGCTGACGGCCCCGCAGTTCTGGTGGACGGGCGAAAAGAGGTTGGAGCCGGCGATGCGGGCTTCGGCGGTGGCGATGGAGGCGAGCATGACGCCGACGGGCCGCCCCGTGAAGAAGGAGTGCTTCTCGGCACAGTCACCGCAGGCGAAGACGTCGGGGTCGGTGTAGGTCCTCATGTAGCGGTCCACCTTGATGGTCTTCCTGAAGCCGAGCTCGAGACCGGCCTTTTCGGCCAGGACCGTGTTGGGAACGGCTCCGATGCCGAGGATGACCATGTCGGCCTTGATCTCTTCTCCTCCGGCAAGACGGACGGCCCGGACGGCCGTCTCGCCGATGATGGCCTCGACCTTGGCGTTGGTCCGGACCGTCACGCCGGCCTCGGTGAGCTTGGCCTCGGCTTCGGCACAGTACTCGTCGTCCATGGCCATCTGGAGACAGTGAGGCAGCGCCTCGATGACGGTGACGTTGATGTCCCGTCCCTTGCGGCACTCGTCGGCGAATTCGACGCCGATGAAGCCGCCGCCGATGATGACGAGATCCTTGACGGCGGCCATGCCGTCGAGGACGCAGCCGAGGTAGTCGAATTCCTTCTTGACGGGGAAGACGTTCTGCTTGTCCACGCCGGGAATGGGCGGCACCAGAGGCATGGAACCGGTGGCGAAGACGAGCTTGTCGTACTGGAAGGTCTGACCGTCGGCGAGGGTGACGACCTTCCTCTCCCTGTCGACGTCGACGGCCTCACCCTTGACGAGATCAATGTCGTTCTTTTCAAGCAAGCCATCGGGAACGACGTTGTTCGCCGGGCTCCCCACGGTGCCGTAGATGTAGGGGATCCCACAGGGAACGAGGACGGTCCCCTCCTTGCGGATGAGGGTCACCTTTTTGTCGGGGTAGTGGCGGCGACAGCTGATTCCCGCCGTGATGCCCGAAAGACCTCCCAGAACGAGCACATCCGTTTTCGTCATCTCCAGACCTCCATTGTATTAAGATTAAACAGACGAGAGAAAAACCGACCTTGCAATTGCCATCGGAAAATTGGAACACTCTCAATGAGAACGAATGTCATTATACAACATAACCCCACCCGGTATATGCCTCCCGCCCTTCTTTTCGGGCCTTTTTCAGATAGACGCCTCGGAACCCGCCAAGGAGAAAGGCCGGCGCGACGGAGCTGTCGCGCCGGCCTTTCTCGATTTGGGGACCCCCGAAAGGGCTAGCGGGACCGGGAGTTCCCGAGGAGGCCTCCCAGGATGCCCCGGAGGATCTGGCGACCCACCTGGCTGCCGACGGTCCGGGCCGCCTGTTTGGCCATGGTCTCGACCATGCCCTGGCGCCGCTTCGTGCCCCAGAGGAACTCACCGACGAGACTCCGTTCCTCCTGCTCCTTGGAGGAGGAGCCGTTGGGGCTCTCCGTTGGGGGGGCGCTTTCCAGGGCCCGTCTGGCCAGGATCTCGTAGGCCGATTCGCGGTTGACGGCCCGGTCGTATTTGATGCCGACGGGGCTTCGGGCGATCACCGCGGCCCGTTCCTCCTCCGAAATGGCGCCCATAGGGCACCGCGGGGGACAGATGAGGGTACGCTCGACGGGCATGGGGACGCCTTTTTCCTGAAGCGTCGAGACGAGAGCTTCGCCGACGGCGAGCTGGGAGATGGTTTCGGCGACGTTGAAGGCGGGGTTTTTCACGAAAGTCTCCGCCGCCGTACGGACGGCCTTCTGGTCTCTCGGCGTGTAGGACCGGAGGGCGTGCTGGATCCGGTTGCCCAGCTGGCCCAGGATCTCGTCGGGAACGTCGTCGGGAAACTGGGAGCAGAAGTAGACGCCCACTCCCTTGGAGCGGATGATGCGCACCACCTGCTCCACCTTCTGGCGCAGCGCCGGAGGGGCGTCATCGAAAAGAAGATGGGCCTCGTCGAAGATGAAAACGAGGCGGGGCTTCTCCTGATCGCCCACTTCGGGCAGGTTTTCGAAGAACTCCGAAAGCAGCCAGAGCAGAAGAGTCGAATAGAGCCTCGGCTTGAGGATGAGCTCGTCCGCGGCGAGGATGCTGATGACGCCCCGCCCCGAGAGGTCCGTCCGGACCAGGTCCGTCAGCTCCAGGGCGGGCTCGCCGAAGAAGGCGTCGCCCCCTTCGCGCTCCAGGGTGAGGAGGGCTCTCTGAATGGCTCCCACCGATTGGGAGCTCACCAGCCCGTAGGTCTTGGAGATTTCCTTGCGGTTTTCGACGACGAAGCCGAGAAGGGAACGCAGGTCGTCGAGATCGAGAAGGAGAAGTCCCTCTTCATCGGCCAGGCGAAAGGCGATCTCAAGGACCCCTGCCTGGGTGTCGTTGAGCTCAAGGATCCGCGCCATCAGGCCGGGACCGATCTCGCTCACCGTAGTCCGCACCTTGTGGCCCGACCGGCCGAAGACGTCCCAGAAGAGGACGGGGCTGGCCTCGTTTACGTAGCCCTCGATGCCGATCTGGTCGACCCGCTGGCGGATCTTGTCGTTGGCGCTGCCCGCCATGGCCAGGCCCGCCACGTCGCCCTTCACGTCGGCCAGGAAGACGGGCACTCCCATCCGGGAAAAGCCCTCGGCCAGGACCATGACGGATACGGTCTTGCCCGTTCCTGTCGCCCCGGCGATAAGGCCGTGGCGGTTGCCGTACCTGGCAAGGAGCGAGACGGGGTTCTCCCCCTTGCCGATCAGGATGTCCTGCACGGAAAGACCCTCCTTTTATCGATCACTTTGGAGCCCGACGGCGGAGCCTGAGACCGCTGCGGACAGAGCTTCGGCCCTGACGATTTCTCAGGCCCCAGCCGGAGGAAGGCGCCCTTGCGCCATCGCCTTCGGGAACCTTCATCAACTATAGCACCGCCAGGGCAAAAAGGTTTCAGGGCCTCCCCGGCGGGGAGGCCCTGAAAGGGGTCCGAAGAGGCCGTTGCGGCAAAGCGTTCAGCGCCTGCCGAGCCCGGACCGGCCTTGAAGCAGCAGGAGAGGCACGATGATAAGCGCCGGCGCGAAGGTCATGGAACAGCCGCCGCCTCCCGCCGAGGCGGGGCTGTCCTCCTTGCCCGGGTAGGCATCCCAGAAGGGCTCCAAGAAAGCCAGGACCTCTTCGTCGTCGGGGACCGTCCCATCCATGGCCCGCAGCTCCCAGTCCAGGGAAACCACCTCCCCGGCGTCATCAACGAAGAGAGAAAGCTCTCCCACCTGCTGTCCATAGGCCCCGCCGTGGACGATGGCCGTGCCGTTGACGACGGCCGGCCTCTTCAGGGCAAGATGGGTATGACCGCCGCAGATGACGTCGATGCCGTCGACGGCACCGGCCAGTTCTCTGTCCCAGAGATAGCCCAGATGAGACAGGGCGATCACGACGGTGCACCGCTCCTCTTCCCGAAGGAGGCGGACCACCTCGCGGGCGATGGTCATGTAGTTGTCGGAGGCGTAATCCCTGCTGTCATAGGCGGCGATGAGGAGGCCGAAAAAACCGACCCGCAGGCCGTCGAAATCGACGACCTTGTAGGGCAGAAACCTTTCTGCCAGGCGGTCCGAACGTTCTTCAAGAAAATTGGTGCAGAGCAGGTCAAAACCGGCATGCTCCAGGGCGTCAGCGAAGAAATCCGTGCCCAGAGCGAAGTCGTGGTTGCCCGGAATCGCCAGATCGATGCCGGCCAAAGTCATCCCGTAAAACTCAGGCTCGCCGCCAAAAAGCCTGTAGGTTCTGGCGTCCTCCTCGAAGACCACGTTGTCTCCCAGATTGAGGGCCATGAAGGGGACTCCCTCGGCGGCACTGCTTTCTCTCGCGGATTTGACGACAGAGGCGATTCGGCTGAGACCGCCCCGGTCATCTTCGCGGGGTTTGATGGCCCCGTGGAAGTCATTGACGGTGACGAAGCGTAATTCTGCAGCCTCCATCTCCAAGGGCAAGGCCACCAGGAGAATCAGCAGGAGGCCGCGAAGAAGACGACAAAAAACGGGTCTGTTCGTTAAGCCCATGATGCCCCCCAAAGGTGAATGGTCTCCCCCGACGTCGGCGACGGGAGAGAAGTGTGTGAAGAAAAAGGGGGGAGCCTGGCAGAGGCTCCCCCCTTCGTCATCCCCTGTTATTTGCGAAGGGTCATATGCAGGACCACGTCTTCAACCAGGCCCATGGCCGCCGATCCGGCTCCGGAGGCATCGAGGGTCAGGGTGTTGCCGCTGAGGACCGCCGTCGCTTGTCCCTCGCCCTCTATACCGTCCTGGCTGCCGTTCAGATCGACGTCGAAACCCGTGTTCTTCAGCAGAAGGGGTTCGGGAAAATCACGGGCGAGGGGCTCTGTCGACTCCTGGACGTCGAAGGGAACCTCTCCCCAACCTGGGATCGTCGCCGTACCGCTCCCTTCGGTCACCCGGAAACCGGTGATGGCCAGGTCGCCATCAGCCCTTTCCTCGCCGTAAAGCAGCACCTTAAAGCCGCTGACGGTCACCGAGGCCTGCTGCCCCTCGGCCGAGCCGGTGGCAGAACCGGCCAGGGTGAGTTCAACCAGATGCTCGCCCGCTGAGGCGGCCTGGAAGTTGAAGGAAGAGACGGTGATCGTTGCCGTGCCGCCGGTCATCGCCGCCGGGTCATCGCCGAGCTGTCCCGTCGCCGTTCCACTGCCGCTCCAGTTGCCCTGCCAGGCCTCCATGGCCGTCGTGCCGGGGTCAGGTTCGGGTCCGGGAGCAGGGCCGTCGCTTCCGCCGCCGCATCACCCAAGAAGGAAAAGCGATAAAACCAGAACGGTGACCATCAGAACGAGTGATGAAGACTTTCGGTTGCTCCATAGATTGCTCAGGGTCCGTCTCATGATGCGCTCAACTCCTCTCGTCGGTAGGCCCAGTCGTGCTTCGTCAGGCGCCCCCATTTCATGCAATTTCATTATGCAGAAGTCTACAAGGCTACACGAAAGAACGGAAGGGTGATTTTTCTCACCCCCCCCCGGGTGAAATCACTGTTCATGGGCCTCGATCAAGGGAATCTCCGGAGCCTATCGGGGACTGGGGATGCCTCTCTTCTTTCGGGAGACCTTCCGTCAGGTGGCGTAGCGACCCTCTTCCGCCAGGGCCTTGAGCCCTTCCTGGTCCAGAAGGCTCACCTCGCGGCGGTCCACCTCGATGAGCCCCCGTTCGGCCATATCGGAAAAGATCCGCGAGAGCGTCTCCGGCGTCGTGCCCAGCATACCGGCCAACTGGCCCTTGGAGGAATCGAGGGAGACCCCTCCAGGGGAGCGCTGCTCCTCGGCCAGATAGAGCAGGTATGACGCCAGCCTACCCGGCACTTCCTTGAGAGCCAGACTTTCGACCTGCACCGTGAGCTGGCGCAGCCTCAGGGAGAGAAAGGCCAGCAAGTTGAGGGCCAGCTGAGGCTCGCGGCGAAGCAGGTCCAGGATGGCCGTCCGGGGAAAGAAGAGGAGGCGGCAGGCCGTGAGAGCCTCGGCCGAGGCGGGAAACCCCTTGTCGCCGAAGAGGGCCACCTGGCCGATGTGGTCGCCGGGACCGCAGAGGTGGAGGATGACCTCCTTGCCCTCCGGTGAGGCCTTGAGGACCTTGACTTTGCCCTCGACGACGACAAAGAAACCCTCGCCCTCGTCCCTTTCGGCGAAGATGACTTCTTTTTTGGCGAAATGTCGGGGAAGGGCGATGGAAAGAAGCTTTTCCTGGTCCTCCTGTGGTAGCCCCTCGAATCCGGCCAGGGCCTTCAGAGCCGATCTGTCCCTCATGGCTTCAACCTCCTGCGACAGGTTTTTTGACGGAGATCAAGGAAAAGGGAGCTTCTCTGACCTATCATGCAATCACTGAGGCTTACGGTCCCTTCCCCGGCCAAGCCGGGAAAGGGATCTTCTAGAGAACCCCGTCATGGGGATAGGCCGATCACAAGGAGGAACTGCCATGTTCTGTTTCCAGTGTCAGGAATGCGCCGCCAACAAGGGTTGCACCGTCCGGGGCGTCTGCGGCAAGCCCGAGGTGACATCGAACCTTCAGGATCTGCTCATCTACACCCTGAAGGGCATCGCCCTCTGGGCTGAGAAGGCCCGCGAAGTCGGCATCGACGACGACGGTGAAGGTCTTTTCGTCTCTCAGGGACTCTTCACGACGATCACCAACGCCAACTGGGATGACGAGCGTTTCGTGGCCCTCATCGACGAGGCCCAGCAGTGCCGCGACGCCATCCGCGACCGCTTCCTCGCCGCCTACAGAAAGAAGAACGGCGGGGACTTCAGCGAGAGCCTGCACGACGCCGCCACGTGGAGCGCCCGGAAAGAGGCGGCCTATCAGGAAAAGGCCAGGTCCGTCGGGGTTCTCGCGACGGAAAACGAGGACGTCCGCTCTCTGAGGGAGCTTCTGATCATCGGCCTCAAGGGAATCGCCGCCTATGCCGACCACGCCGCCGTCCTGGGCTACGAGGACAAGGCCCTCTACGACTTCTTCATGAAGGCCCTTGCCTCGACGACGAAGGACCTCTCCGTCGACGAAATGACGGGCCTCGTCCTCAAGGCCGGAGAGATTGCCGTCCAGACCATGGCCCTCCTGGACAGGGCCAACACGGAAACCTACGGCAACCCGGAGATCACCAAGGTCAACATCGGCGTCGGCACCCGCCCCGCCATCCTCATCAGCGGCCATGACCTGCGCGACATGGAGGACCTCCTGAAACAAACCGAGGGAACGGGCGTCGACGTCTACACCCACGGCGAGATGCTTCCGGCCCACTACTACCCGGCCTTCAAGAAATTCGACCACTTCGTGGGCAACTACGGCGGCTCCTGGTGGAAGCAGAACGACGAGTTCGAGGCCTTCAACGGCCCGATCCTGATGACCACCAACTGCCTGGTGCCCCTCAAATCCCATAACACCTACAAGGACCGGCTCTACACGACGGGCATGGCAGGCTATCCCGGCTCCGTCCACATCGCCGACAGGCCCGAGGGCGGCGTGAAGGACTTCTCCGCCATTATCGCCAAGGCCAAGACCTGCCAGGCTCCGACGGAGCTCGAGACGGGGACGATCGTCGGCGGCTTCGCCCACAATCAGGTGCTGGCTCTGGCCGACAAGGTCGTCGAAGCCGTCAAGAGCGGAGCCATCAAGCGCTTCGTCGTCATGGCCGGCTGCGACGGCCGCCACAAGAGCCGGGTCTATTATACCGAAGTGGCCCAGGCCCTCCCGATGGACACGGTGATCCTCACGGCAGGCTGCGCCAAGTACCGCTACAACAAGCTTGATCTCGGCGACATCGGAGGCATCCCCCGCGTCCTCGACGCCGGCCAGTGCAACGATTCCTACTCGCTGGCCGTGATCGCCCTCAAGCTGAAGGAGGTCTTCGGCCTAAGCGACATCAACGAACTGCCCATCTCCTACGACATCGCCTGGTACGAGCAGAAGGCCGTCGCCGTCCTTCTGGCCCTCCTCCACCTGGGCGTGAAGGACATCCGCCTCGGCCCCACTCTCCCGGCCTTCCTCTCGCCCAATGTGGCCAAGGTGCTCGTCGACAACTTCGGCATCAAGGGCATCGACACCGTCGAGGCCGACGTGACGGCCATGATTGCCGGCAAGTAAGGACAGCAGCGACAGGAGAAGCGGGGGGGGGGGGGGGGGGG
>JAESII010000005.1:0-158236 GCA_016756725.1 Synergistaceae bacterium | reverse complement strand
ACCCCCCCCCCCCCCCCCCGCTTCTCCTGTCGCTGGATTTACCGCGGAAGGACCAGAGGCAGTGACGCCGTCATGACGTAGGAATCCTCGCCATCCTGGTAGTAGGCCCGCGTCCTGCCGACGACGCGGAATCCGAAACCGCGATAGAGGGCCTGGGCATCGCCGTTGCTCTCCCTCACATCAAGAGTTGCGCTGCGCAGCTCCCAGGTCGTGCCGATCTCGGCGAGGGCCAAAAGGAGCTGGGAGGCGACGCCGCGGCGGCGGTAATGAGGGTGGATAGCCAGGTTCATGATGTAGAGTCGCTTTTTCTGACGGCGGCAGGCCCCGAAGCCGACCAGGTTCTTCCGGTACCGGGCGCCGAGATAGCAGGAAAGGCCGTTGTCGAGGTTCAGGTCCCGCTCGAGCCAGGCCCGGATCCAGGGTGTCGGGTTGTAGAGGCTCTCGATGGCGAAAATCTCGTCGAGGGCTTCGATGCCGCAGAAGTCGATATCGACGAGAAACATGGCCCTCAGAGACCGCGGAGGATCGTCTCTTCCCTTTTGGGGCCCACGCCGATGAGGACGACGGGGACGCCGGCCATTTTCTCGATGGTGGCGATGTAGTCGCG
This sequence comes from Synergistaceae bacterium, assembly GCA_016756725.1. Classification (GTDB taxonomy): domain Bacteria; phylum Synergistota; class Synergistia; order Synergistales; family Aminithiophilaceae; genus Aminithiophilus. The sequence continues at coordinate 157,629 of JAESII010000005.1, read as the reverse complement.
GGCCTCCTTAGGCAGTTCCTCAAAGGAACGGCACGAGCCGATCCGGTCCTTCCAGCCCGGCAGGCTTTCGTAGACGGGGCGGGCCTTGGCCAGGGCGACGCTGTTGCCGGTGAAATGCTCCTGTCTCTTGCCGTCGATCTCGTAGGCGGTGCAGATCTTGATCTCTTCGAGGCCGTCGAGGACGTCGAGCTTGGTGAGGGCGATGGCCGTCATTCCGTTGACGCGGACAGCATAGCGCAATGCGACCATGTCGAGCCAGCCGCAGCGGCGGGGCCGCCCCGTGGTCGCACCGAACTCGGCCCCCTTCTCGCGGAGGTAGGCACCCTTGTCGCCCAGGTCTTCCGTCGGGAAGGGGCCGTCGCCGACACGGGTGCAGTAGGCCTTGACAATGCCGATGACCCGGTCGATCCGGGTGGGGCCGACGCCGGCGCCGAGGCAGCCGCCGGAAGCCGTGGGGTGAGAGCTGGTGACGAAAGGGTAGGTGCCGTGATCGGCGTCAAGCAGCGTCCCCTGGGCTCCCTCGAGGAGGATCGACTTGCCCTCCCGGAGGGCCTCATCGACGACGAGGGAGGCGTCACCCACATAGGGGGCGAGGACCTTGCCCCAGGCCAGGGCCTTTTCAAAGAGCTCGTCGAAGGCCAGGGGCGATTCGTCGTAGACGCGGCTGAGGATCAGGTTTTTGACTTCCAGGTTGAAACTCAGCTTCTCCCGCAGCACGTCGGCGTCGAGCAGATCCTCGACGCGGATGCCGACGCGGTTGTACTTGTCGACGTAGCAGGGGCCGATGCCACGGCGGGTCGTGCCGATCTGGCGGTCCTTGCCGCGGAACTTCTCGTCGAGACCGTCAAGGACCTTATGGTAGGGCATGACGACATGGGCGGCTCCGCTCACGACGAGACAGGCCCGGTCCTTTCCCTTTTCCTGAAGCTCCTGGAGCTCTCTCAAGAGTTGATCGGGGTCGATGACGACGCCGTTTCCGATGACGCAGGTTCTCCCCGAATAGAGCATTCCCGAGGGAAGCAGGTGAAAGATGTGCTTTTCATCGCCGACGATGACGGTGTGGCCGGCATTGGCGCCTCCCTGGTAGCGGACGACGACGTCCATCCGTCCTGCAAGGGCATCGACGATCCTGCCCTTGCCTTCATCTCCCCACTGGGCTCCGATGATGACGTCAACCTGTCCTGCCATCGCGCAATTCCTCCTCATTTGGGGTGGATCGCCTCAAGAAGCTCAGGAAGAGTCACAAGACGGACACCCTCCCGGAGGTTGAGATCCACCGTTTCGAAAAAGGTGATCGTCTTCGGCCTGACGTGGCCGATGACGACGACCCAGCCCCGGCGCTGCGCCAGGTCCTGGGCTCTCTCCCACTGTCTCGCCATGAAGCCGTGATCGGCCTCGTGATCGAGAAAGACGCTGTTGTAGGCCGCCTTGACGCCCATCTCACGGGCCTTGCGGAAGGCAACCGATCTGGAGCTGGTCCGGCTGTCGACGAAGACAAGGCCTCTTTCGGCGATGGGCCGCAGGACGGCAGCCATGACCCGCTCGTCCGAGGTGGCCCGCGACCCTCGGTGGTTGTTGACGCCGATCAGGCTCGGCATCTCGTCGAGAAGGGTCGCCACGGTCCGGCTGATCTTCTCGTCGTCCATTGCCAGGCCGACCAGGTAGGGACCGTTCGGTCCGTCTCTTTCGGCCTCCATGGGCAGGTGCAGGATGGCCGGGTAACCCCGTTCACGGAGAAGGGAGGCGACCTCAAGGCTGCTTCTCTCCCGAGGAAGAATGGCAAAGGTCATCGGGATCGCAAGGTTCGTCAGCCGTCGGGGATAGTCGACGTTGAAGCCGCAGTCATCGATGACGAGACAGATGAGCCCTTCTCCGGCAGGGGGCTTCAGGAGTCGGGGCCTGCCGGACGTGACGGAGGCCTCGTCCGGTCCGGACTCATCGTCTCGGTCAGGCTCGACGTCGATGGAGAGGGCTCCGTAGCCGTCGGAGGACCGTTCCCCTTCCGCCTCAAAAAACAACGGTGTCGGCTCGGTCATCTCGGCGCCCACCACGGCCTGATCCTCGTCCAGGGCAGGTACCTCGGGCTCCGTCGCGGGGTCCCGGTTCAACGAGGCTCCGATGAGAATGCCGCCGACAAAGACCATGACGAGGGCGGCAATCCAGAACAGGGTTGCCGCCCTCTTGCGGGGGCGGGAGGAAGGGGCCATCGCCTCAGGAGGCTTTCCGTCCGCTTTGTTTCCGTCCGCTTTGGACGATGATCTGAGCAAGCTCCTCTACAGCCCGCCGAAGCTGGACGTCCTTGTCTCTTTCGCGGGTCATCTCACCGTCCACCTCGACGTCGGGTTCCAGGCCGTTGTGGTCGATGTTCGTTCCGTTTGGAGTGTGGTAGCGGGCGATGGTGACATAGACACCCGAGCCGTCGGGGAGATTGAAAAGGGTCTGGACCGATCCCTTGCCGAAGCTCTTCTTTCCGACAAGAAGAACGTGGCTCCTGTCTCTCAGGGCGCCGGCGACGATTTCGGACGCGCTCGCGCTGCCCTCGTTGATGAGGACCACCAGGGGGAGAGCCGTTTTGACGCCCGCTCGGGCGAAGAGGGTATCGTTTGCCCGTTCTACACGGCCCTTCATCCCCACGACAAGCCCGCCGTCAAGGAAGACGTCGGCCACGTCGACGGCCACGTTGAGCAATCCGCCGGGATTGTTCCTCACGTCCAGGATCAGCCCCTCCACCTTCTGGGCAGCCACATCGTCCAAGGCGGCAAGGAGCTCCTCCGTGGTCTTTTGATTGAACTGGATGAGGCGGATGTAGCCCCAGCGGCCGTCGAGCACCTCGTGGCGGACGGAGTGGATCTGGATGTTCTCCCGGACGAGGTCGAACTGGAGCAGCTCGTCGGCCCCCTCACGGCGGATCCAGACCGTCACCGACGTGCCTGGGGCTCCGCGGAGCTTTTTGACGACCTCGTTCTGGTCCATCCCGACAATGACCTCGTCGTTGACCTTGACGATCTCGTCCATCGGCTTGAGGCCGGCACGGTCGGCCGGAGTGCCCTCGATGGGGCTGATGATCATGGTCCGGCCGTCCTTCTTGCCGATGTAGATGCCCAGGCCGCCGTACTCGCCCTGCATCTCGATCTCCTCCTGTTTCATCTGATCCGGATCGACGTAGCGCGTGTAGGGATCTTCCCAGGCGGCGACCATGCCCCGCAGGGCGCCGTGGACGAGCTTGTCCTCGGCGTTCTCCTGCTTGTCGGCATCGACATGGTAGGTCTCGAGAATGGCACGGGCCTGTTTCATGAGCCAGAGGCCCTGGCTGCTGAAAGGCGCCACCCGGAAGTCGAAGCCCTCGACGAGGCCCGTCCGGAAGACCAGCAGGCCCCCGGTAAGGATGACCCCGAGGATGACGCCGATTGCGATGTCACGTCCGCGTTTCCACAACATTGTCTTCACCTTCCAACCAGGGGCTAGCGCCCACCCAGATAGCGCATCGGATCCTTGGCTTCGCCGTTGACGCGCACTTCGAAATGGAGATGAGGCCCTGTGGCCACGCCCGTGTCGCCCACGAGGCCGATCGTCTGGCCGGCGCCGACTCGGTTGCCCTCGGCCACGGAAATCCGGGAAAGGTGGGCGTAGACTGTCGTCAGGTCACCGCCGTGGTCGAGGATGACAATCTGACCGTAACCGCGAAGCCAGCCGGCGAAGAGGACCTCCCCTGCCGCGGCGGCTTTGACGGGGTCGCCCCGTTTGCCGTCGATGTCGATGCCGGTGTGCATGCTCTTCGTCTTGAAGGTCGGATGGACCCGCGTTCCGAAAGGGCTCATGATCTTGCCCTGAAGGGGCCACTGCAGTTTTCCGCCGGGTCTGAAGAGGGGCGCCGGATCGGGCTTCCTGCCCTCCCGCTCGGCCGCGGCGCGGCGGGCCTCTTCGGCGAGACGCTGCTTTTCCTGAAGGAGACGGCGGATCCTTTGTTCCAGCTCAGCCTGAGCCTGCACAAGCTCCTGCTCGGCCTTTTCGTAGCTTGCCTTCTGGCGTCGGATCGCGTCAAGGGCCTTGTTGCGGGCAGCCAAGGCCTGATTATACTCTTTTTTCTGCTTTTCCAGGTCGGCCCTCTGACGATTGAGCGTCGCTTTCTGTTCTTCCAGTTCGGAAAGAGACGTCTGGAGACGCTCCTGCTTCCGGCTCAGGTCCTCGAAAAAGAGACGGTCCTGATCGGTGATCCGCTTGAGAAGGTACGTCGTGGCCATGGCCTCCTGGACGTCGCCCGTCGAGAGAAGGAGGTCCAGGTCGGTACCGTTGCCAAACTTGTAGAGGGCAAGAAGCCGTCGGCGGAGCATGTCCTGAACATTGGCGAGCTCCTTGCGCGTCGCGGCGATGTCACTCTCGAGTTCTTCGATGCGGCCCATGACCTGCTTCTGCTTGAGGTCGAGGACGACGATCTTCTGCTCGGCGACAACCGTTTTTTCGTTGATGACGGAGAGCTCGTCGAGAAGGCCCTTTTCCTTGCGGACCGTCTCGGTCATCCGTTTGCGGTGCTGAGCGACCTGGGCCTCGATCTGGGCCAGGCGGTTTTCCTCCTGACGAAGGCGCTGATCCACTTCCTGGCGGGTGAGAGCTCCCGCAGCAAAGGACGGCAAAAGGAGGACAAGAAAAAGGGCGGTGGACAGGGTTCTCTTGCTCACGGCGGGCTTCCTCCCTTTCTCGCCAGGCTGAACCCCTAAAGGGGCTTCATGGCAGCACGGATAAAGCGGACAACGGCAAGCCAGCTCGCGATCCAGCCCAGGCTGATCCCGGCTCCGACGAGGACGACACCCAGCCTGGCGAGAAGGGCGCCGTCACGCAGGAACTGGAGAAAGGGCATCGTCGAGGCCAGCACGTCCACGGCCGAGGCGTAACCCTTAAGAAGAGTCAGCGCCGCCAGGGCCGCCCCGGCCATACCCAGAAGCATGCCCTGGAGGACGAAGGGAAGGGCCACGTAGGTCTGGGTCGCCCCAACCTGGAGCATGACGTGGATCTCGTCACGGCGCGAGTAGACGGCCATACGCACCGTATTGAAAAGCACCATGACGGCGGCGACGATGGCGATGACGAGGATGGCCATGGAGAGGCGTCCCACGAAGCTCGACAGGCGCGAGAGCTTTTCGGCCAGGCCTCCGGCATAGACGACATCGTCCACTTCGGCCATGGCAACGAGACGGCGGGCCAGAGGCGGCACGTGGCTGGCCCGTTCGACGCGGATCTCCAGAGTCGGCGGAAGGGGATTGTCTCCCAGAAGGGTGACCACCTCGGCCCGGTTCCCGAGACGGGCCTTGAGCCGTTCCAGGGCCTCATCGGGCGTGACCGACGTGATCTGGACGATGTTGCCGAAGGACTGGACCTTGTCCCTGGCCGCGGCGAGATCCGTTCCGGCCTTGAGGTAGGCCTGGACGGTGAGCTGTCCCTCGACGTTGTCCAGCAGGTGGCGGGCGTTGAGACTCAGCAGGGAGCTGGCGCCGAGGAGGAAGAAGACGGCGGAGATGGAAAAGAGGGTCAGCAGGCTCATGCCCCAGTGGCGGAAAAGGAGGCGGAAGGTATCGCGCATCAGGTACCTAAAGGTCGACATCGGCCATGTACCTCCCCTGGGGCTCGTCGCGGATGATCCGGCCCCGATGGACCTCGACGACGCGGTGCCGGTAGGCGTCGACGAGGTACTGGTTGTGGGTCGCCATGATCACCGTCGTCCCCGAGGCGTTGATCGACGTCAGAAGCTGGACGATCTCGTCGGACGTGCGGGGATCGAGATTGCCCGTGGGCTCGTCGGCGAGAAGGATGGCCGGGGCGTTGACGATGGCCCGCGCGATGGCGACGCGCTGCTGCTCCCCCCCTGAGAGCTGGGGCGGTCTCAGGAAACGGCGGTGCCACATGCCGACCCGCTCCAGGATAAAGCCCGACCGGTCGCGGACCTCCTTCGGCGGCACGCCCATGGCTTCGAGGATAAAAGCCACGTTCTCGAAGACGGTCAGGTGAGGCAGAAGGCGGAAATCCTGGAAGACGATCCCCAAGTCGCGCCTGTAGTAGGCCAGATCATTGTAGCGGATCCGGCGCAGATCGAACTCGCCGACCAGAACCTGGCCCTTCGTGGGCAGAACCTCGCGGGAGATGACCCGCAGGAGGGTCGTTTTTCCCGAACCGGTGGTGCCGACGAGATAGACGAATTCGCCGGCTCCGACAGAGAGATAGACACCATCAAGAGCGACGATGTCGCCTTCGAAGATCTTCGTCACTCCAGAGATGCGGATATCCATGGCTCACCTCCTCCGCATCGCCCAAGCCTGGGCAGCCGCTCCGACGATCTCCTTGTAGGTGAGGCCGTAGTATTCCTGCAAGTTGGCCGTCGTCCCGCTTTGTCCAAACCGTTCCCCGACCGTGACGAAGCGCAGGGGGACGGGGTAACGCTGAGAAAGCATTTCCGCCAAAGCACCGCTGAGCCCGCCGGAGGAACCGTGCTCTTCGGCGACGACACAGCAGCCGGTGCGACGGACCGACGAGAGAATGAGCTGCTCCGGCAGGGGCTTGACGCTGTAGCAGTCGATCACTTCCGGCGAGAGGCCCTGCTGGGAGAGGATTTCCGCCGCCTTGAGGGCCTCGTGGACCATGACACCGCAGGCGCAGAGGGTCACCTCCCGCCCTTCCCGAAGGAGACGGCCCTCACCGGGGGTGAAGGGGCCGTCGTCGTCGCCGTAAAGGACAGGTCGGGGCTGATGGGACAGGCGAAGGTAGACGGGCCCGTCAGCCCGGCACGCAGCCAGAGTCAGAGCGGAGGCCGAGGGCCCATCACAGGGAACGAGGACGGTCATTCCCGGCAGAGCCCTCATGAGGGTCAGATCTTCGAGCATCTGTGACGGAGCCCCCTCCTCTCCCAGGCAGAGACCGCTTCCCGTTCCGGCCAGACAAAGGGGGAGGCGGGGAAGAGCCACGCCGTGGCGGATCTGGTCATAGGCCTTGCCGACGAGAAAGGAAGCCGTTGAGGCCACGACGGTCCTGAAATCGGCAAGAGCAAGCCCCAGAGCAGTCAGGACGAGCTCGGCCTCGGAAAAGCCTCCCTGGACGTAGCGATGGGGAAAACGCCCGGCGAAGGCCTCGAACGGGTCGGACTCGCCGGTCCGCTCGCAAAGAAGCAGATCGTCATCGCCACAGCCGAGCAGAGCCCCACGGAAGCCTTCAAGGGTGCTGGACCAGCCTTTGCCCGTCATCACTCGCCCTCCCCGCTCCGGTCGTTCAGTTCCTTGAGGGCCTGTTCCACGTCATCCCGGCCAGGCGCGATCTCCGAATGTGGCCAACGGCCCTCCTCAAAAAGGGTGACGCCCTTGCCGAGGCAGGTGTGGATCAAAATCGCGACGGGACCCCCCAGGTCAGCCAATCCCTCCGTGAAAGCCTCCTCCATGGAGGAAAAGCTGTGGCCGTCGGCGGAAAAAACGCGCCAGCCGAAGGAGCGGAAGGCCTCGGTGAAATGATGACAGCTTCTGCGCCCCGGAGCAAGGGACCTTTCACCGAGATTGCAGTCGATGAGGGCCACTAGCCCTCTTACGGCAAGTCGGGTTGCGTTTGCGGCCGATTCCCAGAAGGGACCTGTCTCAAGTTCCGAATCGCCGAGAAGGCAGAAAACCCGCGACGGCGCCTTTCTTCGGTTCAAGCCGAGGGCCAGGCCGTTGGCGATTCCCAGCCCCATGCCCGATGAACCCGTCGGCGCGTCGACGCCCGGCGTGCGACGAAGCTGAGGGTGATGCTGCAGGATCGCCCCCAAGCTGCGGAAGTTCCAGAGTTCGTTGCGGGGGAAGAACCCGCGGCGGGCCAGGACGGTGTAGAGGGCGGGACAGCCGTTTCTCTTGCCCATGATAAAACGGTCCCTCTCAGGCCAGGTCGGCTCGGACAGAGAGATCTTCATCTCCTGCCAGTAAAGGAAGACCAGAAGATCGACGAGAGAAAGAGCAGAGGCAAGCTGGCCCGACTTGGCCACGCCGACCATGCGGATGACATCCCTGCGTACGTCGAGGGCCGTGGATTCAAGGAAGTTGCGTGTTTCGTCCATCATGGTCTTAGAACCTCCTCGACGCGGCGCCAGGCCGACAGGAAATCGGCTTCGACGGTCTGCCTCGCGGCCAGAAGCCACTTCCCGTCGACGGGCTGCGTCCTTTCGGCAGGCAGGTGCCCCGTCCCTTCCCAGAGCGGGATGGACCAGGTCCGGGCCAAGGCCTCTACCTTGGGATCATAGGGCACGGCCATAGCGGGCACTCCCTGCATCAGGGCGAGGATCAGGAAGTGAAGGCGCATGCCCACGGCCAGAGCCGCCTGATCGAAAGCCCCTTGCACATCGTCCCGGCGCCGCAGGTGCCGAATTTCCTCGACGGGACAGATTCCGTCGTCGCGAAAGCGCTCCAGAAGCCGGCGGTCTTCCTCGGACAGGGCGACACCGATCAGGGGACAGGTTCTCTTTGCCGCCAGGCGCGCCGCCTCTTCGGCCGTCCGCCTGGGGAGGTCACCCGGCCAGGGTCTGACGTTGACGATAAGAGCCTGACCGGGACCGGAGAGGGGAACCGACGGAAGGGCAAGGACCACATCGGGCGATCGCGAGGCCTCCAGCCCCCAGCTCTCGACGAGAGCCATCGAGGGCTCGTCGCGAAGGACCCGTGGCCCGCAGAGAGCGAGGGCCCTTCGGGCCAGAAGCCTTCCCCAGGATGACGTCAGGGGGCCAACGGACTGGCCGTAGCACCAGGGGTGAGATCCCATGAGCGAGGCGAGGCGGACGATTCCCCAATAATAGAGGGGAGAGCGCAGGCTGGTGCTGTCCTGAAAAAGCCCGCCGCCACCGAGGAGGAGGCTGTCGCTCGCCTTCAGGCCGGCCAGGACCTCCCGGAAAGACCAGCGATCAAAGGATCGGACACCCAGATCGGCCAGAGAGTCCTGGGGTGCTGCCGAAAGGAGAGCAATCTCATCCCGTCTGACGCCGCTCTTCTCGAAAAGACCGATGAGAGCCTCGGCGATCAGCTCGTCGCCGAGGTTACCGAAGCCGTAATACCCGCAAAGAAGCACCCGGAAAGGGCGCCTCAATCGAGAAGCAGCCATCCCCATCTCCGCCAGGCCGGCACGAAAAGGCGCAGCAGCAGGAAGGCGACAAGGGCACCGAGAAGGCATCCGAGGACGAATCCGTTCCCCACGCGCCAGAGGGTGAAGAAAAGATGAGTGTGAAAATGGCAGAAGCTGTTCGCCGCCGAGGCGAAGGCCAGGGTGCTTCCCATGCGTAAGACTTCCCGGTAACGCTCCCAGAGCCCCCGGCGGCGGCAGGCGTACCAGAGAATCAGCGACGGATAGCCGACAAAGGTCTCCTTTGTCCGCGGCCGGGCCACGAGCCACTGCTCGAGAAGGTCGCGCAGACGGATCTCCCAGTCCGGCACGGAGACCACATTGCCGCTTCGGACGGCGACGATGACGGCACCGCCCAAAAGAACGGTGAGGAGAAGGATCTCCCCCCAAAGGGGCGGGCGGTTCAGCAACTCCCCCAGCCCTTCGGGATGGACACGCCGCTTGAGGTCATGAAAGAGGACCAGCAGGGGCGGAAGGAGCAGGGTGAGTTTGACGCCCGAAAAGGCCCGGAGGCGGAGCATGAACAGGGGGGTTCCGTAGAAGGAGGCCACGGCAAGGCCTCCGGCGACGATGAGAAAAAGTCCTTCGGCCAGCCCTTTTTTCGGATCACGCCAGCCTTCAAGAGAAGCCAGACAGGCGGCGGAAGCGAAAAGGGGAACGGTGAAAGCCCCGACGAGACGGGCGGCGAAGGGCACTTTCCATAGGGCGAGACCCACGGCAAGGGCCAGAACGGCCAGAAGGACCAGAGGCATGGAGCCGATGGGCTCGTCATAGCGCCCTCCGATCCTCCAGAGCAGGGCTATGGCCGAGAAGACGAAGACCAGGGCGAGGGAGACGCCATCGGGCAACCCCGCAGTCCAGGGCGGGATCGGTTCCGGCCATTCCAGTCGGGGGCCATGCTTGCCCAGCCCTCGGGTGATGGCTTCCAGGTCAGCCCCGAAGGCCTCCATCGACTGAGGACCGGCGATGGAGGTGGGACGCATGACGAGCAGGCGCAGGGAGCGCTCCCGGGCAGCCCGGACCATGCGTTCCACGATCTGACGGCTGTCGAGGCTGCGGCTGCGGATCTCTTCGGCCGTCACACTGTGCAGGGGCAGAAGGGCGGGAAAGACACGCCACTCCAGGGGGATGGCCCCGATCTGACGGGAAAACTCGACCTTGGCCAGGGGAAGATTCCGTTCTCTCATGAGATCACTCAGGAGAAGGCTGTCGGGGTAGGCCGTCACTACGGGGCCAGAGGGAGCGAGCCCCTTGATCTGAGGATGATCGTCGAGGACGGCGCGCAGGGCGGCCATGGCTCGCTCGGCGTCAAGGCCGGGCGAAGGGGCTGGACGGAAGAGAATGGGGATCCCTGCCTCTCGGGAAAGGAGGAGTCCTTCGAGATCAGGCAAAACGGCAGCCTCTTCAAGGGAGGCAAAGGACAGAGGCAGGATGAACAGCGTTCCCTCCCCGCTCTGATAATGGGGGATCTCGCCGAAACGGGCCTCCAGGTGACGTCTGACCCGTTCCGCGCTGAGATCTCCCTGGCGGAGCCAGACGACGGCGATGTCCGAGTCCCCCTCGATGGCGCCCGACCAGGTCGCAGGCAATCTGTTCTTGGGACCGAACCAGAGTGGCAGGGCGCCGGCGCTGAGATCGGATCCCGTAAGGTCCCCCACCATCAGCCCCGTCAGCCCCTGGAGCTGAAGGCGATCAAAGGCGGCAGCCTCGTCAAGATCCTCCTGATCAGCGAGAAAGGAAAGGTCCCGGTAATCGGCGACAATCCCCACCGTGTTGGATGCCTTCTCAACAGTCCACCGCTGAAAGAGGCCAGGAAAGGCGAGGATGAGAGCGATGAGGAAGGCGGCCCAGAGGGCCTTTTCTCGACGGCAGGTCATTTCAGTTCAGCCTCCATTGCCGGTCCAGCTTCAGGCCGGCTTCGACGAAAAGACGGCTCAGCCGTGCCAGAGGCAGGCCGACGACGTTGAAGTAGCAACCACGGATGGCGTCGACAAGCAGCGAGCCCCGACCCTGAATGGCGTAGGAACCGGCCTTGTCATCACCCTCCCCCGTATCGATATAGGCTTTCATCTCCTCTTCCGAAAGGGAACGGAAGGAGACCTCCGTTCGTTCTGAGGCGGAGAAAAGACGCCCACTGCAGGCAAGGGCGACACCGCTATAAACCGCGTGGGTCCGGCCCGCCAGAAGGCGGATCATGCCCAACCCCTCCGACCGGTCTACGGGCTTGCCGAGAACGGTCCCGCCAACGGCGACGACCGTATCGGCGGCAACCACCCAAGCTCCTTCCGCGGCGTCGACGGAAAGAGCCTTGAGCCTCGCCAGACGTTCGACAGCCGTTTCAGGCGCCTCCCCAGGAAGGAGGCTTTCATCGACCTGAGGAAGGATGATCGAGAAGGGCCATCCTAGGTCACGAAAAAGCTCTCGCCTTCTGGGGCTGCCCGAGGCCAGGATCAGATCGGGAAAGGCCTTCGGCTTCATCGCAGGAGCCACAATCCGACCAGGGCACCGAGGAGGCTGCCCAGGTTGAGCCTCACGAAAAGGGAGAGGCCGAAACGGATGAAGACGAGATCGACCTCGCCCAAATCAAAACCCGTGTGAACGATGTCACGGAAAAAGGGTCCTGTCGCTCCAAACCGCTGGAGATAGACGCCGAGCAGAGTCCCCAGCAGAAGGAGGAGGACGACGAAAGACCAGTGGGAACCGGTTCTAGCGACCATGAAGGAGCATCACCCCCGAAAAAGGTAGAGCCCGAGCGTGACCAGGGAGAGGGAAAGGCAATAAAAGCCGAAGCCTTTCCATCGCCCCAAGGTCACGAGACGCCGGAGGAGGACGAGCGAGGCGAAACCAGCGAGAAAGGCCGCGACAGTCCCGAGAAACCACCCCGGAGGCAGCGTCGCGGAAAAGTGGGCCCAGCTGCCCAGCTCGTGCAATTGCAGGACCGTGGCGCCACAGACAGCCGGGATCGACAGGAGAAAGGAGAAGCGGAAGGCCTCCTCCGGCTTGAGTCCCATCGCAAGGCCGGCGATGATCGTCGACCCCGACCGGGAGATGCCGGGAATGACGGCCAACCCCTGGACGAGACCGACGAAAAGCCCCGAAACAAGGACGACCTGGCCGTTGCGACGGGGCAGGCGATCACCGGCGAGGAGGATGAGCGCCGTCACGAGCAGCGCCAGGGCCACGGCCCAGGGGAGACGGACCAGCCCCTCGACGGTCCTCTTGAGGGCCAAAGCCGGCAGGACGGTCATCACCGAACCGCCGACGACGGCCCAACCGAAACGCCACCCCTCGCTGCGTCGCCCTTCGGCCGAAAGAAAGCCACCAAACCAATCGATGGAAAGCTGCAGCAGATCACGCCAGAAATAGAGCACCGTCGCAGCCATCGTCGCCACGTGAAGGAGGATATCGTAGGGCAGAGGAGCCTCACGGAAGCCAAAAAACCACTGGGCCAGGGCGAGATGGCCCGAACTGCTGACGGGCAGAAACTCCGTCAACCCCTGGACAAGGCCCAGGATGACGCTAGTTCCGGCCACGGTTCACACCTCCCTGCTGTAAACGGACCACGTCGGAGACACCGAGGACGAGATTGCGTGAATGGTCGCCGATGCGCTCAAGGTTGCTCAAGATGTCGATGAAGATGACGCTTGCTGCGGGAGAACAGACGCCGGCGTTGAGACGCCCGATGTGACGCTTCCGCAGCGTCTTCTCGTCGTTGTCGATCTCGTCTTCGATCCGGTCCACCTCGGCCATGTCGGGCACCGTCTCCTGACGGATCGTCTCCACCGACGTCGCGAAAGCCCCCCGGACCTTGTCGAACATGGCGACGAACTCCTCCATCGCCGTCGACGAGAAATGGATGTGCTGATCCTGTTTCATCTCGAAGAGTTCGATCATGTTCTGGGCGTGGTCACCGACGCGCTCGATGTCGCCGATACCATTCACATAGAGGGCGAGGACACTGGCCAGGTCTGCGGGGAGACTGGCCTGCCCCAGTTCGGCGGCATAGCGAGTGATCTCCCGATTGAGCTCGTTGACAAGTTTCTCGTTCTCATTGACCATGTCGATCTTCTTTACATCGTCGTTCACAAAGGCCTCACGGACGAAATCGAGCATCTCCAGGGCCAGAACACCCATGCGGACCATCTCCATCCGGACGGCGTCCACGGCGGCAGCCGGTGCGGCCTTGATCAGCAGACGATCCAGGAAGCGGGGACCCGTTTCGTGCGCCATGCCCTTGCTGGGCACGAGACGTTCGATGAACTTGACGAAGGGGGTGGTGAAGGGAAGGAAGACGAGGGTGTTGGAGACGTTGAAGAGGGTGTGGGCGTTGGCGAGCTGGCGGGCCACGTCATCGGAGGTGAGCATGACGACCCGCTGGAAAAGGGGAAGGAGCAACATGAAGAGGACCACGCCGAAGACGTTGAAGAAGACGTGAGAAGCCGCAGCCTGCTTCGCCTCCCTCCCTGACCCCGACGAGGCGAGGACGGCTGTGATGGTCGTGCCAATATTGTCGCCGAAGAGGATCGGGATGGCCGCTCCCAGAGGGAGCAGCCCCTGAGAGGCCATGGCGATGGTCAGTCCCACCGTGGCCGAACTGGACTGGACGAGCACGGTCAGTCCCACTCCGGCAAGGACGGCCAGAACGGGGTGATGGGAGAAGGCCAGGAAGATGTCCTGCCGTCCGGCGAGGAACTTCATGGCTCCCTCCATCGTGGTCATTCCCAGGAAGAGAAGGCCAAAACCGATCAGCCCGTTGCCGAGATACTTCCTCTGCTTGGAGCGGCCGAAGAAGGTCAGGGCCACCCCGAGGGCGATGATGGGCAGGGCATAATCCTTGATCTTGAAGGCGATCAGCTGAGCCGTCACCGTCGTGCCGATGTTGGCGCCCATGATGACGCCGACGGCCTGCTTGAGGCTCATCAGGCCGGCGTGGACGAAGCTGACGGTCATGACCGTCGTGCCGCTGCTGCTTTGAATCAGGATAGTCACCAGAGCCCCGACGAGGACTCCCCGCACGGGGGTCTTCGTCAACGCAGCGATCAGACGCCGGAGCCGGTCACCGGCGAGGTCCTGAAGGGCTTCCCCCATGAGGCGGATGCCGAAGAGAAAGAGCCCGACTCCGCCTAAAAGCTGCATCAGGGTCATCGCCGACATGAAACGTCACTCCTGACCTAGGGTTGATTTTTGACGTTACTCCTTCACGACAGAAACCATCGGCATGATCAGCGGGTAGCTGCGCGTCTGACGGCGCAGCAGATCGCGAACGCGGCCCTTGATGCGCTGCGTCAGGGCCTCCGTGTCGAGATCCCCCTTGCGGGCCGACGTCTCGACCAGCTTGGCCACCGCATCGCGGACCTGACGATGCAGGTCTTCGGCCATGTCGGCATGAAGGAAGCCGCGGCTTTCCGTTCCCACGGGGCCGGCGAGAGCCCCCTGAGGCGAAAGGACGACGGAGATGGCCAGAAGACCCTCCTCGGAGAGATCCCGCCGCTCCTGCATGACGCTGCCTTCCAGTTCGCCCAAGACACGGCCGTCGACGAGGATGCTCCCGACGGAGACGTTGCCCTTGATCTGGGCCTTTTCCTTGCTGATCTGGAGGACATCGCCGTTCTGGAGGAGAAAGACGTTCTTTGCCGGCAGCCCCATGTCCTGAGCGAGCTGGCTGTGACGGACAAGGTGGCGGTACTCGCCATGAACGGGCACGAAATAACGGGGCCTGACGATGGCCAGAAGCATCTTGAGCTCCTCCTGAGCGGCATGGCCGGAGACGTGGATCTCCTTTTCCCGTTCGTAGACGACATCGCAGCCGCAGGCGAAAAGGCGGTTGACGGTGCGGCTCACGAGCTTCTCGTTGCCGGGGATGGGCGTCGCGCTGACGACGACGAGATCCTTTTCGGAGAGCTTGATATGGTGATGCTCCCCCTTGCTCATCAGCACCAGGCCGGAGAAAGGTTCCCCCTGGCTCCCCGTCGTAAGGACGACGAGTCTGTTGTGGGGGATTCTGTCAACTTCCTGGGGCGTGACGATCAGGCTGTCCTCGACATCGAGATAGCCCAGCTCACGGGCGAGTTCGACGTTGTTGACCATGCTCCTGCCCATGAGGACGACCTTCCGGTTGAAACGGGAGGCCGTATCGAAGACCTGCTGGGCCCGGTGAAGGTTGCTGGCAAAGGTGGCGAGGACGATGCGTTTGTTCCGGTGGAGGCGGAAAATCTCCTCCAGCGTGCGGCCCACGAGACGTTCCGAGTGGGTGAAACCGGACCGTTCCACGTTCGTCGAGTCAGACATCATGAGCAACACGCCACGCCTGCCCAGCTCGGCGAAAGTGCTGTAGTCGGTGATCCGGCCGTCGATGGGCGTCGGATCGAGCTTGAAGTCGCCCGTATGGACGATGGTTCCAAGAGGCGTGTGGATAGCCAGCCCCACCCCGTCGGGAATGGAGTGACAGACGGCGATGAACTCGAAGCTGAAGGCCCCGAGCTCGACAACGTCTCCTGCCCTTATCTCATGGAAACGGGGCTCGTAGGTCGGCGCCGCCTCCTTTAATTTGTTCCGGATCAGGCCCAATGTTAGCTTCGTGGCGTAAACAGGAACATCGAGACGGGGAAGGACGAACGAAAGAGCTCCGATGTGATCCTCGTGACCGTGGGTCACGACGATTCCCCGGAGACGATCCTTGCGCTCTTCGACGTAGCTCACGTCGGGGATGACAAAATCGATGCCCAACATGTCCTCTTCGGGGAACATGAGTCCGCAGTCGACCATCACGAGATCCTCACCGTACTCGAATAACGTGCAGTTCTTGCCGATCTGCCCCAGTCCCCCCAAGGGGATCACGCGCAGACCGTCGGCACCGGCAGAGGACTTGCCGCTGCGGCGCCTTCTTGGCTTGGATTTGGCCAAGGCATCACCTCCCATTCGAATAGTCATAGTACCACGAGCGCACGAAAAACGGGGAGAGCTTCCGCCCTCCCCGGGCCTCGGGTCAACGCAAAACCTGATTTTTCGGCTCAGTCGGAGTAATCCTTTCCGTCAGCCAACGGGCCGACATGGTAGTCGGGAGCCTTTTCAGGCGTGAACTCCGATCGGTCATGGAGGATCTTGCGCTCGGGCGCGCAGTTGTGGTCCGCCCTGGTCGCCATGAGATCCAGCACAGCCTCAGCCGTTCCCTCGGCCTTGAAAGCCTTAATGAACTTCTCGGCCCAAGCCTCGGTCTCGTCGACGATCCGATCCTGAACGGGTTGAGGCAGGGCCAGGATTTCGTCGCCGAAGGGCTTGTTGGCCTTCTTGTAATCGCCGCTCTTACGGGAATATCCCTTCTCGTCCGCCCAGGCTACGATCCGCTCCCAGAGCTCGACGGGAATGCCTCTGTCAACCTCCTTGACGTAGCTCCCCTCTTCGGTGACGGCATTGCCCGTCTCGGGGTCCATCTTCAGGCCAAAGAGGACGTTCTGGAAAAGGGTGGCCACGTTGCCTTTGTTGATTCCGTAGCGGGTGAAGAGGCTGCACTTTCCCAGGGGCGTCCCGGAAATACCGTGCTGGGCGATGGAAACGCCGTAGGGGGCGATGGCGTCGGCGATGGCCTTCGTCGCCTCCAGATCAATCCCCTCGACCTGTCCCATCGTGGGGTCGTATGTCCCGTGGAGGGAGCCGTTGGAAATGGCCAGAAGGTCGGGGAAGACGCCCCAGGCGTTGAGCCCGCCGACGAAGAAGAGGGCCTCCTCGGGTGTCGAGACTTCACCTGCGCCCTTAATCTCCCCCACCTCGACCTCAAGGCCGATGTAGGGGGGGATGTGCATCGCCACGTCCCGGGTGAAGCAGAGGTTCTCCCAGTCGGGGCTGTGGGAGGCGTCGATGGCCACCGAGGTCCAGCCCTTCTCCATGGCCATCCGGATCTGGGCGATGGACTTAAGAAGATCGTCATGGGACTTGACGGCATAGTGGTCCATATGAAGGGCAAAGAGGACGCCATGGCCAAGCTCGGCCGAATAGCGGACAGCATAGTCCACCATGTTCTCGAAGGTGCTGGCACAGTAGGTCGACTCCGACTTGGCCAGCTCGAGGACGACGGCGGCGTCCAGCTTCTTCGCCGCCCGGAGGACACCCTTGATGGTCAGGGGGTTCCTGGCATTGGCGGCGAGCACAATCGCGCCGGCCTTCTTCGCCGCCCCGAAAACGTCCCGTCCGCTGACCAGGCCGACGGGCTCACCGCCGTAGGCCGCCTGAACGTTGAGCGGACGCTTCCGCAGCATCTCCTGATAGGCCGCACGTTCCACATTCATGAAAGAGCCACCTCCCGAAATTCTTCACCATTTATCTGCCATGCCGGATTCTCTCCGGCCCGCTGCCTCGTGCCTATTCTACACCATCGGGAGATCGGGGACGCCGACTCGCGGAATCGCTTCCGGGAAACACCGCCTGATTCAGAAGACGCCGGAAGGGAAAGGAGTCTCACCCCGCAGGGTTGCACCGCCGACAAATTCATGTTACCATCTCTCGCGAACGGGGCTCCCCCAGCCTCGAATGATGGGGAATCGTCTAACGGCAGGACGCCTGACTCTGGATCAGGTAATCGTGGTTCGAATCCACGTTCCCCAGCCATGAAAGAACCGTCGCGTCTGCGGCGTTTTCGATGGTCCCTTCGTCTAGTGGTCTAGGATAGCGGGTTCTCAGCCCGTCGACAGGGGTTCGAATCCCCTAGGGACTGCCAATTGGGAATGGGCTCCTTGCTTCGGCAGGGGGCCCGTTCCATCTTGATCCTCCTAAGGACACAGAGTTCTTGGGGAGGGAGGAAAATTCACTCCTCCCCTTTACAACGGGGGCCTTCCTGTCGTAGAATTTCGATCACCGACGCGGTCCCTTCGTCTAGTGGTCTAGGATAGCGGGTTCTCAGCCCGTCGACAGGGGTTCGAATCCCCTAGGGACTGCCAGCTGATTACAGTGGCCGAGGCAAGATGCCTCGGCCACGTTGCGTTTCTCAGCAGCGCCCCTCCTCCCGGTCGACGACCGGGAGAGACTCGTCAGGCTTTTCGAGGTGCCCCAGGCGCCTCTCCAAGACGTCAAGACGGTCGAAAAGAAGGGCCTGCTTTTCTTTCAGCCGCTTGACCTCCTCTTTCAGCTCCCTCATAAGGGCAGTCTGGTCCTTTCGGTCTTCCATCGTCATCCCTCCTGTCCGCCGGCATGGCCGGCCTCTCTCAGACAGCCATCGGCCGCAGCCAGCACCTCACCGATGGCGCCGTCGATGACCAGATCGGCCCGCCCGTCATAGGGCGTTGCACCCCGGTTGACGATAACCAGATCGGCCCCGCCCGACTGGGCGATGCCGGGAAAGACATTGGCCGGCGAGACGGTGAGGGAAGATCCCAGGACGAGCAGAAGATCGCAGCTCTCAGCGAGCTCCTCCGACTCGGCGAAGGGCCCTCCGGGAAGATGCTCGCCGAAAAGGACCACGGCAGGGCGCAAAGCCCCTCCACAGAGGGCGCAGTCGACCCGCTCAAGGAGAACTGTCGATGGGAAGCGCTGCCGGCACTGGGTGCAGGAGACCTCCCTCAGGTTACCGTGCAACTCCACGACGCGCCGAGACCCGGCCGCCTGATGGAGGCGGTCGACGTTCTGGGTGATCACCGCCTGAAGACGCCCCTCATCCTCCCAACGGGCCAGGACCCGGTGACCCTGGTGAGGCTCAACGCCCGAGAGAGCCTCAATGCGCATGCGGTAAAAGTCATAAAAGGCCGGCGACCGGCTCTGAAGGGCCTCGACGGAGGCCATCGCGAGAGGGTCGTACCGCTTCCAGTGTCCCCGGGAGGACCGGAAGTCGGCCAGCCCCGATTCAGTGCTCATGCCGGCACCGGTGAAGGCGACGACGCGTTTCGCCCTGCCGATCCGCTCAGCCAAGGTCCTTCCGTTCGACAAGGGACTCCCCCCTTCCAGCAACGCGTTGCGATTGGACCAGGTCATTCCGATAAGGCTAGACGATTCCCCTTTCGTGGCATTCGATCCAGCGCAACAGGGCCACGCCGGCGACGAGAGAGCCGGCAAGCCAGAGGAAATCGCCGCCGTCAACGTCACCAAAGAGGAAGACCTTGCCCCAGTTTCTCCCTTCCCGTAGACGAGACGGGCCGTGACGATGCCGCCGACAAAGAGGAAGGCGAGCGAAATGAGGCTCCCCAGCGCAAGCTGCACGGTGCCACTCGGGCCATGGCCGCCGGGACAGCCACCGGCCATGCGGGCCCCGATGATGGCCAGCACACCTCCGGCGAAAACCGCAAGTCCCCGCAAGAGGGGCCTGAAGCCGAAGCGACGGCCCCACATGTCCAGCACAGCCTGAACCTTGAAGGTTCCCCCTGCAAGGGGGCAGAGGAAAGCCCCCCAGGGCGATACCGGTGACAAAGAGCATCGGCCAGTCGACCTTGAAGCCGTTACGTTCGAAATAGGCGAGGGAGGCCACGTGTTCCGGTGCGACGAGACCTTCCATGGAGGCCGCCAGACGGGCGAAGGTCGTCGAAGGGCCGAAGAACTTGCCGGCAAGGACAACGTAGAAAACGACGAGCACCCCCGAAAGGGCGCTGCGCGGGGAGGGATTCATCGGTTTCTTTTCCAGGAGATATAATCTTTTTTAATTTCTTGAATAATTGTAGATTCTCCTTCGACCAAGGTCAAGTCGGGGAAGCAAGACGAAACGGCTCAGGCAGGCTAAAATAGCTCTAGAGGAGGTGCGTCATGTTCAAAAATCATCTCAAGCGACGGCTCCGTGAGGGCAAGACGGCTTTCGGCGCTTTTTCCGTTATTCCCTCGCCGGAAACGGTCGAGATCCTGGGGATCGCCGGTTTCGATTTCGTCATCCTCGACACAGAACACGGGCCGTCCTCGCCGGAGACTCTGCAGGGGCTGGTCCGCGCCGCCGAGACCCGCAGCCTGACGCCGATCGTCCGCGTCGCCGACAGCAGCCCTCAGGCGCTGCTCCGGGCTCTGGACGTCGGTGCCCAGGGCATTCAGGTCCCCCAGGTCACCAGCCGCGACGAGGCCCGGGAGGTCATCGCCGGCAGCAAGTACCACCCTCTTGGCAAGAGGGGCCTGGCCCTGCCCCGTGCGGGTGACTACGGAGCTGTCCCGACGGAGGAGTATTCCCGACGCTCCAACGAGGAAACTCTTGTCGTCGTCCAGTGCGAAAGCCTTGAGGGACTGCACGCCCTTGACGACGTCCTCTCCGAGCCGGCCATCGACGTCGTCTTCTTCGGTCCCTTCGACATGTCCCAATCCATGGGCATCCCCGGCCAGGTCCATCACGAACGGGTCGAAGAAGCCTCCCGTGAGGTGCTGCGCCTGGCCCGTAGACACGGCAAGGCCGCAGGAACCTTCCTTCTTGACGGCGACGAGGCCCGGCGCAAGGCCGAAGAGGGCTTCCAGTACATCGCCATCAGCCTTGAGGCGACACTCCTCTTTCAGGCCTGCCGTCGAGAACTGGTCCGGGCCAGAGGCGGTAACGACCGGTGAGAGGAACGGATCCCTTTTTCGTCTTCCGCGGCGACGACCTCCTGCTCCGCAAGGAGGGGAATCCCTCCCTGCCCGGGGCGGATGAGGCCTCCCTGAACGACCTCCCCTTTCTCGACCTGCGCCATCCCGACAGGGAGGGGCTTTCCTGGGCGGAAGTGCCCCTCGGGACGGAGGCACCTGAGGGCATGACTTTCGTCAGCCGCCGCTCCCTCTGGGGACGGCTCGACGAGAGTCTCTTCTTCCTCTCAGGCAAGGCCTTTCATCTCATGGACTGGCACCGAAT
The DNA here is from genome assembly GCA_016756725.1 of Synergistaceae bacterium. Lineage (GTDB taxonomy): Bacteria > Synergistota > Synergistia > Synergistales > Aminithiophilaceae > Aminithiophilus. The sequence continues at coordinate 136,739 of JAESII010000005.1, read as the reverse complement.
GAACCGTTTCTGCGGCCGCTGCGGTCATGCTCTCGCCGACCACCCCGAAGAGAAGGCCCTCCTCTGCTCTTCCTGCGACAATGTCGTCTTCCCCGTCATCGCTCCTGCCGTCATCGTCGCCGTCGAAAGGGACGGGAAAATCCTGCTGGGCCGGAGTCCCCACTTCCCTCCGGGCCGCTACTCCGTCCTGGCCGGTTTCGTCGAGGCCGGAGAATCGCTGGAGACCACCATCATCCGGGAGATCCGGGAAGAGGTGGGCATCGAGGTCCAGGACATCCGCTATTTCGGCAGCCAGCCCTGGCCCTTTCCAAGGTCTCTCATGGTGGGCTTCAAGGCCCGATGGAAATCGGGGGAGATCGCCATCGACGGGAGAGAAATCGTCGACGCCCGGTGGTTCAGTCCTGAGGAAATGCCCGACTTCCCCCCCTCCTTCAGCATCGCCCGGAAGCTCATCGAGGACTTCCTCAAAACCCATGACGGGAAAGGCAGGGGGCTCCCCTGAGGGAGCCCCCTGCCTTTCCCGTGCTTCTTTCCCCTCAGGGGGCCGTGTAGACGAGATAAAGGGCGGCAAGGATCACCAGGATGCCGCAGACCTGGTTGATCCGTTTCGTCCCCTTCGACTGGGCATCCCACTGAAGAAAGCCCTGGACGAAACCGGCGAAGGTGCCGCAGAAGACGAGAACACCCACGTGACCGAGGGCGTAGGCCCCGAGGATCACCAGGCTGCGGAGCACGCTTGCGGCGGCCGACTTGAGGACGAGCATCAGGATCGGCGCCGAATAGGCCAAGGTACAGGGCCCCAGAGCCATCCCCGAAAGAAGGCCAAGAATCAGGGCGCCCTTGAGGCCTTTCCGCTCGGTGCGGACGGAACTCGTCATCCCCGGCAGCTTGATGACATCCAGAAGATGGAGCCCCACTAGGAGGAAGACGACGGCGACGAAATAGGTCGTGTACCGGGCCAGATCGGCCAGAAGACGCCCTGCCGTGGCCACGGCCAGACCGACGACGGCCAGATTGGCCAGCACGCCCAGACCGAAGCAGAGGGAGATGAGAAAGGCCCGCCGCGTCGTGATATTCTCCTGGGAATCGACGAAACCGACGACGAGAGGGATAAAGACGAGGCTGCAGGGGCTCAGAAGAACGCTCATCATTCCCCAGAGGAGGGAAGCCCCGACGACGAGGCCTCCCGAACTCTCCAGGGCCAGGGCGACGGACCCGATCAGACCCGACATGGTCAGGAACCGGCTCCGGGACGGGTGATGCCGCGGGCTTTGATCATCGCCTCCAGATCCTCCAGAGGCATGTAGCCCTCGCGGCGCTCCAGGACCTCTCCCTTCTCATCGAGGAGCACCAGAGTCGGCACGTAGCGGACCTGATACTTCTCGCCGAGGGCCGGATTCTCCCAGACGTCGACGACCTGAACGTCAAGGGCTCCGGCATAGTCTTTTCCGAGCTGCTCCACGTGAGGCAGAATGGCCTTACAGGCAGGGCAGTTCGATGTCGAGAGATCGATCAGCCTGGGGAGGGAAGCCTGATCATCGACTTCCGCCACCGCCGTAGGGGCCTCCTTCTGCCCCTTAAGAAAGAGGACACCGCCGAAAGCTAGGACTATGAGCAGCACCACGAGGATCCTGACAGACTTGGACATAGAGTCACGCTCCTTCCCTTCTGGGCCGAGAGGGAACGGCCCTCGGTCCCAGTATAGGAAACCTGGAGTCGCTGTCAACAGTACCCCAATGGGTATTTGAACTCCTCCCGGAGGTGATGGCCTTGAACCTGTTCCGGCGGCCCCGCCAGAGACACTGTCCGCTCATCCCGGCCGCCCCGCTCCTTGCCGGCCTTCTCCTGATCCTGACTCTCGTCGTCGTCGGACTGCCCGCTTCGGCAGCCGAGGAGATCGTCCTTTTTGACAGCACCGTCACCGTTGACGAGAGCGGGAGCCTCGTCGTCGAGGAGAACCTCCACATCAACGTCGAGGGCCGCAGCATCCGCCACGGCATCTTCCGCGATTTCCCCACCACCTACAGGACGGTCGACGGGAAACGGTACCGTGTCGGTTTCAAGGTCCTGGCCGTGACCCTCGACGGAAGGAAGGAACCCTACGAGGTGACGGACCGGTCAGGCGGCGTGCGTATCCGCATCGGCAGCACCGATCGGTATGTCCCGACGGGAACGCGAGTCTATCGCATCACCTACCGGACGACGGGGCAGGTCGGCTTTTTCGAGGACCATGACGAGGTCTACTGGAACGTGACGGGCAACGGCTGGCAGTTCCCCATCAACCGGGCCCTGGCCCGGGTGATCCTCCCTGAGGGGGTCGAGGCGCGAAAGGCCCTCCTCTTCACCGGGCCCGAGGGCTCCACAGCCTCCAGGGGGCGCTGGTCCCTCGAGGGAAACGAGGCCCTCTTTCAGACGACGGCCCGTCTCGACGCGGGCGAGGGCCTGACCGTCGCCGTCGCCTTCGACAAAGGACACGTCATCCCTTCGGCGGAACAGCTCAGGCTGAACCGGCCGCCATCGCCCTTCCTCCTTAATATCGCGCCCTTTCTCGCCCTGGCTCTCTTAGTCGTCTACTACGTCGCCGCCTGGCGACGCTACGGCAAAGACCTCCAGGGCGGGCCGATCTTCGCCCGCTTCGAACCGCCCCCAGGCATCAGTCCGGCCCTCGCCTCGCGGCTGATGCACCGCCGCTTCAATGACGGCGCCGTCACGGCTTCTCTCATCGACCTGGCCGTCAAGGGCCACCTCATCATCGAAGAGATCGAAAGCGCCTTGGGTTCCGTCCTCCCCAAGGCCCTGGGCAGAAAGGTGGCCGGCAAGTTCCGTCTGCGCAAGATCAAAGGAGACGCTGCCGGAGGAGATGAGCGGTTCTTCCTGTCCGCGCTCTTCGGCAGCCGCGACGAGCTTGACTTCACCCGAGACAGCGACAAGGAGACCTTCCACACCGTCCGGGAGAGCCTGAAAGACCGCGTCAACGGCCACCTTCCCGACTACCTCAGACGCAACATCCTGTCCAGCCTGGCAGGTTTTGTTCTCTCCCTGACCCTCTTCGGCGGCCTGCTTTTGGCCAACCGGGCCAGTTTCGACGGCCTTTTCTCCGTCCTCTGGCTGGCCCTTTGGAGCCTTTTCGCGGCCTTCCTCTTCACAAACGCCTTCGCCAGTCTGAAGAAAGGGCTGCGGCTCAAGCGGTTCAAACCGGCGATGAAGGGCCTGGTCCTTCTCGTCATGGCCCTCCTCTTTGCCTTTTCCGGACTGATCGGAGCCGTCCTTTCCGCCGAGGAGCTCTCTCCCGCCTTCGCCGTCGCCATCGTCGGAGCCTTTGTCGTCAACTACCTCTTCATCCGCATCATGGGCAACGTGACCCCTAAGGGACGGGAACTGCTCGACGAGCTCGAAGGGCTCAAACTCTACCTTTCCGTGGCGGAGAAGGAACGGATCCGCCGTTTCGCCGACGTCACCCTGCCGTCGGACACGCCGGAACAATTCGAGAAACTTCTCCCCTGGGCCATCGCCCTCGACGTCGAGAAGGAATGGGCCCAGCACTTCGAGTCCGTCCTCGCCGAGAGGGGCTACGAACCGGCCTGGTATGCGGGAACGGCGAGCTGGCACGCCGCCGGCGTCGCCTCCATGACCTCGAACCTCACCTCCAGCCTCGGCGGCGCTATTGGGGCAGCCTCTTCTGCTCCCGGCTCCAGTTCCGGCTTCGGCGGCGGAGGCTCGTCCGGCGGAGGTGGCGGAGGTGGTGGAGGTGGCGGCTGGTAACGGGCCTCCCGCCTCCTTCTCTTCCGCCACCTTCCTCAAGAGGCGCAGTGGCAAAGGTCGCTAGTCAGTGTTAAACTGGCCCAAGTTAGTCTGAATTCAAACTTGACCCGCCAAGGAGTGGATCATCATGAAAAAACAGCTTGTCTTTGCCATCGGCCTTCTGGTCCTCATCGTGACCTTAACGGCCCTTCCGGCCCTGGCCGACTCTCCGGAATCGCGCATCTCCGGTTCCGTCAAGGTCCTTCAGGACATGGCAGCCCAGCAGGACGTGGAACATATGGCCCACCTCCTCTCCAACGCCCGCGGCGTCGCCATATTCCCCAACGTCTACAAGGCCGGCCTCGTCTTCGGCGGCCGTTACGGAGAGGGACTCCTCGTCAAGTACGACCCCAAGACGAAGCGCTGGTACGGCCCCAACTTCATCACCATCGCCGGGGCCTCCTGGGGACTCCAGATCGGCGTCCAGTCGACGGCCCTCGTCCTGGTCATCACCAATGACCGGGGGATGGAGGGCTTCGTCGGCAACAAGGTCACCCTCGGCGGGGACTTCGCCGTCGCGGCAGGCCCCATGGGGCGGAGTGCCCAGGCCGCTACAGACGGCAAGCTCCAGGCCTCCATCTACAGCTACTCCATGAGCAAGGGGCTTTTCGCCGGCCTCTCTCTGGAAGGTGCCGCCGTCAGCGTCGACGAGAACGCCAACACCGTCTACTGGGGCAAGGCCACGACAGCCCATCAGGCCCTGGACAGCCGGGCCCAATCCTCGAAGATTCAGCCCCTGCTGAAAGAACTCAACGCCCTCATCGCCAAGGCGAAGTAATTCCCCCCTCGGCGACGACCTGCAAAAGGAGATCCGGAAAGCTCAGGCTTTCCGGATCTCCTTTTGCGTCACCTCTTCTTGCCAGGCCTCGGGCTTTTCCGACCCTTCCCCTTGCCGTCGGTGAAACGGGAGAAGGCAAAGTCGCGATCTGGCTTCCCCTCTTTACGAGGTGCTCCCTCGCGGCGGGGCCTGTCATCGCGGCCTCCCTCTCGGGGGCCGCCCTCGCGGCGGGGCCTGTCGTCGCGACCTCCCTCTCGGGGGCCACCCTCGCGGCGGGGCCTGTCGTCGCGACCTCCCTCTCGGGGGCCACCCTCGCGGCGGGGCCTGTCGTCGCGACCTCCCTCTCGGGAACCGCCCTCGCGGCGGGGCCTGCCGTCGCGGCCTCCCTCTCGGGGGCCACCCTCGCGGCGGGGCCTGTCGTCGCGGCCTCCCTCTCGGGAACCGCCCTCGCGGCGGGGCCTGTCATCGCGGCCTCCCTCTCGGGAACCGCCCTCGCGGCGGGGCCTGTCGTCGCGGCCTCCCTCTCGGGGGCCACCCTCGCGGCGGGGCCTGTCATCGCGGCCTCCCTCTCGGGAACCGCCCTCCCGGCGGGACCTGTCGTCGCGGCCTCCCTCTCGGGGGCCACCCTCGCGGCGGGGCCTGCCGTCGCGGCCTCCCTCTCGGAGGGCAGAAGGGCTTCCGCCAGAGGCCTCGCGGCGGCGGAGCTGGCCGCAAGCGGCATCGATGTCGCCGCCCTTTTCGGACCTGGCCTCGACTTCGACGCCCAAAGCCTGAAGCTCCTGCCGGAAGGTCTCGATTCTCGCCCGGGAAGACCGGCGGAAGTCAGTGCCCTCGACGGCATTGAAGGGGATGAGGTTCACGTAGGCCTTCAGACCCGAAATGAGGGCCGCCAGGTCCCTGGCATGGGCCGGCTCATCGTTGACGCCGGCCAGAAGGAGATATTCGAAGGAGACGCGGTTTCCCGTCCGCTCCTGATAATCGTGCAGGGCCGCCATGAGGGCACCCAGAGGGTAGCGCCGGTCAACGGGCATGAGACGGCTCCGCAGCCCGTCATTGGGAGCGTGGAGAGAAATGGAGAGGCCGACGCCGGGAGCCTCCTGGGCAAGGCGGCGGATGGCGGGGACAATGCCCGCCGTGGAAACGGTGAAACGGCGGATCCCCATCCCTCGAAACTTGGGGTGGTTCAGGATGGCGATGGCCTTCAGCAGGGCCTCGACGTTGAGAAGAGGCTCGCCCATGCCCATGAAGACGATGTTGGCGATGTCCTGACCCAGCTGGGCCTCCATGGCCAGAAACTGGCCGACGATCTCCCCGGCCGAGAGGTCGCGGACATAGCCTCCCTGGCCGGTGGCGCAGAAGGCACAGGCCAGGGGACAGCCGACCTGGGTGGAGAGACAGGCCGTCTTCCGGTTGTCGTGGACGAGCAACACCGATTCGACGGTCTCGCCGTCATCGAGACGCCAGAGGTATTTCTTCGTCCCGTCCCTTTCGGAGGTCACATCCTTGGCCAGGTAAGGAGGGCGGCAGTCCACCTCGGGGGCCAACCGCTCCCTCAGGGCCAGGGAAAGATCGGTCATTACGTTGACATCGAAAAGGCGTTTGCGGTAGATCCAGGCGCCGACCTGGTCGGCGCGAAAGGCGGGCTCGCCGTAACGCTCCTCGAAGAGGGAGCGCAGCTCTTCATAACTCAAATCGAGAATCCTGATGACACCTTCCATTGAAGCACCTCCATCGGACCGATTCCTCTCGGTGCCGGTCATTCATTATCCCATGGCGGAGGGATGTTGACAAAGGACACCTCGTTAGGCGGTAATTGACGTTTTTTTGACGGTCCGGGGGTAGACTTCTCACACCAGCCAGAAAGACGTGCCCGTTTTCTGGAGAAAGCACGATCGGGGGGATGGTCCGTGAAAATATCGATCACCGTCAATGGGCGCCTCCACGAGGCCGACGTGGCCCCGACGACGCGCCTTGTCGATCTTCTGCGGAACGGCTTGGGCCTGACTAGCGTCAAAGAGGGCTGTTCCGAGGGAGAATGTGGTGCCTGTACCGTCATCGTAGACGGAAAGGCCGTGACGTCCTGCACGACTTTGGCCTTTCAGATGGACGGCAAATCGGTGACGACTCTGGAGGGAATCGCCGAGGAGACGCTGCACCCCCTGCAGCAGGCCTTCATCGATCACGATGCCGTTCAGTGCGGCTTCTGCACGCCGGGCATGATCCTTTCCGCCAAGGCCCTCCTCGACGCGAACCCCCATCCGACGAGAGACGAGGTCTGCCGCGCCCTCGAAGGTAACCTCTGCCGCTGCACGGGCTACCTGCCCATCGTCGAAGCCGTCCTGGACGGCGCCGAAAGGCTGAGCCGCTCGTGACGGCCGCCGTCGCCCGCACTCTCGAAGAGCTCCGCGCCCGCCTTGCCGAGGGAAGGGGAAAGGCCTGCCTCATCGCCGGCGGCACGGACCTGGTCCTTCACCTTCACGAACACCCCGACGAAGAGCCGGACCTGATCGACATCTCCTCCTTGGAGGCGATGCGGATCCTTGAAAAGCATCCCGGAGAAACCCTTGTCGGAGCGGCTGTGACCTTCGCTGAGATCGAGGCCTCGCCCCTCCTCCAGGAAAAGGCTCAGGCCCTCGTCATGGCCGCCGCCTCCATGGGATCGACGCAGATCCGCAACCGGGCCACCCTGGGGGGGAACGTCGCCAACGCCTCGGCCGCCGCCGACGGCACGGCCGCCCTCTGCGCCCTCGACGCCCAGGCCCTCGTCGAGGACTACCAAGGCCGACAGGAGCGCCTTCCCGTCGGTGCCCTCGTCACCGCCCCGGGAAAGACCGTCCTCGGTCCGGACCGGTTCCTCCTCGCCTTCGCCATCCCCGACGGGACCGGACCGTCGGCCTTCTTCAAGGTCGGCAGCCGTCGGGCCGTGGCCATCTCGAAGCTCAGTCTGGCTCTGGGCCGACACCTCGTCCTCGGCTCCCTCGCCCCCTCCCCGGTCCGCGCCGAAAAGGCCCAGGCCCTTCTCGCAGGCCCCTCCAGAGAGGCCTTCCTCGACGCCCTGACGGAGGCCGTCGAAAGGGCCATCCCGACCCGAGCCTCCCTCGCCTACAAGCGGGTCGCCGTCCGGGGCCTGGGCGACGATCTCTGGCGCCATCTGAAGGAGGTCCGGTCATGAGTGATCTGCGGTACGTCGGCCGCGATATCGCCCGCAACGACATCGTCCAGAAAGTCTCGGGCCAGATGCGCTATCTGGCCGACCTGAGACCCGGCGGAACCTGCCACGCCAGGCTTCTCCTCTCTCCCGTCGCCCACGGCCGCGTCAAGGCCATCGACGGGACTGAAGCCGCGAAGGTCCCGGGCTTCATCCGCCTCTTCACCGCCGAGGACAGCCCCAGGAGGCGCTACAACAGCGCCCTTTTCCTGCCCGATCAGCAGGACCTGAAAGATCAGCCCGTCTTCACGGACCGCCCCCTCTTCGTCGGCGACATGATCGGCGCCGTCCTGGCCGAGACGGACGAGGCGGCCCGGAGGGCCGCGGCCCTGGTCCGGGTCGACATCGAACCCTTCGAGGCCGTCACAGACCCCGTCACGGCCCTGTCGGCCCCCTCCTTTCGCGACGGCTTTCCCCAGATCGTCGAGGGGCGGCTTTCCTGCGGCGAAGGAGCGGCCCCAAGGGAGGGCCACGCCGAACTGACGACGACGGTGCGGACACCCAAGATCCATCACGCCGCCATGGAGAACCACATCTGCCGGAGCCACCTCGACTACGACGACGTCCTCGTAGTCCAGTCGCCCTGTCAGATGATCTTCACCGTCCGCTTCGTCCTGTCCGAGCTCTTCGACCGTCCCATCAACCGGGTCCGAGTCATCAAGGCCCCCATGGGCGGGACCTTCGGCGGCAAGCAGGAAGTCATGATCGAACCGGCCTGCGCCCTCATGACCCTGGCAACGGGACTGCCGGTCCAGCTCAACCTGGACCGCAACGAGACGATCAACGCCACGAGGACCCGCGCCGCTTCGGTGGGAACGGTTAGAACCGTCGTCGACGGCGAGGGGTACTTCCTCCACAGAGAGACGGATGTCGTCGTCGACGCCGGAGCCTACGCGACGGGAGGACACCGCGTCGCCATGGCCATGGGCAAGAAGCTTTTCCGCCTCTACCGCATCCCTTCCCAGACCTTCCGGACCCGGACGACGTTCACGAACACGACGCCCAGCGGCGCCTGCCGCGGCTACGGGTCTCCCCAGATCCACGCCATCACAGAAATCCACATCGACCTGCTGGCCAGAAAGCTCGCTCTCGACCCGGCCGTACTGAGGCTGAAGAACCTCGTCGAACCGGGCGATCTCGACCCCACCGGCGCCCCGCCTCTGGGAAACGCCCGCATCAAGGACTGCCTTCTCAAGGGCATGGAGCATTTCCGGTGGAACGAACGGATCGCCGCCGAACCCGGCGACGGCCGTTACCGCCGTGCCGTAGGCCTCGCCTGCGCGACCCACGGCAACGGCTATTTCGGGTCACCCTACCCCGACTTCCTCTCCATGGCCATCCGCCTCTGTGAGGACGGAACTCTTCTCGTCAACGCCGGCCTCCACGAGTTGGGCAACGGCACCCTCACCGTCGTCGCCCAGATTACCGGCGAGGTCCTCGGCCTTGACCCTTCGCGAATCGTCGTCACCGAAGGCGACACCCAGACGGCCCCCTTCGACGTGGGCTGCGTGGCCAGCCGCGTCACCTACGTCTGCGGCGCCTGCGCCTACGAGGCCGCGGAAAAACTGAAGACCCTCTTCCGAGACCAGATCGCCGAGGCGACGGGAAAAGACGCCGAGGGGATCGAACTTGACGGAGAGGTCCGCTTCGACGACGGCAAGAGGCTTTCCTACGGCGACGCCGTCTGCCTCATCGCCAAGGTCCTTCGCCAGGAGGTGGGCATCTACCACAATTACGCCCCCAAGGCCAACCCCGCCTCCTTCGGCGTTCACTTCGCCGAGGTGGAGGTGGACTGCCTGACGGGACTCTCCCGGGTCACCGACTTCCTCGCCGTCCACGACGTGGGCAAGGCCATCAACCCCCGCCTCCTGAAGGGACAGATCTACGGTGGCGTCCAGATGGGCCTCGGCATGGCCCTCTCGGAGGAACTCGCCTACGACCGGTCCGGAAGACCCAAAAACGACCGGTTCAGCCGCTATCCCCTCGTCAACGCCCCCGACATGCCTCCCGTCGACGTCCTTCTCATCGAGGAGCATGAACCGGGCGGCCCCTACGGCGCCAAGAGCATCGGCGAAATCTGCACCGTTCCGACGGCCGCCGCCGTCGTGAACGCCGTCAACAGGGCCCTCGTCACGGAACTGACCGAGCTTCCCCTCACCCCGGAGCGGATCATCGCCGCCCTGGCGGAGCGGGAGTCAAATAAAACGGGAAGGGGGGGTCAGGAACAGGTCATGTTTTCCAGGACAACAGGAGATAGTCATTGAGCCGCCAGAAACTGCCAGTGAATAAAAAGCAGGCACTCCAACAAGAAACGGAGGACATAGCAATGGATAAGACAAAAGGGAACAGCACCAACACCAAATTAGCCACAATTGACGTTTTAAAGTTCTTCGCATTTGGCGCTATCGCTGTTTTTGTTTTCTTTTGCCCCATCAATGTCGGAGGCAGAACAACAATACCCATAGAATATTTAGTATCCACACTAATCAAGGCATCGCCTCAGAGCTTCAAGCTCTATGCTTTTGTAACAATTATTATTGCATCAATTATGCCATTTTACAGAAAGACATGGAACAAAACCAGCTCTAATATATTCTTCACCATATCCAAAGTCATTGGCGCAATCGTAAGCATTATGGTATTCTTCCAAGTCGGACCGAACTTAATTCTTCAAAAAGAATATGCCCCGTTTCTATTTAACGTGCTTGCAATTAATGTCGGAGCTATGTTTCTGTTTGGGGCCATGTTTTTGACCTTTTTGATTGATTATGGATTTATTGATTTTGTTGGACATCTAGTGCGACCCTTCATGAGAAGAATGTGCAAGACCCCAGGAAGATCAGCTGTCGATGCTGTCACATCCTTTGTGGGAAGCACAGGCATGGGGATCATGGTCACCAACATCATGTACACCAACAGAAAATACACCACGAGAGAAGCGGCTATCATTGCGACGGGTTTTTCCCTTGTCGACATTTCCTTCATGATCGTTGTCGTTAAAACTATAGGCCTGATGAATATGTGGATACCATTTTTTGTTACGGCCCTTGTTGTCACATTCATGGTTACTGCAGTAACGGCCAGGATTTACCCTCTCAGCAAACTCCCAGACACCTACTATCTTAATGAAGAAGGCTACCCGGAGGAAGAGATCGAAGGCAACCTCTTTTCAGGAGCATTGGGAGAAGGCGTAACCATATGCAACAACGGCGGCAAGATACTTAAAAACGTATCAAAAAACCTGAAAAACGGATTTGGCCTGGCTCTCGAGGTTTTGCCGCACTTTATGTCCATCGGGCTCTTTGGTCTTTTGCTAGTCAATAAAACGCCGGTTTTCGATTACTTGGGATATGCTTTTTACCCTTTGACTTTGCTTCTACAGATTCCAGATGCTCTTCTTGTAGCGAAGGCAGCTTTCATTGGTGTCGCAGAAATGTATTTGCCCGTATTGACTGTCATTAACTCTTCTGACTTTGTAAAATATGTAGTCAGCCTGCTCACTGCCGTCCAGGTAATAAAGCTCGCGTCAACTGTTCCATTAATTGCGGCATCTAACATTCCGCTTACCATCAAAGACATTGTCATCATCTCCGTCGAAAGAACGATACTGGCATTGATCTTTATTACACCAATTGCTGCTGTTACTTTTAAATTCTTTTACTAGATGAAATTTTTCAGCTTATCCATCAAAATTACAAGAAAAAAATATTAAAATTTAATATTAAATTGGAGGCCAAAATGATTTACTACCCTAATCAAAAAAACCAGGAATTACTCAAAGTGCCTATAAAATCATGTTGCGTGCCGAGGCCAATTGCATGGGTTTCCACTATAAGCAAAGATGGCATTCCCAACCTTGCTCCTTATAGTCAGTTTCAAAATCTAACTTTTGATCCATATTACGTTATGATTTCCATAAACCAAAACCACAATGGGAGGCGCAAAGACACCACCGTCAACATTGAGGAAACTGGAGAATTTGTCTGTGGCATGGTTCCATATCATATGTCCCAGGAAATGAACATAACTGCATCGCCATTCAACTCAGAAATAGATGAGTTTGAGGCAGCAGGAATCAAGAAAATTAAATCCAATTCAGTCAAGCCATATAGCATTGAAGGCTCTCCTGTTCAAATTGAGTGCAGATATACCCAGACCTTGCGATTACCGGGCAAGGGCACCCATGGAACTGTTGATATTATAATTGGAGAAGCAATTAGCATTTACATCGACGATAACTACATTGGATCCGACAACAAGATTGACATCGCCAGAATCAAGCCTTTAGCCAGACTAGGCTATAGTGATTATACATATGTCGACAAAGTATTTGAAATACTCCCTTCCGACAAGGCCTGTTCCGTAGAGGATGCTTTGAAAGGACTCGTCGGTGCGTCTGATTCCTCACTGTAACGAACGCCACTGATCCTTATGCTCTGGACTGCTGCCCGGATCACCTTCTGTGGGGACAAGCCGAGCCCTTCGTGTTGTGGCCTGCCAACCTCCAGGATAATCCAAAACCTACCGACAAAAGGAGGAGGCCCCGGGAAAACCCGGGGCCTCCTCCTTTTGTCCTGTTGGAACGGTCGGCCTTACGTCCTCTACCATCCCTTGAGGTGGGCCAGGATCTCGTCGGAGACGCGGCCCGAAGAGGCGTCGTCAAGGGCGCCGTCGATCATCTCCAGGGCCTCGACGAAGAGGTCTTCGGGAATGTTCAGCGGCGGGGCCAGGCGGAGGACGTTGCCGTCCCTTCCGAAGGTGATGAGCAGAAGGCCTCGCTCCCAGGCAGCCCAGGAGATTCTGAGAGCCATGGCCTTGTCGGGCGCCTTCGTCTTTCTGTCGGAGACGATTTCGACGCCCATCAGCAGCCCTCTCTGGCGGATGTCGCCGATGAAGGGATAGCGCCGTGCCCGTTCACGGAACCAGTCGGCCAGGCGGCGACCCTTTTCCTCGGCCTTTTCCGTCAAGGCCTCGGCGCGGATGACGGCCAGGGTGGCCTCGGCAGCAGCGCAGTTCACGGCGTGACCCGTGTGGGTGTAGGCCAGAAGCGGCGAGGGTAGACTGTCGAGAATTTCGGCCCGGCCCAGGATGGCCGAAAGAGGGAGCCCGCCGCCGAGGGCCTTGGCCGATACGATCAGATCCGGCACGACGTCGTCGTGCTCGATGGCCCACCACCTGCCGCTGCGACCCAGGCCGGTCTGGACCTCCTCGTCGATGAAGACGATCCCCTCCCGCTCCGTCAGTTCCCTGAGGGCCTTCATGAAGGAACGGGGGGGAAAGAGCATGCCGCCGTCACCCTGGGCCGGCTCGATGAGCAGGGCCGCCACGTCGCCCCGATGGGTTGCGGCGGCCTCTTCGACGGCCGCCATGGCTGCCTCGGTCAGAGCCTCGGGGTCCCTGTACCCGTCGATACCCCAGGAGTTCCTGTAGGGATCGGGGTATTCGAGAAAGACCACGTTGGGGTCGGGACAGATGCGGTCCTTGACGGCCTGGCCGACGATGCCCGTCACGGAAAGGGAGGTCGTCGTCATCCCGTGATAGGAGTTCCTGAAGGCAAGCACCTGCCTCCGTCCGGTGAAGGAACGGGCCGCCCTGATGGCCCCGTCGACGCCGTCGGAGCCGGAAAAGGCGAAGGTCGCCTTCTTCGGGAAGGTCCCCGGCATCGTCCTGATGAGCTCTTCGGCAAGGCGGATCGGCCTGTCGTTGTAGAAATAGACGATGGTGTAGTTCTGAAGCCTGCCGACCTGATCCCGCACGGCCTCGACGACGGCGGGGTGACAGTGACCGACGTTGTAGACGGCGGCGCTGGTCAGAAAATCGATGTAGCGGTTGCCGTCGGCGTCCCAGACGAGAGACCCCTGGCCTCTCTCGACGGCCATGGGAAAGTACTTGATGGCCATCGCGCCGGGCAGGACTCCGCCTTCTCTGTCGATGATCTCGCCGCTGCGGGCGATCGACTTGCTCGTGTGCGGCACAAGTGCCTTCCAATCCATGGCCACTGCCTCCGTTTTTCTACGCCGTCAGCGGGCGGCGTTCTTTCTGCTGATCTTGTAGATCCCCAGGGTGAAGAGGGCCACTCCGTGAAGGAGGAAAAAGCCCCAGCTGATCGTTCCATAGCCCTTGGCGATGAGACCGATCAGGCCGAAAGAGGCGATGCCCAGACCGACGAGAGCCATGACGCCGCCGAGGAAGCCGCGGTTGGCCCGGGTCAGTCCCGCCCCCTTGCGGTCGACGAGCCAGGAGTTGATCCGCTCGTTCACGGCGTGGATGAACCCGGCACCGGTCTCGATCATCGTCCCGAAGAGAACGACCATGTAGACCGGCAGAAGCCAGGGCGCGATCGACTCGAGGATGGCGTAGGTGGGGAGCTCCGTGTCGAGAATGGAGGGGTAGAAACCCATGATGACGAGGTAGAGAAAGAAGCCGGGAAGGATCGTGATGACGGCCGTCATCACCCCGGAAAGGAGGGCTTCCCTACGGTTTTCGATGTAGTTCAGGGCAAAGAGAATGGCCGGAAAAGTCCCCATGTTGTAGAAGGCGTACTTGAATCCGCCCAGGGCCCACCCTTCCTTGATCTCGCCGGAAAAGAGATTGGCCCCGATCTGACCGCCCACCTGAGAGAGGCCGACAAGAAGAAAGACGAAGAAGACGGCATAAAGAAGGTACGACCACCAGGACATGGCCACTTCGATGACATAGCTGCCGAAGAAGGTCAGCGTGGCCACGCCGCCGAGGAAGAGCGCCGCGCCGACAAGGGGCGGAAGGCCGAAGGACTGCATGAAGATGCTGCCGGACGTGGCCCCGACGACGCCGAGGACGATGAGGAGAAGGACGATGTAGCAGGCCTCGTAGAGCACCCATCCCGGACCGAGAAGCTCCTTGAAGAAGCTGCGGTAGTCGTAGACCTTAAAGGTGCGGGCGAACTCATAGCTGACGGCGAAAACGAGGGACCAGAGAAGGGTCGTGACGAGACCCATCCCCAGGATGCCCCCCAGGCTTCCGTAGCTCACGAAATACTCGACTAGCTCACGCCCCGTTCCATATCCCCCCGCCACGACGACCGACTGAGACACCAGTCCGGGAAGAATAAACTTTTTGTAGGACGAGGAAGCCATCATTCTCCCGAAAAACCCTTTGTCTCTCTCTGCGGCTGGACTCATCTCAACTCACACCTTTCCACTCCAGGATAGACACATCTATTCTCATCAGGGCTCTCGGTCATTCCCGAGGCCCTCGGTCGCTCCGCCTTGGAGGAAAGAGGGGAACCCCCTTCCGGGAGTTCCCCTCTTCCTGACCTCGGCGACTAAAAAGTCGACCGGCTAGGAGGGCCCCGAAACATCAGGCGGTACAAGACAAAGAGCGCTCACCCTCGTCTGGGAAAGGACGTCCACGGGTAATCCTCCTTTCAGGGAAACCGGTCCGGTCCTCGTTTCAAGAGGACAAAAAACCTGCCGACGACTTGACGGGGTAGGCAGGGGAAATATTGCCGACAACGGCTTTGCGGGGAGCCCATAACACCCCGGGGACCTTGTCAACTTCCAACGGCGCCATGCCAACGCTCGAGAAAAAGATCGACCTGATCGGGCGCAGGAACGCGGACGCGGACACTTTGGGCCCCTAAACCGTCAAAGCACGTTCCCGCCTCGGTCCGGATTCCCTCGCTCATGAGACGGTCGTAGAGATTGTCGCCGTCGATATGAGAGGAGAGGAGAAAAATCGGCACTTCAGCGTGAGTCGCCGCGACGGAGAAGCGGGGTGTCGCCTCGATGGAAGCCAGGAGGGGCGCTTTCACGGCTTTCACGGCCTCTCTGGAGCGGAGAAGAAAGGCATCGTCTTTGAGGACGGTGGCAAGAAGGCGCATGGCGACGGCATTGAGCGAAAAGGGGGGCATCGTTTTTTTCATGAAACGACGGGCTTCGTCATCGCGGATGACGGCATAGCCGGCCCGGATTCCCGCCAGCCCCCAGCCTTTGGAAAAGGAACGGAGGACGATGAGGGAGGCATGGCGCAGATTGAGCGCCGACTCTTGGGGAGGCAGATAATCGCCGTAGGCCTCATCGACGACGAGAAGACTTCCTGTCGTCTCGCAGGCTTCCGCCAGAGTCTGAACTTCGGCCAGAGGAGGAACCTGTCCCGTCGGGTTGTGGGGCCTGTCGAGGTAGACGAGAGACTCCTCACCCGTCAGCGCCTCCCTCAGGCGAGACAGATGAAGCCGATAGTCGGGAGGAACCAGTGAAAGAGGCCGGTAGGCTGCGCCGGAAAACTGAACGTGCATGGGGCCGTCGGGAAACTGGGGGCTCACGCCGAGAACGGAGGCTCCGGGAGCGCAGAAGGTCCGCGCCATCGCCACGAGAAGGCCGATCGAGCCCGTGCCCAGGACGACCTCTTCGGGGGAAAAGGAACGGCCCCAATAGTCGGCCAGAAGGCGCCGAAGCGGCAGATCATCGCCGGGATAGAGGCCGACATCCCAGCAGGAGGCTTGAGCCAGCCCTTCCGCGACCGATTCCGGTGAACCGAGAGGATTCGTTCCCAAGGCGCAGTCGACGATCACCGGCCGATCCTCAAAGAAACTCCCGTATTCGGCGAACTCCATCTCCCTGACAGCCTGAGACATCCGCTTCTTCCAGCCCATGGCTTCACCTCCGGTTTCGTTAGGAGCGATGATACCACGACAGAGGCCCCTTCGCGCCGACGGGAAGGGGCCTGGATGACCGAGGGAGATCACGGCGCTGCCTGAGCCTTCCTTTTTCAGGCAGGATCCTCAGGCCAGGGAGAAATCGACGGCCCCTCTTGCGTGAAGCGTCATGGAGTCGAAGAGTGGCAGGGGACTGTCGCCCTCTCGGACGAGCATGGGAATCTCCGTGCAGCCCAGGACGATGCCCTGGGCCCCCCGGTCGGCAAGACCGTCGATGATCTTCAGGAACAGGTCGCGCGAGGGTTCGCGGACGATGCCGCGGCAGAGTTCGCCGAAGATGACCTGATTGATCGTCTCCCGCTCGTCCTCGCCGGGGATCAGGGTCGAAAGCCCCCACCGCTCCTCCATCCTCCCCCGGTAGTGATCGGCCTCCATGAGGGGACGGGTCCCCAGGAGCCCCACCCGGGTAAGCCCCCTCTCCGTCGCCGCCCGCCCGATGGCGTCGACGATGTGAAGCAGGGGCAGTCCCGTCGCCGCTTCGACGTCACCGGCGTAACGATGCATCGTGTTGGAGCAGATCAGGAGCACCTCCGCTCCGGCCTCCCTGAGCCTTTCAGCCGAGTTGATGACGCGGCGCCGGCAGATCTCCCAGTCCCCGTCGGCCATGGCCTGAGCGAGGGGCGCGAAATCGAGGGAGGTCATGACACACTCCGCCGAATGGAGCCCTCCCAGGCGGGAGGCCACCTCCTCGTTGATGACACGGTAGTAGTCGCGGCTCGATTCCCAGCTCAAGCCGCCGATCAGTCCGATCGTCTTCATCGACTTCATCCCTTTCCGTTCTCTCCTCTTCTTTCATTTCCCCTGCCCCCCGAGGTTCCGGGGCCCGCCGATGCGCCCCGTTGTGTGAGGGCCGCCCTGACGGAATCGATCTTGTGACTCATTGCCATGACCTGGTAGTGACCGAGAGCCCCTTCCAGATAGGTTCGGCCGTCGTCCAGCTCCTGGCCGAGAAGGCTCCCCTCAGGGGCTTCCCCTTTGATCCGTCCCTTAACCTCGAGCTGCAGGGCCTGCCAGAAGCGCTTCTTCAGATCGTTGGCGAGGCGGTCGGCCTGGCTGAGGGCCTCCAGAGCGATCGTCTCGTCTCCCCGTCGTGACGCGCTCAGGGCAAGGAGGCTGAAGAGGACGCCGTTGCCGCGCCAGCTCTCTCTCCCCCCCTGCAGGGCCTGAGCGGCGGCGAGATGGCTCTCGAAAAGGTTCTCGTCGCCCAGATCGAAGGCCACGTGGGCGGCGTTGCTGTGAAAACAGCAGAGCCCCCGGTAGATTCCCTCGTCGGCGCAGCGGTCGATGGAGGCCTGGTAGAGGGCCAGGGCCTCCCGCAGCCGGCCCTGGCGATGGGCGATGTCGCCCAGGTAATTCTGGGCCGCCGCCACCTGGAGGGTATAGGGCTCGTCGAGGGCCTCGATGGCGAGGAAGCGGTCGATCGAGGCCCGCAGGGCACCGGCCCCGCCCCCGTAGTTTCCCTGAAAGACCTGCCCCATGGCGAAAAAGCGCAGCCCCGCCCCCCGGAAGGGTTCCCGTCCGGCCGCCGCCGCCGCTTCAAGCAGGAGACGCCCCTGCCGCTCCAGAAGGGCCCCCTCCTCGATCTGAATGGCGTAGTAGCAGAGGTGCTGGAGGCAATCGAGGACGAGGTCGTCCTGGCCGGCCTGGCGGGCCCACTGGAGGGCCTTGTCGACGAGAAGCCGGCCCTGTCCGTAGTCCCCCCACCAGAGGAGATAACCGCCGCTGATGGCCTGAAAGGCCGCCTCCAGACGTGCCACCTCTTCGGTCGGCCCCCTGTCGCGACGGATGGACTGCAAAAGACGGCGCAGTCCGTTCAGCTGTTCCCGGGTGTACTTCTTGCCCTCGAAGGCCGAGGAGGCACTCCGCAGGATCTCGTCGCTGAGGAGGGGGAAGAGTTCGTAGTTGAGGTGGATGTGAAGCTTGAGCTTTCTCAGGGAGTACTCCATCTCCTCCACGTCCATCGAGGCGCGGCGGCAATGGCCGATGATGCGGGAACAGAGAAGGTCGTTCCACCGGCGGTCACCGAGGTCGTCCATGAGAACCCGGGCCATGCGGCCATGCAGGAGGCGGCGTCGGGCCTCGGAAAGAGCACGGTAAAGGTGCTCCCGGACCAGATCATGGCTGAAGACGATGTGAAGCCGGTCTCCCTCGTCGAGGCTCTCGGCGAGAAGGTCGGCTTCCCTCAGCCCCTCGACGAGCCCCGTCAGGGCCGCCTCGGAAAGGCCCGTGAAACGCCGCAGCAGATCCCATTCGGCGCGGGTCGTGAAAATGGCGAGGTGCTCCAGCAGGGAGCGCTCCTCTTGGGAAAGCCCGTCTAGGCGTTCCTCGAGGACCTCGGCCAGGCTGTCGGGAACGGCGTCCAGGGACCGGCCGGCGGCGACGAGACGAAGAAGGCGGGCCAGAAAGAGGGGCAGACCGTCGGTGAGGCCATAGAGGCGGATCAGCCCCTCCTCGTCGAGGCTTCCCTCGGGAAGCACCCGGCGGCAGAAGGCCTCCGTCTCGGGACGGGAGAAGCGGGAGAGCTCCATCTCCTTCAACCGGCACCGGCCGGCACGGGAACAGGAGCGGAAGATCTCCCGGCCCCGGCAGGTGGGACGGTGTCGGGTGGTGGCGACCACGAGAAGCGGCCCGGGACGGTGGAGCAGGAAGCTCTCGAGGACCTCGAAGGACTCGTCGTCGAACCACTGGAGATCTTCAAAGACGACAGCCAGAGGCCTGCGGCCCGAGAGGCTGTCGAAAAGGCGGGCCAGGGCGACGCCGAGTCTCTCGGGACCGGCCGGATGATAGGCCGTCGTCGCCGTCGCCAGGGAGGGAAAACTCTCGGCCAGAAGGGAGCGGAGGGCGGGCGGAAAATCGAGGGAATCGATGTCGACGCGGGAGGCGAGATCCTCGAGAAGGTCGTTCCAGGGCAAAAGAGGGTGACGTTCGTCGCTGCGGACGGCTCCGCAGCGGAGGGTCAGGATATCGCCGGCCAGGGAATGAAGGAGTTCGGCGACGAAGAGGCTTTTGCCCACGCCGGCCTCGCCGGAGACGAAAAGGGAGCGAAGGGCACCCGATGGGGCGAGGAAAGCCGCTGCCTCCCTCAGTTCGGCGACGCGGCCGAAGAAGAGGTCCTTCGCCGGCGTCTCATCGGTCGGCTTCAGGGCTCCGTCATCCTGGGACAGGAGCGACTCGCAGAGCAGGACCGTCTCCGGCGAGGGAGCCACGGCCAGTTCCTCCCGGAGTCGTTCCTCAAGGTGGCCGTAGACCCGGATCAGCTCGCGGCGCCGGCCCAGGGCGGCGTAGGCGGTCATGAGGAGACGGGCTGCCTCCTCATCGAGATCATCGGCGGCGAAAAGCGGCTCCAGACAGGACAGGGCCCCGTCGAAGGCCCCCCCTTCCAGCCGGGAAAGTCCGAGATCGCGCATCAGGCGCCGGCGGCGCCGGTCGAAAAGAGACCGGGTCTGACGGAGCCACTCCTCGAAGCGGGGACAGGAAGGCAGGGAAAAGCCCTCCAAGAAGGGTCTCACGGGACAGGAGGCGAAGGCATCGGCCGTCTCTGGCCCGATGTCGTCGATGTCGAGACTCACGCCGTCGCCGACGAGAACCTGCTGGCCCTGGGAGAGGATGACGCCGGGAGGGAAGATCTTGCGCAGCTCATAGAGGGCATTGCGGAGGTTGCGCGAGGCCAGGTCGCCGTCGCGGTCGCCCCAGAAGAGGTCCATCAGTGTCTCCCGGGTGGCCTTTCTCTCGACGAGAAGGTAGCAGGCCATCGCCTCGACCTTGCGGAAGGGAAAGACAAGGTCGATGCCGTCAACGTGGAAACGGGGCGGTCCGAGCAGTTCTGCCTTCAGCGTCATGGCGTCCTCCGAGGCCATTATAGGGCAAGAGGGAAGGGCCTCAGGGCCCTTCCCTCTTTTGAAATCCCTCCACGGGCCTCTGCCTCAGGAACGGTTCAGGAGCTGAAGGATCGCCTGAGGCAGCTGGTTGGCCTGGGCGGCGACGGAGGCGCCCGCCTGGAGGAGGATGTTGACCTTCGTGAAGTTCATCATCTCCCGGGCCATGTCGGCGTCGACGATCCGCGACCGCGACGCCGTGAGGTTCACCGACGTCGTCGAAAGGTTGGCGATGGTGTGATCGAGGCGGTTGATCTGAGCTCCGATCAGGGCCCTTTGCGTCGAGACGCGGCCGATGGCGCTGTCGAGGCGGGTGATGCTCCGGGCCGCGCTCTCTCTTTTCCGCACGTCGAGATTGTCGACGTCGAGGGCTTTGGCCCTCATGTCGCCCAGGGTCAGCGTCGCCTCCTCCTTCTCGTTGGCGCCGATCTGGAGTTTGGCCGCCGTGTCGACGAGGTGGACGTGGCGATGGAAGGTCGCCTCCGTGCCGGCCCTGAAGGTGCCGCTCAGGGCGTTGTAGCGGACGCTGTCGAGTCCGATGTCGCCGGCGATATCGAGGGCGATCCCGTCGGCGATGAGGCCGTGGGCGCGGCTTCCCGCCTCGACGGCCGTGCCGCCCGACACGGTCCTGCCGCTGTGAGCGTCGCTGACGCTGACACGGAACCGGGCGTTGGAGGCCTCCTGGATGGTGGCGAACCCCAGGGCCTTCAGGAGCTCCTCGCTGCCGAAGAACTTGAGCTGGCTATCGGCTCCGGGCAGGACCGAGTGGGCCAGGAAGGTCCCCACGACCGATTCGTTCCCGCTCGGCCCCGGCACGCTGTTGACGAACTGAAGGATGCGGTTGCGGTCTTTCCTGTCGAGCAGGCCCGGCCTGTATCCGTAGGGTACGGTGTCGCCCTCGCCGCGGAGCCTGCCGTCGCTCTGGAGAAGCAGATCGAGCCAGATCCTCTCCGAAATGGCCTCGGCCAGCCTGCCGATCTCGTCGCGGCTCCCCAGGCCGACGGCCGTCTCCCGATCGCCGGAGCGGATCGTCAGCTGCTCCGCGAAGTCGTCGAGAAGGAACCGTCCGTTCCCGTCGTGGAACTGGGCGATATCCTCGAGACGGCTGTAGTAGTGGGCCACGCCGGCGTCCATGCCCCGCTCGTAGACCACCTCGAAGGTGAGCGATTCATCGACGGTATCGTCCAGATCGGGGTGGTAGTCGCCGAAGGAGAGGGAGAGCCTGCCGTCCATGACCTGATCGCGGTGGAAATGGTCACTGTTGGGCTTGGCCAGGTTGCTGGCCAGCTGGTAGAGGCCCAGATCGACGCGGGAATGGTCCAAAACGCCCTCGTTGAAGCGGAAGGTGTGGGGCATGTTGGTCCCCCGGTTGTCGGAGAAGAGGTTGATCTCGTCCGTATCGGGAGCGGCGGCGGGGTTGGTCTGCTGCTCGCTCTCGCTCAGGCCGTCGATGAAGCCGCTGGCCGTCATGGAGAGGGTGAACCGGTCGCCGACGGCCCAGTTTTCCGTGGCTCCCAGGGTGAACTCGTCGAAAAAGAGCCCGCCGAAGGCGGCATCGCGGAAGAGCACGACGGGGTCCGTCACCTCGGCGGGGATGACGGGAGGCTGGACGGAGGAGTTTTTCGACGTGTTGGCCGTCGTGTTGAGACCGAATTCCTCGTCCTCCACGTACCACTGGTTCCCGTCGCGGTCGATGACATGTCCCTGGACCCGGAAGCGGAGGGAATCGGCCATGACTTCGATGACGTCGAAGATGAGCGACGCGTTGAGCTTGCTGTAGGTCTCGCTTCCGGCCTCGTTCAGGGGACCGTAGGTCCCGTCGCCCCGCATGCCGTAGCGGTAGTTGGCATGGCCGATGCCGCCGATGAAATCCTTCAGGTCGCTGCTCTCGCCCTTTTCCATCCTGTCGAAGAAGGCGCTCGTGACGAGGGCCCCCGCCGAGGGGCGCGTGTCGCCCTGGTAGTTGATCTCGGCCCGGATCCTGTGGGAAGAGGCCCCGGTGCCGTCGGGCTCTCCCACGGTGCTCCCGGCGGCAAAGCCCCCTCCCCCGACCTGGACGATGAGCGTTCCGTTGTAGTAGCCCAGGCCGGGAATATCGCTGCTGCCGTTGAGGGGATCGATGTAGTAGCCGAGGAGATTGAGGGTCCGGCCGTTCTCGGCGCCCTCGGCCAGACGGTACTGGCCCAGGGCGCCCCACTCGCCGTCGCGCCTCTGGCGGAAGGGGTCGCCGTCGACGGCGATATTGGCCGTCGACTGGAAGGCGCCGGCGACTGCAGGCGTTCCGTTGAGGCCGTCGAGCTTGGCCGCCGCCGCCACGTTGACGACGAACTTGTCGCCCGCCGAGAGGCGGCCCGTATCGATCTGGAGGTTGGTGAAACGGATGCCGTGGAGGGTCACATCCGCTCCGGCGGCGAGCTGTGCGAACTGGGCCGCCGTCAGTTCGTAGGGCGTCTCGTCGTGGCTGGCCGCCAGCTCGACGCCGTCGCGGCCGAAGCCCTTGGCCCGGACGGAGAGGATGCCGTTGTCATATTCGAACATGAGCGAGGCGTTGATGTCGTTCTGCCGGTAGACTTCGGCCTGGCGGACCACGTCGTCGGCGGCGGCGCCGCTCCCGAAATAGTAGGTGCTGTCTCCGCCGTAGTAGGCGTGGCTGTACCAGGAGGGGACGGAGGCCGTATTGTCCCAGTAGGCTCCGGCGTCCCGCCGCTCTCCGTAGGTGAAGGACGTGCTGGAGCCGACGGAGCCGAAATCGACGTTGTGGGCCAGGCTCGCCGACCCGCCGATGCCGGCTCCGGTGCGCACGAGCTGGTTGATCGCCAGCGAACGTCCGTCGAGGACGCCGTCGTTGAAGGCGTAGGTGATGCCCGTCGTGACGCCGTTGTTGTTCCCCCCATCGGCGTAGAGGCCGTCATAGAGAGTCAGGCCCAGGGTGTCCCTCGTGCCGGCCACGTTGGCGCTGGTGAAGGTCATCCAGGAGTCGTTCGCCGCCAAGTCGGAGCCGTGAGGGTCGCCGTCGGCGACGACGAAGCTGGTGAAAAATCCGGCCAGCCCCAGAGCGGCGCTGAGGGCGGAGGCGTTCTGGTCCGACGTCCCTCCTCCTGCGGCGCCTCCCTCCCAGAGCTGGGCCGAGGCCGTCCCGTTGTAGCGGCTCCCGTCGGAGGCCCTGTTGCCGTCCCAGGTCATCTGGACCGTCAGGCTGTCGTGGGCCTGGAGGGTCTGGGAGGATACGGTATGGACGCCGGAGTTCTCGGCGGAATAGAAAGCGCCTGTCGCCTCGAAGAGCTTTCTCAGGGCGTCCGTCCCATTGCCCTGGTCCGTTCCGGCCTGGGTCAGGGACAGGCGGCGCCGGCCGGCTCCGGAGGAGACATTCTCGATGAGGAGGCGACCCTGATGTGTTCCGGCACCGTGGTCCGGTTCGGCCGTCCAGGTCAGAGCCATCCGGCCGTCGCCGTCAAGGGCGGCGAAGGCCTCTTCCATGTTCAGGCCCGCCACGTTGAAGGTGGTCTGCCTGTTGTGGTCCAGAACCTGGCCGTCGACGGAGGCCCCTCCCCGATCGGCTCCCGTCGCGCCGCCCCAGACCTCGGCCAGCGACCCGTCCGTCCCCGCCGTGACGGCCATGCGGTAGCCCGATGCGGCGGCACTGGACAGACGGAGCTGCCTCGTGTCGCCGGCGGAAACGATCGAGAAGGGATTGAGCCCGTTGTTGTTCACCAGAGCGTCACCGGCCAGGGCGCCGTTGACGGCCGTGTTCAGAGCCGACGCGACGGCAAGGGCGTCGGCGTCGGCCGTCGCGACGGTGACGTCATGGTTCACGTAGACCCTGTTTCCCGTCGCAAGCGAAGCCCCTCGGGCCAGGGTGGACGTTCCCGAGACGTAGCTGCCCGTTCTCAGCTCGTTCATGGCCGTCCCCGTCAGGCTGACCTGGTAGAAGCTGCTGTTGGCGAGGCTCAGCCCGTGAAGACCCCCGGCCGTCGTCGTCGAGACGGAAAAGGAGCCACCGCCGGCCATGCCGAAGGCCGCTCCCAGGGAGTTTTGCAGCGTCGAAGCCATCGTGGCCAGGTCCTGTCCCGCCGTTGCCGCCGTGAGGCTGTGGTTGTGCCAGACCTGGGCGGAAAGATGGCTTCCGCCGCCGTTGAAGGTATGGTTCAAAGCGAGCTCGCCGTTCACGTTCCCCGCCGCCGACAGAACGACGTGGTAGTTGGCCTCACCGGTCAGGCTGATCTGAGTCGGACCGCCGCCGACGAGGGACGCCGAGATCCCCGTCATGCCGTCGAGGACAGAGGCCAGGCCGGCCAGATCCTGGCCGTTGACGGCAACGGTGGTGGACCTGTTGTAGTCCCGGTTAGCGCCGATCAGGGAGTCCCCTGCCCCGGCCGTCCCGGCCAGGCCCAGACCGACGGGACCGACGCCGTTTTCCGTCACCGTCACGTCCGACCCGCTGCCGTTGAACAATTGGAGCCGGCCCTGCCCCCCGATGACGACCAGGGAGGCGGTCACGCCCGTCGTTGGGCTCTCGCCGTTGACGGCCGCCGCGATTTCGTCCATGTTCATCCCGCCGATGGCGATGACCGTGCCGCCGATGTCGAGGGTGGCTCCGGCCGCCGCCTGGTAGTTGCTCACGGCCGTGACGGTATTTCCCGCCGACGACGTGCGGTAGCTGATGACCGCCGTCGTGTCGTCGGCGGCCCGGTAGTCGAGGTTGACGGTCATGACGGCGCTGTGGTGGGTCACGTAGCTCTCGGTGAGGGTCACGTCGCCTGCCATGAGGTCGCGCCGGTCCGTCCCCGTGACGGCATAGTGGGTGAAGAGATTGACGCCGTTGGCTCCGTTCGTGGCGAGGGAGACGTCGGCGGCGGCACCGGTGGCGCTCACGGAGCCGCCGCCGCTGACGTCGTTGCGGTAGACGAGCGACGCCGACGGCGCTCCGGCCAGATCGGCGCCGATGTCAAACCGGGCGTCGAAGTCGGAGCTCGCCCCGCGGCTGCTCATGTTGACGCCCTCGACGACGCCGGCGGCCAGGGCGGCGTCGAAATCGGCCATCATGGGGACGACGTCGGAAAAGCGCAGATCGTAGGTACCGGGCGAGACGATGTTGGGCGTGGGCGAGACGGACAGGGAGGCCCCGACACCGGCCGGATCGGAATCGGCGTTGCCGACGTAGTAGCGGATCCCGCCGAAGGGCGTCTCCCGCGTCTCCAGGCTCCAGACGCCCTCGACCATGTTGAGGGCCGTCACCGCCGTCAGGCCCGATCTCTCGTCGATGGCGACCTGGCTCTGACGGGTTCCGTGCTTGAGGTAGAAGATGTTGCTCTTCTGGATGTTCTCCCGCCCCTCGCTGACGGCGTTGAAGGTCAGCTTGTAGTTTCCCGCCGCCGACCTGACATTGCCCAGAAGGTCCTTCGTCTGAAGCGTGCCGGAGACGACGACATCGATGTCGCGCGTTGACGTGCTCCAGAGGACGGCCACATCGCCGTTGAGAAGCTTCTTTCTGTTGAACTGGGTCTGGCTGGCGATGGCGTCGATCTGCCTGGTCAGTTCGTCGATCTCGAGCTGGATCTGCCCCCTATCCCCGGCCGTGAGGGTGTCGTTGGCAGCCTGGACGGAAAGCTCCCGCATGCGCTGCAGGATGGAATGGATCCCGTTCAGCCCCCCCTCGGCCGTCTGGAGGAGGGAGATGCCGTCCTGGGCGTTGCGCACGGCCTGGTCGAGACCGCGGATCTGGGAGCGCATCTTCTCCGAAACGGCCAGACCCGACGCATCGTCGGCAGCGGAGTTGATCCGCAGCCCCGAGGAAAGGCGTTCCAGGCTCTTTTCCGCCGCCTTCTGCGTTTTCTTCAATCCCATGCCCGCGATGAGGGCCGAGAGGTTGTGATGGATTCTCATCGTCATCCTCCTGGGGAGCAGCGTTCTGGGAAAACAGGGGCAGGGCGGGCCCGCCCTGCCCGAAGGCAGCCGTGCCTCGGGCCGGCACGACACCCCGTTTCGTCCTTTCTGTATCGGTTATTTCCTTCCCATCGTTTACCCTTGGCCGACGTTGACAAAAAGGCCTCTTTTGGCTATCGTTGGATGGGACGCAAAAATTCGGGACATTTTGTCCCATTTTTGGAGGAAGACATGGCCGAGAGAAAGGAAAAGCTCGATGCCGTCGGACGGATCGCTCGGATCATGGAGCTCCTCTGCTCCTCGGGGGAAACGCTGACGTTGCGCGAGATCGAAGCGCGCATCGCCATCCCCCGGAGCACCCTCCACCGCCTTCTCTCCTCCCTGGAGAAAGAGGAGTGGGTCCACCGCGAGGCCGGAACGGAACAGTTCCGCCCGTCGGTGGGCTTTTTTCTTCTCAATAACCGCAACCTCTTCTACGACGAGCTGATCCGCATCACCTCGCCCGAGATGGAACGGCTCGTGGCCGAAACGGACAAGACCTGCATCCTCTCCGTCCTCGAGGGGCTGGAGGGACGGTGCATCCACGCCGTCGACCCGCCCATGGCCGTCAAATTCGTCGCCCATCGGGGGATGCCCGTTCCCGTTCACGCCGGCGCCACGGGCAAGGTCCTTCTGGCCTTCTCCCCGGCCGGCCTGAGGGAGAGGATCTTCGCAGGCAGCCTGCCCGAGGGCACGGACAGGCTGGCCCTCAGGGCTGAACTCGACGAGATCGTCCGCCGCGGCTACGCCTACAGCCGTGAGGAATGGATCGCCAACGCCGGCGACATCAGCGTCCCCCTCTTCGACAGGCGGGGCCTCTTCGTGGCCCAGCTCGGCCTGGCCGGACTGGCTGCCAGCTTCACCGGCCGCGAAGAAAAGACCGTCACTTCCCTGCAAGAGGCCTCGGCCCGCCTCAGCAGGCTTCTCTAACGCTCACGTCCGGGGCGGTCCCGGATCGGTCATAGACAACACCCGCCCCCTTCGGGACGGGACGGAACAACAACAGGAGGGATCATCGATGGAAAGCAACGCCACGATCGGTGCGGCCATGACGATCAAGCTCGATGGGGCTCTACCGGACCATCCCCCGTTTGTCCCCGCCATCCGCCGGGCTCCCGACAGAGGGTGGAACCTCAACCGCCAGGAGACGGAGCTGGCCCTGAAGAACGCCCTCCGCTATGTCCCCGAGGAGCACCACGCGACGCTGGCTCCCGAGTTCATGGAGGAGCTTCGCACGACGGGCCGGATCTACGCCTACCGCTTCCGCCCCGAGGGAAGGATCTGGGGCCGGCCCATCGACGAGTACAAGGGCAAGTGCCTCGCCGGCAAGGCCTTCCAGGTCATGATCGACAACAACCTCGACTTCGAGATCGCCCTCTACCCCTATGAGCTCGTCACCTACGGCGAGACGGGCCAGGTCTGCCAGAACTGGCTCCAGTACCGCCTCATCAAGAAGTACCTCGAAGAGCTGACCGACGACACGACCCTCGTCATCGAGAGCGGCCATCCCCTGGGGCTCTTCCGGTCCCGCCCCGAGGCCCCCCGGGTAATCGTCACCAACGGCCTTCTCGTCGGCATCTTCGACAACCAGACCGAATGGCACCGGGCCATGCAGCTCGGCGTGACCAACTACGGCCAGATGACGGCCGGCGGCTGGATGTACATTGGCCCCCAGGGCATCGTCCACGGCACCTTCAACACCCTCCTCAACGCCGCGCGCCAGCGCCTCGGCGTCGGTCCCAAGGAGAACCTCGCCGGAATCCTCTTCATCTCCTCCGGCCTGGGGGGCATGAGCGGCGCCCAGCCCAAGGCCATCGAGATCGCCGGAGGCGTCGGCATCATCGCCGAGGTGGACGCCTCCCGCATCGAGACGCGCCGCAGTCAGGGCTGGGTCACGGCCGTGGCCGAGAGCTGCGAAGAGGCCTTTTCCATGGCCCGGGAGGCCCAGGAGAAGAAGCAGGCCCTCTCCATCGCCTACCACGGGAACATCGTCGACCTCCTCCAGTACGCCGTCGACAAGGGCATCGAGATCCCCCTTCTCTCGGACCAGACCTCCTGCCACGCCCCCTACGACGGAGGCTACTGCCCCGTGGGCCTCTCCTTCGACGAGCGCACGGCCATGCTCCGCGACAACCCCGAAGAGTTCCGCCGCCGCGTCGACGAGACGCTCCGCCTCCACTACGAGGTGATCAAGACCCTCGTCGACCGGGGCACCTACTTCTTCGACTACGGCAACTCCTTCATGCGGGCCGTCTTCGACGCCGGCGTCACGGAGATCTGCCGGAACGGCGAGAACACCCACGACGGGTTCATCTGGCCCTCCTACGTCGAAGACATCATGGGCCCCGTCCTCTTCGACTACGGCTACGGACCTTTCCGCTGGTGCTGCCTGAGCGGCGACGCCGAGGACCTGCGCAAGACGGACAGGGCCGCCATGGAGTGCATCGACCCCAACCGCCGCAGCCAGGACTTCGACAACTGGGTCTGGATCCGCGACGCCGAGAAGAACAGCCTCGTCGTCGGCACACAGTGCCGCATCCTCTACCAGGACGCCGAGGGGCGGACCAAGATCGCCCTCAAGTTCAACGACATGGTCCGCAAGGGCGAGATCGGCCCCGTCATGCTCGGCCGCGACCATCATGACGTCTCCGGCACGGACTCGCCCTACCGGGAGACGTCCAACATCAAAGACGGCAGCAACATCTGTGCCGACATGGCCACCCAGTGCTTTGCCGGCAACGCCGCCCGGGGCATGACCCTCTGCGCCCTTCACAACGGAGGCGGCGTCGGCATCGGCAAGGTCATCAACGGCGGCTTCGGCATGCTCCTCGACGGGACGGAGAAGACCGACGAAATCCTCAAGTCGGCCATGATGTGGGACGTCCTGGGCGGCGTCGCCCGCCGGGCCTGGGGCCGCTGCGAGCACGCCGTCGAGGTCAGCGCCGAGGTGAACGCCAAGTACCCCGGCAGCTACCACATCACCCTCCCCTACATTCCCGCCGACGACGTCGTCGCCGGGGCCGTAGACAGAGCCTGGGAAAAGAGATAGCCGCTCCGGAGAGGGGAGGCTACCCCTTCCTCTCTCAGTAAAAATACTTACTTTTAGTCTAGTTTATGCTAATATGTTCGGTGCGTTCCACCATTTTAGGCCCCCAAGGAGGTCCAACATGAGCCAGCATCTCTCGGACATCGAAATCGCCCAGCAGTGCCGGATGGAACCGATCGAAGCCATCGCCGCCAAGCTCGGCATCGCCGAGGACGACCTGGAACACTACGGCAAGTACAAGGCCAAGGTCTCCTTCGACCTGTGGGATAAGATCAAGGGCAATCCCGACGGGAAGCTGATCCTCGTCACGGCCATCACGCCCACCCCCGCAGGCGAGGGCAAGACGACGACCACCGTCGGCCTCGCCCAGGGACTGGCCAAGCTGGGCAAGAAGACGGCTCTGGCCCTCCGTGAACCCTCCCTCGGACCTGTCTTCGGCGTCAAGGGCGGGGCTGCCGGCGGCGGCCACAGCCAGGTCGTCCCCATGGAGGACATCAACATCCACTTCACCGGCGACATCCACGCCATCACGGCCGCCCACAACCTGCTGGCCGCCATGATCGACAACTCCCTCCAACAGGGCAACGAGCTCAACATCGACCCCCGCCGCATCGCCCTGCGCCGCGTCATGGACATGAACGACCGCGCCCTCCGCAACATCGTCATCGGCCTCGGCGGCAAACCGAACGGCGTGCCCCGGGAGAACGGCTTCGACATCACCGTCGCCTCCGAAGTCATGGCCATCCTCTGCCTCTCGTCGGGCATCGGCGACCTCAAGGAGCGCCTCGCCCGGATCATCGTGGCCTACACCTACGACGACAAGCCCGTCACCGCCGGCGACCTGGGAGCTCAGGGAGCCATGGCCATGCTCCTCAAGGACGCCCTCAAGCCCAACCTCGTCCAGACCCTTGAGGGCGTGCCGGCCTTCATCCACGGCGGCCCCTTCGCCAACATCGCCCACGGCTGCAACAGCGTCATGGCCACCAGGTACGGCCTCAAGCTGGCCGACTACTTCGTCACCGAGGCGGGATTCGCCGCCGACCTGGGGGCCGAGAAGTTCCTCGACATCAAATGCCGCCTCGCCAGCCTCAAGCCCAACGCCGTCGTCATCGTCGCCACCGTGCGGGCCCTCAAGATGCACGGCGGCGTGACGAAGGACAAATTGGGCGAGATCAACATGGAGGCCCTGGCCGCCGGCATCCCCAACCTGGAAAAGCACATCGAGAACGTGAAGAGCTTCGGCCTGCCCGTCGTCGTCGCCATCAACGCCTTCCCCACCGACACGGCCGAGGAGCTCAAGCTCGTCGAGGAGAAATGCCGCGCCCTGGGAGCTCCCGTGGCCCTCTCCGAAGTCTGGGCCAAGGGCGGCGAGGGCGGTGCCGATCTGGCCGAGAAGATCATCGCGGCCTGCGATCAGCCCAACGACTTCCACTACCTCTACGACGCGTCCCTCCCGCCCAAGGAGAAAATGGCCCTCATCGCCACCAGGATCTACGGCGCCGACGGCATCGCCTTCACCGACCAGGCCGAAAAGGACCTGAAGACGGTGAGCACCCTCGGCCTGGATCACCTGCTGGTCTGCATGGCCAAGACCCAGGCCTCCCTCTCCGACGACCCGGCCAAGAAGGGGCGCCCCCGGAACTTCACCGTCACCGTCCGTGAGGTGCGGGTCTCGGCCGGTGCAGGCTTCCTCGTGGCCGTCACGGGCAGTATCATGACCATGCCGGGCCTGCCCAAGAAACCCTCGGCTCTCTCCATCGACGTCGACGAAAAGGGACGGATCTCGGGCCTCTTCTAGGCCCGCCACCCGATCAGGACTGAGGAGGCCGGCCCCTGAGGGGCCGGCCTCCTCTTTTGCCTTGAAGCAGGGTTCAGGAGGCCGCCAGGAGGGAATCGATCGCCGCCGCCATGGCGGCGCTTTCCGTGACGGCCAGGGCATGTCCCCCGTCGGGCAGGAGAAGGAAACGGCTTCTCCTGAGGCCGCGGTGGAGGGCCTCGGCCTGAGCGGGCGGCACCATGCGGTCCGCGCCGCCGGCGACGACGAGGGCCGGACAGTCGATGTCGCCCAGGAAGGGCCCTCCGTCGAAGTCGAGACAGGCCTGGGCCTGGGCGACGAAGGCGCCGTCGCTCTGGCCCAGTTCCTCCTGATGGTCGACGAAGAAGGCGACCATGGCCTCCACCGTCGCCAGACGGTCGAAGAGAGAGGACGAGAGCGTCGCAGCCAGCTGGAGGCGGATGAGCGATTCCGGAGAGGCTCCCTCACGACGCAGCTTGAGCCAGGTCTCGATCTGAAAGCGGCCCCACCCGTCGAGACGGGAGGGAGTGCAGAAGAGCACCATCCCTCTTGTCCTGTGTCGGTGTCGCCGGGCCATCTCAAGGGCCACGAAGCCGCCCATGGAGGTGCCCGCGAGGAAGACCTCGCCGACGGCCAGAGCCTCGAGAAGCCGGGATGCGTCGTCGGCCAGAGAGGCGATGGAGAGGGGGCCCCGGGGATCGTCGCTCTCGCCGGAGCCGGGGGGGTCGACGAGGATGGCCCGGCAGGGGCTTTTGAGGGACGCCACGACGCGGCTCCAGCCGGAGCGGGGCATGCCCAGGCCGTTGAGAAAGAGCAGGGGAGGCCCGTCGCCGATGACGTCGCAGGCGACGGTTCCTCCGTGAAGGGTCAGCTTCAGGGCCCATCCCCCCTTTCGGCTCGGTGGCACCGGCACCCGGGCCGGGCCGAAAGGGGCGTCCGCACCGCCTCCCACCGGGAGAGATCGAGGCCGAGACGGGCTCCTCGGGTGAGGGGTTCCTCGAAACCAGTGAGGAAGCGGACCGTCTCAAGGGCCATGAGCCCCCCCAGGACGGCCAGATGGGGGGCGATGACGCCGTGGCGGTAGGCGCCGTTGAGGACTTTCACCTCGGGCCGGTCGAAATCGGGCGTCCACGGCGGCAGGGAGCAACGGTAGCAGGCCGTCTCGCCGGGGACGACGAGAGGGCCCAGGGAGAGCCCCCCGAGGCTGACGCCGGCGGTGAAGAGGCCGGGGCGAAAGACGCGGAAGAGGGCGTCGTCGAACCAGCCGAAGATGGACTGGCGCGGCGAATCGGCGGTGAGGATGGCCAGGTCGGCGTCGGCGATGAGGGATGCGAAGTCCTCAGCCCCCCTCATGACCCGGTCGACGAAGGAAAAGGCGACGTCCCCGTTGATCCGGGGCAGTTCCCGGCGGAGGACATCGATCTTGGAGCGGCCCACGTCATCGGGGCGGTAGAGGCACTGGCGGTTCAGATTCGACGGCGTCACAACGTCACCGTCGACGACGGTGATGCCGCCCAGGCCGAAGGAAGCCAGACTCTGGAGGACATGACAGCCGCCCCCGCCGACGCCGAAGAGGACGACGCGGCTGGAGGCGAGCCGCTTCTGGGCCTCCTGGGCGAAGGAACGGCCCCGCCTGCGCCAGGCGCCGAAGAAGAGACGCTGACGACTGTAGCGGTCCTCCTTGGCGCCGTCCCTCCCCTCCTCGAGGAGGAGGCGGCTGTCGAGGTCGCGGACGAAGGCAAGTACCTCGGCAAGGCTCACCTCATGGCCGAAGAGGGGCAGCAGGGCAGCAATTTCCTTCAGGGTTCGCTCGCCGTCGAGGAGCTGAAAGAAGGCCTTCTGCCAGGGCGCGACGGCCAGAAGCTGAGCCTCCGGGCGGGGCAGGAAGGGGAAGAGAAGGCCGTCGCCGGGCAGGCCGACGGCCATGGCGCTCCCCTTGAGGCAGGGCCGGCTCTCGGCGGTGAGGAGATCCGTCACGGCAGGCCGCCCCCTTCCAGCACGTCGCGGGGCACGTCGTCGAGGTAGGCCCCCAGGGCCTTGCGGGCCTTCACCTCGGCAAGACGGATGTTGAGGAGGGCCTCGACGAGCTGGGTCTGGGCCTGCTGGTCCTTCTCGAAGGCGTCCATGAGGGCCAGCGTGTCCTTCAGGCGCTCCTGGAAGAGAATCCAGGTGCTTTCCCGGTTTTCTCCGGCATAGCGCTGCTGGCGTTTCAGGAGCTCGGCCTTGCGCATGGCCGAATGCCACTCCTGGCTGGCCTGACGGTAGAGAAGGGTCACCTCGTCTTCGCCGTCCCTGAGGCGCTGAATGGCCTCGTCGACGAGGTTTGTGTTCTTTCTCACGTCGGCGGCGACCTTGCCTCCGTCGACGAGGGGAAAGTCGACATAGAGAAGGAGCTCCCACTCCCCCTCCTCCTGATCCGAATAGGGGGAGGTGTAGTCCGTCCAGAGCCGGTAGGTCCCCTGGAGCTGCACCGTCGGGGCCTTGCCCCTGGCGGCGACGGCCAGGCCGGCCCGGGCGTAGTCGACGGCCGTTCTGGCCGAGGCGAGCTGGGGGTTGGTCTCGAGAACGGTGGCCAGATCTCCGGGAAGGCCGAAGGCGTCTTCGGGAACTTCGGCAGGGCAAAATCCTGACAGGCCGACGTAGCGGGCCATGTCCTCCAGGGCCAGCAGCTCGGCCAAACGGGCCTCCTCCAGGGCCAGCTGTCCCTCCTCGAGATTGACCCGTCCCTTGTTCCTGTCGATGGCGGTGACGAGCTTCTGTCTCAGCTGGAGTTCCAGCAGATCGAGCGCCTTGAGGCGCTCCTCGACGATCTCTTCAAGGAGGATCACCTTCCTGCGGGCATAGCCCGCCTTCCAGTAGGCCTCCTCGGCAGCGGCGAGGACGGCGTTGATCGTGGCGGCATAATCGTAGAGGCCGATCCGGTAGGCGTAGAGGGCCTTCCGCTCCGTCGCCCCGTAGAGGCCGGAGACGTCGACGTTCTGGCGCAGCACCAGCGACAGGGTCTGGTCGCTGCGCCGCCCGGGGTAGTAGGTCCAACGCTCGACGGAACCGGCGACGGAGACGTTGGTCCTCTGGTTGGCCACAGTCAGGCGGGCGTCCTCCCTCAAGGCCTGGGCCTTGAGCCGGTCCGCCCTGATGGAGGGGTTGGCCTTGAGCACCTTGAGGAGATAGGACTCCAGGTCGAGGGGAAACCGATCCGGTCCGGCCAGGGCCGGAAGGGCCCCTAGGAGGAGACCGATCAGGGCGACGACGAGGAATCTTCCTGTTTTCGCGATCACGATCGTGCCTCCTCTCCCGTCATCTGGCGGAGACTGAGCTCGTAGAAGAGCCCCCGCCGTTCCATCAGCTCGTCGAAGGTCCCCTCTTCGGCCACGGCGCCGCCGGCGATGACGGCGATGCGGTCGGCGTTGCGGATCGTCGAGAGGCGGTGGGCCACGACGATCCGCGTCGCCTGGAGCTGTTCCAGACTGCGGGAGACTTCGTCCTGAGTGCGGTTGTCCAGGGCCGATGTGGCCTCGTCGAAAAGCAGGATCGACGGCCTGGCCACGACAGCCCTGGCGATGGCCAGCCGCTGCCGCTGACCGCCCGAGAGGGTGTTGGCCCCTTCGGTGATCATCGTGTGCATGCCCATGGGCATGGCCTTGATATCCTCGTCGAGGCCGGCGATGCGGGCCGCCTCCCAGGCCTGGTCGATCGAGAGGGGCCGGGAACAGACGATGTTGGAGAAAAGGTCGCCGGCGATGACCCCCCCCTGCTGAAGGACGACGCCGATCTGGGAGCGGACCTTGCGGAGGTCCATGTCCTTCAGCGGCTTGTCGTCGTAGAAGACGTCGCCCCTTTCGGGAAACTCGAAGCCCAAAAGGAGGCGGATGATCGTCGACTTGCCCGATCCCGAGGGACCGACAAGGGCCAGGAACTCGCCGGGCTTCACCGACAGGGAGAGGTTCTGGAAGAGGATGGGCGCCTCCCTGTCGTAGCGGAAGGTGACGGAGGAGAGATCGATCTTGCCCCGGAGAAGGCCGGGATCGGCTTTGAGGTCGCCCACCTCGGGCTCCTCGTCGAGAACGGGGGAGAGCGCCTCGTAGAGGGGGAGGACGGCGAAGAGGGTCATCACCGTCGAGACGAGACTCAGGAAGGCGCCCTGCATGGCGCCGTAGGCGGACCAGAAGCTGACGAAGCGACCCAGGTCGTAGGCCTGGCCCATCTCGTCGGGATAGCCGACGCGGCCGTACATGATGACAAGAAAGATGATGACGGCACAGAGGGCGGGAAAGGCCGAGGCGAAGCCGCTGAGGATGGCCACGGCCCGGCCGGACCGGTAGTTGCAGAGCCGCTGGGAGCCGAAGAGGTTGGCCCACCGGGCGAAGGCGGGCTCTTCGGCGGCGGCGACGCGGATCTTGTTCAGTCCCGACAGGATCTGGAGGACCATGCCGCTCAGCCGGTTCTGGAGGGCCACCATCTTCCGCTGGTAACGGATCTGCACCAGGCCGGCCAGGGCCATGGCCGCGCCGAGACAGGCCAGACAGGCCGCGGCGGCGAGGGCGACCTTCCAGTCGTAATAGAACATCTGGGCCAGATAGAGCAGAGAAAAGACGAAGCTGGTGACCACCGTGCGGGCCGACTGGCTCATGTACTGATGGACCGAGTAGAGACCGAAGGCGCGGTTGGCCAGGTCGCCGGCCGAGTAGCGACGGAAGAAGGTCGCCTTCAGCCGCAGCAGCCGGTCCCAGAGGGCCGTCTCCAGATCGTGGTCCATGCGGCTCTCGACGCGGAAGAGGGAGAGCTGCTGAAAGAGCCGGAGCAGCGCCGTCGTCAGAGCGAGGGCGACGAGGATCAGGAAGGTATCGACGATCTCGCCCCGCTCCGCGGCGGGGATGAGGTCCTGGAAGACCTTGCCGTTGATGACGGGCACGAGAAGGCCCAGGCCGCCCATGACGACGGCGACGACGAAGGCCAAGAGGAGTTCGCCGCCGGAACGGAAAAGACCGAAGGAGAAGAGGTCCCCTTTCTTCAGGCTGCCCGCCGGCAGGGGGCGGTAGACGGCGAAGGCCTCTTCGGCGATCGCCGCGGCCTCGACGGCTGTGACGGGAGCCTCCGAGCCGTCGCCGGGCCTGTAGAGGTGATAGCGCCGTCCTCGGGGAATGAGGGCCAGGGGCTCGTCGTCGCCGGCAAAGGCGATGAGGGGCAGACC
Source organism: Synergistaceae bacterium (assembly GCA_016756725.1). Classification (GTDB taxonomy): domain Bacteria; phylum Synergistota; class Synergistia; order Synergistales; family Aminithiophilaceae; genus Aminithiophilus. Next base: position 100,428 of record JAESII010000005.1, on the reverse strand, counting down.
CTCCTTGCGCCACCAGCCCTTTTCGAGGGCCACCTTGCGGACCCTCAGGCTCAGGGCACGGCCCAGGTCCTCGGCTGAGGTGATCTCCTGGGGATTCTGCAGATCCCGGGGCAGGCTGAAGCCCATCGCTTCGCCGAGGCGGGCGCCGATCTTGAGCCAGGGCGTCTCGGCCGGGGCCGCCTTGCGTTCCTCGCCCCGGGAGAGGATGGTCCCGAGATTGGCCAGGGCTCCCTTGAAACGCTCCCGGCCGAGGGCGGCCATGGTACGGGAGACGTTCCACTGATCGGCCAGATCGAGGCGGGCCTCGACGGAGGCGAGACGCCAGAAGAGAGCCAGGCTTCGCCGGAGCAGCTCCCCGAGAGGGATCTGTCTTGCGATTTCCGAGGCCGGAAGCCACTGGACGGCCCCTTCCGAGAGGGTCCGAAGCCAGAGGCCGGCCCCGGCGAAAAAGGGGCCCTCACCGGGCGATTCGGTGCCCAGAAGAAGGAGCTCGCCCCCGACCGGAGAGGCCCAGGGGGCCCCCTCGGGAGAAGCCAGCAGCTCGCCGGCCTCAAAGGAGTGTTCTCCCTCTTCGGGAGCCTTCACCGGCGCAGAACCGGGAGTGGCCTTGCGGCTCAGCGTCGCGGCGAAACGGCCCAGGAAGTTCTCGGCCAGGGCAAGAAGGGTCTGGCGCCGCTCGGGATCGGAGGCCCACTTTTCGAGGACCGCCCAGGGGACCGCCACGAGGCGGGCCCTGTCCCGGGCCGTCAGCTCCAGGCCGTAGCCCGCGATCATTCCGTCGACGTCCCAGAGGACGTCCCCGGCGGCAAGAGAAAGGAGCGGTTCCCGCGGTCCCCAGGGCCTGTCGTCGGAGAGGACGACGCCCCGGACGTCGACGATGCCCTCGACGACGACGAGAAAGGGCTGTCTTCCTCCCAGAGGCTCCCCCAGGCGGGAGAGAAGGGTCCATTCCGTGCCGCGGGACGTGAGCGATTCGAGCCGGCTGTCCATGATCCTCCCCTCCCCTCAGTTCTCGATGAGCGACCGGTAGCGGCCGCAGAGAGCCATGAGCGATTCGTGGTCGCCCCGTTCGACGACCTTGCCGTGGTCGAGGACGATGATTTCGTCGCTGTCGCGGATCGTCGAGAGCCGGTGGGCCACGATGAGGCAGGAACAGCCGCGGCGTCTCAGTCCGGCGTCGACGAGACGTTCCGTCTGGGTATCGAGGGCGCTCGTCGCCTCGTCCATGACGAGCAGCGAAGGCCCCATGACGAGGGCCCGGGCGATCTCGAGGCGCTGTCTCTGGCCGCCGCTGAAGTTGCGGCCGTTCTCCTCGACGAGGGAGTCGTATCCCTTGGGCCGGGCGGCGATCTCGTCGTGGATGGCCGCGTCGCGGCAGGCCTCGACGAGCCACGCCTCGGGAATCCCCTCGCGCCAGAGGGTGAGGTTCTCCCGGACCGTTCCCTCGTAGAGGACGATGTCCTGATCGACGAAGGAGAAGGACCGGGCCAGTCTCTCCCGGTCGATCTCCCTCAGGGGAATGCCGTCGAAGCGAACCTCCCCCGACCAGGGTTCGAAGAGGCCGCAGACGAGTTTGGCGATCGTCGACTTGCCCGATCCCGAACCGCCGACGAGGGCGATCCTCGCTCCCGGCCTCAAGGTGAGGGAGAAGTCCTCGATCAGCGGCGCGTCGAGGCGGGAATAGCCGAAGGTGAGGCCCCGCAGCTCGAGCCGACCGGTGAGGCGGAAGGGAACGGCGGCCTTCGGGTCCCTCTCGCGGCCGTCCTCCTCCCGGGGCTGCCAGGACGAGTCGGCGGGATAGCGCAGCACGTCTTCGAGACGGTTCAGCGTCCCCTGGACGGTCTGGAAGGTGGCGCTCAGGTCGACGAGCTGGCCCACGGGATTGAGGAAATTCGTCATCAGCGTCTGCAGGGCCAGAAGCATGCCCAGGGTGAGGACGCCCTCCATGACCTGGAGGCCGCCGAGACAGAGGAGGGTGGCAGCGACGAGGGAGGCCAGAAGAGAGGGGACGGGCTCGATGAGGGTATTGAAAAAGCCCATCTCGATCTGGCCACGCTTCGACTTGGTCAGGTGCCCGGCGATGCGGGCGAACTGATCGTCCTCGCCCCCCGTGGCCTTGATGGTCTCGATGAGCTGAAGGCCGCTCATGGCGATGCCCGTGAACTTGCCCCGGTCGGCGAGAATCCGCTCGTTCAGGTCGGCCCGGCGCCGGTTGACGGACAGGAGGAGAGCCACGTTGGCCAGGGCGGCGCCGACGCCGATGAGGGCGATCGTCGGCGAATAGCCGACCATGACGACGAAGAAGAAGACCAGCGTCGAGCAGCTCAGCACCGTCGTCGCCAGCTGGCGGGAGAGGGTCGTGGCGATCTGGTCGTTCAGGGCCACCCGGTTGCCCACCTCGCCGCTGAAGCGCTGGACGAAGAAGGCATAGGGCAGACGCAGGACGTGGAGAAAAAAGCGCAGCGACTGGCCCACGGCCAGGGCCATCTCCTGCCGGAGCAGGGCATGCTGCTGAAGCAGCGTCAGCACCCCCTGGGTCAGCCCCAGGGCGAGGAGAAAGAGCAGCAGCGGCTTGAAGTAGCCCGGCTGGAAAGAGACGAGGATCTCGTCGAGAAAGACCTGATAGAGCCCCGGCACCAGCAGGCCGGGAATGACCAGCCCCAGGCCGGCGACGACGGCGAAAAGGAGCATCGTCCAGACCGACTTGAGACGCTGGCCCAGGGCCTGCCAGGGCCTTTTGGGGCTCCCCTGGGCCACGAAGTCGGGGCCTGGAACGAGGGAAAGGACCACGCCGGTGAAGTCGCGGTCGAAGCTCTCACGGTCGACGACGACGGGCCCGGCGGCGGGATCGTTGAGAAAGACCTTGGACCCCTTCATTCCCTCGAGGACGAGGAAATGGTTGAACTTCCAGAAGAGGATCAGGGGCAAAGGAAGCTGAGGCAGATCCTCGGTCTCCACGCGGAAGCCTTCGGCCTCCATCCCGTGGCGCCGTGCGGCCCGAAGGACGTTGTTCGCCTTGCTGCCGTCGCGGGTGATGCCACACTCCTCGCGGAGCTTCTCGAGGGGGACGAAGCGCCGGTAGTAACCGAGGACGATCCCCAGGGCGGCGGCACCGCACTCGGTTGCCTCCATCTGAAGCAGGGTCGGCGTCTTCACCCGCCCCCGGCCTGAGGACCACCGAAGGGGAGCCGGAGATTTCCTGAAAGTTCTCATTGTCCCTCTCCGACGCCGAGAAGGCATTTCCGGAGGAAGGGCAGAACGAGGGTGATCGGCTTCTGGCGGCGCGTCACGATCTCGACAGAACAGACCGAATTGCGGTCGATCGTGATCGACGGACCCTTCCCCGAGGTCCAGACGTAGCCGCTTTCGGTCTCGTCCGAATCGAGGAGCTCCACGTAGACGCCGATGGGCGATCCGTCACGGGAGAGCTGGTCGACCAGGTCCTCGTTGCCCAGGAAACGGAGCATCGTCTTCCGCGAGACGGGAGCGTCGGAGACGAAAAGGACGCGGCCCCGGATCGAGCCGTACTCTTCGCGCTTCACGACCGTCGGCGTCACGAGGGCTTCCATCTCGGGACGGACCTTCTTGCCCTGGGCCGTGGGCACGTAGACCTGGGCGAAGAGCTCCGCCTCGCTCCCGCTCTGGGCCGGGCCGGCCTCCTCGATGACGTAAACCGTCTCGCCGGCGGCGACCATCTCGCCCGTGTTCTTGTAGACGCCGATGACGAACCCCGAAACGGGGCTGACGAGGCTTTTGTTTTCCTCCAGCTTCGTCGCGTACTGGCGGACGCGCTCCTCCATCTGGACGATCTGGTAGGCCAGGTCGCGCTGCTCCCTCTCCCACTGGGTGCGGGACTCGACGGTGGCGACGGGCAGCTTGGCCAGGTTTTCCTCGTAGCGGAGGATGTCCTGGACAGCCTGGTCGTAGCGGTCACGGACGTCGAGGTACTCCCCCTCCGTCACGAGCTGGCGCTCGTAGAGGCCGCGATATTTCTTCTCCATCTCCTCGAGTCTTCGGGCCCGGTCCCTGGCGGAAAGGATGGAGGTCTGGAGGGTCCGGCGCTGGCTTTCGGTGTAGTCCGATTCGTAGCGCTTTCTCGAGGCCTCGCTCTGTTCGGCCCGGAGGAGCTGGTTTCTCAGATCCTCCAGTTCCCGCTCGGCCTCTTCGAGCTGCTGCTCCATCGCGATCTGATCGATCTCGGCCAGGATGGTCCCCTTCTGAACATACCGGTTCAGCCCCGAGGCCAGGCTCAGGACGCGGCCCCCCTCGCGGGGACTCACTTCGACGACCTCCCCCATGCCGAGCAGGATTCCGGCCCCGGTGACCTTCGTCGACAGGGAGCCGAAAAAGCCCCAGAAGAGGAGCCCTCCCATCAGGACCAGGGAGGCCAGCAGCAGGATCCAGGCCCGGGGACCGACGAAGGACATCGTCCGGTCCATCTGCTCCGGCGACGAGAGCCGGTCCAGAGCCTTCTTGCGAAAGAGCTTCGTCTCATGAGCCATCTCCTTCACCTCCCTCGGTTCGCCTTCACGGCCCTCCGACGACGGCCTTCCCCGGAAGGGGACGCCGTCAGGGGCGCTTCAGGGGCGGACAGATCGCCTCTCCCCTTTCGATATAGCCGAAAAAATCCAGATGGGGCGGGGCAAAGCGTCGGATCGCCCCGGCCACTTCATCAAGGGGGAAGGTCAGCCTGATCCTCCTCGCACCCACGACGACGCTCTCCGGCACCCCCTCCTCAGGCGGGGTCCGTCTCTGGAAAGAGGCCCCGAAGTCCTGGCAGAGGGCGAAGGCCCTTTGCCGGCTCATCCCCGGTCCCTCGAAATCGACGGCCGGAGGGTTCAGATCGGCCCCGCAAGGGTAACGGATCGCCGTGATGCCGAAGTCTTCCGGCCTTTCGGCCACGGCCGAACCGGGGGCAATCTGAAAGGCCGAATAGAAGACGGAACTCACCAGCCCCTCGTCGCGGAGGCGGCCGATTCTCTCAAAGGAACGGCGGGCCCGGTTTTCCGTCTCCGTCGGAAAACCGGCGATCATGTAGGCCCCCACGGGCAGGCCCGCCCAGGCCAGGTTGGAGAGGGTCCTCTCGATGAGAGAGACCGTCGTCCCCTTGCGCATCAGAGCCAGGAGGGCGTCGTCGAGACTTTCGATGCCGACGACGAGCCGCCTGCAGCCGGCCCGACGGAAAAGGCGGCACCGCTCCAGGGTGAGGCCCGGGCCGATCCGGGCGTTGACGGTCCAGCCGAAGGAGAGTCCCTCGTCGAGTACCCATCGGGAAAAGGCCTCGAGGAGATCGGCGTCGGCCTCGTCGTCGCCGAAGGCGACGGAACGCCCTCCTTCTCCCAGGAGCTCCTTGAGACGGGCGAAATGGGCCCGGTCAACCCGGTCGCGGTGGGCGATGAAGGCCTCTTCGGTCCGGCAGAAGGCGCAGCGCGCCCAGGAACAGCCCCGGGAGAGGCGGAAACCGGTCACATCGCCGCTCCCGTCACGATAATAATCCTCTTCGGGGAAATCGCTCCATTCGGGACCGGTCGCTTCCAGCGGCGTCGGCGGCGCGGGAGGTACCCGGACGAGCTCTCCCCGGCGGACGAAGACGAGGCCCGGCACCGTGGCCAGGTCCCCTCGGGCGCCGAGGACGGCATAGGCCTTTTCCAGCGTCCTCTCACCGTCACCGACGGCCAGGCCGTCGACGAGGCGGAAAAAATCGGTCCGCTCCGTCCGGCTCAGGTGGAGGGTGACGAAGGCCCCGCCGAGGACGACGAAAAGGCCGGGAAAGCGTCCTTTCAGCGCCCTGGCCAGGCGGAAGGCCGCCATGGCCTGGCTGGCATAGGTGACGGATATTCCCGCCAGCCTGGGCCGGGAAAGGGTGAGGCCGTCGACGAAGGTTTCGAAGAAATCGCCGAAGAGGCTGGGCCCCGAAACCCCCTCAAGGACGGAATCGGTTCCGTAGGGGCTCCCCCCTTCGTAGAAGATGGCCTCCCCCACGTTCCAGAGGCTCTCCGGGAAGGTTCCGCCATCGATGAACCTGGAAAGGCTCTCGAAAAGGAGGCTCCTCAGGGATCCAGCCATCTTTCTGTCCCGATCGAGGGCGCGGGCCACCAGCTCGGGCCCTCCCCGCCGGAGGACGAGAGCCGCCTTGGCGAGTGCGAGGTATTCCATCATCGCGCCGAAGGAGAGACTCTTCCGGGACGCCAGGGCCTCGAGACGGTCCGCCCCGCGCTCAAGGCCGCCCGGGAGGGCCCGGTCCGTGAAGTGATGGCGGAAGAAGGCGGCGTTGGCGTCAACGGCCCGCACCGGCAGGCCCTGCCTCCGGAGATGGCCCGCGAGCTGAGGCAGGGCCGCCGCCGGACCGTAAGGCCCATCGCAGGGCGGTCCCAGAAGGAGGATCTCCTCCGTCACGGCGTCGCCCTCCGCGCCAGTCCGAGAGCGGCCCTTCTTCCGTTTTCGAGGTATTCGCCAAAGGCCAGATAGGGTTCGACGTTCTCGCTGATTTTCCGGGCCATCTCGCCGAGATCGTAGTGAAAGACGACCTCCTCACCGCCGAGACGGAGACTCGTCAGGGCCGGCGGCGTCCTCTTGCCGAGAGCCCTCCAGATGGCCCAGCTGTAGCGCTGCATGAGGGAGAAGGAGTCGATCCGCGTCATCCCCTCGCCCCGGAACCAGACGTTGGGCGGGTCCAGGTCGAGAGTCTCGGGCACGTTGAGGTCGGTGATGCCGTAGCGGCGGGGATCACGGCCGATGGGCGAGTCGCTCAGGACCTGATAGGGCGAGTAGAAGACATAGCTCACGTCGCCGTCGCGGCAGTAGGCGAAGATGCGTCGGAAGGACTCCTCGGCCTCGTCGACGGTCTCCGTCGGCAGGCCGACAATCATGTAGATGCCCGCCCGCAGGCCCGACCAGGAGACGTTGGAGAGGACCCGCTCGATGAGAGGGACGGTGATCCCCTTGGCGATGAGCTTCAGCAGCCGGTCATGGAAACTCTCGAGGCCCATGATGAGGTTGATGCAGCCCGCCTCGCGGAAGAGGCGGCACCTCTCCAGGGTGACGCGGCTGTCCATGCGCATGTTGATGGACCATTCGATGGGGAGCTTTTCATCGATGACGCGCCGGGCGAAGGCCTCGACCCGCTCCGGTGAGGCCTCGTCGTCGGTGAAGGGGAAAAAGACCGTCCCTCTTTCCTCGACCTGCCTTCGGACCTGCTCGAAGAGGCGGTCAGGATCGCCCTCCTGGTAGCAGGAGATGAGCGGCGTCTCGGTCCGGCAGAAGGCGCAGCGCGCCCAGGAGCAGCCCCGGGAGAGGCGGAAGAAGGCGAAGGGATCCTTGGGGTGACGGTAGTAGTCCCCGAGGGGAAAGTCGCTGTAGTCGGTGCAGGCCTCGTCCATGGGAAGGTGGGGCCCTTCGGGGTTGGATCGCCTCAGCCCCCCCTCGCGGTAGATGAGCCCCGGAACGGAGGAGAGATCCCGCGAGCCCTGACGGAGCGCCTCGTAGAGGGCCGCCAGGGGCACCTCGCCGTCGCCGGCGATCATGTAGTCGATAAGGTCGAAAAAACTGTCCTGGGGGGCCCGGGAGAGATGGAACATGACGAAGGGACCGCCGAAGACGATGGCCGTCGAGGGCGAGAGCCTGCGGATGGCCCGGGCGATGCGCAGAGCCGGCACGATATGGCCGGGAAAGACGACGGAAAGGCCGGCGATGAGAGGCCTCTCAGAGCGCAGCAGGGGGGCGAGCCAGGTCTCGAAGAAGGAGCCGAAAAGACCCTCCTCCCGGGACGCCTCGAGGAGGTAGGCGCTCGAATAGGGGTTGCCCCGGCCGGCGAACTGCATGTCCTCGTCGTTGTGACGGATCGACTCGGGAAAGTGGGAGGCCAGAATCAGTCGGGAGGCGACGTCGAGAATCTTGCCCTGCAGCTCTCGGGGCATGGCCTCGCGCCTCTCGATGTAGGCCCGGAAGCGCTCCGGCCCGAAGTGATCGACGATGGCTCCGGCCCGGGCCAGGGAGAGATATTCGACCATCTCGGCATAAGCCAGGCTGTCCTGGCCGTCCAGGGTCCGGAGCCGGTCCAGTCCGTAGGCGATCCCTTCGTCCAGTCTCTCGCCGCGGAGGAAGTGGCGGCAGAAGGCGATGTTGGCGTCAAGGGCCCTCACGGGAATTCCCTTGCGGCGGAGATACCCGGCCAATTGGGGGACACTCGGGTAGGGCCGGGTCGGAGCGCTGATGGGGGGGATGATCAGGGTGATGCCCTGAAGATCGCCCCGAGACGGGGACAACATCTGAAGACCTCCTTCGAAAGATCCGTTCACGATGATGACGACAGGACGCGGGAGAACTCCCCGGCCAGTTCGACGGCTCGGGAAGGCGTCATCCCCGGCCCCCGATAGGATCGGGCCGGGGCGAGGAGATCCTCTCTCTCGTCGCAAAGGACCTCCCCGATGCCGTACTTCTCTGGGGCCCTCCCGACGGGAGAATCGGGAAAGAGGATGAAGGGGTTGAACTGGACCGTCGCCGAAAGACCCTCGTCGAGATGTCTCTTCAGTCGCCGGAAGCCCTCGCGGGCCTCCTCCTCCGTCTCGGTGGGGAAACCGACGATGACGTAGAGGAAAACGTCCATCCCCGCCCAGGCCAGGTCGCGGAGGTTGCGGTCGATCAGCTCCGTCGTGATCCCCTTGTCCATCAGCGTCAGCAGGCGGTCCGAGAAGGCTTCGAGGCCCAGGAAGAGGCGGCTGCACCCGGCCTGCCGGAGAAGGACGATCTTCTCCAGCGTCAACGAGGGGTGAAAGCGGAAGTGGGCGTTCCAGAGGAAGGAAGAGCCCCGTTCCGTCAAAAGCTGGGCGAAACCGTAGAGGACTTCCGGCAAGAGGCAGGCGTCGGAGAGGATGAAGGACCGCGCCCGGGTCCGGCCGGCAAGGCGCAGGAGCTGGTCGACGAGGAAGGACGGCTCGGCCCGGTCGTAGGTGCCGCTGTAACCGCGGCAGAAGGCGCAGCGGTTCCACCAGCAGCCCCGGGAAAAACGCAGGGGAAGGATGGCCCGGCCCTCGGGGAAAAAGTAGCGCCGCGGCGGAAAGTCGGAGAAATCGGGATCGGGAAGCTCTGTCAAAGGGGGGGCCTGAGCGGGTCCCTCAAAGGGCCTGGTCCGCGTCACCAGGCCGGCGATGGCGGGCTCCCCCCGGCTGCCGCCCTCCTCCCGGCGCAGGATCTCCTCGAGGGCCCTCTCGCCGTCACCGATGACGACGCCGTCAACGAGGTCGAAAAGGCTGTCGCCGACGTCCCGCAGATGATAGGAGACGAAGGAGCCGCCCAGGTAGACGGGCAACTCCGGCCTCGCGGCCTTCAGGACCCTCGCCGCCCGGAGGGCTGGCTGGAACTGCTCGGCGAAGGAGACGGAAAGGCCCGCGACGGAGACGGTGCCGTCGGCCAGAGGCAGGAGCTCGTCCTCGAAAAAGCCCTCCAGGAGATCGAAGGCGGAAGCCGCCTCGAGGGAGGCCTTCAGCGAGTAGGGCGACGACGGCGAAAGGAGGCCGAGACCGTTGCTGACCCGGTCAAAGAGGACCCGCTCCCTCTTTCCCAGCGAGGCCAGGTCGAGGACGGCCTCGAGGGCCAGGTTCCGCTCCCGGGCCGAGACGAAGACCTCGGGGCGGTCGAGGCAGGCGACGCGGTCTCCCAGGCGGGCGAGGACCGCCTCGGTCCGGTCCGCCCAGGCCGGCCTCTCGGGACGGCCGCGAAGGGCTGCCAGACGCTCCCGGCCAGCGGCGACGGCCTCCGGTCGGCCGACTCGGTGGACAAAGGCGTTGTTGCCGTCCCAGCAGCGTACCGGCCATCCCCGTGACCGGAGGTAACCGGCGAGGACGGGCAGGGCCAGATGAGGCGGCGTGGCCGGAGCAAAGGGCAGATGGCAGAGCAGCAGCGTTCCCGTTTTCAGCACACCCCCAAAAGGACGGAATCGAGACGGCGGAGCAGCTCTCCCTCGGGCAGGAGGGCTCGGGCCAGGTTCAGGGCCTCCCGGCCTTCCTCGGCGACGTCGCCGGCCAGGGCCGCCAGACACCAGCCCAGGGCCACGGCCCCCGTCTCGGGCCCGTCGGGGAAACGACGGCACCAGTCCTTCAGGACAGGAAGAACGGCCCGGGCCGCGGGAGATCCGCCGAAGCGGGCGATTTCAGCGCCCATGCGGAGCCAGGCCCCTCCCTCCTCTTTCTCGGACCAGACTCCGGGCCTGGCCGCCCAGGCCCGGAGGGCTCCGCCTGCGTCGCCCTCCTTCAGGGCCAGACGGACGGCGGCAAAGGCGCGAAGGACACCCCCCCCTCGGGCAGGGCCTCCAGGAGACGGCGCCCCTCGGCGACCTCCCCCTCTTCGGCGAGAGCCGCCACGGAGGCAAGACGGGAGGCCAGACTGGCTTCACCCCGTGCCGCTCCACGAAGGAGGGGACTTTCCGTCCCGTCGAGGGGCAGGGAGAGGTTCTGTCCCGAGAAGACGACGCCATCGTGGGCGAAAAGGGCCGTCAGATCCTCCTGAAGGGAGAGGGCCAGAATGCCCTGGATCCTCTCGGCCCGCCCGTAGGCGGCCGCCTCTTTACCGGCCATCCGCTTCAGCCTGCGCGAACATTCGTCGCGGTGAAAGCCGAAGAGCTCCTCCCAGGACAGGCCACAGAGGGGAGCAACCCTGTCAAGGGCCCCGAGACGGCCTGAAGGGGCCCTTAGGCTGCTCTCCTCAAGGGCCTCGGTCAGGAGCTTTTCGTAGGCGCCGCCGACGGCAGCCGGAGCGTAGGGGTTGGCCCCATCACGAAGCGGGTCGAGACGGCCCCGATCCAGGAGGGCCTCCAGACCCGATGCGATCTCGCCGGCATCGACGGTCCGGCTCCCCGCTCCTTTCCGGCAGGGGACGAAGACGCCCCGGGACCGGAGCATCTCCGGAAAGGCGCTCCACGTCGTGGCCAGGACGGGCAGGCCCCGGACGAGGCCCTCGGCGGGAGCCTTCCCGAAGGACTCCTCCAGGGAGAGAGAGAGATTACAGAGCCCCAGGGCCCCGGCCAGGGCCGCCTCCTTCATTCTTCCCCTCAGGGGACCGGGAAAGAGAACCGAGCTCTCCAGGCCGAGGCGGGCGGCCCGGCGCCTGAGGGCCATCACGTAGGAGAGGGGACGGCCGTCGTCGTCATCGTGAAGGGGGCCGGCGATGATCAAAGGCGGACCGGGTCGGCGGCTCCTGAAGAGGGCGTAGCCGTCGATGAGCTGGTGAAGGCACTTTTCCGGCCTGATCCGCCCCAGGTAGAGGAAGGCGGGTTCACCGGAAAGGTCATCCCCGGTCGGGCCGGGGATGGGGTGGCCGATGACGCGGACGAAGGGCTCCAGCGACGGCTCGAGCCAGGCGATGACCGAGGCGGCATGCGGACTGGGGGCGACGATGCGGTCCCCGGGCCTCAGCAGAGGCGCCAGGAGGCGCCAGACCCAGGCCATGCCTCCCGGGGCGTGGGCGACGAAAAGAAGGCGCTGGGCCTTCCCGAGGGCCTCGCGGCGGGCAAGAAGCCAGGGAACGAGAGGCTGGATCTCGTAGTTGGGAGCGAAGAAGTCACCGGCGTCGAAAAAGGCCGGATTTTCCTTGGGGTCCATCGGGACCGAGGCGGTGCGAAGGGACAGCGAACCGCCGAGGGCGAAACGAAAGTTCTCCTCGAAGACCTGAGCCGTCAGGGCCCGGTTGGTGCCGACAAGACGGACGACCTCAGGCCGCGAAGGCACGGTCAGCCCTCTTAGCCCAGACCGTCGCAAAAGCGGCGGAGCCCCTCGCGGACGAGGGCGTGCAAAAGGGCGCGGCCCCTGTCGATGCCCATCTCCTCGCACCAGGCCAGGAAGCTGCGGTCCATCCGGGGAAGGAGATGGGCCTGGACATAGGCGGCGAAGAAGTCCTCGCGGCTTCCCAGATCGGCCGCCTCCTCGCGGAGATCGCCGCAGAGGGTCCGAAAGAGGTCGTAGGCCCGGGCCGCTTCGGCCGCCGTGGCCTCGTAGGTCCCCTCGAGGCGCATCTCGTCGAGGAGGGCCCTCACGGGCGTGCCGAAGCGCTCCGTCACGAAGAGCCAGTGACGGAGGCGGCTCAGCGTCGCCTCGTCCTCCATGAGGCGTCGGTAGCCCTCGTCGTCGAGGTGGTTCGCCCCGAGCCACCGGCGGAAGGCGGCCTCGTCGGCGAGGCCCTTTCTCCGCCTGAAGCGGGTCGCCTCCAGGTCAATCTCGTCGTCGGTGACGCGAAGATCTCTCTGACGGGCCAGCTCGAGGCCGAGAAAGCGGTTCAGCCCGCGCCGGGCCGCCTCGAAACCCTCGGGCCGGGCCAGGGCCCCCCAGGCGGCGATTTCGCCTGTCCTCAGCGTAACGGAACCGACCGATTCCTGGCGCTCCTCCTCGACGAGGCGGCGGAAAACGTGAGATTCCTTCCATTCCGTCGAGGGAGGCCCCTCGGGCCTTTCGCCCAGACCCTGGCGGGCCAGATGGCCCAGGAGCGCTTCGGCGTCGCGGGCCTGGACGTCGACATAACCGTCGCGGAGCAGCCCTTCGACCGTCCGGGCCCTCTCTCCGGCCATGGCGCCGGAGGCGACGGCCCGATCCAGGATCGCCTCGACGGTGCGGTCCCGGTAGAAGAGGGCTCCAGCCGACGCAAGGAGGAGCTCCTCTTCGTTCTCGTCGAGAAGGCCCTCCCGTCGGGCCTTCTCGACGGTGGCCCGGACATTGACGAAAGGTTCGGCCAGACGGCGCCACCGTCCGTTTTGAAAGAGCGACGGAGAGGCCACGGCATCGTCGCCGTCGAGCACCTCCTCGCTGTAGAGGCGGTAAACCTCGCCGAACCCCCTCATGCCCCATCGGGCCAGCTCGGCGGCGCGGACCGCCCCGGACCCGGCGGCGCCGAAGACGGCGATCCCCCTGTCGAGGGCGGCCAGGATCTCCTTGTGCCAGACCAGGGGGCCGGTGCCGAACTCGGCTCCGTCGATGAGGACGATGGCCTCGACGGCCCCCTCCCGGACGAGGCGGAGCACGTCGCCGTGACGGGCAGGCGGGAGATAGCGGGCATCAAGAAGCTCCCGGGCCTTCTCCAGGGGCAGGGAGGGCCCGAGAAAGACGGCGACCGTCACGGTTTCCACCCCCCTTCAGCGCAGGCGCGGCCCCGTCGGCCCGGGGCATAGTGGTGCATCCGCCATCCCTCGAGGCCGGGCACGACAAGGCGGATGACGGGAACGGCAAGGTCCGGGTCCGTCAGGTCCCAGACCAGGGCCCGACCGATGCCCACCCGGGCCAGCCTGTTCAGGATGAGGTGGACGTCCTCCTCGAAGGTGTCACATTCCTCGTCCGCGCCGGGAGCGGGTGCCTTCTCGAGGGCTTGTGCCCTCAGGGTCAGGGAGACACCCGTCCCGAAGGCCACCGTTCCCTGGGTCTCCAGGGAGGCGCCGTCATGGCCGCCGAGGAGGTAGGCCGCCCGTCCCTGGGCCGCCTCGGTGAGGGCCCGACTCAGGGCGATATGGGGGTTGAGATGGGTGCCCCTGCCGTGATAGAGCCCCCAGTGGGGATGAATCCGGTCCTGGAGGTAACAGACATAGGTGGGGACGGCCGTGTCGGCCGTGCAGTCCAGGAAAAGGACCTCCACGTCGGCCCGGCGGCAGCGGGCGATGAGGTCGGCCAGATCGGGGTTGTCGATGCCGTCGGCGTCGACAACCCGCCCCGGCAGGGTCAGCCCCCGGGAGCGGTTATGAAGCTCCCAGCAGGTCACGGCGTCACGTTCGATGCATTCGTAGAGCCCCGAACAGAGGGCCTCGACGAAGCTGTTGCCCGCCGAGAGGCCGTTGGAGGTGCATTGGAAGGACTCGGTCTCGCCGGGCAGATCGCGGCGGAAGGAGAGGCGCACGAGCTGGAGGGGAGCGTAGACCTCCTCGCCCGTCATCAGGTCCCAGCCTGCCGTCCAGCGCTCCGGAAGACGGGGTGAGAAGAGATGGTCCTTCTTGAGGGGCAGGTCCTCCAGGGCGATCCTGGGCCCCTCAAGGGCGTCATAGGGCAGGCGGACCGAGGGTGGGTCGGCTCTTTCGCCGCCGTGCCGTTCGAGGGCCTCCATCATGGCCGAGATCTTGGCCTGAAGGAGCGTCGTCCCCTTACCCCAGGAGTAGACCTGAATGGGAGCGAGGGGGCGAACGACGGCCGCGACGGGAATGCCGATCCGATCGACGCCGGTGATGTCGGCGACACGGGTGGCTCCGATGGTCTCCATGAGAGGGCGAACGGCTCCGTATGTCTCCTCGGGAGACCGGGACCGCCTCGCGCCGGCCAGGCAGACCTTGGCGGAGCGGTGACTCTGGCCGCGGAAAAGGACAGGAACGGTAAGGGTGTCCATGAGATACCTCGCTTTAGGGTCCTTCGGGATGTCATCGGAATCGTGAACACGAGAAGCCCCCCGGCAGGGCAGCTGTTTCGGAGCGGAAACCTAGATGGCGGCGGCGGCGGCGCCGATGGCTCCGGCGGCGGCCGATCCCGTGGCGCTGACCCAGGCGGCTGCGCCGCCGCCGGCCACGGCTTCAAGATCCTTCTCGTCGATCTTCTGAGGACCGCCGGTAACGCCGGCGGCTTCCTTCAGCTCTTCCTTGGTGAAATCGAATCCGGACTCGGCGACGAGCTTCTTGCGGGCTTCATCACTGGCGGCCTGCTCAAGGGCCTGGCGGAACGCGTCATCGCTTTTGACCTTGTCCAGAAAATCCTGGGCGCTCTCGACGGACATGGGGAGACCCCTCCCATCTTCTTTCTGAATCCTGCGGAACGGACGGTTACGGCGGGATCCTGCCGGAGGACATTTTTCATCGTACTCCTGAACCGGAAGTCATACAATATGCCTCTTAGTAAACCTGCGGAGAAATACTCCATAATAGGAACAACAAAGGCCCCGACCGGGTCTTCGGGGGCTTTCCTCTCCTCCGGGACACCGCGACGGCCTCTCGGCGCCCACGGCGGTGAGACCCTTGACTTTTGGTCCGATCAGGAGCGAAATGGAACGAGATCACTGAAGACATCAGTCGAACAGGAGGCTCCCGGACGAAATGCTCTCATCCCTTGCCGCACCCCTCATCGCCCTGACCTGGCAGCAGGTCGTCATGACCGGCGTCGGCCTGGCCCTCATGTACCTGGCCATCGCCAAGGATTTCGAGCCCAATCTGCTCCTGCCCATGGGCTTCGGCACCCTTCTCGTCAATCTGCCCCTCTCGTCGGCCCTCACCCAGGGCCTCACCGAGGGGGCCCTCTCCATGCTCTTTCGCGTCGGCATCGAAACGGAGCTCTTTCCCCTGCTGATCTTCATCGCCGTCGGCGCCATGTGCGACTTCACGCCCCTTTTGGCCAACCCGCGCATGTTTCTTTTCGGCCTCACCGCCCAGGCCGGGATCTTCCTCACCATGGGGCTGGCCCTCCTGCTGGGCTTCGACCTTCACGAGTCGGCCTCGATCGGCATCATCGGCGCCGCCGACGGCCCCACGTCGATCTACGTCTCCAACCGCTTCGCCCCTCATCTGCTGGGTCCCATCTCCGTGGCGGCCTACACCTACATGGCCCTGGTCCCCCTCATCCAGCCGCCCGTCATCCGCCTCATGACGACGGCCAAGGAGCGGTCGATGAAGATGGTCTACGCCCACCGCGAGATCTCCCGGAAGCGCCTCATCGCTTTTCCCATCGCCGTCACCGTCGTGGCCGGCCTCATCGCCCCCGCCTCGGTGGCCCTCCTGGGCTTTCTCATGTTCGGCAACCTCCTTCGCGTCAGCGGCTGTACGGACCGGCTCTCCCGGGCGGCCCAGAACGAGCTGGCCAACATCGTCACCATCCTTCTGGGCTTTTCCATCTCCGCCGTCATGACCGGCGACCGTTTCATCCGCCCCGAAACGCTCCT
Organism: Synergistaceae bacterium; assembly: GCA_016756725.1. GTDB lineage: Bacteria > Synergistota > Synergistia > Synergistales > Aminithiophilaceae > Aminithiophilus. The sequence goes on along the minus strand of JAESII010000005.1, from coordinate 84,546 downwards.
CATCATCTCCATGGGGCTGGTGGCCTTCATCCTCGACACGGCCGGCGGCGTCCTTTCGGCGAAGGTCCTCAACCTCTTCCTCAGCGAGAATCAACGGATCAACCCCATGATCGGCGCCGCCGGCATCAGCGCCTTCCCCATGTCGAGCCGCGTCGTCCAGCGCCTGGGTCAGCAGGTCGACGCCAGCAACTTCCTGCTCATGCACGCCGTCGGAGCCAACGTATCGGGTCAGATCGGCTCCGTTTTGGCCGGGGGACTGCTGCTGGCTTTCCTGAGCTGAATGGCCCCGAGATGAACGATCTTTCAGGATCGTCGGGGACAAACCTGTTAGGATAGACGGCAACATCGATTCCGGAGGTCCCTCCATGAACTGGCTCGTCACCGTCTCATCGGTCTTTCTCGTCGCCGTCCCCGGATGGCTCCTCATGAGGGCCGTCAGGATGCCTGCCGCCCCCATGATGGGCGGCATGATCTCGGCGGCCTTTTTTGCCGTCGCCGGCTGGGGCCCGCAGGAAGCCCCGGCCGGCCTCAGCGTCGTCCTTCAGATCATCCTGGGGCTTTTTATCGGCCTCCGCGTGACCAAGGAGGCCGACCGGATCGTCAAGGAGATGCGCGTCGTCTCCCTCCTCGCCTCGGGGTGGTGGCTCTCGCTCCCCCTCCTGCTCGGCTGGGTCCTCTTCCGTTTCTTCGGCATGGACCTCGCCACGGCCCTCCTCGGGACCGTGCCGGGGGGGCTGGCCGAGATGAGCCTGCTGGCCTTCACCTTCGGCGCCGACGCTGCCATGGTGGCGATCATGCAGTTCTGCCGTCTCGCCTCGGCCATGCTCACCATTCCCGTCGTCGCCCGGAAGTACTCCACCTTCCGGCTCGTCGACGGCGCGGGGACCCCGCCCGGCAAGAAACCCCGACCCGCCAAGAAAGAGGAATGGCGGCCTGACGGCCCCCTCCTGACGGCCGTCGCCCTGGCCGTCTCGGGAGGCCTCGTGGGAAACGGCATCGCCATCCCGGCCGGGGGATTCGTCGGAGCCATGGCCTTCACGGGAGTGGCCTCCTATTTCGCCCTTCCGATGAGGGGGCTGCCCAAAGTCAGCCGCGACGTCGCCCAGCTCGGCCTCGGGTCCATCATCGGCCTGACGGCCACTGCCGATACGGTGGCCCTGCTGATGCGGATCTTCCTGCCCACCCTGGCCATCACGGCCGTCATGCTCCTCTGGGGCTTCGCCCTCGCCTTCATGGTCCGTCGCCTTTCGGGCTGGGATTTCATGACCTGCCTCCTCGCCACCTCGCCGGGCGGCATCACCCAGCTGGCGGCCATCACCGAGGACCTCGGCGGCGATCCCCTGAGGGTGAGCCTCCTTCACCTGGTCCGCCTCTTCACCGTCTATCTCCTGCTGCCGCCGCTCATCGTCCGCATGGCCTGGCCCGGCAGATAGGGATCGGAGGAGAGGACAGTCTGACCGGAAGGAAGGAGAACCTCGTACTCGACGCGACCGCCCAGGAAGGTCGCCGTACGGACCGTGCCGGGGAGCCCCTCGTCGGAGGGGAGCAGGTTTTCGGGACGGACCACGACAGCCACGGCCATCTCGGGGCGGAAGGTCTCGCCCTTGACGGCCCGAACCGGGAAAAGACGGTCGAAGAGACACACGGCGAGGCGGTCGCCCTCGACGGAGTGGACCTTGCCGGGAATCACGTTGGCCTGGCCGATGAAATCGGCCACGAAGAGGGAACGGGGATCGCTGTAGATCTCGAAGGGCGTCCCGATCTGCTCGACGCGGCCCCGGTTCATGACCATGATCCGGTCCGAAAGGGTGAGGGCCTCGCTCTGGTCGTGGGTCACATAGAGACAGGTGACGCCGAGATGTTTCTGGATGCGCCGGATCTCGGTCCTCATGTGGATGCGGAGCTTGGCATCCAAGTTGGAGAGGGGCTCGTCCATGAGGAGCACCTGGGGCTCGAGGACGAGGACGCGGGCCAGGGCCACCCGCTGCTGCTCGCCGCCGGAAAGCTGGTTGGGGAAACGGCGCTCTGCCTTCTGGAGACCCACCAGGTCGAGCCCTTCCCGCACCTTGCGCCGGATGTCGCCCTCGGCCGTCCCCTTGACGCGCAGACCGTAGGCGACGTTCTCGAAGACGCTCATGTGGGGAAAGAGGGCGTAATTCTGGAAGACGAAGCCCATGTCGCGACGGTTGACGGGCAGGGGCGTCACGTCCTTCCCGTCGAGGGAGATGAGCCCCTCGGAAGGGCTCTCGAAACCGGCCACCATGCGCAGCGTCGTCGTCTTGCCGCACCCCGAGGGCCCGAGAAAGGTGACCATCTCGCCGGGGTCGACGGAGAGAGAGACGGCGTCGACGGCGCGGACCGACTCGCGGTCCTTCTGGAAGACCTTGGAGACCTCTTGGAGATCAAGACGGACAGCCATCAGGCCGACCCCCCTTCACCGGAAATACGCCGCGTCGCCAGACGGGTCAGGCCGACCATGCAGGCCGTCGCGGCGAAGACGATCAGGATCAGCACCACCGAAAAGGCGCAGGCCTGAGCGAACTGAAGCTCCGTCATGCACTCGAGGATGCGCGTCGTCAGCAGGCTCCATCGGACAGAGACGAGGAAGATGGTGGCACTGATGGCCGTCATGCAGTGAATGAAGAGATAGCGCATCCCCATGAGGACGGCGGGGACGACGAGAGGCAGGGTGACGCGGATGAAGGTCCGCGTCGTTCCGGCACCGAGACTCGCCGAGGCCTCCTCCATGGAACGGTCGATCTGGTGGAGGGAGGCGATGACGGAACGGATGCCCGCGGCCTGATAGCGGAACATGTAGGCCGCGACGAGGATCGTCATCGTCCCCGTCAGGACGATGGGCCTCTGGTTGAAGGCGATAACATAGGCGATGCCGACGACCGTCCCAGGCAGGGCGTAGTTGAGCATGGCCACAAATTCCATCGCCCGGTTGCCGAAGAAGGTCTTCCTCTGGGCGATGAAGCCGACGACGACGGCCATGAGGCCGCCCAGGGGCGTCGCCACGGCGGCGATCTTGAGGGTGTCGACGATGGCCTTCCGGCCGTGGGTGAAGACGTAGCGGAAATTCTCCAGCGTCAGGCTGTTGTCGACCCCCCAGACCCGGACGAGGGCCCCCCAGAGGATGATGGCGTAGAGGTAGAGGATGAAGGCAGCCAGGGCGAAGCAGGCAAGGAGGACGGCCCCTTCGGCAGCCCGTCCCACGCTTTTGTAGGTCGACCGGCTCCCCGTCTTGCCCGAGATGGTGACGTAGCTCTTCTTGCCCACCCAGAAGCGCTGGGCCAGGTAGACGGCCATGGCCGGCAGGAGCAGGAGAAAAGAGAGGGCCGCCCCGCCGCGGAGGTCGTAGAGGCCCGTGATCTGGAGGTAGGCCTGGGTGGGCAGAACGGGAAAGCTGTGACCACCCAGCACAAGGGGAGTCGCGAAATCAGCCAGGGAGCTCGCGAAAAGGAGCAGGACCGCATTGGCAATTCCCGGCGTCGACAGGGGAAAGGTGACGGTCCGAAAGACCCGGCCCGGCGTGGCCCCCAGAGAGAGACCGGCATCCTCCAGGTTGGGGTCGATGGCACCCAGGACGGCCGTGAGGGTCAGGAAGGCCACGGGAAAGTAGGTCAGCGTCTCGGAGATCCAGGTCCCCCAGAAGCCGTAGAAGTTGAGATGGCCCAGACCGAGCAGCTTGAGGAGCATGCCGTTGGGCCCCAGCGACAAGGTGAGGGCGATGCTGCTCGTGAAGGGCGGCGAGATGAGGGGCAGCGTCGTCACCGCTCCGAGGGCCCCTTTGAGCCAGATGGGCATGGGGATGCGCGTCACGGCGAAGGCGTAGAGATAGCCCAGGAAGGTGCCCGACAGGGAAACGGCCGTCGCCAGCCAGAGACTGTTCAGGAAGGCCCGGCGATCGTACCAGTTGCCGAGAACGGCGGCCACGTTGGCGAAGGAGAGGCGGCCGTCGGTGACGAAAGTGACGAGAAAAAGACGGAACAGGGGATAGAGCACGAAAAGACCCAGTGCCAGCCAGATGGCGATGAGCGCCGGAAGGAGGGCCCGGTCGCGGCGGAAGGGCGAATCGGACCTCGCCGACAGAGAGGAAAAGACGGATAAGACCATGAGAGGACTCCTTAGGATGAAGCCCCGGTCAGAAGCCCTCCGACCGGGGAGATCAGGGCGACGAGCTCTGGCTACTTGATGACCTCGTTGATCCAGCGGTCGACGAAGGCCTGGCGATTGGCTCCCTTCCAGGCCACATCGGTCTCGATGAGGGTCACACCCGAGATGTCCAGGGCCGGGTTGGTGGACTCCACGTCGGTCCGAGTCGGGATGTAGTTGATCTTGCGGTCCACGAGGAGCCGGGCGAAGGCCTTGGACGTGGCCCAGTCGACGAAGGCCCTGGCGCTCTCCATGTTCTTGGCACCCTTGACGATGCCCGTCGCCTCGATCCCGAAGGAGACTCCCTCCTTGGGATAGCTGATCACGACGTCATAGCCCTGCTGCTGGATCTCCAGGGCGTCGACGATGTAGAAGATGCCCGAGGCGGCCTGGCCCGTGGCGATGGGCATGGCCCCGCCGGCACCGCTTTTGGTGTACATTTGAACGTTCTGGTGGAGCTTCTTCTGGTAAGCGAAGGCCTCGTCTTCGCCCATGATCCTCACCAGCGAGTAGATGCGTTCCGTCGCCGTACCCGACGTCCGTGCGTCGGCCATCTGGAGGCCGTTCCGGTAGGCCGGATCGAGGAGGTCCTCCCAGGAGGCGGGAGCCTCCAGGCCCTTTTCCTCGAGGAACTTGGCGTTCGTCAGGAAGACGAGGGGGATGATCCCCAGGCCCGTCCAGTAATCGTCGGGGGAACGGAATCTCTCGGGAATGGCATCGGCTCCGGCGGGCCGGTAGGCCTCGAAGACGCCCTCCTTGACGCCCGCCTCATAGGTGTCGGCGGGGCCGCCGAGGATGACGTCGACCTGGGGGTTGTCCTTCTCGGCTACGACCCGGGCGAGGGCCTCGCCGGACGAAAAGCGCATGAAGTTGACTTTGATTCCCGTCTCGGCCGTGAAGGCCTCGAAGACCTGGGCGGCGTACTTCTCGGGCATGATGGTGTAGGCGTTGAGGCTGCCTGCGGCAAAGGCTCCCCTGGCCAGGAGGGCCACACAGCAGAGAGACAGGGCTAAGACGCGGAACTTGGACGACACGGTCATCTCCTCCTTTTTTTTCAGCAGGTCTCCAACGGATGCAATCCTGAATTTCATTATCGCCCGGCCCTTCCCTTTTCTCAAGGGCCGCTGGCCTTGACAGGGTGCCCCGAGGCAGGGAAAGTAGGCCCATCAGGCTGTTTTGGAATTTTCACGCAAAGGGAGGGAGTCGACGATGGCAGAGGCACTTTGGCTTTCCCAGGACAACGTCCAGTCGCTGGGGATCACCATGGGAGAGGTCATGGCGGGCGTCGAGGAGGGGTGGCGCCTCAAGGGCGAGGGGCTGGTGGAGCTCCCGGCCAAACCGGGCGTCCACCCCCGCAGGGACTGCTACATCCACGCCATGCCCTGCTGGATCGGGGGCGACATAGACGCGGCGGGCCTGAAATGGGTGGCGGGCTATCCCGACAACCCCGCCCAAAGAGGCCTGCCCTACAACACGGGGCTTTTCATCCTCAACGACTGCGAAACGGGCCTCGTCAAAGCCGTCATGGACGCCAACTGGATCACGACCTGGCGGACCGGTGCCGCCTCGGCCATCGGCGCCCGCTACCTCGCCTCGCCGGAGGCTTCCGTCCTGGCCCTCATCGGCCTGGGTACTCAGGGGCGGATCAACCTGAGGGCCCTGGTCGAGGCCCTGCCGAACCTGAAGGAGGTGCGGCTTTACGACCTCTTCCCGGCCCAGGTGGGATCCTTCCTGGCCGAGATGGAACCGCTCTTTCCCGCCCTCGCCTACCGGACCTGCTCCTCTGTCGAGGAGGTCTGCGCCGAGGCCGACGTGGTCATCACCTGCACGCCCATCCTGGCCGAACCGAAGCGGATCGTCCGCTCGTCCTGGCTCAAGGAGGATGTTCTCTGCATCGCCGTCGATTACGATTCGGCCTTCGACGCCGACGTGATGACCGGCGGGGAGATCTTCGTCTGCGACGACCGGAACCAGTATCTCTGGACCCAGGATCACGGCGTCTACTTCCAGGCCGGCTACCCCCGGGAGAAAGAGATCTACGCCGACATGGGCGAGATCGTGGCCGGCAGAAAGGCTCCCGTGCGAAGGGGCCGACGGGCGGCGCTTTTCATGGGCATCGCCAGCCACGACGTCATGACGGCCCGGACGATCTACGCAAGGGCCCGTCAGGCCGGCGTCGGGACCGTCGTCCCCCTCTAGGGAGGGAAAAGAGAGACCTCTTTCCCCTCTTCCTTGGGCTTCCGTCAGCTCTCCCTTTCCGCCGAGGCCCGCCTGCGGGCCTCTTTCTGTTCGTACATCTTCTGATCCGCAGCGGCCATGAGGTCCGTCAGGGAGAGGTTTTCGCCGTGGCGGCGCACGCGATGGCCCAGGCTCATGGAGAGACAGTGGGGACAATCGCTGTCCCTGACGGATCGGAGAGCGTCGTCGAGGCGGCGGCGAATCGCGTCGACATCGGGCCCCTCGAAGCCTCCGTGAATCACGAGGACGGCGAACTCGTCACCGCCGACGCGGCCGATGATGTCAGCTTCGCGGAAGATCTCGCGCAGGACGGCCGCAGTCTTGATAAGAACCCTGTCGCCCTCGTCATGGCCGTAGCTGTCGTTGACGGCCTTGAACCCGTCGAGGTCGGCAAAGAGACAGAGGGCATCGAAACCCATCCGGTCGGCCAGGCTCAGGGCCTTTTCGCCCAGGGCGAGAAAGCCCCGGCGGTTGTAGAGCCCCGTCAGGGCGTCGGTGATGGCCTCGATCTCGAGCCGCTTGCGGAGGTGGACCATCTCGGTGATGTCGCGGATCGTGGCGAGGCGGACGATCTCGCCGTCCCAGTTGGAACTGACGACGCGCATGTCGCCGACGAGGGGCTCCCCCTTGCCGCGGGGAATGGCGATCTCCCTGTTGCCCTCCTCGTCGACGTCGAAGAGGAAGGGCCTGCCCATCATCTCCGATCCGGAACGGTCGAAGAGGAGCTCCGCTGCGGGGTTGGCGTAGCGGACGTTGCCGTCGGAGCCGACGACGACGACGGCGTCGGCCGTCGTCTCCATGAGGGTCTGGAAGTTGGCCTGGGCCCGCTTGACGTCGTCAAGGGCGTTGCGGTAGTCGCCCGTCAGCTTCTGGAGCTGATTGTTCTGGAGGACGGCGGCCTCGAAGGTGGAAAGGAGAAGGTCGATGATCTGGATCCTGTCGGCCGTGAGCTTGTGGTACTGGCCGGCAAAGAAGACCTCGACCGTCATCTGGGCCTGGCCGGCCCGGCGCAGTTCGAGATTGGTCTCGATGTGCTTGAGCCGCCGCAAGAGATGGGCGTCGTCATAGGGTTTGGTGAGGAAGTTGTCGGCCCCGCACTGGAGGCCGCAGATGACGTCCTTGGGGTCCGAGAGGGACGTGAGGAGGACGACGGGGATCTCCCGCAGCTCTCTGTCGGCCTTGAGGGCACGGCACATCTCGAAGCCGTCCATCTCGGGCATCATGACGTCGCTGATGACGACCGTCGGGCGCACCCGACGGGCGGCCTCAAGGCCGAGGGCCCCGTTGCGGGCCAGGTTCACGTCGTAACCGTTTTGTCTGAGAAGGCGCTCCAGCCTTTTCGCCTGAGTCAGGCTGTCCTCGACGACGAGGATCGTCGGGAGCTGTTCCTGTCTTTGCAAGGTCTCGCACATCCTCTCCACAAAAGCTCCCTGTTACCTCTCCTCAGGGCTGACGACCGGATCGGCCCTCAGGGCGAGGAAAAAGGGAGGCGGTCATCTTTTCAAGCGTTTCGGCGATCTGAACCGGAGGCAGGACATAGCGGGCCCCGCCGAGGCGGACGGCCTCGCCGGGCATGCCCCAGACGACGGAGCTCTCCCTGTCCTGAGCGAAGGTGGCCGCACCGAGGGCATGAAGCTGGCGCAGCTCCTCGGCGCCGTCGGTGCCCATGCCCGAGAGCAGCACGGCGGCCCCGTCGCCTTTCCAGACCCTGGCCAGGGACCGGAAGAGGACGGAGGCCGAGGGCCGGACGCCATGCTCCGGAGGCGCGTCAGAGAGGGTCAGGGCCCGGTCGGCCCCCAGGACGAGATGGCATCCCTCGGGGGCGAGGTAGACCCTTCCGGGCCGTGGCCGGTCACCGTCGCGGGCGATGACGACTTCCAGAGGGGTCACCTTCTCCAGCCACTCCCGGAAACCCCGGAGAAAGCCTCGGGCGATGTGCTGGACGACGAGAAGGGGCAGAGGGAAGGAGACCGGCAGAGCTCCCAGGAGCTCGACCAGAGCCTGGGGACCTCCCGTCGAGGCGCCGACGGCGACAACCGACGGAGGGAATGTCCCCTTGAGCGGGGCGGTCTTTGTCTGAGACCGGCGCGACCGCTTGCGGATGACGCGGGCCTGACTGGCAGCCGCCAGGGCGCCCCGAAGCTCGAGGCCATAGGCGTCATGATCCTCGGCTAGGTCGGCGGGCTTGGGGAGAATGGCTACGGCTCCGGCGTCCATGGCCCGGAAGGTCTTCTCCACTTCGACGGGCTCCCAGCAGGAGCTGACGATGACGACGGGGACGGGCCATCTTTCCATGATGCGCCGCGTCGTTTCGAAGCCGTCGAGGCCGGGCATCTGGATGTCCATGGTGACGACATGGACCGATCGGTTTTCCAGAAAGGCGAGGGCCTCCTCGCCGCTGCCGACCTGGCCGACGACGCGCATCGTCGGGTCTTTTTCGATGAGCTGACGCAGATACTTCCGAAACAGGGCCGAATCATCGACAATCAGGATATCCGTCATCGGTCGCCTCCCTTCCTGTCCCTCAGAGGAGCCGTTTCATCACGTCCAGGAGGTTGCCCTGGTCGAAGCTGCTTTTCACGATGTAGGCATCGGCTCCGACGTCGACGCCCCGCTCCCGGTCCTGCCGCGATTCGAGGGAGGTGACGAGGACGACGGGAATCTCGGGCCGCCGTGACTCGGAACGGATCCGCGCCGTCAGGTTGAAACCGTTCATGCGGGGCATCTCCACGTCGGAAACGACGAGATCGTAGTTCTTCTGGCCCAGCATCTCCCAGGCCTCCTGGCCATCGGCGGCAACGTCAACATCATAGCCGGCGGCACCGAGGATGTTCTTCAGGAGCGTCCGCGACGTGATCGAGTCCTCGGCAAGGAGGACCGAAGGGCGGCGCTCCTCCTTCCGTCCTTCCGACGAGAGGGGTGTGCCGCTTGAGCCGATCTCGACGGAGCGCAAAAGATCGCGGACGTTGAGGACGGGGACGACCTCGCCGGAACCGAGGACGGTGGCGCCGGCCACGTTTCTCACGCGGAGGAGCTGACGCCCCAGGGGCTTGAGAAGGACCTCCTGCTCGCTGACGACGCGGTCAACGGCAAAGGCGACGGATTGCCCGCCCGAATGGAGGACGACAAGACAGAGGTGTCTTGATTCCGCCTTCTCCGGTTGGACCAGCTCCAGGGCCTGCCCCAGCCGGACCAGGGCCAGAGGCGCCTCGCCGAGGGTAATCGTCTCCCGCTGTTCGACGCGGCCGATCCGGTCGCGGTCGACCCGTGTCACCCGCTCGACCTTGGCCGTGGGAATGACGAAAAGACGGCCCCACTCCTTGACGAGGACCCCCCTGAAGGTGGCCAGGGTGAGGGGGAGGGTGATGCGGAAGGTCGTCCCTCGCCCCTTTTCGGACCGGACCGAGACCTTGCCGCCCAGCGACTCCGCTCCCTCCTGGACGATGGCCATCCCCAGGCCCCGGCCGGAGATGTCGGTGATGATGCCGCTCGTGGAGAAACCGGAGCGGAAGATCAACGCCAGGGAGGCAGCCTCATCAAGACTGGCTGCCTCATCGACGGAGAGCACCCCTTTCTGAAGGGCTTCACGCCGGAGAGAACCGCCGTCCATGCCCTTGCCGTCGTCGGCGAGGACGATCTCCACCTGGTTTCCCTCGACGGTCGAGACGGAAAGAAACAGACGGCCCCTGCGGGGCTTGCCGGCCCTCTCCCGCTCCTGAGGCGTCTCGATGCCGTGATCGACGGCATTGCGGAGGAGGTGGATGAGAGGGTCCTTCATCCCCTCGAGAATGCGCTTGTCCATCTCAACGTCGCCGCCGGAAAGGACGAGATTGACCTCCTTGCCCAGTTCCCGGCCCAAATCGCGCACAAGCCGGGGAAAGCCTTGAAGCAGGGCCGACGACGGGAGCATGAGCACATTGCGGGCGCCGTCGAGAAGCCCTTTCAGGAGACCTTCGGCGGTCCGCCGGTCGTCGAGGAGAGCCCGTTCCGTCGCGCCGAGCCGTTCGGCCAGCCCCTTCAGGTTGACCAATCCCTCCTCCAAGAGGGGGCTCTCCGCCCTGGCCGCCTTCGTCTGCCCCAACAGCATCGGCCCTCTCTGCCAATGTCGCATCCAATCCGCCAGGAAGGCACGGGCCTCCTGAAGCTCACCGAGACGCTCGTCGAGAGCCAGCTTGATGCCAATCATCTCTTCGGCCTGCAGGAGCAGGGCATCGACCTTGGCCGGGGCGATCCGGATCGTCTCCCCCAGCCCTCCCCGGGCCGATCCGTCCGACGGGGCGCTCCTGGCCCGCCCTCCCCCGTCATCGGGAAGGGAGAGGTCGGGAGCCGCCTCTTCCGAGGTCGCGCCTCCGGACGAGACCGGACCGACGGGGGCCTTCATGGAAGACAGGGAGTCCGGGGCGGACGAAAGAGGACCCGCCGAGAGGGGCTGTCCGGGCCGGATATCCCCAGGACAGGACTGCCCTCGTCGAGCCAGCTCGGCCAGAAGGCTCGTCAGAGGAAGCGCCTCGTCGGCCCGGCCCGTAGTGATGAGAGCGGCCAGGCCATCGACGGCCCGCTGAAGGAGATCGTGATCTCCCGGCTTCAGCTGGAGCCTCTCCCTTTTCATCTCGGCAAAGACGCTCTCCAGGGCCTGGCAGAGGGAGGCCACTTCGGGAAGCTGGACGGCATGAGCGGCGCCCTTCAGGCTATGGGCTGCGCGGAAGACGACCTCCACCGTCTTTGCCGGGGGCGTCCCCGCCTGTTCGAGTTCGAGCAGGCCCGCTCCGATAGTCTGAAGGTGTTCCTCTGCCTCGGCAAGGAAATCTCGTCGCAGCTCTTCGAGGAAGGCACGGTCTGAATCGTTCATCACAGGGCCCCGTCCGGTCCCGCTAGAACCGGTACTGGCCGATCAGGCGGGAAAGGGTCTCTCCCATCTCTTTGAGGTCGCTAGTGGCGCTCTCGACCTCCTTCATGCCGCTTAAGTTCTGCTGGCCCGCCTCCTTGATGCTCTCCATGGCCTCAGTGACCTGATCCATGCCAGCGAGAAGCTCGTTGTTGGCTGCGGCGATCTGTGCCGCCGCCTGGGCCGCCTCGCTGAAGCTCTTGGCGATGGCCTGGATGGACTCCTTCGAGGGAAGGGCCTCCCGGCCTCCCTCTTCAACGGCCTTGGACCCCTGTTCGGTGGCCATGACGGCCCGGTCCGTGGCCTTCTGAATGTCCTTGAGAATTCTCTGGACCTGCCGGGCCGACTGCTTGGACTGTTCGGCCAGGCTCTTGATCTCCTGGGCCACGACGGTGAAGCCCTTGCCCTGATCTCCCGCCTTGGCCGCCTCGACGGCGGCGTTGACGGCAAGCAGGTTGGACTGTTCGGCGAGATCCTCGACGGTCTCGGTGATCTCGCCGATCTCCTGGCTCTGCTCGCTGAGGCGGATGATCGTCTCCGCCACAGAGGTCATCTGGACACCGATTCCCTCGATGCTTCGGATGAGCTGTTCCGTGGCGGCCCATCCCTTCTGGACCGTCTGGAGTCCCTGCTGGGCCTTCTCGGCGACGTCGCGACTCCTGCTGTTCGTCTCGCCGGCAGTGGTGCGGACCTCTTCCATCGTCGCCGTCGTCTCCGCCACGGCGGCGGCCGTCTCCTCGGCCCCGGCCGTGACCTGAGCGACGGCCGCCAAGATCTGATAGGCCAAAGTGGTGAGGGACGAGGCGATTTCGGTCAGCGCCTTCATCTGTCTCCGGATCGTCTCCGTCACGGACTGGATCTCTCGGGCCAGGACGCCGATCTCGTCTTTCCGGACCAGAAGCGAAGGGGGCACATCCTCCGTCAGATCTCCTTCCCGGAGACGGGCCAGGACGGCCATCCCCTCATCGAGGGGGCCGTCGATGCTGCGGGTGATCATGAGGGCCAGCGCCGTCGCCGCCAGAACGCCGGCGATCATGGCGATCAGGCTCCAGCGCTGCAGCTTTTCGGCCCGATCCAGATCGGCCTTGATGGCGGAATCGACGGAGTTCACCACGAGAGTGGCCAGATCGTCAAAGCGTCTTCCCATGGCGTCGGAAAGGGGAATCAGCTCAATGAGCCCCTGCCTGTATCGGCGATAGAGCAATTCTCGCTCTCTCAGGTCCGACGAGGCCACGATGGAAGCGATGAGCTTGTCCAGCTCCCGATGGGCCTGACGCCAGGCCGAAAAGTCGTATTCAAGCCTCTTCAGCTCTTCGCCGCCCCGGCCCTTGCCCTCCATTTTCTCGACCAGTTCGGCCCAAAGACGGTCCGTCTCCTCCCAGGCCTGCCCCCGCCGAAGGAGAATCCGCTGCAGATCGTCCATCCGTGTCGGGAGATGCTCCGTCAGAGAGGCCTCGTAGCTGTTGGCCCTCATCAGCATCCGGCGGTAGTTCAGCTCCGCCAGGGTCCTCGTGACGGGAAGGCTCTCGCTTTCGATGAAGAACAAGTCGGCCGAAAGGCGGCGGATGCCCTCGCGGGCCATGATCCCCAGGCCCAGAGCGATGACGACGACGACGGCAAAACCGAGCTTGAGTCTGCTTCCGATGGTGACGTTCTGCAGGAACATGGCTCTCCTCCTCAGCGGTCTATAGTTCGTCCATGACCCGCAAAGACGAGTCTTCGAGAATCTTACGGCCGTCGAGGACGATGAGGTTCCTCTCGGCCAGGCCGTGCAGGTAGGCGGAACGGACGCCGGTCAGCGTCGCCAGGGGAGGGTGGATGGCGGCCAGAGAAAGGCGGCGGACCTCCAGAGGCGGGTCGACGAGGAGCCCCATCTCCATCGTCTCCGAACGGATCAGGATCACCATGAGGTCTCCGTCATCCTTTCTCGGCGGCAGGTCGAAAAAGACCTTGAGGTCCACGAGAGAAAGAATCTGGCCCCGCAGGTTGACGATCCCCGCGACGAAAGGAGGCGTGCAGGGCAGAGGCGTCAGTCCCCGGAGGGGAAAAGCCTCTCCCACGTGACGCGAGGCCAGGGCGTAGCGCTCGTCGGCAAGGCGGAAGGTGACCACCTCGAGATCGGCCCCGAAGCTCCTTGCGTCGCGCCCGGCCAGCTTCTGAGCTCTTTCTCCAAGAACCCGTCTTGTTCTGCTTTCCATGGAGACGCTCCCTTCAGAGGGTCCTGGCCTCGATGAGGGCCCGGAATTCGGCGGCCCTCATCCCCTCGCCGCCGGCGACGGGTTCTTCCGGATCCATCCTCTCCAGCAGTGAAAGGGCATTGCGGAAATGGCGGCGGGCCTGATCCTTTCTGCCCCGGCCGAGCTCGATCATGGCCAGGGCATAGTGGGCGCCGAGGAAATCGGGCGCCAGGAAAAGGACCCGCCTCAGCGCGGCCCGAGCTTCTTCCGCCTCGCCTTGCTCCTGGTAGATCATGGAAAGGAGAAAGAAGGCCTCGGGGTCGGTGCGGTCCTGGTCAAGTCTGGCCAAACAGAGGCTCAGAGCCTCGTCGAGGCGGCCGCCGTCGGCGGCTTGGCGGGCCTGACTGAGCAGGTCATCGTCGGCAATGAGGGACTCCAAGGGCTCAAAAGCAGGAAGGCCCTCCTGAAAAAAAAGGGCGCCGCCAGGAAGGGTCTCGCCTCCCTGGGGCTCCTCCTGCCCGAGGAGGGGCTCCAGAAGGGCCGACGTCACTTCCTCCGGCACCGCCGCGACGAGGGGCTCTCCAAAAGCGACGTCGAAAAAGGCGGTGGGGGAGAGAGGCTCGGGCCCTCCCTTGCGGTAGAGCGTCACCCCGTCGGCATGGTGGGCCCGGAAAGGGGAGGCCACGAGGGCCGACGTCTCGCAGGGCGCCACGATGAGCCAACCGCCCGGCGCGAGGGATCGGTGAAAGAAATCGAGAAGCCTCTCGCGGAGGGGACCGTCGAAATAGATGAGCACGTTGCGGCAGAAGATGACATCCACCGTGCCCGCCGGCCAGGGCAGGCCCCGGGGCGAAGCGAGATTGTGAGACAGGAAGGTCACGGCCCGACGGTAGCGCTCCCTGACGGAATATCTCCCCCCGTCGAGGGGCTGGAAATAGCGGGCCAAAGCCTTGTCGTCAAGCCCTCTCAGGGACCAGCGGCCGTAGACGCCTTCCCGGGCCCTGGCCAGGGCTCTCCCGTTGATGTCCGTTCCGAGGACGGAGACCTCGTCGAGCCCGTCGAGGCCCGCCGTCTCGTCGAGGATCATGGCAAGCGTGTAGGGCTCCTCGCCGGTGCTGCAACCGGCGCTCCAGAGGCGGAGGCTCTTCCGATCCCTCTCGGCCGCCATGGGGGCGAGGACGTCACGGCGGAAGAGGTCAAGGGTCCGCCTCTCGCGGAAAAAATAGGTCTCGCCGACGGTCACGTAAGGAGCCAGCAGGGAGACGGCAGCCTCGTCGAAGGGACCGTCCAGGAGCTCCCTGATGAGGGCCGATTCTGGCAGGGCCCGATGGCGGGCCAGATCGGTCAGGGCCCGCCTCAGCCCCTCCCGTCGACGAGGGCGATCCTGGGAGAAGGAGATGCCCGTCTTGAGGGCCACGAGATCGCCCAGACGGTCGAGATCCTCCTCCCGAGGATCAAAGGAGGAAGAGGGCCTTCGGGCCATCAGCCTCTCTCCCCTCTTCCGCCGGAGCAGAGATCGGCCAGCAGCCCCTCAAGGGCGCAGAAGGAGAGGAGGCGGTCCCCGTCGAGGGCCACCGTCACCGATCCCCCGCCGACGGGCAGGGGCAGGTCGGCCACGTCGAGGTCGCAGACGCCGTCTACGGCCTCGACCCACAGGGCCGTCAGACGCCCCCCGGGCCGGACGAGGACGAACCGGTCAGTGAGCTCCATCTCCCTTTCGGGCTGGCCGAGACAGCGGGCCACGTCGACGACGGGAGCCACCTCGCCAGCGACGTTGACAAGCCCCTTCAGCCCCCGGCGGGGCGGATCGACGGCAGTCGTCTCGGCGGCGGCGACGATCCGCTCGACGGCCTTGACGGGCAGCGCGAAGGATCTTCCGGCGGCGGAAAAGACGAGACAGGTCTGATTCAAGGCGGATCCCCCCTCGCAGGCGGCGGCGTCTCTCATTCTGCTCAAGATCTTAAAATTATAACGGTTCCAGCCCCCTGCGCCTAGCCTAGGTACCGGGGCGATCAGACCTTCCCGACAGGGGCCATGTAGACGACGAACTCGTCAACACCGTCGACGCCGACGAGCTCGTCGGCCCTGTCCTGGTCGTAAGCGGCGATGGCGCAGGTTCCTGCGCCGACGGCCTCGCAGGCGAGGTAGAGGTTCTGGCAGACATGGCCCGCGTCGAGGGCGATGACTTTGACGGAGGCATTGCCGTAACGCCACTCCGTCCGCGCCGGGAGAGCCGTCCAGAGGAAGGTCACCGCTCCCCGGGCGGCGAAGGGCTGGCCCAGGGCGGCATCGATGGTCCTTCTCTCCAATTCGTCGGGCTCCTCGAGGCGCAAAAGGGCGTGCTCCAGAGGCAGGTAGCGGTAGAGGCCGCGCTCGAGGCCGGCGACGCCGAAGACGGCCAGATAGGTCTCGAAGGGGTGACGGCAGCCGGCGGAGGGCACCGTCCTGAAGGCCGCCCCCTCGCCGACGGCCCGGATTCCCTGGGTCGCCCAGAGGAGAAAGGCCAGCTCCTCCAGGGAAAGAGGCCTCTGGGCAAAGCGCCGGTGGGACCGGCGCCTGGCAATGGCGGCCATGACGGGCAGATCGGCGACGGCCGTCCAGGCCTCGGGCAGAGGCAGGGGAATCGGCGTTGTCCCGTCGGGCAGAGGTTTTTCCAGCGGCGGCGGAGGCAGCCCCAGAGCCTGATCGGTCCGGGTAAAGTCGACAGTCTGCCTCACCCTGTCCTTCAGAAAGTAGCGGAGTTCTTCCATGCTTCTTCCTCCTTCAGGGGAAGGCAGGGGCCCTCTCCGATGGAGCAGCTGAGCCGGCGCTTCCCGTTTAGGTCAACGGCTCCTCTCGGGAAGCCCTTCTTCGCTCACTTCTCCTCCAGAGAAGGAATCAGGCGGCAGAAGCGGTCGACGTCGAACTTGCGTCTTGCCCCGGCGAGGTTCATGTAGCGGACCTTGCCGAAGACGGGGCGCTCCGGCCAGGCCCTGTCGTGGACGCCGCCGATGCTCCAGGCGACGCCGGCATAGCCGTTGGGATCGCGCCCGTCGAGGGAGTAGCGGTCGTTCAGCATCAGGGCCCTCTCGAGGGCCTCTTCGGGAGAGGGAGACCACTCGAGGATCTTCTTGGCCCAGTACATGCGCAGCCAGCCCTGCATCTTGCCGGTGAGGATCATCTGGCGCTGGGCGGCGTTCCAGAGCGGATCGGCGGTACGGGCCTCCTCAAGAGCCGGCAGATCGTAGAGGAAAGGGCGCTCGTCCCCGCGGTGATCGTCGAGAGTCTTCCGCGCCCAGTCGGGAAAGCCCTCGAAACGGTCGTAGGCTCCGTTGTGGAAACAGAAGTTGTCGGCCAGCTCGCGGCGGACGACGAGCTCCTCCAGGAAGGCCTCCTTCGCCTCGTCGGAGACGGCGCTTCGGGTCACCTCGAATGCGACGCGCTGAGCGGAAATCTGGCCGAAGTGGAGGTAGGGCGACAGACCGGACTGGACGTTCTCGTTCGGGTCGTTCCGTTTCGCGTCGTAGAGGGGCAGGGATTCGGAGAGAAAGGCCGAAAGGCGCTTGCGGGCAGCCGCCGCTCCGGGCGGACCCGACGGCGACGGTGCCTCGGGAAGGCCCCTGCCCGTCTCTTCGAGAAGGGCAAGGGACAGGGGACCGTCGGTCCCGTCGGGCCAGAGGAAGGGGTGCTCCTCCAGAGGGGGCAGCTCCTTCAGGAAGCGGGGACAGAGGGTCCTGATCTTGGGGCGGAAGGTGTAGGCGGCGTACTCGCCCTTCGGCGAGGCCCGCCGACAGGGGACAACATTGTGGCCATCGACCTCGAAGAGGGGGATCGCAAGGCGCCGAGCCACCTCGCTCTGCCAGAGCCGTTTTTCCCGCAGGGGATCGAAATCGCAGAAGAGAATGGACGCTCCCTTCGCATTGAGCCAGGGGGGAATCACCCGGTGCGGCTCGCCCTTGAGGAGGACGAGGGGAATGTGACGCCGCGCCAGGTCTCGGGCCGTCTCGATCAGCCCTTCGACCATGAAGGAAAAGGCGCCCGGCGACGCTCCCTTGAAGGCGGGGACGAGACAGAAGAGGACGGCCAGAGGCTCCCGACGGGCCAGGGCCATCTCCTGGGCGGCCAGGAGGGCGCCATTGTCCTCGGCCCGCTGGTCCCGGCTCATCCAGTAGACGACGGGACCCTCCCGACGGGGGCCCTTGCGGATCACCTCGATCCGTTCGGCGTCGATCATCGCGCCGCCTCCTGACAGGGCCGGTATAGGGTGACGCTCAGGTCTCCTTCGGCCGAGGCCGCAAGAGGCAGGCCAAAAAGCAGAAGCACCAGGGCGGCAAGGCGTCGAAAGAGCATGATCTTCCCCCTTTTTTCACCGTCGGCAAGACGGCGGACGATGAAGCACCCCCTCGTTGCGGGGCTTTCCTGTAAGGCTTTTCCATTATACCGTTGGAGTCCTCCTTCCTTGAGCCGGGAGGCCTTTTTTTTCGTACAATGGCGGGAAGCCGCAACCTGGCCCCGAGGAGGAGAAGGCATGGCCGAAAGGAAAATAAGCGAGGGACGGCGGGGCCTCCCGACGACGATCACCCTCGCCGCCCTGAAGAGGACCTGGCACGTCACCTACGCCCACGATCCCGTCAGAGCCGAACTGCGGGAAGAGGACGGCACCCTCGCCGTGACTTCCCCGAAGAACCTGGACGTCCCCCTGGCTCTCCTCCGGCAGTGGCTCAGGGAACGGGCCCGAAGGGAGCTGCCCGGAATCGTCGATGCCGAGGCCCGGCGGTGCGGGATCGTCCCGGGCCGCCTCCAGTTCCGCATCCAGAAAAGCCGCTGGGGCAGCCGCTCCGCCACGGGCACGCTCAGCCTCAATGGGGCCCTCCTCTTTCTCGATCTCGACCTGGTGCGTCACGTCATCGTCCACGAACTCTGCCACGTCCGCCACAGGAACCACTCGACGGCCTTCAAGGTCCTCCTGGCCCGCAACGACCCGAAGTGGATGACCCATGAGGCACGTCTGCGCCAGGCCGCAGGAGAAGTCCCCTCCTGGGTCTGGCCTCAGAGGGATTGACCCCTTCTCCAGAATCGTCTACGCTGTATCCGCCACTCATCGATGAGTGGCGGCCTTTTTCGGGAGGTGCCCCATGTTTGACGAAAGCCGGGAGATTCAGTTTCAGATCCTTCAGGCCCTGGCCGACTCGCCCCTTCCCCGCGGAGCCGGCGCCATCCAGGTCGCCCTTTCGGAGGCGTCCATTGACCGCAGCGAGGCCGCCATCGGCCGCTATCTGAGGCAGTTTCAGCGTCAGGGCTGGGTCGAGCGGATCGGCTTCCAGGGCCAGGTGATCACCGAGACGGGGCGGAAAGAGCTGGAAAAGCTGCGCATCGAAAGGCTCCGTCAGGGCTGGGCTCAGGACCTGATCGGCCAGATCCGTTCGGGCAAGACCGATGTCTTCATCGATCTCCTTCACGCCCGCCGTGCCATCGAGGGCGAGGCGGCCCGTCTGGCCGCCTTGCGGGCCACCGACGAGGACCTGGAGGAGCTGAGCCGCAACATCGCCGACCAGAAGGAGTCGATCGACCGGAAGCGGACCAACGCCCCCTTCAACAAGGCCTTCCATGAACTTCTCGTCGACCTCTCCCACAACGACATCCTCAAGACCATGTACCAGCTCATCAAGATGGATGTCGACTGGGCCCACCTCTTCGAGGAGATTCAGCAGAGACGGGGAAGCCAGCTCGGCGTCGGTCACTACGTCATCTACGAGGCCCTCTGTCGACGGGAGCCCGAAGCCGCCAGAGAAGCGGCCATCAGCCATATCGACAGCATCATCGACGACGCGAGAAAGGTTCTCCGCGAGTTTCAGGAGTGACGCCGCCGAGGCGAAGCCCTGACGACGGAAAGCGCAGAAGGAGGTCAGCCATGAAAGGCGGCAGATTGGTTCTTGAAATGCTCAAGGCACAGGGAGTGGACGTCGTTTTCGGCCTTCCCGGCGAGACGACCCTAGGCTGGTACGAGCCGTGGAAGACCTTCCCCGATGTCCGCCACGTCCTGACCCGGGACGAGCGGAGCGCCTCCTACATGGCCGAGGCCTACGCCAAGGCCACGGGCAAGCCGGGCGTCTTCGAGATGCCCAGCCCCGGCGCCCTTCACGGGGCCCCCGGCGTGGTCGAGGCCTTCAAGGCCTCCGTGCCCGTCGTCTTCTTCACCTCCGACGTGCCCTACAACGCCGACAAGCGGAACATGCTCACCGGCATGGAACAGAGCCGCGTCTACGAGCCCATCACCAAGGAGACAATCACCGTCACGAAGGCCGCCGACATCCCCCAGCTCCTGCGCCGGGCCTTCCGGATCGCCACCTCGGGACGGCCGGGACCGGTCCACGTTCGCATCCCCTGTGACGTCTTCGCCGAAGAGGCCGACGTGACTCCGGAAGACCTCTTCGGACAGCCCGAGTTCGGCCGCTTCCCGGCCCACCGGAGCGTGGCCGAACCGGAAGCCGTCGAGAGGGCCCTCGATCTCCTCGCCCGGGCCGAGCGCCCCGTCATCGTCTGCGGCCAGGGCGCCCTCTACTCGTCGGCCCATGACGAGCTCGTCGCCCTCGCCGAAGGACTCTCCATCCCCGTGGGAACGACGGGAACCGGCAAGGGGGCCTTCCCCGAGAGTCACCGCCTCTCCATCGGCGTCATCGGAGCCCGAGGCGGCACGGAATTCTCCAACCGCTTCGTCGCCGAGGCCGACCTCGTCTTCTACGTCGGCTCCAACACAGACTCGGCCGGCACCGACGGCTGGAATCTTCCCGATCCCAGGCGGACCCGGACGATTCAGCTCAACGTCGATGCCGAAGACATCGGCAACACCTACAGGGCCGAGGTGGTCCTCGTCGGCGACGCCAGGGCGACGCTGCGCTTCATGAACGAGCGCCGCCAGGCCCGGGACATCAGCCGCGCCAACCCGGCCCTGGACGGCCTGGCCCGGAAGCGCGACGACGAAAGGGCCGCCCTTTTCGAGAAGGGCAACCCCTGCAGCGAAGGGATCTTCCCCATGGACATCGTCAGGGCCCTCATGGAAAAGGTCCCCGATGAGAGCCCCATCGTCATCGACCCCGGCGTCAGCAGCATCTACACGACGGCCTTCTTCCGTCAGGGACAGGCCGGGCGACGCTTCTTCTCCAACTACTCCGTCGGCGCCCTGGGCTACGCCTGCCCCGCCAGCATCGGCGTGGCCGTGGCCCGCCCCGAAAGCCGCGTCGTCGCCATCGGCGGCGACGGCAGCTACGGCTTCAATTGCGCCGAAATGGAGACCATGGCCCGGCTGGGACTGAACATCACCTACATCCTCTTCAACAACGACACCTTCGGCTGGATCCGGGGCGAGACGGTGCTGGTCCACCATTTCGACCCCTTCGCCACCGAGTTCGTCCCCATCGACTTCCTGGCCATCGCCAGAGGCTTCGGCCTCACCGCCTTCGAGGCCACCGACAGCTGCTCCCTGGGAGAGGTCCTCGAGGAGGCCCTCTCCGTGAAGGGCCCCTCCTTCCTGCGGATTCCCGTCCTCCCCCAGGACCGGCTCGTGCCGCCCGTCCCCAAATGGGTGAAGGAAGCCAAGGAATCGGGACGGCCCTACGTCTACTGATCGGCATCGGTGCAGGCGGGAAGGGATGCGCCCCCTTCCCGCCCCGACAACGGGGAGGTGAAACGCCATGGCGGTTACCCTGATCCTGGCTTTGCTTTCGGTGGCCTACCTCTTTCAGGCCTGGCACCTTTCGGTGGGGACGAGGAACAACCTCGGCCCTGGAGCCTACCCCATCGGATTGGGCTTTTTCATGCTCTTCTGCCTGGGCCTGAAGCTCGTCAAAGACCGGAAGGAGAAGAAGACGAAGACGGGCAAGGGCCTTGCCTTCCGCTGGCAGATCTGGATGGGCCTGACCTCCCTGGGTTACGCCCTCATCCTGGAACGGGTCGGCTACCTGGCCAGCACCGTTCTCTACGCCACCGTGATGGCCCTCATCTTCGACTGCACCGACAGCCACGAAGGCTGCATGAGCCGAACCCTGACGGCCCAAACCGTCGTCCGAGCCCTCCTGACGGGACTGGCCATCACGGCCCTGGGTTACCTGCTCTTTCACGTGCTCTTCAATTTCCGTCTGCCCTAGGAGGTGATGAGCCATGGAGATCTTCAAAACCGCATCGGTCTTTCTTGAGACGCCGGCCCTTCTCTACCTCTTCCTGGGCTATTCCATCGGCTTCTTCTTCGGAGCCGTGCCGGGCCTGACGGCGACCCTGGCCATCTCGCTCCTTCTGCCTCTGACCTTCAGCATGGCCCCCGTCACGGCCCTCGTCACCTGCGTGGGCATCTTCGTCGGCGGCATCTACGGCGGCAGCGTGACGGGAACGCTGATCAACATCCCCGGCGCCCCCGCCTCGGCCATCACGACCATGGAGGCCTACAAGCTGACCCGGAAGGGCCAGGCCGCCCGGGCCATGGGCCAGGGGGCCTTCGCCTCCATGATCGGCGGCTTCATCGGCGCCCTGCTGACCCTCTTCCTCCTCGGCCCCATCGCCGAGCTCTCGCTCTACTTCCGGACGCCCGACAAGTTTTCCCTCGTCCTCATGGCCGTCGTCGTGGCCATGCTCCTCAACGGCGAATCGCTCCTCAAGGGCGTCATCGCCACGGGACTGGGCCTGATGATGGGCTCTGTCGGCCTCGACTACTTCAGCTCGGCGCCGCGCCTCACCTTCGGCCTGGCCACCCTCACCCAGGGCATCCAGCTTCTGACCGTCGTCGTCGGCACCTTCGCCGTCTCGGAGATCCTCACGCAGCTGAACGTCAGATCTCTCGTCACCATCGACGACTCGGCCGGCATCGGCAAGGCCCGGATGAAGGACTTCCTGCCCCCAAAGGCCGACCTGCGCCAGATCGGCCCGATCAACTACCTGCGCAGCACCCTCATCGGCTTCGTCACGGGAATCCTGCCCGGGGCCGGGGCCTCCATGGCCTCCCTCATGGCCTACAGCGTCGCCAAGACCTGCTCGAAGCGGCGTGACGAATACGGCGAAGGCTCCATCGAGGGCATCGCCGCCTCGGAAGCGGCCAACAACGCCATGTGCCCCGGGGCCATCATCCCCATGATGCTCTTCGGCATCCCCGGCGACTCGGTGACGGCCATCATCCTCGGCGTCTTCACCATCCACGGACTGATCCCGGGGCCTCTTCTTCTGATCGAGCGCCTCGACCTGCTGGGCCCCATGCTCCTGGCCATGCTCGTCACGCCCGTCCTGATTTTTTTCACCGCCGTCCTCTTCGGCCGCCACTACCTGAGGATCCTCAAGATCCGAAAGTCCTTCCTCTACCCCTTCATCGCCATGGCCGCCCTCGTCGGCCTCTATGCCGCGACCTACTCCGTCTTTCAGATGGTGATGACCCTCTGCATCGGCTTCGCCGTCTACGTCCTCAAAAACGAAGGCTACCCCTCCGTCCCCTTCCTGCTGGGCTTCATCCTGGGCCCCCTGATGGAGACCTTTTTCCGCTCCAGCCTCTCCATCTCCTCGGGAGACCTGACG
Organism: Synergistaceae bacterium; assembly: GCA_016756725.1. Lineage (GTDB taxonomy): Bacteria > Synergistota > Synergistia > Synergistales > Aminithiophilaceae > Aminithiophilus. The sequence continues at coordinate 61,557 of JAESII010000005.1, read as the reverse complement.
GTCTTTCTCACGTCGCCCTTCAGCCTGGCCTTCCTCATCATCTCGGCCCTCTTCCTGTTCATCATGGGGATCTACCTTCCCCGCAAGATGGAAACCGCGCGCCGTTCCTTCTGAGCCCTTAGCAAGGGCCGGCCCGGATCACAAGACGATCCGGCAATCTGAAAGGAGGAGACAGAATGACTCTGAAACGGATCGGGATGCTCCTGCTCTGCGCCGCCATCGCCCTATTCTCCGTCGGCACCCTCGTGGCCCAGGCCGCCGACTACCCCGCCTCGGACATCAAGCACATCATGCCTTGGGGTGCCGGAGGCGGCACGGACACGGTCATGCGGGCCTTCATGAACAGCCTCGAGAAGACCCTGGGGGCGACGATCTACACCGTCAACCTCCCCGGCGCCAAGAGCGGCCAGGGCGGCGCCGAGCTCATGGACTCGGCCCCAGACGGCTACACCATCGGCAGCCTCACCTATGACGGGATCATCACCGTTCCCTTCTTCGGCCTCGTCCCCGGCTATGACACGGCCCGTCTCCGCTTCGTCGGGACCGTCACCGACCACCCCACGGTCATCGCCGTCAACGCCAAATCGCCCTGGAAGACAATGGAAGACGTCATCGAAGACGCCCGCAAGAATCCCGGCACGATCGCCATCTCCAACGTCGGCACGGGCGGCGTCTGGCACCTGCCCGTCCTCGAACTGGAGCAGCTGGCCGGCGTCACCTTCCGCCACGTCGCCTTCCCCGGCGGATCGGGCGAGCAGCGTGAGGCCCTCCTGAAGCGCGAAGTGCCCCTGGCCTGCAGCAGCGTCGGCGGCATCTACCCGGCCATCAAGGCCGGCCATGCCCGGCTCCTGGCCGTCATGGGAACGGAACGCTTCGCCGACTTCCCCGACGTGCCCACCTTCAAGGAGCTGGGCTACGACCTGAACTGGGGCAGCATGCGCGTCATCGCCGTCCCCAAGGACGTGCCCGACGAGATCTTCAACAAGATCGAGGCCGCCGCGGCCAAGGCCACAGAAGACGAGAAGTGGAAGACCTGGCTCGCCGAAAGCGGCGGCGGCGGCTGGATCTGGCGAGACAGCGCCACGACGGAGCAGTTCGTCAAGGACCTGCAGGCCAAGGTCTTCAAGCTCATGGACGAACTCGTCGCCGCCGGAACGATCTCGAAGTAACGCCAGGAGGAGCGAACGGAAAGGGTGAGGGCGACTGAGTCACCCTCACCAGGATCGGATCAACCAAATCGGATCATCTCGACGATGTGACTCGGACTTTCTCCCCAGCGCCTTGGGCCGAAGAAAAAGCCCGTCAGGGAATGCCCAACCCGAACCTGAGGATCTTCGGCCTTTTCGGGGAGGCCGGTCTGGACCCGACAAGACCAGACCCCAAGGGCCTTCGGCCCTTATGCGGGGGCATTGGCCCCCCACCCCGAAGAACCGGAGGAGGGCTTTCCGGAGAGATCCTGCCCCTTCAGAGTTTAAAGAGCTGGACGGCCCAGTTACGGTCTTTGCGGCCCAGCCCGTCGGCCTTCTGCTCCCTCGCCATGCAGGCGAAGCCGAGTTCGGCAAGGAGCGTCTCGAGACGTTCCGGCGAGAAGCCGTTGAAGAATCTCCCCTCTTCGTCACGGCCCCGGCGGGCTTTTCCCCCTTCGTCGACGGGAAGGGAGACGAGGAGCCGGCCCCGTCCTTTGAGAACCCGCCGGAGGGAACGGAGCGAGGCTTTCAGCTGTCTTTCGGCCAGGTGCATGAGCACGGCTGAGGCGACGACGCCGTCGAAGCGGCCGTCGCCGATCCCTTCGAGGGCGGGCAGGGCCGATTGGCGGATCCGGCCTCTGACGGCCGGGTAGAGGCGCTCGGCCTCGTCGATGAGGGCCCGGCAGGGCTCGACGCCCCAGCCGTCCCAGCCGCCGAGAAGGAGGCGATGGAGGTCCCGTCCCGATCCGGCCCCGACGTCAAGGACCCGGCCACCCCGGGGGAAGGCCCCGTCGAAGCAGTCGGCGATGCCCCCTCGGGCCCCGTCGTAGCGGCGGGCCAGTTCGGCCGCCTTGAGGCGGTAGTAGTCCCGGGTCTGACGGTCCGTGGCAACTCCCCCTTTCAGAGGGTCGGGAGACTTCAAGGGCGGCCCCGTTGGGCGGTGCCCTCCGTTAGGGCCCAATATACCGGAATGAGGACAAGGATTTGAGGTGGGACGAGGAGCGGTCTTTCTTGCCGATGACGCGGGCCTGAACAGATCGGGGCGGCCGGTCAGGGCAGGATCGTCAGAGCCGTCGTGGCGGTGCCGGGGCTGACGACCCGCAGGAGGCGCTCCTGACCGCCCAGGTTGCGGTAGGCTTCCTCCCCCGTCGCCACGTCGAGGCGGAGGGGAAGAGCGACCCGGTCCAGATCGCGTCCGGCCGTGAGGAGGCCGCTTTCGAGCTCGGCCATGAAGAGGGCCGTCACCAGGGGAGAGACGGAGGCGATGGGCTTTCCCTTGAGGGCCACCAACTCGACCTGGGCCAGGACGGGGTAGCCCTGGCCGAAGCGGCGGTAGTGGCTTTCGTAGGCCCCGCAGGGAGAGTCCGCCTTGAGGTCCTTGCGGGTCTTCCCCTGCCAGAGTTGGCGCAGCTTTTCTTCGAGTGCGCCCTTTCGGGCCTCCATCTCGCCCAGGACAGGGCCGTTTTCGATGCCCTCTATGGCCAGGACGGCAAAGAAGGTCTGGGGAAAGGCCCCTTGCCAGGCGCGGCTTCCCTCGATCATCCCGTCATCAGCTCCTTGTCCGATGGCTGGCCCCCCTGGCGGCGGTCCTTCGCTTCAGGGCTGCCCTCCCATGGCCGACGGGGACGGTGAACCTCTTTTGTCCCTCCGGTCACGGAAGACGAAAAACGAAGCCGCCCGGGTTCAGTCCCCAAGACGGCCTCATGTTCTGTTCTGGTGGAGGTAGGGGGATTCGAACCCCCGACCCCCTGCATGCCATGCAGGTGCGCTCCCGCTGCGCCATACCCCCGTTTTCGATCAAGCGAGGCCCATTATAATGAGCCTTCCGGGACCTGTCAACACCTTCTCCGCACATCGGCGCAGCCCCAGAGGCGGCAGCTCCTGCTCCCTGGGGGCGAGGAAGGCAAAGTACTCGGCGGGGGTGAGGTTTGTCGTCTGGTCACCGCCCAGGTCGGCCTGATCGGAAAGGGCGAGCTTCCTCACCGTCTAAGAGGGAGGGAATCGATGTCTTCAGGGCTCAGCCAGACCAGGCTGGGACTTGCCGTGTTCTGAAAGGAACAGACGCGGTTTTTCTGATCGGCCACAGCAAGAGAGGGTCCTTGAAACCCCTTTAGAGAAGAAGGGCAGATCGGGGAGCCTCTGCCGCAAGTGGCCCAGGTGGTAGAATCAGCGTAACCCTTTCCATGAAGGAGGCCGATCGCCTCATGAAGAGAACGGCACGGAAAAGCCTGATCGGAGCGGCCGCTCTTCTCCTGTTGTTCTGCCTGGCCTTGCCGGCTCCGGCCGTAACCCGCGGCGAGGTCGTCGAGGCCGTCATCCAGGCCCTGCGCCTGCCGGCCTGGAGCGGCACGGCCCGTTTAGCCGACGTCCCGCCGGGGCACCGCCACGCCCGGGCCATCGAGACGGCCGCCGCCCTGGGCATCATCCTCCCCACCGACCGTTTCCATCCTGACATGGAGGCGGCCCGGGCCGAGGCGGTCTTCCTCGCCCTCCGCGCCATGGGCTGGCGCCACGAGGCGGAGATCTACGGCCACCTCTTCCCCCTGCCCGATCGGGATATCCCGCCCTATCTCCTGGGCTACCTGGGCCTGGCCGAGGCGATGAGCCTGCCGGCGCCGAGGGGGTTTCTCGACGAGCCCCGGGCGAACGTCACCGTCGAGGACCTCCTCCGTCTTTCAGCCTGGCTGAGGAGCGCCACGACGCAGATCGTCTCCTGGGAGGGGCGCCTCGAGGTGGACGGCCTCACCCTCGTTGTCCACCGCCAGGGGCTGGGCTCGCCGCCGGCGAACTGGGCCGTCCAGGTCGGGGAGTACGCCACGGCCGAGGAGGCCGCCAAGGTGCAGAGCCATCTGAGGCAGCTCGGTCATCAGGCCGTCGTCACCGACGGCGACGTGGGCAAGGCCGTTCGCATCGGCTCCTACCCCCACTACTTCCAGGCCTGGACGACGATGACGACGGTGCCCTCCCAGTTTCCGGCGACCATCGTCCCCCAGGGCGGCAGCGGATCGCGGGCCCTCTTCTGGGCGGCCCTCATCTGCGGCCCTTCGGGAGGGGCACCTCAGATCGTGCCCGCTCCTGCTTTGGGCGCCCCGAGGCTGCCCCTCTCGCGGATGGCCACGCTGACCGGCGCTCAGGCAGCCGTCAACGGCGGTTTTTTCAGCGGCAACAGCGTCATCGGCACCCTCGTGACGCAAGGGACACCGTACAGCCTCCCTCACGAGAACCGCAGCGCCGTCGCCTGGGATGAAACAGGCCGGGTGGCTTTCGGCAACGGCAACCTCCAGCTTTATGTCGACCTGGCCGGCACGATCCACCCCGTCGACGCCCTGAACAGGCGCCCCCCCGAACGGGGCGTCGCCCTCTACACGCCCCAGGCGGGCCGATTCGCCCGGGATCTGGTCTTCGGAACCGTCGAGGCCGCCGTCAGCGGCGGTCAGGTCCAGTGGGTCCGCCACTGGAGCGCCTCGAACCACGCCGTCCCCGAAGAGGGTTTTCTCGTCGCCGCCCGGGGCGTCGCCGCCGAGGAGCTGCTGATCCTTGAAGCCGGCGACGAGGTGAAGCTCCACTGGCGTTTCGCCGACAGCCGCCTCGAACTGCCCTGGCTGCTCCAGGCCGGCCCCCGCCTTATCGCCGACGGGAGGCCTGTGACGACGAACGAGGGGTTCAACGCGGCCCTGCGGGAGCAACGCCATCCCCGCTCCTTCGTCGGTCACGACGGAAGCCGCCTCTGGTGGGTCGTCGTCGACGGCCGCAACCCCTGGCACAGCAGCGGCCTCACCCTGGACGAGACACGAAACATCGCCGCCGGGCTGGGACTGAGAGACGTCCTCAACCTCGACGGCGGCGGTTCCTCGACACTGTGGTGGCAGGGGCGGATCGTGAACCGCCCCTCGGAGGGACGGGAGCGTCCCCTCCCCTATGGGGTGGTCTTCGGCGCAGGATCGGCCTCGCCGGCCCCGTGAAGCCAGACGTCGGTCTGGGGGAAGGGGATGACGATACCCTCCCTGTTGAAGGCCTCCTTGAGGCGGAGGCGGTAGTCGCGACCCAGCGCCCACTGGTCGCCGGGAACGGTCTTGATGAGACAGCGCAGGACGATGGCGCTGTCGTTGAAGGCAAGAATGCCCTGGACATCGGGCACTTCGAGGATGCGCAGCTTGTTGTCGTTGTAAAGGCCTTCGGCGACGTCCCTCATGACCTTCATGGCCCGGGCGATGTCCGTGTCGTAGGCGACGCCCACGTCGATCTTGGCCCGGGACCAGTTCTTGGTGAAATTGAGGACCTGGGTGACGGCGCCGTTAGGGACGATGGCCAGCTCACCGTCGATGGTGCGCAGGTGGGTCGTCCTCATGGTGAAGCGCTCCACCGATCCGGTGTAGCCCGAGACGGAGATGACGTCACCCACCGAATAGTGGTCCTCGAGGATGACGACGATGCCGTTGATGAAGTCGCGGATGATGTTCTGAGCGGCCAGGGAAATTGCCAGCCCGGCGACGCCGAAACCGGTCAGAATGGGCCGGACGTCAATCTGGAGGCTGCCCAGAAGGGTCAGGACGGCGAAGACGGCGACGGCGCCCCTGGCGATCTGCGTCACCAGGCCCTGGAGGGTCTGAAGGCGCTTGACGCTGGCGTCGCGCTGGCTGATCGAGGTGCTGCGGGCCTCGAAGCGGGCCACGGCGAGCTTGAAAAGGTGGGCCACAAAGGGCACCGTCGCCCTGTCGACGGCCCACCAGCCGATGAGGACGAGAATCGGGATGTGGACGCGGCTGAGAAGGGCCAGACCGGTGGACCAGAGCTGTTCTGCCACAGAAAATTCCCCCTTGCGGAAATAGCTTCAGGGGCGACGGAAGGGCGCCCCTGAAAGATTAACTGAAACCAGTATAACCTAAATCACCGAGGAGGTCACCCTTATGGGCCATGTCGTTGCCGAACTGATCGTCGTCCCCCTGGGGACGGAGACGCCCAGCCTGAGCCGTTACGTCGCCGCCGTCGAGAAGGCCCTGGCCGCCTTTGACGTCAAGACGGTCCTGACGCCGATGGGCACCGTCGTCGAAGGCGACCTGGACGAAGTGCTCCGTGCCGTCCGGGCCGTCCACGAGGTGCCTTTCCAGATGGGGGCCCTTCGGGTCTCGACGTCCCTCAAGATCGACGAGAGGCGGGACAAGAAGCTCTCCATGACCGGCAAAATCGCCGCCGTCGAAGAAAAGCTCTAGCCAAAAGCAAGGGGGAGGCCAAAGCCTCCCCCCTCGCTTATCATCGGTCCCGCTCGGATCGGGCGGCCTCGAAGGCCGTTCTCATCCGTCGTCGGAGCTCACCGTCGGGGAGCGCGGAAGTAGAAACAGGCCGCCGCCTCTTCGGGAACAACGTCGGGAGCCGTTCCGCCTTCGGAGACGATGCCGTGAAGCCGCACCTCGGGGCGAAGATGCTGGCGGAGCGTGTCCAGGCCATGGAAGAGAAGCTGGACGCCGTTGAGGGCGTTTTGTCCCTCCTAGGGAGCGGTCGCTGCGTGAGCGGGCCTGCGCCGGAAGCGGAATCCACGGCGTCGATGGTCAGGGAGCGGAAGGCGACGAAGAGCTGCCGCCGTTGCAGTGGATCATGAGGGCCAGGTCAACGTCGTCGAAGATTCCGTCGGCGGCAAGGGGCACCTTGGCCCCGTCGCACTCCTCGGCCGGCGTGCCGAAGAGGACAAGCGCGCCGTCGAGGCGCTTCATGAGAGGGGCCAGGGCGAGGCCGGCCAAAACGGACATGGCGCCGTGAAGGCTGTGGCCGCAGCCGTGGCCCAGGTCGGGCAGGGCATCGTATTCGACGAGAAGGGCCACCTTCGCCGCGGCGCCGCCTTCTTTGGCGGCCCGGAAGACCGCGGCCATCTCCGGGAAGGGGTGCTCGACCTCCAAGCCCCCCTCCCGAAAGACGTCGACGATCTTTCGGCTCGACCGGTACTCCCTTCCGGAAACCTCCGGGTGAGCCGCCAGGTCCTCGCTGAGGATCGCGGCCGCTTCCGTGCAACGGCGGAGGTTGTGCTCCAGCTCCCACCTCAGCCCGCCGTCCGTCATGGACCCACCTAGAGGACGTCGATCTCGATGCCGGGGCACTTCTCGCGGAGAAGGGCCTCGACGGGTTCCTGCTGGGAACGGTCGAAAAGAAGCTTCCAGCCCGAGTCGCCCCGTTCGAAAAAGGCCATCATCTGCCGCCCCCGCCGGGCGAGGGTGACGAAGGTGACCTCGCTCCAGGGAATCAGGGACTGGCGCTTCCCGAACCAGCCGCCCGTCTCGCGGACGACGCCTTCATCGGCGAGATACATCCGCTTCCGGTAGCTCGAGACATAGACGCAGCAGGCCCCGACGAGGAGCTTGTGGAAGGAGAAGGTCCTCAGGGCGTCGGCCATAAGGAGCAGCCCCACGGCCAATGCCAGCCAGGCCATCCACCGGGGAAAGGGCGTCCCCGATTGTGAGGGGATCCGTTCGTTCATGAAAGAGCCTCCTTCACTCAAGTTGGGCCTAAAGCTCGGCGGGGAGGGGCGCAATCGCCCCTCCCCGCCGATGATACCGGACGTTCAGGAAGAAGAGAAGCCTTAGATCTCCTCGACCTTGGCTCCCTTCGGGTTCTTGCCATCCTGCCAGAAGACGGCGATGCCCAGGTAGCTCATGGTGATAGCCACGATGGGGTTGAGGTAGTTCATGAAGGCGAAGGGGGCATAGGCCAGAGTGGGCACACCCAGGACGCCGGCGTTGTAGGCACCGCAGGTGTTCCAGGGGATGAGGACGGACGTGAGCGTTCCGGCGTCCTCCAGGGAGCGGGAGAGCATCTTCGGGTGGAGCCCCTTTTCGTCGAAGGCGTCCTTGAACATGCGGCCCGGCATGACGATCGAGAGGTACTGGTCGCCGAGGAAGAGGTTGGAGGCGAAACAGGAGACGATGACGGCCGTCACGAGGCCGCCCACGCTGCGGACGCCCTTGAGGATGGTGTGGAGCAGGACTTCAAGGAAGCCGCAGCGCTCCATCATGCCGCCGAAGGAGAGGGCACAGAGGATGAGGGAGATGGTCCACATCATCGAGTCGAGACCGCCGCGGGTAAGGAGGTCGCTGAGCATGCCGCCCACTTCCTGGGCCATCTCGGGGGCGACGCCGACGATGCCGTTCTCGGCCATGAGCTGGGAAACGGCCTCGAGCGTCTCGGCACCGGCGAAGTCGGCCGAGAGGCTGGCCTCATAGCCGTAGTGAAGGGCGCCGATGATATCACCCATGCCAACGCCTTGAGTCATGCACATGACGACGGCGGCAGCGATGCCGACGGCCAGGCCCGGCAGAGCCGGGATCTTGGCGATGGCAAGGGTAATGACAAGGAGGGGCGGGATCAGGCCCATGGGGCTGACGGAGAACTCGGCGGCCATGAGCTTCTGGATGGCGTCGATCCGGCTGGCGTCAAGGGTGCCGCTGCCGTACTTCATGCCGAAGAAGATGGCCAGGGCGCAGACGAGAACGTAGGTGACGCCCGTCGTGGAGATCATGGCCCGGATGTGGGTGAAGAGGTCCGTGCCGGCCACGGCGGGAGCCAGGTTCGTCGTGTCCGAAAGGGGCGACATCTTGTCTCCCATGTAGGCTCCGGAGATGACGATGCCCGCCGTCAGGGGGGCGGGGATGCCCAGGCCGGCGCCGATGCCCATGAGGGCGATGCCGACGGTGCCCGTCGTGCCCCAGGACGTCCCCGTCGCCAGGCCGACGATGGAGCAGATGAGCAGGGTGGCAAGGAGGAAAAAGCCGGGAGAGAGGATGTTCAGGCCGTAGTAGATCATGCTGGGAACACTGCCGCTGAGGATCCAGGAGCCGACGATGAGACCGACGGTCATGAGGATGATGATGGCCTGAAGGGCCATGGTGATGCCGGTGATCATGCCCTCTTCGATCTCACCCCAGCTGATGCCCAGAAGCCACCGGCCGACGACGGCGACGAGGGCCGCCGAGAAGATAATGGGAATATGGGCGTCCACACCGAGGACAAGGACGCCGTAGCTGATCATGGCCGCCGCTGCCGCCAGAACGAGCAGGGCTTCGATAAAGGCTGGCTTGCGCCCCTTCTTTTCAACCGACGTATCTGCCATTTTCGCTGTTTCCCCCTTTCAGGAATGAAAAACATTAAACCCTGTGGCGCTTTTTTAGTTTCTGGACCACCCTCCTTTACGAAAGAGGTTCATTACGCCATTCCCATTATATTCCAATTTGAGCACCTGTAAAGAAGGGGTAAGGTCCGACCTAATCGTTACTTAAAGAGAAAGGGGGAAAAAGAAAAGTCGGGGAGGAGAGAGAAGCTTCTCTCTCCTCCCCGACAGGGCCTCAGAAGAGGGGACTTTTTGAACTTCCGCAGGTCAGCGGGTCAGCCCCCCGAGTTTCTGGACGGCCTCCTCGTCGATGACATAAGCCTCGGAACCGCGGAGCCGGGCGATCTCGGCCATGATGTAATGCTCCTGGAGGGCCTGGACGACCTGAGGCTTGGCCTCGGCGAAACTGAGGGCGCGCTCGTCACGGCGCTCGAGGACTTCCAGGACATGCCAGCCGAAATCGGACTGGACCGGTCCGGCCAGACGGCCGGCTCGGGTCGTGAAGGCGGCCTCCTCGAAGGGGGGCACCGTCTGGCCCCGCTCGATCCAACCCAGATCGCCGCCGTTGCGGGCGCTGCCGTGGTCGATGCTCTCCTTGGCGGCCACTTCGGCGAAGTTCTTGCCGCTCATGGCCTGAAGGAGGACGGTGCGGGCCTTGGCCTCGGAGTCGACGAGGATGTGGCGCACGTGAACGGCCTCGGTCTGGATGAAAGCCTCGGCATGGTCGTCATAGAAGGCCTTGAGGGCCTCTTCAGAAAGATCCCAGCTCTGGGCGGCATGGCGCATGTAGGCCTGGGAGAGGACCTGCACCGTGTCCCAGCGGATCTTCCGAGCCACGGCGGGATCAAACTGATAGCCCTTCCTCAGGGCTGCCTGGGAGAGGAGAAGGGCATCGGTGATCTGGCTGACGAACTCCAGCTTCTCCTGAGGCGCCATCTGAGCCATCATGATCATGGCAATGGCCTCGTTGCCGTTGGTGTGCTGGGAGAGAACATAACGGAGATCGCCTTCGGTGATCGTCTCGTCGTTGACCTGAGAGATGACCGGCTCGGCGGCCTGAAGGGGCAGGGCCGTGACGGTCAGGCAGAACAGGGCAGCGAGAAGGAGCAGTTTCTTCTTCAAATCGTAACGCCTCCTAATTAAGAAGAGTGTCTGGCGCCCTTGTCGGGCACCTTTCCCCAGGTGTTGTGGGGATAGGGCATGGGAATGTACTGGACCGACGGGCGCCCCTGTCCGGACTGGGGGAAGAGGCCCATGAATTGGCAGATCTCGACGGGCATATCGTGCCCCACGTTGAGGCCCAGCTCGACGGCCTCCTCCCACATGATGGGATAATCGTGGGTCCAGCGGCCCTCTGTGAGGATCTGGGAGAGGGCCTGAGCCTGCTTTTCGCCGTGACGCTCGACGAGATGGCGGTAGAGGAAGCGCCGCGTCTGATCGATGGCCTTGCGGGCCACGTCGGCCAGGATGAGGGTCTCGTCGTCGATCTCGTTGATATCCTTCGTCTCGAGGACCTTGAGGATCGAGGCCGCCGGGTACTGACCCAGCTGGGGATCGACAGGTCCCAGCACGGCGTGCTCGTCCATAACAATCTCGTCGGCGGCGAGGGCGATGAGGGTGCCACCCGACATGGCGTAATGAGGGATGAAGACGGTCACCTTCGAAGGGTGCTTGCGCAGGGCGTCGGCGATCTGCTCCGACGCCAGCAGGAGACCGCCCGGCGTGTGGAGGATGAGGTCGATGGGCAGGCTGTCGGAGGTGATCCGGATGGCCCGAAGGACCTGCTCCGAGTCCTCGATGTTGATGTAGCTCCGGGAGAACATGCCCAGAAATCCCATGCTCTCCTGGCGGTGGATGAGGGTGATCACGCGGCTCCCCCGCTTCTTCTCGAGCCGCCTGATCGTGGCTTCCCGGGTTCGCTGAAGGTTCCACTGGCGCAGCATGGGCGTGATGAAGCTGAAGAGGATGAAGATCCAGAAGATACCGCCGAAGCCTTCCATGGCACACCTCCTTGATGAAGTGGGAGCGCACCTCATCCTAACAGAAGCGGGAGCGGCTGTCATCCGCTCCCGCACCCTTGACACCCTTCAGGCGGGGCTGTCCGCCTTTTCCGGCTCCCCGACCTCTTCAGGCCCCTCAAGGGCCTGAAAGGCCAGATCCTCGCCGTCGAAGCCGATCCGGAAAGAACCGCCGGAAGCGGCCTTGCCCTCAAGGAGAAGGTCGGCCATGCGGTCCTCGACGAGGCGCTGGATGGTGCGCCGCAGCGGCCTGGCGCCGAACTTGGGATCGAATCCCTTCTCCAGAAGATGGTGGCGGGCCTCTTTCGAGACGTCGATGGCGATGCCCCGGTCGGCGAGGCGGCGGGAGATCTCGTCGAGCATGATGTCGACGATCTTGAGCAGCTGGTCCCGCGTAAGGGGCTGGAAGACAACCATCTCGTCGACGCGGTTGAGAAATTCGGGGCGGAAGGTCCTGCGCACCGATTCGAGTATCCGGTCCTTGTCGTTTTTCCACTCCAGGGCAGCCTTCTCCGATTCGGAGGCGAAGCCCATGGCCCGGCCCCGGACCATGTCCTGGGCACCGACGTTGCTGGTCATCATGATGACGGCATTGCGGAAATCGACGGTATGGCCCTGGCCGTCGGTGAGACGTCCGTCCTCCATGATCTGCAGGAGCAGGTTGAAGACGTCGGGATGGGCCTTTTCGATCTCGTCGAAGAGGACGACCGAATAGGGGCGGCGGCGGATCGCCTCGGTGAGCTTGCCTCCCTCGTCGTAGCCGACGTAGCCGGGGGGAGCCCCGATGAGCTTGGCCACCTCGTGGCGTTCCATGAATTCGCTCATGTCGAGCCGGATCATGGCGTCGTCGCTGCCAAAAAGGAAGGAGGCCAGGGCCCGGGCCAGCTCGGTCTTGCCCACGCCCGTCGGGCCGAGGCAGAGGAAACTGCCGATGGGACGTTTGGGATCCTTCATGCCGCTTCTGGCGCGGCGGATGGCCCGGGAGACAGCGCTGACGGCCTCTTCCTGGCCGATGAGGCGCTGGTGGATCTCCTCCTCCATCCGCAGGAGACGGCGCGCCTCCTCTTCGGTGAGCTGGACGACGGGAACGCCCGTCCATTCCGAGACGATGGCGGCAATGTCCTCGCCGTTGAGAACGGGCTCCTCCTGGTTGCGCCGCGCCTGCCACTCCTTGCGCTTCGTCTCCAGCTCCTCAGCGGCAGTGCGCTCCTGGTCACGGAGACGGGCAGCCTTCTCAAACTCCTGAGCGGCCACGGCCGATTCCTTTTCCTTCTTCAGGGCCTCGAGGCCGCGCTCCATCTCTTTCAGCGACGACGGCATCTCCATGGCCTTGAGCCGCGATCGGGCCGCCGACTCGTCGATGAGGTCGATGGCCTTGTCGGGCAGATAGCGGTCGGTGATGTACCGGGCCGAGAGGCGGGCGGCCATGTCGACGGCCTCGTCGGAGATCTTGACGCGGTGGTGGGCCTCGTAACGGTCGCGGAGTCCCTTGAGGATGGCGATGGTGTCGTCGATGGAGGGCTCACCGACCTTGACGGGCTGGAAGCGCCTCTCCAGGGCGGCGTCTTTCTCGATGTGCTTGCGGTATTCGTCCAACGTCGTGGCGCCGATGACCTGGAACTCGCCCCGGGCCAGGCTGGGCTTGAGGATATTGGCGGCGTCGACGGCCCCCTCGGCGCCGCCGGCGCCGACGATGGTGTGGATCTCATCGATGAAGAGCATGACGTCCCTGGCCTCGCGGAGCTCCTTGACGAGCTTGCGCATCCGCTCCTCGAACTCGCCCCGGTACTTGGTCCCGGCCACGAGGTTGCCCACGTTGAGCTGGAAGAGCCTCTTGCCGCGGAGCACCTCGGGAATGTCGCCGCTGTGGATCCTCTGGGCCAAACCCTCGACGATGGCCGTCTTGCCCACGCCGGGGTCGCCGATGAGGACGGGGTTGTTCTTGGTGCGCCGCGAGAGGATCTGGATGACGCGCTGGATCTCCTGGGCCCTGCCGATGACGGGGTCGAGCTCGCCCTGCTCGGCCATGGCCGTCAGGTCGATGCCGAGCTGCTCCAGCGTGGGCGTCTTGCTCCGCGTCGTTCCGGCAGCCTTGGGAGAGCCGGCCTCTTCCCGCGCCTCGGGGCTTTCACCGCCCGAGAGGGTCGCCACAATCTCGGCGCGGACCTTCTGGAGGTCCAGTCCGCTCCCGAGGAGGACCTGGGCGGCGATGCCCTCCCCCTCGGCGACGAGACCCAGCAGGATATGCTCGGTGCCGACGTAGTTGACACCCATGTTGCGGGCCTCTCTCATGGCCAGGTCGAGGACCCGCTTCGCCCTGGGACTCAGGGGAAGATCGACGGGACGCTCTTTGGGCTCGCCACGGCCGACGATCTCTTCGACGCGGCTGCGGATGCCGTCCAGCTCGAGGCCGAAGGCCCCAAGAACATGGGCCGCGACCCCCTCGCCTTCGGCGAGGAGTCCCAGCAGGAGGTGTTCCGTTCCGATCACGTCATTGCCCAGCCTGAGAGCCTCGCGGTGGGCCAGCTGGACGACTTTCTTCCCTCGTTCGGTGAAAAACTGCCACATGTCTGTATCCTCCTTAGGTCCGGACGCTCTCCGGGCCCGGCGCGCTAGATTTTTCGGGCCAGTCGGGCCCTCAGGAAATCCCCTCGGGCCCGGTCCCGTTCCTGAGGGGAAAGGTCCCCTCCCGAGCGGGCCTCAAGGTGGGCCGGCTGGACGCCCAGGACAAGGGCGTTCCACTCCGGCACGGTCAGAGGCGGCACAATGGCCAGGGCTCCGGCCATGTGGATCAGCGAGAGGTGGGCCAGGGCCTCATTGACGGAGACGGACCGGGCGTAGCGCAGGGCACCCCAGGCCCTCCAGGCCCGATCTTCAAGATCGGCGAAGCGGTTTTCGGCGAGAGTCCTTCTGGCCCGCTCCTCCTCTTCGGCGATGCGCAGCGTCACGCCAGCGACCTTTTCGACGAGGTCGTCCTCGGTGGGCCCCAGCGTCACCTGGTTGGAAATCTGGTAGAGCGCCCCCATAGCCTCCGTCCCCTCGCCGTAGGTCCCCCGCACGGTCAGCCCCAGCCGGTTGGCCTCGCGGACCAGAACGTTGACCTGCCCCAGGAGCTCCAGGGCGGGGATGTGAATCATCACGGAAGCCCTCATGCCCGTGCCGGCGTTGGTCGGACAGGCCGTGAGGAAACCGAGCCCCTCGTCGTAGGCGAAACCCAGAGGCTGAAGGGCCTCATGAACGACAAAGGCGATGCGGCTCGCCTCGCGGAGACTCAGCCCCCCGAGGACGACCTGAACTCTCAGGTGATCCTCTTCGTTGATCAGGAGAGAGATGATGCCCTTGCCGTCAATGACGGCGAGGCGCCCTCTGCCTCCGGCGGCCAGAGCGGGGCTCAGCAGGTGCTGTTCCACCAGAAGGCGCCGCGACAGGGGCTCCAGGTCGTCGACGACGATCTTTTCGCTGGAGCGGAAAAGCTCGGCTCCGGCGACGGCATCACGGATGCGAGCGGTCACGCTGTCCAGCTCGTTTTCATCGCAGCGCTGTGGAAAGGGAAAATCCCGGAGGTTCCGGGCCAGCCGCACCCGGCTGGAGACGGCCACGGGAAGCCCCTCCCCTCCCCCTCGGGTCCACTCCAGAGGCCGTTCCACCAGGCTATTGGGCCTCATGGCCGGGCTCCTCCTTGTCCCTCGAGAGTCCGAATCCGGTCCCTCAGCTCGGCAGCCAGCTCGTAACGCTCTTCGGCGACAGCCTCGGTCAGTCTCTTGCGGAGAAGGGTCAGATCCTCCCCCTCCTGATGGCCCTCACCGGGCCTCAGCCCCCGATGGACCGTCGTCCCCTGGACCTTGCGGAGGAAGGGTTCGACGACGTCGCGGAAGGCCAGGTAGCACTGGGGACAGCCAAGAAGACCGGTCTTGCGGAACTCGGCAAGCTCCATGGAGCAAGCGGGGCAACAGCGGCCAAGCTCATCGGCCTCAGGCCTACCCTTCGGGTTAAGGGGACCGCTCCAGAGGGCTCCCAGAAGGTTCGCCACGGGGCCTCCTAAGGAGAAGTCGGGAATGACCCCCTTGGCGGCCAGCTCCTTGGCACAGCGGTGACAGAGGTGGTATTCCCGGGTCTGCCCGCCCGAACTCTGGCGGATATGGACCTCAGCCTCCTCCTCGTTGCAGTGTTCGCACTTCATCGTCCGTCCCTCCTCAGGACAGGGCCAGGCTCCGCAGCAGTCGCTTGAGGAGATCGGCCTGGAGCATATCCCTCTTGTAGGGAGAAAGGTCGAAGTAGGTCTCGGCCACCTCGTCCTGGAAGCGCAAGGCCACCTCCAAGAGGAGCCGCTCCCGGTCAGAGAGGATCCCCCGCTCCTGGAGGTTGGTCAGAAGACGTTTGACCTCCTGGCTGGAGATGACGGTGCCGATGATCTCCTCCAGGTGGTCGATCCGCTCCTGGGGACGGCGAAAAGTGATGCGGGCAATACGGATGAAGCCGTGCCCCCCCCTCTGGCTTTCGACGAGAAAGCCCTTCTCGGGAGTGAAACGGCTTCGGAGGACATAGTTGATCTGGCTGGGAACGCAGCCGAACTGTTCGGCCAGGTCCTTGCGCCGAAGGGAGACGGCCGGCGAATCCTCCTCTTCCAGGAGGCTGTGGATGTACTTTTCGATGGATCGCGTCAGGCTCGACATGGTACCCCTCCCTTAACCTTTCTTGACTCAAGGGCATTATAGCCAGTTGGTCAAGAAACGTCAAGAAACGGCTACCCCTTGCCGACCTTGCTTTCCGTTCCGGCCAGAAGCCTGGCGATGTTGGCCCTGTGACGGACGACGGTGAGCAGGGCCAGGAAGACGGCGGCCCCCACGTAGGCTCCGGGGGCCTTGAAGAGGAAGAGCAGGAGGGGGACGGAGGCCAGAGAGAGCATGGAGGCCAGAGAGACGTAGCGGGAAAGGCGCATGATGACATACCAGAGGGCACCGCCGATGAGGGCCGACGGAGGGTTGAGGAAGAAGAGGACACCGAAGGAGGTGGCGACACCCTTGCCTCCCTTGAAGCGCAGCCAGAGGGGGAAGTTGTGGCCGCAGACGCCAGCGACGCCGACAAAAGCCAGCAGGAGGGGATCGGCGACGCCGAAGGCCCGGGCCAGGATGACGGCCAGCCCTCCCTTGGCCATGTCGAAGATCGCCACAGCCACGGCCCAGGGCCTGCCCATGACCCGTCCCACGTTGGTAGCGCCGATGTTGCCCGAACCGTGACGGCGGATGTCCTCGCCGCGGAGGAGCCTGACGACGAGGAAACCCGTCGGCGTCGAACCAAAGAAATAACCGACGACGATCCAAAGCCAGTTCACAGGTCACGACCTCCTTATCACGAGGGCGTCGGCGGCGAGGACCCCTCTGCCCTCGGGAAGTACGAAAAGGGGGTTGACGTCGAGTTCGAGAAGGTCCGACTCGGCACAGGCCATGCGGGAGACGGCGGCAACAGCCCCAGCCAGGGCCGTCACGTCACGGCCCGGCTCGCCTCGGACGCCTTTGAGGAGGGGATACCCTTTGAGTTCACCGATCATCTCCAGGGCCATCTCCTCCGTCAGGGGAGCGTGGCGGAGGGAGAGGTCCTTCAGGACCTCGACGTAGATTCCCCCCAGGCCTACGGCCACCATGGGCCCGAAGGAGGGGTCGCGCCTCATGCCGATCATGCATTCCAGGCCACCTTCGACCATCTCCTGGACGAGGACGCCCAAGATCGACGCCTTCGGATCGTGAAGGACCGCCCGCTCCAGGAGCCGGCCGTAGGCGTTCTGGAGCTCTTCGCGGTCACGGAGCCGGAGGGCCACGATGCGGGCCTCCGTCTTGTGGAGGATATCGGGCGACATGACCTTCAGGGCCAGAGGAAAGCCGATCTCGTCGGCGGCGGCCAGAGCCTCGTCGAGGCTGGCGCAGAGCCTCTCTTTCGTGACGGGCACGCCGTGAAGGGCCAGAAGCCTCTTGGCATCATATTCGGTGAGCTTCTCCGGGAAGCGGTCGAGATAGCTTGTCAGGCCTTCCGTCAGGCACCGGGGCTGGCGTCTCCGGGTGCTCCAGCGGTAGAGGGCGCCCAGGGCACGGGCGCAGCGCCGGGGACTCTGAAAGAGGGGGACATGATGGCGCCTGAGGTACTCCAGGAAGGCGCCGCCCTGCTCGTCGTTGATCATCCAGCAGCAGAGGACGGGCTTTTTTGCCCCCCGAGCCGCACGGGCCAGGTCAGAGGCCATCTTCCTGCCGGCGTCGCCGGTGATCATGGAGATGACGACGACGACCAGGTCCGTCTCGTCGCTTTCGAGGACGGCTTCGAGACAGGCCGGAAAGCCTTCGGGGTCGTTGATGACCTGAGCCGTCATGTCGACGGGGTTCCGCGTCGAGCCGAAGGAGGGCAGGTAGGGGGCAATCTTCGCCTGAAGGGCGTCACTGAAGGGCTCGACGGCCAATCCCTGGTCGTCGCACTGGTCGGCCATCATGATCCCTCCCCCCCCGGAGGTGGTCAGGATGGCCACCCTGTTGCCGCCGGGCACGACGGGACGGGAGAAGACGCGCCCCAGATCGACGAGGTCCTCGGCGTCGTCGATGGCCAGGACCCGGTACTGGCGCATGACGGCGTCCCAGCTGGCCTGGTCTCCCGTGAGGGCCGCCGTGTGGCTTCTGGCGGCCGCCTGGGCCGTGGCGCTCCGGCCCGCCTTGAGGACAGCCACGGGGAGGTCCCTCCTGCTGGCCTCCTCGAGGAGGTCGAGGAAGGCCTCGCCGCGGCTGAGCCCCTCCAGATAGAGGACGAGGAGCCCCACCTCGGGATCGGCGGCGAAGTGACGGCCGAAGTCGATGACATCCAAGTCGGCCTGGTTGCCGGTGGTGACGACGTAGCGGAAGCCCACGCCCTGGTCGGCGGCCATGGCGTAGGAGGCGAAGCCGAAGGCACCGCTCTGGGAGACATAGGCGACGGGGCCCGATTCGGTCCGGTCCGTGTCGAGGGAGGCCGAGAAGGAGAGGGGAACCCTGTCGGCGAGGTTGACGAGCCCCTGGCAATTGGGACCGAGGAGTCGCATGCCGCCCGAGGCGGCCTTCTCGACGAGGCGGCGCTGGGCTTGGGCATCGTCGGACTCGGCGAAACCCGAGGAAAAGATGATGCCGAAGGGGACACCCCGGGCGACGGCCTGGTCGATGACGGCTTCGACTCTGTCGGCCCGGATGCCGATGAGAACCACATCGGGCGTCTCCGGCAGGGAGGCGACATCGGGCCAACAGGGATGTCCGTCGATTTCGCTCCGTGTCGGGTTGACGAGGTAGATGGCTCCCTGATAGCCGAAACGGCGCAGCAGCTTGAAGGGACGGCCCGAAATGCTGTCCGGGTTGGACGAGGCCCCCACGATGGCGACGCTGCGGGGCAAGAGCAGACGCGACAGGTCCGGTGCGGGATACATCGCTGACCCTCCTGAGGACGGCGGGATGATCTTGCCCCTCAACCTTAGCACACTCTAAGGAGCCCTTCGAGACCTGCCGGCCTTCTTCAGGCCACTTCGGGATTATCCCCGGCGTCCTTCCCCTTCTGGGACAGCTCGACACGGAAGGGTCGCTTCAGGAGGGCCTTGAAGCCGGCGCGGTGCTCCTCGAGCTGCCAGAGCTCGAGACGGCAGTCTTGGCGGCAGTCGAGGCGAAGCCTCACCGCGTCGTCATCGGCCAGGGCGAGATCGACGGAACGGACGGCGGCGGCGTGAGACCGGTCCAGGCTCTCGGCGAGGCGCAAAAAGAGGCTCAGATAACGGACGGCCTTCCGCGACGGTCTGTCCAGGGCGGCGAAGGGGGGGTGCTTTTTCTTGGGCAGCTTCTTGCGGTGGTAGAAGGCGGTGACGGCCATGACGGCGATCTCCCTCTCGTCGAAGCCGAGGAGTTCGGCGTTGGAGACGATGTAATGGCTGTGGGCGTGGTGATTGCTGAAGGAGAGAAAGAGGCCCAGGTCATGCAGGAGGGCCACGTGACGGAGCAGGTCCCGCTCACCGTCTCCCAGGTCGTGGAGTCCCAGGCGGCGCGCTCCGTCGAAGAGTTCCAGGGCCAGGGACTGGACATGGCGGGCGTGGGGCTCGTCGAAGTGGCAGGAGCGGCAGAGCTGAAGGACACTCCGTTCCCGGACCGAGAGCCCCCGGACCAGCTCGGGCAGGGCCCGTTGGAGGTGGTCGAGAAGAAGCCCTTCCTGAAGGCCGAAGGGGCTCGGCTCCAAGGGAGGCAGGGCCAGTTCGGCCATGATCGTCTCGACGATGGCCGCCCCGGCGATGATGATGTCGGCCCGTTCGGGGTTGATGCCCGGCTGGTTCCGCCGCTCCTTCAGGTCCAGGCCACAGAGGTACCGGCGCAGGTTTTGCAGCTCCTCGAGGGAAAGGCGCGACGAGCCGGTGCGCCTGCGGTTCATCTCGACGAGGTTGAGGAGCGTTCCCGAACTGCCCAGGGTCCGGCTGAAAGATCGGCCCTTGAGGCGTTGGAGACTCCGAAGCGCCGCGTTCCGCACGTACCGGGTCAGCAGGGCGTATCGCTCGTCGGGGACAGGGCCCGTCTCTTTGTCATCGAAGAAGAGGTTCGTCAGGCGTATGGCGCCGACCTTGAGGGAGTCCAGATAGTCGTGACAGTCGCCGTCGCCGGCGATGATCTCCGTGCTGCCGCCACCGATATCGATGAAGAAGACCTCGCCCTTGTCGATCCGCGTTCCCCAGGCGACGCCGAGATAGATGAGCCGGGCCTCCTCCTTGCCGGAGACGACGCGCACGTCCAGCCCCGCCTCGTCACGGAGGCGATCGAGGAAGGCGACGCGGTTTTCGGCGTCCCGCGTCGCCGCCGTGGCGACGGCGACGATCTCGTCGACGCCGTAGGAGAGGGCCAGATCGCGGAAACGTCCGGCGACGACGACGGCCCGGTCCATGGCCCGAGGCTGGAGCCGTCCCGTGCGGAATTCGCCCTCGCCGAGGCGAATGAATTCCTTTTCCTTCCTCTGGATCGCGTAGGAGCCGTTCCCGTTGAGGCGCACGACGAGGAGGCGGATCGAGTTGGTGCCCAGATCGATGAAGGCGACGCCCTTTCCCTCGGGCGGGATCAGAGACGGTGCCATTGAAGGATCAGCTCCTTTCCGAAGGCCCTCTCGAAGAGGGTTCCCCCCTTCTCCAGGGCCCGCTTCAGGTCGGGGCCCTCTCGGCGGCGGGAAAGACAGGTGACGACGACATCCTTTTTGCCGATCCGGCAGGCCACGTCATCGACGAGGGCGATGTGACTGTAGTCGAGGCCGTCGGCGACACGGAGCAGGGCCGACAGGGCCAGGACCTTCCGGCGCTCCTCGGGCCCCAGAAGGCACCAGGGGAAATGGCGCTCCTTGGGAAGAGCGCGGCGATGGTAGCGGGCCACGGCGCCGATGAGGCAGCGGTCGCGGCAGGTGAAGGGAAGAGCCGGTTCCTGGAGGATCATCGACAGGGCCCGGATGTGATGCTTCTTGCCCCCCTGGACCCAGCCGATGTCGTGGAGGAGGCCGGCGCACTGGAGACGGAGCCGGTCCCTCTCGCCCAGGCCGTGGAGTCCGGCCAGGTCATCGAAGAGCCTCAGGGCCAGCCCCGTGACCTGCTTGAGGTGAGCCATCTCGTGGGGAACCTGGGCGGAGGCCACGGCGAGGACGGCCTCGAGGGGATCACGGCGGGGGTCGTCGGGAACGGCGCAGCTGGCCCGGAGGAGCCGCCATCCCTGGCGCAGGAGGGAATCCCGGCCCGACGGCAGATTGCCCTCGATTTCGTCAAGGGACCGTCCTTCGGCGATGACCTGGCCGAGTCCCTCGGGAAGGCCCGAATCCCTGAGGGCCTCGAGGCAGGCAGCGACGTCGTAGTCGACGCGGTAATGGGTCACCGAAAGCCGTCCTCCGACGACGTCGAGAAGGGCGTAGGAGGCACGCCGGTCCCCTCCCTCGGGACGGCCGACACTGCCGGGATTGACAAACCAGGTGCCGGCCACCTTGCGGGCGAAGGGTCGGTGGGAGTGACCGGTGACGATCAGGTCCGCACCGGCCTTGGCTGCGATCTCGACGAGACGCTCTTCGGGCGTCTCGGGCCCGAGATGTTCCGACGGCGAGAGGGGGCTGGCGTGGACGAGGAGAACCTTCAGGCCCTTCCAGGTGAAGGTCTCCTTTCTCCGCAGGCCTGCCAGGTAGGCCCGGTCGGCCTCGTCGAGGCGGTCGTAGGTCCAAAGAAAGCTCGACACCTTGGCGGGGTGGCGGCCTCTCCGCCAGGCCGACCCCCGGGAGGGGACCTTGAGGACCTTCTCGTCGTAGTTTCCCCGGACGGCCCGCTGGGCCCGCCGACGCAGGCAACGGACCACCTCGTGAGGAAAGGGGCCGTAGCCCGTGTCGTCGCCTCCGTTCCAGAGGGGGCCGCCGCCGCGGCTTTCGCCATGGGCCAGGACGGCCTCCAGGGCCGGCAGATTGCCGTGGACGTCGCTGACGACGATGACCTTCATGGCCGGACCTCGCAGGCCTGCTGAAGGCGGGCGAGGGAGTCGGCCCAGAATCCCCTAAGGTCCAGTTCGGCCCAGCGCCGCCGGAAGGCCTCGATCCTCTCGGCCCGGTCGGCGGCGACAGACTCGCTGAAAGCCGTCAGGCCGGGCAGAAGGCGGGGGAAGGCCCGGCCGTGGCCGTAGTAGGCGACGGTGCGGCTCCTTTCTTCGTCGATGAAGCGGGGGAGAAAGGCGAGCCAGACGTCATCGTCATGGATGCGGCCCAGGAGGGTCTGGATCTCCCCTGTGACATCGATCAAGGCCTCGCCGTCGATACCGTGAGAACCGTAGATCTCGGCAGCGTGGCGTAGTCTCTTGGCGGCAATGCGCATGCCGTGGAGGCCTTCGGCGTCACCGGTGCCAACGACGTTCTCATAGCTGAGCAGCTTCGCCAGCAGGGGCAAAAGGGAGCGGGCCGCCCGGCCGGAAAGATCCTCCTCCGACGGCTCCAGTAACGAGCGCTCCAGAAGACCCCGGAAAGCACCGGTCATGGCTGCAGGCGTCGGCCCGCCGAAAAAGCGGCCCACCTCAGCGGCGATCGTCGGCTGCAGCGCCTGACGCCTCTGGCGGAGCCGCAGCAGGAGCCGCTCAGGACCGGGCCGGAGCTTGGGCGGCGCCGCGGCGAGAAAACCCTCGAGGGACTCCATCTGAACGTCCACATTCCGTCCGTCACCGAGACTCCGGGCCAGGGCGGAGATCTCGCGCCTCCAGCGGCGGGCCTGACGGCCCTCGAAGAGGTCGGGAAAAAGCCTCAGCCCCGTCCGGAGCCGCCTGGAGGCGACGCGCATCCGGTGAAGGGCCTCGACGTCGTCGCCTTCAACGACGGAGCGGACCTCGGCGGCCATCTTCTGGAGCCGCTCCAGCAGGGCCCGGCCGGCAAAGGCCGGAAGGGAAGGGGCTTTCATCGCTTTGGCTCCTTTTCGTGACGCCAGCAGCCGCGATGGGCCACCATCCAGGCCTGGGAGTCGAAGGGCTCCCGGCCGGCCTCGGGCGGGACGGGCTCGTATCGCCCGTCGGGCAGAAGGCGGCTCAGACCCCGCCGGTCGGCCAGGTGACGTGCCATGACCGTCTCCATCAGGGCCGCGGCGACGGAGCGGTCGTCGACGGGGAAAAGAATCTCGACGCGCCGGTCGAGGTTGCGCGGCATCAGGTCGGCGCTGCCCAGGAAGAGCTCTCCGTCGCCGCCGTTGCGGAAAAAGAAGAGCCGGGCATGCTCGAGGAAGCGCCCCACGATGGAGGTGACGGTGATGGTCTCGCTCTGGCCCGGCAGACCGGGACGAAGACAGCAGATGCCCCGGACCTGGAGGGCTATGGAGACGCCGGCCCGGGAAGCCTCGTAGAGGGCCTCGATGCAGGCCGGGTCGACGAGCTGGTTCATCTTCATGACGATCCGTCCTCCACCCTGGCTGCGCTGAAGCTCCGTCTCCCGAGCGATGCGCGACAGGATTCCCTCCCTCAGGTTGCCCGGAGCCACAAGGAGACGGCGGTACTCCTTCTTGCGGGAGTAGCCCGTCAGGGCGTTGAAGAGATCGCCCACATCGGCGGCGAGGTCCGATCGGGCCGAGAGGAGGCCGAAGTCGCTGTAGAGGGTGGTGGTGATGTGGTTGTAGTTGCCCGTCCCGAGATGGACGTAGGAGCGGAGCCCCCCCTCCTCGCGGCGGACGATGAGGCACATCTTGGCGTGGGTCTTGAGGCCGACGAGGCCGTAGACGACGTGGACGCCGGCCTGCTCCAGGGCCAGGGCCCAGGAGATGTTATGCTCCTCGTCGAAGCGAGCCTTGAGCTCGACGAGGGCCGTCACCTGCTTGCCCCGGGCCTTCGCCTCCGTCAGGGCCGCCACGATGGGCGAATCGGGACCGACGCGGTAGAGGGTCATCTTGATGGCCAGGACGTCTGGGTCGGCGGCGGCCCGGCGGACGAGATCGACAACGGGGAGGAAGCTGTCGTAGGGGTGGTAGAGGAGCACGTCGCCGGCGGCGATCGCCCCGAAGGGATCGTCGCCGCCGAGGGCCTCGGCAAGGGCGGGGCGGAAGGGCTCATCCTTCAGGTCGGGCCGTCCCAGACCGTGGAGCCGGCTCAGGGCAGCCAGGTCGAGGTGGTCCGGTGACCGGTAGATCTGAAAGGGCGTCAGCCCCAGCCGGGTGAGGAGAAACTGGAGCTCCGCCTCGGGCATGGCCGGCGTCACCTCGAGGCGCACCGAGGGGCCGGACCGACGCTGCTCCAGGCCGGTCTGAACGGCCGTCAGAAGATCTGCGGCCTCGTCCTCCTGGATCTCCATGTCGGCGTTTCGGGTGACGCGGAAGGGATAGGCCCCTTCAACGCGGTGGCCGGGGAAGAGGCTGGCCAGGTTGGCGGCGACGAGGTCCTCGAGCCAGATGAAGTGACCGCCGGTGCGCCCCTTTTCGGCCTGGGCCGGAGAGAGATCGCTCCGTCCCAGGGGGAGGGGAAGAAGCCGGGGCAGGACGCGGGGGATCTTGAGGCGCACGTAGCGTTTGCCCACGGCCGAGTCGTCGAGGACGACGAGGAGATTGACGCTGAGGCTCGAGATGAGGGGAAAGGGGCGGCCCGGATCGATGGCCTGGGGGGTCAGGATGGGGAAAACCTCGCGGCGGAAGTACTCCTCCAGGAGCCTGCGACGGCCTTCGTCAAGATCGCCGTAGTCGAGGAGGACGATCCGCTCGGCCCTCAGGGCGGGGCGGAGTTCGTCGCGCCAGCACCGATAGGCCCGCTCCAGAAGAGGCAGGAGTTCCTGACGGATCAGGGCAAGCTGGCGGACGGGCGTCATGCCGTCGGGAGGAAGAAGGAGGGCTCCCATCTCGACCTGGCGATGGAGACCGGAGACGCGGACCATGAAGAACTCGTCGAGGTTGCTGAAGAAGATTGCCAGAAACTTGACCCGCTCCAGGAGAGGGTTCTCCGCGCGCAGGGCCTCGTCAAGGACCCGGGCGTTGAAGGCAAGCCAGCTCAGCTCGCGGTTGAAGAAAGGCGAGGTCTGCTGCGCCCTGTCCAGGTGAAGCCTCCAGGCGGCCCCACCGGGGCGGCTCTTTTCCCTGCTTTTCTCGGCGATCTCCGACATGGCATCCTCCCTCGGCCGCTTGGGCTCCCAAGCGGCCCCTTCAAGCCTATCATAGGTCCTGTCACGGAAAAGTTACAAATCGGCCCCGTCCCTGCCCTGGCGCGGCACGTGCTATGATGCCTCCGGAGGTGCATCACCATGACCCGGAAGGAACCCGGAAACCTGCCCTTTAGAACGTGGTTCGACCGTTACGTCGGCTCCTTCGGGACCGAGGGCCGTCTCCCGCCCCTGCTTGAGCTCAAGCGAGACCACTCCCGCCGCGTTGCCGGCCTGGCCCGGACCCTTGCCGCCGCCTCGGGCGGCGACGGCAACGAGGCCGAGGCCGTCGGCCTTCTCCACGACGTGGGGCGCTTTCCCCAGTACCGCGACTACGGCACCTTCTACGACGCCCTTTCCGTCGATCACGGCGAGCTGGGGCGGACCGTCGTCGCCGAGGCCCTCGCCAGGGGGGAGCTCGACCTCGCTCCGGAGCTGCGGGAGCCGCTTATGACGGCGCTGCGCCATCACAACGATCTGGCCCTTCCCGAAGGGCTCACGGGAAAGACGGCCTATCTCGCCGCCCTGATCCGCGACGCCGACAAGGTCGACGTCTTCCGCGTCGTCCGGGAGTGGTTCGAGTCGGGACGGGCCGGAGAGCTCCTGCCGCGCCTCGAACCGGAAGGACGCCTCTCCGAGGATCTTCTGGCCGAAGAGGTCCGGCGGGGCCGACTCACCCACCGTCACGTCAGAACCCATTCGGACTTCCTCTTTTTGCAACTCACCTGGATCGACGACATCAACTTCACGGCGACGTTGCGCCTGCTCCTCGAAAGAGGCAACCTGGACTGGATCGCCGCCCGCCTTCCCGCAGAAGGCAGGCCGGCGGCTCTACAGGCCCTCAGACGGGCCCGAACCCGGGCATCGGAAGCCTGCTGAGGGGGGAAGGACCATGACCGAAGGCTCCCTCTTCAGCCTCGTCGTCCTCTTCGTCCTCCTCTTCGCCGTCTCGGCCTTCTTCGCCGCCGCCGAGACGGCCTATTCGAGCGTGAACAAGATCCGCATGAAGCGCTTCGTCGAAGAGGGGCGACCCGGAGCGCCCAAGGCCTACGAGCTGACGCGCGACTTCAACCGGACCCTGTCGGCCATCCTCATCGGCGGCAACATCATCGACATCGTCATGACCGCCCTGGCAACGGCCATTCTGACGACCCTCTTCGGCGCCATCGGCGCCGTCTACGCCACGGTGCTCATGACAGTCCTCATCATCCTCTTCGGCGAGATCCTGCCCAAGGCCTTCGTCAAGGACCGGTCCGAGGAGTTCGCCCTTTCGGCGGCGGCGACGCTGAAACGCCTCGTCTTCATCCTCCGCCCCTTCACCTGGATCACCCAGAAGCTCTCCCGGCTCATCCGGCGATGGACACCCGGTCCGGCCGACAAGCTGCCCAGCGTGACCCACGATGAACTTCTGGCCATCGTCGACGCCATGAACGGCGAGGGCGTCCTTCCCAAGGCCGAGAGGGAGCTCATCGAGAACGCCATCAACTTCAACGAGCTCGAAGTCTGGGAGATCCAGACGCCCCGCGTCGACCTCTTCGCCCTCAACGTGAAGGAGCCCCTCGAGAACGTCCGGAACCTCCTCGTCAAGAACCACTACTCCCGCGTCCCCGTCTACGAGGGGACGGTGGACAACATCATCGGCTTCCTCAACGAGAAGGATTTCCTCACCCGCTGGAGCCAGGGGGAGACCTTCGATCTCAAGGCCATCCTCACCCGGCCGCTCCTCATCGCCGGCAGCGCCAGCCTGATGGACGCCTTCCGCATCCTCCAGACCTCGCGGAGCCACATGGCCGTCGTCCTCGACGAATACGGCGGCACGTCGGGCATCGTCACCATGGAGGACCTCCTGGAGGAGATCGTCGGCGACATCTACGACGAGCACGACGACATCAAGGAATTCTTCACCCAGGTCGAGGAGAAGGTCTTTCTCGTCAGCGCCGAGGCCTACCTGGAGGAGCTTTTCGTCAAGTTTCTCCATCGTCCCTGCCCCGAGAGCGAATCGAGCACCTTCGGCGGCTGGCTGCTGGAGCAGTTCATGATCCTCCCCGAGCCGGGCGCCTCCGTGACCTGGGAGGACCTGACCTTCCAGATCGTCAAGGTCGCCGGCCAGAGGATCGACAAGATCCGCGTCATCGTCGGCGACGGGCAAGAGGCCTAGGCCCGGGCCCTGGCGTTCCTGAAATCGTCGGGATCGACGAGGAGGGTGATATCAAGGGCCTTCACGGAATGGGTCAGACTGCCGCAGGAGATGAAGTCCACTCCCGTCTCGGCGATGGCCCTTACCGTCTCCAGAGAGACGTTGCCCGAGGCCTCGAGGGGGACCCGGCCCGCCGCCAGGCCGACGGCCTCCCTCATCTGCCCGGCCGTCATGTTGTCCAGGAGGACACGGTCCACTCCGAGGGACAGGACCTCCTCCAGCTCCTTGAGGGTCTTGACCTCCACCTCGATGGGACGGTTCCTCCAGTCCTGACGGCGGACGGCCTCGACGGTCTTCGTGATTCCCCCGCCTGCGGCGATGTGGTTGTCCTTGATGAGGGCCATGTCGAAGAGGCCGAAGCGGTGGTTCTGCCCTCCGCCGGCCCGGACGGCCCTCTTGTCGAAATAGCGCAGCCCCGGAGCGGTCTTGCGCGTGTCCAGGATCACCGCCTTCGTGCCCCGAACCGCCTCGACATAGGCCCTCGTCGCCGTGGCGATGCCCGACATGCGCTGGACGAAATTCAAGGCGACCCTCTCCGCCGAAAGGATGGCCCGGCCGGGCCCCTGGATCAGGGCCAGGAGGGCACCGGCCGCAACCTTCTGGCCTTCCTCGACGAGAGCTTCCACCGCGACACGGCCGTCGACGAGGGCGAAGGCCTGGGCTGCCACGTCCAGTCCGGCGACGACGCCGGCCGCCTTGGCGACCAGAGTGACTTCGATCCAGGCATCCGGAGGAAGGCTGCTGTCCGTCGTGATGTCACCGTCTCCGATATCCTCCTCCAGGGCCTTCCGGATGCTTTCTACCGCTTCGTCGGGCAGGTTCCTACCGTCCATAAACGACACCTCGTCTCTCCACTCCAAGGGAATGGAGAGACTATTTATGGATTGGCCGAATAAGTCAAGGCTCTGCAGCCCGAAAGGGGGGCTCCCGGCTCTTATGGAACCCGGACGGCGGCCCCGAGGGATGAAAAAAGGAGGGGTCCCTCATCGGGCCCCCTCCTCGTCAGGGCATCAGGATCGGAGGGCCTTGATCCAGGCCGTCGCCCTAGCCTGGCCGGTCCGTCCCGAGACCCAGGAAGAAGCCCCGCCGCCGCGCGCTTCGAGGTCGGGACGACCCTTGAGGAGGACCCGCAGGTCAAGGGCGACGTCGGCACCGGCGGCCGCAACGAAGGGACCCTGCCCCGCTTCGTCGGGACAGACGACGACGGCCAGGGCTTCAGGATCGGCCTCGACGAGGCGTTTCACCGTCGGCGTGACGACGTCGACGGGCCAGCCCGGCAGCTCGGCGACGTAAAGGTGGAAATCCCCGCCCTCGTCAGTCGTCCAGGGCAGGGCCAGATGCTGGCGAACCCGGTCGAGGACCCGGGCCAGGCCGTCTCTCTCGCCACGGACCTTGCCGTAGACGGTCTCGATCTGGTCGTCGCCGCAGCCGACCTGGCGGAGCAGGCGGCGCAGGACCTGGCTGTACCTGTCCCGGAGGCCGTCGCCGTCGACGGTGAAGGTCACCGACCAGTCCGGCGCCGAGCCGTTCCAGCCGGTGACGAAGAGGTCGCCCACCTCGTCGGTGGAGGCCACGTGAGAGCCGCAGCAGGCGTTGGCGTCAAAGCCCTCGATCTCGACGACGCGGACCGTCCCGTCGCCGATACGGTCCCAGTTGGCCTTCAGGCCCGGAAACTGTCGGGCCGCCCTCTCGTCGAGCTCGTGGACCGTCACGGCCAGTCCCCGGGCGATGATCTCCCGCGTCCGGGCCTCGGCCGCGAAGAGAAGATCCCAGTCGAGGTCTCCGTCGTAATCGATGGCGATGGAGCTCTCTCTGTCGCCGATGTGGGTCTTGGTGATGTGGAGGCCCTCCCGCATCCCCTCGAGGACCTTGGAGAGGATGTGTTCACCGCTGTGCATGCGCGTCAGGATCAGGCGCCAGGCCTCATCGATAGCGACGTCGACGGACAGTCCCGGCCGGAGTTCGCCCTTTCGGACCTTGAGTTCCGTCACGATCCGGCCCTGGTCGGAGCGGACGTCGACGACGTCGGCCTCGAATCCGCCGCCGGCGAGGCGCCCCCGGTCCGAGGGCTGGCCGCCGCCGGAAGGGCGGAAGGGGTTGGGCTCGAGGACGACGCGAGCCCTTTTGCCGTCGCGGGAGAGGATCTCTGCGATCGTCGTCACAGCAGGGGCTCGCAGAGTTCGATCTTCTCCCCGTCCGGTCCGGAGAAGAAGAAGATGTGCCCCCCCTGGAAGGGGATGGGTTCGTCGCTTTCGAGGGGGATGCCCCGTCTCTTGAGGATCTCGATCTCGGCCTTCACGTCGAGGACCTCAAAGGCGAGGTGGATCGTCTTGCAGGCCTCGTCGGGATAGGGCAGGTCGGCCTTTTCGACGAGCTCGATCGTCGCGCCCCCACTCTCGAGAAAGAGAAGCCGCGTCCCGGGCCGTTCGAGGCGCCGCTGTTCACGGCAGCCCAGGACGTCGACGTAGAAGTCGCGGGATCGCTCCAGGTTCCTCACGAGCAGTCCCAGGTGGGTCAGAAAAGCCACGGCTGTCACCTCCGGAAAAAGGGTTGCCCCAATTCTAGCACTGCCTCAGGACTGGCCCGAAAGGTCGCTCATCTCCCGGAGCAGCTTAAGGGCCATCTCGTCCATCTCCTCGAGGGTGATCTGCTCCTTCTCCTGGAGGAGGGCCTCCATCTGGGCCTGGACCATCTCGAGGACGGCCAGGATGCCAGCCCGCTCCATGTGAGGCCGGGCCTCGTCGATGACCCAGTCGGGGAGGCGGTCCGTGAGGTAGCCGAAGAGGACGGCCGCCGTGGCGAACCAGCCCATGCGATCCTCGTCAGCGAGCCAGGGCTCGCTGAGAAGGCCGGCGAGGTTGCAGATCTCCCAGGCCTGCTGCTCCTCGTCGTCATCGCTGCCGCTGTCGGGAACCTCCCAGTACTGCAGGAGGTAGTAGGGAAGATCGGGCTCAAGGGCGATGGCGTCCCAGAGGGCCCGTGATGCCTCCGGGCCGGGCCCGGAGAGGCAGAAGAGGGCCAGGGCTCTTCCGTGGAGGGCGAAGAGCACGTCATCGGCCTCGGCGAGGCTCCGCTCCAGGATCTCCCGGAAGCGGCCCAGGGCCATGAGGGAACGGTAGAGCAGGGTTCGGCCCAGGGTCTCGTCGTCGTCGTCGAAGTCGATGAGCTCTTCGGCCAGGGCGAGGGTCCGCTCGTCATCGTCGGTCAGCAGGGCGTTGAAGGCGAGCCGCTCCAGGGCGACGGCCAAAAGGCGCCCCTCGGGGTCGTCGAGGCGTGGCTTTCCGTCGATGCGGCGTCGGAGCTCCGTCACGGCCCGCTCCAGGTACTTCCGGGCCTCCCCCTCGTCATGGGAGAGATCGGCCCGGTCGGCGAGGCAGAAAAGGGCCTCGGGATTCTCCGGGTCCCTTTCGAGAAGCTCCCGGGCCGCCTGTCGGGCGTCGTCGTCGTCGATTCCGTCCATCCGTTCCAGAAGGGCATCAAGGCCCCTGAGGTCATCTTGAGTCATGGAGGTCATCCTTTCCGCGCCGTGTTTGGGTTCACTTTAAGGGCTCGGGCCCTCCCGGTCCAGGGCAAAGGCCACGATCTTTTCGGTGATCTCGTCGCGGCCGACTGGACTCTACCCTAGGGACCTCCTGTCTTGAAAAAGGGCGTCAGACGCCCGGAGTTGCCATGACCCCTTTCCCAGCAACTCCACCAGTCCCGAGGCCAGGCGGCGCCGGTAGTCCGCCGAAACCCTCTCATCGTCGACGGGGGCAAGAGCTGCCGGGACGCGTTCTGCGGCTCCTGCGAAGCAAGCGGCCTCGAGGGCCCAGAGGGCCTTGGGGCCGCCGCCTGGGGAGTCGGGACCCGCAGGCAGAAAGCGCGCACCACGGCGATTGTGGGGACCCTCGTCGTCCAGGGCGGCCTCTTAAGCCGTTTTGTTGACGGAGTAGACGAGGCAGGCTCGGCGGATGACGTCGACGACGGAGGACGGGCCCCTCCTCGACGCAGCGCTGCAGCAGGGGCAGAAAATGACCCCTCAAGGGCAGGGTCAGAGGGACGGAGACGGGCTTTCTCAAAAGGACGCCCTCCCGCGTTGAGATCGTTTGGTTTCTTAAGGGCATTTTGCCGCGGCCTCTGACGGCTGTCTTGAAGGGGCGATGGGAAGGCAAAAAATGGGGAAGATCCGAAGATCTTCCCCATTTTGGATCTCAATGGTGCGGAGGGGGAGACTTGAACTCCCACGAGCCGTAGCCCACTAGCCCCTCAAGCTAGCGTGTCTACCTATTCCACCACCCCCGCAGTCGGGACAGGACGTATTATACGGAGCCTGACAGGGAACGTCAAGCTCCGATTCGCAAAGAACCTAGAAACGGCGCTCCCTGATGCGGGCCGCCTTGCCGCTGAGCTTGCGCAGGTAGTAGAGCTTGGCGCGGCGGACACGGCCGAGGCGGACCACCTCGATCTTGTCCACTGAGGGGCAGTTGATGGGGAAAATGCGCTCCACGCCGACACCGCCGGAGACCTTGCGGACCGTGAAGGTCTCGCTCAGGCCACCGTGCTTACGGGCGATGCAGACGCCCTCGAAAACCTGGATACGCTGGCGGTTACCCTCGACGACCTTGACGTGAACCTTCAGGGTGTCGCCGGGGCGGAATTCGGGAAGATCCTCTTTGCGATAACGCTTTTCGATCAGAGCGATACGGGGATCCATCGCTAACCCTCCTTGCTGAGTGCTTTCAACGTGTGATTTATCTCCATCCCAGAAACCGGTCGAGGACGACGGAGAGCAGGGCCGAGGGACTGAGGTCTCCGACGGTCCCGTCGCCGCCGCGGATCGGCTGCAGGACGGCGTCGCATCGGTCCTTCTCCCGCTCTTCAGTCCCGCCGGACATGGCCAGGACCAGAAGCAGGGGAAGGTCTTGCTCGAGGAGCTCGCGCTTGAGCTGGCTCCAGTGAAGGGCCCCCGCCGTCGGCTCCCTGCGGAGCGACACGACGCGGGGCGCCGTCTTTTCCTTGGCCTTGACCCACTGGAGGGCCTTGGCGAAGGAGGGAAAGGCCTTGACAGCCCGGCTGCTCCCGTCGGAGCCTCCGACGAGATTCCGGCGCAGTTCGGCCGAGGGCGAGGCGACGAGAAGGCGCCTGGCGCCGTAGGCCTGACAGGTCCGGGCCATGACTTCCATCTCCAGGGCCTGGACCGCTCCGTCCTCTCCGGGAAAGCAGAGGACGTAGACGCCATGGCTCAGGTAGGGGGCCATGCCGGCCCGGGCCACCACGTCGGGACGGCGCCGGACGGTGCGCCTCACGGCCTCCCGGCGCCGCCATCGGGCGACGGCCTCGTGATTGCCCCCGAGGAGGACCTCCGGAACGGGGCGGTCCCGCCAGAGGGCCGGCCGGGTGTAGTGGGGCGTGTCGAGCATGCCCCGGTAGAAGGAGTCCTCCCTGACGGCCTCCTCGCGGCCGACGACGCCGGGCAGAAGCCGTGCCACGGCATCGATGAGAACCAGGGCCGGCAGCTCGCCGCCGGTGAGGACAAAATCGCCCAGGGAGACTTCGAGGTCGACGGAAGCCTCGATGAAACGCTCGTCGACGCCTTCGTAGTGCCCGCAGAGAATGACAAGGTGCTCCTTGCCCGCCAGGCTTTCGACCATCTCCTGGTGGAGGACGGCCCCCTGGGGGCTCGGGTAGACGACAAAGACCTCCTCCCCCGCCAGGGCCTCGACGGCCCGGGCCAGGGGCTCGGCCATGAGGAGCATGCCGCCGCCGCCGTAGGCGTAGTCGTCGATCTGACGGTAGTCGCCGTCGGCGAAGTCGCGCAGGTCCACGACGTCGACGTCGAGGGCCCCTGTCGAGGCGGCCCGGCCGATGACGCTCGTCGAGAGGAAGGACGCGACGAAGTCGGGGAAGGCGGTGACGACGGTGAAACGCATCAGTCCCAGAGCCCCTCCGGAACGCGGACAACCATCGTCCGCCCTTCGATGTCGACGGAAAGGACGACGTCAGCGATGGCCGGCAGGGGGCGGCGCCCCCCCTCGCCCTCGACGAGGTAGACGTCGTTGCTCCCCGTGGGAAGGATCTCGACGATCCGTCCCAGGGGACTTCCCTCCTCGTCGACGACGGCAAGGCCGAGGATGTCGTCGATCCAGAAGCTTCCCTCCGGCAGGGGATGGCGTTCGGCGGCGTCGATCTGGACGAGACAGCCCTTGAGGGCCTCGGCGCCGTCGCGGTCGGTCACCCCTTCGAGGCTGACCAGAAAGGTCCCCTTGGCCTCGTGGAAACGGAGCGCCTTCAGGGGGAACTCCTTCAGGAAAGCCCCGTCAGGCCGGTGGAGGCAGAGGCTTTTCATGGTCCGGAAGCGGTCGGGAAAATCGGTGAGGGGCAGAAGCCGGACCTCCCCCCGGATGCCGTGGGCGCCGAGAATCCGGCCAACGGTGATCTTCCCGGCGGACATGACTGGCACCTAGGGGCGCTCTTCGTCGATGTCGACGTCGACGCGCTCTCCGCCCTTGACGGCCGCAGCCTTCGCCACGAGGCGAATGGCGTTGATCGTGGCCCCCCGCTTGCCGATGACGCGCCCTACGTCTTCGGGAGCGACGGTGATGCGGATGCGGATCGTCCCCTCTTCGCCCTCGGACTCGGTCACGGCCACCTCTTCGGGCTTGGTGACGAGATGTTCGACGAGGAAGGTGACGAGGTGCTTGTAGTCAGCCATCGCTTACTGCTCGATGACGCCGGCCTTGCGAAGCAGGGCACGGGCCGTGTCGGAAGGCTGGGCTCCGTTTTTGATCCAATGAAGGGCGCGCTCCGCGTCGACCTTGATGTCGGCGGGGTCTTTCATCGGGTCGTAATGTCCCAGCTGCTCGATGTACCGTCCGTCCCGGGGCGACCGGGAGTCGGCCACGACGAGCCGGTAAAAGGGAGTCTTCTTGCGGCCGTGGCGGGCCAGGCGAATGCGTACTGCCATTTGTGAACGACACCTCCTGAGGTTATCTTCTCCTGTGATCTATTCCGAACTCCCAGCGGCCGGAGCCGTCAGAAGAGTTTGGGCAGCTTGAAGCCCTTCCTTCCACCCTTGCCGAAGCGCTTCCAGAGTTCCTTCATCTGGCTGTGCTGCTTCAGGACCTGATTGACCATCTGGACCGACGTCCCCGAGCCGTTGGCGATGCGGCGCCGCCGGCTTCCCTTGATGATCTCGGGGTTTCGCCTCTCCGAAGGGGTCATGGCGAGGATGATGGCCTCGACGTGGCGGAGCCTTTTGGGATCCATCTCGGCCCCGCGGAGCTGTTTCATGTTGTCCGGCAGGGGGAGCATCTCCATCACCTTGTCGAGGGGGCCCATTTTCTGGACCTGCTGGATCTGGGTGAGGAGGTCCTCCATGGTGAAGCGGTTCTTCTTGAGGCTCTCGGCCATCTTCTCCATCTCGGCGCTGTCCGTGCCGAGCTGGACCCGCTCCATGAGGCCCTGGATGTCGCCCATGCCGAGGATCCGCTGAACCATGCGGCTCCCGTCGAAGGGCTCCATGTCCTCAAGATGCTCGCCGACGCCGGCCATCTTGATGGGCACGCCCGTGACGGAGCGGACGGCCAGGGCGGCGCCTCCCCGGGCGTCGCCGTCAAGCTTGGTGAGGACCACGCCCGTCAGGACCAGCCTCTCGTTGAAGGAGGAGGCGACGTTGACGGCCTCCTGGCCGGTCATGCTGTCGACGACGAGGAGGATCTCCTGGGGGGCGACGAGGGACTTCATCGCCTCCAGCTCCTCCATGAGGGGCTCGTCGACGTGGAGTCGCCCGGCCGTGTCGAAGAGAATCACGTCATGGAGGTGATCCTCGGCATACCGGAGGGCCCTGCGGGCGACGCCGACGGGGTCCTTCTCTCCCGCCTCGGGACCGAAGAAGGCCACCTTGGCCTGGGCAGCCAGCACGCGGAGTTGCTCCACGGCGGCGGGCCGCTGATGGTCGCAGGCCACGACGAGGGGCTTGTGACCCTTCAGGAAACGGCGGGCGATCTTGACGCAGCTCGTCGTCTTGCCCGATCCCTGGAGTCCGACCATGAGGTATTTCGTCGGCGGCTTGGAGGCGATGGCCAGAGGCACGACGTCGCGGCCCATGAGGTCGCGGAGCTCCTCGAAGACGATGGTCACCACCTGCTGGGAGGGGGTGATCGAATCGAGGACGTCACGGCCGACGGCCCGCTCGCGGATCTTCTCGACCAGTTCCTTGACGACCTTGTAGTTCACGTCGGCCTCGAGGAGGGCCCGGCGGACCTCACGGAGGGCCAGGGCCACGTCCTCTTCGGTCAGCTTGCCCTTGCCCCGCAGATTCTTGAAAATGCCGTCAAGACGTTCCTTGAGAGCGTCAAACAAGGTCTTCACCTTCCTCGTCGCGAAGTGTCTCCCTGAGGGCTCTCGCAAAGGGGCCCGGCAGAGGCTCGGGCCAGGTCTCGACGAGATCGGCCACGGCCTGGAGGCGCCTCTCGAGGGCGTCGATCCGCCGGGCCAGGCCCAGAAGGGCCTCGGTCTCGCGGAGACGTTCCCGCGCCCTCTGGACGAGGTCGAAGGCCCCCTGGCGGCTGACGCCCAGATGGGAGGCCACCTCGGCGAGGGACCAGTCGGAAAGCTGGTGCAACTCGAAGGCCTTTCTCTGCCGCTCCGTCAGGGACGGACCGTAGAGATCGAAAAGACGGGCGTATCGGACCCGCTCCTCCAGGAGATCCGTCGAAACCAGGTCAACCACCTCCAGGTAAGCCCAGTGATTATAGGGAGAAGGGGGAGGCCTGTCAAGACCTCCCCCTTTACAGCTCTCCCTCTTTTCAACCGTGGTGATGATCGTGGTCGTGATGAGGACCGGCTCCGGGAAAGAGCGGCTCCTCGACGGCCTGGAGGGCTCTCCAGAGGCGGGCGATGACTTCGCGCTTGGCCTCGACGACGTGATAGAGGGCGTGGGAAGCCCCCTCGTCATCGACCATCTGCCACCGTGCCGCGAGGTCGTTCATCGACGCCAGCTCCTCGGCCAGGCTCTGACGGATCACCTCGGCAATCTCCAGGGGATCGTCAAGGGGGTGGTGATGATGGTCGGCGTCGTCGGGCGTGACGATTCTGCACATGGATAGCTCACTCCTTCCTGTTCGTCCTTCCTCCGGAAGCGTAGCACTTCCTTCCGTCCCTGACCAGCGTCGGCCTGGAGCTGGTATAGTCTTGTCATTCATTCCCATCTGACAGGAAAGGGAGGCGTTACGATGGATCAGGAACGCGAGAAATGGCAGGCCCTGCGCGACGAATACGCCGAAAACGTCGGCAAGAGCGTCGTCGCCCGCCTTGAGACCCGGGGCTACAAGGCCCGTTACGCCGCGACCGCCGAAGAGGCGAGGCAGATTCTCTTTTCCCTCATCCCCGAAGAGGCCTCCGTCGGCATCCCCGGCAGCGCCACCGTCAGGGAGCTGGGGCTCATGGAGGCCCTCGCCAAGCGGGGCAACAGGATCTACCAGCACTGGGACCCCGCCCTCAAGGCCGAGGAGAAGGCGGGACGGCTCAAGGACGAACTGAACAGCGACGTCTTCCTCTCCGGCAGCAACGCCGTCACCCTCGACGGAGCGATCGTCAACATCGACGGCACGGGCAACCGCGTCGCCGGCCTCGCCTGGGGGGACAACCGCCTCATCATCGTCGTCGGCGTCAACAAGATCTGCCGCGACGTCGAAAGCGCCCTCGTCCGGGTCCGCGACGTGGCGACGCCGCCCAACACGCAGCGCCTCAAAATGACCACGCCCTGCGCGACGACGGGCTTCTGCTCCGACTGCAACAGCCCCCAGAGGGCCTGCCGGGCCGTCCTCATTCTCGAGCGGGCCCCCTTCGGCCGCGACGCCCACGTCATCGTCGTCGGCGAAACTCTCGGCTTCTAGCCCCGCCGGGGCCGGTCCGCAGCCGGCCCCGTTCCTCGTCTTGGCCAACCCGCCGCGATGGCCTATGATGGGAGGATATCTCCCGCCCCGGGGCGGCATGAAGCGAGGCACGACATGGCATTCCTTTCGCGACGCAAGATCGACATGGGCCAGGGGCCCGTGGCCAGAACCCTCTTCTCTCTGGCCCTTCCCTCCATGGCTTCCATGCTCTTCCACACCCTCTTCCACATCATCGACACCGTCTTCGTCTCCTGGCTCGGTGAGGCCCCCATGGCGGCCATGGCCCTCACCTTTCCCGTGGCCTTCATCGTCTTCGCCCTCGTCAACGGCATCGGGACGGGGGCGACGTCCCTGATCACGCAGAACCTCGGAGCCGACAGGCCGGAAGAGGCCAAGGCCTACGGGACGAGCTCCCTGTCGCTCATGCTCCTCCTGTCGTCCATCGCCCTGCCGCTCCTCTCGCCCCGGCTGGCCCTCCCCTTCTACGAGAGCCTGGGCGGCACGCCGGAGGTGGCCCGGGAATGCTACCGCTACTCGCTCTGGATCATCGCCAGCTTCCCCTTCATGGGTTTTTCCGTCTTCGCCGACTCCCTCTTCCGCAGCCAGGGCGACACGGTGACCCCCATGTACGGGCTCATCATCGGCAACGGCCTCAACATCGTCCTCGACCCGCTGTTCATCTTCACCTTCGGCTGGGGCATCGCCGGAGCGGCGGCGGCGACGCTGCTGGGACGGATCGCCTCCTGCATCTACCTGGCGTCGCGGCTCAAGGGACACAGCGAGATTCCCCTGGGCCTCGCCTTCGACTCCTCCTTCTTCCGCCGCTGGCGGGACGTGGCGGCCATCGGCCTGCCCGTCTCCTTCTCCCAGGTGAGCATGGCCACGAGCGGCATGCTCATCAACAAAACCCTCTCCCTCTTCGGCCCGGCAGCCATCGCAGCCTGGATGCTGGGCAACCGCATCGAGGGATTGGCCTTCCTGCCCGCCTTCGGCCTCAACGGTGCCCTCGTCCCCTTCGTGGGCTACAACCTGGGCAAGGGCGACGACGGCCGCATCCGCCAGGGCATGAAGGCCTCCATCGCCTTCTCCATGGCCATCATGGCCGTCATCGGTTTCTTCCTCTATCTCTTCCCCGCCTTCTTCCTGGCTCCCTTCCGCCCCACCGCCGAGGTCACCCATCTGGCGACGCTCTCCATCAGGGCCTCCGTCCTGAGCTATCTCTTCGTCGCCGTCGACCTCGTCTTCTGGGGCGTCTTTCAGGGAAGCGGCTACTCCCTCTGGGGCCTGGCGGCCCAGAGCATCCGGGCCCTCCTCTTCCGCGTCCCCCTGGCCGTCGCCTTCGCCCGGGCCTGGGGCGTCCAGGGCGTCTGGTGGTTTCAGCCCCTGTCGGCGGCCCTGTCTCTGACCGTCTCGTCACTCATCATGACCCAGGTCCTGAAGCGCATCCGCCTCAGGACGGCGGCCGCCCCCCTCGGGAGCGAGCCCTCATCGACGACAACGAGGTGATTGCCATGACCGATCCGAACAGATTCCTCCCCCTCTTCCGCCCCCTTCAGGCCGGCGGACTAAAGCTGCGCAACCGCTTCATGCGGTCGGCGACCTGGCTTGCCGGTGCCGATCCCCGGACGGGGGCCCTCACGGAGGGCCTTCTGGGCCGTTACGCCGAGCTGGCCGCCGGAGGCGTGGGCCTCGTCGTCACCGGCTACGGCTACATCAGCCGCGACGGCAAGAGCGCTCCCCGCCAGTGGGCCCTCGACGGCGACGGGGCCGTGGGCGACGTGAGGCGCATCGCCGACGTCGTCCACGGCGGAGGCGCCAAGGTGATGGTCCAGATCGTCCACGGCGGCGGATGGCGCCACCCCTCGGCCGTCGGCGCTGGCCGTCTCCTCTCCCCCTCGGGAGGAGCCCTGGACAGGAAGGCCGCCCTCAGCGAGCGCCTGACGGAAGCCGACATCGACCAGGTCATCGCCGACTTTGCCGCCGCCGCGGCACGCGTCCGGGAGGGCGGGGCCGACGGCGTCCAGATCCATGGGGCCCACGGCTTCCTGCTGACCCAGTTTCTCTCGCCCCTCCACAACCGCCGCGACGACGACTGGGGCCGCTCCTTCGAGGGACGGTCGAAGCTCTTCTTCTCCGTCTATGACGCCGTGCGGTCCGCCGTGGGAAAGGACTTTCCCCTCTGGTTCAAGCTCTCCCTCTCCGAAGAGGTCGATGGCGGCTACGGCCCCGAAGAGGGGCTCCGTCTGGCCCTGCGCCTCGCTGAGACCGGCGTCGACGGCATCGAGGTCTCCGGAGGCGCCGGCTATTCGACGGCCGAACGGGCGGCCTGCCGCATCGGCGTCACCCGGGGAGAGAGCGAGGCCTATTTCGCCGAAAGCGCCCGGGCCCTGAGGGCCCAGGCGCCAGAGC
Source organism: Synergistaceae bacterium (assembly GCA_016756725.1). GTDB lineage: Bacteria > Synergistota > Synergistia > Synergistales > Aminithiophilaceae > Aminithiophilus. The sequence continues at coordinate 22,144 of JAESII010000005.1, read as the reverse complement.
GGTGCGCCGTCGCCCTCGTCGGCGGCCTGAGAAGCCTCGAGAAAATGACCGAACTCCTCGAAGGCGGCATCTGCGACCTCTTTGCCATGAGCCGCCCCTTCATCGCCGAGCCCGACCTGGTCAACCGCTGGTTCGAGGAGGACCTCGTCCCCTCGGGCTGCGTCTCCTGCAACGCCTGCTTCAAGACGGCCGAAAGGGGACTGATCGACTGCCCCGTCATGAGGGACAAGCACGAGGGAATGTGGGATCCCCTTCCCGAAAGCTGAAAGAACCCCAGGGCCAGGCTAGGAAGAGGAGGACGGTTGATCCGTTCTCCTCTTCCTAGCCTGGCCCTGGGATGGCCTAAAGTGAACGAACCATTGACGGAGCGGCACTTCTGAACTAGACTATCGTCAAGTTCAGTGATCCTGAAGTTCATTTTCTGATCTTTTCAAAAGGAAGGTGCCGCGTCATGGACAGCGCCCAGCTCCAGGAACTGATGCGAAGCAAGCTCGACGGGATGCCCACCAAGGCCCGCCGCGTCATCGAGTATCTTCTCGCCAACATGAGAGAGGCCGCCTTCCGTTCCATCGGCGAGGTGGCCGATGAGCTGGACGTCTCCAAGGCCCAGCTGGTCCGGGTCGCCCGCATCCTCGGCTTCGACGGCTATTCGGACCTGAAGGAGGCCCTGCAGCAGGCCATCCTGGAGAAGATCAACCCCGCCACCATGCTGGCCCGCGTCATGGACGACCACGAGAGCCTGCCCAACATCATCCACAAGACGGAACACGCCAATCTCGACGACACCTGGACCCAGCTCCAGCCGGGAGCAATCGACGCCTTCTGTTCCCTCGTCAGGGAAGCCCACACCATCCACTGCCTCGGCTGGGGAATCTCTTCCCTCGTGACGGAGCACCTCTTCATGAGGCTCCGCGTCATGGGCCTTTCAGCCTTCTCCATGAGACGGGGCTCGCTGACCCTTCTCGAGCAGGCCCGGTCCGTCAAGGACGGCGACCTCCTCATCGTCTGCGAACTGCCGAGCTATGTCGTCGAGGTGACGGAAACGGTCGAGCTGGCCAAGAAAAAGGGCGCCAAGGTGGTGGCCATCGTCGACAGCCCCGGCGCTCCCGTCTGCCGCTTCTCGGACCTCAACTTCTTCATCAGCGCCGCCAGCCCCACCTTCGGCAGCAGCATCGTCGCCCCCCTGTTCCTGGCTCACGTGCTGACGTCGGTCCTCGCCATCCGCCTCGGCGATCAGGCCAAGGCGGCCCTGGAGGAGCAGGCCCAGTTCCTCCACGACGAGCGGATCTTCCATCCCGTCTTCGGCCTCAAGTACTGACCGTCACCCCTTGAGGGAGATGACGGCGATACCCGAGAGGATGGCGGCGATGCCGAAGAGGCGGTAGCCGTTGAGGGCCTCGCCGAAATAGCCGGCCGAGACGAGCAGGACGAGAAGGAAGACGACGCCGGCCATTACGGGATAGGCCACGGAGAGGTCGACGCGGGTCAAGGCGGCGCTCAAGAAGACGAAGGAGACGCCGAAACAGGCGATCCCGCCGATCGCCCAGGGATTGAGGACGATCCTGACCGCCGCAAGGACGACGCCGTCGTCGAGCAGTTCCCGCCGCCCCCCGAAGGCGGCTTTCATGAGGGTGTTGGCCGTGGCGTTGAAAAAGGCCGACCCCAAAAGCAGCATAAAACCCCAGCGATCCATGATCGTTCCTCCTTGTGCCGTCAGACTCCCCCCATCATAGCCTTTCTCCGGACGATGAAAAGGAGCGGCGCTGCGCGGAGGACAGAAGAATAAGAGGCCTCTGAGCCACCAGGAGGGAAACAAACCCGTGAGAGTCGACCGCAAGAGAGCCCTTTTCCTCGCCCTGTCGCTGACCTTCTTCTACTTCTTCCTCCTCGGACGCCACGGCCTCCTCGAACCTGACGAGGGGCGCTACAGCGAGATCCCCCGGGAGATGCGCGTCACCGGAGACTACGTCACCCCCCGCCTCAACGGGGTAGCCTATTTCGAAAAGCCCGTCCTCCACTACTGGCTCACCGCCTCGGCCCAGGCCCTTTTCGGCGAGAACGAGTTTTCCGGTCGCTTCTGGCCGGCCCTGCTCGCCCTGGCGGGGGCAGGGGCGACGGGGCTTTTGGGCCGCAGGCTCTACGGCACCCGCTGCGGCTTTCTGGCTGCCTTTGTCCTGGCCACGTCGCTGCTCCATTTCGCCGTCGGCCAGATCAACATCACCGACATGGCTCTGTCCTTTTTCGTGACCGTCGCCCTCGTGGCCTTCAAGTTTGCCGAAGAGGGCAGCCGGGGCCTCCTTCTCATCTTCTACGCCGCCATGGCCCTGGCGACGCTCACGAAGGGGCTGATCGGCATCGTTCTGCCCGGAACGGTCCTCTTCTGGTACATCGTCCTCACCCGGCGGTGGCGCCTCATCGGTCGGGCCCTCTACCTGCCGGGACTGGTCCTCTTCTTCGCCCTCGTCCTTCCCTGGTTCATCGCCGTTTGCCGGGTCAATCCCGATTTCTTCCACTTCTTCTTCATCCAGGAGCACTTCCTGCGCTACACGACGCAGATGCATGAGCGCTACGAGCCCTTCTGGTTCTTCTTTCCCATCCTCCTCGTCGGGCTCTTCCCCTGGGCGGGATTCCTTCCCCGGGCCCTCGGCCGCCTTCTGCCGGGACGTAAGAAGCAGGCCGGGGCGGACGAGCTCTATCTGCTCCTCTGGGCCTCGCTGATCCTGCTCTTTTTTTCCTTTTCCAGCTCCAAGCTCGTCCCCTACATCGTTCCCGTCCTGCCCCCCCTGGCCATCGCCATCGCCCGCGAGCTGGACGAGGCTCTGACCGGGAGCGGCCTGACCAGGCTATCCCTGACGGCCTCGACGCTCTTTTCGGGCCTTCTGGGCCTGGCCTTTCTGGTCTACCCCTTTCTGGAGCGCGAGAACTACCCCCTTTCCCTGACCCTTCCGGCGGGGCTTGCCGTGGCTTTTCCCACCCTGGCCGGTCTGGCGGCAGCCTGGCTCTTCCATCGCCGCAGAAAGCCGACGAAGGCCGTGGCGGCCCTCTGCCTCATGGGGCTTTTCCTGCTGCCCGCCTATCGGGGACTCTTCCTCTTCTACGGTCACATCAAGTCACCGCGCCCTCTGGCGCAGGCCATCGCCGCCCACCTCGAAGAGGACGATATCGTCGCCCAATTCGGCACCTACGAACAGGCCCTCCCCTTCTACCTGAAGCGGACCAACGTCGTCATCGGCTACCGGGGCGAGCTCGACTACGGCGTGCGCCGGGACAGCCCCTCGTGGTTTCTCGACGCCGAAGGACTGCTGCCCCTCCTGGAGGGGGAAAAACGGGTCTTTCTCGTCATCAAGCGCCGGGCCTTCGAGGAATTCGGCGACGATCTGGCCGGCCTCTTTACCCTGGCCGAGTGGGATAATACACTTGTCGTCGTCAACCGCCCCCTGGAGGTGAACTGAAATGAGATCCACTTTTCTGCCCTTCGCCCGCCCCGACATCTCCGAGGAGGCCATCGCCGAGGTGGCCGACTCGCTCCGATCGGGATGGATCACGACGGGCCCCAAAGCCCAGGCATTCGAGGAGGAGTTCGCCGCCTACACCGGTGCCCCCTTCGCCCTGGCCCTCAACTCGGCGACGGCGGGCCTCCACCTGGCCTGTCTCGCCCTCGGCCTCGGGCCGGACGACGAGGTCATCACGACGCCCATGACTTTCGTGGCCACCGTCAACACCATCCTCTGGGCCGGAGCCCGGCCCGTCCTCGTCGACATCGACAGGGAGACGCTCAACATCGATAGGGACCGCCTCGAAGCGGCCCTGACGGAGCGCACCAGGGCCATCATCCCCGTCCATTTCGCCGGGCTGCCCTGTGACATGGACGCCATCGAAGCCTTCGCCGACCGTCACGGCCTTGCCGTCATCGAAGATGCCGCCCACGCCCTGGGTGCCCGCTACAGAGGACGGCTCGTCGGCTCCTCGACGCGGCAGCGGCATGTGACGGTCTTCAGCTTCCACCCGACGAAGAACATCACCACCGGCGAGGGCGGCATGCTCTGCACCGGTGACGAGGAGGTGGCCGAGAAGACGGCCCTCCTGCGCCAGCACGGCATGTCCAAAGGGGCCTGGAAACGCTACGCCGTCCAGGGCACACCCCACTACGACGTCCACTTCCCGGGCCTCAAGTACAACATGCTCGACATCGAGGCCGCCATCGGCCGGGACCAGCTGAGACGGCTCGAAGGATTCAACGGGAGACGCCGCCAGATCGCCGCCCGTTATGACGAGGCCTTCACCGGCCTGCCGGGGCTGATCCTCCCCGGGGGGGCCGGCTACGACCACCTCCACGGCCGCCACATCTACACGCCCCTCGTCGACATCGACGGTCTTGGTCTGAGCCGGGACACCTTCATGGCCCGCCTCAGGGAGCGCAACATCGGCACGGCCCTTCACTATCAGGCCGTCCACCTCTTCCGCTACTACGGCGAGACCTTCGGCTGGAAGAAGGGCGACTTCCCCGCGGCCGAGTTCGTCTCGGACCGCATCGTCTCCCTCCCCCTCTTCCCGGCCATGACCGACGACGACGTCAGCGACGTCATCGACGCCGTCCGCGCCGTCTGTCTCGCGAAGGGAGCCTGAGACCGGTGCAGACTTCTCAGGCCACGCTCCTTCAGGCCGGCCAGGAAAGAAATCCGAAACCGGAAATCTCCCTCGTCATCCCCGTCTACAACGAGAGGGAATCGCTCCCCTTCCTCTTCGAGAGGCTTCTGCCGGTTTTGGAGGAGCTCGGCCGGTCCTACGAGATCCTCTTCATCGATGACGGCAGCGTCGACGGCTCGCTGGGGCTCCTTTTGGCCTTTCGCGAGGCGAACCCGTCGACGGTGCGCGTCATCGAGTTCAACGGCAACTTCGGCCAGCACATGGCCATCACCGCCGGCTTCCGCTGCAGCCGGGGCAGGATCGTCATCACCATGGACGCCGATCTTCAGAACCCGCCCGAGGAGATCCCCAACCTCGTGGCCGCCATGGATGCCGGCCACGACACGGTGGGAACCTACCGGGTGGGACGGCGGGACCCCTTCTTCCGCAAGGTGGCGTCAAAGATCATCAACGCCATCACGGACCGCATCACGGGACTCCACCTGCGCGACTACGGCTGCATGCTCCGGGCCTACAGCGGCAACATCATCGGCCTCATCAACGAGAGCGCCGAATCGACGACCTTCATCCCCGCCCTGGGGCGGAAGTTCTCCGTCAACCCCACGGAGATCCCCATCAGCCACACCGAGCGGGAGCACGGTACCTCCAAGTACGGCCTCTTCAGGCTGATCCGCCTCAACTTCGACCTCATGACGGGCTTCTCCCTCATCCCCCTCCAGGTCGTGACCATGCTGGGCCTCGCCGTGGCGCTCATGAGCCTTCTTTTCGTCCTCTACCTGGGCGTCCGCCGCCTCGTCGTCGGCCCCGAGGCCGAGGGCGTCTTCACCCTGCTCAACATCAACTTCTTTCTCCTCGGCGTGACCATGTTCTGCGTCGGCATCGTCGGCGAGTACATCGGCCGCATCTACCAGGAGGTGCGCAAGCGCCCCCGCTACGTGATCCGCAAGGTCTACGACGATGAGGCCTAGAATCGTCGTCTTCGCCTACAACGAGGTGGGCTACGTCTGTCTCGACGAGCTGCTCCGCCGGGGAGCCGACGTCGCCGCCGTCTTCACCTACGACGACGACCCCGACGAGGAGGTCTGGTTCCGCTCCGTCCGGGACCGGGCCCGGGAAGGAGGCGTCGCCTGCTTCACGCCTCAGCGGATCGACGGAGAGTGGACGGAGCGCATCGCCGCCCTCAGGCCGGAACTGATCCTCTCCTTCTACTACCGCAGCCTCCTGGGCCCGGAGATCCTGGCCCTGCCCCGGCTGGGGGCCTTCAACATCCACGGCTCCCTCCTTCCCCGCTACCGGGGGCGGGCCTGCGTCAACTGGGCCGTTCTCAACGGCGAGGGCAAGACGGGAGCGACCCTCCACGAGATGGTCCCCCGCGCCGACGCGGGACGGATCGTCGATCAGGAAGCCGTCCTCATCGGACCGGACGAGACGGCTCACGACGTCTTCCTCAAGGTCGCCGGGGCGTCAAGAACGCTGGTGGCACGCAACCTCGACGCCCTCGAGGCGGGCATGGCCTCCCTCATCGAACAGGACGAGACGAAAGCCACCCTCTTCGGCCGCCGCGGCCCCGAAGACGGGAAGATCGACTGGAACCTCCCTGCCCGGTCGATCCACGACCTCGTCCGGGCCGTCACCCACCCCTACCCGGGAGCCTTCACCTTCGTCTCGGGCCGGAAACTCTTCCTCTGGAAGACGGCCGTCGTCGACGAGAGGAGCCCCAATGCCGGCGGCACCGTCGCGAGCCGCTCGCCCTTCGTCGTCAACGCCGCCCAGGGACGGCTGGCCGTCCTCTCGGCCCAGTTCGAGGGAGAGGACGAAGCACCCGGCGAGGCGATCGCCCGGGCCCTGCCGCCCCAGGCCCGACTGGGAACGCCATCAACGTGATGCCTCCGGGCACGGAAAGGACAAAGATCATGAAACTGCTCATCCTCGGCGCCAACGGATTCATCGGAAGCCACCTCTGCGAGGCCGTGCTGGAGAAGACGGACTGGACCGTCGTCGCCCACGATCTCGCCGGCGGCAACCTCAAGACCTGTCTCGGCCGGGACCGCTTCTTTCTCCGCCAGGGAGACGCCTTCGACGACCTGGCCTGGATCGAGGAGCAGGTCGCGGCCTGCGACGTCGTCCTCCCCCTGGTGGGGGTGGCCAAACCCTCCTACTACCTGAGCCGGCCCCTCTGGACCTTCGAGCTCGACTTCGAGCTCAACCTCAAAATCGTCCGATTCTGCGTGGCCCAGGGGAAACGGGTCATCTTCCCCTCCACGTCGGAGGTCTACGGGATGAGCGCCGACAGGATCCTCTACGAGGACTCGAGCCCCCTCACGGTGGGCCCCATCGGCAAGATGCGCTGGATCTACAGCTGCGCCAAGCAGATGATGGACCGCGTCATCGCCGCCTACGGCCAGGAGGAGGGGCTGCGCTACACCCTCTTCCGCCCTTTCAACTGGATCGGCCCCAGGCTCGACAGCTTCGACGACGCCAGAGAGAGGCGGGCCCGTTCGGTGACGCAGTTCGTCTTCGACATCCTTGAAGGACGGCCTGTCACCCTCGTCAACGGCGGCGGCCAGAGGCGGAGCTTCACCTGGATCGGCGACGGCATCGAGGCCCTGCTGGCCATCGTCGCCGACGAGGAGGGAGCGGACGGTCAGATCTTCAACATCGGCAACCCCGCCAACAACCGCTCCATCAGCGAACTGGTCGACCACCTGGTGGCCATCCTCGAGACCTTCCCCGAGACGGCCGAACGGGCCAGACAGGCCCAGATCGTCGTCCAGTCGGCCGAGACCTACTACGGCAACGGCTACGACGACATGCAGGACCGCGTCCCCTCGATCGAAAAGATCGAGCGCCGTCTCGGCTGGCAGCCGAAAACGACCCTCGACGAGGCCCTGCGCCGCACCGTGGAGGCCCTGATCCGGCCATGACGGCCCGATTCCTGGGCCTCAAGATCGACGTCGACACCCTCCGGGGCTACCGGGAGGGCGTGCCCCGTCTTCTCGATCTTTTGGCCCGCCACGGGGTCCGGGCCTCCTTCTTCTTCTCCTTCGGTCCCGACAACTCGGGCAAGGCCATCAGGCGCGTCTTCCGGCCCGGCTTTCTCGCCAAGATGGGCAGAACCGGCCCGGTGAGCACCTACGGCCTACGGACCCTCCTCTACGGCACCCTCCTTCCGGCGCCCCTCATCGTCCCCTCCGAGCCCGACCTCGTCGTCAAAACCGACGGAGAGGGCCATGAGTGCGGCATCCACGCCTGGGATCACGTCAAGTGGCAGGACGAGCTGGACCGCCTCGACGAGGGCCGGATCGAGGAGGAGTTCCTCCGGGCCCGGGAGCTTTTCGAACAGCTTTTGGGCCGCCCTCCCCTCTCCTGCGCCGCGCCGGGCTGGCAGGCCAACGCCAGGAGCCTCCACGTGCAGGACCGGATGGACCTCGCCTACTGCAGCGACGTCCGGGGGCGGGAGCCCTTCTTCCCCGTCATCGACGGCGAGGCCTTCGCCACCCTCCAGATCCCGACGACGACGCCCACCATGGACGAGCTCCTCGGCCGCGACGGCACCGACGAAGGCAACTTCAACGACCGTCTTATGGCTACCTTCGGCGACGTCACGGTTCACACGATCCACACCGAAATGGAGGGGCTCAGACAGCTCCCCCTCCTCGACGATCTGCTCCGACGCTGCCGCGATCAAGGCCTGGCCGTCGTCCCCCTGGCCGACCTGGCCGCCGCCGTGGACCAAAAAAAAACGCCCCGCCGCGAACTGCGGCGGGGCACCCTGCCGGGACGGGCGGGGACTCTGGCCCTTCAGAGCTGACGGTCAGGCCCGCCCCACGGCGTGATAGACGAAACCGGCGGCCTTCATCCGGGCCGGGTCATACTGGTTGCGGCCGTCGAAGAGGACCGGCTCGGCCAGGAGGGAGCGGATCCGCTCCCAGTCGGGCTTGCGGAAGAGAGGCCACTCGGTGAGAAGGACGAGGGCGTCGGCCCCCTGGAGCACCTCGTAGTTGTCGGGCCCGAAGCGGAGACGCCCCTCGGCCAGGGCCCCTTCGACGGCGGGACAGGAGGCGAGGGTCCTCCGGGCATTCTCCTCCGCCACGGGGTCGTAGGCCCGCACCGAGGCTCCCGCCTCGAGGAGGCGGCAGATCAGGTCCAGCGCCGGCGCCTCCCTCACGTCGTCCGTGTTGGGCTTGAAGCTCAGCCCCCAGAGGGCAAAGTCCTTCCCCCCCAGCTTCCCCCCATAGTGACGGAGGATCTTCTCGAAGAACCAGCCCCTCTGGCCGTCGTTGACGGCCTCGACGGCTTCGAGGATCGAAAAGGGCGTGGCCGCCTCTCGGCCCGAGTGGACGAGGGCCTTCACGTCCTTGGGAAAGCAGGAGCCGCCGTAGCCCACGCCGGCGTAGAGGAAGGCCGAACCGATGCGGCCGTCGCTTCCCATTCCGCGCCGTACCTCGGTGACGTCGGCGCCTACCCGCTCGCAGAAGCGGGCCAGCTCGTTCATGAAGCTGATCCGCGTCGCCAGCATTGCGTTGGCGGCGTATTTGGTCAGCTCCGCCGAGGCGATGGACATGGCAAACATCCGCTCCTCCCGGAAGGTGAAGAAGCTGAAAAGCTCCTTCAGCAGCTCGGCGGTGCGGTTATTCTCTGTGCCGATGACGATCCGGTCGGGCTTCATGAAATCGTCGACGGCCGAACCCTCCTTGAGGAACTCGGGACAGAAGGCGACGTCGAACTCGAGATCGCTCCGGCCCCGTCCCGCCAGGGCCTCGGCGATGGTCTCCTTGATCTTCACCGTCGTCCCCACGGGAACCGTCGACTTGGCGACGACGATCTTGTAGCTCTCCATGGCGGAGCCGATCTGGCGGGCCACGTCGAAGACGAAACGCAGGTCCGCCGCCCCCGCCCCGTCGGGAGGCGTCCCGACGGCGATGAAGACGAAAAGCGATTCGGCCAGGGCCTCGGCCAGGTCCGTCGTGAACCGGAGGCGCCCCTGTTCGGCGTTGCGGGTCACGATGGTCTCCAGACCGGGCTCGTAGATGGGAATGCGCCCCTGACGGAGTCCCTCAATCTTGGCCTCGTCGACGTCGACGCACCAGACATCGTTGCCCATTTCGGCCAGACAGGCCCCCGTGACGAGGCCCACGTAGCCCGTTCCGATCATGCAGATGCGCAAAGGGTTCCCTCCTCGGGCTGCATCGGTCAAAAAGGCCGGGGCGGTGACCTCAAGGGTCCGCCCCGGCGGTGAAACGGAGACAGGGCCCCTAGAAGCGCAGCTCCTGGCCCGGCTTGAGGACGACGACGCGCGAGGCGTCGCCGACGAGTTCCGTGAAGCGGCCGGCGTCGGCCCGGACGAGGTCGAAGGTGTCGTAGTGCATGGGCACGACCGTCTCGGACCGGATCATCGCTGCGGCCCGGGCGGCGTCAGTCTCGTCCATGACGAAGTTGCCGCCGATGGGCAGGAGGGCCACCTGAATCTCCTCCTCGGCGAGGAGCTCCATCTCCTTCGTCAGCCCCGTGTCGCCGGCGTGGTAGATCTTCTTCCCCTCCACCTCGACGAGGAAGCCTCCGGCCAGGCCGCCGTAGATCACCTGATCACCCTCGAAGATGCCCGAACCGTGGAAGGCCGGCGTCATCTTGACCCTGCCGAAGGGGAAGGCCCAGCGCCCGCCTATGTGCATGGGGTGGCAGGAGAGCCCCTTGGTCTCCAGGTAGTGGCAGAGCTCGAAGTTGGCCACCACCGTGGCCCCCGTCCTCTTGGCGATCTGGACCGTGTCGCCCAGGTGATCGCCATGGCCGTGGGTCAGGAAGATATAGTTCAGGTCGGTGAAGCCGTCGGCTCCCTCGCTGGCCTGAGGGTTGCCCGTCAGGAAGGGGTCGATGAGCCCTTTCAGGCCCTCTCCCTCGATGTGGAAAGCGGCATGCCCCAGAAAGCGGATCGTCGCCATCGCCCATCTCCTCCTTTTTCTCTATTCGTCGGCCCCGGCCGGACCGGGGCTCCCTGCAGGAAAGGGTCCTGCCTAAAGCTCGTCGTCGACCTTGACGGCCAGCTCGCGGAGCTGGGCCTCGTCGACGGTTCCGGGAGCGCCGGACATGACGCACTGGGCCCTCTGGTTCTTGGGGAAGGCCATGACCTCGCGGATCGACCGGGCCCCGCAAAGAAGCATGACGAGGCGGTCAAAGCCAAGAGCCAGTCCTCCGTGAGGGGGCGTCCCGAAGGAAAGGGCGTCGAGGAGGAAACCGAAGCGCTCCCGGGCCGTCTCGGCCGTGAAGCCCAAGGCCCCGAAGACCTTCTCCTGCACCCGGGGATCGTGAATCCGGATCGAGCCGCCGCCCACTTCCGTCCCGTTGAGGACGAGGTCGTAGGCCCGGCTCCGGACCGAGCCTGGCTCGGTCTCGAGCCGGTCCAGGTCGTCGGCCATGGGAGCCGTGAAGGGATGGTGAACGGCCACCCAGCGCTCCTCCTCCTCATCCCACTCGAACATGGGGAACTCCGTCACCCAGAGGAAGGCCCAGGCCTTCTCGTCGACGAGGCCGCGGGAACGGGCCAGTTCGAGGCGGAGCTGGCCCAGGACCTCGCAGGTCTTGCGCCAGGAGGGGTCGGCCATGACGAAGAGGGCGTCACCCTCCTTGAGGCCCGCCGTCTCGATGAGGCGGCTCTGGCGCTCCACGTCGAGGAACTTGACGAGGGGCCCCTTGAGCTGCCCGTCACGGAACTGGAAGGGAGCCAGCCCCTGGGCGCCCAGCTCCTGGCCCCGGCCGTTGACGCCGTCGATCTCCTTCCGCGACAGGGAAGCCCCGCCGGGCAGGGGCAGGGCGCGGATCACACCGCCGCCGGCGAGGACCGCCCCGAAGGCCTTGATCTCCGTCCCCTCGAAGACGTCGCGGACGTCGACGAGGGCGAAGGGGATCCTCAGATCCGGCTTGTCGCTGCCGTAGCGGTCCATGGCCTCCCGCCAGGTCAGGCGGGGGAAGGGGCTCGCCAGGACGCAGCCGGCGATCTGCCGCCAGAGGCCGCAGGTGTAGCGCTCCAGCAGGTCGATGATCTGTTCCTCAGAGGTGAAGCTCATCTCCAGGTCGATCTGGGTGAACTCGGGCTGTCGGTCGGCGCGGAGATCCTCGTCGCGGAAGCAGCGGGCGATCTGGAAATAGCGGTCGCAGCCGCCGATCATGAGGATCTGCTTGAAGATCTGGGGCGACTGGGGCAGGGCGTAGAAAGCCCCTCGGTTGACCCGGCTCGGGACGAGGTAGTCCCTGGCCCCTTCCGGCGTCGACCGGGTCAGCATGGGCGTCTCGACCTCGATGAAGCCCTCACCGTCGAGGAAGGTCCTCGTGTAGAGGGAGGCCCGGTGACGGACCCGCAGGTTCTCCTGCATCCGGGGCCGCCGGAGGTCGAGGTAGCGGTGACGGAGGCGGATCGTCTCGTCCACCTCGTCGGCGCTGTCCATCTCGAAGGGCAGGGGCGCCGACGGGGAGAGGAGGAGGAAGTCGTCGACGAGGACCTCCCAGAGGCCCGTGGGAATCTCGTCGTTCTCCGTCCCCTCGGGGCGACGGGAGACGACCCCCTTCAGGGCCAGGACAAACTCGCTCCGCAGGGCCTTGGCCCTCTCGTGGACGGCCGGGTTTCTCTCGGGATTGAGGACGACCTGGACGGTGCCGCTGTGGTCCCAGACCTCGAGGAAGATGATGCCGCCCAGGTCGCGGCGGCACCGGAGCCAGCCGTTGAGGACGACCGTCGTCCCCTCGAGGTCTCCGCTGACGGCGCCGCAGTGGACGGTGCGGCCCCAGGAGGCGTCAAACTGTCGTTCGGTTATGGTCATGGTCTACGATCCTCCTGGCGGGCCAGCTTCGACCGGATCGCCGCGGCGGCGCCGTCGAAGAGGAGCTCTTCCTGATTTCCCGTGGCCATCTCCTTGACGGCCACGACGGAACGGGCCACCTCGTCGCTGCCGAGGAAACAGGCGAAGGCGGCCTGGGATGCCGTCTTGAGCTGGGCCTTCACGGAACGGCCCTGATAGTCCATCTCGGCCCGGAGGCCCTGGCGGCGGAGGGCGTAGAGGAGCTTCACCGCCTCGTCGGAAGCGGCCCCGTCGACGGCGATGACGTAGACGTCTGTCGACGGCTCGCGGCCGAAGGAACAGCCCTGCTGCTCCATCGTCAGGACGATGCGCTCAATGCCCGAGGCGAAGCCGACGCCCGGCACGTGGGGACCGCCGATCGATTCGGCCAGGTTGTCGTAGCGCCCTCCGCCGCAGACGGCGTTCTGGGCTCCCAGATCCCCCGAAAGGACCTCGTAGGCCGTCTTGGTGTAGTAGTCCAGCCCCCGGACGAGGCGCTTGTCGATGCGGGTGCTGGCGCCGAGGAGGTCAAGCCTCTTGCGGACGGCGGCGAAGTGGTCGCGGCACTCGTCGCAGAGGGAGTCCATCACGTCGGGAGCCCCTTCGGTGAGGGCCTTGCAGGTCTCGTTCTTGCAGTCCAGAATGCGCAGGGGATTGCGGTCGAAACGGCTCTTGCAGCTGCCGCAGAGTTCGCCGAGATGGGGTCGCAGGTAGTCCTGCAGGGCCTTGCGGTAGGCGGGACGGCAGGCGGGACAGCCGACGGAGTTGACGACTACCTCAAGGTTCGCCATGCCCAGACGGCGGTAGAGTTCGAGGGAAAGCTCGATGATCTCCACGTCGACGAGGGGATTGACGGAACCGAGCACCTCCACGTCAAGCTGCCAGAACTGGCGGTACCGCCCCTTCTGGGGCCTCTCATAGCGGAACATGGGACCGGCGCACCAGAGTTTGACCGGCTGCGGTCCCGAAGCCATGCGGTTTTCCAGATAGGACCGCACCATGGAGGCCGTCGCCTCGGGCCTCAGCGTCAGGCTCCGCCCGGCTCGGTCCTCGAAGGTGTACATCTCCTTCTCCACGACGTCCGTCGTGTCGCCGATGCCGCGGCAGAAGAGCTCGGTGTGCTCGAAGATGGGCAGATGGACCTCACTGAAGCCGAAACCCTCTGCCAGGGTACGAAACTGGTCCAACACGTAAGCCCATTTCCACGATTCTCCGGGGAGCACATCTTTCACGCCCCGTGGTGCAGTAATTTCTGCCATGCCAGGAACCTCCCTGATCGGTCGGAATTGTCCATCGAGACTGAGCAAAGTATATACGTTACGGGCCCTCTTCTCCAGCGAAAGAGCACAAAAAAGGAGCACAGAGCCTTGGCCTGCGCCCCTGAGGCAGCGGTCTGACGACTGACTTAGCGCGATTCGAGCTGGAACTTGATGGCCGTCCGTTCCTCCCCGTCGATTTCGATCTTGGCAAAGGCGGGGATACAGACCAGGTCGATGCCGTTGGGGGCGACATAGCCTCGGGCGATGGCGATGGCCTTGACGGACTGATTGACGGCTCCGGCTCCGACGGACTGGACCTCGACGGCCCCCTTCTCACGGAGTACGGCTGCGATGGCACCGGCTACGGACTTCGGTTGAGAGTTTGCTGAGACCTTCAGAACTTCCATGCAATTCGACCTCCTCGTCATGGTATCCGCGCAAACAAGGGAAAATGCCGCCCTCTGGTGCCTGGCTACGACCGTCGCTGCAGGTTCCCCAACCCCTGGAAAGCAATTACGATTTAATTCAGCAGAGCTTATCATAGCACAATTCGGTCAACTCCAAAAGACCTTTCGTGACCTTCTCCCTGGCAGGCCAACCAGGATTGAGGGACAGGACAGAGGGAAGGAACAAATTCTGAAAAAGAGAATTGATCGAAATTGCATGAAAACGTCTGATATGACTTGTCATTTCCGTCAATTCTGCTATTCTCATGGCCGAGCAAGAGAGAATGCCACCCTGGCACCCCAAGGAGCACCGATTTTTTAAGGAGGATACGTCCAAAGATGACTCAGAATCGCGCTCAGACGGCAACGACAGAGGCTCTCGGCACCTTCGTCGCTTCGGCAGGATCGATCACGGCGGCCACCTACGGCATCGCCAAGCTCTGCCTCAGCTTCTTCGGCTGATAGACGGCAAAACGATCCAGGGGGGCCGCAGGCCCCCCTTTCCTGTCTCCCTCTCTGCCGGGATAAGGATCTTTTCGCTTATAATGCCGGCAGTGAGACTTTTGGCAGGAGGGATCGCCTTGGAAGACCTTTTCGATTATGAAATCTGCAACGACCGCTACCGGCCCATCGCCGAAGGGCTCATCAGAAAATACGAGGAGCTGCGCCACATCGACCCCGATTCGATCCTCTTTCTCCTGAACCGGAAGGCCGCCGGCAAGAGCAGCCGTCACAAGGTCCGCCTCGCCGAGACCTCCAAGGTGCCGCCCAAATGGCAGCAGGTCCTCTACCAGCAGGGAGGGCTGACCTACTTCTACCTCGTCGAGTTCTACGAGAAATCCATCTCCTGCCTCGACGAGAACCAGATGAAGGCCCTCATCTACCGCGAACTGCGCCGGATCAGCCTGACGGGAAAGGTCGTCGCCCCCGACGTCCACGAATGGTACCAGATCCTTGAGGGGCTTGGACGGCACTGGTTCTACCCCGAGGCGACCTGTCCGGACCTCCTCGCTGACGACGTGGACTGGAAGAAGCTGATGGGCTCCTCCTTCGAACGGCCCGTCGCCGAAGAATGATCCTTGCGAAAGAAACGACAATCGCTTAGGATGATTCATGCAGGCTTCCTTTTCCATACTTGAGCGCAACACTTGAACCTTTCCGCGCGAGGGGAGAGATCATCCGTGAGTGACCGTTTCGAAGGCGTCAGCGTCCTGAAGAAGCTCAACATCTACGACGGAGGCAAGGTCATGAGCCGCACCATCTTCATGCCCGACGGGGAGCGCAAGACCCTGGGGGTCATGTTCCCCGGAGACTACGAGTTCGGCACGGCCGACCGGGAGCTGATGGAGATGGTCGCCGGCAAGACGGAGGTCCTCCTGCCCGGCAAGGACCAGTGGCAGAGCTTCGGCCCCGGCGACAGCTTCGGGATCCCCGCCAACAGCAGCTTCAAGCTCCGCGTTTCGGAGATGATGGAGTACGTCTGCACCTACTTCAAGGACTAGGCAAAAGACGGCGAAAAGAACTGAAGACGGAACAAAGAAGAGGCGCGCCGCCAGGGCACGCCTCTTCTTCTTCAGTCCGCTCCGTCAGGGCTCGATGAGGACCTTCATGCCCAGCTCGATGTGATCCTTGAGCCACTGGACGTTCTCGTTGAGGAGGCGGATGCAGCCTTCCGTGACGGACGTCCCGATCGAAGCCGGATCATGGGTGCCGTGGATGCCGATCCCCTGCCAGCCCGTCTTGAGACGGATGAACCAGGGGCCGTAGGCGCCCTCGACGGGCCCTTTCCCGTCGCCGAAGTCATGGGTCCACCAGCTCGAGTCCTGGACCTGCTCAATCTCGAAAAGCCCCTCCGGCGTTCGGCAGTCGCCACGCTTCACCTTGTCGCCCGAAACGAGTCCCAAGGCGACGGGGAAGGAGGCGACGATCTCCCGGCCGTCGAGATAGTCGAGGCGATAGGCGCTCTTGTCGATTCGGACCCAACGGCTTTCTTCGGCCACGCCCTGAGGCAGGGAGGCGATGACCTCCTTGGCCTCGGCCGGGGCGGAGACCTTCTTTTCCCCCTCGCCAGGACGGGATGGGCCGCCAAAAAGGGAATAGGCCAGATAGCCCGTCCCCCCGAGGAGAAGGACGAGAAGAAGCAGAGGCAGGACGGAACGTCTGCGCCTGGCTACGTAGCGACCGCCCCTCGGTCCTTTGTATTTCACGAAATCCCTCCTCCCGGTCTTTTCGGGACACCGCCCGTACGCCTTCCGGCGAAGGCCGATGCCGCCCTTCCATTATGCCCTGCCCTTCCCGTTCCCACAACCGAGAGCGAGCCTTTCACTGGAGGACGCTTTTTGTCATACTGGAGCGGCGCAAAAGAAACGACCCATCACGATCCTCGAAGGGAGATGAGACGGAATTGGAAGAACGGGGCAAAGCCCTCATCACCGTCAGAGACCTCCGCAAGAGCTTTGACGACGAAGACGTCCTCGTCGGCGTCAGCATCGACATCCGGGAGGGAGACCTCGTCTCCATCATCGGCCCCTCGGGCTGCGTGAAGTCGACCTTTCTCCGCTGCCTCAACGGGCTGGAGATCCTCGATTCGGGGACGGTCTCCATCGGCGACGTGACCCTCACGCGGACGTCGCCGGAGGAACGACCCGGGCGGGCCTTCATGGAGGCCACCCACGAACTGCGCAAGGAGGTGGGCATCGTCTTTCAGGGCTTCAATCTCTTCCCCCACAAGACGGTTCTGGAAAACGTCATGCTCGCTCCTGTCGTCGTCAAAGGCTGCGGCCGGGAAGAGGCCCGAAATGAAGCCCTGAGACTTCTCGGCAAGGTCGGCCTCGAAGGCTACGCCCACCGCTATCCCGTGACCCTTTCGGGGGGTCAGGCCCAGCGGGCGGCCATCGCCCGGGCCCTGGCCATGTCGCCTCGGGTCATGCTCTACGACGAACCCACGTCGGCCCTCGACCCCGAGCTGGTCGGCGAAGTGCTCCAGGTCATGAAGGACCTCGACGACGAGGGGATGACCCAGGTCATCGTGACTCACGAGATGCGTTTCGCCCGCGAGGCCTCGGACTACGTCGTCTTCATGGACCGGGGCGAGATCGTCGAGGTCGCCGACGGCGACGAGATGTTCACGGCACCGCGGAACGAGCGGACCCGCGATTTCCTGCGCCACCTCGTGGGGGTCCTCCCGTGAGGCGCCTGGCGACGGCGCTGACCCTCCTCCTCCTTTTGGCCCTGCCGAGTTCGGCCATGACGGCCGAGTCCGGCATCCTCGCCTGGGGAGGAGACACCGAGGGGGGCGCCCCCTACATGTTCCAGGACCCCCGGGACCTGGACAGCCTCATCGGCTACGAGGTCGAGATCGTCGAGGCCCTGGCCGAGAAGATGGGTCTCGAGCCACGCTTCGTCCAGAACGGGTGGGACAACCTCATCCCCGGCCTGGAACGGCATCTCTACGACATTTCCATCGACGGCCTGGAGATCACGCCGGAGCACCGCGACGTCGTCGATTTCTCCATGCCCTACTACGTCACCTACCTTCAGCTCGGCGTCCGGCGGGACAACTTCGACATCAACGACCTCGAAGACTGCCGGGGACGGATCGTGGGGACGCTGAAGCAGTCCTACTCCCAGTTCGTCCTCGAATCGGTGGGCGGCGTCGAGATCCGCACCTACGAGGACGAGGTGAACGCCTACAGCGACCTCGTCAACGGCCGCCTCGAGGCGACCCTCTTTGACGCCCCCATCGCCCTCTACTACGGTGGCCCCATGAGGGAGGTCAAGTTCGTCGGCCCCGAAATCGGCCGCATCGAATACGGCATCGCCGTCCGCAAGGGCGAGGAGGAACTCCTCCGGGCCGTCAACGGGGCCCTGCTGGAATTGCGCGACAGCGGCGAGCTCCGAACCATCCTGGAGCGGTGGAATCTCTGGAACCCCCTCACGGCCCGGGCCCTGGAGGACTACGGGCCGGCCCGGACGGAGCCGGTCATGTACACCCGCTGGGTCGCCGACCTTCAGCCCGAACTCACCTGGAAGGACCGGCTCAACCGCTACCTCTCCTTCCTGCCTACCCTGGGACGGGCCGCCCTGACGACGATGAAGGTCTCCCTGGCCTCCATGGTCCTGGCCATCGTCCTCGGTCTGGTGCTGGCCCTGCTTCGCGTCTTCGGCCCCAAACCGCTGTCGACGCTCTCCATGCTCTACGTCGAGACGATCCGGGGAACGCCGGTGCTGATTCAGCTTTTCTTCATCTTCTACGGGCTGCCCAACGTGGGCATCCGCCTCGACCCCTTCACGGCCGGAGCCCTCGGCCTGGGCCTGAACTACGCCGCCTACGAGGCCGAAATCTACCGCGCCGGGCTGCTCTCGGTCCCGAAGGGACAGATGGAGGCCGCCCTGGGCCTGGGGATGACCCGGAACCAGGCCCTGCACCACGTCGTCGTCCCTCAGGCGGTGCGCCTCGTCCTTCCGCCGGTGACGAACGACTTCATCTCCCTCCTCAAGGACTCGTCCCTCGTCTCCGTCATCACCCTCGTCGATCTGACGAAAGCCTACGGCCAGCTGGCGACGACCTATTACGACTACTTCGGGACGGGCCTCGTCGTGGCCGCGATCTATCTCCTACTGGGTCTGCCCTTCGTCAGGCTGGCCCGTTGGACGGAGGCGAAAATGGCCCTCTCCCTGGGCGTGCCGGGAAAGGGCCGAAAGAAGGAGAATGAACTGGACCTCCACCACTTCTAGCTGAAGGACCTCATTTCAGGAGAGACCCCAGGACAGGGAGGGCTTCGTCGAGGGCTTCGACGAAGCCCTCCCCTTTGTCCTCTTCGGCCCAGGAGGAGACGTGGAAGAGGAAATGATCGGGCCGCGAGAGGTAGCGCAGCCCCAGCCCCCCGATCTGGACGGGACCGTACCCGGCCAGGGTGAGCCCCACGCCGGCCGTCGTGCTGGAGGAGAAGAAGTTGGACGTCAGCTTGAGCCAGGCCGGGCTGTCGAAGAGGGTCGGCCGGTCCAGCCCCAGGGCCTCGCCCCGGAGCTCCCAGATCCGCTTCAGCAGCCCCAGGTGCCCCTCGACGCCGCGCCCGTCGAGACACTGATCGATGCGCCTCCGGTGGGCCTCGCCTGAGGCCAGAAGGAGGCCCACCAACTCCTCCCGCCCCCCGCCGCCGCGGAAGGCCCTGACGAAGGCGGCCGCCTCGTCCGTCAGGGGGCGCGTTCCCTCGGTCCGGCCCAGGCGGAAGCGGCGCATCTGCACCGACTCGTAGACGCTCCGCCACTCTCTCCAGAGGGCCCTCTGGGCGACGAGAAAGGCGATCTGGACAAAGGCGTCGGGACTGAGGCATCCCGCCTTCACCCGCTCCCGGCCGAAGGTATCGAAGCGGTAGAGCCTCTGACGACGCCGGGCCGAAAGGTCGCGGCAGGCCCACTCCGCCCTGGCGAGCTCTCCTTTCAGGCCGTCATCGAGGACATAGGGGATCGGTCTGGGACCCAGGGGAAGACGGCCCTCTCCTCCGGGACGGGATGAACGGGCGAGCAGCTCCTTCACGAGCCGGCCCAGGTAGGTCCCGTCACGGAGGGAGTGCTCGAAGTTGAGTCCCGCCGCTCCGTCGGCGGTGACGATGATCTGGAAGGATTTCTCGTACCAGCCGTTTTGCCCCTCGTCGAAGAGGAAATGACGGGCCCTCTCGTCCAGGGAGGGCCCGCAGGGACCGTCGAGGCGGAGCGCGAAAAGGGCCCCCTCGATGGCCTTCAGGGCGGCGACGTTCTCCGAAGAGGCGGCGGTGAACTCTTTTCGGAAGGCGGCGGCTCTCTCCCGGTCAAGGCAGGTCATGAGGCCCAGCGGGAGAGCTTCGGCCGTTCCTCCGGCCACGAGAGACCGCAGGTGTGCCGCCGTCTCGTCCAGGTCGCGCAGGGCGCCGTCGGGCGAGATCAGCTCCAGCAGGAAGGGGCGGCCGCCGGCGAAGACGACGGCACTCCGCCCTTCAAGGGAGGAGGCTTCTCCCAGGATCTGGCGGTCCCGGACGGGAAAGGCGCCCCGGGAGCAGCGGAAGAGCTTGCCGTAGGGCACCATGCAGAGCGTTTCTTCCCGGAACCGGTCCGGCTCGACCTGGCCCCGGTCGATGTCGAGGCAGAAGGAAGCGGCCGCCAGGGCGAGCCGGGCCGCCAGGCGGCACCGGTCCTCTTCGGCGGGCAGAGCGGCTTCGTCGAGGAGGTAGAAGGGATTGACGTGAACGGGCAGGGGCTCGCGGCAGGAGAGGTACCACCCCTCCCAGTAGGGGACCTCGTCGAGGATGACATCATCCGTCTGGCGGCGGAGGCGGTTCAGCTCCTCCTGGAGAGGGGGACCGGCTCCGTCCAGAAAGGCTCGAGCCAGGCCTTCCGACTGTCGGACCTCGTCGTCCGTCAGCAGGGGGCGGGCCCAGCGGAGCATCTCCATCGCGGACCGGCGGGGATCGTCAAAGGGGGGGCGGGGGCGGGCTGTTCTCGGATCTTCCTTTTTTCTCTTTTCCATTAACTACCTCCTTGAGAAAGGGCGTCCTTCTTTTCGTCATCCTGATCTCCCGCAGCAACGATCGGGGCCCGATCAGGACATTACGGATAGGGGTAACCACTCTTTGCGATTACAAGTATAAGCCATGGCGGCAGGACGAAAAAAAGCGGGACCTCTCGGTCCCGCCAGGGCGTCAGGCCTGTTCAGCGCTTGAGGAGGAATCCGGGACCCACGTCGTCTTGAGGCTGGCGGACGAGGAAGTTGAAGCCCGTCACCCAGGACCGTCCCCGCACCAGGGGCAGGACCGTCTCGAAGTCACCCACCTTGGGCCCCACCGAGACGGAGCCCTTGAAGAGGCTCCCCGTGACCCCTTCGTGGAGGAAGGTCTCGCCGGGAGCGAGCTTGCCCTTGGCGGCGAGGAGGGCCATTTTGGCGCAGGTTCCCGTCCCGCAGGGCGATCGGTCCACCGAGCCCTGGCCGAAGACGACGATGTTCCGCGTCGGCAGGCCGGGACGCTCGAGGCTGAATTCGGTCAGCTCCACCGTGTCGATGGCCGGCTCCAGGGGATGGCGAACCGCCACGGTCTCGTTGACGACCTGGCGGATCTCAAGCCCCAGCCGGGTCAGGAAGGGCACCTCGTCGGAACCGAGGGTGAGGTCGAGCTGGCCGGCGGGGACGATGGCGAAGAAGTTGCCGCCGAAGGAGATGTCCAGATGAATCTTCCGTCCCAGGGAGGGGACGAAGACCTCGACGTCCCGCTCATAGACGAAGGCCGGAACGTTGCCCAGCTCGACTTCGCCGACCTGGCCGCCTGAGACCTCCACCTTCATGTGGACCAGCCCGGCGACGGTGTCGAAGACGACCTCCGTGTAGGGTTCGACCTTGGCGATCCAGCCCAGCTCGACGGCCGTCCGGGCCAGGCCGATCGAGCCGTGGCCGCACATGGAAAGGCTGCCGCCGGAGTCCATGAAGATGACGCCGAAATGGGCCTCCTTCCGGCAGGGAGGTGTCAGGAGAGCGCCGAACATGTCGCCGTGCCCGCGGGGCTCACACATGGCGAGGACGCGGAAATCGTCGTGGTTCTCCTTGAGATCGAGCCACTTCTCCCCCATCGTCTCCCCCTTCAGCAGGGGCGCTCCTCCGATGATGAGCCGCGTCGGCTCACCTCCCGTGTGGGTATCGACAACGGCTACCAGTCCGGTGATCTCCATGATCTGCCTCCTTCTCCCTTCTGACGAGAAAGTCTTACCCGGAGGCCAGGGCTTCCGGGTAAGACGGGAACAGGGTCGTTCTACTTTTCGGCAGCGGCGGCGACAAGACCGATCTTGACGGGCTTTGCGGGGGGCCGGAAGGTCCCCGGGGGGACCTCCTCGTAGGGGACTCCCTTGGCGCGGGAGATCTCCTTGAGGATGATGTCCCGGCAGCCGCGGCCCTGACAGGGGCCCATGCCGACCCGAAGAACCCGCTTCAGCTCGTCGA